>JBCCGG010000043.1:0-49458 GCA_039029395.1 Pseudomonadota bacterium | reverse complement strand
GGGCGTTTCTGAAAAGTTTCATATGATCCTCCTCCTGTTTCGTCGGCGCGGGCGGCGGCCCGCGCAAAGAGTTTTCAGGTCTGTTCGTCTTCCAGGTAGGTAAAGAGCCTCTTGTGCAGCCAGCGTAGGGCCATATCGAAGGTCAGGCCCAAGACGCCGATGGTTAGAATTCCGGCCATGATCTCGTCGATGTGCACGAAGCGCTTGGCGCGCATCATCATGGCGCCGATGCCGGAATCGGCTGCGACGATCTCGGCGATCACCAGGTAGGTCCAGCTGACCGCGAGCATCTGGCGCATGGCGGTCACCACGTTGGGCAGGACCGCCGGCACGATCACCGTGAAGAGCACCTGGCGGCGCCGGCCGCCCAGGGTCACGGCGGTGTTGATCAGATCGACCGGCACGCCCTTGGAGTGATCCATGATCAAGGTGATCAGGAACCAGATGACACCCAGGAACAGGAGCGCCAGCTTCTGCTCCTCGCCGGCGCCGAGCCACATCAGCAAGAGCGGAATGAACGAGGGCGCCGGCAGATAGCGCGCTGCCGAGACGAAGGGATTGAAGAAGGCCTCGACCGTTTTGAAGGTGCCCATCAGGATGCCGAGCGGCACGGCGACCAGGCAAGCCAAGGTGAAGCTGGCAACGATGCGGAACAGGCTGACGCCGATGTCGTTCAGATAGTGCTTCTCGCCGAACAGGGTGACGAAGCTCTCCAGCACCTTGGCCGGCCCAGGCAGCAGCACGGCGTTGGCCAGCTTGAGCGCGACCGCCAGCTCCCAGATGCCGAAGAAGATCACCCAAACGGCGATGCCCAGAAGGATCGTCCAGCTTCGGGGGATGGCGCGCTTGAACTCGAAGACGCGCCGGCGCCGCCGGCTGCGCCCGGTGGCAGCCTTCGTCTCGTCGGCGCCTAAGGCCGAGATCGTCCGACTCGCCGAGGTCATCCCTGGGTGCCTCTGGCGATGTTGCAGGACCGCCTGGCGGGTGCTTGCTCAAATCCTGTCACGGCGCGCCCCATCCCGTGCGAATTTCACATTGCAAGGAGTTCGTTATACCCGATTACGTAGAAAAGTAAATTATTTTTTGCTTTACGCAAAATTTCGGGTATACAGATGCTGAATTCGTATTTGACGGGGTGCGTTGCCTTTCATGGCTGAGTCAGACTCCAAGGCGCGCGGCGCCAAAGGCCGCGCCGGTACGGCGCAGGGAAACGGCGGCAACGATGGCAACGGCGATCTGCCGGCCGGCGCGTTGCAAGGCGGGTTGCCGAAATCGCCGATCCTGGCCTCGCCGATGGACGGCCTCAACCGGGCGATCGTCAGCCTGCTGGAGCAGGACGGGCGCCTGCCGTTCAAGGAGATCGCCGAGCGGCTCGAGGTCTCGGAAGGCACGGTGCGCAACCGGGTCAACTGGATGAAGCGCTCGGGCATGCTACGCATCGTGGCGATCGCCGACCCGACCGCCTTTCACTACAAGGCCGACGCCATGCTCGGCCTCAAGGTGGCGTCGAGCTCGAGCCCCAAGAAGGTGGCCGAGCGTTTGGCGCGCCATCCCGAGGTGGTCTACATCCTTTGGGTCACCGGGCGCTTCGACCTATTGGTCGAGATCGTCACCGACTCCGAGGAGAGCTTCCTCGAGTTTCTCGAGCGCCATTGCCACGACCAAGCCGACATCGCCCAGATCGAGGTGATGAGCGGCCTTGCCATGTACAAAAACCAGTTCCTGTTGAAACGCGACCTTCCGTGAGGAGATAAGGCGATGTTGGAAATCACTGCACCACAAACCATGGCCCAAGCTCTGCCCGACCCTCAGCGGGTTGCCGAGGAAAAGGCGAAGCTGGAGAAGGCCGGGGTTAAGTACATCCTATCCTGCTGGATCGACCTCTTGGGGCAGCCCAAGACCAAGCCGGTGCCGATCAGCGACTTCGAGCTTCTGTGCGCCGGCAAGGGCCCGCAGTTCGCGGTGCACTCGATCTCCTTCGTGCCGGAGCTGGGCCCGGCCGATTCCGATCAGATCCCGGTCCCCGATCTGGACACCTTGGTGATCTGCCCCTGGAACAAAACCTGCGCCTGGATGTTCGCCGACCTCTGGTGGGAGGATAAGCCCTACAACGTCTGCCCGCGCAGCGCCCTGAAGCGCGTGATACGCTCCGCCGCCGAGCAGGGTTATGCGATCTATGCCGGCATCGAGCCTGAGTTCATCGCCATGCGTTGGGTTGACGGCCAGCCGGAGAAAGCCTTCGACAACGACCCTCTGCCCGGCCGGGGCCTTCGGTCGCGCCGCCAAGCCTTTGGCTATGACGTTGAATATACGAACGACTCCATGGGCTTTTTGAGCGAATGCATCGACGTTCTGGAGGAGCTTGGCTGGAACCTGCACGACGTCGTCGCCGAGGGCGGATACTCCCAGTTCGAGCTGGATTTCCACTACACGGACGTGCTGGGCATGGCCGACCGCTTCGTGTTCCTGCGCGTGCTGTTGAAGGAGATCGCCAAGAAGCACGGCATTTTCATCACCTACATGCCCAAGCCGACGATTGGCGACTGGCGCTCGGGCGCGCACATGAACACCTCCCTTCAGGCGATCGACACGCCGGGCAAGAACCTGTTCGAGGGCGCGGACGGCAAATGGTCCGACGAGGCCTATCAAGCGGTCGGCGGCCTCTTGCGCCATGGCGGCGCGCTGACCGCGATCGCCTGCCCGACCGTCAATTCCTACAACGGCCTGGTGCCTAAGGTCGGCGGCTTCGAGGGCGGCACCGTGACCTGGGCGCCGACCCACATGACCTACGGCTACAACAACCGTTCGGCCATGCTGCGCCTGCCGCAAAGCCGCTACGCGATCGAGAACCGGGCCGCGGACATGTGCATGAACCCCTACCTGGGGCTGGGCATGTCGGCCGCCGCCATGGTCGAGGGCGTGGTCAACAAGTACGACGCCGGCGAGCCCTTGAACCTAGACCTCTATTCCATGAGCCCGGAAGAGATCAAGAAATCCGGCGCCCAGCATCTGCCGCGCAACCTGCTCGAAGCGACCGAGCTGCTGCGTGACGATTCCCTGGCAAAGGAGGTGCTGGGCGAGACCATGTTGACGTCCTATCTGCACTACAAGGTGGACGAGTGGGAGCGCTACCACCAGGCCGTGACCGATTGGGAGGTCCAGGAATACCTGCGGCTCTACTAGATCAGTTTCGACTTTCGTCGATTCGGCTCCGGCCCGCGCCCCCTCCCGGCCACGCACGAGAGTATGCTGCACTGGGTGGCCGGGTGGGGGCGCGGGCCGGAGCCGCAATTCTCGAGAATCTCAAGAGCGAAAGGGCGGGCCCATGGATCAAAAGGTCTTCGAGCTCGGCGAGGTTCTGCTGCAGTCCGGCGAGATTTTGCCGGACGCCAGGCTGGTCTACCAGACCTATGGCAGTCTGAACGCCGCCAAGGACAACGTGATCCTGCTGCCGACCTTCTACACCGGCAGCCACCCGCGCAACGAAGGCTACTTTGGCGCCGGCCGGGCGCTCGACCCGGCCCGCCATTTCATCGTTTCGATCAACCTGATGGGCAACGGCCTATCGTCCTCGCCGAGCAACACCCCGGCGCCCTTCGACGGGCCGCGCTTTCCCAAGGTCACCCTGTGGGACAACGTGGCCTGCCAGGAACGCCTGCTGCGCGAGGGCCTGGGCATCGAGCGCTTGGCCCTGGTGGCCGGCTGGTCCATGGCGGGCTGCCAATCCTACCAATGGGCGGCGCAGTTTCCCGAGCGCGTGGGCGCGATCCTGCCGTTCTGCGCCTCGGCCAAGACCTCGCCCCACAACATCGTCTTTCTGGAGGGCGTTAAGGCAGCGCTCCAGGCCGACGGCGAGTGGAACGGCGGCGACTACGGTGCCCCGCCGGCGCGCGGCCTCAAGGCCTTCGGCCGGGTCTATGCCGGCTGGGCGTTCTCCCAGACCTTCTATCGGGAAGGGCTTTACAAGAAACTCGGATTCGAGACCTTCGAGGATCTCTTGGTGGACTGGGAGGAAGACCATCTGAACTGGGACGCCAACGATCTGCTCGCCAAGCTGTGGTCCTGGCAGCACGGCGACATCAGCGCCAATCCGCTTTATGGCGGTGACTTCGCCAAGGCCTTGGGCGCGATCACCGCCCGGGCGATCGTGATCCCCTGCACCCAGGACCTCTACTTCCCGCCAGCCGATAACGAGATCGAGGTGCGCCACATGCCCAACGCCGAACTCCGGCCCTTCGACTCGCCCTGGGGCCACTGCGTCGCGAACCCGGGCAACGAGCCGGCCTTCGAGCGCTTTCTCGACCAGGCGATCGGCGAGCTACTGGCGGAAAAGAATCTTTGAGAAACCAACCAGTGGGATCACAGAGTTCGCAGAGGAGCCATAGAGGTCACAGAGAAGATTGGAGAACGGCTAAACCATTCTCCAGAATGCCGGCGACGTTCTGTTGAAGGTCATGCAAAGCATCTCAGTGATCTCTGTGGCTCCTCTGCGAACTCTGTGATCTCACTGGTTGTTTCTTGAATCCCTATCGGAGCAGTCCGAGCCAGCCGCTCACCGCAGGCAGAACACCCGCTCGGCGAAGAATTTGTCCTCCACCAGCTGGACCTCGATGTCCGCCTTGTAGGTCTGGTCGACCTGGAGCAGGCGCACCGGCTTTGCCGGGTTGGCCTCGTGGGCGATGCAGGGGCCGATGAACCACTTGGGCGCAGTCGGGATCCAGGTCACGAAGTATTTGATATCGGCCTTGTAGTCCTGGTCGACCAGCTCGCCGTAGACAGGCTTCTCCGCCGCGGCGGCCGGGCTTGCGAGGGCGGCCAGGGTGGCGAGGGCAGCGAGGGTTGGTGTCCGAACCATAGGCCAAGATATGGGGCCGGCAGGCGCCGTCGTCTAGGCCAGCATCTCGCGCAAGGCCGGGCCGACCTGGGACGGCAGGTCGAGCACCCGCACGCCGGCCTCGCTCAGCGCCTTGGCCTTGGAGGCATAGGTGCCCTTATCGCCCATGACGATGGCCCCGGCGTGGCCCATCTTCTTGCCGGGCGGCGAGGCGCCGCCGGCGATGAAGGCGGCGACCGGCTTCTTCATGCCGGCCGCGGTGTCGGCGGCGTCTTCTTCCTTGGTGCCGCCGATCTCGCCGACGATGACCACCGCTTCGGTGCGCGGGTCCTCGTCCAGCGCCTGGAGCGCGTCCCGGGTCGAGGTGCCCGAGACCGGGTCGCCGCCGATGCCGATGAAGGCCGACTGGCCGAAGCCGGCCTGGACGATGTTGAGGCAAAGCAAGGTGCCCAGGCTGCCGCTGCGCGAGATCACGCCGACCGAGCCCGGCTGGAAGATGTTGCCGTTGAAGCCCGGCATGATGCCGACGAAGCCCTCGCCCGGGGTCACCAGCCCGGCGGTGTTGGGCCCGACCACCCGCGCGCCGTTGGCGCGCGCCGCCTGGACGATCTCCATGACGTCGTGCACCGGGATGAACTCGGTCAGGATCACCACGGTCTTGGCGCCGGCCTCGATCGCGTCCAGCGCGGCGGCCTTGGCCATGAGCGGCGGAATAAACATGACCGAGACGTCGAAGCCGCCGGCCTCCGCCGCGTCCCGCGCGCTGGCGTGGACCGGCACGCCCAAGTGTGTCGTGCCGGCCTTCTTGGGGTTGACCCCGCCGACCACCCGGGTGCCGCAGTCCTGCATGCGCTCGGTCCAGAAGGTGCCCTGGCGGCCGGTGATGCCCTGCACCAGAACGCGGTCGTCTTTGCGCACGATCATGCCGCGGCCTCCTTTGCGGCGGCGATCGCGGCCTGGATCGCCTGGTCCATGGTCTCGAAAGGCTCGAGTTTCAGGCGCTCGCGAACCAAGGAGACCGCCTCGACCTCGCCGGTGCCGTGAATCGAGAAGAATACCGGGATTTGCGGGCGCAGCGCCTCCCAGGCCTGAATCACCCCTTCGGTCATGACGTCGCAACGGGCGAAGGCGCCGCAGAAATTGACCACCAGGCTCTTGACCCGGGGGTTGGCGAGCACGATCTCCAACGCCGGCTTGGCCTTGGTGTAGGCCTCGCCGCCGATCTCCAGAAAGTTGGCCGGTCGGCCGCCGTAGTAGGTCACCGCGTCCATGGTCGTCATGGTGACCCCGGCGCCGTTGGCCAAGATGCCGATGTCGCCGTCCAGCTCGATGTAGCGCAGGCCGTGCTCATGTCCGCGCGCCTCGAGCGGGCTCAAGACCTCGGGCGCGCCCTGATCGGCGATGTCCTGCTGGCGGACCAGGGCGGAATCGTCGAGCGTGAACTTGCAGTCGAGCGCGATGACCTGGCCGTCCTCGGTCAGCGCCAGGGGATTGATCTCGACCAGCTCGGCGTCGCGCTTTCGGTAGAGTGCATAGAGCGCGGCCAGCACCTGGGCGACCGCCTCGACCGCGCCCTCGGGGCCGATCTCGGCGACCATGGCCCGGGCGTCGTCCAGGGAGAAGCCGTGCGCGATGTCGACCGCCCGCCGCCGCACCGCGTTCGGCTCCTCGGCAGCCACGGCCTCGATGTCCATGCCGCCCTTTGTCGAATAGATCACCAGGGGCTGGCCGCTCGAGGTATCGGTCAGCACGGCGGCGTAGAGCTCTTGGGCGATCTTGATTTGAGCCTCCACCAGCAGGCTGGCGACCGGGTGGCCGGAGATTTCCATGCCCAGAATCTGCTCGGCCGCCTCGGCCGCTTCCTCCGGCGTCGCGGTCAGCTTGATGCCGCCGGCCTTGCCGCGCTTGCCGGTCGGCACCTGGGCCTTGACCGCGACCGGACCGATCTCGGCGGCCAGCGCGCGGGCCGCTTCGGCGCTTTCCGCGATGCCGCTCTTCGGCACCGCGATTCCGACCTCGCCCAAAAGCGGCTTGGCCGCGTGTTCCTCGAAGTTCACCTGTCCGCGCTCCCCGCTTTGCCGTACTTGCCCCAATAGGCGCCGAAGAGATCCTGCTCGCTCGGCTTGTCCTCGGGGATCGTTGTGACCAGGTGGGTGATGTTGATGAAGTGACGGTAGTTGAGGTTCTCGGAGATCGAGTTGCCGGCCCAGGTGCCGCAGCCCATGGAGAGGGTGAAGTTGAGCCCGTTGTCGAAGCTGCCGCCATTGCCGAACGTATGGGCCTGGTTGACCAGCACCCGCACCACGTCGAGCTCCTCGGCAAGCTGGCGGGCGTGGCCGGCGTCCTTGGTGTGAATGCCGCAGGAGTGGCCCATGCCCTGGAAGGTCAGGATCTCGCGCACGATGTCCTTGGCGGCCTGAAAGTCGGCCGCTCGGTAGACGGTCAGCACCAAGGAAAGCTTCTCGCCGGACAGGGGATAGCCCGCGCCGACGCCCTTCTCCTCGACCATCACGAAGCGTTTGGCGCGCGCCGCGTCGGGCAGGCCGAAAACCTCGGCAAGCGCCGCCTGGTCCTTGGCGATGACCCGGCGGTTCAGCTTGCCGTCGACCCAAAGGGTGTCGAGCACACGGGCGCGCTCTTCGGCGTCCGCCATGTAGCCGCCGGCCCGCTCCAGGGCGGCGATGGCGTCGTCGTAGACCTCGTCCAGAATGACCAGGGCGTTCTCCGACGAGCAGGAGGTCGCATTGTCGAAGGTCTTCGACGCGCAGATCTTGGCCGCCGCGTCGTCCAGGTCGGCCGAGCCGTCGACGATCACCGGCACGTTGCCGGCACCCACCCCGATCGCCGGCGTGCCGCTGGAATAGGCCCGGCGCACGTTGTTCTGAGAGCCGGTGCAGACCACCAGGTCGGCCTGGTTCATCAGCGATTGGGTCAGCGCCTTGTCGACCGGCTGGGGCAGGATCTGGATCAGGTCGGCCGGCAGGCCGATGCGCGCCAGTTCGGCCCGGGCCAGGTCGACGGTCATGGCCGAGGCCGACCAGCCGGCCGGCGAAGGCGCGATGACCACCGCGTTGCCGCCCTTGAGCGCCATCATGGCCTTGTTGATTGGCGTTGCCGCCGGGTTGGTCGAGGGGCAGACCGCGGCGACCACGCCGACCGGCTTGGCGAACTTGACCAGGCCCTTGGCCGGATCCTCCTCGATCACGCCGACGGTCTTGGCCCGCAGCAGGTCGCGCAGGGCGCCGAAGGTCTTGCGGGTGTTCTTGGTGATCTTGTCCGGCACATTGCCCAGACCGGTCGAGCGCACCGCTTCCTCGGCCAGGGCCCGGGCATTCTCGGGCTGATAGATCGACCAGGCCAGCGCGGTGACCGCTTCGTCGACCCGCGCTTGGCCGGCGCCTTCCAGGCGCTCCATGGCCGCCCGGCCCCGGCCGATCAGCGCGCCGACCACCTCCTCGGGGCTCCGCCGCGCGGCCTCCGGTTCGACGGTCAGGGCAGTTTGCGTCGTCACGAGTTCCACTCCTTACTGCTCGAGCGCCGCCTTGAGCGGCCGCTTCGATGTTTGAACCTCCTTATAGAGGTTAAAGCCAACGGTGGCGATTGCGACGATCAGCAGGATCGCGGCGATCGGCCGGGTGAAGAGGGCGAAGATGTCGTAGTCCAAAAGCTGCATGGACTTGGTGAAGCTCGATTCGCCGAGCCGCCCCAGGATCAGGCCGAGCACGATGCCGGCCACCGAGTAGCCGGTGCGGCGCAGCAGGAACGCGGCGATTCCGGCGATGTACATGACCCAGATGTCGACCGTCAGGTTGCGCACCGCGAAGGAGCCGATCGTGGCGATCAGAAGGATCGCCGGCGCCAAGAGCGGGAAGGGGATGCGCAAGAGGTGCACCACGGTCTTGGTCTGCAGCCAGCCGAGCCCGAAGATGCAGAGGTTGGCGAAGAACATGGCCGCGAAGGTGACGCCGACCAGATCCGGCGAGGTGATGAAGACCAGCGGCCCCGGCTCCATGCCGTGGATCTGAAACACCCCGATCATCATGGCGGTCAGCGCCCCGCCCGGCAGGCCGAGCGCTAAGAGCGGGATCATGGCCGCGCCGGTCGCCGCGTTGTTGGCGGTCTCCGATGCGACCACGCCACTCAGCTCGCCCTTGCCGAACTTCTCCGGCGTCTTCGACCAGCGCACCGCCTCGTTGTAGCTCAGGAAGGCGGCGAGCGTCGCGCCGATGCCCGGCAGGATGCCGGCGAAGAAGCCGACGACCATGGAACGCAGCACGGTGAAGCGCACCCGCCAGAACTCGGCGAAGCTTGGGAAGTCGAGCCCGACCTTGATGCGGCCTTGGCTGCCGGCCAGCAGCTTCTCGCCCTGGGCGAAAACCTCGGCGACCGCGAACATGCCGAGGATGAGCGGAATGAAGTGAATCCCGGCCAGAAGGTAATAGGTGCCGAAGGAAAAGCGCGCCACGCCGTCGGCCGGATCGCTGCCGATGGTCGCGATCAAGAGGCCGAGCAGGACCGAAAGCCAGCCACGCCAGAGGTTCTGGGCGCCGACGCTGGCCGAGACCGCGAGGCCGAAGCAGATCAGAGCGAAGATCTCCGGCGGCCCGAAGGCGCGCACCGCCCAAGCGGCGATCAAGGGGGTCGCCAGGATCATCAAGGTCGCCGAGGCGAGCCCGCCAAGCGCCGAGCAAGAGACCGCGGCGCCGACCGCCTTGCCGGCCTGGCCGCTTTGGGCCAGGGGATAGCCGTCGAAAGCGGTCGGCGCGTTTTCGGGCGAGCCGGGGATGTTGAACAGGATCGCGGTGATCGCCCCGCCGAACACGCCGGCGCAATAGATCACGGCATAGAGCATAATCGCGTGGGTCGGCTCCATGGCCGCGGTGAAGGGCAGGATTACCGCCCCCAGGGTCAGCATGTTGATGCCCGGGATTGAGCCGAACAGCATACCGCCCACCAAGCCGCCGGCGAACAGCATCAGCGCGGTCGGGTCGGTGAAGAGAATAGCGGCGCCGCTCAGGAAGATCTCTATGGTGCTCATGAGGGTCTCCTATTGCAGCAGCGAGACCAGCCAATTGCTGAAGTCGTAGAAGCCCGGCCAGGTGCCGGTCGGCAGGGCGACGAAGAACAGAACGCTGAACAGTAGGTTGATCAGCACATAGATCAGCAGGCTGACGCCGATCAGCACCTTGGGCCGGCGCTCGCCGAGCACCATCAGGTAGGCCAGCAGGAAGAACGGGGTGGTCACGTAGAAGCCCGTGCGCGGCAGCAGAAAGACGTACAGCAGGGGCACGCCGAAGACCAAAAGCAGCTTGATAGGCAAGGCAGCGGCTTTCTTGCCGGCGGCCGCCGGGGCGCCGCTGGCTTGGCGCAGGCGAAAGAGGCACTGCACGACGGCGCCCAGCGCCATCATCAGGATGATCGCCCTAGGCCAACTTGCCGCGCCCCAGGCGTAGCTGCCGACCTCGGCGGAAAATTGGAACGTCAGAACAAAGGCGACCAGGGTCAGGCCGAGCCACACGACCAGCTCGATCCAGATGCCTTTGGCTTGGGGTGATGCACTCATGATCGCGCCCTCCGAAAGGCGGTGGCGGGCCGCGCCGGGCGGGCCCGCCTGCCCGCTGTCATTGGATCAAGCCGATTTCCTTGTAGACGTCGCTGTAGGTGCCGACGGCGTCGTTGATCAGCTCCTTCGATCCGGAGGTGTCCCGGTAGCTGTTGATCAGATGCATGTACTTGCTGCTGTTGAACTTCTGGAAGGAGTCCGAGTCCCAGGCCTGCTTCATGGCCGCTTCCAGATAGGCCCGGCGGTCTTCGGGCACGTCGCCGTGGATCCAGAAGCCCCGGAAGCGCAGCAGGGGCGTGAAGTCGAGACCGGCGTCCGGCAGGCTCGGCACCTCGGCAAACTCGGCCGGGCGCTCGTCGTAGACTGTCAGGATCGGCTTCATGAGGCCGCTGTCCAGGAAGTTGCGCACGTCGCCCGGCTGCTCGAACAGCGCGTCCACGTGGCCGCCGATCAGCGCCGAGTAACGCTCGGCCGGCTTATCGAATGCGACCTGCTTGGACTCGAAGCCGGCACCCTGCTCGATCTTGAGCATGTTGACCCGCTCCATGGAGCCCAGGTTGCCGACGTTGGCGACCTTGAGCTTGCCGGGATTGGCTTTGGCATAGGCAACGAAGGATTCCCAATCGCTGAAGCGCTCGTCGTCCGGGCGCACGTAGATCTGGCTGAAGGTAATCTGGGCCATGGCGATCGGCACCCAATCCTCGGCCGGATGCTCGCGCAGCTTGCCCGAGACGTGGTTGGTCACCGCGTCGTCGATCGCTTCCATGATGGTGTAGCCGTCGGCCGGCGCGGTCATGAAGTCCGGCACCGCGGCCAGGCCGCCGCCGCCCGGCTTGTTGACCACCTGGACTCCGACATCGGCGACCTTCTCCAAGGAGGACGCCATGGCACGGGAGAGCTGGTCGGAGCCGCCGCCGGCGCCGTAGGGCACGATGATGGTGATCGGCCGCTTGGGGAAGCCGCCGGGCTTTTCCAGGGCCGCTGCCGAGGTAACGCTCGCCGCGCAGCCAAGCGCCGCGGCCACGATAAATGACCTGAGTAGACGTCCAGACATGGTGTTGCCTCCGATGCAACGCCGCGGTCTTGGCGGGGATCGAATGCCCCTATCGCCAGCACGGCTTGGTTCAGTGTTGGCCCCATCTATTATTGCTCAATTATTATTAAATGGGACAAGATATCTCAGTTTATGAAATTTATGCAGTATGTCAAGCGCCAAAAATTAGAAATTCGAGACAGGGCGGACGCGTTTTTGTGTCGCGGGTCCGTCTCTGCTATATATTCCGTGACGGTAAATTGGTTCGAGCGAGTGGGTGATGGCCGAAGGCCACATGAAACAGGAGCGCGGCTCCGCCCTTGAGAAAGCCTTGGCCGTGCTGGAAAGCGTGATCGGCCAGGCCGGCCCGGTCGGCCTGCCGGATCTGACCGTGCAGCTCGGCCTGCCGCGCCAGACCATTCACCGGGTCCTCCAGCAGCTCGAGAGCAACGGCCTGCTTCAGCGCGACGCCCACCGGGACCGTTACCTGCTTGGCCCGCGCATGATGCGCCTGGCGCTGGAGAGCCTGCAGTCGCTCAATCAACGGGGTCCGATCCGCGGCATCCTTCAGGATCTGGTCGGCGAGATCGGCGAGACCTGCAACGTCGGCGTGCTCGACAGCCACGAGGTGCTCTATATCGAGCGGGTCGAGTGTGATCTGCCGCTCAGGGTTCAGCTCCACGCGGGCAGTCATGTGCCCGTGCACTGCACGGCGATTGGCAAGCTGCTGCTGGCCAACCTCTCGACCCGGGCGCGCCAAAGGCTTCTGTCGACGATTCAGCTCACCCGCTTCACCGAGACCACGATCACCGACCGGGAGCGCTTGGAAGACGCGCTCAAGGCGATCCGCCGGGACGGCTACTCGGTCAATAATCAGGAGTACGCCGTCGGCATGGTTGCCCTGGCAGTGCCGATCGAGGACCGCAAGGGGCGGATCATCGCCGGCCTTGCCGTCCACGCGCCCCACGCCCGCATGACCGCCGAGGACTGCATCGCCCAACTGCCCAAGATGACGGCGGCGGCCGAGCGCCTGGGTGCCGTCTGGGCCTCGGGCAGCGACGGCGCCGACGAGCCCGCCGCCTAAAATTCCACCGAACAACTTTGCCGTGCCCAAGCAGAGTGCCGGCTTGACAAAATGTGTAAAACACGATAATTGGGACAATATATCCCAATTAATTAACATTAGACACAAGGAAGGCCCAATGGCGATCAAGGACCTCGCGGTTGCCTATAACGACAGCAGCAACTCCAAGGCGGCACTCGCCTTCGCGCTCCAGATGTGCCGGAAGTACGATGCGGCGCTGAGCGGCCTGCACGTGCGCCTGCCGCTCAATCTGGAGCCCCAGGTGCGCCGCTGGATGCCAAAGGAGGTCCACGAGTCTCTGGTCAAGGCCGGCGACGAGGCGGTCGCCGAGATCGAGGCGGGCTTCCGCGAAGCGGTCGCCGCGAGCGGCTTTGCCGGCGAGGTCGCCTGGCATGTGGAGGAGGGCCAGACCAACGAGCACCTGGCGCGCCTGGCACGATTCCATGACCTATTGGTGATCGGTCAGTTTTCCGAGGCCGGCGACAACAAGCGCCTGCGGGTGCGCGCCGAGGATCTGGTGCTGCGCTCGGGCAAGCCGCTCATCGTGGTGCCCAACGGCTATGAGGTCAGACCCTTTCAGGAGTTCGCCGCGGTCGCCTGGGACGGCAGCCGGCCGGCCGCGCGGGCGCTCTCCGATGCCATGCAGATCCTCGAAACCAAGAAGCGCCTGGATGTGGTGCGGGTCGCCGCACCCGGCCACGGCACGCCGCCCAGTGTCCCGCCGGGCCGCGACATTCTAAGGCACCTGGCCCGCCACGGCATCGAGGCAAAGCGCGTGCGCCTCAGCGCGGCCAAGGACGGCATCGGCGCGGCCATTCTGGACCATTGCGCTCAATCTCAGCCGGACGTCCTGGTGATGGGCGCCTACGGCCATGCCCGGCTGCGCGAGGACCTCTTCGGGGGCGTCACCCGGCACATCTTGCAGCACATGAACGTGCCGGTCTTGATGGCCCACTAGCCGGGGGCTAAGCGTCGGCAAGGCGCCTGGCCAGATAGCGATTGAAGTCGTGGATTTCGCGCTCCATCCAGCTTAAGGGGCCGGCGCTGGAAAGCGGCGCCTTGGCGTTCTCGAAGACCGCTTCGACCAAGATGCGGTCCTCCTCGTTGACCTTGTCGAAGAAGGCGCGCAGCTCGGCGATCTCGGCCTCGCGGCGGTCGTCTTCCGGCATGGCTTCGGGCGCGAGCGCGACACCGAAGCGCACCTGGACGGAGTCGACCCCCTCGGGCCGCAGGGTGAGATACCAGAGGTGATCGGGCGCCAGAACGTACATGTGGGCCGGAAAGACCGTCGGCATGACCGAGGTGCCGCGCCAGGCGCCCTCCAGATGGTCGTTGCCCGGGCGGGCCCGGCCGTACTTGGCGTCCTCGCGCTTGACGAAGGTTTGGTAGGTGAAGCTGTCGTGGGTACTTTCCGGAAAGCCCATGTCGTCGACCGTGATCCACGCGCCGACCGTCTCCCGGTGGGCGACCGGCAGGTGGTAGCTCTCCATGAAGTTCTCGCTCAGGATCTTCCAGTTGGTGCGCCAGCGGAAATCCTCGGCGATGACCGGCCGGTAGCCGGCCATGCGGTAGCGTCCGACCACCGGCGCCAGCTCGTCCAGGCGATCCGCCACGCTCTCGGCTTGGTTGTCGAGCGTGATGTAGATCCAGCCCTGCCAGAGCTCACAGCGCAGGGGCTTGAGGGCGTGTTGGCCCTTGTCGAGCCCGTTCATATGGGGCGCTGCGATCAGGCGGCCGTCCAGGCCGTAGCTCCAGGCGTGGTAGGGGCAGACGAAATGGCTGCAGGTCCCGCGGCCCTCGACCAGGCGCATCATGCGGTGGCGGCAGACGTTGGCGAAGGCGCGCAAGGCGCCGTCGGCGCCGCGCACAACGACGACCGGCTGCTCGGCAATGGTGAAGGTCAGGTAGTCGCCCGGCCCGGGGACCTCGGCGGCCAGGCCGACACAATGCCATTCCTTGGCGAAGATATGCTCCTGCTCAAGCGCGTAGAGCGCCTCGCTATGATAGGCCTCCGGCGGCAGGCCCGTGGCCTCGCCGAGGGGCGCGCGCGCCGCCGCCGCGACCCGGCGCGGCAGATCCTCGCCTGGAGTGTCCATCGATCTGCACAGCTCCCGTCACCAAACTCCCCCCAGAAAGGGTGAATAGGGCGCGCGGGCCGGGCTTGCAAGCAGCCTATGGTCCTATGGCATTCTAAGGGCGGTGGATTCGCAAGAGGAGCGGCGCGATGGACTACATCAAATGGCTGGCGATCTTCGTCTGGCTGCCGCTCGGCCTCCTGTGGCTGACCAACTTCGCCATTTTATGGCGCTGCAAGCGGACCATCTGCTTTTGCATCTTTTGGGCCCTGGTGTTTTCCATCCCTTGGGATCTTTGGGCGACCTTGACCGTGATCTGGTCCTTCCCGGCCGACACCAACCTGGGGATATGGATCTTCGGCCTGCCGCTCGAGGAGTACCTCTTCATCTCCACGGTGACCGCCTTCATCGCCAGCCTGGCCCTGGTGCTGCGCGGGCGCGCGGGCCAGTGGCTGGCCGCCGAAGGGGCCGAGTAGCCATGGAGCTCGGCATCTACGCTTACCTGGTCACCACGCTGCTTTTCGCCGGCGGCGCGCTCGCGGTCGAGCTGCTGGTCGACTTTCGTCGGCTCTGGGCCTATCGGCGTTTGCTCGCGGTGATGATCGCAGTCGCGCTTTTCCTCACGCTGATCGGCGAGTCGACCGCGCTCGACTGGCGGATCTGGGTCTATAATCCGGCGCGGACCTTCGACATCTTCCTGGGCGGCGCCGCGCTCGAGACCTATCTCTACGCCGTCCTGGTGACGCTCGCGATCACCTGCGCCGCCCTGATCGGCGCGCGCTACGAGGAGCGCGGCCTGCCCCTTGCCAAGACCGCTTACGTGAAACTGCGCGAGCGGCTGGGCCGGCAGAGTTAGATATCACTCGAACTTGTAGGTCATGCGCCGCGCCCCTTGTGGCACGGGCAGCGAGGACCCTTCTTTGCCGTCCGGCTCGTCAACCGCTTGATCCCGATAGACCATGCGCATGACGATGGGCACGTGGTCCGAGGCCTTGGAGGCAAAGTCGGACACGGAGCGATCCAAGCGAACGATGGCCGCGTCGTCGTCTTGGATCGACCCCATAGGCACGTCCCGGCTGACGATGATGTGGTCGATCAGCGAGCGATGGCGGCCACCCACGTAGGAGATCCCGCCATCTTCTGCGTCGTCAGTCGTCAGCGCGAAGAGATCGGGGCTGTCGGACAGTGGCGCCAGCACGTCTGTCGTGATGAGCTCGTTGTAGTCGCCGCCGATGACGACCGGTAGCTCCAATCGGGTCCTGATGTCCTCGACGATCTCGGCGAGCTTCTCCGCGGCCAGCGCGCGCCTGTCGCGGCTCGGCGGATGACTGACATAGGCCTTCAGATGGACAACGATCATGACGAACTCCACCGGCTCGTCGTCCAGCGCCTCCCTGATCGTGCATTTGGCGAAGAGGGGATAACGGGGAAAGGCGGTCTTTCCGGCCCCGGTTCTGGCCTTCAGCTTGGTCTTGTGCCGCTCGTAGATATCGTCCAGACGCTCGACCTTCGTGGTATCCCGGTCGTAGAGAATGGCGATGTCTTGGCTGCCCGGCGTGTTTTCAAGCACAGCGCCATAGGAGTCGCCGAACAGTTCGAGCCGCGCGATCAGCTTATCCACGGCGCCCTTTTCCACCTCCGTCAAGCCAAAGGCATCGAGCGCCAGCTTGGACACCACGTCGGCGACCGTCTCCACCCTTCTGTCGCCAATGTTGTCGTTGAAGTTCTCGATGTTCCAAAAGCCGATGTCCGCGTAGTCCGAGCTGCCGGTCCAGGAACCTACGGAGACTTCGTAGGAGCGCTGGTGATCGAAGAAGCCAAGGAATGGGGAGCTGTCTCGCACGTTGGCCAGGATCCGCTCGACGCCCCGATTGCCCGAACCGGCATCGCTGCGGCCTTGCAGGTGCCGGATGATCGCGGCGATTGAGACTCCTTCGTTGGTTGCTTGGGTTCGCCCTGGCCCTTCGGTCCATCCGGCATGATGAAGCGCGACCAGCTCCCAGTCTTCGTTGAACACCGGCGAGCCCGAGGAGCCGCCTTCCGTGTCGGCGCGATAGTGCACGACCGTGTCCCGCACCCGTGTGACTTCGTTGTTGCGCAAGACGACCTCCTTGGGCCGGCCACGGGGGTGCTGAATGATATAGACGCGCTCGCCGCGGGTGATGAGCGAGGGATTCTGCAGCAGCGGCACGGGGGCGATGTCTTGGACCAGCCGCTCGTTGCAGGCGACGATGGTGTAGTCGAGCGCCTTGTTGGTTAGGAAAAAGCGTTCCGGCTCAAGCCCAACGCGCAGGGAGTCGCCGCCCTCTTGAAAATCGAAGATCGCCAAGCTGTGCTCGGCCCAGTCTGTGGTCTCGAGCACGTGATTGTTGGTCATGATGAAGCCCGGGGCGACCAGGAACCCGGTGCCGGTGTAGCGATTGCCGTCGGTCGCGACGACCGCCATGCGGCACACCGCGGGGACCAGCCGGGCGCCGTCCTCCAAGAATCTGGCCGGCAGGAAGTCGGCGTCCTCATGGACCTTCTCATAGAATTCCTTGATCGACTTTTCTTGAGCCCGGACCTTCTTGCTCAGCGCCGCATCTGGCGCGGCAATGGGTGAAACGCTCTTGACCTCGCTGCGAAAGCGCTCGGAGAGCTTGCCATCGCGCTTCGACTTGTCGAACAGAAGATCGTACTTGCGTCCCAGCGCTCTGGCGCGGCGGGCGACGACCCGTGAAAAGGTCTGCGTGTCCAGATCGTTGGATTTCAGTACGCGGCCACGGGTCAAATAATTTCGTTTTGCTTTGGGCATGGTCCCTTTCCCGTCATTTCCTGTGGGCGGATCGCCAATCGAAGCATTCAATAAGCTGGCGAGAGCGCACCGCAGGCGATGCGCTCGAACAGAATGAATGTGACGCTACCACGCTTGCCCCTAGGGAGGGACCAATTTGATGGACAAGCGTGTTGTGGCCCCCGCTACTTCGCCATGACCACGGCCTCGCTTTCGGCATTGGCCTTCTGTTTCTTGGCCTCGAAGATGAAGCCCAGGAAGTTCATCAAAAGTTGGGCTGCCAGGAACGCGGTGATGCCGGCGTGGTCGTAGTCGGGCGCGACTTCGACCAGGTCCATGCCGACCACCTCGCCCTGCTCGACCAGCCCCTGGAGGATTTCCAAGACCTCGTAATAGAGGAAGCCGCCGTGGCTCGGCGTGCCGGTGCCCGGCGCGATCGAGGGGTCGAAGCCGTCGATGTCGATGGTGACGTAAAAGCGCACGCCCTTGGGCACCCGGGCCAGCACCCCCTCGGTGCCCAGGCGCCGCACGTCGCGCACCGAGAGGATGTCCGAGCCGGCCGCGCGCGCCGCCTCGTAATCCCGCTTGTTGGAGGAGGAGACATTGCGGATGCCCAGCTGGGTCATGCCGGTGACGTGCTTCATCTCCGAGGCTCGGCGCAGCGGATTGCCGTGGCCGTAGCGCACCCCGTGGCGCTCGTCGACGAAGTCCAGGTGAGCGTCGATGTGGATCAGGTGGACCGGCGGCTGGTCGTCGTAGGCCCGGATGCAGGGGATGTGCACCGCGTGGTCGCCGCCCAGCATGACCGGCAGGGCGCCTGATTTCAGGATCTTTCGCACCGCGAACTCGGCGTTGGCGTGGCTCTTGATGGTGTCCGTGTGGATCATGTCGGCATCGCCGATGTCGACGATCTTGACGTCCTTGACCGGCAGGTAGACCACATCGTCCTCGAAGTCATAGGCGCCGCCGTGGCCGAAGGAGAACAAAGTCGAGGCCTCGCGGATCGCCCGCGGCCCGAAGCGCGCGCCCGAGCGGTATTGCGTTCCCATGTCGTAGGGGATGCCGAGCACCGCCACGTCGGCATCGATCTTGTCCCAGTCGAGACAGATCGGCTTCTTGCCGAAGGTGCAGTGCCCGACGAAGGGCAGGTTGAGACGCCCGGTCTCGTAGCTGTTGTCCGACATGTCAGCCTCCTCTTTGCTCTATGCGCGCCCATTCTAGGCCGAAGCGCGGCCCTGTACCTATAGTCGGGGCCCCAAGCTTAGTTCGGAATTTTCGATGTAAGGCCGGGATGCTCTAGCTTCGCGCCTCCTTCAACAGCGCCATCAGGTCCTCGACGAAAGCCTCCATGACCTCGGTGCGGGGCAGGCCCCGGCGGGCGATCAGGCTGAAGCGGGAGCTGTAGGCCAAGCGCTTGGATTTGAGCGGCCGGAGCTCGCCGCTGTCCTGCCAGGGCCGGGCGTAGTGGTCGGGCAGGAAGCCGATGTAGTCGCCCGAGAGGATCAGGATCGCCTGGGCCTCCATGTTGGAGGCTTGGGCCGCCGCCTCGGCCAGGCCGGCCTTGCGCAGGTCGGCGCCGTGCATGTAGCTGCGCGCGACGAACTGGGCGCGGCCCAGCTCGGCCTTGGTGATCGCCTGGTCGGCTTTAGGGAACAGCCGGTGGCCACGGGCGCAGTAGAGCAGGTGGCGCTCGGCGAACAGGGGCTGATAAGTCAGCGCCTCGCGCTTGCGCGCGAAGGGGCCGATTGCCAGGTGCAGCTTGCCGTCGAGCACTGCTTGTTCCAGCTGCTGGGGCTCGGCCACGGTGAGGTCGAAGCGCACCTGGTGGTCGCGCCGGTCGAAACGCTCGATCACCCGGTGCAAGGGCGCGGTGGGGTTGGTCACGGTATGGTCGACCAGGCCGACGCGCAGGGTGCCGGCCAGGCGCCCCCGTTGGGCCGCGACCTCCGCCTGGAAGCGCTGGACCGCCGCGAACAGCTGCTCGGCCGCGTCGTGCACCGCCGCGCCCTTCTCGGTCAGGCGAAAGCCAACCCGCCCGCGCTGGCAGAGACGCAGACCCAAGCGCTGCTCCAGGGCGGTCATCTGGCTCGACAGGGTCGACTGGCTGACGTTGAGCCGCGCCTGGGCCCCGGCATAACCGTGGCACTGCACCACCGTGTCGAACACCTTGAGCAAACGCAGATCGAAATCGTTGACGCTGGCCATCGCCGAAGCTCTCCCGTTGCGGGTGGCCAGTCTATCGGGTTTTTCGATGTGAAGGGAGGTTGCTTCGGGTTAGCCAGTGTTGGTGGTCGGTTCCGGAAAGCTGTGGAATCCTGAGGTGAGCGCGACCACGGCTGTCAGGGATGGTTTCTCCGTCGTCGACTCCTGCTTGCCAATGGCGATTTTGGCCAAATTCAATCATTCTTCGGCACAGCAAAGAAAGGCCGTACTCAACGAGCTTCCGGCAATAAGAACTCTAGAGGATCGTTGGGTTAATCGGCATGGATTGCACGATTACTCCTACTCGATCGCGAGCGACGGAACCGACCGCAACTTGGTCTCGAGAAACTCGGTGAAGGCTCTCACCCGTGGCGGCGGCTGGGGCGCCGGGGGGCGAACAGCGAAAACCCTCCATTCGGGAACAATGATGTGACTGTCAAGCAGCGTGACCAGTGCACCACTTTCGAGGTGCTCGGCAATCTCCCATCTGCATTTTCGCGCGACGCCGAGCCCTGACAATGCGGTTGTCGTGATGCCTTCAGCGAGATTTGTTGCGAAGTTGCCCGACACGCGAACCTCTGAAACTGAGCCGTCTGGTGTTCGCATCCTCCAAGTTCTGGCATCCTCGCGGGTAAGGCAGTTATGCGCCTTTAGGTCCTCTGGTCGGTCTGGCACGCCTCTACGCTCGAGGTATCTCGGCGCAGCCACCAAAACCCGCGGGCTCGCTGCAATCGCCCGTGCCTTAAGCGCCGAGGGGGCCAACTCACCAAGTCGGATAGCGAGATCCATGCCTTGCTTGACGATATCAACCACAGCATCGCTCATATCGAGCTGGATTGATATGTTCGGATGGGTATCCAGGAATTCTGCCACGTAGGGGGCGATCTGCTTACGCCCGAAAGAGGCTGAGCTTGCGATCCGCAACTCACCTCGCATTGCATCTGGGCTGCACTGTACATCAGCAAACGCGTCTTCGACACTGGAGACGATGCGCTTGGCGTGGGCCAGAAAGACTTCGCCATCAGCCGACAGGGAAACTGCGCGCGTCGTACGGTTGAGAAGCTGTGCGCCAATAGCTTCTTCTAATGCTCGTATGCGCTGTGTCGCAGCCGTGGCGGAAAGACCGAATTCGGCACCGGCCCGTCCGATAGCGCCCAAGGCGGCAACTCGAAGGAAGAGTCTGACAGACTTCAGGTCGAGATCCATTATGAAGTAATAGCGAATAGTAATTTAAGAAAAAAGCGGATTGTTTGGTTTTGCGGAAACTTTAGAAGATCATGAAATGGTGACGAAAGCATCGTGGAACCGCGGAAAACTGATGGAGATGCCAATGAACGGACGACCCCTTATCCCTTTGCTGGCAGTTGCATTGGCCATTTCAAGCGGCGTGGCGCTTGCCGAGCAATCCATCGAGGTCGTCGCGAGATCCGAAATCGAGTTCCAGCCGCTCAACCCATTGCGCGGAGACGCTAGCCCCAAAGCCGGGGTTCTCTGGGGTGACATCAAGCAGAACGTTGCGACAGGCACACTCATCGAGTTCGCAGATGGTTTCTCCTCACCCCCCCATATTCACAACATAACCTACCGCGCCGTGGTCATTACCGGCGCCGTGCACAATGACGACCCAGAAGCGCAGCCAATGTGGATGGGGCCTGGATCGTTCTGGACCCAACCGGCTGGTGAGACCCACATCACGGCAGCCAGGAAGGGAAGCCGGGCAACAGCGTTTCTGGAGATTTTGGAGGGGCCGTATCTGGTTCAGCCAGCTGAAGAGGACTTCGACAACGGCGAGCGGCCGGTGAATCTCGAAGCGCGAAACATCGTTTGGTTGGACGTGTCCGATATCGCCTGGTTTGATCTATCAGGAAGCCCGGCTTCGAACGGCACCCCGCAAATAGCATTTCTTTGGGGCAGCCCGGAAGCCGGTCAGGGAAACGGAACCTTTCTCAAGCTGCCGGTCGGCTACTCGGGAGATTTGCGCGGCAACGGCGCTTGGCTGCGGGCCGTCCTGATAGCGGGGCAAGCAATCCACCGCACGGCGGGATCCAATTCAAGCGCCACCGATCTGGCCCCAGGAAGCTACTTTGGATCACGTGGAGATGCGGCGCATGAGATTGCCTGCACAGCGGGCACCGAATGTCTCATCTACATTTCCACAAAGGGCAAGTACGAAGCCGCTCTGTCCAATTAGGCCTCGCACATCGCACGCCTCGAGCGCCGATAGCAACCGCAGGGGCCCTTTTGCCGAGATACACTGCAACGGGCCAGCACTTCCGCTATGGGTCGCAACCGGCTGATCGCCACGCTCCCGACACGGGATTGGTCGGGGTGACAACAGAAGTTCAACAAGGCTACCGCTTCCGACATCTTGAAATTGAAACGAGAAAACACACGGCTCTGATGGTTGTTCGAGCCTCCCGAAACCCTATTTCCCGTACCAGCGTTTGAGATACCGGCCTCATGGCGCCAGTTCGCCCGCCTTAGCGCAGGATTACACACTGTCCCGCAGCCGACCCCTGTTATGTCGCCGTCCCCAACCCCGGCGTCAGGGCCTCGAAGCACTCGACGCCCTCGGGCGCCTCGAGCCACTCGGGCTTGGAGCGGGTGTAGACGTAGCGCTGGAGGGTGTACCAGAAGGTCGGCTGGTCGAAGGTGCCGCCGGCGATGCCTCGGTAGTCCGGAAAAAGCTCCAGGGTCCAGGTCACCGTGGATCCGCAAGCAACGCAGAACTCCGCCTCCAGCCAGCGCCCGGCGTCGGAGGTCACACGGTAGGACTTCCGCTCGCCCTGCAGCAGCTCAACGTCCGGCTTCTCGAAATAGCAGGAGATGCCGAAGGCGCTGCCGGTGCGCTTTTGGCACCATGTGCAGGAGCACAAGCTGACCCGCTGGGGATCGGCGGTGGTCTTGTAGCGCACGGCGCCGCAGGCGCAGCCGCCTTCGTGGATCTCGCTCATGGGGCTCTCCTTCTCGCTCTAGAGGGTCATGGTCGAGAGGGTCTCGGTGTGGCCGTCGACCGCCAGGACCAGGCCGGAGATCCGCTTGCCCTGGGGCGAGGCGAGAAAGAGCGCGGCCTCGGCGATGTCCTCGGCGTCGATGAAGGTGCGCAAGGAGGTCTGGTTTCGGTAGCCGGCGCGCACCGCCTCTGGGTCGGCGCCCCGGGCCGCCGCCTCGCGGGCGATCACGCCCTCCATGCGCGGGCCCTTGATCGAGCCCGGGCTGATCGCGTTGACCCGGATGCCGGCCGGGCCGAGCTCCATGGCGAGCGTCTTGGTCAGGCCGACGATGGCCCACTTGGCCGCGGCGTAGGGCGCGCGCAGGGGGTAGCCCATGGTGCCGGCGGTGGACGCGATGTTGATGATCGCGCCCGCGCCGGCCGCCTTCATGACCGGCACGGCATGGCGCAGGCAGAGGAAGGTGCCGTGCACGTTGACCTGAAAGGTCGCGTCCCAGGCGGCCAGATCCATTTGCTCGATCGGTCCGGCCGGCCCGGCGATCCCGGCGTTGTTGACCAGCACGTCGAGCTTGCCGCCGAAGCGCTCGAGCGTCGCCTCGAACAGCCCGGCCACCGCGCCTTCGTCGGCGACATCCGCGACCACGGCGCCCAGTCCTTCGTTCGGGCGGTTCATGGCGGCGACCGCCTCTGGATCGATGTCGCAGATCTGTACCTGGGCGCCTTGGCCCGCGAAGGCGCTGGCGATCGCCCGGCCGATCCCGCCGCCGCCGGCGGTCACCAGGACGCATGTGCCGGTGAAGGGCAGGGCCGTCATTCCAGGTGCGCCAGGTACTGGCCGGCGATGTCGCAGCCCACGTGGGCTGAATAGTCGTCGAGGATGCCTTGGGTGATCGGGCCGAACACCTGGCCGTTGCCGACCGGCTTGCCGTTGACCTTGGAGACCGGGCAGAGGCACAGGCTGGTCGAGGTGATGAAGGCCTCGTCGGCCGCGTAGGCGTCGTAAAGGTCGATGTCGCCCTCTTCCACCGGCACGCCCCGGGCGCGGGCGAAGTCCATCGCCTTCTGGCGGCTGACGCCGGGCAGCACATAGCGCTCGCTCGGGGTTTTGAGCACGCCGTCCTTGATGACGAAGATGTTGGAGCCCAAGCCTTCGCAGAGGTTCCCGTTGACGTCGAGCAGAAGCGCCCAGGCCTCGGGGTTCTGGGCGTGCACCTCCAGGTCGGCCATCACCAGGTTGAGATAATTGAGGCTCTTGACCCGCGGGCTCAGGCACTCCGGCGGGGTGCGCCGGACCGAGGGTGTGACCGCGTGGATGCCGTCCCGATAGAGGCTGGCCCGCTCTTTCAAGGGGAGCGGAATGCACTCGACGATCACTGTCGGCCCCTCCTGGTCCCAGTTGTCGCCGGCGACCCGGTGGACGCCTCGGGAGATTCGCTGGCCGACCCAATAGTCCTCGTGGGGGCCGAGCAGGTGGCGGTTGCGCTCGAAGACTTCCCGGGTGATCTCGAGCATGCGGGCCGGCTCGATGCCGGTGTCGATCCTCAGGTAGCCGAGCGAGCGGTAGAGCCGCTCCACGTGCTCTTCCAGGAAGAACAGCCGGCCGTCGAAGCTGCGGGTGATGTCGAAGCAGCCGTCGCCGAAATAGAAGCCCCGGTCCCGGTAGGGGATCAGCGCCTGGCTTTCGGGCACGATCTCGCCGTTGAAATAGACCACCCGCTCGTTGGTTCGTGTTGTCATGGCGTCCTCACTGCTCGGCTAGATCCTCCATGGCCTGGCCGCGCGCCACGTAGACGCGCTCCTCGCTCGCGACCATGCCGATCCCTTCATAGAAGCTTCGCGCCGGATTGTCCTGCAAGACATGAAGCTCGACCCGGCAGCAGCCGCGTATGAGCGCAAGCCGGCAGGCCCGGGCCATCAGAAGCCGGCCAACCCCCAGGCCGCGCGCCCAGGGTGCGACGTAGAGATCGTTGACGAAGAGGCAGGGCCGGCCCTTGTAGGTCGAGTAGGTCGGGAAGATCACCATCATCCCCGCCGCACGGCCCTCGGCCTCGGCGATGATCGTCTCGAAATGGCGGTGGGGGCCGAAACCGTCCCGTTCGATGTCGTCCAAGCGCGCTTCCGAGGCCTCGGCTTCGCCGACCGCCTCGGCCAGATCGCGCAGCATTTGCAAGATGACCGACGCGTCCCCGGGCTCGGCGTCTCTCAGGCGAACTTCGCTCATCAGCCTTCGAAGCCGCTCAGGAAACTCACCAGATTGGGCCCCAGAGCCTCATCCAGATAGCCGCCCTCCTGGATCAGCAGGCTGGGCAGGCCCAGGGCGGCGATGCGCCGGGCGATCAGGCCGAAGCCGCCGGTGGTGATTGCCAGGCCGGCCAGCGGATCGCCCTCGTAGGCGTCCAGGCCGAGCGCGACCACCAGCAGGTCGGGCGCGAAGGCCCGGATCCTTGTCAGCGCTTGGTCGAGGGCCAGCAGGTAGGCCTCGTCGTCGGTACCGCGCGGCAGAGGCAGGTTGAAGTTGAAGCCGAGTCCCGGCCCTGCGCCACGCTCGGAGCCATGGCCCCAGAAGAAGGGATAGAAGCGCACCGGATCGGCGTGGAGCGAGACCGTCAGCACGTCGGCGCGGCGGTAGAAGATGGCTTGCGTACCGTTGCCGTGGTGCAGGTCCACGTCGAGGATCGCAACCCGCTTGCCGGCATCGCGTAGCACTTGCGCCGCGATCGCGCAGTTGTTCAGGAAGCAGAAGCCGCCGGCCATGTCCTGGAAGGCATGGTGGCCGGGCGGCCGGCAGAGCGCGTAGGCGACCGCCGCGCCGCCGAGCAGCAGCTGGGCCGCGCTGACCGCGCAGTTCGCGCTCGTGAGCGCCGCCTCCCAGGTGCCCTCGGAGATCGGGCAGGCGGTGTCTGCCATGTGGTAGCCTGCTTGGCCGACCGCCGACTTGGGATAGGCGCCGTCGCGCCGGTCCGGGTGGATGTTGGGCACGACCTCGTCCGAGGCGCCCTCGATGCGCTGCCAGCGGGTGTAGATGTGCTCCAGGAACTGCAGGTACTCCGCCGTGTGGACCGCGGCGACCGGTCCCCGGCCGTGGTCGGCGGGCGCGACCACCTGGTGGCCAGCGCCCTGGGCCGCGGCCAATAGCGCCTCGGCCCGCTCGGGCACCTCCGGGTTGGCCTGGGACGCGCCGCTGACCAAAAAGTGCTTGGGGTGGTGGCGGGCGTGGTCCGGGGAATAGACGACCTGCATCAGAAGCCGACCTGATCGCCGCCCTTGAGGCTGAGGATCTCGCGTGCCTCGTCGGGCGTCGCCACTTCGAGGGAAAGGCCTTCCAGCACCTGGCGGATCTTGGTGACCTGCTGGGCGTTGGACTCGGCCAGCTTGCCAGGCCCGAGCCAGAGATTGTCCTCCAGGCCGACCCGCACGTTGGCGCCCAGGGCGGCGCCGATGGTCGCGAGCGGGATCTGGTTCCGCCCGGCGCCCAGGATCGACCAGCGGTAGGCCTCGCCGAACAGCCGGTCGGCGGTGCGCCGCATGTGCATGAGGTCTTCCGGGTGCGGGCCGATGCCGCCCAGGATGCCGAACACGCTCTGCACGAAAAGCGGCGGCTCCACCAGGCCCCGGTCCAGGAAGTGGGCCAGATTGTAGAGATGGCCGATGTCATAGCACTCGAACTCGAAGCGCGTCCCGTTGGCCCGGCAAGCGCTCAGAATGTTCTCGATGTCCTGGTAGGTGTTCTTGAACACCAGGTCCCGGCTGCCCTCCAGATGCTTCAGCTCCCACTCGTGCTTGAACTCCTTGAAACGGCCCAGCATGGGGAAGAGCCCGAAGTTCATGGAGCCCATGTTGAGCGAGGCGATCTCGGGCTTCAGCTTGGCGGCCGGCGCCATGCGCTCGGCGACCGGCATGGTCGGGCCGCCGCCGGTGGTGATATTGACCACCGCCTTGGACGCCTGCTTGATGCGCGGCAGGAACTTGAGGAAGACCTCCGGGTCCTGGGTCGGCCGGCCGTCCTCGGGGTCGCGGGCGTGCAGGTGGATGATCGCGGCGCCGGCCTCGGCCGCGCCGATCGCGGCCTCGGCGATCTCGTCGGGCGTGACCGGTAGGTGGGGCGACATGGAGGGCGTATGGATCGAGCCGGTGACGGCACAGGTGATGATGACTTTGCCCGCTTTGGCCATGGAGAACCCCCAAGTTGCTGACGCCTAACCCGCCGCCAGCATGCACGTCAATCGGGCACGCGTCGAGCCGCACGGCGCCCTAGAGATCCTCGCCGATCTCTTCGAATAGCCAGTCGCGGAAGGCGGCGATCTTGGGCTCGGCCATGCGGCCGGGCGCGGCAATCAGATAATATCCGGTGTCCTCGCTGAGCACGAAGTCGAATGGCGCCACCAGCTGGCCGCGCTCCAGCTCCTCCTTGAACAGACTGAGGTCGCCGATCGCGATGCCTTGACCGGCGATCGCCGCGCGGACCGACATGTCCATATTGGGGAAGGTCTGGCCGTCTTGCGGGTCGATCCCGGAAATGCCGGCCGCCGCCAGCCAGCGCTGCCAGTCAAGGCAGTCGTGCAGCAGAATCTGGTCGGCCAGGTTGGTGGGCTCGGCCAGCGTCGGCGCGCAGACTGGGGTCAGGTACTCCTTGCGGATCGGCAGGATCTCGTAGTCGTTGTTCTGTAGGGAATCGTGGGTGTCGATCGCCAGGTCGAACTCGCCCTTGTAGAAGTCGCCGAAGTAGGTGCAGTCGGTGTTGAGGCGCACGCGCAGCTCCGGGTGGCGCGCCTGGAAACCGGCCAGCTGGGGGATCAGCCAGCGGATCGCGAAGGAGGGCGCGCAGATCACGTCCAAATCCCGGGTCGCCGCCGCGCTGCGCCGGGCCGCCTCGGCGATACGGCGGAAGCTATCGCTGACGGTCGGCAGCAGGCCGCGGCCCGGCTCGGTCAGCTCCAGGCCGCGCGGCAGGCGGCGGAACAGGGCGACCCCCAGATGCTCTTCCAGCAGCTTCACGTGACGGCTTACCGCACCCTGGGTGACGTTCAGCTCGGCAGCGGCCCGGGAGAAGCTCTGGTGGCGGGCGGCGGCCTCGAAAGCGCGCAGGGCGTTGAGCGGCGGCAGGCGCATGGGCGATCTCTAAGCTATGAAATTTCCTAAGTCTATACCCGAGATAACTTGCTTTGTAACCCCAGAACTAGAGCCGTACATCTATCTAGCGTTATGAAATTATCTGACTCTCGATTGGAGCTCGCCATGACCATCACCACCATCCTGCAGCGCGGCCCTCGGGTCCTGGACCTGGCGGGCTTGGCTGCGGCGCTGGGCGCCCAGGTGGCGCTCTGGCGCGAGCGCGCCGCCTTTCGGCGCGAGCTTCGGCGGCTGACCAAAGTCGGCGACCACATTCTGCGAGATATCGGGCTGACCCGCGAGCAGGCCATCCAGGAGGCCGCCAAGCCCTTCTGGCAAGCCTAATCCGGCTGGTGCTCCAGCAAGTCGCCTGGTTGACAGTCGAGCGCTGCGCAGATCCGGTTCAAGGTCTCGAAGCGCATGCCCTTGACCTTGCCGGATTTGAGCAGCGAGAGGTTTTGCTCGGTGATGCCGATTTGGCGCGCCAGATCTTTCGATCGCATCTTGCGACGGGCCAACATGACATCGAGTCTAACGATGATGGGCATCGCGATTGCCGGTCACACGAACTGGCGGTTTTCGTCGGCGATCCGGGCGCCCTCGCCCATGATCCAGGCAATCACCAGCATCAGGCCGCCGAGCAGTAACGCGGCATACTCGCCGCCGCCGAGCCCGACGGTCAGCATCCGTTGGCCCGGCGGATTGTGGAAGGTCACGACGACCGAAAGAACCGCACCGCTGAGCGGGCGCAGTACCGCCTGGAGCATGACGGCGATCGCGAACTGCTTCAGGCAGCGGGCCGCGTCCGCGCTGAAGATCTCGCCGGCCTCGTACAGCCGGAACAGGCGGCGCAGGCGGCTTAGTCCATAGATCACCAAGGCCGTTGGTATCATCGACACGAGAAAGCCCAGCACCCGGCTGAAGATGGGTAGCTCGCCGGGCGGCCCCCACTGGCTCTCCAAAGCCGGATAGGCGCCGCCCAGAAGCTCGGGAGTGGCCCAGGCGAGAGCGAGAGATATCGGCAGTCCGACCATGCCGACCAGGCACAGCAACGACATCGCGCGGCTGACCCGTCGAATTCTTTCGATCATCACAGTTGTTTTCAGATTTAATGTTAAATGACTAAAAATGATTGTTACACGATAATAAAGTTGAGGCAAGCAAAACCTGTGAGTCCCTACCTCATCATATGGCCCTGTTTCCGCTAGATAGCCCGGCGAGCAAAGCATCGAGCATCCTTTCGAGCCGGGCCATGTCGTCGGGCTCCGACAGCCGGTGGGCGCCGGCCTTGACCAGGGTCAGCTCCACGTCGGCCGAGCGCACGCGCTGGGCCAGGCGCAGGGAGACCTGCCAGGGCACGTCTTGATCGGCCATTCCGTGGATCAGACGGACCGGGCAGTCGAGCGGGATCTCGCTGCCCAAAAGCAAGTGGTCGCGGCCCTCGTCGATCAGCGCCTGGGTGATGGCATAGGGTTGCTCGTCGTAGTCCGACGGCTGATAGACGACACCCCGCGCGGCCAGCTCGGCGCGCTGCTCGGCGTCCATCTCGCCCCAGATCAGCTCCTCGGTGAAGTCGGGCGCGGAAGCGATGCCGACCAGGCCCGCGACCCGCTCGGGCCGGGCCAGCGCGACCAAGAGCATGATCCAGCCGCCCATGGAGGAGCCGACCAGGATCTGCGGGCCCTCGCTGGCGCCGTCCAGGGCGGCGACCGCGTCCGCGGCCCAAAGCCCGATCGTGCCCTCTTCGAAACGCCCGCTGGAGACTCCGTGGCCTTGATAGTCGAAGCGCAAGTAGGCCTGACCCCGGGCCACAGCGTAGCGCTCCAGCGCCTGGGCCTTGGTGCCGCTCATGTCCGACATGAAACCGCCCAGGAAGACGATGCCGGGTGCACGCCCCGGCGTCCTATGGTAGGCGATGGATTGGCCGCCCGGTCGGGCGAGCCGCTTGGGGGATGGCGTCATGGAGTCCGATCGCACCAGGGCTGAAGGCCCGGCCGACGCTAGCACCGGCGGGGCCAAGGGAAAAGGTGGCCGCCCGGTCGTGCTGCAGGTGTTGCCGCGCCTGGAGACCGGCGGCGTCGAGCGCGGCACGGTCCAGATCGCCCAGGCCATCGTCGAGGCCGGCGGCACGGCTTTGGTGGCCTCGGAGGGCGGCGCCCTGGAGCCCTATCTGAAACGCGCGGGCGCGACCCACTTTGCCCTGCCCATGGCCTCCAAAAACCCTTGGACCATGCTGCGCAACACCGACCGCCTGATGGCGCTGATCGCGCGCTACGAGATCCAGGTTGTGCACGCCCGCTCCCGGGCGCCGGCCTGGAGCGCGATGGCCGCCTGTAAGCGTGGCGGCGCCCACTTCGTCACCACCTTCCACGGCACCTACAACTTCAAGAGCGAGCTCAAGCGCCGCTACAATGGCATCATGACCCAGGGCGAGCGGGTTATCGCGAACTCCCAGTTCATCGCCCGGCACATCAAGGAAAACTACAAGATCAATCCCGCGCGTCTGCGCGTGGTGCAGCGCGGCGTCGACTTGCTGCGCTTCGACCCGGACTCGGTGGCGCCCGAGCGGCTCGCCAAGTTGGCCGCCGAGTGGCGGCTCGACGACGGCGTGCCGGTGGTCCTGCTGCCGGCCCGCCTGACCCGCTGGAAGGGCCAGCAGCTACTGCTCGAGGCGCTGTCCCGCCTCGACGACTTGGATCTGCGCTGCGTCATGGTCGGCGCCGACCAGGGCCGCTCGGCCTACCGGCAGGAGCTCGAGCGGGAGATCACGACGCGCGGCATGGCGGGCCGGGCCTTCCTGCTTGATCATTGCGAGGACATGGCCGCCGCCTACCGCCTCGCTGACGTGGTGGTCAATGCCTCGATCGAGCCCGAGGCCTTCGGCCGGGTGATCGGCGAGGGCCAGGCCATGGGCCGGCCGGTGGTCGCCGCCGACCACGGCGGCGCGCCAGAGCAGGTCACGCCGGGTGAGACCGGCTTTTTGTTCGCGCCGGGCGATCCGGACGCGCTTGCCGACGCCTTGCGCCAAGCCTTGAGCCTGAGCGAGGCCGACCGGGAAGCTTTGGGCGAACGGGCGATCGCCCACGTGCGGGCCCATTTCTCGCTCGAGCAGATGTGCCGCAAGACTCTGGCGGTCTACGACGAGCTGCTAATCGGGCAGGCCGGCCCGCCTTAGGCCCTCGAGCCAGCGCGCTTCAGCCGCCGGGTCCTTGACCGGAATCATCTTGGTCACCCTCGACAGGGTGAGATCGGGCATCAGCTGACGCAGACGGGCCATGGCGGCGCGTGCCTTCTCGTCGCGGCCGAGCATGGCCAGGCTGGCAGCCACCTGGCGGTGGGCCGAGGCGAAGATGGGGTTGACCCGCAGCATCACCTGCGCGTTCTCGACCACGTCTTCGTGGCGCTCGGCGATGTAGGCCACGATGCCCTTGCCAGCGAACCAAAAGGACCGGCCCGGACCCCGCGGGCTGAGGCGCATCGCCCGCTCGAGGCTCTCGGACGCGCCATCGTAGTCGCCCATCAGGCCACGCGCGTCTCCTAGCCTAGCGTCCCCACTGAATCTTGCCGCATCTAATCCATGGTGAGACGTCCGGGCCAGCGTATGATCGGCCAAAAGCCACCGGGCTGCGCGCCTTGACAGGCCTTGGTTTGGTTCTAAATTGCGCCGTCCGGGCCCGAGACCCGGGCCTTTTTTGACTGGATGCAAGACCATGGTTGCGATCACGCTGCCTGACGGAAACGTGCGGGAGTTCGAGGGCGCGGTCAGCGGCGCCGAGCTGGCGGCGTCGATCGGCCCCGGCCTGGCGCGCGACGCGCTGGCCCTCAAGCTCAATGGCGACGTGCTGGATCTGGCCCACCGGCTCGAAGAGGACGTGGCGGTCGAGATCGTCACCCGGGGCCATGACGACACCTTGGAGCTGCTGCGCCATGACTGCGCCCATGTCATGGCCGAGGCGGTCCAGGAGCTCTATCCGGGAACCCAAGTGACCTTCGGCCCGGCGATCGAGAACGGCTTCTACTACGACTTCGCCCGCGCCGAGCCTTTCACGCCGGACGATCTGGAGAAGATCGAGACGCGCATGCACGAGATCGTCGATCGCAACGAGACGATCACGCGCGAGGTCTGGAGCCGCCACGAGGCGATCCGCCATTTCCAAGAGATCGGCGAGAAGTACAAGGCCGAGCACATCCAGACCCTGCCCGACGACGTGGAGATCTCGATCTACCGCCAGGGCAATTGGCTCGATCTGTGCACCGGCCCGCACCTGCCGTCGACCGGCAAGCTGGGCCATGCCTTCAAGCTGATGAAGGTCTCGGGCGCCTATTGGCGCGGCGATTCCAGGAACGAGCAGCTGCAGCGCATCTACGGGACCTGCTGGGAAACGGAAAAGCAGCTCAAAGCCTATCTTCGCATGCTGGAGGAAGCCGAGAAGCGCGACCACCGGCGCTTGGGCCGTGAGATGGAGCTGTTCCACCTCCAGGAGGAAGCGGTCGGCAGCGTGTTCTGGCATCCCAAGGGCTGGACCCTGTGGCGCACGGTCGAGGACTACATGCGCCGTCGCCTGGATGCCGCCGGTTATGTGGAGATCAAGACGCCCCAGCTGATCGACCGCAGCCTGTGGGAGGCCTCGGGCCACTGGGACAAGTTCCGCGAGCACATGTTCATCGCCGAGTCCGAGGACCGGATTTTGGCGGTCAAGCCGATGAACTGCCCGGGCCACGTGCAGGTCTTCAAGCAGGGCATCACCAGCTACAAGGAGCTGCCGATCCGCCTGGCGGAGTTCGGCGCTTGCCACCGCAACGAGCCGTCTGGCGCCCTGCACGGCCTGATGCGGGTGCGCGCCTTCGTGCAGGACGACGCCCACATCTTCTGCACCGAGGACCAGATCAACAGCGAGACGGTGGATTTCTGCGAGCTCTTGATCTCGATCTACCGGGACCTCGGCTTCGAGGACGTGGTGATCAAGTTCGCCGACCGGCCGCCGATCCGGGCCGGCTCGGACGAGACCTGGGATCGGGCCGAGACGGCGCTCAAGGAGGCCATCGAGGAGACCGGCATCGACTACGCCATGAACCCGGGCGAGGGCGCCTTCTACGGCCCCAAGCTGGAGTTCGTGCTGCGCGACGCGATCGGCCGGGACTGGCAGTGCGGCACCTTCCAGGTCGACTTCGTTCTGCCCGAGCGCCTGGACGCCAACTACGTCGGCGAGGACGGCGCCAAGCACCGGCCGGTCATGCTGCACCGGGCGATCATAGGCTCCTTCGAGCGCTTCCTGGCGATCATGATCGAGCAGCACGCCGGGCGCTTTCCCATGTGGCTGGCACCGGTCCAGGTCGTGGTCGCGACCATCACCAACGATGCCGACGACTACGGACGTCGGGTCCAGGCGGCCCTAAGTGCGGCCGGTCTTCGCGCCACGCTCGACCTGCGTAACGAGAAAATTAACTTTAAAGTGCGAGAGCATTCGCACGCCAAGATTCCGGTGATCGCGGTGGTCGGCGGCCGAGAGGCCGACGACGAGACCGTCGCCCTGCGCCGGCTTGGCGGCAAGGCGCAAGAGGTCCTTGCGCTCTCAGATGCAGTCACTAGACTTCAGTCTGAAGCTGCGGCACCCGCATAAGCGCGGGCCGGCAAGAGCCGGGCGTGGGGGCGCTGGCCGCGGCATTCGAACTTTTGGCATGGCAGAAGAGGAGAGACCTCCATAGCACGACCACCATTTGATCCGAACCCGACGCGCGATGCACAGCGCGTCAATCAGGACATCACGGCGTCGCAGGTCCGCTTGATCGACCACGACGGCGAAAATGTAGGCGTCGTCACCGTTCAAGACGCCCTGGAACGCGCCTTGAACGTCGGCCTCGACCTGGTTGAGATTTCGCCCAACGCCGATCCGCCGGTTTGCAAGCTGCTCGATTACGGCAAGCTCAAGTACGAGACCCAAAAGAAGAAAAACGAGGCGCGCAAGAAGCAGAAGACCATCGACGTCAAGGAAATCAAGATGCGGCCGAACATCGACCAGCATGATTACGACGTCAAAATGCGCTCCATAAACCGCTTTATCGGCGACGGCGACAAGGTCAAGGTGACCATGCGCTTCCGGGGCCGCGAGATGGCCCACCAGGACATCGGCATGCGGGTTCTCTACCGGGTCCGCGACGAGCTGGAAGAGATCGCCAAGGTCGAGCAGTTCCCCAAGATGGAAGGCCGCCAGATGACCATGGTGATGGCGCCCAGATAGGCCCAGGGGCCCACAATCGAAGCTGAAACCGGGCCTTGCCAGGCCCTTTGCGCGCGGCTATAACCCGGCCCTCGCAACCGGGTGGTGCGGCCAAATCCCAAGGGCATGCCCAGCCACTCGAAGAATCAATCGGCGCACCTCGATTGGGTGCGCTTTCACGTGAAGGAATGAAAAATGCCCAAGCTGAAGAACAAGGCGAGCGCCAAGAAGCGCTTCCGCCTGACCGCCAGCGGCAAGGTCCGGATGAACCCGGCCTACAAGCGCCACGGCCTGCGCAAGCGGCCCCAGAAGATGAAGCGCCAGGCGCGCGGCACGACCATCATGGCCGCCGCCGACGCCAAGATCGTCAAGCGCAACTTCCTACCAGTCGCCTGAGCGGAGGGATTCATGGCTCGTATCAAGCGGGGCGTGACCACCCACGCCCGCCACAAGAAGGTCATCAAGCAGGCCAAGGGCTACCGCGGCCGCTCCAAGAACGTCTTTCGGGCCGCCGTCCAGCGGGTCGAGAAGGGGCTGCAGTACGCCTACCGGGACCGGCGCGTCAAAAAGCGCACCTTCCGGGGCCTCTGGATCCAGCGCATCAACGCCGGCGCCAGGGAGCACGGCCTGACCTATTCCCAGTTTATGAACGGCATCAAGCGCGCCGGAATCGAGATCGACCGCAAGGTGCTCTCGGATCTGGCGGTGCACGAGCCGGCGGCCTTCAAGTCCTTGGTCGACCAGGCTCAGAGCGCATTGGCAGAGCCGTCTCAGGGGTAGGTTGGCCGCAAGGTCGGCCCTGAACGACCGATGGAACATCTAGATAGTCTACGTAGCGACCTGCTTGACCAGGTTTCCGGCGCCGCCGATCTGGCGGCGCTCGAAGCCGTGCGGGTCGGTGCCCTTGGCAAGAAGGGCCGGGTCACCCAGCTGATGAAGACCCTGGGCGGCCTGGCGCCGGACGAGCGCAAGGCGACCGGCCAGGCGCTCAATGCCCTGCGCGACGAGGTCGCCGGCGCGCTCGATGGCCGCAAGACGGCGCTCGAGGACGCGGCGCTCGAGGCAAGCCTGGTCAACGACCGGATCGACGTGACCCTGCCGGCCCGGCCGGCCGAGCCCGGGCGCATCCATCCGATCAGCCAGACCATCGAAGAGATCGTCGCGATCTTCGGCGAGATGGGCTTCACGGTCGCCGAAGGACCGCACATCGAGGACGATTTCCACAACTTCGAGGCGCTCAACATCCCGGCCGAGCACCCGGCCCGCCAGGAGCAGGACACCTTCTACCTGCCCGAGCGCCCTGACGGCACCCGCCAAGTGCTGCGCACCCACACCTCGCCGGTGCAGATCCGCACCATGCAGGCGACCCAGCCGCCGATCCGCATCATCGTGCCGGGCCGCACCTTCCGGGCCGACTACGACGCGACCCATACGCCCATGTTCCATCAGGTCGAGGGCCTGGTGGTCGACGAGTCCACTCATATGGGCCACTTGAAGGGCACGCTGATCGAGTTCTGCCGGGCCTACTTCGGTGTCGACGACCTGCCGGTGCGTTTTCGCCCCAGCTACTTCCCCTTCACCGAGCCCTCTGCCGAAGTGGACATCGGCTGCACCCGGGAGGGCGGCGAGTTCAAGATCGGCGCCGGCGACGACTGGCTCGAGATCCTCGGCTCCGGCATGGTGCATCCCAAGGTGCTGGAGAACTGCGGCATCGATTCGACCCGTTACCAGGGCTACGCCTTCGGCATGGGTATCGAGCGCATCGCCATGCTGAAGTACGGCATCGGCGATTTGCGCACCTTCTTCGATTCCGACCTCAGGTGGCTCAAGCACTACGGCTTCGTGCCGCTCGAGGCGCCCAGCCTGGTGCGGGGGCTTTAGAACGATGAAGTTCACCGTCAATTGGCTGAAGGACCACCTGGAGACCGAGGCCACGGCCGAGGAGATCGGCGAGCGGCTGACCATGATCGGCCTGGAGCTCGAGGGCATCGAGGATCCGGCCGCCAAGCTCGCGCCCTTCACGGTCGCCCGGGTCAAGGAGGCCAAGCGCCATCCGGACGCTGACCGCCTGAGCGTCTGCATCGTCGAGACCAACCGGGGCGAGGTCCAGGTTGTCTGCGGCGCGCCCAACGCCAAGACCGGCATGATGGGCGTCTTCGCGCCGGCCGGCAGCTATGTGCCCGGCACCGATCACACTCTCAAGAAAGGCGTGATCCGCGGCCAGGAGTCCAACGGCATGCTGGTCTCCGAGCGCGAGATGGGCCTGTCCGACGAGCACGAAGGCATCATCGAGCTCCCTGCGGACGCCGAGATCGGCACGCCCTTCGCCACGCTGCTGGGGCTCGACGATCCCATGATCGAAATCGCGATCACACCCAACCGGGGCGACTGCCTGGGCGTCCACGGCGTCGCCCGAGACCTGGCCGCCGCCGGCCTGGGCCGGGTCAAGCCGTTCGACCGAAGCCCGCTTGCCGGCAGCTTCGAGAGCGAGATCAAGTGGCGCCGGGACCTGCCCGACGGCCTGGCGGCCGCTTGTCCCTATGTGGCCGGGCGCACCTTCCGCAATGTCATCAACGGGCCCAGCCCAAAGTGGCTGCAGGACCGCCTCAAGGCGATCGGCCTGCGGCCGATCTCGGCCCTGGTCGACATCACCAACTACGTGACCTACGACCTGGGCCGGCCGCTCCACGTGTTCGACGCCGACAAGCTGAACGGCGACCCGACCATGCGCATGGCCCGGGACGGCGAGGAGATCCTGGCGCTCGACGGCAAGACCTATCAGCTTGATTCCGAGATGGTGGTGATCGCCGACGAGGCCGGTATCCAAGGCATCGGCGGCGTGATGGGCGGCGAGCTTTCGGGCTGCACGGCGGAGACCACCAACGTGTTCCTCGAGGTCGCTCTGTTCGATCCGGTGCGGGTGGCCGCGACCGGCCGGCGCCTGGGCATCCATTCGGACGCCCGCTACCGCTTCGAGCGGGGCCTCGACCCGGTTTCCGCCCAGTGGGGCGTCGAGGTCGCGGCCCGCCTGGTTGAAGAGCTCTGCGGCGGCGAAGCGAGCGAGGTGGTCAGTGCCGGGACGCTGCCCGAGGAGTCCCGCGCGATCGATTACCGCATCGCCCGCACGGCCAGCCTCGGCGGGCTCGAGGTGGCGGAGGCCAAGCAGAGCGAGATCCTGGAGACCCTGGGCTTCGGGGTCGCGGCCGGCAGCGAAGCTGGGCGCCTGCAGGTTCAGGTGCCGAGCTGGCGCCCGGATATCGAGGGCGAGGCGTGCCTGGTCGAGGAAGTGCTGCGCATCACCGGCTACGACGCCATACCCCAGGCCGACCTGCCGCGCGAGAGCGCCCTGCCCCACGCGGTGCTGACCCCGCGCCAGCGCCATGTCACCGCGGCGCGCGCGGCGCTCGCCTGGCGCGGGCTCGACGAGACCGTGACCTATTCCTTCCTCTCGGACTCCCTGGCCCAGTTGTTCGGCGGCGTGCCCGACGCGCTTCGCCTGGTCAACCCGATCAGCGCCGATCTGGACGTCATGCGCCCGGCGATCCTGCCCAACCTGGGCGCTGCGGCGGCGCGCAACAGCGACCGGGGCTTGGGCGATTCGGCGCTCTTCGAGATCGGTCCCCAGTACCGGGACGACACGCCGACCGGACAAGATTTGGTGGCCGCGGTTGTGCGCGCCGGCGAGATCGGTCCGCGCCACTGGGACCGGGCCCAGCGCCCAGCCGATGCCTACGACGCCAAGGGCGACGCGCTGGCCGTTCTGGCCGCGGTCGGCGCCCCGGTCGACAAGCTGCAGATCACCGACGACGCGCCAGCGTGGTTCCACCCGGGCCGCTCGGGCGTGCTGCGCCTGGGGCCCAACGTGCTGGCCAACTTCGGCGAGCTGCACCCCCGGGTGCTGCGCGCTCTCGATCTGCGGGCGACCGCCGCGGCGGCCGAAATCTTCCTGGAGCGCGTGCCCCTGTCCAAGGCCAAGGGCGGCCGGCGCAAGCCCGCGCTCGAGCTTTCCGCCTTCCAGCCGGTCGAGCGGGACTTCGCCTTCCTGGTCGATCAGGAGGTCGCCGCCGAAAGCCTGGTGCGCGCCGCCAAGAGCGCCGACAAGCAGTTGATCACCGCGGTCTCGGTGTTCGACCACTATGCCGGCAAGGGCGTCGATCCGGGCAAGAAGTCGCTCGCCATTGCGGTCACCCTGCAGCCCCGGGACAAGACGCTCACCGACCCGGAGATCGAAGCGGTCGCCTCCACGGTAGTGGCCCAGGTCATCAAGGCGACCGGCGGCAGCCTCAGGGGTTAAGCCCTAGCGGTACATCACGCGGCCGAGGAAGGACTCCACGCCGCTCCAGGTCTTCGCGGCGACGAGCAAGCCGTCCTGGGCGCCGCTCTTGGCCAGGCTGATCATGGCCGGGCCCTGGCCTTGCAGGCTCAGGACCAAGATGCCGAATGCGATCGCCAGGCCGATGGTCAGGCCTGCCGCCGTCACGAAGGTGACGGTTCTTCCTCGCTCCGCCACTGGGGTGTTCATCGCTTTGATCCTTGTCCAAATCGCCAACCGGGCGAGTGCATCTATGCCTCGTCGCGGTCAATTGCAAGCGGCAGAATTGGGTTGCCAGCAGATCTTTTTTAAGGCCCCTTCGGTCACATGTTCGTGACGTCGGAGGGCCCCGATCCGATCATCCTGATCGAATTATTTCGCTTTACCGGGCAAGAGCTTGCCTGTTAGATCCGGGAAGGCCCACGGATCATAGGAGCGCTGTCATGGAATACGTTACCTGGACCCGGATGGAGGACGGCACGGTCGAGGACTACGCGCTCCTGGAGCGCTGCGAGCAGAGCTTCAACGACGGTCTGGTCGACCGCCTGATTGCTCAGCTCAGGGCCATGGACGTGGACTACGGCGGCTTGCGGGTGACCCGCTATGTCCACTCCCTGCAGTCGGCGACCCTGGCCGAGCGGGACGGCGCCGACGACGAGATGATCGCGGCCGCCCTGCTGCACGACATCGGCGACATCATCGCGCCCTACAATCACAGCGACCTGGCCGCCGCCGTCTTGAAGCCTTACGTCAGCGAGCGGGTGCACTGGATCGTCAAGCACCACGGCCTGTTCCAGGGCTACTACTTCCACCACCACCTGGGCGGCGACCGCCACGCCCGGGACCGCTTCAAGGACCATCCCTGGTACGAGGACTGCGCCTACTTCTGCCACAACTACGATCAGAACGCCTTCGACCCGGACTACGACACCCTGCCGCTGGAACACTTCGAGCCGCTGCTGCGCCGGGTCTTCGCCGAAAGCAAGTACCAGCACCTGGAGGTCGAGGCGGCGGAGTAAGCGCTCCTTTCGTCGCGCCCTTGCAGCCCCGGTGATCCAAGGGCGATCCGATCGCCGCGCTCGGCCGTTCGTTTGACGCTAGGACCGCCGGCCGCGATACTATGGGCCGGGAGGCAGCGATGGCGGCTCTCAAGGTCTCGAACGACAATCACGCGCCCTACTGGTCCCAGCCGGTGCTCGACCGGGCCCGCGAGTTGACCGCGCGCCGCGAAGCCAGAAAACGCCGGGCCGCTGGATCCTCCAAGACGTCCCCCTGCGCCGACGCCCTAGAAGCGCAAGATCTGGAGTTCCGCCGCCAGGCACGCGGCGTCCCGAGACGATGGTACCTTTGGGACGCGCTCGGCATGCCGGCGCAGTACGGCCTGACGGTCGTGGGCGCGCTGGTCTTGGTCTTGGCGGCGATGGAGCTGCTTTCTTATCGGACCGCGGGTTTGTAAAGCGCGCCTCTTCGACGCCGAAGGGCGGGCGACAGAAACGATTGAAACACTCTTTTGGCCCCGGGCGTCATCAAGCTGAAACAAACGCCTCCCATTCTCTCTTGCTATGGAAAGAATTCGGAGGCTGAAAGTGACTCAATTTGCCGACGTCGACGCGCGCCCCATCGGCCCTGGCGTTCCCGCGCCCTTGGCTGCCCTGCTGATCGCACTGAACGAGGCGGGCATCCTGTCAAAGACCGAACACCGAGACGCGCCGAGCCGTCGAGCGAGCGAGCCACCGGAAACCGACGATTTCGAGGCCGAAGCCATATCCTGCCAGAATCTCTTCGAGTATCTGGTCGAAGAAAAGCCGCGCGGCGGCGAGATCAAGAGCGCCAGCAGCGATTCGCAACCGCTGCTGAAGTCCCGACGCTGGGGCGACAGTTAGCCCCAGGCCCAGCGCAGGGGCGGTGGCGGATCCTGGCTTGCCAGCTCCATATGAAGCACCCGCCGCCTAGAGGCCGAGGCGCATCTCGACGAGCCGTGGACCAACAGGGGACGCATGAGCAGAGCGCTGCCAGCCGGCAGATCCAGCTCAACGGGCTCGATCTCCGCGCTCAGCGCCTCGATCGCCTCTCGGCTTAAGCGGCCATGGCGGTGACTGCCGGGCAGCACGCGCAAACCGCCCTCGGCCGGTCCGCAGGGATCGAGATGCCAGCGCATCGTCAGCATCTTCGCCAAGAACCCGGCCGGCGCCTCGCAGTGTGGCACGCCGTTCTTTACGGTCCAGCCGCCCACCGCTGCGTCGTCGCGCCGCTCGGCCACGGCGATGGTGCGGTCCTGATGCCAGGCGACCGCCCAGTTCCGCCGGGGCGTCTTGTCGAAGATCAGGATTCGCACGGGCTTGATCTCGGGCCCGATGATGTCCGCGAGAAGCTGGTTCGCGAGGAGCTCGCCCACCACCGGATGGTCCGGCGCGATGGCCCGAGATCCGCCGCCCGCGCCCAAAACCGTCGCCAACCGTCGCGCCAAGATCGCGACTTGCTGCGCCGGAATCAACTCCGGCCAGACCGCGAAGCCAAATGCCGCCAAGTCGTTGCTGATCTTCTCTGAATCCACCACGAGCGTAACGGTCACCAGGGTTCGTGCTAGGCAAGGCCGACGCATCCTGCCTAATATTTTGCGTAAGACACCGGATCTACAAGCATTGATTGGAGGCCGCTCATGCCGTTCACGCGCCGCCTGATCCGCACTTCACCCATGATGCGTGGCGAGGATGTGGAAGCCGTACAGACCCGCCTCTTGGAGCTCGGCTTCGACGAGGTCGGTCGCGCCGATGGGATCTATGGTGGCGATAGTGCCGCGGGCGTGCGTGCCTTTCAGCGCCAGGCCGGCCTGGCGGTCACCGGCGAGGTGGACGAGGCGACCTGGGACGCCTTGTTCGCGGAGGCCACGGAGCCAACCGCGCCCACGGTGGCGGGCGACCTCCTGACCGGGCTGACGGAGAATCATGGGATTTTCGGCAGCGTCCAGTGGCGCTTGGCGCCCGATGGCCTAAGGATCGCCGACCAGCCGCCCGAACATACCGGCGGCCGGCCGCTAACGGTTGGCCGCGTGTGGGACGCCTTCGGCGCGTCGATCGAGCGTTGGGGGAGCCACTATGGTGTGCCGGTCGAGCTGATCATCTCGACGGCGTGCACCGAGACCCGGGGTGATCCGGAAAAGATCCGCCGAGAGCCGGGCTTTATCTCGGACGAGGCTACCCCGCACCGCATCTCGCCGGGGCTCATGCAGACCCTGATCTCGACCGCGCGCGAGGCACTCGCCGGCCAGACCGGCGATACCATCGACCGGGCCTGGCTTCTGGTGCCGGACAACTCGATCCGCGCCGGCACTGCCTACATCAGCCAGCAGAAGCCCAAGACCGCCTACGATCCGCCCAAGGTTGCCTGCGCCTACAATGCCGGCTCGATTATCCGCAACGACGGCAGCGAGAACCGCTGGAAGATGCGCCAGTTCCCGATCGGCACCTCCGAGCACGCGGACCGCTTCGTTGCCTGGTTCAACGATTGCTTTCGTCTCTTCGCCGAGCTCGACGAGCCGCCGGAGAACTCCTTCTGGCGGGCGCTGCACCCTTCGTCCTAAAGCCCGCTGATCAGGATCCAGGCGATCGCGATGGGCGCGACGAAGCGCAATACGAAGCCCCACAGCCGGGCCGCCGGGAAGGCGATCTCGCCCCTATTGGTGACCTCCTCGATCGCCCTCGGATAGATCACCCAGCCGACGAAGAGCGCGATGAAGAATCCGCCGAGCGGCAGCAGCAGGTTGGTGGCGACGAAGTCCATCAGGTCCAAGAAGCCCTTGCCGGCGATGGTGAAGTCGCTCCACACGCCGAGCGAGAGCGACGACGGCACGCCGACCAGGAAAATCAAGAAGCCAAACAACGTCGCCGCCTTCTTGCGGCCGAACCCGCGCTCGTCGACGAAGTAGGCGACCACGACCTCCAGCAGGGAGACCGCGGAGGTCAAGGCGGCGATCGACAGCAGCAGGAAGAACAGCGCCGCGAAGACCTCGCCAAAGGGCATGCTGGAGAAGACCGCCGGCAGGGTGACGAAGGACAAGCCGGGACCCTCGGCCGGGTTGAAGCCGAAGGCGAAGACCGCCGGCATGATCAAGAGGCCGGCCAGGATCGCGACCGTGGCGTCCAGCCCGGTGACCCAGATGGCGGAGGTGGCCAGGTTCTCCTCCTTCCGGACATAGGAGCCATAAGTGATCATCGCGCCCATGCCGAGCGAGAGCGAGAAGAAGGCTTGGGCCAGCGCGCCATTGAAGGTCTCGGCGGTAACTAGGCTAAAGTCCGGCTTCAGGTAGAAGGCGATGCCCTCCTCGGCGCCGGGCAGTGTGAGCGAGCGCACGATCAGCACCAGCAGCAGGATGAAGAGCGCCGGCATCAGGACCTTGCACCAGCGCTCGATGCCGTCGTGCACGCCACCCAGCACGACCCCCACGGTAAGCGCCATGAAGAGCGCCTGGTAGGCGACCGGCTCGATCGGGCTGGAGATGAACTCGCCGAAGATGCCGCCCAGCTGCTCCGGGTCGTTGCTCGAAAGCGCGCCGGTCAGGGCCTTGACCACATAAGCGATGGTCCAGCCGGCGACCACGCCGTAGAACGACAGGATGACGAAGCCGGCCAAAAGACCGAGCGCGCCGACCACCGGCCAGAGGCCGCCCTTGAGGCGCGCGAAAGCGCCCACCGGGTTGCGCTGGGCGGCGCTGCCGATCGCGAACTCGGCCAGCATGACCGAGAGGCCAATCGTGAAGGTCAGCGCCAGGTAGAGCACCAGAAAGGCGGCGCCGCCGTTCTGGCCGGTCATATAGGGAAACTTCCAGATGTTGCCGATACCGACCGCCGAGCCGGCGGCCGCCAGTACAAAGCCAAGTCTCGAGCCAAAATGCCCCCGTCCCGCCGCCATAAGCGCCGCCTCCCCGCTAATGTCCCGCGGTAAGGCTAGCGCAAGGCTAGGACGATGGCCATTGGGAAGAGATGATATTTCGTTGCACCTCCGTGGCCGCGCAAAAGCGCTCGAGGGTGCGCGTGGCGTCGCTCAAACGTGTGTCCAGCCGATCGTCTCCGCCGAAGGCGATCAGCACCATGACCATGCGTTCGGTGGAGAGATCGATCATGGTGCGCGCGCTGTCGCTGGTCGGGCTGCCGAAAGGGCCCTCTTTGTCGGCGAAAAGCGGCAGCTTTTCCAGGTTCAGGGGCCCGCGGCCGATCGCTTGATAGCTCTCGCCGCCGCGACCAAGGCGAAAGACGACCGGCGGCGCGATGCGGTCGCGCCGGTAGCAGCCGAGCGGCAGCCCGGTCTCCAGCGAGATCAGGTTGTTGCAATCGACCAGGGTGTTGATCCGGTAGAGCCCCTTGCCTTGGGCGACCCGGCGCAGCAAGGCCTCGGAGGACGGGCGGTAGCGGCTCGGATCCTTGCCGCCGGCCTTGTAGGCCTTGCGCGCGGCGGCGACCTCGGGGATCTCGGCGACCGCCCCGTCCGCTAAAGCCTCAGCCCGCCGGGCGACCGCCTCCGCCATGGCGGCGGCCAGCGCCGGATCGGATTCGCGCACCTCGACCCGGGCTTCCAGGCAGCCCAGGCTGACGGCGATCCCGGCGGCTGCGAAATCCTCGGCGATGGAGATCTCGATCATGGCGGCGAGGATAGGCCGGCAAGGGCCCCGAAGGCCAGGGCCGCGATCAGGCCCGAGAGGGCTGCGAAGGCCCAGGGCCCGGGGCGGCGCGGCAGGCGAAACCAGATGTAGCCGGCAGCGCCGATCAGCAGCGGCCAGGCGGAGATCATCAGGCAGGCGCGCAAGCTAAGCGCCTTTAGTAGCTCGGCCAGGCTGAGCGCCTGCGGCGGCGCCAGAAGCGCGCCGAGCGCCGACGGGCTGGGCAGGGGCTGCAGGACCCACTTGTAGGTCAGGCTCGGGAAGATTTGAACGTAGTAGCCGTAGTAGACCTGTGGTGCGAGGGACAGGGCGACTACGAAAACCGCCAGCGTCAGCCCGGCGTCGAGCAGCAAGACCACGAGCGCGCGCCCTTGGCCGCTAGTACCGAAGCGGCGCAGCAGCCACCTGGTCTTGACCAGCAGCCCGGCGAACAGCAGGAAGATCAAAAGCGCCGAGATCAGCCCGACGACAACCCGCTGGTGCGGGGCGAGGGTGAAGAGGGAGTCCGATCCGGCCCGCCCAATCGCCCGCGCCACGGCGGGTGACAGGGAAAGGGCCGCGATCAGCAGGTTGCCGACCAGCGCGACCGCCAGCGCGCCGGGCCGCACACCGCCGAACAGCCGGTCGAGCGCCCGGGCCGTGGCCTCCGGCCAAGCGCGCGCCGCCGGCCGGGCGTTAGAGGTCAACCAGGGTTGCAGGGCGCCGACGGCCAGGGCGACCAGGGCCGCAGAGATCAGCCCGGCCGCGAACGCGTTGGCGATGATCGAACCCTAGCGGTTCTTGCGGTTCTCGATCAGGTCGTCGACCACCGCCGGCTCGGCCAGGGTCGAGGTGTCGCCAAGGGTGCCGTAGTCGTTCTCGGCGATCTTGCGCAAGATACGGCGCATGATCTTGCCCGAGCGGGTCTTGGGCAGGCCTGGCGCGAACTGCAGCCAGTCGGGCGAGGCGATCGGGCCGATCTCCTTGCGCACCCACTGGACCAGCTCCTTGCTCAGGTCGTCGCTCGGGTTCTCGCCGACAATTAGGGTGACGTAGGCGTAGATGCCCTGGCCCTTGATCTCGTGGGGCGCGCCGACCACCGCCGCCTCGCTCACGCTGTGGTGGGCGACCAGGGCGGATTCCACCTCAGCCGTGCCCATGCGGTGGCCGGAGACGTTGATCACGTCATCGACCCGGCCGGTGATCCAGTAGTAGCCGTCCTCGTCGCGCCGGCAACCGTCGCCGGTGAAGTATTTGCCCGGGTAGTTCGAGAAGTAGGCCTGGATAAAGCGTTCGTGGTCGCGGAACAGGGTACGCATCTGTCCGGGCCAGGACTCGACGATGCAGAGGTTGCCCGACACGGCGCCCTCCAGCACCTTGCCCTCGGCCTCGACGATGACCGGCTGGATGCCGAAGAACGGGCGGGTCGCCGAGCCCGGCTTGAGCGCGGTCGCGCCCGGTAGCGGCGTGATCATAATGCCGCCGGTTTCGGTCTGCCACCAGGTGTCGACGATCGGGCAGCGGCCGTCGCCGACCACGTGGTGGTACCACATCCAAGCCTCTGGATTGATCGGCTCGCCGACCGTGCCGAGGATACGCACCGTCTCGCGGCTGGTCTTCTGGACCGGCTCGTCGCCAGCGCCCATCAGGGCGCGGATCGCGGTTGGCGCGGTGTAGAAGATGTTGACCTCGTGCTTGTCACAGATCTGCCAGAAGCGCGAGGCATCGGGATAGTTTGGCACGCCTTCGAACAGCAGCGTGGTCGCGCCGTTGGCGAGCGGCCCGTAGACCACATAGCTGTGCCCGGTGACCCAGCCGACGTCCGCGGTGCACCAGTAGATCTCGCCGTCGTGGTAGTCGAAGACGTACTGATGGGTCATGGAGGCGTAGACCAGGTAGCCGCCGGTCGAGTGCACCACGCCTTTCGGCTTACCGGTCGAGCCCGAGGTGAAGAGGATAAAGAGCGGATCCTCGGCGTTCATCTCCTCGGCCGGGCAATCTGCGGAGGCCGCCGCGCAGGCTTCGTGCATCCAGACGTCGCGGCCCTCGGTCCAGCCGATATCGCCGCCGGTGCGCTTGGTGACGAACACGGTCTCGACCATCGGGCACTGCTTGAGCGCCTCGTCGGTGTTGGCCTTGAGTGGGATCTTTCGGGCGCCGCGGATGCCCTCGTCGGCCGTGATAACGCAGTTTGACTCGCAGCCGATGATGCGGCCGGCCAAGGCCTCGGGCGAGAAGCCGCCGAACACCACCGAATGAATCGCGCCGATGCGCGTGCAGGCCAGCATGGCGTAGGCCGCCTCGGGCACCATCGGCATGTAGATCGTGATCCGGTCGCCTTTCTTGATGCCGCGCGCTTTCATGGCATTGGCCAGGCGCGAGACGTTCTCGTGGAGTTCGCCGAAGGTGATGTGCTGGGAGTCCGCGGGGTCGTCGCCCTCCCAGATGATCGCCACATCGTCCCTCTTCGTCGCCAGGTGCCGGTCGATGCAGTTGTAGGCCACATTGGTGGTGCCGTCCTGATACCACTTGATGTGCACGTCGCCGGGCCCGAAAGAGACGTCCTTGATCTGGCTGTAGGGCTTGAACCAGTCAATGCGCTTGCCGTGCTCGGCCCAAAAGGCTTCGGGATCGCTGACCGAGCGCTCGTAGAGCTCGAGGTACTTGGCGTTGTCGCACCAGGCCGCGTCGGCGACCTCCTGAGGGACGGGAAAGACAGAGTCGTCGGTCATGTTGCGGCCTCCCAGCCGGTTAGGATTGGATCGAGGCTTCGATGATTCGGCAGGCCTCCTCGGCCTCCCCCCAGCGGTCCACCTTGACCCACTTGTTGGGTTCCAGGTCTTTGTAATGCTCGAAGAAATGGGCGATCTGTTCAAGCAAGATCTTGGGCAGCTCCCGATAGGACGAGACTCGGGCGTAGTAGGGGAAAAGGTCGTCGGCCGGCACCGAGACGATCTTTTCGTCGCGCCCGGCTTCGTCGGACATCATCAGGACACCGATCGGCCGGGCCCGCACCACGGCGCCGGGCACGACGGGCGTGCGGGCCACCACCATGACGTCGACCGGGTCGCCGTCATCGGCCAAGGTATGGGGTATGAAGCCGTAGTTGCAGGGATAGCGCATGGCGGTGTGCAAGAAGCGGTCGACGAACATGGCGCCCGACTCCTTGTCGACCTCGTACTTGACCGGCTCGCCGCCCAGCGGGACCTCGATGATGACGTTCACGTCCCAGGGTACGTTGCGGCCGACGGGAATCTTCGACAGGTCCATCCGGTCCCCCTCCCCATGTCCCGACCGTTCCAAGAAGCGTTCGACGGCCGGACGGATGCTCGGCGCTAGCTTACAGTCATTCCAACAGCGATCAAAATGACGAAGACGGCCACCAGGAAGATCCAGCTGTTGGTCTTAAAGGCCGCCACGATTTTCTCGGCCATCTCCCTGTGCTCTCCTCTTGCGATGTCAGATCGAAAAACGCCTGGCGGCAAGGAACGACCCGCCGCCAATCTCATTGCTGCATCGCAACAACATTTGCTATTTTGGTCAACAAGTCAATAACCACATGAAAGGTAATCATTTTTCTGTAAATGTTTTAACTTTTTGTAGGTGAAATATGTAAATCTGAAAATCTCTGGTGGCAGGATCGGCGGGCCGATAGACTTAATCGATGACCGGTCAGCCACCGAGCCGTTCGCCCTCTGCCGCGCAGGAGCGGCAATTCTTGGCGCTCGACGGTGCCCGCAACTTTCGCGATCTCGGCGGCTACGACGCTCAAGACGGCCGCCGTGTCAGATCGGGTCTGCTCTATCGATCGGACCAGCTGCACGCGCTCAGCGAGCGGGACCTCATGGTGCTGGACCGGCTCGGGATTCGTCTGGTGTGCGACCTGCGGACCGCGGGCGAGCGCGATCAGCGCCCGAGTCGACTGCCGCCACGCCCGGAGCTTCGGACCGCCCACCTGCCGATCCAGCCAACCGCCGACAGCGAACTGGCGCGCCGGCTGCGCGACGGCGAGCTTGCCGGCTACCGGCCCGCCGCGGGCGAGCCGGAGCCCGACACGACCGCCATGATGGAAGGCTTCTATCGCTCCTTCATTGTGGACCATCAGGCTCAGTGGTGCCGACTGTTCGATCTCCTGACCGGCGACGAGAGTCATCCGGCCGTGATCCACTGCGCCGGCGGCAAGGACCGCACCGGCGTCGCCTGTGCCTTGATCCACTCCGCGCTCGGGGTTCCTCGGCAAACGATCCTTGAGGACTACCAGCTGACCAACCGGATCGTTGGTGCGTGGCTGGCCGAACTGCCCGATGGCGACCCGCCGGGTTTCATCGAGCGGATCGTCTGGGCGCGCCGCAGGTTCCTGATGGCCGCCTTTGCGGCGATCGACCAGGCCTATGGCTCGATGGACGGCTACCTACAGGACGGCCTCGGCATGACCGACCAGCGGCTAGAAAGCTTCAGGCGGCGCCTGCTCGTGTGACCCGAGCCGCAGCAGTCCATGGGAATCGACCTCGATCCTGACCGAAGTCTGCCGCGCGCCGCGCCTAGGCCTTGGTTTTGCCCATCTTGCAAATCTGCTTCCATTCGGCGGCGGCGACCGGCATGACCGAGAGCCGGGTGTGGCGCACCAGGGCGAGATCCCCAAGCGCCGGCTCGGCCTTGATCTCGCCTAAGGTGACAGGCTGACTGAAGGGCCTGAGCGCCTTGATGTCGACCATGCCGAACCGGCCGGAGGCATCGCTCGGATCGGGGTAGTACTCCTTGACCACCTCGCAGATGCCGACCACCTGCTTCTCCTTGACCGAGTGGTAGAAGAACACCTTATCGCCGATCTTCATGGCCTTCATGTTGTTGGCGGCCTGGTGGTTGCGCACGCCGTCCCACTCGGCGACGCCCTCCTTGACCTGATCGTCCCACGACCAGTTGCCGGGCTCTGACTTCATCAGCCAATAGGCCATTCGCTATCTCCGCGCCGCTGCTGTGCCTGAGCCGCGCACTCTAGGTCGATTGGCGCCGGGGGAAAAGTGCCGAAGCGCGCCAGCATTATCTGTTTGACAGGGCATCGCATGCGAAGGTCAACTAAACCCACGGGGCCACGGAAGAACCTTGCAATCATCTGGGAGGGGGGATCGTGTATCAAAACATTCTAGTGGCGGTCGACGGGTCGGACGCTTCGGTGCGGGCGATAGACACGGCGATCGAGCTGTCCAAGCAGTTCGGCGCCAAGCTGCATATGGTCCACGTGGTGCGAGAGATGCAGGTGCCGAGCAATATCGGCCGCCTGGAAGACGTCGAGAAGCTGCAGCGCCACCGCCACGAAGCGCTGACCGCGGTCGGCGAGCAAATCGTCAACCAGGCCAAGCGCAAGGCCCAGAGCAGCGGCGTCAAGGAGGTCGAAGGCGACATCGCGACCGGCGATCCGGCAAACGCGATCGTCAAGTACGCGGAGAAGAACAAGGACGACCTGATCATCATGGGCAGCCGCGGCCTGGGTCAGGTCGAGGGCATGCTCATGGGCAGCGTGTCGCGCAAGGTCGCCAACACAGCCAAAGCCGCCTGCATGGTGGTGCGCTAGGACTCTTAAGTTTCTTTAGCTGCGGCACCGGCCCGGGGGCCCCCCCCCCCCCCCCCCCACCGCGAGAGGGGGGGGGGGGGGGGGGGGGGGGGGGGGGG
>JBCCGG010000042.1:0-53233 GCA_039029395.1 Pseudomonadota bacterium | reverse complement strand
CCCGGTGCAGACCACGAAGACCTCGGTGCACGGCGCGATCAACATGCTGGGCCTGGCCAAGCGCCTGCGCGCGCCGATTCTCCAAGCCTCGACCAGCGAGGTCTATGGCGACCCGACGGTCCATCCCCAGCGCGAGGACTATTGGGGAAACGTCAATCCGATCGGTCCGCGCGCCTGCTACGACGAGGGCAAACGCTGCGCGGAGACCCTGTTCTTCGACTATCACCGCCAGCACGGCATGGCGATCAGAGTCGCCCGGATCTTCAACACCTACGGCCCGCGCATGTTGCCCAACGACGGCCGGGTGGTTTCCAACTTCATCGTCCAGGCGCTCAAGGGCGAGCCGATCACGCTCTACGGTGACGGCGCCCAAACCCGTTCCTTCTGCTACGTGGATGACATGGTGGATGGCCTGGTGCGTCATATGAACGGGCCTGACAAGGCGGTCGGGCCGATCAATTTCGGCAACCCGAGCGAGATCTCCGTGCGCCAGCTGGCCGAGACCGTCATCCAGGCGACCGGCGCGCGCTCGGAGATCGTCACCGCGCCTCTGCCCGAGGACGATCCCCTGCAGCGCTGCCCGGACATTGCCCGCGCCAAAGAGCGGCTCGGATGGGCGCCTCGTGTCGGGCTCGAAGAGGGCCTGGCTAAGACGATCGCCTATTTCAGGTCCCAGTTGGACGGCGCATGACGGCACCCGAGGTCGCGCCGCTCGCACTCGACGCCAGCGCCCAACAGGTCCTTGCCGCTCTCAAGCGCCTAGAGAGCCCGGCCGATCGGGCGGGCATGGCGCGATTCGGGATCGCCGTGGAACGCGCCCTCGGCATTTCAGTTGCCACCTTGCGCCGGCTCGGCAGGCGCCTGAAAGGACGCCATGGCCTAGCGCTCGAGCTGTGGGACAGCGGGATTCACGAGGCTCGAATCCTGGCAACGATCATCGGCGATCCGGGCAAGCTTGATCAGGCGACGGCGGCGCGCTGGGTTGGCGAGGTAGATAGCTGGGACCTCTGCGATCAGCTCTGCATGGGCCTCGTGCGCCGTTGCGACTTTGCCTGGGACGCGGCCTTTCTCTGGTGTCTGGACGAGCGGGTCTTCGTGAAGCGCGCCGGCTTCGCGCTCATCGCGACACTCGCGGTGCACGACAAGGCGGCGTCCGAGGCGCGCTTCCGATCCTGCCTGAAAGAGATCGAGCGCGCCGCCGGGGACGAGCGCAACTTCGTCAAGAAGGCGGTCAATTGGGCCTTGCGCCAGATCGGCAAACGCAGCAAAGCGTTGCACGACGCGGCCTTGGAGCTGGCCGGGCGGCTAGCCGCGCGCGAGGATGCCGCCGCCCGCTGGATCGGCCGCAATGTCCTGCGGGAGCTGGAGAGCCAGAAGGTCTTGGCGCGGCTTGCCTAGAGATCTCAGTCGAAAGTGAGCTTTGTGCAGCCGCTGCCGGCCTTAGCAGGTTGCGCCTTGAGTCAAGCTAAGGGGCCGAAGACTCGTGCCCTCCGGCCCCCATTTTGTCATGACCTGATCTGGTAATCAGGGAATCTCGATCAGCACGATGCCCGGTGTCAGATCGGGCGGGCCCGTGTCGGTGAACCGCAGCAATAACTCGCCGGTCAAGGCCTCGATTTGAATGTCGTCGCTGTCGTTGCCGATGACCTGCGAGTACTGCACGGTGGCGAAGACGCTCCCCGCCAGGTTTTCGTTGATCTCGTTGTCGAAGACCTCGAGCTTGATGCCGTCGCCGTCGATGCTGTCTTTCACCGTCACCGAGTTGAAGCGCGCGACTATGCTGCCGGCGAGAGGAGCGTCGTTTTGCAGCTTGGTCACCTTGACGTTCTCATCCAGGTTGTTCGACGCCTCGAAGTTCACCGCGACCAAGTAGACATTTCCCTCGTCCGCCTCGTCCAAATCCAGGCCCTCGTCGAAATTCCCGTTGGTGCTGGAGTCCGAGATGCTGAGCCAGATGTCGCCGTTGCCCGCCTCGTCGACGTCCAAGCCGTCCTCCAAATCAGAAGGCAGTTGCGGCTGGTCGCCGTTGTTGTCGAAGCTGCTGCCGGTGACGCTGACGATGACGTCGCCCTGGCCAATCTCGTCGAGCTCGATGCCCTCGGCGGCGTTCTCGTCCAATTGGCTGTCGACAATCACCGTGGTGATGTCGCCGATGCCGCCCTCATTGACCCGGATGCCGTCCTTGTCGTCGGCGTTGGGGGCGATCGCCGGATTGTTGTTGTTCTGGATCACGCTATCGGTGACCACCAGGCGCAGGCTCGAGTCCGAGTTGCTGCCGCCGCCGTCGCCGCCGATCTGATCGTCGAAAAGTAGGCCATACCAGCCATTGCCGCTGAGCGTGACCTTATCGAGGGTGACCGCCTGTTCGCGAAGCGTGTTGCCGGCAGGCACCGTGACCACGACGCCGCTCTGCAGGGCATCGACGAAGGAGATGTTCTTCAGGTGAAGATCGCCGCCGCCCGTTGCCATCAAAAGATTCTCCGCGCCGTTCTCTGTGATCTCGACCCCGGCACCGTTGATCGTCAGCGCTTGAGTGCCGGTATAGGTGACCGGCGTCTTCAGCTTGATCTTTCGACCGAACACCAGGAGCTGGATCCTGTCGATCGAAGGGTCACTGTTTGCGGCATCGATCGCGGCCCGAAAGGTGCTTCGCCCGCTGTCCTTCTTGCTGAAAACTTTGATAGTCTTGGCGTCGGCGGCCGACGCAACGAGCGCCATACTTAAGAGCATGACGGCCGCACCGCCAAACATTGATCCTATACGCATACGCAACTTCCCCTCCTATCCCAATCCTATGTTCATGGCAGGCAGGTGACTTGACAGTGCTTTGGTGACAATCGGTTGACGCTGTTTTGAAGGTTTTGTTTCAGTTCCGTGGCGCTGATAAACGCCGGTTGGGAATCGGTGCGTGACCTTGTGCCATCGAATCTCTTTAATGGGGTTGCTTCGCCGATCGCCCGAAGTCATCGGCCGAGGCGCGGCTCGAGGTAACCGGGGGAAATGGGAAGGTGCTTTCGATTCTAGTGACAAATCCCAAAGGCGGTAGCGGCAAGACGACCATCGCCACCAATCTGGCGGCCGCCTTCGCCGCCAAGGGGCGACGCACCTGGCTCGCCGATGCCGATCGCCAGCACAGCAGCCTCGGCTGGTTGGCCCGGCGCCCGGCCACCGCGCCGCGCATCCGGGGGCTTGACTGGGGGAAGAATCCGGGCAAGACGCCAAACGGCAAGGGCGTTCTGATCATCGACGCGCCAGCCGCGATCAAAAGCAAGCGGACCGAGGAGCTGGTGGCGCGGGCCGATGCGGTTGTGGTGCCGGTGCTCCCTTCGGTGTTCGACCAAGAGACCACAACCGCTTTTCTCAAACGGTTGATTGAGATCAAGCCGATCCGCAAGAACAAGAAGTCGGTGGCTGTTCTGCCCAACCGGATTCGCCGCAACAGCCGCGCTGCGGCGCGCCTCGATCTCTTCATGATCGGCACCGGCTACCAGGATTTGGGCGGCCTGCCGGACCGGGCGATCTACCTGGAGCTGGCTGAACAGGGGCTCGGCCTGTTCGACCTCAAGACCAAACGCGGCGTCGATCTGCAGGAAGATTGGCAGCCATTGCTGCGCTTCATAGAGGGTGTGGAGTGACCTCCGGGCTCGGCGGGCCGATGCGATCTTTCGGTCAACTGACGGGTACCTTCTGCCCAGGAGCCGCAAATCCGGCGGGGCCGAGACCCCGCCGGTTGGTCGTGCGTCTTAACCCTTGAGCCACCAGCGCTTGACGAAGTGGCCGCCGTCCATCTCCCAGCCGCCGCCGTACTGGCCGGTGGTGCCGACGTCGGTCGAAAGCGCCGCGACGTCCCGGCCATAAGCCGGCACCAGGGTCGAGCCGTCTCGGCTGATGAGCATCTGAACTTCGCGGTACATCTCGGCGCGCTTGGCCTTGTCCAGCTCGCCGCGCGCGGCGACCACCAGCTCGTCGACCCGCGGGCTGCCCCAGCGGGTGTCGTTCCAGGCCGCGTCCGTGGTGTAGTTGATCGAAAGGATCATGTCCTCGACCGGCCGGGCACCCCAGTAGCAGGCGCAGAACGGCTTGACGTTCCAGATGTTCGACCAATAGCCGTCGTTCGGCTCGCGCACGATGTTCAGATCGATGCCGATCGGCGCCAGCGTCTCCTTCATCAGGACCGCGTAGTCGACCGCGCCCGGATAGGCCGTGTCGGACGCGCTGTAGTCGATCTTGGCCCCCTCGAAGCCGGACTTCTTCAAATGGTGCTTGGCCTTGTCCGGATCGTAGGTGTTTTGCGGAATGTCCGCGGCGTGGAAGGTGAAGCCCGGGCCGATCGGGTGGTCGTTGCCCGGCGTGCCGTAGCCGAAGATGATCTTGTCGATGAACTGCTGGCGGTCGATGCCGAACTTGATGGCGCGCCGGAAGTCGACGCTGCTGAAGGGCTCGTTGTCGGCCATCATGGGCCCGGTATAGAAGAAGTTGCTGGCCACATCGACGATCTCGACGTTGGGCCGCCGTGCCAAGAGCTTGATGGTCTTGAGATCGGGCTTGTTGATGGCGCGGACGTCGCCGGTCACCAGCGCGCTCTGGCGGGCATTGGGATCGGGCACGCCGAGGATCTCGGCCGAGTCGACATAGCCGAACTGGTCGGATTGCCAGGCATTGGGGTTGCGCACCATGGCGACGCGCACGCCCGGCTCGAACTCGGTGACCTTGTAGAGGCCGGTGCCGATGCCGTTTTCCAGATCCGGCTTGCCGTCCGGCGCGGGCACGATGTTCATGTGATAGTCGGTCATCAGGAACGGGAAGTCCGCATTCGGACCGGCGAGCTTGACCACCACCACGTCGCCGTCGGCGGTGACGTCCTCGATCGCCTGGAACACGCCCTTGGCGCCGGAGCGGGTGTCGTCGCCTCGGTGCACGTTGATCGAGGCAATCACGTCCTCGGTCGTCAGCGACTTGCCGTTGGAGAACTCGACTCCCGGGCGCAGCTTGAAGCGCCACTCGGATGCGTCGTCGCTGGCCTCCCAGCTTTCCGCCAAGCCGGGCTGTGCAGAGTTGTCCTGGCCGACCTCGACCAGGCTGTCGCGGCTCGCGCGGCCGATCGCGATCATGAAGGTGTCGGTCCAGGTCTGCTGGTCCATGTTGTCGGTCGTGCTGCCACCGACCAAGGCGGTGACCAGGTGCCCGCCCTTGTTCGGTGTCGCCGCCTGTGCCTCATTCCAAAGACCCGAGGCCGCGGTGGCCGTGAGGCCGAGCGCGGTCGCGCCGACCAGAAATTCGCGTCGGGACGTCCGCTTGTCGCCGAGCATGCGGGCGAGTTGCTGTTGATGGTTCATTGTTTGCTCCCTTGTTCTGCTGGTCGCCGGCCGGTCTTTCGCGCGGTCGGCGCACTTTTCTTGTCGGCAAGGATTGCCGAGCAGCCTGCAGGGTTGCCCAGAAGAAACTTCAATTCAATTTCAAAGAAATGTTTCTTATTTCAATTAATTTGAATAGCGACTAGATTCCCGACTCATCCTGATCGAGCAGGGCGCGCAAACCGACCTGGTAGCTGGGGTACCGCAGGGTGACGCCGAGCTCGTCCTTGATGCGGCGGTTGGAAACTCGCTTGTTGTCCCGATAGAAAGAGCGGCCCATGGGCGAGAGCTCGGCCTCGGCGAAGGGAATCAGGGGCGGCGGTGCTTGGCCCAGCAGCTCGCAAGCGTGGGCCACCACCTCGGCCGGCGGCGCCGGGTCGTCGTCGCAAAGATTGTAGACCGCGCCCGGCGCGGGCCGCGCGATCGAGGCTTCCAGCACGCTTGCGATGTCCTCCACATGGATCCGGCTGAACACCTGGCCCGGCTTGTCGATGCGCTTTGCCTTGCCCCGGCGCACGCTGTCGAGCGCGCTTCGCCCCGGGCCGTAGATGCCGGCCAGGCGGAAAATGTGGAGCGGCAGGCCATGCGCTTCGGCCAAGGCCCGCCATCCGGCTTCTGCGTCCACCCGGCGCTGGCCCCGCTCGCCGGTCGGCTCGATCGCCGAGCCCTCGTCGACCCAGCCACCCGCCCGGTCGCCATAAACCCCGGTGGTCGAGAGGTAGCCGAGCCAGGCCAGATTCTCGAGCCCGACGATGTGCTCTCCGTGGTGGGCCAGCACCGGATCGCCGGACGCGCCCGGCGGCACGCTCAGCAGCAGGTGGGTGGTGCCGGCCAAGGCGGCGCCCGGATCGGCCATGGGGGTTTCGCCATCGAAAGCGAAATGCCCGCTCCCTTGAGGGGACCGCTTGGTGCCGGAGACGTGCCAGCCCCGGGCCGCCAGGCGCCGCCCCAGGGCGGCCGCGCTGAAGCCGTAGCCGAAACAAAACAGCCGGGGCGCTGCGGCGGTGCGGGCGGTCTTTGTCATGGTGCTCCTGAAGTATGATCCACGTGAAGGCTTGATCACGCCGCCAAGGACAGCGAATCTGACCCGCGAGGGCAATGGAAAAGAGAACGCCGGAGACCGCTCGATGAAAGCCGACCCGCTCGAAGCCAAGAGATCGACCGAGGGCATGGTAGACTACGACAAAAACTCGCCGGTCCAGCAGAACATGGTCCGGCAGCACGGCGGGCTCATCCGCGGTTTGGTCGAGCGCCTTGGCCGGGTCGAGCCGGAGCTCAAGATCGTCGACTACGGCTGTGGACCGGGCAGCAGCGCGATCGACTCCGTCACGCCCGCGATCGAGGCCTACCGGGCGTCCTTTGCCGATGCGCCCATTGCGGTCTGCCATGCCGACCAGCCGGGCAACGACTGGAATGCCCTCTTCGCGCTCGCTGCGGGACCCAAAGGCTACATGGAGGGTGCGAGCGCCCTGCGCAGCGAGGCGGCGATTGGCAGCTTCTATGACCAGATGGCGGCCGGCGGCACGGTCGCGCTGGGCACTTGCTTCGCGGCCTGCCATTGGCTGAGCCACGCGGTGCGCCTAAAGGCGCCGGGCACGGTCTGGTTCGCCGATCTGGAAGGCGATGCGCGCGCCGAGATGGCGGCCTTCGCCCGGCGGGACTGGACCCAATTTCTGCGATGCCGGGCGGCCGAGCTGCGGCCGGGCGGCTTCCTCTTGATCTCCACCCTGGGCGCGGTTCCAGACCCAGCGGAGATCAACGGCGCGGCGGCCTCCGGGCGGGGCATCTACCGGGCCCTGCAGGCGGTTGCCCAGGAAATGGCCGACGATGGCCTGATCGACCGGGCAATCCTCGACGGCTTCCTTTTTAGCCTCTGGTTCATGACCGAGGACGAGACGCGCGCGCCTCTCGAAGCGGAATCGGATTTGGCCGCGGCCTTCGAGATTGAGACGCTTGGCGTGACGCCCGCGCCGGTCAACCCGCGCGACATCTTCGGCGGCGCGCTCGACGACCCGGCCGAATACGCCCGGCTTTATGTGGGCTACAGCCGGGCTTTCGGCGATTCCACCTTGCGCCGCCAGCTGTTCGAGCCGAGCGCCGGGGAGGCCGCAGGGGCGGAGCGCCTGGCCCAAGAGTTCTACCGTCGCCTCGATCGGCTCTATCGGACACATCTGGCGACCTACGCTTGCGAGGTCTGGCATATGAGCATCCTCTTGCGCCGACGGTGAGCCAGCAAAAAATCGGGACTTGATCGCACCCCGGCTGGCGGCGACCCTAGCGGGGAAGGGCAAGGGAATTCGTCGCCGTGGTCCGCTGTCTCACCAGTCTCGTTCTGCTCGCCGCCGCGCTTGGGGCTAGTCCGGCCGCCGCGCAGCTGAGCCAGGATGAAGTGGATCTCCAGAAGTACACCGCCTGCATGGCGCAGACCCGCGAGGATCCGGAGGAGGCCTATCAGAGCGCCGGGCGCTGGGAGAGCTTCGGCGGCGGCGATCCGGCCAAGCACTGCCAGGCGGTCGCGCTGGTCGCGCTCGGCCACTACGCCGAGGGCGCCCGACGCCTGGAGCTGCTGGCCGGCCGCATCGCCGGCAGCAGTCCCGAGCTTGCCGCCGATGTGCTCGGCCAAGCGGGCCAGGCTTGGCTATTGGCCGAGGAGACCAGCCGGGCCTATGCCGCCCAGACCACGGCGCTCGCCCTCAAGCCGGACGACGTGGAGCTTTTGGTCGACCGCTCGATCACACTGGCCGGCGCGGAAAGCTACTGGGAGGCGATCGACGACCTTAACCGGGCGTCCGAACTGGCGCCCGGGCGGGCCGACGTGCTGATCTTCCGGGCCAGCGCCTACCGCTTGGTCGAGGTGCCGGAGCTCGCCATGGAGGACATCACCCGGGCACTCGTGATCGACCCGGCGAGCCCCGAAGGCCTGTTGGAGCGAGGGATCCTGCGCCGCCTAGCCGGCGACGGAGAAGGCGCGCGGGCCGATTGGCTCCAGGTGCTGCGGCTGGCGCCCACCGGCGCGGCCGGCAAGTCGGCACGCGCCAACTTGGAAAAGCTCGACGTGACGGTGGACTAGGCGATGGCTCAGGACATCGGCGCGTGGCTGCGATCGCCAGCTTCGAAGCCGGTATCGACTGGTGCCAGCGGTTCGGAGAAGCCTGGCTTTTACCCAAGCTACTCCACAGTAAAGGCGACGTGCTCAATGAGCGCAGCGCCCGCGAGGCCTGTTACCGCGAGGCTCTGGCCTCCGCTAAGTCAAGCGGGTCGCGCGCTTTCGAGCGCCGCGCTTCCGAATGCTTAGCTGCACTCAGGTAATCAGAAGTCCAGGTCGGCGTAGTGCTTGGGCGGCGGGATGCCCGGGATCAGGTCGGCCAGGAGCGGCCGGAAGGCAGGCCGGGACTTGACCCGGGCGTACCAGTCCTTGGTCTCGGCGTGGTCCTCCCAGGGTACGTCGCCGATGTAGTCGACCGCCGAGAGCTGGGCGGCGGCGGCGATGTCGGCCAATGAGAAGCTGTCGCCGGCCAGCCAGCGCCGGCGCTCGGACAGCCAGGTAATGTAGTCCAGGTGATAGCGGATGTTGCCGTGGCCGGCGCGGATCGCGCTGGTGTCCGGATGGCCCATCTTGAGAAAGCGCTTCATGATCTTCTCGTCGACCAGATTGGCGGTCACCTCGCGCTGGAACTTGCCGGTGAACCAGACGATCAGGCGGCGCACCTCGGCCCGGTCGAGCGGGTCGCTGCCCAAGAGGCTGGACTCCGGATAGGCTTCCTCCAGGTACTCCGAGATCACCACGACGCCGGGCAGGGAGGTACCATCGGGCTCGACCAGGACCGGCACCTCGCCAGCCGGGTTGAGGCGCAAGAACGGCTTGCGGCGCTCCCAGACCTTCTCCGTCTTGAGCTCGAACTCGAGCTTCTTCTCGGCCAGCAGGATGCGAACCTGGCGGCAGCCCGGATCGAGCGGAAGGTGGTAGAGCGTGCGCATGGCTGGCGATCGGTCCGTCGAAACTGACGACATCTCAGCTCATGGGACACAACGGCCTGAAAGTCCAGTCTTTTCCCGGCGATACCCGAGACGCTACGGAAAATTTGCCAGCGCGGGCTCTGCTCGGCCCGGCACCTCGAGGTCGATCGCGAAGATCGCCCCGGCCAGGGGCTCTCTCTCGCGCGTGGCCTGGTCCAGATCGATGTTGGCGGTCGTGACATAGAGCGTCTTGAGTTCTGGCCCGCAAAACGCGGGGCAAGTGACAAGGCTGACCGGCAGGTCGATGCGCCGCTCGAGCGTGCCGTTCGCGGTCAGCCGGGTCACGCAACCGCCAGACCAGTGGGCGCTCCAAATCCCACCTTCGCTGTCCACGACAGAGCCGTCGGGATGAAGGCCGTCGCTCGAGAAGTCGTAGAACAGCTTGGCCTCGCCCAGAGGCGCGCCGTTCTCGGGGTCCAGATCGAAGGCGAAGAGGTGGTGGCCGAAAGTGTCGGAGAAATAGGCGCGCCGGCCGTCGGGCGAGAAGCAGATGGAGTTGGGAGAGGTCAGGCCGGTCTTCAGCAGAGTGAAGGTGCTGTCCTGAAAGCGGTAGAGGGATCCCGCGCCCTCGGCGATGGGCTGGCCCATGGTGCTGACCCAAAAGCTGCCGTAGCGGTCGGTGCGGCTGTCGTTGCTGCGGGTTTCCGGCCGGTCGGCCTCGAGCGGCGCCAGGGCGCCCCGGGCGCCGCTGTTCAGGTTGAGCGCCCGGATGCCGCTGGCTGTGGCGACCGCGACCGAGTCCCGGTCGATCCAGGCGACCGCCGAAACCGCTTCGCCGAAGCCGTAGGTGGTGATCGCGCCGCCGTCCGGCGCGGCCTCGTAGAGGGTCTGGCGCAGCACATCGATCCACAAGAGGCTGCCGCGAAGCGGGTGCCAGATGATCCCTTCGCCGACCTCGCAGCGCACATCGATGGCGAGCCGTGGCTCGAACAGGCCCATGCCCCTTGTGCCTGCCTATGCCCGCGCCGCGGCTTCGGCCTCGGTGAGCGGCTGCTCCAGGCGCCCGACCATCTCCTTGGGTACGATCTGCCAGAACTTGTTGTACTCGTGGCGCCAGTCGATCAACAGGCGCTCGGCGAAGCGCGACTGGGTCTCCTGGTGATGGCGCGCGACCAGCTCCTTGAACAACAGCTCCCAGTGAGAGGTTTCGATACGCTGATAGATCACGGAGTCGCCGTTGATGCGGGTCGGCAAGAGGTCCTCCGGGTCATAGACGAAGGCCATGCCGCCGGTCATGCCGGCCGCGAAGTTGTCGCCGACCGCGCCGAGAATCGCCACCGTGCCCCCAGTCATGTACTCGCAGCCGTTCGAGCCGCAGCCCTCGACCACCGCGATGGCGCCGGAGTTGCGCACGCAAAAGCGCTCGCCGGCCTGGCCCGCCGCATAAAGCTCGCCCCGGGTCGCGCCGTAAAGCACGGTGTTGCCGATGATCGTGTTCTTGTTGGTCTCCAGCGGGCTCGCGGTCATTGGCCGCACCACGATGGTGCCGCCCGAAAGCCCCTTGCCGACATAGTCGTTGGCGTCGCCGAAGACCTCGAGCTTAAGGCCCTGGACCGCAAAGGCGCCCAAGGATTGGCCGGCCGAGCCGCGCAGGCGGATCGTGATGTGCCCGGGATTGAGCTCGGTCATGCCGAACTTGCGGGTGATCATGGAAGACAGGCGCGTGCCGATCGCCCGCTGGGTGTTCTGGATCGTGTACTGCAGCTGGCCCTTCTCGCCCTCCTCGAACAGGCCCCGGGCGTCCTCGATGATTTGGGCGTCCAAGGTGTCGGGCACCTCGGTGCGTCCCTGTACCGTGCAATAGAGCGGCAGGTCGCCGGAGTCCGGCTGGGCCAGAATCGGGTTGAGGTCCAGGTCGTCCAGATGGGGCGCGCCGCGGCTGACCTGAACCAGAAGGTCGGTGCGGCCGATCACATCGTTGATCGAGCGCACGCCCAGGCTGGCGAGGATCTCGCGCACCTCCTCGGCCATGAAGCTGAAGAGGTTGACCACCTTTTCCGGTGAGCCGGTAAAGCGCTCGCGCAGGGCGGGATCCTGGGTGCAGACCCCGACCGGGCAGGTGTTGGAGTGGCACTGGCGCACCATGATGCAGCCCATGGCGATCAGCGAGGCGGTGCCGACGCCGTACTCCTCGGCGCCCAGCATGGCGGCGATGACCACGTCGCGCCCGGTCTTGATGCCGCCGTCGGTGCGCAGGCGCACGTTGTGGCGCAGATGATTCAAGGTCAGCACCTGGTGGGTCTCCGAAAGGCCCATCTCCCAGGGCACTCCGGCGAACTTGATCGAGGTCTGGGGCGAGGCGCCGGTGCCGCCGATATGGCCGGAGATCAGGATAATGTCGGCCTTGGCCTTGGCCACGCCGGCGGCGATCGTGCCGATGCCAGAACGCGCCACCAGCTTGACGCAGACCCGGGCTTTCGGGTTGATTTGCTTCAGATCGTAGATCAGCTGGGCCAGGTCCTCGATCGAATAGATGTCGTGGTGCGGCGGCGGCGAGATCAGCATCACGCCCGGTGTCGAGTGGCGGAACTTGGCGATCATCTCGGTGACCTTGAAGCCCGGCAGCTGACCGCCCTCGCCGGGCTTGGCGCCCTGTGCCACCTTGATCTCGATCTCCCGGCACTTGTTGAGGTACTCCGCGGTCACGCCGAAGCGGCCGGAGGCGATCTGCTTGATCGCCGAGTTGGCGTTGTCGCCATTCGGGAAGGGCAGGTAGCGCTCCGGGTCCTCGCCGCCCTCGCCGGAGTCCGACTTGGCGCCGATCCGGTTCATGGCGATGTTCAGGGTGCCGTGTGCCTCGGGGCCGAGCGCACCCAGGGACATGCCGGGGGTGACGAAGCGCTTGCGGATCGAGGTGATCGACTCGACCTCCTCGAGCGGGATCGCCTTTGCCTCCTCGGTCTTGAAGTCCAGTAGATCGCGCAGGGAACTCGGCGTCAGCTTGGCGATACCGTCGCTGAACTTCTTGTAGGTCGAGTAGGAATCGGTCGCCACCGCGGCCTGAAGCATGTGGATCAATGCGGCGCCCCAGGCATGGTGCTCGCCGCCCCGGCGATAGCGGTAGAACCCGCCGATCGGCAGAGCCGTGTAGGCCTCGTTCCAAGCCCGCTCGTGCAGCTCCAGCACCTTCTGCTGGATGCCGGTCAGACCGATGCCGGAAATCCGGCTGGGCATCGGCGGAAAATACTCGTCGACCAGGGTGCGCGACAGGCCGAGCGCCTCGAAGTTGCAGCCGCCGCGGTAGGAGGAGATCACCGCGATGCCCATCTTGGACATGACCTTCAGCAGGCCGTCGTCGACCGCCTTCTTGTAGCGCCGGACGCAGTCGCTCAGGCCCAGGCCTTCGAACAGGCCGCGCCGATGGCGCTCGGCGATCGAGTCCTGGGCGAGGTAGGCATTGACCGTGGTTGCGCCGACGCCGATCAGGACCGCGAAGTAGTGCACATCCAGGCATTCGCCGCTGCGCACGTTGAGCGAGGTGAAGGTGCGCAGGTTCTGGCGCATGAGGTGAGAGTTGACCGCCGCGGTCGCCAGGATCATGGGGATCGGCGCCTTGTCGGGGCCGAGCGTCTTGTCGCTCAGCACCACGTGGACGCAGCCGCCGCGCACGGCGTCCTCGGCCTCGCGGCGAATGCGTGCCAGCGCCTGTCGCAGGGCGGGATCGCCGCCGCTCGGCGCGAAGGTGCAGTCGATGTCGGCCGCGGTCTCGGCCATGTGGGCGCGCATGGCCTCGAACTCGGCGTTGGATAGCACCGGCGAGTCGAGCTGCAAGACGTCGAGCTGGCTCTCGTCCTCGTCCAGGATGTTGCCCAGGTTGCCGAGCCGGGTCTTCAAGGTCATGACCCGGCGCTCGCGCAAGGAATCGATCGGCGGATTGGTGACCTGACTGAAGTTCTGGCGGAAGAAGTGATGCAGGCCCCGGTAGCCGTCGGACAAGACCGCGAGCGGCGTGTCGTCGCCCATGGAGCCGACCGCCTCCTTGGCGTCCTCGACCATGGGGTGCAGGATCAGCTCCAAGTCCTCCATGGAGAGTCCATAGGCGTGCTGGCGGCGACGCAAGGCCTCGCCCTCGTACTCCGTGGGTTCGCCGTGATCCGGGCGGATCAAGTCGTCGATCTGGGTGATGTTCTGAACCCAGTCGCCGAACGGCCGTTGTGCGGCAAGGAACGGCTTGATCTCGCCGTCCCGGTAGAGCTTGCCCTCTTTCAGGTCGACCGCGATCATCTGGCCCGGGCCGATCCGGCCCTTTTCGACGATGCGCCCCTCGTCGATGCGCACCATGCCAGTCTCCGAGCCGGCGAACAGCAGGCCGTCGTCGGTCAGGCTGTAGCGCAGGGGGCGCAAGCCGTTGCGGTCCATGCCGGCGACCGCCCAGCGTCCGCCATAGCCGCAGATCGCCGCCGGCCCGTCCCACGGCTCCATGACCGCGTTGCAATAGCCGTAGAGGTCCTTGACCTCCTTGGTCATGGAGGGATCGTCGAGCCCGGCTTCGGGGATCAACATGGTCTTGGCCATGGGCAGGTCGCGCCCGGCGCGCACCATCAGCTCGAAGACCGCATCGAGCGCGGCCGAATCCGAGCTGCCCGGCTGGATCACCGGCTTGATCTCCTCGACCGCCTCGCCCAGCAGCTCGCTGGCCAGGCGGCATTCGTGGGCCTTCATCCAGTTGACGTTGCCCTTGAGGGTGTTGATCTCGCCGTTGTGGGCGAGCACCCGGAAGGGTTGGGCGAGCCACCAATTGGGGAAGGTGTTGGTGGAGTAGCGCTGGTGGAAGATCGCGAAGTTGGAGACGAAGCGGGCATCCAGCAGGTCGGGATAGAAGGCGGTCAACTGCTCGGCCAAAAACATGCCCTTGTAGATTACCGAGCGACAGGACAGCGAGCAGATGTAGAAGTCCTTGATCGATTCCCGCTCGGCCGCGTGCTCGATGCGCCGGCGGATGATGTAGAGCTCGACCTCGAACTGGCTGCGCGTGATGCCGCGCGAGTTCGCGATCATGATCTGCTCGATCTCGGGCCGCGCCGCGCTCGCCTTCTCGCCGATTACGTCGGTGTTCACCGGCACTTGGCGCCAGCCATAGATCGTGTAGCCGGCATTGAGGATCTCGCGCTCGACGATGACCCGGCAACGCTCCTGGGCGCCCAGGTCGGTGCGCGGCAAGAACACCATGCCGACCGCGATCGCCGCCGGGCCCGGCTCGTGGCCGGTGCGCGCCACATGCTCGCGGAAGAAGCCCTGGGGGATCTGCACGTGGATGCCGGCGCCGTCGCCGGTCTTGCCGTCGGCGTCGACCGCGCCACGGTGCCAGACCGCCTTGAGCGCCTCGATGCCGGCTTCGACCACGTCGCGCCGGGCCCGCCCGTCGATCGAGGCGACCAGGCCGACGCCGCAGGCATCGTGCTCCTCGGCCGGGTCGTAGAGGCCGTGGCGGCTGAGGTAGTCAGCGGCCTTCTGCCAGTCGGTGGGTTGCTCGCCCATGGTCCTTGCTCCTCTTAGGCTACGGCGCGTTCCGAAGCGTCTCGGTCGCGCTCCGCCTTGGCCTGCAGGTATTGATGGATCTGCTCTGCCGCGTCGCGCCCGTCGCGCACGGCCCACACCACCAGCGAGGCGCCGCGCACGATGTCGCCGGCGGCGAAGATGCCGTCCAGGTTGGTCATCATGGAGCGGAAATCGATCGTTACGGTGCCCCAGCGGCTGACCGCGAGCTGGGGCGCGTCGAACAGGCCGGGCAGGTCCTCCGGATCGAAGCCGAGCGCCTTGATCACCATGTCGGCGTCCAGGCGGCTGCTCGAGTTGGGCAGGATCTGCGGCGTCTGGCGGCCGCTCGAATCGGGCACGCCGAGGTGAACCCTCTGGGCGCGCATGCCGTTCACCCTATCGTCGCCGAGCACCGCTTCGGGCGCCGACAGCCAGACGAACTCGACGCCCTCCTCCTCGGCGTGGCTGACCTCGCGCTGGGAGCCCGGCATATTGTGCCGGTCCCGGCGGTAGAGGCACTTGACCGACTTGGCGCCTTGGCGCACCGCGGTGCGCACGCAGTCCATGGCCGTGTCGCCGCCGCCGATGACGATGACGTGCTTCTCCCGGGCGTCCAGGCTGCCGTCGTCGAAGGCCGGCACGCTATCGCCCAGGCCCTTGCGGTTGGAGGCGATCAGATAGTCTAGGGCGGCGTTGACCTGGGGCAGGCCGACGCCCGGCACCTGGAGCTCGCGCGCCTTATAAACTCCAGTTGCGACCAGCAGGGAATCGTGGCGCTCGCGCAGCTCTTGGAGGCTGGCATCCCGGCCGACCTCGAAGTTGAGCTCGAAGGTGACGCCGGCTTGCTCGATCAGCTCCGCGCGCCGGGCGACCACGTGCTTTTCCAGCTTGAAATTGGGGATGCCATAGACCAGGAGGCCGCCGATCCGGTCGTGGCGGTCGTAGACAGTGACCTTGTAGCCATGGCGCCTAAGCTGCTCGGCCGCCGCCATGCCGGCCGGCCCGGCGCCGATGATGCCGACCGAGGCCTCGCGCTCCCGGGGCGGGCGCACCGGCTTGACCCAGCCCTGATCCCAAGCGGTCTCGGTGATGTATTTCTCGACCGTGCCGATCGTCACCGTGCCGTGGCCGGCCTGCTCGATCACGCAGTTGCCCTCGCACAGCCGATCCTGGGGGCAGATCCGGCCGCAGATCTCCGGGAAGTTGTTGGTCGATTGGGCGATCTCGTAGGCTTCCTCCAAGCGGCCCTCGGCAGTCAGCATGAGCCAGTCGGGGATGTTATTGTGCAAGGGGCAGTGGACTTGGCAGAACGGCACGCCGCACTGGGAGCAGCGGCTCGCCTGCTCGGTCGCGCCGGCCGGATCAAACTCCTGGAAGATCTCGCCAAAATCCCGGCGCCTCTGGCTGGCGATGCGCTTGTCGGGCATGCGCTTGGAGAGATCGACGAATTTCAGCATCTTGGTAGTCATCTCACCCCTCCATAGCATCCCCGATTTTCGCGCGATTCCCCTTGGCGCCGACAAAGCTGGCACGCGCAGCACTTGCTTAACGGGTTTGTGCCTAGATTGCGAGCGAAAAGATCCAATTAGGTCAGTAATGCTGCAATAAATGCCAAGAAACTCACCAGAAGCAATTGGAATCAGAAAAATTAGGAAATCACACCTGATTTTTAGTCCCATATCGGAACTTTATTCGCGTCTACCCGCAGGACTCCCGGATTGCTATAAGCGCAGACCCACCGCCCTCGAGGACTCGCCTTGCCGCTGCTTCATGTCTTGATCCTGGCGCTTGTCCAGGGGGTTACCGAGTTTCTGCCGATCAGCTCGTCGGGCCACCTAATCCTGACCTGGCAGATCCTGGACGGCGCCGGCGTCGAGGGCGTGCCGAACGGCGAGGCCCAACGCCTGATCCTCGACGTCGCGGTCCATCTGGGCACGCTTTTCGCGGTTTTGCTCTATTTCCGTCGGGACGTCGCGGAAATGATCGCCGGTGCGCTCAAACTCATGACCGGCCAACGCACACAGGGCGGCACCTTGGCGATCATGGTGGTCTTCGCCACTCTGCCGGTGGTTGCCGCCGGGGTCTCCTTCAAAGACGAGATCACCGCATTCCTGCGCGATCCGGTGGTGATCGCCTGGGCCACGATCGGCTTCGGCCTGCTGCTCTACATGGGCGACCGCTGGGGCGCGACCAACCTGCGCCTGGTCAACATGAACTACGGACGGGCCTTGGTGATCGGCGTCGCCCAAGTGTTGGCCTTGGTGCCGGGCACCAGCCGCTCGGGCATCACCATGACGGCGGCGCGCTTCCTCGGCTTCGAGCGCACCGAGGCGGCGCGCTTCTCCATGTTGCTGGCAATCCCGGCGATCCTTGGCGCCGCGACCCTGGCGGGGCTCGACCTGGTGCGCCTGGGCGATCTGGCGCTCGGCCTGGATGCGCTCCTGGCCGCGGTCCTCGCATTCTTGGCCGCGCTCGCCGCGATCGCCCTCATGATGGCTTGGCTCAAGCGCGCGACCTTCACGCCCTTCGTGATCTACCGGGTGCTGCTCGGGATACTGCTGCTCGCGATCCTGTACTCTTAGACCGCCCGCTGCTCGGCATATCGCCCGCCAATGCGGAAGCGGTCCAGGTAGAGCGGCACGATCAGCTCGACCGCGGTCGGCTGAATGCCCAGGTCCTGAAGCGTAAGCGCGCCCTCGGAGACCACGTTGTCGGTCTTGAGCAGCTCGACCTGGTCCCGGGTCAGGGGCGGCACCGGTAGTTGCTCGGCGGCCCAGGCGCCAGGGCCGGTGAACTCGAAGGGGATCGACATGAACAGCCGCTTGCGCTGGATCTCCTTGAGCAGCAGCTCCAAAAGCGCCTTGAAGCTGTAGACCTCGGGGCCGCCTAGCTCGTAGGTCTTGCCGGCCGCGGCCGGGTCGTTGAGCACGGCCATGGCGGCATCGGCCACGTCGGCCACGTAGACGGGCTGGAATCGGGTGTGCCCGCCGCCGATCAGCGGCAGCACCGGCGAGAGGCGCGCCATGGCGGCAAAACGGTTGAAGAAATCGTCTTCGGGCCCGAACACGATGCTGGGCCTGAGAATCACGGCGTCCGGAAAGGCCGCCCGCACGGCCTCCTCGCCGGCAGCCTTGGTGCGGGCATAGTCCGATTTGGACTGCGGGCTGGCGCCGATCGCCGAGATCTGCACCATCGCGCCGGCGCCGGCCGCGGCGGCCGCCTGCGCGATCCGCTGGGCACCGGCGTGGTGCACCGCCTCGAAGGTCTGCTTGCCGCGCTCGTAGAGCAGGCCGCAGAGGTTGATCACGGCATCCGCGCCCTCGACCGCGGCCTTGATCGCGGCCTCTTCCTGAAGCGGCGCTCGGATTGGCGTGATCTGGCCGACGTCGCCCATGGGCTTGAGGAATTGGGCCTGGGACGGCTTGCGCACTGCGACCCGCACCAGGCAGCCCTGCTGGGCCAGGCGCTGCACCACGTAGCGTCCGATGAACCCGGATCCGCCGAACACCGTGACCAAGCGGTAAGCCATATCGCCCCCTTAGTGTGCGCCGCCAGAGGCCCTATCATCCCCAGCGGGCACGCGCCGGACAAGGGCTTTTGCGTAGCCGCCGGTGCGCCGGGGCCTGGTGCATAGGTGCCCTGCGGCCGGCGACCTTCAAATTATCGGGAAATGCGCTATATTCTCACCGATCCGGGTCGTGGCGATTCGGACAAGTCTTTCGTGCAACATCGCGGCGGCCCAAAAGCGTGAGCCTACATCTGCATCAGAACGATCTGCCCGAAGGCCTGGATTTCGGCGACAGCGTGGCGATCGACACCGAAACCATGGGCCTCAACCTGTCGCGCGACCGGCTGTGCCTGGCCCAGCTGTCATCGGGCGACGGCACGGCCCACATGGTGCAGTTCTCCAATGGCGCCTACCAGGCGCCCAATCTGAGCGCACTTCTGACCGACCCCAAGATCACCAAGATTTTTCACTATGCGCGTTTCGACCTGGCGGTCCTGGCCCGTCACCTCAATGTGGAGTGCCGACCGGTCTATTGCACCAAGGTGGCCTCCAAGCTGGTGCGCACCTTCACCGACCGCCATGGCCTCAAGGATCTGTGCAAGGACGTTCTGGGGGTCGAGATCTCCAAGCAGCAGCAGAGCTCCGACTGGGGCGCCGCCAAGCTGAGCAAGGAGCAGCTGCGCTACGCGGCCAGCGACGTGCTCTATCTCCACCGGCTACGCGAGCAGCTCGACGAGATGCTGGCGCGCGAGGCGCGCAGCGGGCTGGCCCAGGCCTGCTTCGACTTTCTGCCCAAACGCGCCGCCCTGGACCTGGCCGGCTGGAACGACCAAGATATCTTCGCCCATTGAACCGGGAGCCCCTGGGGACGGATCCCGGCCTATGGGCCGTATGACGAGAGGCCGCGGCGATGCGGCCCACTGGATTGGCCGATGATGACGCAACAGCTCAAGACCAGCTCGACCCAGGGCAACGAGGACCTGACCAGCGCCCGCCAGGTGCTCGCCCTTGAGGCTGCTGCCCTGAAGGCCCTGGCGGACTCGCTTGACGACAGCTTCGCGGCCGCGCTCGACCTGCTGCAGGGCGTCAACGGCCGGGTCATCGTCACCGGCATGGGCAAGAGCGGCCACATCGCCCGCAAGATCGCCGCCACCCTGGCCTCGACCGGCACGCCCGCGCTCTACGTTCACCCGGGCGAGGCGAGCCACGGCGATCTCGGCATGATCACCCGCGAGGATGGCGTGCTGGCGCTCTCCAACTCCGGCAACACGACCGAGCTGGGCGACGTGGTCGCCTTCAGCCGGCGCTTCCAGATCCCCCTGGTCGCGATCACCGCGCGGCGGGATTCGGGCCTCGCGAACGACGCCGACATCGCGCTCATCCTGCCGCGCAGCCAGGAGGCCTGCCCCATGGGTCTGGCGCCGACCACCTCGACCACCATGATGCTGGCCCTGGGCGACGCCATTGCGATCGCGCTCTTGGAGCGCAAGGGTTTCTCGGCCCAGGACTTCCACCTGCTGCATCCGGGCGGCACACTGGGCGCCCGTCTGCTCAGGGTCGGCGACGTCATGCGCGGGCCCGAGGAACTGCCGCTGTGCGAGCTGGACACGCCCATGGCCGAAGCCATCCTGGTCATGACCGAGCGCAACTTCGGCTGCGTCGGCGTGCTCGGCGCCGAGCGCCACCTCGCCGGGATCATCACCGACGGCGACTTGCGCCGGCACATGGCGCCTGACCTACTGCAGCGCCGGGCCGGTGACGTCATGACGACCGGGCCCCAGACCATCGAGGCCAGCCTGCTGGCCGCAGAGGCGGTCGGCCGCATGAACCTGCACGGCCGCGGCATCACCAGCCTCTTCGTGGTCGAGGGCGACAAGCCGATCGGCATCGTGCGCATGCACGATTGCCTAAGGGCCGGTGTGACATGATCTGGCGCGCGCGGTCCAAAGCCGACAACAAAGCGCCGGGCAAGCCGCCGCGGCTGTCCGGGCGCAATGGCTACAGCATGTTCGTCGGCTGCATGAAGGTGGTGCTGCCCGCGACCGCCTTGGCGCTGATTCTGCTGATCGTGGCCTGGCCGCAGCTCGGCAGCGAGGATAATCGCTTTCGCATCAGCGTTTCCGAGTTGACCGCGGACCTTGCAGAAAACCTCTCCATGTTGAACGCTCGCTTTGACGGGCTGGACGACAAGAACCAGCCCTTCAGCGTGACCGCCGACGAGGCGACCCAGACACCGGAGCGCGCCGACATCATCGATCTCACCTTCCCCAAGGCCGACATCACCTTGGAGGACGGCACCTGGCTGGCCATGGAGGCCGAGGGCGGCACCTTCGACCGCAACGCCAACACCCTCGAGCTGCACGGCGGCGTCACCCTGTTCCACGACAAGGGCTACGAGCTCAAGACCGAGGCCGCGCGCATCGACCTGGAGACCAGCTCGGCGGAAGGCTACAATGTCGTGACCGGCCAAGGCCCGCTCGGCTCCATCGAATCCGAGGGCTTCCGGGTGCTCGAGCGTGGCGATCAGGTCTACTTCATGGGCAAGAGCAAGATGGTGTTCTATCCCGGCGTGGAGGACACCCTGTGAGGGCGCGCCCGGGTCCGCTGGTGCTTGCCGTGGGCCTTTTGTTGGCCACCGGCGCGCCGGCTCAGGCCCAGGGCATCGGCCAATTCCAAAGCGGCGACAAGCCGCTCGAGATTACCGCCAACAACGGCATCGAGTGGCACCGTAACGAGAAGCTCTATATCGCGCGCGGCAACGCCCGTGCCGCCCAGGGCGAGCTTGCGGTGCTGGCCGAGGTCTTGACGGCGCGCTATCGCACGGGCGCCGACGGATCGACCGAGATCTACCGGCTCGAGGCCGACGGCGATGTTCGCATGGTCTCGACCAACGAGACCATAACCGCTGACAAGGGAGTTTACGACCTGGACAAGGGCGTCCTGGTCTTGACCGGCGACAATCTGAAGCTGGAGACCACCGACTCGGTGATCACCGCGCGGGACAGCCTGGAATATTGGGAGGAGAAGCAAATTGCGGTCGCCCGGGGCGACGCCATCGCCCTGCGCGAAGACACCGAGCTGCGCGCCGACGTCCTGACCGCCTACTTCAAGCCCGACGCCGAAGACAAGCTGGCGATCAACACGGTGCGTGCCGATGGCGGCGTCGAGATCATGACTCCCGAGGAGTTCGCGACTGGCGACACCGGAATTTACTACGTCACTGAGGAGCTCGCGACCCTTACCGGCCAGGTCAAGATCACCCGCGGTGACAACCAGCTGAACGGCGCCTATGCCGAGGTCAATTTGAAAACCGGGGTGAGCCGGCTGCTCGCGGCGCCGCCCGGCGCCAGCGGTGGCGGCGACAACCGGGTGCGCGGACTGCTTTTGCCGGAGGCCGAGGACGACGGCGCGCCCAAGGAATAGATTCTGACAATTCAAGCCTGCCAATTGGCGCGGTTCGTGCTACCAAGGCGACCGTAGGCAGGACAGTCTTTACGAACGAAGGGGCCCGATGGACGAGCTTTCTCACCAATCACCCCCTGAACGCGCAGAGGAGCGCGAGCAGGCACCTCATCTGGTGGCCGACAATCCGGGCTTGGCGGCAATCAATCTGGGCAAGAGCTTCAAGAAGCGCCCGGTACTGCGCGGCGTCAACGTGGCGCTCGAGCGCGGCGAGGCGGTTGGGCTGCTGGGGCCGAACGGCGCGGGTAAGACCACGACCTTTTACATCATCACGGGGCTGCTTTCGCCGGATTACGGCTGGGTGACCCTAGACGGCCACGACATCACCGACCTGCCGATGTACCGCCGCGCGCGGCTGGGCGTCGGTTATCTGCCCCAGGAAGCCTCGATTTTTCGCGGTCTGACCGTGGAGCAGAACATCCGCAGCGTGCTCGAGGTCGTGGAGCCCGAGCGCGATCGGCGAGAATCCAGGCTCGATGACCTTTTGGCCGAGTTCTCAATCACCCATCTGCGGCGCACCCCCTCGCTGGCGCTGTCCGGCGGCGAGCGGCGCCGGGTCGAGATCGCCCGTGCGCTGGCCTCCACGCCCAATTTCATTTTGCTCGACGAACCCCTGGCCGGCATCGACCCGATTGCCGTGGGCGATATCCGGGATTTGGTTTCTCACCTCAAGGACCGGGGCATCGGCGTGCTGATCACCGATCATAATGTGCGCGAAACATTGGAAATCGTCGATCGCGCCTATATCATTCACGAGGGCCAGGTCTTGATGGAAGGTAAACCATCAGAAATAGTATCTCACGAAGACGTACGCCGCGTTTACCTGGGCGAAACGTTTAGCCTATAAGGGTGGGAACCATGGCGGTTTCCCAACGGCTCGAGCTACGTCAAACACAGACGCTGGTCATGACCCAGCAGTTGCAGCAGGCCGTCAAGCTGCTGCAGCTTTCCAATCTTGAGCTGGGTCAGTACCTGGAAACCGAGATACAGCAAAATCCCCTGCTCGAGCGCGCCGATCCGGGCGAGGAAAAGGCGCGCGACGAGGGCGAGCGCGCCGAGGCGCCGGACGGCGCGCAGGACACGAGCGAGGGCGAGCTTCAGGCCGATCTGGACATGGGCGGCGATGCCCGGGCCGAGTTCGACTGGGATTCGGCCGAAACCTTTGATAGCCGGCCCGGCGGCGCCCAAGGGCGCGATGGCGGCGACATGAGTTTCGAAGAGACGGTCAGCGAGACGATCGATCTGCGTCAACATCTTCTGACCCAGCTTCAAATCGAGATCGACGAGCCGGCCGACCGGATCATCGGTGTGCATCTGATCGACATGCTCGACGAGTCCGGCTACGTCACCGGCGATCTGGATGCCCTGGCACAGCTCTTGGGCTGCGAGACCGAGCGCGTGACGGCGACCCTGAGCCGGCTCCAGCGCTTCGACCCGCCCGGGCTCTTCGCCCGCTCCTTGAAGGAATGCCTGGCGCTCCAGCTGATCGAGCGCAACCGCTACGACCCGGCCATGGAGGCATTGCTCGACAATCTGGATCTTCTGGCGCGCCGGGAGCTTGCCCGCCTGCGCAAGCTCTGCGGTGTCGATCAAGAGGACTTGGCGCAAATGGTCGCCGAGGTGCGCGCGCTCGACCCCAAGCCGGCGCTGGCGTTCGACCACCGCCCAATCGAGCCGGCGATACCCGATGTCTTCGTGCGGCCGCGCCCCGACGGCGGCTGGCTGATCGAGCTCAACAGCGAGACCCTGCCGCGCGTGCTGGTCAATCGAGAGTACTACGTGGAGCTCTCCTCCCAGGCCCGGGACAAGGAGGAAAAGGCATATATTTCAGCCTGCTACGAGTCGGGTAGCTGGCTGATCAAGGCGCTTCATCAGCGCGCGACGACGATCCTACGGGTCGCCGAGGAGATCGTCCGCCAGCAAGACGCGTTCTTCCGCAAAGGCGTCCACAACATGAAGCCTCTGACCCAGCGCGAGATCGCCGAAGAGATCGAGATGCACGAATCGACGATCAGCCGGGTGACCAACAACAAGTATGTCGCCACCCCGCGCGGACTCTACGAGTTGCGCTACTTCTTCAGCGCTTCTCTGCCCAGCACCGAGGACAACGCCGCCTTGTCGGCCGAGGCGGTACGCCAGCGCATCAAGAGGTTGATCGACGGCGAAAGCCCAAGCCGCCCCCTGTCCGACGACGGGATCGTCTCCGCTCTCAAGGGCGAGGGGATCGAAGTCGCCCGGCGCACGGTCGCCAAATACCGCGAGGCCATGCGAATTCCATCGTCTGTTCAGCGCCGTCGCGAGAAATCCCTGCAAACCTGAAAACCCTCGGGTTTCCGCCGATCCGGCCAGAGTGCTGGTCACGAAGCGGAGATTCGCCCTTGCGCTCGACTGATTTTCGCCCAAGAATTCCTCTTAAGCGCGGATATTGACTTCAACCAGGTGCGCCACTATGGTCCGCCGCGCCGTCGCGCCGGGACCCATGGCATGGCGCCCGAGTGGACGTGATTGCAGACCCCTGTGAAGCCGAAATACCTTAGCTGATGCAACTATCCGTCAAAGGGAAACAGCTCGACATTGGCGCCGCCTTGCGCAGTCATGTCGAAGACAGCCTGGATCGCATTCTGGGCAAATACTTCGGCGACGCGATCGACGCCCGGGTGATCCTGTCACGCGAGGCGCACCGCTACCGCGCCGTGGTGTCGGCGCATGTCGGCCGCAACATCATGGTCGAGGCGCACGGTGAGGCGGGCGAGCCCTATCCGGCGTTCGATGCCGCGGCCGATCGCCTGTCGAAGCGTTTGCGCCGGCACAAGAGCCGCCTACGCGACCATCACAAGGACGGTGCCGGGCCGCTCGAGACCGTTCCGGCCCAGCAGTATATTCTGGCCGGCCCCGACGGGCACGGCGGCGACGATGAGATCGAGGAAGACGATCTCGACGGCGATGCGGCGGCCGGGGCCAATCAGCCGGTGGTGGTCGCGGAGATGTCTGCGGAGATTCCCAGCCTGACGGTCAGCGAGGCCGTGATGCGCATGGATTTGGCGGACCTGCCTGCCATGATGTTCCGCAACAGCGCCCATGGCGGCCTTAACATGATCTACCGACGGGGCGATGGTAACATCGGCTGGCTAGATCCCCGAGGCAATCGCGGTTCCTAACTGTTCCGTCTAAAGAAGGTTCATGATGGAGATTGTTGATCTGATCAGCCCGGAAGGCGTGATTGCCAAGCTGCGCGCTTCTAGCAAGAAGCAGGCGCTCCAGGAGTTGGCCAAGCGCGCTGCCGAGGTTACCGACCAGCCCGAGCGGGCGATCTTCGAGGTGCTTATCGAGCGCGAGCGCCTGGGCACCACCGGTGTCGGCAATGGCATCGCCATTCCCCACGGCAAGCTCGCGGGCTTGGGCCGATTGCACGGCCTCTTCGCGCGGCTGGAAAAGCCAATCGACTTCGATGCCATCGACGAGCAGCCGGTCGACCTGATCTGCCTGCTGCTGGCCCCGGAGACCGCCGGCGCCGACCATCTTAAGGCGCTTGCCCGGGTCTCCCGCTTGCTGCGCGATCCTTCGGTCTGCGAAAAGCTACGCGGCAGCGACAATGCGGACGCGATTTACGCCCTGCTGGCGGAATCAGCCGCCAGCCACGCCGCTTGACCGATAGTTCTTTCGATTAGTGGACTGAAACCGGCTCTAGGTTGTTTTGCCGGATCGTCGTTTCCGCGGCCTTGCGGTTTGGCAACAAGGCGACCTGCCTACCGTCGGCGGCATGGATCGCAAAGAGCTCGGTATCGCCTTGGGTCACCGACTTGACGTAGGCCACGTCGGTCAAGCCGAGGGCCATGAGGTCTTGGGTCGTGATCTCGCGGGCGTTTTCAAGGCTAGTCATGACTGGTCCTTCCTTCCTGGCGTCTCCGGCGCTTTCCGGCGCGCTCATTGGCTGGCTCGCTTGCTGGCGCCGCGGGCCCGGCGAGGGCTCTCGGGCGCATCCTCGAGCGCCGTGGCCTCGACCGTTTGACGCGACGGTCCGGCCGGCGTGCCGATATTAATGGTACGCACCTGAGTCTCGATGCGTGGCCGCTCCAGGTCGATCATCAAGAGACCGTTATCAAGATTGGCGCCGGTTACCTCGATGCCCTCGGCCAGCACGAAGCTGCGTTGGAACTGGCGAGTCGCGATGCCGCGATGCAGGAAGACCCGCTCGGTCTCGTCGCTCTGGCGGCCTCGGATCACAAGCTGGTTGTCCTCGATCTGGACCTGCAGGTCTTCGGCCGCGAAACCGGCGACCGCAAGCGTGATCTGCAGGCGGTTGTCCGCCAATTGCTCGACGTTATAGGGGGGATAGCCGTCCGCGGCTGTCTTAGAGATCCGGTCGACGGCACGCTCGACCTGATCGAAGCCTAGGAAAAGAGGACTGTTAAACAACGACATACGAGTCATCGGGGTACTTCCTCCTCAAGATCGAGCAAGGACTGTCGTCACAACGCAACCCAGGCCCGACCTTTTCGGCACCTCGAAGCGTCCGCGGCCCGACAGCGGCACCGCTAAATCCCTATTTAAGGGCCGCCGCGCGGGCTTCAAGACCTTGACAAGGCCCCGCGGCCGCGCCGCTCGAGGCCTTCCAGCGCCCTGGACAAGGCGCTTCATGCTATAGATCCTGCCTCGAGTCGGTTAAGAAAGTGCGGTTCCGGCCCCTTGGACCCAGCCACCCCACAACAGTATGACGACAGCGCCCCCTGGGCGGTCGCGCTGTTCGCCCACAACGTCGAGGCGACGGTCGTGGCCAGCCTGCGAAGCCTCTTGGCGAGCGCGGGCGACCACCCCCTGGTCATCCATGTCTTGGCCAATGGCTGCAGGGACCGCACGGAACAGCGGGTGCGCACCTTTGCCGCGGAACAGCCCGCGGTCCGGCTCCATTCCATCGCGCGGGCCGACAAGGCCGACGCTTGGAACCACTATGTCCATGAGCTGGCGCCGGACGTCGAGGCGCACATCTTCGCCGACGGCGATGTCACGGTCTCGCCCGAGGCCTTGGAGGCGCTCACCGTCTCGCTGGAGGCCGAGCCCCATCTGGCGGCGGTCGGCGCCATGCCGACCAGCGGGCGCAGCCGCGAGGCCTGGCGCCGGCGCATGGTGCGCAACGGGGCCTTGGCCGGCGGACTATACGCCTTGCGCGGCACATTCCTTGCGCGCATCCGCGCGGCCGGACTGCGTCTGCCGATTGGCTTCATCGGCGAGGACCAGCTGGTGTCCCTGATGGTGCGCGAGGATCTGGGCCAGGCCGCCGGCGCGCCGGCCCAGGCACGTCTCAGCTTCAATCACCATGCCGGTTTCGCCTTCCGCTCGCTGTCGCCCCTGCGGCCCGGCGATTGGTTGCGCTACTGGCGGCGTCGGCGCCGCTACCGCTTGCGCGGCTATCAGATGAGCTTGCTGATCGCCTGGCTGCAGCAAAAAGGCTGGCAGGCCCTGCCCGACACGGTCGATCAGCTCTATGCCTGGCCCGAGCGCCTGCCGCAGCTGAGCTGGCACGGCCGGGAAACGCTCTTCGCGTGGCTCGCCCTTCGCCAAATGGCACGGGCGCGCCGGCGTGCGAAACGGACCGAGGAGGCACGACCGTGACCCGCGACGACCAGATCGACAGCCCGCTGGCCGGATTGAAGGTGATCGAGCTGTCTCACATCCTGGCGGCGCCGACCTGCGGCCTGATGCTGGCCGATTTGGGCGCCTATGTGATCAAGGTCGAGCGGCCGCCCAAAGGCGACAGTCAAAGGTGGGATACCGCCGCCGAGGACCGCCTGCCCGAGGGCACCTCGAGCTTCCTTCAGGTCAACCGGGGCAAGCGCTCGATCTGCTTGGATCTCAAGACCGCGGCCGGTTGTGAGATCCTCTGGCGCCTGCTAGAGGGCGCCGACGTACTGCTCGAGAACTACCGACCCGGCGTGCTCGCCCGTCTCGGCTTCGACGAGGACACCATCAGCGCGCGCTGTCCGGCCCTGATCGTCTGCTCGATCTCCGGCTTCGGCCTGACCGGGCCGCTTGCCGAGCAAGGCGGCTTCGACCTAATGGCACAGGCCATGAGCGGGCTGATGAGCGTCACCGGCGAGGACGGCGGCAGCCGGCCGGTCAAGTGCGGGCCGCCATTGACCGATATCGCGGCCGGCCTGCTGGCGGCGATCGGCATTCTCGCGGCGCTCAACCGGCGCCAACGCACTGGCCGGGGCGAGCGGCTCGACACCTCGCTGTTCGAGGCCGGCATCATGATGACCTATTGGCAGTCGGCAGTCGCCTTCGCCTCGGGACGGACGCCATGCGCCATGGGCACGGCCCACCCCCTCTATGCCCCCTATCAGGCCTTCAAGACCGCCGACGGTTGGATCACCCTGGGCACCGCGACAGAGAAGGCCTGGCGGTGCTTGCTCGACCTCCTGGATCTGGCGCACCTGGGCGACGACCCGCGCTTCGCCGACGGCACCGCGCGCATGGCCAACCGCCAGGCGCTCGAGGCGCTCTTGAGCGCGCGTTTCGCCGCGCGTCCGAGCGCGGATTGGCTGGCCGCCCTGGCCGATGCGGGCATTCCCGCCGGTCCGCTGCTCACCGTCAACCAAATGCACGAATTGCCCCAGACCGCCGCCCGGAACATGGTGGTCGAGGTGCCGAATGGCGCGGGCGGCCGGGCCAAGGCGATCGGCTGTCCGATCAAGTGGCGCGACGCCGACACGCCACGGGCCCGCGGCGCGCCGGGGCTGGGCGCGGACGGGCCCGAGATTCTGCGTGAGCTCGGCTACAGCGAAGCGGAAATCGCGGCGCTACTCTAACTCTGCGCGGCGAACAGGCGACCGCTGCGGGTCGCCAAGAAGGCATCGAGCTCGATGTCCTCCTGCTTGATAAAGCCCTTGGACGGCAAGGCTTCGCTGCGCACCAGCTCGATCACCGCAACCACCGAGGCCGAGGTGGTCCAGGCGATTGCGGTGCGCACCGCGCCGGCCAGCTCGATCGGCCGGTAGGCGCGCACGAACTCCTTGCGCTGCAAGCGGCCCTCGATCTCTCCTTCGGACGCCACGTGGATATAAACCACGTCGTTCTCGACCGGCGGCTTGGCGTGGGTCAAGATCTTGCCGGCAAGCTCTCGGCGCTCGCGCATCAGGAGCTCGTGGAAGAAGAAGTTCATTTGCCGCGCATGTCCGGGATAGCGGATCGATTTGTAATCGATGTTGTCGACCCGGCCCAGGTAGGTGTCGCACATGGTGCCCAGGCCGCCCGACGTGGTGAAGGCTTCCAGCTTGACGCCCTCGACGTAAAGGGTCTCCATCCACTCCATGGGCGAGACCCACTTGCGCACGCCTTCCTCGATCACCTCGCAATCGTTGAGGTACTCGTTGACCACGCCCTCCGGCGACCAGTTGAAGGCGTAGCCCATCAGCCCGGTCGGCGCTTGCGGCAAGGCACCGACCCGCATGCGCAGGGAGCGGCAACTGTCGAAGGCGGCCACGTGAGAGGCGCCGACGATGCCGACGAAGCCCGGGGCCAGGCCGCATTGCGGCGCCATGACCGCGTCTGCGGTCTTGCTCAACTCGATGATCGCCTTGGTGGTCGGCACGTCCTCGGTCAGGTCGAAGTAGTGCAGGCCTAGCTTGTGGGCGGCGGTCGCGACCGCGTTGTTGAGATGATATGGCAGGCAAGAGAGTACCGCGTCGAACTCCGCCAGGCCTTGCTCGAGCCAGGCCGGCGAGCCGACGTCGGCTTCGCGCAGCTCGAAGGCCAGCGCACTGCGCGGCTGGCGCACGTCGAATCCGGTCACCGCGAGTCCAGCTTCGTGGAGCAAGCTCGCCGCGAGCTTGCCGACCTTGCCCAGGCCGAGCACCGCGATCTTTTCAAACGACAAGGGGACACTCCTTCAGGATATTGGGTGCCGGGTTCCGGAGATTCGGGCTACTGGACCGATCCTCAATTCACCGCCTTCGATTGAGGTCGATCAGCGGGCGGGACCTGCTGTTCATAAGGCTTCAGGCCGGCCTGTGCACGGCTTTCGAACCGCTGCAGGCCGGGCGTCTTGGCGGCCTCGAGCAGCGGTTCGCCCTTCTGGAAGTCGGAGCGGGGCTGGCTGACATCCACCCAAGGGGCGTTGATGCCCAAGACATCGGTCTTCTTGCCGCAGGTCGAGTGAAAGCCCACCAGTCGATCCCGCTCGAAGGTGATCGAACCGGGCGACCGGCTTTTCATGACGCAGCCCTTCTTCACCCCGCCGTCGAGGATCCAGGTGTTGTTCTGGAACCGGGTGTCGTGGTGCTCTGGATTCCACACGCCGCCGTTCTTACGCCGCGTCGCGACCGCCAAGGACGCCAGGTTGGAGTTGTCGCGGTTCGGCCCGGATTGAAAGACGTTGTTGCGCACATCCCAATCGCCGCCCTTGATGATGTCGAGCACGACGCTGCCCGCGCCGTCCAGCATCAGTACCTCGTTGTTCTCGACCAAACCCCTTGCGCAGCCGAGCTTAAGCCCGTTGCCCAGGTCGCTGAAACGCAGCATGCGGTTATTGGTGATCTCGCAGCTGCTGTTCAGGCCGCCAGAGAGATACATGCCGTGGGCATACTCCCGATGGCCCTGGGTGCCGAAAAAGACATTGTCGTCGATGACGATTCGGCCCGTGCCGAGCGCATTGTCGGGGTTCTTGCCGGCCGAGTGAATCTGAATGTGCATGTTGTGGTTGGCGAAGCTGTTGTTCTTGATGGTCGCCGTGATCGTATCGTTGAGCTCGATGCCGCGGCTCATGTTTTGAAAGTGGCAGCCCTCGACGCGAAGGCCGTCGCCCTGCACCAGCTTGATGGCCGCGCCGCCGGCTCTTGGGTTGTCGTCCGGCTCGCCAAACCAGGCGCCCGGCTCGCAAAGAATCGTCAGGTTCTTCACCTTTTTGAAGCGTAAGGTTTTGTGATGGCCCGGCGCCAGGACGATGGTCTTGCCGTCCAGGGAACCCCCTTTGCGTTTCAATTCACGAATGCTTTGCCCATCGCAGCTGCTGTGGTTGGACCGCCCGCAAAGGCGTAGATCGCCGCTCAGGCGCGGTTCGGCGGGGCCGGGGTCGAGCGGGTAGCGCGGCGTCGGATCCTTGAAGCGCGACGGCGCCGCGGCGGCCCGAAGATTGGGTTGGCTGGCACCGGTTGATTTGCGGACAAAGGCGGCCGCGCCGGTGACGCCGGTCGGCGGCGGCACTTGGTCGAAGCTGGGACGATAGATCCACCATCCCTCGGCGACGGTCTGGTAGGCCATAAGGACGTCGTGCTCGCGCGAATAGATCATCTTGTTGGTGCCCAGCGCCACCGGCCGAACCCCGAACACGCCCTTCAGCGGCTGGGCGCGATGGTTCTGGATCGGCGCCGGGCCCTTGGCGTTCGGTACATAGGTCAACACGGCCCGCCACTGACCGTCATGCTCCTCCAGCTTGGCGACCCAAAGTGCCCGCGGCGAGCCGACGGTCCAGATCCACCAGGCGTTACGCTTCGGGTCATAGACCAAGGCCGGCCATGCGATCAGCAGTTTGCCGTTGCCGGTCGCCGGGACGTCTCCCACAAGCGGCACGACCGTCGCCTTCTTTCCGGGGTTGTCCAGGAAGGTCATATAGAAGCGGCCCTTGCCGATGCCGATCAGCGCGTTGAGCTTCGGGTCGTAGGTCAGCGATGTCGCCTTGAAGCCGCGGGTGATCTGGCGATAGGGCTTGTCGTTGCCGACCACCGCGGCGCTCATGGCACGCAGCGCCTCTTTCTGCACCGCGCGGCGCGCCTTGCGTTTCTTCTTCGCCTCTTCGGGCGAAAGCTCCGGGCCGGCCTCTTGCTTGGCCCGCTCGGCCATGCCCGTGCCAATCGCCTCTCGCCAGGCCTGCCAGCGGGCCATGCTTTCGTCGACCATGGCTGGCGTGTCGTATTGGGGCTGGTACTCGTAGAGCGTGCCGTTGTTGATCAAGTAAATCTTTCGGCCGACGGCGACCGCCGAGGAGTAGAATGGCCGCGGCATCATCGACAGCCGGCGCCACCAGCCGTTGGGATCCTTGGTGTCGGTCACCCAAGCCTCGGCTGTGGCGTGCCCCGAGGACCAGGTCGCCCCGCCGAAGCGGTAGAGCAGGCCGTCGGCATCGCAGGTCAGGCCGCCATAGAGATGCACCGACGCCGGCGACGCGCCGTTATCGGGCCAAGGCCAGCGATAGTTGCCCAAGCGGGGATCTTCCGGCCCGGCCGGGGTCTTCCAATTCTCGCGCGCCATCTCCCAACGGCCGGTCCTGGGGTCGAAGGCAGGCGTCTCGATGCCGCTGTAGCCGGCGTGCCCCCCGCCGTTGACGAAGATCCGTCCGTCCGGGCAGGTCGCCATGCTGCCCCAATAGATCACATGGGTCTTGACGCCCTTGCCCGTGCCGTTCTTCAGCCCCGGGAAGCCGTTCTTTTCGTTGGGCCACCAAACGGAGGTATCGGGAAAATCCTGGCCCGCCAGGGGATGGCCGGAGGGGTATTTGGTGGCCGGGTCGCTCCAGTGGAGCCACTCGCCCGGCGGCACCGCGGCCTCAACCTGATCCAGGCTCGACCAGCCGGCGGCGCGCGCCTCCACGGCGCCGAAGCCCAAGGCGGCGACCAGCCCGACGACGCTCAAGACTCCGGCGCGGTACGGGCGATTGGGGACTTTCAGAGACCTGGCCTTCATGTCCAGCGGCTCCCTTTAGGGTCATGCCCGCCTGCGGAGCGGGCGCGCGACCAACCATAGCTCCGACCCATCAAAGCTTCGCTAATGATCTTGGCGCCAATAGCTGTGTGGTTTCAATTTGTTATCGACAACTATCGGGCCTGGACGAGCCTGTGGATCACGAGCGGCGATTATCCTCTCCTAAGGTTGGGAGACGCAAGTGAACACTGAGTCGGGTCGTGGTCGTGCGTTTTGCAGCGAAATCCGCGACTATTCTCCTGCTAAGAGACGGTACGGTCTATATGGTCCTAACTTGCTTTTATGTGGGGGGATCCGCCCGAACGAATTCTCAGCGGCGCGGCGATCCAGACCCTAGTTGCGCGCGCGGCCGTTACTTCGCGGCGCGATGACCCCATACCTTAGAAGAGATCGTGCGGCCTTCAAATCTGCGCGCTCATCTCTTTGATTTTCTCATTCAGGATGTGGTCGTTTTCCGAGTAATCGACCGGGCAGTCGATCAGGTGGACGCCCGGCGCGGCGAGGGACTCAGCCAAAACCTCGGTCAGGTGAGCCGAGCTTTCGATGCGGTGGCCCCGGGCGCCATAGCTTTCGGCGTACTTGACGAAGTCCGGGTTGCCGAACTCCAGGCCCCAGTCCTCGAAGCCCATGTTGGCCTGCTTCCAGCGAATCATGCCGTAGGAGCTGTCGTTGAGGATCAGCACGACCAGCTGCATGTCCAGGCGCACGGCGGTCTCGAGCTCCTGGCTGTTCATCATGAAGCCGCCATCGCCGCAAATCGCCATGATCTTCTTGCGCGGGTAGACCAGGCGCGAGGCCATGGCCGAGGGCAGGCCGGCGCCCATGGTGGCGAGCGCGTTGTCGAGCAGCACGGTGTTCGGCATGTAAGCCTTGTAGTTGCGCGCGAACCAAATCTTGTAGACCCCATTGTCGAGCGCGATGATCCCGTCCGACGGCATGCCCGCGCGCACCTGGGCCACCAGGTGCTGGGGATAGATCGGGAAGCGGGCGTCGTCGGCGCCCTCGGCCCGGTGCGCCTCGCCGGCCTCGCGTACCGCCATCATGCGGGTGAAGTCCCAGGTCGGCTGGGGCACGATGTCCTGCTTGATTTGCCAGATGGCGTTGGCGACGTCGCCGATCACCTCGATTTGGGGAAAGTAGACCGGGTCGACCTCGGCCGAGCGGAAATTTACGTGGATCACGTCGGGCCCGCCCCGAGTCATGAAAAAGGGCGGCTTTTCGATCACGTCGTGGCCGACGTTGATGATGACGTCGGCGGCCTCGATCGCCCGATGCACGAAGTCGCCGGCCGAGAGCGCCGCGTTGCCCAAGAACTTCGGATGGCGTTCGTCGATCACGCCCTTGCCCAGCTGGGTCGTCGCGAAGGGGATATCGGTCTTGTCGATGAACTGGTGCAGCATGCGCCCGGTGGTCTTGCGGTTGGCGCCCGCGCCGATCACCAGGACCGGGCTGACCGCATTCTCGAGGCGCTTGACCGCGGCGCGGATCGCCTTTTCCTCCGGCACCGGGCGTCGCGCCAAGCTGCGCGGGATCGGCTGGCTCTCGGTCTCCTCCGCGGCGATGTCCTCGGGCAGCTCCAGGTGAACCGCGCCGGGCTTCTCCTCCTCGGCCAAGCGAAAGGCCTCGCGGATGCGCGAGGGGATATTGTCGGCCGAGGCAATCTGGTGGGCGAACTTGGTCATGGGACGCATCGCCTCGACGATGTTGACGATCTGGAAGCGGCCCTGCTTTGAAGTCTTGATCGGCTTTTGCCCGGTGATCATCGCCATCGGCATGCCGCCCAACTGGGCATAGGCGGCGGCGGTGAAAAAGTTGGTGGCTCCGGGCCCGAGGGTCGAGAGGCAGACCCCGGCCTTGCCCGTATGGCGCCCGTAGGTCGCCGCCATGAAGCCGGCAGCCTGCTCGTGACGGGTCAGGATCAGTCGGATCTTGGTCGAACGCGATAGGCTGTCGAGCAGATCCAGGTTCTCCTCGCCGGGCACGCCGAAGATGTACTCGACCCCTTCGTTCTCCAGGGATTCGATGAAAACCTCGGATGCCTTGGTCATGGTCTTGTCCCCCTACCCTTTGCCCACTTGCCGGTCGGCCAATCATAGACAAAGATCCCAAGAGCGCACCGCCTAAGCGACATCTTGGTAGAAAGTGTGACCATGACCGAAGACCGTCCGTCCGATTGGGAATCCCGCCTCTTGGCCCAGGGCATCGCGCCAGAGCGAATCGCCGCCGCCAAGGCTGCGGCCGGCCAAATGGCTGCGGCGCTCGATGGCGTCGCCTTCGACCCCAGCGACCCGATCGCGCCGGAGCGGTTTCTAAGAATCCTTGCCGCGCGAGAAGAGAATTGAGCGCGCGCCCGACATTGGGCGCGAGCCTGGAAGAAGCGGCCGCAAGTCTGCGTGCCGGCGAGATCACCAGCGAGGACCTGACCGCTGCGACGGTCGACGGCCTCGAGGGACTCGGCCGGCGCCTCAATGCGCTCGTGTCCTGTCACCGGGACGAGGCCCTGAAAGCCGCGTCGCTGTGCGACGAGGCGCGGGACGCTGGCGGAAATCTTCCGCCGCTGCACGGCATTCCGCTTGCTCACAAGGACCTCTACCTGCGTGCGGGCTGGGCGGTGGCGGCCGGATCGCGCCTGCTCGAAGGGGTGGCGGCCGAGGAGACGGCCGAGGTTTGCCGCCGACTCGATAAAGCCGGCGCGCTCGACTGCGGGCGCCTCAACACCGTGGAGTTCGGCCTCGGCACCACCGGGCACAACGAGATCACCGGCCCGGTGCACAACCCCTGGAACCCGGACTTTATCACCGGCGGCTCCTCGAGCGGTTCGGCCGCCGCCGTGGCGGCTGGCCTGGTTCCGGCCGCGCTCGGCTCGGACACCGGCGGATCGGTGCGCCTGCCGGCGGCGGCCTGCGGTCTGGTCGGCCTCAAGCCGACCTTCGGCCTGGTCGGCCGCTCGGGCGTTCTGCCGCTGGCCCACAGCCTGGACACCGTCGGTCCCTTGACCCGAAGCGTACGCGACTGCGCGCTCATGCTCCAGGCGATCGCAGGCCCCGACGCCGAGGACCCTGCCTGCCAGGAGAGGCCGGTCCCCGACTATCTGGCGGCCATCGAGGAGGGCGCCGCGGGCCTGCGCATCGGCGTGCCGCGGTCTTACATGGACGGTGCCGTGGATGACGATGTGTCTTCCGCCTTCCAGACCGCGGAAAGCGCGCGGGCCTCATTGAAGCTCGCCGCGCGGGACGTGACGGTCGAGGGTATCGAGATGTCCAACCGGGTCACGACCTTGCTGATCGCGGTGGAAGGGTCTGCCGTGCACAGCCGGTGGCTCGAGACCCGTGCCTGGGACTACGGCTCCCAGACCCTAAGCCGCCTGATGAGCGGTCTCTTCGTTCCGGCCGAGGCCTATGTGCGGGCTTTGGAGTACCGCCAGCGGTTCCTGCGGCAAACCCTGGAGGGAGTCTTCCGGGAAGTCGACGTTCTGCTGACTCCCATGTGGCCCTTCCGCCTGCCGACCATCGCCGAGTCGGATCTGGGTGACAATCCTGACTTCTCGGCCATGGTGATGGCCTCTGGCCACTTTTCGCGGCCGTTCAACCTGCTCGGTCTGCCGGCGATCACCCTGCCCTGCGGACGCTGCTCCCGGGGCCTGCCAATCGGCTTCCAGCTGGTCGCCCGGCCGTTCGAGGAGGCCCTGCTGCTGCGCACGGCCCGGGCCTTCGAGAAGGCCCTTGACCTGCCCGACGATAGGCCCGGGCTTTCCGTGTGGCGGCAAGCGGCATGATCACCGGCGTCAACCACCTCACCCTCGCGGTGGCCGACCTGGAAAGGGCCTTCGATTTCTATGTGGATGTGCTCGGCTGCCAGCCGGTCGCGCGCTGGAGCAATGGCGCCTATCTGACTGCTGGCGACACCTGGCTCGCCTTGGTTCTCGACCCGTCAACCCAGCCCCTGGAGCGCGGCACCTACTCGCACATCGCTTTCTCCTGTCCGCGGCAGGACTTTGGCGCCCTGGTCGAGGCCCTGCGTGCCGCCGGCTGCCGCGCCTGGTCTGACAACGTCACGGAAGGCGATTCCTTTTACTTCCAGGATTCCGACGGTCACCAACTGGAGATTCACGTCGGCGATCTGGCCAGCCGCCTCGCGGCGATGAAGCAAGATCCTTGGGACAGCTTCACGTTTTACGAGGACTGAAGCCGGGCCGCCCATGGCCAAATCTATTCCGGAGGACCTGAGCCCATGACAGACCCAGAGCTCACCACGCTGGCGGCGCGCCGCGGCGTGGCGGTGCGCCTGACCGAGGGCGAGGCGCTCAAAGTGGTCAACACCCATGGCACACAGGTGGTGGACTGCTGGGCGATCAACGGCGAGGACTTGGCCGAGTGGATGTCCATGCCGCACACGCGCAACGCCTGCCGGACGCTAACGCCAGCGCTGGGCGAGAGTCTGGTCACCACGCTTCGGCGGCCGATCCTGACCCTCGAGGAAGATACCTCGCCCGGCGTCCACGACACCTTGATCCCCTGTTGCGATGCCGCCCGCTACAAGCAGCTGGGCCACGAGGGCCACCGCAGCTGCGCCGACAACTGGGCCGAAAGCTTGCGCGCGCTCGGCATCGACCCTCCGCCGCCGCCCGCCGTTTTCAACCTCTTCATGAATGTGCCCATCGGCCCGACCGGGCGTCTGGAGATCGTGCCGCCGGTGAGCGCGCCCGGCGACCACGTGCTGCTGCGCGCCGAGATGGACTGTATCGTCGTGCTGTCGGCCTGCCCCCACGACATTTTCCCAGTGAATGGCGCCGACGCGACGCCCCGCGACGTGGCCTACGCGGTTGTTCCCGCGCTGGCTTAGCGGTCCAGGGGCGTTTCCTGGGTTTCGCGCATGGTCAGGGCGACGACGAACGAGATCGCGGCCACCGCCGCCACGTACCAGGCGACCGACATGGCGTCGTCCGTCACGTGGACCAGCCAGGCGCCGACCATCGGCGCGGTGCCGCCGAAGATCGCCATGGGCAAGTTGTAGCTGACCGCCGCGCCGGTCACCCGGACTCGCCATGGAAAGAGCTCGGCCATGGTGGCGGGAATCACCGCGAAGAAGGAGCCGATCAGCACGGCGAAACCGAACTGCCCCGCCAGCACCAGTACATAGCTGTCGTGGTGCATCAGCCAGACCAGTGGATAGGCGAACAGCGCGGTGCCGCCCGAGCCGAACAGCAGCAGGGGCTTGCGGCCGATCTTGTCCGACAGCAGGGCGGCGGCCAGCATAACGACCACGATCACCACCATGCTGATGGTGTTGATGTCGAGCGCCGTCTCGTGCGACAGCCCGACCTGGGAAACTAGCCAGCTCACTATGTAGATAAACACCGCATAGAACGCGACCGCGCCCATCATGTTGAGGGTGGCGGCCTGGAGCATGACTCGCCAGGAACGGGTCACGGCCTCGACCATCGGCGAGGCGGCGCGCTCGCCGGCCAGGGCGGGCTCGGCGATGCCGCGCCGGATCGCCAGGCCGACGAAGGCGATGACCACGCCGGAGAGGAACGGCAGGCGCCAGCCCCAGTCGCTCAACTGTTGTTCGCTCAGCAGGGCGGTGATCAGGGCGCCGACGGCGGAGCCCAGGAGGATGCCGATGAAGGCGCCCATGTAGGTCCAGCAGCCGAAGAAGGCGCGCCGCTCGGGCGGCGCATGCTCGACCAGAAAGACGAAGGCGCCGACCTCCTCGCCGCCGACCGAGATCCCCTGGGCCATGCGTAGGAGCACCAGCAGCGCCGCCGCCGCCAGCCCGATGTCGGCGTGGGTCGGCAGGGTCCCGACCAGAAAGGTCGGCACCGCCATCATCATGATCGAAATGATCAGGACCTTCTTGCGCGAGACCAGATCGCCGATGTAGCCGAAGAGGGCGCCGCCGACCGGCCGCATCAGATAGCCCGCCGCGAAGGCGCCGAAGGAGGCGATCAGCGAGGTCGCCGGGTCGTCGGAGGGAAAGAACAGCTTACCGAGCGTCAGGGCGAAGTAGCCGTAAACCGCGAAGTCGTACCATTCCAGGATGCTGCCCACCATCCCGGCGGTCAGCAAACGGCGGTTCTGCCGCATCAGGTCCCGAAAGCTCGCCATGGGTTCGGGTCCGCCACATTAGGTTGAGGCCTCATAGCATGGCCCAGCAGAAGAGCGCAGGCTAGCTGTTTTCGAGCCGCCCCGCTTCGCGTTAGGATTTTCATCTGATAAGGCGGGAAGATGCGCGATTTCGGTCGTGCTCTTCGCATCGGTGCCCGGCTAGAAGGTCACGCGTTGAAATGCAGCCGGATGCTGATGTCCTCGCCACGGGCCGAGGACTCCATGCGGTCAGGATAGGCGTCGGTCAGGAAGTCCGCCAGACCGTAGGAGAAGGACTCCTCCTCCAGGAAGTTCCAATTGCGAATGCCCACATGGGGCAGGGAAAGCAGGACGCCCCGGTACTGCAGGGTGACGACGAAAGAGTAGTCGTCGTAGCTCAGGACCACGGCCAACTTGCCCTGCACCAGATGGGCGTGGTCGATGTGGTCGAGCACCTGCAGTGTGGTGGAGACCGCCCGGGCCATGACCTCTCGATCGACGCTCCAGCTGGTCGCCTGCTGTTCCATCGCCTCGGCCAGCTCGAGGGGCGAGTGCTCGAGCTTGGCGAAGGCGATGGTCGCGGTCTTTCGGCTGCCGAGCCGGAAGATCAGGTGCAGGGTGAGCGCGGAGACGACCGCCAAGGAGAGCATGGTGCTGCTGATCGGCTGGAGGATCTGCGGCAGGCCCGAAAAGAAGTCGTGAAACACCCGCTTGCTGAGGCCCAGCAGCATGGAGATGCCGATGACGTAGGTCATGCGGGCGTCGATGTTGCGCGTGACCATGATCTGAATGCCGCCGGCAATCATGAAGGACGCCGTGAACAGCAAGGCAGCGCCGATCACCGCATTGGGCAGAAGCAGCAGCAGCGAGGCGATCTTCGGGCTGAGCGAGAACAACAGTAGAAAGGCGCCGGTGGAAAAGGCGATGTAGCGGCTGGTTGCCCCGGTCGCCTTGGTCACGCCGACCAGGCTCGGGCCCGCGTTCATGCCCATGGTGCCGAACAGGCCGGCGACCATGCAGCCGATGCCGTCGGCGACCATGCCGCCCTTGATCTTGCCATAGTCGGGGCGTCTCAGCTCATCGTCGTTGATTTTCTGGCAGGCCGTGATCACGCCCACGGTGCGCAGGGCGGCGGCGACACCGGCAACCAGGAAGGCCGGCAATAGGGATGGCTCGAAATCGTAGGAGATGAAGCTCGGATCCGGCAGCGCCACGTAGGGCACTTCCAGCAGCAGCTTCCAATGGGCCTCTGGAATGATCCCGAGCAGCGCCGCCGCGACGACCCCGACCCCTATGCCGATCGCCGTGCACATGAGCCGTGCGCCGCCGGAGGCCCAGACGCTGAGGCCGATCATCACGGTTATGGTCAAACTCGAAACGATGACATGGCGGTTGTAATCGGGCTTCTGGAAGTTCTCCACGTCCAGCACATGCTCGACCGCCACCAGGCCGAGCTCGATGCCGACGATCGCGATGATGAAGCCGCTGATCGCGGGCGGAAAGAACCTGCGCAGGCGGCTCAACTGGCTGGCCATGATTATTTCCACCAGGCCGGCGATGATCGTCATGCCGAAGACGGCGGGCAGGCCGGCCGACTTGGCGGCCAAGACCGAGGGTCCCAGATAGATCGCGGAAAAGACCGGCGCGGCCAGAAAGCCGGATCCGATGGGCCCCCCGCGCAGCGCCTGAAGCATGGTCGAGATCGCCAAGGCGATCATGCCAAGAGAGACGGCGCTCAAGATCTCCGGATGGGAGGCGCCTGAGGCTTTGAAGATGATGACGATCATGACCAGGTAGACCGCCATGAGCCCGGCATACTGCAGGCCGAGCAACAGCAAGGGGACCAGCGGCGGCCGCTCGTCCACCGCGTAGATCAAGTCCTTCGGCCGTTTCGCCATAGAGACGCCCCCTAGGCCTGCAATCTTATGGCAGGAATTTTGCCGATGCCACTATGGGATTTCAGGTCGGTGGGGCTTGGGACTCACGGTTGGATTGGCCACCGGCGCGCGCCGGAAGTTGCGCTCAGGGGCGCTCGGGGATCGCTTTGTCGAGGCCTCTGGCGATGCGCTTTTCCTTGTCGTAGAAGGGCAGCTCGACGATCTCGCAAGCCATGGCGTCGCCTTGCGGCGCCCTCATCGACAGGGAGCGCCCGACCCATGGCCCGGGTTCGTCAAATCTGACGTAGCCGACCCCGCAGGCGAGGAAGGGCGACCAGGCGCCCGCCGTGACCCGTCCCACCGGCCGCGCCCCATCCAGCACCTGGAAGTTCATGACCGGCTTCTCCTCGGGGCACTTCAGTCCGTAGAGCAGAGACCGCCGGTCGGCCTCGAGCAGCGCCGCGCGTCCGATGAAGTCCGGCTTGTCCAGGTCGATGAAGGCGCCGAGCCCGACTTGATAGGGCGTGACGGACATGTCCATGTCGCTGCCATTGTCCAGGATCCCGGCTTCGATGCGCCGGGTCTCCATTGAGCCCATGCTGCTGAAAACCATGCCGTAGGGTTGGCCGGCCGCGGTCAGGTGGTCCCACAAGCGCCGGTGATCGGTCTGGCCGCCCTGGCTGTAGATCTCGAAGCCCAACTCGCCGGTCCAGCCGGTGCGCGACACATAGAGCTGCTGGCCGCCCAGATCGAAGAAGCCGGCGTGAAAGTAACCCATCCGCCCGTCGATCGCGCCATTGGACGCCGCGCCCATGATGTCCAGAGCCCTCGGACCCTGAATCTGAAGCACGCGGGAGTGCGGGTCCGAGATCGTGATCTCGAAGCCCGCGCTATGGGCGATCAGCCAGGTCTCCAGCGCCCCGTCTGGCTGTACATACCAAAAGGTGTCTTCCGATAGCTTGAACAGAAGGCCGTCCATGAAGACGCCGCCGGCCGGCGTGCAGGCAATCGCATAGCGCCCGCGCCCCTGCTTCAGAGAGGCGACATCACGGGCGAAGATTCGCTCTAGGAAGGGGACGGCATCGGGACCCGCGATCTCAATCGGCTTTTCTGGCACGTCGTACATCGCCGCCTGGCGCCGCAAGGCCCAGTACATCTCGGCCGGATCGTCGCCCAGGGACTTGGCATAAAAGCGCCCCGCGTAAACGCCCAGCACCATGTCCGGCGTGGCGTAGCAGTCGAAGTAAGGCGATTGCTCGAAGCGCTTGCCGCTGATGCGCTGGGTTTGGTCGAGGTCCGTCATGGCATCCCGAGCTTAATTGGCTCACCTCGGTGCGGCCAGCCCGGAAGTGGAGCTTCGGCATTCGCCGCAATCCGATGCCTTCGCTGTATCATCAGCTGTCTGTGGTACTTTTCTTTGGCCCACCGCCAGGAAGCGCTTTGATCGTTGCCGCGGTGTCGAGGTCGCCACCTCCCATCTCTATGGCAGGTTCGAACCAGGCCATCATGAAATCGGGAAACTCGCGGTTGATCCGATCTTGCGCTAGGGCAACGGCTTGCCGGTCATGTCCTTGGTGGTCAATGCGGCGATCAGCGTGAGGCCCGCAAGCGCGATCAGATAGTAGGCCGGGGCGTTGTGGTCGTGGGTGCGGTGCACCAGGTAGGCCGCGGCCATGGGCATTGTGCCGCCGAAGATCGCCATCGAGCTGTTGATCCCTAGGGTCAGGACCGTGGCGCGCACGTGGCGTGGCGCCGACTCGGCCTGGAGCGCTGGGTTCACGCCGAAGATCCAGCTGAAGATCAGCGCGAACCCCACTTGCGCCAGGAACACCGGCCAGAAGGCGTTGTGATCGAGCAACAGGAAAAGCGGATAGGTGCAGACGATGATCCCCAGTATGCCAATAATCGCCATAGGCTTGCGGCCGATGCGCTCGCCCAGAAACGCGAAGGCGACCGGCGTGGTCGCCATGACGAAAATGGCGGCGATGTTGATGTCCATCGCCTCGGCGAGCGGCATATGGACGATGTCCGTCAGATAAGACACCACATAGACCACCACCAGGTAACATCCGGCGTTGGGTGCTAAATAGAGGCCGCCGACCTTGAGCACCTCGCGCCAATGGTCGCGCAGGGTGACGACGATCGGGACGCCCTTAAGCGGCGCGGTGCCCTCCGGTATGGGCGGCTCGTGCAGGCCCCGGCGGGACAGCAGGGCGACCAGAGCCAAGACGCCGCCAAACAGAAACGGCACGCGCCAGGCCCAGGCCTGAAGTGCCGCCTGATCGAACAGCTGCGAGATGAACGCCGCCGCGCCCGCGCCGAAGAGAAACCCCACGCTGGTGCCGGCGATCAGGACGCTGGTGTAGACGCCGCGGCGATCGGGCGGCGCATGTTCGGCCATGAAGGTGAGCGCGCCGCCGTACTCGCCGCCGACGGACAGGCCTTGAACGATCCTAAAGGTCACCAGCAAGGCGGCCGCGCCCCAGCCCAATTGGGCGTCGGTCGGCAGCAGGCCGATGGCGGTCGTCGCCAGGCCCATCATGAGCACGGAGAGCACCAGCATGCGCCGGCGCCCGATCTTGTCGCCCACGTGGCCGAACAGGATCCCGCCGATCGGCCGGAAGACATATCCGGCCGCGAAGGCGCCGAAAGTCGCGATCAGGGAGGCGAAGGCGTCGTCGCTCGGGAAGAACAGCTTCGCCATCACCGGCGCCATGTAGGCGTAAACGGCGAAGTCGTACCACTCCAGCACATTGCCGACGGACCCGCCGATCATGGTGTGTCGAAGATCAGGCGCGGCGTTTGCCATGGGATGCCTTCGTTACCTGGCGCAAAAAAAAGAAACGGCGCGCAAGCGCGCCGATTGGTCAACGCTCGCCGGGGATCAATGGTCGGCTTCATCCGCGGCAGGCTTTCGTCCTCCGATCGAGAGACTAGCTGTGGCGGGGCGCGAGATCCAGACGGGCAACCCCCTGCCCGGAGGGTGTCACCACAAAGCTGTGGCCTTGTTGGCGGAATTAGTTCTTAATTGTGAGGACTAGCACCTGGTTTCTCGGGAGCTTGATCATGCCCAAAGCCCGCCTCCTGCTCGACTGGCTGACGCTCGACGAAGCCGCTGCCCTGCCGCTTTATCGGCAGCTCTATGATCAGCTTCGCGCGGCGATGTTGAACGGCCGCTTGCCAACCGGGAGTCTCCTGCCATCGTCCCGTATGCTCGCGCGAGAGCTCAAGGTTTCTCGGAATACAATCGTCAACGCTTACGATCAGCTGATCGCCGAGGGCTACCTTGAGACAGCGGAAGGCTCTGCGACCTCGGTCGCCGATCTGTCTCCGACCAGCGATGGCGACTCGAGGCAATCGAGGCAGATCGATGTCAATGCAACGCCTTCGCTTTCCAAGCGTGGCATCGAGATTCAGCGCGCACTCGAAGAGTGGCCCCATTTTCCAGAGGCGGTGGCCTTCACCCCCGGCGTGCCTGCCTTCGACCAGTTTCCAGTCAAGAAGTGGGTTCGGCTGCTGACCTTGCAAGCTCAACGGGTCCGGTCCGAGATGGCCAGCAGCCATGCCCATGTGGGCGGCTATGGCCCCTTGCGCGAAGCCTTGGCCTCCTATTTGCGCACGTCGCGCATGGTGACCTGCGAAGCGGATCAGGTCTTCGTGGTCAGCTCGGCGCGGGCGGGGCTCGATCTTGTGTGCCGCTTGCTCCTTGACCCCGGTACATCGTGCCTCATGGAGGACCCGGGCTACGTCTCCGCAAAGGACGTGTTTCGGGCCGCGGACTTGCGCATATCCCCCGTGCCTGTCGATAAAGACGGTCTATGCATTCAGCAAGCAGAAGAAATCGATCCGGCGGCGCGGATGGCTTTCGTGACCCCTTCTCACCAGTACCCCATGGGGGTCAGTCTTTCGGCGCCTCGCCGCCAGCAACTCATAGAGTGGGCCGATCGGCGGAACGCTTGGATCGTCGAGGACGATTACGATAGCGAGTTTCGCTTCGACAGTCGGCCACTTGCCACCTTGCAAGGCTTGGATGGAGGCCACCGCGTTATCTATATCGGTACCTTCGCAAAGGTCCTGTTCCCGACCCTACGCACGGCCTACGTCGTGGTGCCAAGACCTCTCATCCCGGTGTTTGGTGAAGCAGTTTACAACGGCGGCCAGGAGCCGCCCCTCCATATCCAGGCGGCGCTCGCCGAATTCATCAATGACGGCCATTTCTTTACCCATATCCGGCGCATGCGGCAGGTCTATAAGCGCCGGCAGGCCAGTTTCGTCGACTCACTCAAACGGCACGTGGGAAACCGGATCCCAGTGGAGCGTCCGCCGGGTGGCATGCAATTGGTGCTCAATCTTCCAGATGAGGTGCCGGAGGCGGCGGCCAGCGCGGCGGCGGCGGCCCATGGCCTTCATGCCCGGCCGCTTGGGATCTACTCTCTCGCCGGAACGGCACCGAACGCGCTCTTCCTGGGCTTCGCCGCCGTCCCGGACCAGCGGATCGATCCCGCGACAAAGACCTTGGCGTCAGCCATTTTCAATCTGTGAACTGGTCCCTTCGATTTCCTCCAAAGTGGCACTTTGATGCAGGGCGTGGGCCATTTACTTTCACATCAAGCTCATCTCAAATAAAAACATGTGAAATATACTAGTTTTATATAATGAAGGAATCGTGACATGAAAAAACAAACGGTTTTGGCGTAAGACCTCCGAAAACAGAGAGTTTTAACTCTCGATCTCAACCTTTTTATTTGCCGGAAACTTAAACCGGTACCAGCGTCGACGCGAATTGTTGTGGGGACTCCGTCCCCACTCAGCCGAGTTCCGGCATTGGAGAAAGTCGATGAATGGAATTCAGGTGGTGCTCTATCTCGTCCGCTGCTCTCAGAGCCTGCTGCTGTGCGAAGACCTTCCAAGCGATCACTTGCGGTTCTCCTCAATGGATGTCTGCCAGGCCGAAATCGCCTCCGTAACTCGAGAGACGAAACTCGGTTCGGCGCGCGGCGCCGTGGTCATGGCGAAGTGCCGATATCTTCTGATCGAGCCCGACAAGTCGCCAAGCGCTGGCGAGCGGGACCCCATGATCGCACAAGAGAAGGAGTTGGAGCGACATGCGAAGGCGAGATGAGCGCTGGGCGATAGGGCTCGGCTCCCTTGTCCTGATGAGCGTGATCTGCTTTTTGCCGTTGCGTGGTTATGCCGGCGAAACGGTTTGCCAGAAAAAGGCTGAGTCCCTTGGTTGGGCGATTGGGTGCGGCTGCCTGAAGCACGACGTGACAACTGTCGAACAGAGCCTGCCGGCCTTGCTACCCGCCTGCCGATCCGAGGGCAGCGAAACTCTAGCGAACAGTTTGGTGAATGGGCTGCAAGAGTCGGCTGACCACGACGAGCACAACCTCGTCTGTTTGGTCACCTGCAAGACGACGAACTGGCATAGTGTAAGTCAATTGATCAGGCAGTGGGCATACGAAGAGTCGATCTGAACCCGGCTGGAGCCGCTCTGCCTGATCGCGGCGCTTGTTGGCTCTGAACGCTGCCCTATACCACCTCCTCTGATGTCGCCAGTCCCGCTCCGGCACGCTGTCGAGCAGCGCCTTGGTATATTCATGCTGGGGATTGGAGAAAATCTCCGCGGTCGAGCCTTGCTCGACCAGCTCGTCGTTGCTCAGGTTCGCGCTGAATCAGTTCACAACGAAAAAATCGCTAAGCCGATCAACGCAACCCAAAGAAGTGCGAGACGTGGTCTAAGTGGCGGCATAGCCGTGGCTAGCTTGGAGACCTGGAAAACATATCCGTGATCTCATCGCGGGTCATCAGGTCGGCGTACTTCTGTTCCATATCGAAGAGGTTGGCGCGGTGTGGCGCAAGCGCGCGATCTCCGATGCAATCGGTCACGACGATTGTTCTGAAGTTGAAGCTCATAGCGTCCACCACGGTGGCGCGGACGCATCCGGACGTGGTGCAGCCGGTGACAATCACGGTGTCGATTCCTTTGCCTATGAGCCAAGCGGAGAGGTTGGTTCCAAAGAAGGCAGATGGCTGAATCTTGCGAACGATGTAGTCGCAAGGTGCGGGCGAAAGTGCATCGACGATCTGACTGCCAGGTGCATCCTCAGTGAGTTTTGCCAGATTGGGGGACTTCAAACAAAACACGCTTGAGTCTGCGCCATCGTCTGCATAGACGACACGTGTATAGGCTATTGGCACACCCGCATCTCTTGCGGTCGACAGCAGCTTGGCGGTGTTGTCGATCGCCTCGCCAATGTTGCCGCCACCGAACTGATTGGGATCGGCAAAGCCATTGACGAAGTCCACGACAATCACCGCGGGCCTGTCGCCGAACCCGCTTTTGCCGCCATAGCCTTGACGCTTGTAGACCTCTAGGTCCGAAGTGGCATCAGTCATGCAACGATTCCGACGTCCTCAGGTGAACGAGATAACTTCGATCCTCCAGCATTCCTGCTAGCAATACAAGATGGCAGAGCTCGAGCTGGCGATAGCCATTCCGGTTGAGCGCCGTTTGCCGCGCCTGGCCCCGACGCCTTCCTCAGTGCCGCCAGTCCCGCCCCGGCACGCTGTCGAGCAGCGCCTTGGTGTAGTCATGCTGCGGGTTGGAGAAAATCTCCGCGGTGGAGCCCTGTTCGACCAGCTCGCCGTTGCGCATGACCACGATCTGCTCGCAGACGTGGGCGGCTACGCGTAGGTCGTGGGTGATGAACAGCATGGAGAGCGAGAGCGTGCGGCGCAGCTCGTCGAGCAGGTCGAGCACCTGCTTCTGGACCGAGACGTCGAGCGCCGAGACCGGCTCGTCGGCGATGATCAGTTGGGGCTTGATGGCGAGCGCCCGGGCGATGCCGATGCGCTGGCGCTGGCCGCCGGAGAACTCGTGGGGATAGCGCTCGGCGGCCCGCGGGTCGAGCCCGACCAGGCCGAGCAGCTCGCGCGCCTGATCCCAGGCGGCTTCCCGCGAGGTGCCGTGGATCGTGGGGCCGAGCGCAATGATGTCGCCCACCTTGCGGCGCGGGTTGAGCGAGGCGAAGGGGTCCTGGAAGACCATCTGCACCACCTTGCGGTAGGGCTGCAGGGCCCGGCGCGACAGGCGCGCGATGTTCTCGCCCTTGAGCATCACGTCGCCCGCCTCCGGCACTTCCAGGCCGACGATGCAGCGCGCCAGGGTCGACTTGCCCGAGCCGGATTCGCCGACCACCGCGACCGACTGGCCGTTCTCGACCGCCAGGCTGACGTCGGCGACCGCCTTGACCGTGCGACCCACCTTGCCGAACAGGCCGCCACGCCCGCCGTAGGTCTTGACCAGGTTGCGCACGACGAGCACCGGCTGGTCCTGGGCTTCTTCGCTTTCCCGGTCGCGCGGCACCAGGCTCGGCACGGCGGCGATCAGATCCTTGGTGTAGTCCGCCTGGGGCCGGCTCAGCACCTCCTCGGCCGTGCCCTCCTCGACCAGCTTGCCAAAGCGCATGACCGCGACACGGTCGGCGATCTCGGCAACCACCCCGAAGTCGTGGGTAATGAAGAGGATCGAGGTGCCGTGGCGCTGCTGGATGTCCTTCATGAGCGCCAGGATCTGCGCTTGCGTCGTCACGTCGAGCGCGGTGGTCGGCTCGTCGGCGATGATCAGCGCCGGCTCCAGGGCGAGCGCCATGGCGATCATGACCCGCTGGCGCTGGCCGCCGGAGAGCTCGTGGGGATAGCTGGTTAAGAGCCGCTCGGGCTCGGGCAGGCGCACGTCGTCGAACAGCTCGACGACCCGCTGGCGCCGCGCGGCCGGCGTCATGTCGCTGTGCACCTCGAGGATCTCGTCGATCTGGCGGCCGACCGGCATCAGCGGGTTGAGCGCGGTCATGGGCTCCTGAAAGATCATCGAGATGCGCCCGCCGCGCAAGGCGCGCACCTGGTCCTCGCTGAGCGACAGGATATCCTGCTGGTCGAAGAGGATGCGGCCTTCGGTGACCCGCACATGGGGCTCGGGCAGCAAGCGCAGGATGGCCTTGGACATGACCGATTTGCCGGAGCCGGACTCGCCGACCACGCAGAGGATCTCGTTGGCGCGGATCTCGAGCGAGACCTGCTCGACCGCGTGGGGCCGGTCCGACCAGGCCGGCAGGGCGACCGTCAGGTTCTCAATCGAGAGGACCGGGCCGCTCATAGGTCGTGCAGCCTCGGGTTCAGGGCGTCGTTGAGGCCCTCGCCCACCAGGTTGATGCAGAGCACGGTAATCAGGATTGCGACGCCGGGGATGGTCACCAGCCACCAGGCATCGCGCAGGAAGGAGCGCCCGGCGCCGACCATGAAGCCCCAGCTCATCAGGTTGGGCGCGCCCAGGCCCAGGAAGGCGAGCGCCGATTCGGTCAGGATCGCGGTCGCCACCAAAAGCGAGCCGGTCACGATCAGCGGCGACAGGGTGTTGGGGATGATCTCCCGGAACAGGATCTTGCTGTCCCGCTCGCCGGCGATGACCGCGGCCTGGACGAACTCCCGGGCCTTGACGGTCAGGACCTCGCCGCGCACCACCCGGGCGATCGGCGGCCAGCTGACCACGGCGATCGCGATCACAAGGCTCTGCGCCGAGGGCGTCAGGATCGCGACCAGCACGATCGCGAAGACGAAGGCCGGGATGGTCTGGAAGAACTCGGTCATGCGCATGAGGACGTCATCGACGAAGCCGCCGTAGTATCCCGCGACCGCGCCGATCAAGGCGCCAACCGCGACCGCGCTGATGGTCGCGATCAGCGCGATCAGCAGGGTCGTGCGTGCCCCGTGCACCAGGCCGGCCAGCATGCTGCGGCCGAGGGAATCCGTGCCGAAGAGGTACTCGCCAAAGGGCGGCAGGAAGGGCTGGCCGACGATCGAGAAGGGATCGCCCGGCGAGATCGCCGGCGCCACGACCGCGATCACCACGACGAAGAGCAGCCACAACAGGCAGATCATGACCCGGGGGTTGCCCAGAAAGCGCTGCCAGAAGGTCTTCATGAGCCGTGCCTGATGCGCGGGTCCAGGAAGACGTAAAGGACATCGACCAAGAGGTTGACGGCCACCACCAGGCAGGCCGAGAGGAAGAAGATGCCCAAAAGCAGGTTGTAGTCCCGCGAGAACAGGGCCTCGAAGGCGAGCTGGCCCAGGCCCGGCCAGGCAAAGACGCTCTCGACCACGACCGAGCCGCCGAGCAGCCCGCCGACCTGCACGCCGGCCACCGTGACCACCGGCAGGAGCGCGTTGCGCAGCACGTGGCGGAAGGTGATCTGGCGCTCGGTCAGACCCTTGGCACGCGCCGTGGTGACGTAATCCAGGCCGCGCTGCTCGAGCATGGTGGCGCGCATCAGGCGGGCATAGAGCGCGAGATAAAACAGCGACAGGGTGATGGTCGGCAGCACCAGGTGGTGGGCGATGTCGAGTACCCGGTCCCAGCCCTCGTAGAACTGCACCACGTCCTCCATGCCGGAAGTCGGGAACCAGTCGAGCCCGATGGAGAACACCAGGATCAGCATCAGGCCGACCCAGAAGAGCGGCGTGGCATAGGCGATGATCGCCGCGATCGAGATCAGGTGGTCGCGCCAGGTGCGCACCCACAGGGCGGCGAAGAGCCCGCCGAGGACGCCCAGGCCAAGCGACAGCACCAGGGTCGCGCCCATCAGCAGCAGGGTCGGCCACAGGCGCTCGAGCAGCAGGTCGGTGACCGGCATGGCGTGTCGGAAGGAGTAGCCCAAATCGCCAACCACGATGCTCTTGAGATAGAGCCAGAGCTGGGTGGTGATCGGCTGATCCAGGCCGAAGCGCTTGCGCAGCTCCTCGATGTAGCCGGCAGAGGCGCCGCCCGACTCGCCGGCCAGCACGGTCGCCAGGTCGCCCGGCGCCAGCTGCAGCATGAGGAAACAGAGAATGACGACCCCCAGAATCACCGGGATCGCCTGCAGCACTCGCCGAAGGATGTAGCGGAGAAGGGCGCTGCCTTGCATGTCAGATCACATGGTGGAGAAAGCTGCCCGGGCGGCGGCCGCCGCCCGGGCCTGCACAAAGGTCGGCCGGGCCTATTGCTGCTTGGCCTGGTCGAAGTTCGAATAGACCCCCAAGGGGCTCACGATGACGTCGGTGAACTTCTTGTTGATCACCGTCGGGAAGTTCATCTCGTGAGTCCAGATGATCGGCACGTTATCGGCCGCGATCTTGAGCGCCTCGGCGTAGTACTCGCCCCGCTTCTTGGCATCGGGCTCGACGGTCGCCGCGGCGAAGAGCTCGTCGACCTTGGGATCCGACCAGCCCGAGCCGTTGGAGAACACCCGGCCCGGCACGATCGCGTCCTTGCTGATCGCCCGGTGCACGCCGACCACCGGGTCCGACAGGTTATAGAGATAGTTGCCGGTGGTATCGAAGTCGTTGTCGGTATAGGTCCGCTTCAACCAGCGCGGCACATCCTCCTGGCGGATGTTGACCTTGATGCCGATCTTGCCGAGCGCCTGGGCGATGTACTCGCCGAAGCGGGTCCACTCCTGGCTATAGGGCAGCGAGTCGTGGGTCAGCTCGAAGCGCACGCCGTCGGCGTCCTTTTTGTAGCCGGCCTCGTCGAGCAGCTTGTTGGCGATCTCGACCCCGTCGGGCACCTGGTAGACCTTCACGTCGCCGCTGTAGAGGCCCGAGGGCGCGAAGTTCGAGCTCATCGGCCCGGTCGCCGGCTTGCCGTAGCCAAACCAGATGTTGTCGATCACGAAGTTGCGGTCGATGGCATAGGCGATCGCCTGGCGCACCGCCACGTCGTTCAGCGGCGCGCGCCGGGTGTTGAGCAGGATTTCCGCGACCGGCGAGATCAGCTCGTGGCCCTTTGTGGTGACCATGAGCTCGTCGTTGGCGGCCAGCTTCTTGGCGTCGTTGAAGGGCACCGCACCAAGCGCCGCGAAGTGCGCCTCGCCCTTCTCGAGCGCCGCGGTGCGGGTCGAGGCGTCCGGGATGAAGCGGGCGACGATGCGGTCCAGGTGGGGCTGGCCCTCTTTCCAATAGTCCTCGTTCTTGTCCAGTCGGATCAGGGTGCCCTTGCGCCATTCGGCGAACTTGAAGGGCCCGGAGCCGATCGGCTTGTTGGCGTTGGGATGGGCGCGCAGATCGCCCTCGCCGTAGATGTGCTTGGGCAGGATCGGCGTCTCGTAACCCGAGAAGGCCATCATCATGTAAGGCGCCGGTTTCTCGAGCTTGAGGATCACCGTGTTGTCGTCCGGCGTCTCGATCTCGGTCACCGAGCGGAAGGTGTTGGGCCCGCGCGGGTGGGTCACCTTGGCGACGTCCATGATCGAGAAGGCAACGTCCTCCGAGGTCAAGGGCTGGCCGTCGTGGAATTTCACGCCCTCGCGCAGCTTGAAGGTCATGGTCAGGCCGTCATCCGTGACATCCCAGGACTCGGCCAGGCTCGGCTGGGGCTGCAGATCCAGGTCGTACTCGAGCAGGCCGTCGAAGACCTTCGAGGTGACCATGCCGATCGGACCGGAGGTCGAGAGATAGGAGGCCAGGCTCGGCGGTTCCGGCTGGACCAGCATCACCATGGTGCCGCCGTCGGCCCAGGCCGGCTGGGCTGTGGCGACCCCTAGGGCGAGCACAGCGGCGGATAGCTGTCCCGACAGTTTCATTAGGCGCATGTTCAATCCTCCCAAAGTGTGGGGTCCCCGAAATTGCCGTTTGTTATGAATTGAGGGACCTTGGTGCCTAGAGCGGCGAGTTAGCCTAGCCCGTGATCTATCGCGGGGCAATTGCTTAGGCCTCGACCCCGGCCCAGCGCAAAGCGGCCCGGGCGAGCGCGTCGCAGGCATCGAGCGTGCCGGCGCGCAGATCCTCGGGCCAGCAGACCGAGAGCTCGCTGCAGGCCAGCAGGATCGAGCGGGCGCCCTGGGCCTTTAGCGCCCGTTCGGCCGCGCGGGACTCCTCTTGAGCGGTTGCCATGTCGCCCACCTTGACCGCGGCGATCGCCGGCAAGACGTGGTCGTCGTTGATCTGCTCCGGCGCCAGCAGAACCCTCAACCCACGGGCCGCCAAGGCGCTTTGGTAGAAGCCCGCCTGGATCGTCCCCCGGGTCGCGAGCAGGCCAACCGGGCTCTCGAGCGGTGCCTGGGCGGCGATCTCCACCATGTTGAGCACCGGCAAGGACGTGGCGGCGGCGATCTCGGCGTGCCAGCCGTGGGCCGTGTTGCAGGGGATCGCGACGAGGCCGGCGCCGGCCGCCTCGAGCCGTCGCACACCCTGAACCATGGCCGGCAAAGGGTTCTCGCCCCGGCCTTCCAGAAGCGGCGCGACCCTGTCCGGCACCCGGGGGTCGTTGATCAGGATCGCCGGCACATGGGCGCGTTCCTCGCGCGGTGGGGTGAGCACGACCAGGCGCTGCATGAACCAGGCCCCGGCCAAGGGGCCCATGCCGCCGAGCACGCCGACGATCCGCTCCCCGGTGTCGGCCACGGCCCTATCCGGAGCCGAAGTCCGGGTCCGGGTCCATAAAGCGCCGGATCACGTTGCCGAGCAGCCGGGAGATGTTGTTGTCGCAGCCGTTCCAGGGCAGGGCGCCGCAGAAGGTGATCGAGCCGACCGAAAAGACCGCACCGCCACCGCCCGTCTCGTAGAAGATCATGTCCGCGCGGATCAGATCCTTGGCCGGCTCGCCGGTCGAGGTCAGGTTGTGGGTTAGCTGCTCCTCGGATGCCTCTGGGATCCCTCCCTCCGTCAAAACCATAATGCGGTTCTCGTCCTCGATGGCGATCTCGTCTGCGCCCATCGCTG
>JBCCGG010000041.1:0-54715 GCA_039029395.1 Pseudomonadota bacterium | reverse complement strand
GGGTTGTGCGGCCAGGGCCGCGTCGGGCCCGCCGGGCGGCTGACCGTGGCCGCCACGGCGCTTCCGGTGATCGCCGCTGCGCTTGGCCACTACGACCTGGTGCCGTGGATCCTCCTGGCCGGGCTCGTGGTGACGCTGGTTGTGGCCTGGCGCGGCGCGGAGGGGCCGGCCCCGTGGTATGGGCTTGCGATCGTCTATATCTCGCTCGCCTGCATCGGCTTCATTTGGCTACGCCGCCTGCCGGGCGAGGGGCGGGAGCTGATCTTCTGGCTGATCCTGGTGATCTGGATCGCCGATACCGGCGCCTATGCCGCCGGACGGCTGATCGGCGGGCCCAAGCTGGCGCCCAAGATCAGCCCGGGCAAGACCTGGGCCGGCCTGTTCGGAGGGCTGCTGGCCGCCGCCTTGCTGGGTGTGGTGCTTGCGCTATTTCAAGACTCGGGCGGGCCGGTTAAGCTAGGCCTTCTGTCCGGCGCCCTGGCGCTGGTTGCCCAGGGAGGTGATCTGTTGGAATCGATGGTCAAGCGCCGCTTCGGCGCGAAGGACTCCGGGAGCTTGATTCCGGGGCACGGCGGCATCTTGGACCGTGTCGACAGTCTTCTCCTGGCGAGCGTCGTGCTGGCCGCTGTGGTGTGGCTCGATCGGACAGGGGGATCCTCATGGCTCTAGCGCGTACCCAGCCTTGCGCGGTCGCGGCGCCCCGGCGGATCACCATCTTGGGCTCCAGCGGCTCGGTTGGCTGCAACACGATCGACCTGATCGAGCGCGATCTGCCGGCCTACGAAATCGAGGCGCTGACCGCCCACACAAACGTCGAGGTGCTGGCCGATCAGGCGCGCCGCCTGCGCCCGAAGCTGGCGGTGGTCGCCGACGAGAGCTGTTACCGGGAGCTTAAGGAGGCCCTGGCGGGCTTGGATATCGAGGTCGCGGCCGGTCAGGAGGCGCTCGACGAGGCGGCCGCGCGGCCGGCCGACTGGGTCATGGCGGCCATCGTCGGCGCGGCCGGCCTAGCGCCGACCTTGACCGCGGTGCGGCGCGGCGCGGCCATTGCGCTTGCCAACAAGGAAACCCTGGTATGCGCCGGTCAGCTCATGGTCTCGGAGATCGCCGCGCACGGGGCGACCTTGCTGCCGGTCGATTCCGAGCACAACGCGATCTTTCAGGTGCTTGAGCCGGGCCGCCGGGACAGCGTCGAGCGGATCATCCTGACCGCCTCGGGTGGACCATTCAGAGACTGGAAGATCGAGGACATGGCGCGCGCCACGCCGGCTCAGGCGGTGGCCCACCCGAACTGGGACATGGGCGCCAAGATCTCGGTCGATTCAGCGACCATGATGAACAAGGGACTGGAGCTGATCGAGGCGGTGCATCTCTTTGGCCTGCCTCAGGAACAGATCGAGATTCTGGTTCATCCCCAGTCGGTTATCCACTCCATGGTGGCCTACGTGGACGGCTCCGTCCTGGCCCAGCTCGGCCAACCGGACATGCGCACCCCGATCGCCTACACCCTGGCCTGGCCAGACCGGATGCATGCGCCGGTCGATCGATTGGACTTCGCGACCAACCATACCCTGACCTTCGAGCCGCCCGATCCGGCGCGCTTTCCGGCCTTGAGACTGGCGCGCGAGGCCCTCAGCGCCGGCGGCTGTGCGCCAACCGTCCTGAACGCCGCCAACGAGGTCGCGGTACAGGCCTTTCTCGACGGGGAAATCGGCTTCTGTGCCATATCAGAGGTCGTTGAAAGGGTGCTCAACGACTACCAAATAGAGAATCTCGAGTCCTTGGAGCAGGTTCACGAGATCGACCTGACGGCAAGGGCCCGGGCAAGCGGCGCTCTCAACGGGGCGAGATAGTCGCGAGAATTGCCCTCAAGTCCTTGCATAGCCTAGATAAAGCCAGTGTGACGGAGAGCCTGACGGCGGCCGGCTGAGGCCTAAAGAGATTGTGACCAAAGGTTCTTTGCCTTAAGACTGGCTTGAGGGCCATCTGGTAGACCTTAGAATAACGAACCGGTTAACGGACGACGGCACGGGACGATACGAGATGGAAATACCGAGTGGATGGTTTGGCTTTGGCGTGCCGTTTCTCGTCATTTTGACGGTTCTGGTCTTTGTTCATGAGCTTGGCCACTATCTGATCGCGCGGCGCAACGGGGTGCGGGTCGAGGTCTTCTCGATCGGCTTCGGGCCCGAGATCTTCGGCTGGACCGACCGGGCGCGAACCCGCTGGAAGTTCAGCCTGATCCCCTTGGGCGGCTACGTGAAGATGTACGGCGACGCCGACGCCGCTAGCGCGCGGGCCGACGGCTCCATATCCGAATTGAGCGACGAGGAGAAGGCCCAGGCCTTTCCCTACAAACGACTGGGCCAGCGCGCCTGGATCGTCGCCGGTGGGCCCTTGGCCAACTTCCTCTTCGCGATTGTCGTTCTGGCCGGGCTCTTTACCTTTGTGGGCCAGCCATTCACGCCAGCCGTGGTCGGCCAGGTGGTGCCAGACAGCGCCGCCGCCGAAGCGGGCTTTCAGCCGAACGACAAGATCCTTGAGATCAATGCCTGGGGGATCGACAGCTTCGAGGACCTACAGCGCATCGTATCTCTCTCGCCGGGCGAGCCGCTTGAGGTCTTGGTCGAGCGCGACGGCCTGCCGGTCGAACTGCAGGTGACGCCCTCGGTGGTCGAGGAAACCGACAACTTCGGCAACGTCAACCGCATCGGCCGCCTGGGCATCAGCCGCAGCGGCGTGGACTACATCAAGCGCAACCCCTTATCGGCGCTCTATTGGGCCACCGAGGAGACCTGGTCGATCACCATGACCACCCTAAAGGCGGTCGGCCAGATCATCACCGGAAGCCGCAGCGCGGCCGAGCTGGGCGGCCCCTTGCGAATCGCCAAGATGTCGGGTCAAGTTGCCGAGACAGGCATGGTTCCGGTGATCTGGTTCATCGCCGTGCTGTCGATAAACTTGGGCCTGATCAACCTCTTTCCCATTCCGATGCTCGACGGGGGACACCTCTTGTTTTATGCAATCGAGGCCGTGCGAGGGAAGCCGCTCGGCATGAGAGCACAGGAATATGGTCTTCGAATTGGTTTGGCGTTGGTCTTGGGCCTGATGGTGTTCGCGACCTGGAACGATATTGTTCATCACGTAAAGATTTTCGACTTCCTCCGAGACTTGGTAACCTGATGACCTAAACGTCTTGGGGGGCAAACGGGCGGTGATTGGGGCAACAAGAACGGCGGTCCTTCTGGTCGTGTGGCTGATGCTGCATGTGCCCTTCGCCGCGGCCCAGACTCAGACCGCCCAGTCGATCCTGTCGGGCGGGACGATCGAGGAGATCCGCGTCGAAGGGACCCAGCGCATCGAGCCGGCGACGGTGCAGTCCTACATGCAGATCGACCCGGGCGATCCCTTCGATCCGCTCAAGCTGAACGATGCCCTGAAGAACCTTTTTGCGACCCAGCTGTTCTCGGACGTGACCTTGCAGCGCGAGGGCAGCACCCTGATCGTGTCGGTCGTCGAGAACCCGATCATCAACCGCATCGCCTTCGAGGGGAACGACAAGATCGACGACGAGGTCCTGGAGACCGAGATCGAGCTGAAGCCGCGTATCGTCTTTACCCAGACCAAAGCCCAAAACGACGTTCAGCGGCTGATCAACCTCTATCAGCGCCAGGGCCGGTTCGGCGCGACAATCGAGCCCAAGGTCATTCAGCTGCCACAGAATCGCGTCGACCTGGTGTTCGAGATCAGCGAGGGGCCGACCACCAAGATCAAGTCGATCAACTTTATCGGCAATCGAGAGTTCTCCGACGGGCGGCTGCGCGACGAGATCGCGACCTCCGAGTCGGCCTTCTGGAAGTTCTTCACCTCGACCGACAGCTATGATCCCGACCGCCTCACCTTCGACCGGGAGCTTCTCAGACGCTTTTACTTGAGCGAGGGCTATGCGGATTTCCTGGTTATCTCGGCCGTGGCCGAACTGACCCCCGATAAGGAAGGCTTCATCATCACCTTCACGGTGGAGGAGGGCGAGCGCTACAAGTTCGGGACGATCGACCTGAACACCACCCTGAAGGATCTGGATCCGGAGGTGCTGCGCGAGGACCTGCTGACCGAGGAGGGCGAGTGGTACGACGCTTCGGCGGTTGAGGAGTCGGTCGCTAATCTGACCGAGCGCCTTAACAATCTTGGTTACGCCTTCGTGGACATTCGTCCCAACACCGATCGCGATCGGGAGAATCTCACGATCAATCTGGTCTACGAAATCAACGAAGGTCCCAAGGTCTATGTCGAGCGCATCGACATTCAGGGCAATGTCAGGACCATCGACAAGGTGATCCGCCGGGAGTTCCGTTTCGTCGAGGGCGATGCCTTCAACAGCGCCAAGATCAGGCGCACCCGCACGCGCATCAACGACCTGGGCTTCTTCAGCTCGGTCGAGATCACCAACGAGCCGGGCACTGAGCCGGACAAGACCATTGTCACCGTTGATGTCCAAGAACAATCCACCGGCAGCCTTACCTTCGGCGCCGGCTTCTCCACCAACTCCGGGCCCTTGGGCAACGTTGGCATTCGCGAACGCAACCTCTTGGGTCGTGGCCAGGACCTGCTTTTGAGCTTCACCCTCGGCGGCGATCTCTCAGAGCTCGAGCTGAGCTTTACCGAGCCTTACTTCCTGGACCGCAACCTTTCGGCCGGTGTCGATCTCTTTTGGACCACGAACGAGCAGGACGAGAGCTCTTTTGATGAGCGCCGCTTGGGCGGCTCCTTGAGAGCAGGCTATGACTTGACTGAAAACATTCGCCAAGTTTGGCGCTACACCCTTGAGGAGGTCGACATTGACAACGTCGACGATGACGCGTCCCTGGTGGTTCAGCTCGATCAGGGCAAGCGGCTCGAGTCCGTAATCAGCCATGAGCTGTTCTACGACACGCGCGATTCCCGGTTCGATCCGCGCAGCGGTTTCATTCTCTCGACGCTCAACGAATTTGCCGGCCTGGGCGGTGACGTCACCTATCTGCGAAACACGATCGGTGGCGGCTACTACTACACAATCTTCGGCGATGTAACCGCGGGCCTGCGCGGCGAGGTTGGCAACATTTTCGGCATCGGCGAGGACACCCTGGTCAGCGACCGTTTCTTCCTCGGCCAGGATCAGCTACGCGGCTTCGAGTTTGCCGGCGTTTCGCCGCGCGACGCGGTGACCGACGACGCCTTAGGCGGCAAAAACTTCTACACCGGCACCGTCGAGGTCAGCTTTCCGGTCGGTCTGCCCGACGAGTTCCAGATCCGCGGCCGCCTGTTCTCCGATATCGGTGCGGCTTGGGATATCGACGACGTACCCGCAAGCGTCATTGTCGAGGATTCCTCCTCGCCGCGTCTGGTTATTGGCGCAGGCTTTTCCTGGGTTTCGCCCTTTGGACCTGTTATCGTCGATCTCGGCTTTCCGGTCGTGAAAGAGGACTTCGACAAGGAGGAAATCTTGAGCTTCAGCTTCGGCACGCGGTTTTGACGACGATGAGATGGTTAACGGCACGTAGCCGGGCGCTGGCCGGCGCTTTCGGGCTGATCGCCGGGCTACTGTTGTGCCCCCTGTTGGCGCACGGCCAGGAGGCCCAAGGTATCGGAATCATCGACGCCCAAAGGATCTACCGCGAGGCCACGGCCGTGAAGTCCTTGCAGCAGCAGATCGATCAGCAGCGCGATAAGTTTCAAAGGGAGCTAAGAGAAAAGGAAAAGGTCCTGCGGGATGCCGACCAGGAGCTCGCACGCCAGCGGGCGATCCTCTCGGCCGACGCCTTCAACAAGCGCCGCAAGGACCTGGAGACCCAGGTGTCCGCCCTGCAGAGCGAGGTGAGGGCCCGAAAAGACAGGCTCGACAAGGCTTTCGCAGAGGGCATGAAACAGGTGCGCGCGGCCTTGATCGAAGTCTCCCGAGAGATCTCCGAGCAGAAGAAGCTCTATTTGTTGATCGAAAAGAGCTCCGTGGTGCTGGTCAAGCCGGAGTTGGAGCACACCGGGGAAGCCCTAAAGAAGCTCAACGAGCGTCTTCCCAGGGTCACGCTTCCAGCGGTCCAGAACTGATCCTCGCCGACCATGGCCGATCCTCGGTTCTTTAAGGTAGCCGGGCCCTTCAAGCTGGGGCAGTTGGCCGAGATCGCCGAAGCGGAGCTGTCGGCCGGCAGCGACCCTGAGCTGACCATCGATGACGTCGCGCCTCTCGACGTTGCCGGCCCCGGGCAGATCGGGTTTCTGGACAACAGGCGCTACTTGAGCGCTTTCAAGGAGAGCCGCGCCGGCGCCGCCATCGTCAATCCCAGGTTCCAATCCCAAGCGCCCGAGGGCATGGCGCTGCTGTTGACCAAGACGCCATACCGCGCCTACGCCCAAGTCGCAGGCGCCTTTTACCCGAGAGTCCAAGGGGTGGAGGGCGTGCACCCGACCGCTGTGATCGACGACAGCTCTGTGATTGGCGCTGGCACTCGGGTCGCGCCCTATGCCGTGATTGGTGCCGACGCTGAGATCGGCAAGAACTGCGAGATCGGCGCCCACGTGGTGATCGAGGCCGGCGTGATCGTCGGCGACGGCTCCAGGATCGGCCCGGGGGCAACTCTCAACCATTGTTTGATTGGCAAGAACTGTCAGATCCATGCCGGCGCCAGGATCGGCAACCGCGGCTTCGGCTTCAGCATGGAAAGCGCGGACTACGTCGACGTCCCGCAGCTCGGGCGGGTCGTGATCGAGGATGATGTTGAGATCGGCGCCAACGTAACGATCGACCGTGGGGCCGGCCCGGATACCCTGATCCGCACCGGCACGAAGATTGATAATCTGGTGCAGATCGGGCACAACGTTCAGGTCGGTCGCGGCTGCGTGCTGGTGGCGCAAAGCGGTGTGGCCGGCAGCACGCGGCTGGACGATCGAGTGGCTCTGGCGGCGCAGGCCGGGGTAGCTGGTCATTTGACACTCGGCAAGGGCGCGCAAGTCGCCGCCAAGTCCGGGGTCATGCGCGATGTGCCGCCTGGAGTCACCGTTGGGGGGTTGCCTGCAATTCCGTTGAAGGATTATTTCCGTCTGGTTGCTCAATGGCAGCGTCAATTGAAGGGTCAGGGCAGGGGAAATGAATAGGGAAAGCCCGGCAGGAGCCGTACGAGACTCCTTGGATATCCTCAAGATCATGGAAGCGATCCCGCACCGCTATCCGTTCCTCATGGTCGATCGAATCATCGATTTGCGGCTCGATGAAAGCTGTGTCGGCGTCAAGAATGTCTCGATCAATGAGGGGTTTTTCCAGGGCCATTTCCCCAGACAGCCGGTCATGCCGGGGGTTCTGATCATAGAATCCATGGCCCAGACCGCGGCGGTCCTGGTGGTCGAGACCCTGGAGGGCGCGGCCGCCGGCAAGCTGGTCTACTTCATGACCGTCGACAACGCGCGCTTTCGCAAGCCGGTCGTGCCGGGCGATCAGCTCCATGTGCTCGTCTCCAAGGTGCGCAACCGAGGCAATGTCTGGAAGTTCCGCGGCGAGGCGCGGGTCGACGGAACCCTGGTGGCCGAGGCGAACTTTGCGGCCATGATCATGGATGACTGATGGCCGACATTCATCCGACGGCAGTGGTATCGCCCAAGGCGGCGCTGGGCGAAGGGGTCCGCATTGGCCCTCTGTGCACGGTTGGTGACCACGTCACACTAGGGGCCGGTGTGGTTCTGCACGGCCACGTCGCGGTCGAGGGTCATACGGATATCGGCGAAGGTGTGCAGATCTTTCCTTTCGCCTCGGTCGGCTTTCATCCCCAGGATCTGAAGTACGCTGGCGAGCCTTCGCGCCTGACGATTGGCGCGAAGACCATTATCCGCGAGCAGGTGACCATCAACATCGGCACCAAGGGCGGCGGCATGATCACCCGGGTCGGCGCCGGTTGCCTGCTGATGATCGGCGTGCACATCGCCCACGACTGCCAGGTCGGCGACCGGGTGGTCATGGCCAACAACGCAACCCTGGGCGGCCACGTGACGATCGAGGACGGCGCCATCATCGGTGGCCTTTCGGCGATCCATCAGTTCGTGCGCATCGGTCGCGGCGCCATGATCGGCGGCATGTCCGGTGTCGAGCACGACGTTATTCCCTACGGCCTGGTGCACGGCGAGCGCGCTTCATTGCAGGGGCTGAATCTGGTGGGCTTGAAGCGCAGAGGCACGTCGCGCGAGGCGATCAAGGCCCTGCGCGAGCTCTACGACACCCTTTTCGGCGAGCAGGGCACCCTGGTCGAGCGCCTGGAGATCCTGGAGCAGCGGCAGTTGCCGGAAGGTCCCGCAAGCGATGTGCTCAGCTTCGTCAAGGTCGATTCCGAACGCTTCTTGTGCAAGCCCAAACATCGGCATGGCGCGTAAGCTCGGCATTCTGGCCGGCTCCGGGACACTACCGCGACGCCTGGCCGAGCTTTGCCGCCAGGACGGCCAGGAGGTCTTTCTGCTGGCCTTCGAGGGCCAAACCGATCCGCAAACCGTGGAAGGACTGGAGCACGCCTGGATCCGACTGGGCGCGGCCGCCGAAGGGGTGCGCCGGCTGAAGGAGGCAGGCGTCGGGCGCCTGGTCATGGCCGGACCGATCAAGCGGCCGAGCCTAGGCGCGCTGCGGCCCGATTGGCGCACGGCGAAGTGGATCGCCAAAGTCGGCTCCCGGGCGCTCGGCGACGACGGGCTCTTGCGCTCGATCATCGGCGAACTGGAGAGCGAGGGGTTCGAGGTGGTCGGTCTCGATCAGCTGTTCGATCACTTCCTGGCCCAGGCCAAGACCTACGGCCGCCATGTGCCCGATTCGGATGCCCAGCGGGACATCGAGCGCGGCCTGGCGGTCGCCCGGGCCCTGGGCAGCGCCGACGTCGGGCAAGCCGTGATCGTGCAGCAGGGCATCGTGCTGGCGCTCGAGGCGATCGAGGGCACCGATGCCATGGTCGCCCGTGCCGGTGACTTGCGCCGGGAGGGCCCCGGCGGTGTGTTGGTCAAGCTCAAGAAGCCCGGCCAAGAGCGTCGGGCGGACCTGCCAACGATCGGCGTGCAGACCGTGCGCGGCGCGGCAGCCGCCGGCCTGCGCGGCATCGCGGTCGAGGCCGGCCAAACCCTGGTGATCGACGCCGAGGCGGTCACCGCCGCGGCCGACGAGGCCGGCATGTTCCTCGTGGGTTTGGCCCTTGAGTCCCAGTGACGGCCCGCTGATCTTCCTGGTCGCCGGCGAGCCGTCGGGCGATCAGCTGGGCGCCCGTCTGATGGCGGCACTAAAACGCCAGACCGGCGGCCGCGTGCGCTTCGCCGGCCTGGGCGGCGAGCAGATGGCCGAGCAAGGCCTAACCAGCCTCTTTCCGATCGACGAGCTTTCGATACTCGGCATCGTCGAGGTGCTGCCCCACATACGGCGGATTTACCAGCGCATCCGGGAGACCGTGGCGGCGGTCCAGGCGGCCCGCCCGGCCGCCTTGGTGACCATCGATTCGCCCTCCTTCTCGCTTGAGGTCAGCCAGCGTCTGAAAGGCCAGGGCATTCCCCTGATCCACTATGTGGCGCCTACGGTTTGGGCCTGGAAACCCTGGCGCGCGAAGAAGATGGCCGGCTATCTGGACCACCTATTGGCGCTGCTGCCCTTCGAGCCGCCCTATTTCGAGACCCACGGCTTGGCGACCACCGTGGTCGGCCATCCGGCGGTCGAACGCACTGCCGGGCCGGAAGCCGCGGCCGAGCTGCGCGCAACGCTCGGCATCGCGCCCGACGCGCCCTTGGTCTGCGTCCTGCCGGGCAGCCGTAGGGGCGAGGTCTCCCGCCTGCTGCCGGTGTTCGGCGGCGCCTTGGGACAGCTCGCTGAGCGGGTCGAGGGCCTGCGTGTCGTGCTGCCGACGGTAGGCGGAGTGGCCGACCAGGTCGGCGAGGCGGTCGAGCGTTGGACCGTCCCGGTTGAGGTGCTGCAGGGCGCCGAGCGCAAGTTCGCCGCCTTCGCCGCCGCCGATGTGGGCCTCGCCGCCTCGGGCACGGTAACCGTGGAGCTGGCGGTCTCCGGCCTGCCCTCGGTGGTCGCCTACAAGGTAAGCCCTCTTAGCGCCATGATTGCGCGCCGGCTGCTCAAGATCGACCATGCGGCCATGCCCAGCCTGGTGCTCGGCCGCGAGGTCCAGCCAGAACTGCTACAGGAGAACTGCACCGCCGACAAGCTGGCGGATGCGGTCGGCCGGTTGCTCAGCGATCCGACGGTCCGCCAGGCCCAGCTGGACAACGCCGCCGCCGCGGCCAAGCTATTGGGCTACGGCGATCAGGCGCCGAGCGAGAAGGCGGCGGCCAAGATTCTCGAGATTATCGGCTAGCCTGGCGCTCGTGCTCCAACAGCCAGGCCTTGCGCTCCAGGCCGCCGCCATAGCCGGTCAGGCTGCCGTTCTTGCCGATCACCCGGTGGCAGGGAATCACCACCGAGATCGGATTGCGGCCGTTGGCGAGACCCACCGCGCGCAGGGCCTTAGGCTTGCCCAACGTCTCCGCCAGCTCGGCGTAGCTCACCGTGCGGCCCGGCGGGATCTTGCGCAGTAGCCGCCAGACCTGTTCTTGAAAAGGCGTGCCTTGGGTGACCAGGGGAAGCGTTTTAAGCGCCGGAAGGTCGCCGTCGAAGTAACGGGCGAAGGCCTCGCGCACAGGCGCCGGGGCCGTGCCCGAGGCAAGTGTCAGTCGACCGAGCCGGGCGCGCAGCAGCTGCTCGGTCGGCGAGCCGCCGGCGGCGAAATCGGCGCCGTAGAGATGCTCGTCGCGAAAGAAAACACGGATTTCGCCGATGGGCGAGGGCAGCATGGCGAGCGTCAACTCCAGCGCCATCTCAGGCCCCCTGTGACAGACTTCGCCAGAGATGGAGCACGGCCGTGGCACGCCAGGGGCGCCAGCGCTCGGCGGCGCGCTCCAGCTCCCGGTGGGTCTCGGCGAAACCCAATCCCTGGGCTGCGCGCAGCAAGGCGATGTCGGCTCTTGGGAAAGCGTCCGGGTCTTTCAGGGCGCGCAGGCGCACGTAGCCGACCGTCCACTTGCCGATCCCCGGCGTTGCCAGCAGGTCCGCTTCAAGCCGCTCTGGATTGCTGCCCGGGTCCAGATCGATCCGCCCTTCGGCCACCGCCTTCGCCAGGGTCTGCAGCGTTTCGATCCGGCGGCCGGGCATGCCGATTCCATCTAGATTGGCGTTTGCCACGGCGTCGGGCGCGGGAAACTGTCCAGGCGCCCCGCCGCAGCGCGCGATCAGACGCCCTGCCAGCGTCCGGGCCGCTGCGACGGTCACCTGCTGGCCCAGAATTGCGCGCACCAAGAGCTCGAAGGGGTCCCAGCAGCCTGGCACCCGAAGTCCGGGTGCGGTTGCCACAAGCGGCGCCAGATGTGGGTCGCCGGAGAGGGTCTCCAGGCAGCTTGCCGGCGCCATGTCGAGATCGAACAGGGCGCGCAACCGCGCCACGATCGGCAGAAGCGAGACCACCCCGTCGATCTCGAGCTGAGCAAGCAGCGCCCGTCGCTTGGGATCGTTCGTGACTCTGACGCTGCCCGGCCGGCCCATCACCTGAAAGGCGCGCCGGTAGCTCGCCTCGTCGCAGGCCTCCAGGCCGGGAATGGCCCGGCTGCGCAGAAAGCCCAGCATGGCCTCCCAGTCATAGGGTGGCTGGTAGCCGAGCATCAGCGTGATCGGCGCCTGGGTCGCCGCGCTCGCACCGCGTCCCTTGGCCGGCCGCAGGCTGGAGGGTGGGCCGCCGTAGGTCGCTTTGAAAGCGGCGTTGAAGCGGCGCAGGCTGGCATAGCCCGAGGCGATCGCCACCTCGGTCATCGGCAGGCGGGTTTGAACCAAGAGCTGGCGCGCCAGATGCAGCCTTTGGGTCGCCGCGACCTCGAGCGGCGAGGCCCCGATGTGCCGTTCGAAAAGCCGGCGCAGGTGCCGCTCGCCCAAGCCCAGGCGGCCGGCCAGGGCATCGACCGAGCCCTCGTTGAGCGCGCCCTCGGCGATCAGATCGAGCGCCCGGCGCACGCTCGCGCTGGTGCCGTTCCAGGCTGCCGAGTTGGGCGCGGTCTCCGGCCGGCAGCGTTTGCAGGGCCGATAGCCGTCGCGCTCGGCCTCAGCCGCGCTGCGGTAGTATGCGCAGTTCTGGGCCTTTGGATTGGGCGCCGGACAGATCGGCCGGCAATAGATGCCGGTCGTGCGCACCGCGACGAAGAAGCGCCCGTCGAAGCGCGGATCTCGGCTTGTCAGGGCCTCGTAGTAGGGTGTGCAGTCTTCAGCAAGCGCGGTCATGGCCCTATTCTATAGAGCCAACGGGACGCCCCGTCTCGCCGAATTCGGACTCGGTCCCCGGCGCGGGGGCTCTATGAGAGCGCCTCCTGCTTCATGCTCTTGACCACGTCGGCAGCGCCCTGAACCTCGGCCAAGGCGTTGGCGCTCATCGTGCTCTCTACGTCGCTGAGCAAGCTGTCAATCTCTTGGTCCGTCAGGATTCCCTTGCGGCGTAGAGCGACAATCAGGGCCTCGGTCACCGAAAGCGCGGCCAGGATCTCCGATTTCGTGCTGTATCCGCTTAGCATGGCTGTGGTTCCCTTGCGGTTGTGACCTTCGAGTCTAGCCCGCCAGCCCAAAGCGCCCTTGATCCAGATCAACAGAGTTCAGATATGTTGATGGATTGGAAGGAGAGCTAAAGATCATGACGGAGCCAAGGAAAGCCCGCGCGCTCGGGTTCAACCACGTGGCACTTGAAGTCGGCGACATCGACCAGGCGCTTGCCTTCTATGGCGGATTTCTCGACTTCGAGCTGCGCAGCAAGAGCGAGACCAGCGCCTTCATCGACCTGGGCGATCAGTTTCTGGCATTCTCCAAGGGGCGCCGCCAGGCACCGGACGACGACCGCCATTTCGGACTCGTGGTAGACGACAAGCCGACGGTGGAGCGGGCGCTCGAGGCCATGGGCGTCGAACGCCTGCCGGGCCGCTTCCTCGATTTCCTCGACCCCTGGGGCAACCGGGTCGAGATCATCGGCTACACCAACATTCAGTTCACCAAAGCGCCCCATGTGCTGCGCGGCATGGGCATGGGGCACTTGGAGAAGACCGATGGGGCGATCGAGGAGCTGAGCGCCAAGGGCATGGCGCCCGAGTAGTTCGGGTAAGTTTCGGTCGAGCTCGGCACCGGGCCGGTGCCGCAACAGTGAATGCTACTCGGCCCCTTCGACGATGACCACGTCCCGCTCGGACGACTTGAGCGCCATCTTGAGCGCCTCTGCGTAGTCCTCCGAGTTGTAGCAGGTGACCGCCGCCTCGAAGCTCGGGAACTCTACGACCACGTTGCGCAGGTGCTCCTTGCCTTCGAAGTGATGGCACTTGCCGCCGCGGGCCAAAAAGCGGCCGCCATGCTTGGCGAGCGCCGGGCCGGCCAGCTTGGCATATTCGCCGTAAACGTCCGGGTCGGTCACGGTCACGCGTGCGATCCAATAGGCGGTCATTGGACGATCTCCTGATGTCTGGATGAGAGTGGGAAAGGCGCTCAGTCGGTGAGGGCCATAAGGTCGATCGGCGTCGCCATCACGCCGACCTTCTTGAAGGCCGCGATCGCGTCTTCGTCGTCGGGCGTGCGCTGGGAGAATACCTCGAGCTGATGGCCGTCGGGATCCAGGAAGTAGATGCCGTAAGAGATGCCGTGATCGACCGTCCCGGTAATCGTCTCCCTGCGCTCGACCAGGCGCCGGCGAAAGGCCTGCAGATCGGCCAGGCCGCCGTCCAACTCGAAGGCCAGGTGGTTGAGCTCGCGGCCGCCATGGTCCTTGGCATCGTCGGACTTGAACAGGGCAATATCGTGGTCCCGCCGGCCGAACGACAGGAAGACCGCCGGGAACTGGCTGGGTTCGGCAACCACTTCCATGCCGAGCAGATCCACGTACCACTTGGCCGAGGCCTCGGGGTCTCGGACATAGAGCACCGCGTGCCCGATCTCCTTGATCCGAGTCACCCTAGTCACGCTGATCCATCTGCACGAAGGGCCGCTCGTTGGAGCCCGTGTAGAGCTGGCGCGGCCTGCTGATGCGCTGGCGCGGGTCCTCGATCATCTCCTTCCACTGGGCAACCCAGCCGACCGTGCGCGCGACGGCGAAAAGCACGGTGAACATGGAGGTTGGGAAGCCCATGGCCTGCAAGATGATCCCGGAATAGAAGTCGACGTTGGGAAAGAGCTTCTTTTCCCTGAAGTACTCGTCTTGCAGGGCGATGCGTTCGAGTTCGACGGCGAGCTCCAACAGAGGGTCGTGCTCGAAGCCCAGCTCGCCCAAAACCTCGTGGCAGGACTTGCGCAGCACGGTCGCCCGCGGATCGTGGTTCTTGTAGACCCGGTGGCCGAAGCCCATGAGGCGGAAGGGGTCGTTGTGATCCTTGGCGCGCTCGATGAATTTGGGAATGCGGTCTTTGTGGGCGATCTCGTTGAGCATCTTGAGCACCGCCTCGTTCGCCCCGCCGTGGGCCGGCCCCCACAAGGAGGCGATGCCGGCCGCGATGCAGGCGAAGGGATTGGCGCCGCTGGAGCCCGCGATGCGCACGGTCGAGGTCGAGGCGTTTTGCTCGTGATCGGCGTGCAGGATGAAGATCCGGTCCATGGCGCGCGAAAGGATCGGGCTGACCTTGTACTCCTCGGCCGGCACCGAGAAGGTCATGTAGAGAAAGTTCTCGGCGTAGCTCAGATCGTTGCGCGGATAGACGAATGGCTGGCCGACCGAATACTTGTAGGCCCAGGCCGCGATCGTCGGCATCTTCGAGATCAGGCGGTGGGAGGCGACCATGCGCTGGCGCGGATCGGCGATATCGGTCGAATCGTGGTAGAAGGCCGAGAGCGCGCCGACCACCCCGACCATGATGGCCATGGGATGGGCGTCGCGCCGGAAGCCGCGGAACAGGTAGTTGAGCTGCTCGTGCAGCATGGAGTGATAGGTGATCGCCTTGACGAAGCCGGCTTTCTCCTTGGCACTCGGCAGCTCGCCGTGGATCAACAGATAGCAGACCTCCATGAAGTCGCTGTGCTCGGCCAGCTCCTCGATGCGGTAGCCTCGGTGGCGCAAGATACCTTGCTCGCCGTCGATGAAGGTAATGTTGGATTCGCAGCTCCCGGTCGAGGTGAAGCCGGGATCGTAGGTAAAGAGACCGGTATTGGCGTACAAACTTCGCACGTCCAGCACGCTTGGGCCCTCAGTCCCGTCCAGTATGGGCAGATCCCATTCCTGGCCGCTTGATTTATCGAGTAGGGTGAGGGTCTTTGCGTTCGGCGTGCTCTCGTTCATCCCGGTCTCCCCATCTCTAGCCCATCAAAATGTGGGCGGAGCATAGAGGGTCAGACCCGGTTGATCAATCTCGCTGAGAGTCGCGGCTAGACAAGCTGATCGCCTATTCGCGCCATCGATTCTTCGCGCCCCAGGACCTCCATGACCTCGAATAGGCTGGGCGAAGCGGTCGAGCCGGTGAGCGCGGCGCGCAGGGGCTGGGCGACCTTGCCGAGCTTGAGTTCCTCGGCCTCGGCGAAGGCACGCACCAAGGCCTCCAGATCGGCCTCGCGCCAGGGCTCGGCGCCGGCCAGACGGGGCGCCAGAGCAGCCAGGCGCGCGCGCGCCTCGTCGTCGAGCAGCTTGGCCGCCTTGTCGGTCACCGAGAGGGGCCGCTTGGCGACATAGAAGGCCGCGCTTTCGGCCAGATCGTTGAGGGTCTTGGCGCGCATCTTCAGGCCCGCCATGCCGGCCTTCAGGCGGGCCAGCTCGGCCGGCTCCAGCGTGTGCCCCGCGGCGCTCTCCAGGGGGCCGTGGATCAGCGCGACCAGGCGCTCGTCGTCGGCCTCGCGGATGTAGTGGCCGTTGAGGTTTTCCAGCTTGGCGAAGTCGAAGCGCGCGGCGCCGCGGCCGACCGCGTCCAGGTCGAACCACTGGACCGCCTGGTCGCGCGAGATGATCTCCTCGTCGCCGTGGGACCAGCCCAGGCGCAGCAGGTAGTTGTTGAGTGCCTCGGGCAGGTAGCCCATGTCCCGATAGGCCTCGACGCCGAGCGCGCCGTGGCGCTTGGAGAGCTTGGCGCCGTCCGGTCCGTGGATCAGCGGGATGTGGGCGAAGGCCGGCGTCGCCCAGTCGAGCGCCCGATAGAGCTGGGTCTGACGAAAGGCGTTGGTCAAGTGATCGTCGCCACGAATGACGTGGGTCACCGCCATGTCATGGTCGTCGACCACGACCGAGAGCATGTAGGTCGGCGTGCCGTCGGCGCGCAGCAGCACCATGTCGTCGAGCTGCTGGTTGGCGACCGTGACCTCGCCCTGAACCAGGTCCTCGATCGTTGTCTCACCCTCCAGCGGGGCTTTCAGGCGGATCACCGGATCGACCCCGGCCGGCGCCTCGGCCGGATCCCGATCGCGCCAGCGTCCGTCGTAGAGCCTTGCCCGGCCGGCGGCGCGGGCCGCCTGGCGCATCTCGGCCAGCTCCTCGGGCGAGCAGTAGCAATAGTAGGCCCGGCCTTGCTCCAGCAGGGATTTGGCGCAGGCCGCGTGCCGCTCGGCCCGCTCGGCCTGGTAGACCACCTCGTCGTCCCAATCGAGACCGAGCCAATCGAGGCCCGCCAGGATTGCCTCGATCGCCTCAGGGGTCGAGCGCTTGCGGTCGGTGTCCTCGATGCGCAGGCGCGCGCTGCCGCCGTGATGGCGCGCGAACAGCCAGTTGAAAAGCGCGGTCCTGGCCCCGCCGATGTGGAGGAAGCCGGTCGGCGAGGGGGCGAAGCGGGTCACGACGGTCATGGGCGCGCGGTCCTGCGGTGGAGTGGGTAGCGGGCCGGGCTCTCTAGCACACCGGGGCCGGCGGAGCCATGGGGCTAAGCTACGAGGCTCGCGGCGGCCCGCAATTTGCCGTAGTCTTGGCGTTGGGGAAGGACCATGGGAAGACCATGAGCACCGCCACAGGGGATGCAGCGCGCGGCGATTGGGTGTTTTGGCGCCTGGTCGGGCCCCTCGCGGTCGCTCTGGGCCGTGCGTTTGAGGCGGAGCGCGAGCGCTGGATCCTGTGGCTGCCGGTTGCCTTCGGGGTCGGAATCGCTGTTTACTTCGCCCTGCCGAGCGAGCCATCCCCTTGGCTTCCCTTCCTGGCCCTGTCGCTGGTCGCAGTGGTCACGGCGTGGCTGCGCGACCGGCCCTTTGGCTGGCTTCTGGGCTGCGGTCTTCTGGCCCTGGTCGCCGGCTTCGCCTTGGCGCAGCTCCGCACAAACCTGGTGGCGGCACCCGTTCTGGCGAAATCGACCGGCCCGACCAGCGTGCTCGGGCAGGTTCTGGAAATTGAACCCCGCCACGCCGGCCGCCGGGTCTTGCTGCGGCCGCTCGCGATCGACGGTGTCGACGAGACCGCCTTGCCCGCGAAGATTCGTCTACGCATGACCCTGCGCGACGAAGCCGATTTGGCGCCCGGCGAGGTGATCGCAATCCGCGCCGTGCTGCGCCCGCCGCCGGAGCCGGCCGCGCCCGGGGCCTTCGATTTCGCCCGCCAGGCCTACTTTCAACGGCTCGGCGCGGTCGGCTACGCGGTCGGCCATGCCGAGGTTCTCCAAGCCGGCGCCAATGGGGAACCTGGGCTCCTGGAGCGCTGGCAGCTCTGGTGGGCGAGCCTCCGGGCGGCGATCGCCGCGCGGGTGCTAGACCAGGTGCCGGGCGACACGGGCGCGGTCGCTAGCGCACTGATGACCGGCGAGCGGGGCGCGATCTCCGAGCCCACCATGGAGGCGATCCGCGCCTCGGGCTTGGCCCATCTGCTGGCCATCTCCGGGCTGCACATGGGTTTGGTCGCTGGCCTGGTGTTCTTCGGCGTGCGCGCCCTCCTGGCGCTCTATCCCGCGCTCGCCCTGCGCCAGCCGATCAAGAAATGGGCCGCGGCGGCGGCGATTCTGGCGGCCTTCTGCTACCTCTTCCTGGTCGGCGCGACGATCCCGACCCAGCGTGCCTTCCTGATGATCGGCGTTGTGTTGGTGGCGGTCCTGCTTGACCGGGCGGCGGTCTCCTTGCGCCTGGTTGCCTGGGCCGCCCTGGTGGTCTTGGCGCTCGCGCCCGAGAGTCTGCTCCATGCCGGCTTCCAGATGTCCTTCGCGGCGGTCACCGCCCTGGTCGCCGGCTACGAGGTGCTGGCCCAGCGCAGCCTGCGGCGCGCGGTCGACGATGGCGTGCCGCGGCGCCTCTTGATCTATCTGGTCGGCGTGACGTTGACCTCGGTGATCGCGATCCTGGCGACCGCGCCCTTCGCCGCCTATCACTTCAACCGCCTGGCACTCTACGGCCTGGCGGCCAACCTCTTCGCGGTGCCCATGACCGCCTTCTGGATCATGCCCTGGGCGCTGATCGCCTATCTGCTGATGCCGCTCGGCCTCGACGGCCCGGCCTTACAGGCCATGGCCTGGGGCGTCTCGGCGGTGATCGCGGTCGCCCGCACGGTCTCCGCCTGGCCAGGCGCGTTGTTCCTGGTCGGCACGGTCACGACGCTCGGCTTCACCCTCATCGTGGCCGGCGGACTGTGGCTCTGCCTGTGGCGTCGGCCCTGGCGCCTGGCTGGTCTGGCGGTCATCGCGCTCGGCCTGCTGGCAGCTGGTGCCAGCAAGCCGCCGGATGTGCTGGTCAGCGGCGACGGCAAGCTGATGGCTCTGCGCGGTGCCGATGGCGGCCTTTGGATTAATACCCTACGCGGCGGCGGTTTTACCCGGGACAGCTGGCTGCGCCGCGCCGGCAGCGATCTGGCCCGGCCCTGGCCAGGGGCCGGCAAGGCCTTGGACGGGCGCCTGAGCTGCGATCCGCTCGGCTGCCTCTACCGCGACCGGGGTGAAATCGTCTCCTTGGTTCGCGATCCAAGGGCATTGGACGAAGACTGCCGGGTCGCAACGCTGTTGGTCGCGACCGTTCCCTTGCGCCGATGGCAATGCCCAAGGCCCGCGCGGCTGCTCGACCGTTTCGACCTCTGGCGCGAGGGCGCCCATGCCCTATGGCTCACAGGCAACGGCGTTCATGTGGAAAGCGTCGCCCAGCGTCGGGGAGACCGCCCCTGGGTTCAGGTGCGCGGAGGGAATTGAGAGCCCAGCTAGTAGCGCCGCAGCAGGCCGACCAGGCGGCCTTGGATCTGCACCCGCTCGGGCGGGAAGATGCGGGTCTCGTAGGCCTGGTTGGCGGGCTCCAGGGCGATCGACTTGCCGTGCCGGCGAATGCGCTTCAGGGTCGCCTCCTCGCGGTCCACCAAGGCGACCACGATGGCGCCGTTCTCGGCCTTCTCGCTCTTCTCGATCAGCACCGTGTCGCCGTCCAGGATGCCGGCCTCGATCATGGAATCCCCTTCCACCTGAAGCGCGTAATGCTCGCCCGAGCTCAGCATGGAAGTCGGCACATCGACGAAGTTGGTCTCGTCGCGCAGAGCCTCGATCGGGGTGCCCGCGGCGATCTTGCCATAGAGCGGCAGCTGGGCAGCCTCCGTTTCGGCTGCGACGGCGCTGCCGCCAAGGTCCGGCTTGGCGGGTGCGCTTTTGAAGGTGCCGTGAATGACTTTCGGGGCGAAGCCCTCGGTGCCGGCCTGGCTCGCCAGATTGTCGGGTAGGCGCAGCACCTCGACGGCGCGCGCCCGGTGGGGCAGGCGCCTGATGAACTCCCGCTCCACCAGGCCGGTGATCAGCCGGTGGATGCCCGATTTCGACTTGAGGCCCAGCGCCTCCTTCATCTCATCGAAGGAGGGCGAGACGCCATTCGCGCCCAAGTAGTTATGAATATAGAGTAACAGTTCGCGCTGCTTACGTGTTAGCATAACTCAAGCGACCCCGGTTTGTTGTGGCTGCACCACGATTTGTAGAACAAACCAAAAACTTCTTAACGCGTGTTCTAGTTTGGTTCTAAGAGTCGGTCAAGCGCTCGCTGGGCTTGATGGCAACTTTTTGACAGCTGGGCAAAACTCCCGGGGGAGGAACCCTTCAGCACACACCGTCCTTGAGCAGGACGATCTCGACCCGCTCGCCGGCCTGAGCCGGCGGCGCGAAGGGCGGCCGGACCACAAGGCAGTCGGCATGAGCCAGGGTCGCCAGCATGGAGCTGTCCTGGCGCACGGCCGTGGTGACCACCTGGCGGCCGTCGTCCTGGGTGACGAAGCTGCCGCGCAGGTAATCCTGTCGCCGGTCGTTGGCCGGCAGCTCGTTGCCGAGCTCGGCGCTGGCCGTGGGCACCGCGTTCGGATCGCGGCCCATCATGACCTCGATCGCGGGGCCCAGAAAAAGCACGGCGCAGACCAGGCTGGAAACCGGGTTGCCGGGTAGGCCAAGCACCGGCACCTCGCCCAGGCGGCCGAACATCAAGGGCTTGCCGGGCCGCATGGCGATCTTCCAGAAGTCGAGCGCCATGCCGGCTTCGCTCAGCGCGCTCTGCACCAGATCGTGCTTGCCGACCGAGGCGCCGCCGGTCGTGACCAGAAGATCGGCGCCGCGCGCGCCTTCGCTGAGCGCCGCCAGCGCGTCCTTGCGGTCGGGCGCGATGCCCAGGTTGGTCGCCTGGCCGCCGCAAGACGAGACATAGGCGGCCAGCGCCGGCGCGTTGGAGCCGACCTGCTGGTGGGCGGCCAAGGGCTCGCCGGGCAGCACCAGCTCGTCGCCGGTCGAAAGGATCGCGATGCGCGGGCGCCGGCGCACCTTGAGCCAGGGCACGTTCATGGCCGCGGCCAGGCCGATGTCCCGGGCGCTCAAGACCCGCCCAGCGGCGATCCCCAGGTCGCCGGCCCGGAAGTCCAGGCCGGCGGGCCGTACGAACTGGCCTGGCTCGGCGCCGATCTTGATCAGCACCTGGCCGTCTTCTTGGGCCTCGGTGTTCTCTTGAATCACCACGCTATCGGCGCCATGGGGCAGGGGGCCGCCAGTAAAGATCCGCACCGCTTCTCCGGGCTGGAGGGCCTGGTCGTAGCTGCCGCCGGCCGGCGCCTCGCCGGCCACGGTGAGCGTTGTGGGCGGGTGCGCCACGTCGGCCGCGCGCACGGCGTAGCCATCCATCGCCGAGACCGCCTCGCGCGGCTGGGTGACCCGGGCCAAGACATCCTCGGCCAGGGTCCGGCCCAGGCCTTCGCTCAGTGCGACGGCCTCCGCAGGCAGCGGCTGAAAGGCGCTCAGGATGCGCGCGCGGGCCTCTTCGACTGGGATCATCAAGGCGCCTCGAAGGTGCCAGACTTACCGCCCGACTTGTGCACTAGCCGGATCTCGCCGATGGTCATGGAGCGGTCGACCGCCTTGCACATGTCGTAGACCGTAAGCGCGGCGACGGAGACCGCGGTCAGCGCCTCCATCTCGACGCCGGTCTTGCCAGTCAGCTTGCAGGTCGCGGTGACCTCGACCGCGCTTCTGGCCTCGTCGAGCGCCAGTTCGACCCGGACCGAAGTGAGCGCCAGCGGGTGGCAGAGCGGGATCAGGTCCGGCGTGCGCTTGGCGCCCATGATGCCGGCCAGACGCGCGACCGACAGCACGTCGCCCTTCTTGTGGCCGCCGTCGCGGATCTTCTCCAGGGTCTCGCGCGCCATGGTGATCGTGCCCTTGGCGACCGCGATGCGTTCGGTGACCGCCTTGTCGCCCACGTCGACCATGATCGCCTGGCCTTCGGGGCCGAAATGGCTGAATTCCGCCACGGGGACCTAAGCCTCGACGGCCTGATCGGCCGTCAGCGCCCGGGTCGCCGCGGCGACGTCGTCCTGGCGCATCAGGGATTCGCCGATCAGGAAGGCGCCGGCGCCGACCGCCCGCATGCGGGACAGGTCGTCCCGGGTGAAGAGGCCGCTTTCGGCGACCACCAGACGATCCGCTGGAACCCGGGGCGCCAGGCGCTCGGTGGTCGCCAGGTCCACCGCCAGGGTCTTGAGGTTGCGGTTGTTGATGCCGACCAAGGGCGCGTCCAGGGCAAGCGCTCGTTCCAGCTCGTCGTCGTCGTGCACCTCGACCAGCACGTCCATGTCGAGCGCGCGCGCGCAGGCCGCCAGCTCGGTCGCTTGAGCGTCTTCCAAGGCGGCCAGGATCAGCAGCACGCAGTCGGCGCCCAGCGCTCGGGACTCGACGATCTGGTAGGGATCGAGCATGAAATCCTTGCGCAGCACCGGCAGGCTCACGGCGGCCCGCGCAGCGACCAGGAAGGCGTCGGCACCCTGAAAGTACTTCTCGTCGGTCAGCACGGAGAGGCAGCTGGCGCCGCCCGCCTGGTAGGCCAGGGCCAGGCTCGGCGGATCGAAGTCCGCGCGGATCAGGCCCTTGCTGGGCGAGGCCTTCTTGATCTCACAGATCAACCCATAGCCACCGCTTGCCGCGCGCGCCTTGAGCGCCGCGAAGAAGCCCCGGGGCGCTTCGGCCTCCGCGGCCCTGTCGCGCAGCTCCTCGAGGCTCACCGCGGCCTTGCGGGCGGCGATGATCTCGCGCTTGTCGGCGCAGATGCGTTGCAGAACGTCGCTCATGTTATCCCGCGCCTTCTAGGTGCTGGTCGCGGCGACCAGGCGCTCGAGCACCGCCTTGGCGGCACCGCTGTCGATCGCCTCGGCGGCTTGTGCAAGGCCGTCCTTTAGATCTCCAGCCTTGTCGGCGACCACCAGGGCGGCCGCGCTGCCGAGCAGGACGATGTCACGGTACGGCCCGGGGGCGCCCTCGAGCAGGGCCTTAAGCGCCGCTGCATTATGGGCGCCGTCGCCGCCCTTGAGGTCGGCCACTGTGGCGCGCGTCAAGCCGAGCGCCTCCGGGTCGACCTTATGAAGGCTGATCTTGCCGTCCTTCAGCTCGGCCACTTCGCTGATGCCGGTGGTCGAGAGCTCGTCCATGCCGTCGGCGCCGTGCACCACCCAGGCGCGCTCGTGGCCCAACCCGCCCAGCACCTCGGCCAGCGGTTGGATCCACTCGGGCGCGAAGACGCCGATCACCTGGCGCTTGACCTGGGCCGGATTGCACAGAGGGCCCATCATGTTGAAGATCGTCCGAGTGCCCAGCTCGACCCGGGTCGGGCCCACATGGCGCATGGCGCTGTGGTAGCGCGGCGCCATCAGAAAGCAGGTGCCGACCTCATGCAGTGCGCCTTCGACCACCTCGTAGTCGGCCTCGATGTTGACGCCGAGCGCCATCAGGACGTCGGCCGCGCCGCTCTTTGAGGAGAGGTTGCGGTTGCCGTGCTTGGCGACCGGCACGCCGCAGGCGGTGATCACGAACTGGCTGGCGGTCGAGATGTTGTAGGTGCCAAGCCCGTCGCCGCCGGTGCCGCAGACGTCGATCGCGCCATCGGGCGCGCTCAGGGTGGTCATCTTGGCGCGCATGGCGCGCGCCGCGCCGGTGATCTCGGCGACCGTCTCGCCACGCACCCTAAGCGCCATGAGGAACGCGCCCATTTGAGACGGCGTGGCGTCGCCCGACATGATGATGTCGAAGGCCGCCTGGGCCTGGTCCTCGCTCAAGGCTTGCCCGGCCGCGGCCAGGCCCAAGAGCTGTTTCAGATACTTGGTGTCGCCGGACATAGCGGGTCCTCTTTTGCTCAGGCGTTGTGACCGGCGATGGCGAGGAAGTTGCGCAGCAGCCCGTGGCCATGCTCGGAGGCGATCGACTCCGGGTGAAACTGCACCCCGTGGATCGGCAACTCACGGTGGCTCAGGCCCATGACCACGCCATCGTCGCTCTGGGCCGTCACCTCCAGGCAGTTGGGCACGCTTTCTGGCGTGATGGTGAGCGAGTGGTAGCGGGTCGCCGTGAAGGGCGTCGGCAGGCCCTCGAAGAGGCCTTTGCCCTCGTGGCTGACCTGGCTCAGTTTGCCGTGCAGCGGCGCCGGCGCCCGGTCGACCGTGCCGCCGAAGGCTTGGCCAATCGCCTGATGGCCGAGACAAACCCCCAGGATCGGCAGCTTGCCGGCCGCCTTCTCGACCAGCTCCAGGCAGATCCCGGCCTTGTCCGGATCGCAGGGGCCCGGCGACAGCACGATGCCTTGGGGATGCATGTCCAGCGCTTCCTGGGCACTGACCGCGTCATTGCGCCGCACCTCGAGCGTTGCCCCCAGCTCCCCCAGAAAGTGGTAGAGGTTGTAGGTGAAGCTGTCGTAATTGTCGATCAAGAGAAACATTGCAACAGGTTGCCAGCGCTTTTTCGAGTGATCTTTGAGCCTCGGGAGTTACTTATATCAGCTTGCTGGGGGAAGAGGAAGCGCCTGGGTGTCAGCGGGGGCAAACGACTGGACGATCCAATTCCGGAATCGCTTCACAATGTCCAAGTGGGCTGCATTGTTGGCGACGACGATCAGGTAGGGATGGACCGAGCGAATGGTGCCTTCAAGAGGACACACGAGCTCGCCCCGGTCGATCATGTCGCGGAGCAGAATGCGGTGTCCCATCGCGACGCCACCTCCGGCACGTGCGGTGTCGATTGCCATGCTATAGTGCGTGAAGAACTGACCATCCCCGCCCAAGCGGTCCGCGACACCAGCTTCCGTCAGCCATCTTGGCCAATCATCCGACCAGTAGGTGTCGTGAAGCAAAACGCACCGCGAGAGATCTTCCGCGGTTCGGATCCTATGGTCCTCCGCGTAACGCGACGTGCAAACAGGCATCAGATCGTCGTGACCGAGCACTGTCGCCTTCAAGCCACTTTGCGACGTCGCGCCGTAGCGAATGCCGATGTGAACGTCTGACTTCGTAAAATCGACAACGTCTGCCTCGGCGGAAATCACGATATCCAAATGGGCCGCCGATTTCTGAAACTCGGGCAGTCTCGGCACCAGCCAGAGCGCCGCGAATGCCGGTAGAACGGTCAACTTAAGCTGGCCGCGAACACGTGAGCCGGCTACCCGTTCAGTCTCCGTCTCGAGAATGTTGAAGGCGTTTCTTGCCGCAGAGTGATACCGCCGACCGGCATCTGTCAAGGTCACGCGACGACCAGTTCTCCTAAACAGTGAAACTCCCAGGTACTGCTCTAGATGATTGACCTGCTGACTAACGGCACCCTTTGACACCCTCAATTCCTCCGCAGCCCTGGAAAAACTCTCAAATTCTGCGGCAATTTCGAAGTACCTCACGGCCTTCAATGATGGCATCAATCTAGTCATAGTTCAGAAAATCTATTCTACTGGTGAGAATTTGATTATTGACCTGTTCGCCGCTTGCGTCAATTTCTGCTCCTTAGAGACAGCCCAAGAACGCGGGAGGCGACCATGCAGTTGAGCGAGCAGCAGCTCCACGACCTCGAAACCGACGGCTACATCATCTTGCCAGGCCGCTTCTCCCAGGCCGAGGTCGAGACAATCCGGAGCCGCTTGCCACGGCTGTTCGCCGAAGACAGCGCGGCCAATGTGATCGAGCGTCATTCCGGTGAGGTCCGTACGGCGATGGGTCTACATCTGCGCGATGAGTTGTTCGCCGATTTGGTTCGTCACCCGCGCCTGATCGAACCCGCCCTCCAAGTGCTGAACGTGCCGGTCTACGTCCAGCAGGTCAAAGTGAACGTCAAGGCGGCATTCTCCGGCGAGATCTGGCAATGGCACATGGACTTCGCGACTCATCACAAAGAGGATGGCGTGAAGCGGCCGCTGGCCTTGAACCTGCACATCCTCCTGGACGAGGTCACGGAGTTCAATGGACCCCTCTACTTCTTGCCGGGCTCCCATCGCGACGATCGGCACCCCTCACGGCTGGACGAGGAAACCACGAGCTACCCCTTGTGGGTGACCGATCTCGATCGCGTGAGCGAACTGGCGAACAAGCACGGCATGGTCTCGGCGACCGGCAAGCCGGGCACGGTCCTGATTTTTCACGACACGCTGCTGCACGGATCGCCCAACAACATGTCGCCCTGGGATCGCTCGATTTTCTCTTTGATCGTCAATCCCGTCTCGAACGCCTACACGGCTCCCACGCGGCCCGACCACAAGCACCACCGGGATCTCACCCCAATCGAGCCCGTCGCCGACAACTGCCTCGCCGGCTATGCCATCGACAGTGGGCGTCGAAGCGCTCTCGCAAGCTAGCTATGGACCTTGTAACCGCTAATCGCGTCGCTGCACCGCATCGCGAGCGTCGCCCCTAGCTCCCCCAGAAAGTGGTAGAGGCTGTAGGTGAAGCGGTCGTAATTGTCGATCAGGAGAAACATTGCAAAGGGTTGTCAGCGCTTCTTCGAGTGATCTATGAGCCTCGGAAGTTACTTGTATCAGCTTGATGGGAACGTGGAAGCGTTGAGGTAGGCATCGATTGCCGACTTCACCCTTGGCAACCGATCAATGTCGCAGGGTTTGATTGGCTCATCCCTGATGATGAGCGGGCCCTAGGGCAACGGCGTCGGGTTTTCCGACAAGGTTCGCAAGTATGCGATCAAAGCTATTCGTGTTTCCCGGTCTGGCTCCCACCCAAAGTACATTGTGGTGCCAGGTACCGTGCCGGGTCCGTCGCCCAAGAACTTATTGAGCGATTCATAGTCCCAGACGCCGCCTTGAGCGACCAACCCCTTGCTGTAGGGATAGTCATCAACAGAAGCTTTTGGTCGGCCCACGATGTTCCAAAGCGTCGTCGATCTCATGCCCATGGTGTTGGGCTCAAGCGTGTGACAGGGCGTGCACGCCAAGGCACGGGCCCGGCCGGCATCTACGTCCGCCGTGGCCAAGGCGTCACCGATCGGCGCAAGCCGGTTGGGTTGCGCGCCGTTCTCTAGCAACAGCGCGGCAACGGCGGGCCTTTCCTTCAGGATGGCGAAGTGGAGGGGCGTTTCGAGCGTCTTGGTTCGCGCGTTCACGTTGGCCCCATGCTTCAGCAGGGCCTCCACCACATCGGTTGACCCTTTGTGCGCGGCTTGGTGCAACGGCGCGAAGTCGTCTTCCCCGCCTTGGATGTTTGGGTCAGCGCCGTTTTCAAGAAGCACGTTGATGACATCCAGGTGTCCACCGCGGGCGGCTGCATGAAGCGGCGCGCCCCATCGGGACATGCTGTTTGGATTGGCGCCAGCCTCCATCAGCGCCATCGCGACGTCAGCGTGCCCCCGTTGACTGGCAAAGAACAGGGGCGGGGCTGCGCCGTCTTCGTCGGGATCGACCCCTTGCTCGAGAAGCCGCTTAACGGAGTCGAGATCACCCGATATCGCCGCATCTTGCAGTGGACCGGCCTGTGCCTGAGTGCCAAATGCCGCGAACAGAATTGAAAAGAGCACGATGTAAAGCTTGCGCAGAGTTCCCATGACCAACATCCCCCTCAATACGAGACTTATCAATTTGTGAGGGATTGTAACCTAAATAAGAAATCAAGCACACCGGTACTCGGCAAATTTGGGCCATCAACACACAGCTATTGAGTACTCCGGGCATCTTTTGGGCGCGGACTGGTAACCGGCTTCGGAAGTCGCTTTCTACCTATAGACCGCCGCCCGGCGCCGCTCTTTACCATAAATCCACCAGTACCTGTGGTAAGCTAGGCGTCGATTCGACCACCAACAGCTGGCCAGGACCGGCCCGATGCCTTTGTCTAAGTCACGGGAAAGCTACGAGCGCAGGGCCCTGAAAGAGGTCCGGGCCTATCGCAGCGTGCTCCAGGAGGCGCCGTTCGGCTCGCCCCGCAGGCGGCGGGCGCGCTGGCCGCTGATCGGCATTCTGGTGGTGGCCGGCATCGCCGGGGGAGTCCTGGTGGAGCGCACGGCCGAGCGCCTCTCGGCCCCGGCGCCAATGGCACAAGCGCCTCAAGCGGTGGAAGCAGAGACAGCGCCGCTGGCGGCCTCCATGCGGGTGGTCGACGCGCGGCCCCTGGCGGACTGGCAGGCCGCGCCGGAGGCCGACTTCGACCTGGAGGGCGGCCTGGCCGTGACCCGCAAGGTGATCGCGCCTGCGGCCCCAGAACCCGCGCCCGAGCCCATGGTCGCCGCAGGCGAGCCCCAGTGGCAGGCCAACGCCGTGGCGCGCACGCCGGATGGCGGCCGGCCGATGATCGCCATCGTGCTCGACGACTTGGGCCTGAACCGGCCGGGCGCCAGGCGTGCGATTGCTCTGCCGGCGCCCATGACGCTGGCTTTCATGACCTATGCCGAGCGCCTGCCGGCGCTGACCGAAAAGGCTCGGGCGGCCGGCCACGAGCTTTTGGTCCATGTGCCCATGGAGCCCGAGAGCCGGAGTGAGGACCCCGGCCTCAACGCGCTGCTGACCGGGCTCGACCCCGCGACCCTGCGCCAGCGCCTGGATTGGGGTCTGGGGCGTTTTACCGGCTATGTGGGCATCAACAACCACATGGGCAGCCGCTTCACCAGCCAACCCGAGGGCATGCGCCAGGTCTTCTCAGCCCTCCGGGCACGCGGCCTGATGTTCCTGGATTCCAAGACCACGGCTGGCAGCGTCGCCAGGGATCTGGCGGCCGAGTACCAGGTGGCCTACGTCGCCCGGGACGTCTTCTTGGACAATACCTATGAAAGCCGGGAATCGATCCGCCGCCAGCTCGCCAAGCTGGAGAAGATCGCGGTCAGGAAGGGCAGTGCGATCGGCCTCGGCCACCCCCACCGTACCACCCTGGAGGAGCTGGCCCGCTGGGTGCCCGAGATGCGCGCCCGGGGCTTCGAGTTGGTGCCGGTCAGCGCGGTCGCACAGGCCCGGCGCAAGGCGGGGCCGTCAAGCTGAGCGGCGCGCGGTGATCAGGTAAAGCCCCAGGCAAACCAAAGCGACCGCCAGCCAGAGCGATTGGGGGTGGGTCTCGCCCAACAGGGACATGCCCCAGAGAACGCCGGCGAAGAGCGAGACGAAGCAGCCGTAGGAGACGAAGAGCGCGCCCGCGGTCTTGAGCAAGTAGAAATAGAGATAGACCTCGATGAAGCTGACCGCGACGAAGGCCAGGATCGCCCACTCGCCTGGGCCCATGGTGGTTGGCAGTCCGCTCGTGCCCTCGAGCAGGAGCCAGAAGGGCAGGGTCATGGCCGCCGCGGCAATCGCTTCGCCGGTGACCACCTGAATGGCCCGCAGGTCCTGGGGCCAGCAGCCCGCCACGTAAATGCAGTCGATCGCGTAGGCCAAGGGGACCACTGCGAAGATTAGGAGCCAGTCCAGCTGGTCGCGGCTGGTGCCAGCGAGCGCTGGCCAGAGTGCGAGCCCCACGCCGGCGAGGGCCAAGGCGACCGCGGTGAGCCGGCGCGCGGAGAGCAGCTCGGTCCCCAGCAGAAAGGCGATCAGGACCGTGAAGACCGGGGTGAGCGCCTCGCTGACCAGCACGATCAGACCGGCCGAGAGGTGGTCGGCGATCAGCAGCACGCCGCCCATGGGCAGGATCGTACCGAAGGTGCTGCTGACGACGAAGAACTTTAGATGCCGCCGGGTCGGTCGGAACCAGGCCTTGTTCGCGGCCAGGACCGCCAGGTAAATCAGGCTCAGCAAGACCATGGAGAGGCTCAAGATGCCGAGCTCGCCGAGGCTGCTGCCGGCGGAGATCTTGAGCAGGGTGAGCTGCAGCCCCCAGGCGGCGCCCAATGCAAAGAGCAGAGGTCCGTGCCACCAGGTGTCGCCTGTTCGCGCCTTGCCGAGGGACCATTCCATGGCTGCTTTCTCCAAACCGTCACCGGAATGGAGCAAGACCCTAGCGATTGCAGCTCATCGCATCTGTGGCTTTTGGCACAAGCCTAGGGATTTGTACTTTTAGGTGAGTTTTCCGCAAAGCGCGCCCAACTCCCCGGCGGAGATCCCTTTCAGTTGCTTGGGAGTCCAGCCCTCGTCATAGGACCAGCCCGCGTACCAGGTCCAATAGCCTTCGGCGCCCGGCAGGTAGGCCATCAGGGCGGCTTTGCTGTTGGGTTCGCTTTGGCCGCTGAACCACAGAAACGCCGCGCTCGGTGCGATCTCGGAAATCCGCCGCTGGACCGCGTCCGGTCCCCTTGTCACGATGTGCAAGGGCTTATCAATCACGGCATTGGCGTAATCGGGCGCCGTGAAGCGACACTCCCAGCGAACCCGGTTGGGAACGAAAGGCGGCAGGGTCAGGTTCGAACTCCAGACGCCAAGGGCGCCCAGCACCTTGCCTGAGAAGTTGAGCCATCTCATGCCGAACCAATTGTCGATCTTGATGACGAAGATCTCTGGCGGGGCGTGGCCGGCCGCGACGCTGTTCACGACAGCTTGCACTTGACCGACGAAAGGTGCGGCGTCGCCGTCCTCTGGCTGGACCTCAATCACCCCCCGTTCCGCTTAGCGTAGGTGATCGCTTCCTCGGCGGCGCGCACCAGTGCGCGGGCCTTGTTGCAGCTTTCCTGGAACTCGGCTTCGGGATCGCTGTCGGCGACCACGCCGCCGCCGGCCTGGACGTACATGGTGCCGTCCTTGACCACCGCGGTCCTCAACGCGATGCAGGTGTCCATGTCGCCCCGGGCGCCGAAGTAGCCGACCGCCCCGGCATAGACGCCGCGACGCTCGGGCTCCAGCTCCTCGATGATCTCCATGGCCCGCACCTTGGGGGCGCCCGAGACTGTGCCGGCGGGAAAGCCGGCGATCAGCGCGGAAAGCGCGTCATACTCGGGATTGAGCTCGCCCTCCACATTGGAGACGATGTGCATGACGTGGCTGTAGTACTCGATCACGTTGCGCTCGGTGACCTGCACCGTGCCGACCTTGGCGACCCGGCCCACGTCGTTGCGCCCCAGATCGAGCAGCATGAGGTGCTCGGCCAGCTCCTTGGGATCTGACAAAAGATCCTCGGCCAAGGCCCGGTCTTCCTCGGCATCGACGCCCCGGCGCCGGGTGCCGGCGATCGGCCGGATCGTCACCTTGTTGTCGCGCAGGCGCACCAGGATCTCCGGACTCGAGCCGACCACCGCATGGCCGCCCACGTCCAGGAAGAACAGGAAGGGCGAGGGGTTAAGGCGCCTGAGCGCCCGATAGAGCGCGAAGGGCGGCAGGCGGAACGGCAAGGCGAAGCGCTGGGACGGCACCACTTGGAAGATGTCGCCGGCGAAGATGTACTCTTTGGCCTTCTCCACGTTGGCGTGATAGGCCTCGCGGGTCATGTTGGAGACCGGCTTGGGCAGCTCGCCGGCCGCCTCGCCGCTCTCGCGCCGGTAGGGCAGGGAGCGCTCGAAATCGCGCACGATCTCGGCCAGGCGGGTGCGGGCCTGCTCATAGGCCGCCTCGGCGTCCAGGCCGTCCCTCGGCCACACCGGCGTGAACACCGTGACCTCGTCCTCGATGCGGTCGAACACGCAGACCACGGTCGGCCGGTAGAAGATGCCGTCCGGGATGCCCAGCACGTCCCGGTTCTCGTCCGGCAGGCGCTCCATCAAACGCACCATGTCGTAGCCCATGTAGCCCAGCAGGCAGGACGCCATGGGCGGCAGACCCTTCGGCAGCTCGATGCGCGACCGATTGATCAGGTCGCGCAGGCTGTCAAGGGGATCGCCCTCGAGCGACGCGAAGGCCTCGCCATCAAAAAGGGCCGAGCTGTTGAGCTCGGCCCGGGTGCCGAAACAGCGCCAGACAAGGTCCGGCTTCAAGCCGATAAAGGAGTAGCGCCCGATGTGGGCGCCGCCCTCGACCGATTCGAACAGGCAGCTGTAGGCCCGCCCGTCGGCCAGCTTGAGAAAGGCCGAGACCGGCGTCTCCAAATCGGCGATCAGGCTGGTCGAAACGACCTGGGCACGGCCGGCCTGATAGGCGTCGCGAAAGACCGCGAAGTCGGGGGTGACGCGCATGGCTATTGCTGGGCTACGGCGTCTTCGACCGCGCGCTGATTGATCTCGACACCAATTTCCTGGCGTAGGGATTCGACGAAGCTGGCCACGAGGTCGCCCTCGAAGCTTTGGCTCAGGTCCTCGTCGAGCGCATCGGCGACCGCTTGGTCGGATCTTGGGATGGGATTGCGCACCTCGGCCAGCTTGACCACCACGACACCGCCTGGCGCGTCGGCGACCGCGATCTCGTTGGGCTCGAGCGCGAATAGGGTGCTGACCACCTGGGGCGAGGCGGCGTCGGCGACCCCGCGCCGGTCACGGGTCAGCTCCGGGGTGTAGCTGTGCACAAGGCTCTCGGACTCGGCGATCGCCGGCAGGGTTTGGCCGCCCCGGGCCAGCTCGGCGAAGGTCTCGGCCCGGTTGCGCGCGTCCGCCGTGCTCTTCTCCGCGCGCCAGATCTCGAGCACGTCGTCGCGCACCTCGGCGAGCGGCCTGGGCCGCGACGGGGTCACGGAATCGACCCGCACGACGAAATAGTTGCCGTCCTGGGTTTCTGTCAGCAGGCTGGTCTCGCCGGCATTGGTGCGCAGCAGCACCGGCAGCAAGTCGCCGAGCGGCGGGAGTCCCTCGACCGCCTCGCCCTCGGGCGTCTCGCCTTGGGGGCCGACGGCGTCGATCTTGGCCAGCTCGATGCCAAGGGCGCCGGCAGCCTCCTCCATGGGAAAGCCGGCCGCCAGCTCGTCGTCGAGCTTGTTGGCGAGCGAGACCTGAACGTCGGTCGCGGCTTCCAGGGCGAGATCGGCGGCCAAGGTGTCGCGAACCTCTTCCAAGGTGGCGCTGTGGGCCGGGTCGAGCGCCGTCACCCGCAGCAAATGCCAGCCGAACGGGCTCTCCACCGGCTCGCTGACCGTGTTCTCGACCAAGGCAAAGACTGCCTCGGCGAGCTCGGGCAGCTGGCCGGTCAGCTCGTCCTGGCTGAAGGGGCCCAGGGTAACCGGTGCCTGGCCGGAGACCTGCTCGCCGGCATAGGCGAAATCCTGGCCGTCCTTCATCTGACCAAGTGCTTGTCGGGCGGTCGCCTCGTCGGTGAAGATAACCTGCTCGAAGCTGCGCCGCTCGGGCTCGTCGAATTGGTCGCGCCGGGACTCGAAAGCAGCCGCGACCTCGTCGTCTGCGATCTCGATCTCCTCGGCAAAGGCCTCCCGGTTGAGCTGGATCAGGGAGATCTCCCGGTACTCCGGCGAGCGGAAGCGCACCTCATGGGTCTGCAGCACAGACTCCAGCTCCTCATCGGTCGGCGCCAGGCCTTCCGGCACCGCGACGTTGGGCACGAAGAGGGTCTCGGCGACCCGGCGTTGCTCCTGATGAGTGTAGGCAGCGTCAATCACGGCGTCGGGCACCAGGACCGCGTCCTGCAGCGCGCTGGCCAACTGCTCGCGCAGCAACTCGTCGGTCAGAATCTGGAAATAGCGCTGCTCGGTCCAGCCGTTGTTCTGCAAAAGGCCGAAGTAGCGCGACCGGTCGAAGATCCCGGCTTGGTTCTTGAAGGCCGGCTCGGCCATGATCAGCTGTTGAATCTGGCTGTCGCCGACCACCAGGCCCATCTTGTTGGCCTGCTCGTTGAACAGCGCCTGGCTGACCATCTGCTGAAGCACCTGATCGACCAGGCCGATCGCCCGCGCCTGGGAGATGTCGAACTCGCCGCCGAGCTGGCGGCGCACCTGGTTCATCTGGCGGCTCAGGTTGCGCGAGAAATCGTACTGGGGGACCTCCGTGTGTCCGACTTCGGCGACCACCTGGTTGGGCCCGCCTGTGTGGAAAATGTCGCCGATTCCCCAGACCGCGAAGCTCGCGATCAGCAAGCCGAACAGCATGAAGGTGACGATCTTCGCGACCGTTGAGCGCATTCTCATCAACATGGCGGGCGGCGATCCTTTCCCTGGGGCGGTGCCTTGGTTTCTCAAGGGGTTACGTCGACGGGCCCGGGCGGGGTCCAGGCGCGGCGCATCTTAAGTAGGGTGTCCGATGGCGGCAAGCCGCAATTGGCTTGTCTGACCGCCCATGGTAAATGCGGCGCCGACCTCGGATTCTCTAGGAGACAGGTGAGCCATGCCTAAAATCGTTGCCGGCAACTGGAAGATGAACGGCCTGCGCGAAGGCGGCCGCGCCTTGGCCACGGCTCTGGCCGAGCTGGCCAAGAGTGACCCGCCCGGCTGCGAGGTGGTGGTCTGCCCGCCGGCCCAGCTCCTGCTGCCGGTCGGCGAGGCCTTGGCGGGCAGCCCAATCGCGCTGGGCGCCCAGACTTGCCACGACGCGGCCTCGGGCGCCCATACCGGCGACATCAGCGCCCAGATGCTGGCCGACGCGGGCTGCAGCCATGTCATCGTCGGCCATTCCGAGCGCCGCCAGGACCATGGCGAGAGCGACGCCGCGGTGCGCGCCAAGGCCAGCGCCGCCCAGTCGGCCGGCCTGACGCCGATCGTTTGCGTCGGGGAGACGGCGCAGGAGCGCGCCGACGGCCAGACTCTGGCGGTGATCGACCGCCAAATCGGCGGCTCGCTGCCGGACGACCCGGACTTCGTGGTCGCCTACGAGCCGGTCTGGGCGATCGGCAGCGGCCAGCGCGCCGAGCCCGACGATATCGTCGCCGTGCACCGCCACATCCGCGACCTGCTGAAAGGCGCGGATAACGGGATTCTCTATGGCGGCTCCGTCAAAGCGTCGAATGCGACCGAGCTCTTCGGTTTGCCTGAGGTGGACGGCGCACTGGTCGGTGGCGCGAGCCTCAAGGCCGAAGAATTCTGGAATATTGTCAATAAATTAGGGTAAGGGGCTCAGAACCCGGAAGGCGGGGCTGGCCAAACCGCCCGATTGCCACTAAATAGCCCCCTAGCGGCCCCATCCGCAGGGCCGGCCCGGGCCCCCGGGCGGCGCGGATCGGGCCTCGACCCTGAGAGAAGGCAAGACAAAGAGATGACGCAAGTCCTGGTGATCATTCACGTCATGCTGGCGATCGCCCTGGTCGGCGTGGTCCTGCTGCAAAGAAGCGAGGGCGGCGGACTGGGCATCGGCGGCGGTGGGGGCGGCGGTGGCATGGGCGGCTTCCTGACCGGCCGCGGCACCAAGTCGCTGCTGACCCAGGCAACCGCGGTGCTGGCGGCGGGCTTTTTTATCACCAGCCTCACGCTGACCTGGCTCGAATCCCACAGGGCGCCGGAAGGCTCGCTGATCGACCAGCTGCCGATCTCGGCCCCGGCCTCCACCGACACGGCGCCCGAGTCGCCGCCGACTCCGACGGTACCACTCGAATAGCTCCCCTCGGAGGCGGCCGCCGAGCGGCGGCAAGCCCCCGGTTTACCGCGAACACCGCGCCCCATCCGCGCAAGGCTTGCGCTTGGGGGCCTCAATGGTCATTACTGTCGATCCATGGCGCGATACATCTTCGTCACCGGCGGCGTGGTCTCCTCATTGGGGAAAGGGCTCACCTCCGCGGCTCTCGGGGCTTTGCTCCAGGCGCGTGGATTTAAGGTGCGCCTGCGCAAGCTCGACCCCTATTTGAACCTGGACCCGGGGACCATGAGTCCCTACCAGCACGGCGAGGTCTACGTCACCGATGACGGCGCCGAGACCGATCTGGACTTGGGCCACTACGAGCGTTTCACCGGCGTGCCCTCGCGCAAGAGCGACAACGTCACCACGGGGCAGATCTACTCCAAGGTGCTGGCCCGCGAGCGCCGGGGCGAATATTTGGGTGCGACAGTTCAGGTCATCCCCCACGTGACCGACGCCATCAAGGCCTTCATCCTGGGTGACGTGGGCGACGAGGACTTCATCGTCTGTGAGATCGGCGGCACGGTCGGCGACATCGAGGGGCTGCCGTTCCTCGAGGCGATCCGCCAGCTCGGCAACGAGCTGGGCCGGGAAGGCTCGATGTTCATCCACCTGACCCTGCTGCCCTACATCGCCTCGGCCGGCGAGCTGAAGACCAAGCCGACCCAGCACTCGGTCAAGGAGCTGCAGAGCGTCGGTATTCAGCCCGATCTCATGGTCTGCCGCTCGGAGCAGATGATCCCGCGCGACGCCCGGCGCAAGATCGCGCTCTTCTGCAATGTGCGCGAGGAGGCGGTGATCCCGGCGCTCGACGTGGACACGATCTACGCCGTGCCCCGGGCCTATCACGAGCAAGGCCTGGACGATCAGGTCTGCCGCCACTTCGGCATCACCGCCCGGATGCCGGACTTGGAGGCCTGGGACCGGGTCATCCACCGCATACGCCAGCCCGACGGCGAGGTCACGATCGGCGTGGTCGGCAAGTACACGACCTTGCTGGATGCCTACAAGTCCTTGGCCGAGGCGCTGACCCACGGCGGCATCGCGAACAATCTCCGGGTCAATGTGAATTGGCTCGATTCCGAGATCTTCGAAACCAACGGCACGGTCCAGCAGCTGGAAGGGGTGCACGGCATCCTGGTGCCCGGTGGCTTCGGCGAGCGCGGCGCGGAGGGCAAGATCGCCGCGGCGCGCTTCGCCCGGGAGCGCGGCGTGCCGTACTTCGGCATCTGCTTCGGCATGCAGATGGCGGTGATCGAGGCGGCGCGTAATCTGGCCGGCATTTCGGGCGCCGGCTCGACCGAGTTCGGCGCCTGCGCCGACCCGGTGGTCGGCCTGATGACCGAATGGACAAGGGACAACCGGATCGAGCGGCGCAATGTCGACAGCGAAATGGGCGGCACCATGCGTCTTGGCGCTTACCCTTGCACGCTGGCCGCCGGCAGCCAGATCGAGGGCATCTACGGCGCCCAGGAGCTCTCCGAGCGCCACCGCCACCGCTACGAGGTCAACATCAACTACCGCGAAGTGCTCGAGGGCGCCGGGCTCAAGTTCTCCGGTCTCTCGCCCGACGGCGAGCTGCCCGAGATCGTCGAGCTGCCGAGCCATCCCTGGTACATCGGCGTGCAGTTCCACCCGGAGCTGAAGTCAAAGCCCTTCCAGCCCCACCCGCTGTTCACCTCCTTCGTCAAGGCTGCGGTCGAGCAGAGCCGATTGATGTAAAGTTGGGCGCTAGGCCCATCCTTGTCGACAGCGATAGGACTTCAAGCCAATCAAGGGGTTGGCTTGACAGCTTCAAGCGAAAGCGGTGATCATCTCTCCCAACCTGCGAAGAGCTCAAGTACGAGGGCCGGGGCGGCTTCGCGGGTAGCGCAGGAGAGGTGGTCATGAAGACACCGCGCGGGTTCCTCAAATTGTTGGGCGCTGTGGTCGGTCTGTCCCTGTTCGCATCAGCAACGACAGCCAAGGCAGATATCGTCGTCTACGACAACTTCGGTCCAGGCGATACCTACAACGGCGTCTCGGGTTTCGCGATCAACAGTACCTTTACCCAAGGGCCGTCATTCTCGCCGAGCGATTCGGGATTCTTGACGGAAATCCTTCTCGGCGTGGGCCACGACGGCAGCGGCCCGCTCAACCTTCAGCTCACGCTGCACGCCGACAACATGGGCGAGCCGGGCGCGATCCTCGAGACCATCAATGTGGTGGTGACCGTGCCCTTCGGCGTCGACAACATGCCGACCCAAGCGGTCGCCGCCGGGACCACGATTCTCGACTCTTCCATGACCTATTGGCTGATCGCGTTCAATGACGATGCGCCGGGCACCAACATCACCTGGAGCAGAAACATCGTCGGCGATATGGGGATCCGAGCGCTCAGCATGAATGGCCTTGCGGGGCCTTGGAATGTGCAGATGTTCGATCTGGAGATGCCGGCCTTGCGAGTCTTGGTGGAGGGTCAGGTTCCGGAGCCGGCAAGCGTCGCCCTCTTCATAATCGCCCTCGGCGGCCTAGGCTTGATGATTCGGCGGCGGGCGGCGCCTGCCTAGGCCCCCGCCAGAAAGGGCTCGTACATCTCGCCCATCTCGGCGACCGCGCCTTCGAAGAGGCTCTGGCCGAACTCCACCGTCGCCGGCACCCGCTCGGCGTGGCCCGCGTTCCTTGGCTTGACAGCTGTTGCGCAGCATGTCCTGTTGCGATCATGGCCCTCCGCCCGGAACAGAGATGGCTGCGCCCCGATGGACAGGTGCGGCGGGAGGCGGCGGATGCCCTGCCTTTGTAGAGATTTGCAAGGAAAGTAAGAGGAACCATGAGCGAGCGAAGATGGCGGGTCTACCTCTCGGGAGAGATCCATAGCGACTGGCGCGATGTCATTGCCCAGGGCGTGGCGGCGGCCGACTTGCCGGTCGACCTGACCTCACCGAACACCAACCACGCGGACTCCGACGACTGCGGAGTCGTTATCTTCGGCGCCGAGCCCGACAAGATCTGGCACGACCGGAAAGGCGCGCAACTGAACGCGATCCGCACAGGCACCCTGATTGCCGAGGCCGACCTGGTCGTCGTTCGCTTCGGTGAGAAATACAAGCAGTGGAACGCCGCCTTCGATGCCGGTTACGCGTCGGCCCTTGGCAAGCCCATCATCACCTTGCACCCGGCCGCCCACGATCACGCTCTGAAGGAGGTTGACGCCGCTGCCAAGGCGGTCGCCAGGGAGCCGAAACAGGTGGTCGACGCGCTCGCCTACCTGATCAACGGCAGCCTGCCCCAGCGCAACCAGGCCAGCGCCGCCGAGTAGGGCTGTTTCAGGGTCGCTTGATGCGCTGGTTAAGTTTGGTCGCCTAATCTTTCACTAGGAATGCCTCGTAGATCTCGCCGATTTTCGTCACCGCCACCGCTACGAGGTCAACATCAACTACGGCGAAGTGCTCGAGGGCGCAGGGCTCTCGCCCGACGGCGAGCGGCCGAGCCACTCCTGGCACATCGGCGTGCAGTTCTACCCGGAGCTTAAATCGAAGCCCTTTCAGCCCCACCCGCTATTCATTTCCTTCGTAAAGGAGGCGAGGGTGCCCGAGCGGCGGTCAGCGGGTTTGGGTGCCCGGCGTCGCGCGTTGTTCAGAATTTGATTCAGTAAGGTAACCGCCGTGTCGCCCCGATTTGGGGCAGTTTCGCTATGAATCGTCGACTGCTCAACACGCTAAAAGAATTCAAGGTTGACAGGGGTAGGGCAGTCTCATAGGATCCTGATTGCGAATGATTCTTAGTCGCAGTTAATACCTATGGGATCCTCGATGAGCTTGCCGAAGCGTTTGGGTCGAAGTTGTGCAAAGCCATGAGCGACCTGCGGCGAACAGAGCAACTCAATCCAGTATCTCTTGCAAGGGAGGAATGATCATGGCCCGACGTCTGACTCTTGGCCTTGCAGCTGCCGCGATCGGCTTTTGCGTCGCTTCCACCGCACAGGCCGGGGTCATCCAAACGGTTACGGCAAGCGATGCCTACTACACATTTGGACCCAATGTGAGCGCCAACAGCGGTCTGCGTCTCCTCGCTGACAAGGCCGCCGATATTGGCTTCCCGGACCTTCAATCGATCTCGTTCCTGATGTTTGACCAAAGCGACCTTCCCAGCACGCCGTTGGGCCCGAGTGGATTGACAGCGGAACTGGTGCTACAGCATGACAACAGTCTTGCTTCGACATTGATCCCCGCAAGCGATGACCGTCCGGTCTTCCTGAGCGTTTATGCTCTGACCGCCTCCTTTGACGCCGTCAATGGCAACCTAGGGAACATCGACTACGGCGTAGATGGCGCCAATGGCTTTGCCACCGCGGAGATCGGCGACAATGGATTTTACCGATGGGATATCACGGAACTTGTTGACCAGTGGATCTTGAACCCGTCGACGAACAATGGGCTGGCGCTCAGCGGTCTGTTCGGCAATGTCGATATCGACGGCAGAAACAGCTATGGAATCTTCCATACGGCGGGCGCAACCGCAGGCCTGGAGCCAGCGTTCTCTGTCGTTACGGTTTCGGAGCCTTCAACTGCGGCGATCTTTCTAATGGGATTAAGCGCACTGTTTCTTCGCCGCCGGCTCCAAAGGTGAGGGGCGGCATAGAACGAGCTGAGGACGCGGAACGGGTGCCTTCGACATATTGAGTTAATGGCGAAGGCATCAGCCGGGGGCCCTTTCCAGTGGCTTTTTTAAGCACTTAGGAGGACTACTTGAAATCTTTCACGGCGTTTGGCCATTGGTTTTGGTTCGGCGCGCAGACTTTTGATATTGGGTTTAGGTCATATTTTTGACCACCGTTAGTGATCCTGCCTCCCATGCTTTGCATGTCACTCCAAGCTGGCCCCAGGTAAGGGGCCAGCACATTTTTCGAGCAGTACAAGAGGGCACCGAGGGCCGGATCGAGCCGCTCTCGTTTAGGCTTCCGCCAGAAAGGCCTCGTACATCTCGCCGATCTCGGCCACCGCGCCTTCGAAGAGACGCTGTCCGATCTCCACCGTGGCCAGGGTCGGGTCGGCGCCGATGCGCCCGTCGGGGAAGCGCCGGCGGTAGTCGTCGGCGTCGTAGATCGGGCCGTCCGGGGCGATCTTAGGCTCCAGGGCTTCGCGCCAGACCCGTTTGGCGTCCTCTGGGTAGCCGTAGTAGGTGAGCGAGACCTCGGACGGGGTCGCGTGGGAGCCCTCGGCGGCGCCGAAGCATTCCTTGGAGATTGCGCCCACTGCCTGGCAGTCCCACCAGTTTTTCAGCATGCAGCGCAGGCTCGGGCGGTTGTGGCCGGCGGTGCCCAGGCTGCTTTCGGCGTAAATCTCGGCAAAAGCGGCGTTTAGAGTCGCAATGTTGCCGCCGTGGCCATTTAGGAAGAAGAAACGCGTGAAACCGTGACGGGCGAGTGAGTTGACCGTGTCCTGGACCACCGAGATCAGGGTCGAGGGCCGCAAGGTGACCGAGCCGGGAAAGCCCAGGTGGTGCTGGGCCATGCCGACCGAGATGGTCGGCGCCACCAGGATGCCGAGGCGTTCGCCGATCGCCTGGGCGAGCAGCTCGGGGCAGAGCGCGTCGGTGCCGACGAATCCGGTCGGCCCGTGCTGCTCGGTCGAGCCGATCGGGATGATGATCCCGGTCGAGCGGGCGAGATAGGCCTCGACCTCGGGCCAGGTGGAGAGCTGCAGGCGCATGGCGGCGGATCCATCGGTTGAGCGGGCAGGGATCTTGCGTCAGCGGCGCGGCACGCGCAATGGGCCGCGGCCAGCCTTGCGCAACCAGGGGACGGCGGCTATCTCTTGCGCGCCAGTGACAGGGGACTTGGGGGAGAGCGGATAAATGACGGCGATTATCGATATCAGCGGGCGGGAGATCCTGGATTCCCGCGGCAATCCCACGGTCGAGGTGGAGGTCACGCTCGAGACCGGCGCGCTTGGCCGGGCGGCCGTGCCCTCGGGTGCCTCGACCGGCGCCCACGAGGCGGTCGAGCTGCGCGACCAGGACAAGGGGCGCTACGGCGGCAAGGGCGTGCTCAAGGCGGTCGAGGCGGTCAACCACGAGATCCTCGACGTGCTCTCCGGCCTGGAAGCCGAGGAGCAGGTCGCCATCGACAAGCTGCTGATCGAGCTGGACGGCACGCCGAACAAGGGCCGCCTGGGCGCCAATGCCCTGCTCGGGGTCAGCCTGGCGGTCGCCAAGGCGGCGGCGCAAGAGGCCGGCTTGCCGCTCTATCGCTACGTCGGCGGCACTTTCGCTCGCACCCTGCCGGTGCCCCAAATGAACATCATCAACGGCGGCGCCCATGCCGACAACGCTATCGATTTCCAGGAATTCATGATCCTGCCCTTGGGCGCCGAGGACTTCGCCCAAGGCTTGCGCATGGGGGCCGAGGTCTTCCACGCCCTGCGCGGCGAGCTGAAAGCGGCCGGCCACAACACCAACGTGGGCGACGAGGGCGGCTTCGCCCCGGACCTGCCGTCCAGCGAGGCGGCGCTGGACTTCATCATGAAGGCGATCGAGAAGGCCGGTTACAGCGTCGGCGAGGAGATCGCGCTGGGCCTCGACTGCGCGGCCACCGAGTACTTCGCCGACGGCAACTACAACATGACCGGCGAGGGCAAGACCCTGGACCCGGCGGCCATGGTGGCGCGCCTGGCGGAGCTGACCGGCGCCTACCCGATCATCACCATCGAGGACGGCATGGCCGAGGACGATTGGGAGGGCTGGCGCCTGCTGACCGAGGAAATCGGCGCCCGGGTTCAGCTGGTCGGCGACGACCTCTTCGTCACCAATCCGGTGCGTCTGGCCGACGGGATCGCCCGCGGCGTGGCCAACGCGATCCTCATCAAGGTCAACCAGATCGGCACGCTCAGCGAGACCCTTGAGGCGGTCGAGATGGCCCACAAGGCGGGCTATCGGGCGGTCATGTCCCACCGCTCGGGCGAGACCGAGGACACCACGATCGCCGACCTGGCGGTCGCCACCAACTGCGGCCAGATCAAGACCGGCTCGCTCTCTCGCTCGGACCGTCTGGCCAAGTACAACCAGCTCCTGCGGATCGCCGAGGATCTGGGCCCGGCCGCGCACTTCGCGGGGCAGGGGGTGCGGCGGACCTGACGGAGTTACCCATGGCGTCAAGTGGCGCAGGAGACACGGCCTCCAGAACCGCTATCTTAGAGGTGTAGATCTGAGATTCGGCGACAGTTGTTTTGATCGAAAGAATCAGGATTGCCCCCAAAGAAAGGTGGCGGATTTAAGGGTATTGCTAGAGATCTGTTGAATCTGTGGAGATGGCGGGCTCTCTGAAAAGTCGAAGCGCACCCTGGCGGCTCTAGCCAGAAATGGACTCTGGTCTGGTTTGGCCTAACCGTACGAAGGCTTGATTTCGGGAATCAACTAAAGTTTCGAATGCAATTTCCTATTCGAAAACGTTCGGAACTCACGCGCCGTCGATTCAGGTTCATTTGGTTTGACAAAGCCTGCGTCGTATCACATGGCGGCTAGACCTGCTTTCGCGCATTGCTCATCCTGGTCACCGGTAACGCCGCTAACCCCAACGCCGCCGATGACCTTACCATCTTTCAAAATTGGCATACCGCCTGGCGAAGCCACTATACCCGGAAAAGTCACTATCGCTGTTCGGCCGTTGGCGATGGCCTTAGCGAAGGCGCGGGTCGGACGGCGGTAGGTAGCCGCCGCGCTGGCTTTGATTTGGGCAATCTCCGCGCTGGCTGTCTGCGTATTGTCCATGCGCTCGAAGTACACAAGAAAGCCGTGATTATCGACGACGGCAACGGCAACGTTCCAGTTCTCTGCGCGACAGGCGGCTATAGTTGCAACCGCAATTCGCTTGGCTGTGGCGCTGTCCACCGGGGTGCCATAATCCGGGCGTTGCTGCGATGATGCCGGTGTCGAGAAAATGACCAATGCGAGCATAGCAAGCATGGAAATGGCGAATTTCTGTACTGGCATGGTGCTAACTTCGAACTGTTTTTCTACAACCAATGCGAGTCTCCCCAGGTCGACAATTGATTCTCTGTCGGCGTAACCAGATTAAACAATATCGCGTAGATCTCCTTTTTCCAAATCACTTTGATTTGTCAGCATGATCGAGCTTTGCAAGGAGATGACTAGACCGCGCAATCGTAAAGCCACAACCATAGCCGAATAGCCGCCTGCTTCACGAATATCAGGAGGTTTGCAGGTCACTTTTCGTATCGAGCGGCAACAGAGACATGCCTTGTTCAGTTGCTGCTTCACCGCCCGAACCAGACACTCCGATCGATGGCGATGCGAGCGTGTGCCGTAGACATACCGCGCAAATCAAATTCGTATTGGACGGCGGCCTGATCGCCCACCGGATCGTGTATCTGTTCCTGGTCGAAAAGCGATACCACAGCTTCCTTGTGTCCTTCAAAGACCAGGCATCATGGTGCTGGCTAGGATGCCGGCAATGGCACGACGCTGGTCTGTCGGGAGAGACTCGATGGCGATCCATGCCTCCCGCGCCAAATCAGGGTCGCTTGCCGCCGCTTGAACGGTCAGAGCAATTGGATGCGCAACCCCTAGTACCTGCTCAATGGCATTGACGATGGCTGGAATATTGGTGGGATCGAAGGCTCGCATCAGCTCGCTCGTTCTAACGGCACAGAACCGGTAAGGGTTCCACATGGCATTGACGGATTAAACGATATCGCACAGACAACTTTGTTCCAAGCCGCTAAAACTTGGCAGCGCGGTACCTTTCTGCCAGGGCATTGCCACGGAGTTAACGGCACACAAGGGAGACAAACCGTGAATTCACACTGTCAGGTTTGTCAAATCTGACTATGCCCAACCAGCGAAGCACGGTTGGCTGTTTCGGCATGAATTCGGTCGGACTTGGACCGGGATCCTGGTCAGCAAGCACCGCGAGCCGCGATGTGAGCCAACCTTCCCAAAATGCTAGCTTTGGGCTAACAATCTCCTATTCAGATTTTCTCATATAGCGACCACCAACAGATGAATAGCTGATATCTTCGGTCACGGCACTTCGCGCTCTTGGAAACAGCGCTGAACGAGGTCAATCCATCACTCCCTGTTGCCATCGAAGATCATTTTTGAATCGAGCGCGCAGCACGACAACTCAATCAAGTTTCTCTGTTTGGTACGATCCCCTCAGCGCAACACGCCGTGTACCACAGAACTGCAGAGGGGTCCGCTTTCCACTGCTGAAGGCCGTCCATTCCGGCATAGAAGGACGCTTCGTCCAGAAAGGCTTCAGACAACATTGCGTCTTTCGCGCCCTCTAGAGCGCCGATCAGATTGTCGGCGATTGCCTGGAATCGTTCGTTTCCCGCGCAGCCCCCGAAGAACACGCACGTGTTGCGGATAGAGGTCAATCCCCCCTCCCGCAGCAAGGAGACGAGGCGGCGCCCAATATAGGGGTCGTTCCCGAGCCGTTCATAGGACCGCACGTAAGCCCGCCAGAGGGCCGGAAAGCCCGGTGGCTCCGGCCAGGGACGAAAGTTGTCGTGATCGTCATCGGAGACGAAAACCCGCCCGCCGGGACGAAGCGCGCGAAACATCTGTGCAATGACCAACTCCGGACGGGGCATATGCTCGAGAAGAAAGCGCGCATGGGCGACGTCGAAGGTGCCCCATTCCGACCCGCTCAAGGGGAGATCCAGCGCATCGCCTTGGCGAAAATCTACGAGCTCCGACTCCTTTGAGCTATCGGCTAATCTTTTCGCTTGCGATAGTTGATCTGGGTCTCGCTCTATGCCGACCACATGTCCCTGGCTGCCCACGGTCCGTGCTATCAGGCGCGTAAACTGACCAAGCCCACTGCCAAGATCCAAGACCTTCTCTCCTGGCTGGAGATCGAGCTCTCTCAAGCAAGACTCGTTCAAGACGTCATTGAGCAGGGACAGCCGCCGTTGTTCCTCCGGCGAACTGCCATGAATGTACTCGAACGAGTCCGACATGGCGTCATTCATTGGTTTCTTTCTCCGGCGTGATCAGCCACCTGAGCCCCAATAGAGGCCTCCGCTCAAGAACAGAGCCCATTGGGGTTTTGGCCGATATCGGCCGGCTGTGCAATGGGGCGGGGCGTGGAGCCCTCTTACGGTCGTCGGTCCAAACCGCAACGCACAGTAAAAACATACTTTGCACTGCCAATATTGTGTCTTAGTGCGGTCCACGGGTGAGTTTACCCAGCACGAAAAACCCCCGGTATTCCCGAGGGTTTCTCATTGATAAGGCACCTCAATGAAGTGCTGTTTAGCCGAAACTACGTCTGGGCACTTAAAGCTTGGATGATCACATCCAAGTTATGCTGGAACATTTTCTCGTAACTGGTCGCCGGACCACCGCGCTCCGAAAGCGCGTCAGAGTAGAGCTGCCCACCGATCTTGATCCCGGTTTCCCGCTCGATCTGCTGCACCAACGCCGGGCTGGTGATGTTTTCGACGAAGAGCGCACCCGCGCCAGCTTCTTTTAAATGATCGATCAGTGCGGCAAGTTCATTGGCCGAGGGTTCTGCCTCGGTGTCGATGCCGACTGGCGCCAGGAACGTCAAGCCGTAGGCGTCCTCCAGATAGCCAAAGGCGTCGTGGGCGGTCACCACCGTCCGCCGATCTGCAGGCAACTTGCCGAACTCTCTGAGCGCATGCTCGTGCAGCGCGGTTAACTTTTCAATGTAAGCCTCTGCATTGGCTTGGTAGGTGGCCGCATGTTCCGGGTCGGTCTTGGACAGGTCATCCGCGATATTGGTGACGTAGATGACGCCGTTTGGGAGTGCGTTCCAGGCGTGCGGATCGACTTCGCCGTCGACCTCCAAGGGTGTCACGCCCTCGGTGGCGACGAAGACCTCTGCCTTGGTCCCGGAGTTGTCAATCAAGGTTTGCGACCAGGTCTCGAAACCCAAGCCGTTCACGAAGATCACATCGGCATTCGCCACGGCCTTGGCGTCGCTTGCGTTGGGCGTGTAGATGTGCGCATCGGCATCCGGGCCGACTATGGTCGTGACCTCGGCCAAATCGCCGGTAACCTGTTCCACCATATCGCCGAGGATGGAGAAGCTCGCAACGACCTTGAGCTTGTCCTCCGCCGCCGCAGGCACTGCGGCAAACGCAACCCCGGCAATCAACAGGGCTCTAACGAGATTCTTCATAGACGTCATCTCCTATGTTCAGATTTGTTCGACTTGCAGGCACGGTCCGGCGGCTGAAGGGACTGAGGCGCAGACCAGCTCGGAACCCTTGAGGTGCGAAGATCAGGCTAATGACGAAAAACACCGCCGCCACCAACACGATGGCCGGACCCGATGGCACGTCCGGCAGATAGAAAGAGACAATGAGGCCAATCCAGCTGCTGAACAGCGCGAATAGGAAGGTCAAGATCAGGTAGCCCGTGATCGTCGAAACCCAATAGCGCGCCGCGGTCGCCGGCAGGATCATCAGTCCGACCGCCATCAGAGTGCCGAGTGCCTTGAATGCGCCCAACAGATTGAGCACCACCAAGAACATGAACCACTGGGCCACCAAGCCGGGGCGCTTGGATTGGCTCTCATGGAAAACCGGATCGATAGTATTGGTGATCAGGGGCCTCAGGATAATGGCAAAGCTCACCAAGGTAATGGTCGCGGTGGCACCGATCAAAATCAAGGTCTCGTCGTCGATGCCCAGGATCGAGCCGAAGAGGAAGCTTTTCAGCGGCACCGCCGAGCCCGCTGCCGAGAGTATGAAGATGCCAAGCGCAAGGGCGATCAGATAGAGCGACGCAAGGCTTGCGTCCTCGCGGATGATGGTCATGCGCGCGAGCAGGCTGGTCAGCGCCGCCACCACGATGCCGGCGGTTAAGCCGCCCACAATCATGGAGGCGACCGACAGTCCGGCAACCACGAAGGCGATGACGATCCCGGGCACAATGGCATGGGCCATGGCCTCGCCCGCGAGCGACAGGCGCCGCAGCACCAGGAAGGCTCCGACGGGCGCAACCGAGAAGCTCATGACCGTAGTCGCCGCCAGCGCCCGGATCATGAAGGCGTAGTCGAGCCACTCAAACACGATCGGCCTCATGGTGCCGGTACATCTCCTCGATCCAGGCCGCCTGGCTCTCCGACAGGTAGCCGTGAGCGACCAGATTGCCTGGCGTCAGCGTTTCCTTGGGGCTGCCGAAGCGCGCGCGCCCATCACCGAGCAGAAGCGCTGAATCGCAATGCTGCAGAACCGCGGAAAGGTCGTGTACCACCAGGATCACGGCGCGTCCCTCAGCCGCCCAGTCGTCAATCAGGGTCAGGAGCGCCGCCTCCGTGGTCTGATCGACGGCGGTAAAAGGCTCGTCCAACAAGATCAACTCTGCGTCTTGGACCATGGTGCGGGCGAACAGCGCCCGCTGCAGCTGTCCCGCTGAGAGCTTGTGCAGCGGCATGTCGGCGATCTTGGCGATTCCGGTGCGTTCCAGCGCAGCCCCGATACGGGTGCGGCAAGCGTCGTCGACACGGCCCAGGAAACCCAAGCTAGACCAAGCGCCCATTGCCGCCAAATCGCGGACTCTGATTGGAAAACGGTCGTCGAAATCCGTTCGCTGGCCCAGGTAGGCAATTTTCTGCGGACGTCCAGCGGGCCAGTTCAGGGCACCGGCCAGAGGCGGCAAAGTCCCCAACAGGGTCTTGATCAGGGTCGACTTTCCGGATCCATTGTGACCGACAACGGCGAGCACGCCGCCCTGGGCAAGCTCAAAGGAGACATCTTCGACGATTGCCGTGTCACCATAGCCGAGCACGAGGCCGGAGGCGGAAAGCTGCACTGATCGGGGCATCGAGCTAAAGCGCGCTTAGACGCTAAAGGTCGCAATGATAACGGTCCATAGTCCCGCGCAGGCTAAGCTGACGACGACCAGATGATCCAAAGTGCTCGCGGTGGTGAGATTGAATTCGATGCGGCCATTGGCCTGCGGGTCTTGCGGACGCATAGATTTCCTCCTTGGGGACACCCGCCCCAGTAAAGGGTTTCAAGTTGTCTGGCAGGTCTTCTGGCTCGCGGTTGTCGGGATCGCTATGCTCGCCTTCCCAGGGGTATCCCCAGTGGTAAGCAGTGAGCACTCCCAACCGCACACAGTTGCGGGTACAGCCCCGGATTTGCTCCCTGATGGGTACGGCGTACCGGGTTCCCTTTTAATCCGCCATTTCCTCCGATCCGGCGGAACCATCGCGCATGATGCTAAAGTAAAATTTGCACCCTTCAAGGAAAATTGTGTCGCAGCACAACGGCAGGATTGGCACAAATGTTGGCCTGCCGAGCCCGAAACAGTTGCGCCCGGAGTGAGGGGTGAAGCCGAAGTAGATCTGGCGGTCAGTGATCTGACAGACACACCAATTCTGTCAGATCCGAGCCACTTAAACCCCGCTCGCGGCTCAACTTCCCTTTTTCGGCCTTCCTTCGATCAGCGACCGGCCGGCGCGGTTAGCGTCGGCGCAGCACTAGGGTCATAGAGTGGTTGTCGAAGATGTGCTGGCCTGGCTCGGCGGTGAAGAGCACTTCCAGGCGCCCGTAGAAGGTTTCCGAGAGGCGCTGGGCGCCCTCGGCGTCGCCGGCCGAGGGCTCGAACAGGCCGTTGCGGAAGGCGGAGTCGGAAAAGCCCCGGGCGAAGGCGGCGTAGCTCTTGCCGTAGGCCGTCGAATCGCCGCCCTCGGCCAGGATGCGGGCGTAGGGGTTTTCGATCAGCTCGTAGGCCAGCTCGACGATCTCGAAGGCGGCTTTGAGATCCGCCTCGCGCTCGAGCGGGGCGCGCACCTCTGAGAGCTCCCGGAAATAGAGCGGGAAGACGAAGCGCTCCAGGCAGGCGGGGTCGAGCAGGCCCTCCTGCGCCATTTCGTCCGCGATCCGCCAGAAAGCCCGGTAGAGCCGGTGCCCGCCGGCCGACAAGCCGCTGGGGTCGTCGGGATTCTCGATCGAGGCCATGGTCTCGAGCACCAGCCAACCGCCGGGCTTCACCTCCTGGGCGCGCTGGCGCAGGAAAAGGCACCAGTCCTGGTCGGCCTTGGCGCGGATTTCCTCGCGCGCCGGGCCGGTCATGTCAGCGAAGAACAGTGTGCCGGGCGAGGCGAGGCTGACCGTCCCCTTGAGCCAGTGGGCCGCCATGAAGGACATGCCGAGATCTATCGAGCCGTCGGTCGCGACCTGCTTGAAGAAGCTGCTGGCCGAAGCCTCGGGGCGCAGCGGCCCGGGGTGGCTCAAGTAGCCCTCGGAGCCCTTGATGTTGGCGAAGAGGTCGTTCCAGTCGTTGCCGATCTGATCGTTGTGCACGGTGACCACCGGCAGATCGGGGCGCCGGGCGTGGATCTCCTCGAGCACCGTGCGGAAGGCCGCCATGGAATTGCGACCGGGCCCGCAGCCGTAGTCGATCACCTTGAGCTCGGGCCCGCTTAGATCCAGCGCCCGGGCGGCGCGCTTCAGGCGTCCGGCCTGCTGAAGCACTGCGTTTCGCTGGATTGCAGAATAGGCGTCGTAGAAGCCCTGGCCGCCCATGCCCTCGGTGGCAGCGACGTCTTCCTGTTGGTCGTGGGATCTGTCGCTCACGACTGGGCGGTCTCGCGCTTGACCCACCATTCCTCCAAGACCGAGCAGAGCAGCGCGCCGTCCGCTTCCTTGAAAGTCAGCTTGAAAGCACCGTCCAACTCCACCAGGGCGCCGGAGCCGGACCGGCGAAAACGCGACTGCCAGCCGGCGTAGCCCTGATCGCCTGAAACGGTCCAGACCTGGAATTGGAAGGCGACCTCCCGATGGCCGTCGGCCGGGCCCTGTTGCCAATAGGCGCGGATCTCGTCGTGGCCGCGCATGGGCGTGTCGAAAGGCTTTTCCCGGTAGGTCGCGTCTTCGGTGAAGAGCTTGACCACGGCCGCCGGGTCGCCCGCCTCCCAGGCCGCACCATAGGCGCTCAGCCAGCGGGCCAGATCTTCTTCACGCAGCACGACCTTCTCGGCCAAGGGAAACTCCTTTGAACAGCGACACCCTCAGCCCGAATAGTCGGGGCGTCCTCACCTGTCAATGGTGGCCCGGAAGGGCCCGCCTCCAGGGGTAGCCGGCACCGGGGCTCGGCGATGGCACGTTGTTTGCGGTCTTTGCCGAGAAAAGATAGGATTTCTTTGGTCATCAAGAGGCTGGCGATGGCGCTTTACTTTGCGGAAAGGCCCTGTGGCTTGGGCAAAATGTGGACCCTCCTGATCGCGCTGCTCGCGCTCGGCGCGTTGGGCGCGATGCCGGCACGGGGCGAGATCCTGATCGCGACCGCCGGTCCCATGAGCGGGCCCTACCTCACCTTCGGCGACCAGTACCTGCGTGGCGCCGAGCTGGCGGTCGAGGACCTGAATGCCCGCGGTGGGCTGCTGGGTCAGAAGGTTCGCCTGGTGGTCGGCGATGATGCTTGCGATGCGGAGCAGGCGGTCGCTCTGGCCCGCAAGCTGGCAGGCGAGGGCGCCGTGCTCGTGGTCGGCCACTACTGCTCCGGCGCGTCGATCCCCGCGTCGAAGGTCTACGAGGAACAGGGGATACTGATGATCTCCCCGGGCTCGACGAACCCGCGCCTGACCGACGAGGGCGGGGACAACGTGTTCCGGGTCTGCGGCCGGGACGACGCCCAGGGTGCGATCGCCGGCGCCTATCTGGCCGAGCGCTGGGGCGGTAAGAGGATCGCGATCCTCCACGACCAGACCGCCTATGGCGAAGGCTTGGCCAGCGAGACCCGCAAGGAACTCGACCGCCTGGGCGTGAGCCCGATCATCTATGCGCCCTATGAGCCGGGCTTGCGCGACTATTCCCCGGTTGCCGACAAGCTCGCGGCCGCCCAAATCGACGTTGTCTACATTGGCGGTTACAGCACAGAGGCGGCCTTGATCCTGCGCCAAGCCCACGACATGGGGTTTCCGGTACGGCTGGTCTCCGGTGACGCCATCATCACAGACGACTTCTGGACCATCGCCGGTGCCGCCGGCGAGGGCACGCGGATGACCTACTTTCCCGATGCGCGCAAGACGCCCCAGGCGGCGGAGACGGTCGCGGCATTCCGCGCCCAGGGCTACGAGCCCGAGGGCAACACGCTCTATGCCTATGCGGCCGTTCAGACCTGGGCCCAGGCTGTCGCCCGAGCCGGTTCCCTGGAGCTGGACCAGGTGATCGCGGCCCTTCGGAGCGCCACTTTCGACACGGTCTTGGGCGATGTCGCCTTCGACCGCAAAGGCGATGTAATCGCGACCAGCTTCATTTGGTACAGCTGGAAGAGCGGCCGCTACGAGGAGGTCCAGTAGGGCCGGCTGCGCGGTTTGTCGTCGGCCGTTGCCGCCAGAAATTGGCGCATTTTGGAATCTTCTTGAATCTTAACGATTTTTTCCGTTGACGGGGCGAATCGAGATGTGATTCTCTCTCCCCCATGGCCGTTTTTCGAGAGATCCGCCGCCGCGCCCGCCAGATCGCCCCTCAGGCGCTCATGGCCTGCCTGGTCGGCTATTTCTGCTACCACGCGGTTCAGGGCGAGCGCGGGCTTCTGGCGCACCTCCACCTGGAACAGGAGCTGCGCGAGCTCGAAGCCTTCAACGACCAGCTCGAGGCCGACCGCCGGGCACTCGAGGCTCGGGTCGCCCAGCTGCGCCCGGACAATCTGGACCCGGACATGCTGGAGGAGCGGGCCCGCCTGCTGCTCAACTACGGCCATCCCGAGGATCTTGTTCTCCTGTCGCCGACGATCGAGTACGCAACCGAGGATGAGTAGTTTAACTCATATCGAGTTAACTTCTTAAAATCGTAATAATTTCAGTATATTAACTTCTTCTTGCCTTTTCGCGCAATCCCCCCTAATCTTGATCTTGAGGGCCAACCGGGGGTGTTGGGTCTCCATCACATCGACAGAACATAGCCGCGACCTTGAGGTCCGGAGGAAGGGGTGGCAATGGCACGGTCCACGGCGGGCGCAAAAAAGGCGACCGCGAAGAAAACCAGCGCGCGGTCCAAATCGAAATCCGCAAAGGCCTCGGACGTTAGCCCGGACCAGCTGCGCACCTTCTACAAGGACATGCTGCTGATCCGCCGCTTCGAGGAGAAGGCCGGCCAGATGTACGGCATGGGCCTGATCGGCGGCTTCTGCCACCTTTACATCGGCCAGGAAGCGGTCGTGGTCGGCCTGCAGTCGACCTGCCAGCCGGGCGATTCCGTGGTCACCTCCTACCGGGACCACGGCCACATGCTGGCCTGCGGCATGGAGCCCGGCGGCGTCATGGCGGAGCTGACCGGCCGGGCCGGCGGCTACTCCAAGGGCAAGGGCGGCTCGATGCACATGTTCAGCCGCGAGAAGGGCTTTTTCGGCGGCCACGGCATCGTCGGCGCCCAGGTGCCGGTCGGCACCGGCATCGCCTTCGGCCACAAGTACAAGGAAGACGGCGGCATCTGCCTGACCTATTTGGGCGACGGCGCGGTCAACCAAGGCCAGGTCTACGAGGCCTTCAACATGGCCTCCCTGTGGCATCTGCCGGTGCTCTATGTGATCGAGAACAACAAGTACGCCATGGGCACCTCGATCGAGCGGGCCTCGGCGCGCACCGATCTCTACCACCGGGGCATGGCCTACGGCATCCCGGGCGCCCAGGCCGACGGTATGGACGTGCTGGCGGTGCGTGAGGCGGGCCTCAAGGCCGAGGCCCACGTGCGGGCCGGCAAGGGCCCCTACATCCTGGAGCTCCAGACCTACCGTTATCGGGGCCACTCCATGTCCGACCCGGCCAAGTACCGCAGCCGCGAGGAGGTCCAGAAGGTGCGCCAGGAGCAGGACCCGATCGAGGGTCTGAAGGCGGTGATCCTGAAAGAAGGCGTGGCCGACGAGGCGGCGCTCAAGGAGATCGACAAGGAAGTCAAAGCCGTCGTCTCCGACGCCGCGGAGTTCGCCCAAAACAGCCCGGAGCCCGATCCGTCGGAGCTCTACACCGACGTCTACGTCGAGGCATAACCAGACCATCCGAAGGGGGGAGGCGCCCATGCCGATCCAAGTCCTCATGCCGGCCCTGTCGCCGACCATGACCGAAGGCAACTTGGCCAAATGGCACGTCAAGGAGGGCGACACGGTCACCTCCGGCGACGTCATCGCCGAGATCGAGACCGACAAGGCGACCATGGAGGTAGAAGCCGTCGACGAAGGCACGCTGGGCAAGATCCTGGTGGCCGAGGGCACGGAGAACGTCGCGGTCAACGTGCCGATTGCGGTGATTCTGGCCGACGGCGAAGACGCCTCGGCGATCGACGCGGCCCCGGCCCCAGCCGCCGCGGCGCCGGCGGCCGAGCCTGAAGCGCCCAGCGCGCCAGCCCCGGCGCCAGAGCCTGCCGCGGCGCCGGCCCCAGCGCCAGCGGCCGCGCCAGAGCCCGAATGGACCGGCGAGACTGTCAGCCTGACCGTGCGCGAGGCGCTGCGCGATGCCATGGCCGAGGAAATGCGCCGGGACGCCGACGTCTTCCTGATGGGCGAGGAGGTCGCCGAGTACCAGGGCGCCTACAAGGTCAGTCAAGGCTTGCTCGAGGAGTTCGGCGGCCGGCGCGTGATCGATACGCCGATCACCGAGCACGGCTTCACCGGCATCGGCGCGGGCGCCGCCATGTACGGGCTCAAGCCGATCGTCGAGTTCATGACCTTCAACTTCGCCATGCAGGCGATCGATCAGATCATCAACTCCTCGGGCAAAACGCTCTACATGTCGGGCGGCCAGATCCACAACTCGATCGTGTTCCGCGGGCCCAATGGCGCGGCGGCAAGAGTCGCCGCCCAGCACTCCCAATGTTACGCCAGCTGGTACGCCCACGTGCCAGGCCTGAAGGTGGTCGCGCCTTGGTCGGCGGCCGATGCCAAGGGTCTCTTGAAATCGGCGATCCGCGATCCCAACCCGGTGATCTTCCTGGAAAACGAGATTATGTACGGCCAGAGCTTCGAGGTTCCGGCCGCCGATGATTGGACGGTACCCATCGGCAAGGCCAAGATCGTGCGCCCGGGCAACCAGGTCACCATCGCCACCTTCTCGATCATGGTCGGCAAGGCGCTGGAGGCCGCCGAGGCCCTGGCCGCCGACGGCATCGACGCCGAGGTGATCGACCTCCGCAGCCTGCGCCCGCTGGACACCCAGACCGTCGTGGACTCGGTCAAGAAGACCAACCGCCTGGTCACAGTCGAGGAAGGCTGGGCCTTCTCCGGCATCGGCTCTGAGCTCGCCGCGCTGATGATGGAGCAGGCCTTCGACTGGCTCGACGCACCGGTCAAGCGGGTCGCCGGCGCGGACGTGCCCATGCCCTACGCCGCCAATCTGGAACACCTGGCGCTGCCCCAGCCCGAGCAGATCGCGGCCGCCGCCAAAGACGTCTGCTACGTCAGCTAACCGGGGAGGGGAGACCAAGTCATGACGATCCAAGTTCTCATGCCGGCGCTCTCGCCCACCATGACCGAGGGCAACCTGGCCAAGTGGCACGTCAAGGAGGGCGACAGCATCACCTCCGGCGACGTGATCGCCGAGATCGAGACCGACAAGGCGACCATGGAGGTGGAAGCCGTCGACGAGGGCACGCTCGGCAAGATCCTGGTGGCCGAGGGCACCGAGGCGGTCGCCGTCAACGCGCCGATCGCGATCATTCTGGAAGAGGGCGAGGACGCCTCGGCGATCGACGCCGCGCCCGCCGCTGCCCCGCCGCCGGCACCCGCCGCGGCCCCGGCTGAAGCGCCCGCG
>JBCCGG010000040.1:0-55041 GCA_039029395.1 Pseudomonadota bacterium | reverse complement strand
GGACCGGGAGCAGCCCCTTCACTCGGCCATAATACTTCTTCACTTCCCCTCCCGGCCCGGCGCATGGGCCTTGACGTAGAGGTGGCCACCGCACAACGCTCGTTTGGGAGCTACTACGGGCCGGGAGGCCTGCTGGACCCGGTACATAGCGATCTTGCGGAGCGGCTAATCAACTCCGAGGATTGAACAATCGCGGGATATCTTCTACCTTTGTTTCCATTAGGGCCGACTGAATGTCACGGTGCTGGAAAACACATGACCAAACGACGTCACCTGCTTTGGTTTAGCTCGATTGCGCTCTTTGGTGCCCTGACATTCAACAGTCTCTCAGTTTGGGCTGACCGCAACTCCCAAGAGACGGAAGTGTGCACAAGTCGGGAAATGAAGATCTACCACTTGGATCAATGGAGTCTCCTGCGCATAGAGGATCTTCACATCGATGAGATTCCAGGCATCACCCATGACGTACTGAAGAATCCGGCGCGGAATCGCTGGAGTGTTTTTCAAACCAATCCTCTAACACCCCTTGACCTATGCAACAGGTATGTTGAGCATCAAGATTGGCTTCGTGAGAACGGTGCGAACTGGTTTCCTGTTCATTCTCGACCAGATAGGCGGAGCCCGACGGAGGACGTAAAAAAGCTTTCCTACCATAAATGCGGCGATACCACGTCACCGGGCAAGAATTTTGACAGGCTAAACTTAAGCCTCGTTGATTTCTCGCAACTCAAGAAGTACGGCGCAGTACACCCGGAAATGAAAGTTGATTTGCGTGGAGCCTGTTTCCGAAAGGCGGACCTGCGTGGTGCGATCCTGAGGAACGTCGATCTGAGAGGGGCGAACTTTTACAAAGCTGATTTGACGGGCGCGGTGCTACGCTACTCGGATCTAGAAGGTGCGGTGTTCGATTCTGCCGACCTTTCCGGGGCCGACTTGACGACAGTCAACTTGACCAAAGCAAATTTTCAAAGCGCGATAATGGCCGGTACGTATTTGAGCAAATCTAACCTGACAGAGGTGTACTTTAACCCGCATGTATTGCCGTCTCCTCAGGGCCTGTCCAGATTGGAGGGATTGGAGACCTTGACCTACGGCGTGAACGCGGCGCAGCTCCTAGAGTTTCGCGATATTCTCATTGATGCGGGAATGCGAGATGCGGGGCGGGAAGTAAACTTTGCTCTGAACAAGACGCGCAACGAAAGGTCGAGCGTATGGGCGCGGACCTACAACGTCGTACTCTTCGGGTGGACCAGCGACTACGGCATGTCGCCGGGAAAGCCGCTGATAGGGTTGGGATTGATCGTACTCGGTCTCACACTTGTTTACTGCTTTCCCATTTACGTGAATACACGCTCGGGCGTTTACCGCGTTTGGCCCGAGGATCGAATTGAAGACCGAGACCGAAAGTCACCAGAACGCGTCCTCGGCAACGAGAGTGTGTATCCCTTCAGGGGTGCCATTAACGCCTTTCATTTCAGCGTTCTATCCGCCTTTCACTTTGGCTTTCGCGGACTGAGCGTTGGCAATTGGATGGCCCGCATCCAGCCCAGGGAGTACAGCCTGCAGGCAACCGGTTGGGTTCGAGTCGTCTCTGGTTTGCAGTCCTTAGTTTGCTTTTATCTCTTCGCCCTGTGGGTCGTGATGTATGTCGCCAGCCTCGCAAAGGAGGTTGGTGCGTTTTGACGGGAGAGGGTAGCGGCACTCGAGGTGTGGTCTATTCCACCGCCACGCCAACCCGCTCCGCCGTCGCTTGGATCTCCGCCCAGGTCGCCTCGGGCAGCGGAATGCCCTCTTCGCGCCGTCTTTCTTCCTCGCGTGCTTCCGGCTCGCCGGGGATCAGCACCTCGGCGAAGCCCGGCGCCGGCGGGATCGCTTTCAGCTTGTCCAGGAAGGCCCGGCAGTCGGCGGCGTAGGCCTGCTGGTCGCGGAACGCGGAGATCTCGAGGGCGAGGACCAGCCAGTTGAGGTCGTGGGGGCCGGTCATGGTGTCGGGCAGCATGGCGAAGCACAGCAGTTCGGCGATCAGGCCGAGGCCCGTGCCCTTGTGGCCGGCCATGGGCAGCTGCACGCCGCCCTCGAACAGGGCCGCCGGATCGCTGGTCGCTTGGCCGTGCCGGTCGAGCACCCAGTCCTCAGGGATCGCCTTGCCGGCCGCCTGATAGGCGGCGATCTTGCCCCGCGCCGCCGCGCTGGTCGCGAAGTCGACCACGACCGGGCCGTGCTCGGCGCCGGGTAGGGCAAGCGCATAGGGGTTGGTGCTCATGACCGCCTCGCGCCCGCCGTGGGGTGCGACCGTGGCCCACACCCGGTGGGCGCCGCCGCCCAGGATCAGCGCGAAGTGCCCGGCCTCAGCGATCTTGGCGGCGAAGGCGCCGATGCGGCCCGTATGGGCGGCGTTGGTCAAACCGACCGCCGCGATGCGCCGGGTCTTGGCCAGCTCGATCGCGTGACCGGCCACCTGATCGAGCGCATGGATGCCAAAGCCGCGCCCGCCGTCGAAGGCCGCCGTGCCGCTGGTCTGCTTGGCCAGGCTCGGCCGCGCGGCCGGCTGAATGTCGCCGCGGGCGATCTCGGCCAGATAGTCGGGCAGGCGCTGCACACCGTGGGAGTCGACGCCCTTCAGGTTGGCGTCCACCAGGTGGGCCGCGACGCAGGCCGCGATATCCTCCGGCGTGCCGACCGCTTCCAGCAGGCGGCGGGCGAAGCTTTCGAGCGCGGCGGGCGGCAAGGTCGGCATGGCTGGGGTCTTCTGTTCAAGCGGACGACGGGACCGACTGTGCCATTTGACGGCGGCGCGGAAAACCAGTCATCTGCGCAAGGACCAGCAACCCGAGGACCGACCATGGCAGAGGTAAACCCCGCCGCGCGCGAAGCCTTTTCCCAAGCCAGCGCGGCCTATGTCACCGGCCGGCCCGGCTATCCCGGAGAGATCGACGGCTGGCTGAAAGAGCGCGTGGGAATCGGACCAGGGTCCGTCGTGGCTGACCTGGGCGCGGGGACGGGCAAGTTCACCGCGCGGCTGCTGGGCAGCGGTGCCCGTGTCATCGCGCTCGAGCCGGTCGATGGCATGCGCGACAAGCTGAGGGAAACCTGCCCCATGGCCCAGGCGCTCGGCGCCAATGCGGCGGAGATTCCTCTGGCCGACGAAAGCCTCGATGGGATCTTCTGCGCCCAGTCGTTTCATTGGTTTGCCACCGGGGACACCCTTGCCGAGTTCCGGCGCGTGCTTAAACCCGGTTGCGCGCTCGGCCTGATCTGGAACATGCGCGACGTGACCGTGGACTGGGTCGCCGCGCTCGACCGCATCATGGATCCCTTCGAACGGGCCACGCCACGCTTTCATGAAGGCCAGTGGCGATTGTGCTTTCCCGCCGAAGGATTCGCTCCGCTCATCGAAGAGATTTTTACTCATCACCACGAGGGCAGCTTCGAGACCGTGGTGGTCAAGCGAATCCTTTCCGTCAGCTTCATCGCCGCCCTGCCGGACGATCGCCGGGAAGAGGTTGCCCGGCAAGTGCGCCAACTGGCCGGCACCAGCCCGGATCTCGCCGACCCGGACCACGTGCGTTTTCCCTACAAGACCCTGGTGGCTTGGACGAAGAAGCTGCCGGCCTAAGTCAGCGCTCGACCATGAGACGCAGACCGAGGCCGCCCAGGATCAAAGCCGAGAGGCGGTCGAACATCGGCTTGAGGCGCAGGTAGCGCTGGCCGACCGCTTGGGTGCTGAGCAGCAAGGCGAAGGCGCCGTATGCCATGACCTCGACCGCCAAGTGGTTGGCGACGATGATCGCCTTATCCGTCACGGTGAGCCCGGCCGGAAAGATCACCACCAGGACCGCGGCGGAGAAGAGCACCGATTTTGGATTGGCCAGGTTGACCAGCAGCCCACCGACGAAGGCGCGCGTTTTGGGCCTGGCCGCCTGGCCGATCGGGTGCCTTGCGCCGCGCCAGGCGCTCCAGGCCAGGTACAGCAGATAGAGCGCGCCGATCACCTTGAAGCTCGTGTAGGCCCAGGGGAACAGGCGAAACAGCCCCTCCAAACCGAGTAAGGCCATCAGGGTCCAGGCCGCTGCCATGGTCGCCAAGCCACAGCCGGTCGCAAGGCCAGCCGCCCGTCCGCCGCCGAGCGTCGCCCGCACGGCGTAGAGCAGCGCCGGCCCCGGGCTCACCAAGGCGGCCAGCAGCGCCAAGTTGAAGGCAAGCAAATGTTCAATGCTCATGACGGGCTTCCTGGGCCACAGGACGACGGAGTGCAGACTAGGCCAAGCGGATTGCAGGTCAATCCTGTTCGAGCTTGCCCAGAAAACCCTTGAGCAATTTGTTGAGCGCCCGCCGCTCGGCCTGGGTCAAGCCGGCGACCAGGCGCGCCTGGGTCGCGACATGATCGGTGACGGCGGCGTCGATCACCGCGAAGCCCTGGTCGCTGAGCGCGATCAGGAAGCCGCGGCCGTCTTCCGGATTGCGGATGCGCTCCACGTAGCCGGCCTTTTCCAGCTGGTCGATGCGGTTGGTCATGGTGCCCGAGGTCACCATGGTCGACGTAATCAGGTTGCCCGGCGACAGGCGGTAGGGCGGGCCGGCGCGGCGCAGGGTCGCCAGCACGTCGAAGCTGGCGCCATTGAGACCGTGGGCCGCCCAGGTCCGCTCCATCTCTTGCGACAGACAGAGCGCAAGCCGTTTGACGCGCCCGATCAGGCCCATGGGCGCGACATCCAGGTCGGGCCGCTCCCGGCGCCATTGGGCAAGAATCCGATCGACGTGGTCCATCGCTGGATCTTGCACTAAAAAATATCTTGAAGTCAAGATATACCGCACTTATCTTGATATCAAGATAATCACCGGGGACGCACTCATGACCCGCACGAACGATTTGCTCTTGACCGGCCTGGCGCCTGCGATCTGGGGCAGCACCTACATCGTGACCAGCGAGCTTCTGCCTGCGAATTATCCCATCACGGTCGCCCTGCTGCGGGCACTGCCAGCGGGTCTGCTGCTGCTCGCGGTCGTGCGGCTTCTGCCGACGGGGATCTGGTGGGGCCGGGTCTTCCTGCTCGGTGCGCTCAACTTCACGATCTTCTGGTCGCTGCTGTTCGTCGCCGCCTACCGCCTGCCGGGCGGCGTCGCGGCGACCTTGGCGGCGCTTCAGCCCCTGATCGTGATCTTCCTGGCGCAGATGGTCTTGGGCTCGGCCGTGCGTGCACTCTCCGTGGTGGCCGCGCTGGCCGGCCTCGGCGGCGTCGCGCTGCTCGTGCTGACGCCCGCCGCCGCCCTCGACCCGATCGGCGTGGCGGCCGGTCTGGGCGGCGCGCTTGCCATGGCGGCCGGCACGGTGCTGAGCCGCAAGTGGCAGCCGCCGGTCTCGCTTTTGACCTTCACGGCCTGGCAGCTCACCGCCGGCGGCCTCTTGCTGCTGCCGCTTGCGCTCTGGCTCGAGCCGCCGTTGCCGCGCCTGAGCGGGGAGAACCTCATGGGTCTCGCCTATCTGAGCCTGATCGGCGCGGCGGTGACCTACGTCCTGTGGTTTCGCGGGCTCAGCCGGATCGAACCGGCGGCGCTCTCGGCGCTCGGCTTTCTCAGCCCTGTGACCGCGGTGATCCTCGGCTGGACGCTGCTCGGCCAGGGTCTTAGCGAACCACAGATCATCGGCGCCCTGGGCGTCCTGGGCAGCGTTTGGCTCGCCCAAATGGGTGGCCCCGCCATCGGCAAGGCCACTCCGAACCTGAAGGAGATGAGAACATGAAGATCATTCTTTTCGGCGCCAGGGGCGACGTTGGCCGTCGTATTGGCGAAGAGGCTCTCGCGCGCGGTCACGATGTGACGGCGGTGGTCAGGCGCCAGGCGCAGGCCGGCGAGATACCCCAGGGCGCCGTCGCCCGGGTCGCAGAAGTCGGCGAGCGCGCGGCGGCGGCCCGTCTGATGGCCGGCCACGATCTCGCGATCACGGCCCTGCGCCCGCCCGACGGCGAGGAACCGGCGCTGGTGCCGCTCACCGGCGCGCTGCTCGACGGGGCGGCGTTGGCCGAAATCCCGCTCTTGATCGTGGGCGGCGCGGCGAGCCTCAAGCTGCCCGGCCAAGACGGCGAGACCGTGCTGAGCGCGCCCGGCTTTCTGCCCGCGCCGGTGCTGCCGATCGCCCGGGCGAGCTTTGCCCAGTACGAGCTTTGCCTGGCCGACCCGCGCGGCCACTGGACCTATGTCTCTCCGCCCGCCCTGCTGACGCCCGGCGAGCGCATGGGAGACTACCGGATCGGCACGGACGAATTGCTGTTCGACGGGGCAGGGGAGTCGCGTATATCCATGGAGGATTTCGCCGTCGCCTTGATCGACGAGGCCGAGGCGCCGAGACACCGCGGTGCGCGCTTTACCGTAGCGAGCTGAGCTGTCGGCTTGACAGGCCGCTGGGTTCTGCCTAGCGTGCCAGCCGAAGATTTGGGAGACCTCTGCCATGAACATCGCCGTCGTCGTCAGGGAAGAAAGGCGCTTGGACCGGTAACGGACTCCAAATCGAGACCCCATGCGCCTCCGAACTTTCGGGGGCGTTTTTTTGTGCGCTTGCCAGAGCGAGAGGATCGTTATGTCTAGGACCGCCGATAGACCGCCACACTTCGTGACGCTGATCCTGCTGTGCGGTCTCTCTGTTGTCTCGCTCAACCTCTTCCTGCCGTCGCTTTCCAACATCGCGGCGGACTTCGAGGCGAGCTACGCCGTGGTCAATCTTTCGATCGCGGGCTATGCCGCCATGACCGCGGTCTTGCAGCTGGTCATGGGGCCGCTCTCTGACCGCTTCGGGCGGCGGCCGGTCATGCTGGCCAGCTTGGCGATCTTCTGCCTGGCCTCGCTTGGCTGCCTCTTGGCCCAGGATGTTTGGAGCTTCCTGTTTTTCCGCATGATCCAGGCGGCGATCATCTCCGGCTACACGGTGTCGCTCGCGGTGATCCGGGACATCGCCGGGCCCCAGCGGGCGGCCAGCCTGCTGGGCTACCTCTCCATGGCCTATGCGCTCGCGCCCATGCTGGCGCCGATGGCCGGCGGCGCCTTGGACGAGATCTTCGGCTGGCGCGTGAGCTTCTGGGCGTTTCTCGTTATGGGCGTTGCGATCTTCGGGCTTTGCTGGGGCGACCTGCGCGAGACCAACCAGGCGCGCGCGGAAACCCTGGTGCAGCAGATCCGAAGCTATCCCGAGCTTCTCCGGTCGCGCCGCTTCTGGGGCTACAGTCTCTGCATGGCCTTTTCGATCGGCGGCTTTTACAGCTTTCTGGGTGGCGCGCCTCTGGTCGCCGCGGCGGTCTTCGAGATGCCCACCAGCGCGCTCGGAGTCTACATGGGCAGCACCGCCGCGGGCTTCGTCGCCGGCAGCTTCCTGGCGGGCCGCTTCGCCGCGCGCCACGCGCTCACCACCATGATGATCGCCGGGCGCTTGGTCGCCTGCGCCGGGCTGCTGGTCGGACTGGCTGTCCTACTCGGCGGTCTCGAGCACCAGCTCACCTTCTTCGGTGCCTGCGTCTTCTACGGCATGGGCAACGGCATCACGCTGCCGAGCGCCAACGCCGGCGCGCTTTCCGTGCGGCCCAAGCTGGCGGGCAGCGCGGCCGGCTTGTCGGGGGCGCTCACGGTGGCCGGCGGCGCCCTCATGTCCGCGTTGACCGGCATGGTGCTCACGCCCGAAAATGCGGCCCACGGGCTCTTGGCCATGATGCTGCTCGCCGCGCTGCTCGGCTTGGCCGCCGCGTTCACCGTCCGGCGGCTCGAGCGTACCTAGGCGTCGGAAAAGCTGCCCGCGCCGGCGCCCGACAGCAACAGCTTGCGGTGCTTGAGCGGCGCCAGGCCGTAGCGCTTGCGATAGGCGCGCGAGAACCAGGCGGGCGAGGCAAAGCCGCAGGCCACGCCGATGTCGGCCGCCGAGAGGGCGCTCGATGCCAGAAGCTGGCGGGCGCGTTCCAGGCGCAGGGCCATGTAGGCGGCGGCGGGCGCCTGGCCCCGGTGGGTTTGGAACAAACGCAGCAGGCGCCGCTGGCCAAGGCCGGCCCGGCGGGCGATCTCGGCCAGCGCCAGCGGCTCCTCCAGGTTGGCCGCCATGATCTCCAGCGCCCGGGCCACCGGGGGCGGCAGGCGCTCGGGGGCGGTGCGGCGCTGACGCTCGCTGCCCGCGCGGATCTGGCCATGCACCAAGGCCTCAGCGGTCCGGGCTGCCAGCCCGGCGTCGGTCACCTGGGCGATCCAGGCCAGCATGGCATCGCCGGTGGCGGTGCCGCCGGCCGCGGTCAGACGGTCCCGGTCGAGGGCGTAGATCGCGTCCTCGCTGACGATCTCCGGATAGCGCTCCCGGAAGCCGGGCGCCGCCTCCCAGTGCACCACCGCCCGGTAGCCGGTCAGGAGTCCCAGCTCGGCCAGCACCACGGTGCCTGTGTCCAGCCCGCCCAGATGACCCTTGAAGCGCGCCCGACGGCGCAGCAGGGCCCGGCCCTTGGGCGCCAAGGCCTTCAAGGGCTCATAGCCGGCGCAGACCAACAGCAGCGTGGCCTCGGAGATCTCGTCGAGCCGCGCCGTGGGCGCGACCGGAACCTCGTTCGAGGCCGCGACCGCCTGGCCCGACTGGGTCGCGGTCTGCCAGGCGAAGCGCGGCCGGCCCGCCACCTTGTTGGCCAGGCGCAAGGTCTCGCAGGCCAGCACGTAGGCCAGCATCTGAAAGCGGGGTAGCAGAAGAAAGCCGACCCGATGGACGGTTTCGGACGTCATGCTGGTAGAGTAGATCAATATTGCGGTATTTTTCTATAAGTCTACGCGAGCGGGCCGTGACACACCGAACGACAGGATCACGCCCACCACGGAAGGCCCCCATGTCCGTCACCAGCCCCATCGACAGCGCGTCCCCTTGCTCGGACGCAGAGTGGACAGCGCGCTGCGAGCTCTCGGCGGTCTATCACCTGCTGCGCAAGTACCGCCTGACCGACCTGACCAATCAGTGGCACGCCGCCCGGGTGCCCGGCGAAGCGGCGCTCCTGACCCACCACTACGGCCTGTTTAATGAGGAGGTCAGCGCCTCCGGCCTGATCAAGGTCGGCTTTGACCGCCAGAACCTGAACCCCGAGAATGGCGAGCCCAACCCCTCGGCGACCGAGATCGCCAAGCTGTTCTTCGAGGCGCGCCCGGAGATCAACTGCGTCATGCACGTGCACACCAAGGCGATCATGGGGGTCTCGGCCCAGGCCGAAGGCTTGCAGCCCTATTCCCAGGCCTTCCTGATGATCGGCGGCGCCGAGGAGATCGGCTACAGCCGCTACGAGTTCGAGTGCACGGACGCGTTCCTCGCCGGGCTTCTGGCGGCGGGCGAGGGCCGCTCGATGGTCGTCGAGGCCTTCCACGGCGCCTTCGTGCTTGGCCGCACGGTGCGCGAGGCCTTCTTTAAGGCCTTCTACCTGGACCAGGCCTGCAGCGTGCAGCTTGCGGTGCAGGCCGCGGGCGCGTCCGGTGCCGAGCTCATGACCCTGCGCCAGGCGGAGATCGACCGCCACCTGGCCGACATGGCAAAGAGCAACTGGTACGGCTACGAGGGCGAGCTGGAGTGGCAGGCCTGCCTGCGCGCCCTGGACCGGGAAGCGCCGTCCTACAAGAGCTAGGGGCCTGCCCGCCGGGCCAGGAGGTTGACCGTGATCAAGCTTTGCGGATCGCCCAAGCCTGCGACCGGCAGGCCGGTCGAGGTCGGCCCCGGCGTGGCGTAGTAGGCGTTGCGCACGCGCATGTTGTCGTGCAGGGCCTCGGGGCTGTCGTCGCCGACGTAGTGGGTGGTCAGCTTGACGACATCGGCGAAGCTCATGCCCTCTAACGCGAGCGCGTCTTTGAGCGCCGGCATGATCCGCTCGGTCTGGCCGACCAGGTCGGCGCGTGGGTCGCGGTCGCGCGCCAGGGCCCAGAGGAATTCGCCGTGGCGCCGAAGGTGCAGCGTGACGGCGCCGGCCTCCGCGTGCCGGGTCGCCGTCTTCCCCCGGGCGAAGGTCAATTCTCCCAGCAATCTCTTGGCATCTCCGCTGGGCATAAAAACCGCCGCGCCCGGGTCGGTGACGAGACCGGCGGCCGCCGCGCTCTCGAGCAAAGTCGCGTCGTCGGCCGGCAGGAACCAGTGGTCGCGCAGCAGCGCACTGGCTTCCAGACCAAGCTCGCCCAGAGCGCCCAGCTGCCTGTCGGCCGGGCAGGGGGTCGACAATGACAGCTTGACCCAGGTCAGCGCGCCGCCGTCCAGCATCTCGATCTCCAGACTGCCCGCTTGGTGGCGGCGCCGCGTGCCAGCCGCTGCGCTGGCGAAGACGTCGACCTCGATCATCATGCCGGCGTAATAGAAGTGCGGCACGGGGACCGGCAGGATCAGCGCTCGACCGCCCAAGCGCCGCTGCAAAATCGCCACCATGTCCGCTTCGCTGCCGGGGCCGCCATCGACGTAGTAGGCGAGCAGCAAACCGATGTCCTCGGCCGAGAGATCGCCGCGCGCCAGCACCTCGGCGATGTAGTCGGCCACCGCTTCGCTTTGCGCTGCCAGGTCGCCCGGCGCGATCACCTGGCCCGAGCCGTCGAGCGGACATTGCCCGCAGCTCCAGGCCAGATCGCCGTCGCGCAGCAGCAGGGAGACCGGCACCTCGATCTGCATCGACCAAAGCGCGGCAAAAGGCAGGTGCCGGCGCATGGGGCCCTTTATGCCAGGGTGAAGGCGTCTTGGGGCAGGGCGATGCCCTTGAGATCGAAGGCGCCCAAATGGCGAAACGGCCGGCCGCTCGCCTCGGCCACGTCCCGGGTGAAGACGATCGGCGGATCCAGGTCCCGGGTCAGGCCCTCCAGGCGGGTCGCCAGATTGACCGCTGGCCCGATCGCCGTGAAGTCGAGCCGCTCGGCATCGCCGATGTTGCCGTAGACCACGTCGCCGCGGGACAGGGCCACGCCCGCGCGGATCGGCGGCTTAGCCTCGGCCTGGCGCATCTCGTTGAAGGCGGCGATGCCGTCGAGGCCTTCCTGGGCCGCCAATATCGCCTTGCAGCAGGCTTCGCAGTACTTGCCCTCGGACTCTCCAGCGATCGGGAAGATCGCCAGCATGGCGTCGCCGATGAACTTGAGGATCTCGCCGCCCCGGCCTTTCACCGGCTGGGCCATGACCTCGAAGTAATCGTTGAGAAGCTGGATCATCTCGTCCGACGGCAGTTGCTCGGAAAGCTCGGTAAAGCCGCGCAGGTCGCAGTACCAGAGGGTCGCATGGATGACCTCGCCCCGGCCGCGCAGGATGTCGCCGTTCAAGACCCGCTCGCCGGCGTTGGGGCCTATATAGGTGGTCAGAAGCTGGCGTGCGGTTTGGCGCTGGTGGCGCACCTCGAGCACCGCGCCGAGCGCCGGAAGCGATGCCTCGATCAGCGCGATGTCGGCCTCGCTAAAGCTGCTATCGCCTTTCGCCGCGAAGGAGACCGCATTGGGCCGCGCGCCGGTCGAGAAGGCGAGCGAGGTCATGTAGTAGTCGGAAAAGCCATTGGCCTTGAGCTCTTCGAGGATCGGGAAGTCCAGGGGCGCGTCGGACGCGCTCAGGCGCCGGCGGATCTGCCCGGCGCCCTCGTAGATCCGGCGCACCGGGCTTTCCAGGTAAAACGCCGACTTTTGCATGCCGTGGCGCCGGCCGGTCTCCATCGCGCCGCCGCTCTCGGCCAGCCACAGGAAGGCGCGCGCCGAGATCTGCGGGTGAAGCTGGGGCACGTGCAAGGTGGCGCGCTCGAGCCCTATGCCGAGCTGGCGCAGGCACTGGCAATACTGGGCGAAAAGCGTGGTCGAGCGCAGCCGCCCGGTGCGCAGAGACAAGAGGTGATCGACCAGCGGGGCGATCTTGAGCTTAACCGCACCGCTGTCGGCGGCGGCCGGGCGCTGGGTGGCGATCGTCTCGGCGGGCATGGGGCTAATGTGAGCGCCTTAGCGCAAATCGGCAAGGGCCAAGTGGAGGGTGGCTGTGGCGTCAATTTTTCTAAGCCTCGGCGGCAGAATTTCTGGTTTGCGGCGGCCCCGCAAGATAGGTCAGGACTCTCTTGCCATTCGAGCGGTTCCGTCAATGACATCAAGGAGACTTCCCTTGGCGCAAGGCTTCAATCCGACTCACGGCTGCGAGCCCGGCGGCCCGATTTTTTCCCAGGGCGTTGTCCAACACGAAGGACAGGTCCTGCACGTCACCGGCCAGGTTGCCTGGGACGAGGCCAGGCAGGTCATTGGACCCGGCGACGCTGGCGCGCAGATGGCAAAATGCGTCGAGAATATCGAGACGGTCTTGGCAGTGGTTGGCGGACGGCTCGAGGACATCGTCTCCATGACCATCTACTTCGTGAGCCGAGACAACATGCCGGCCATTCGCGCGGCCCGGGAGAAGCATCTCTCCTTTCCCGTGGGTCAGGCGCCGGTCAGCATCTTCATTCAAGTTTCCGGTTTGGTCGATCCGGCCCTCCTGGTCGAGCTGGTTCCGATCGCCGTGATCCCCCACGCGCGCTATAGGCCGCCGGCCCTTTAGTCCTTTCGGGCGATGTTGATTTGGTTTTGGTTGCCGGTGACCTGGACTCCGACGTTGCTGTCGCCCGACTGCGCGATCTTTTGCGTTGCGCCGGCGCGCTCGGCCTGCTCAAGCAAAGCGGCAAGCTCTTCGGCCAATCCCGGCTCGGCCTCCAGGCGCGCCAACAAAGCACCTTGCACCATGAGCCGGGCGCCCTCGGACTCCGGCGCGGCCTCGAGCTCGGCAACCGCTTCCTCTTCGCCCAGTTTTCCCTTGATCCAAGCGGTGATCTTCTTCGCTGCCAGATCGGCCGAGTCGTCGGCGACCCGCTTCGCGATCTTGCCCAGATAGGCCGCGGCAAAGCCGACCGCGCCGGCGGCCAGGCTGGCTGGATCGATCATGATTGCATCTCCTCGAGAACCTGGGCAATGGGTGCCAGCAGGTCGTGGTCGGGCGCCTGGTCACAGGCTTCGCATCGCTTCACGTAGTTTTGCGCCATGACCTCCATCCAACTCCGATAGGCTTTCGGCCGCTTGAGAAAGTGCGCGCTGAGCGACCGCAGCGCCTGCGCGCTGGCCTCCAGCGCGGCCTCCGGTCGGGCGAGGTTCTGGTTGACCGCCGAGAGGTTGTTGAGCACAAGCGCCAAATGGGGGTTGTACTGGTCTGGCTGCGCCGCGGCCAGTCGCCGATGAAGTGCGACGGACTCCTCGACGGCGATCAGGGCGGCCTCGTGGTTCGCGCAAGAGCCGAGACGGTTCGCCAGGGTGCCGAGCGCCTGGGCCAAGTTCGAGCGAAAGACATCGGGCTGCTCGGTCGCCAGGGCGCGGTAGATCGCTACGGACTCTTCGGCGGCGCCCAGGGCGTCCTCGCCGCGGTCGAAGTCAGCTAGGCGGTTCGAGAGATTGTTGAGGGATTGAGCCAAGGTGGGCCGGTAAACTTCCGGTCGCTGGGCGGCCAGGTTCCGGCGGATCGCAACGGCTTCCTCGATCGCGGCCAGCGCGGCCCCAGGATCTTGGAGGCGGTTGGCCAGGTTGTTCAAATAGAGCGCCAGATCGGCGCGAAAGGCATCCGGCCGGGCAGCCGCCAGATCCCGCTGGATCGCGACCGCTTCCTCGAGGATCGCCAACGCCTCCGCGCCGCGCCCAAGATCTTCAAGCCGCGTTGAAAGTGTGTTCAGCGTGTTCGCAAGTTCGGGGCGATGGCTTTGCGGTTCGGCGGCGTTGGCTTTGCGATAGAGGTCGACGGCCTCCTCGATGGCTTCGAGCGACTCCTCCAGCCGGCCCAGTTCGCCAAGTCGGTTGGAAAGGTTGTTGAGACCGAGCGCGAGGGACGGGAGCATCACCAAATGGCCGCGCGCGGCCGACAGCTCGTGCTGGAGCCTGCGTTGGATGGCGACGGATTCCGCGATGGCGTCCAGCGCCGGCTCCACATCGCCAACCTCTCCGAGCCGGTTGGAGAGATTGTTGAGAGAGCGGGCCAAGTCCAGGTCGAAGGCGTCCGGCCGCGCGGTGGCCAGCTCCCGTTGAATCGCGACGGCTTGGTTGGCTGCCGCCAAGGCCGCGTCTCGCTGACCAAGGTTTTTCAGCCGGTTCGAAAGGTTGGTGAGCGTTAGGGCTTTTTGGCTCAGGACCCCATCCTCTTGGGCCGCCGCCCCATCGCTCGGCAGCAGGTCCAGGATGGTTTGGGTCAGGCGGGCCGCCAGCTCGCGCAAGACGATGGTCTGCGTTGGCAAGGCATCGACAAGGTCGATCAATGACGGCAGGTCGTGCCCAGCCTTTTCCCCTAAGCCCTCCAGCCATTTGAGCGGTGCCTCGTAGCCCCGGATCGCGAAGTCCTGGCAGGTTCTGATCACCGTGGCCGCGACCGCGCCATGATCCTCCTCGGCCGCGCGCACTACCGGGGCCAGGCCGTCGCGGCCGTCGCCGCCGTCCCACACGCTGAGCAGGAAGGCCTCGCCAATGATGTCGGGCAGGATCGGCTCCAGGCCGCTGCCGTCGCGCGCCAGGGCCTCGCGCAGGGCGCCATAGACCGTTGGCGGGGCGCCGCCCGCCTCGCCGTAGTGCAGCGCCTGCTTCTCGCTCGCGATCGCCGCCAGGGCCGCCTCGCGCTCCAGGCCTTGGCAAAGGGTTGCGAGCGCGGCCATGTGATCGGCCAGGGACCCGTCGACGCCGTGGGCCTTGGCGATGCGCCCGATGCGCTCGCGCTCGCGCGCCGCCAGGGCGAAGGCGAGCGCGTCAGGCGCCAGGGCGAGCGCTTCGGCCAGGCCGCTCTCGGCCGCGGCCAGGCCTGCCATCATGAGGAAGAGCGGCTCACCGCCCCACGACACATCGGCCAGGCGCCGGTCGAAGTCCGCGTCCGCGCCAGGTGCCGGCGGGCGCTCCTGCCGGCCGGCGCGCGCCAGCATCTCGGTGAGGATCTCGCGCCGGGCCTCGACCCCGTCGAGCGGCGGCAGCACGAGCGGCTCGGGCCGCTCCAGCAAGCGGCCGACCGCCTGGGCGTCGCCGCCGCCGCGTCCAAAGGCGCTGACCCACCAGCCGCCCCGCGGATCCGCTTGGCGCTCCAGTAACAGGATCCGCAAGGGACGTTCCTGGCCGGTCTTGGGGTCGCTAAGCGCGCCGTTGTCGGCCAGCTCCACCAGCCAGTCGTGCAGCGACTCGGCGTGGCTCGCCACATAGTCGACGGCGACCAGGGTCGGCCCGTTCCAGCCCCAGCTCGCAACATTCTGCTGGCCGCGAAAGCGCTTGATCTCGCCCGCCGTCAGGAAGCCGGCGCGCCAGCCATCGGCCCGGGCCGCCTGGCAGAGCTCGAGCGCCAGGCGGGTCTTGCCGCGCCCGGCCGTGCCCACCAGAACCTGAATCGAGGCCGCCTGACCGTTCGCCAGCCAGGCTTTCAAGTCGCCCAGCACCTCTTGGCGGCCGACCAAGGGAATGCTCCGGCTGTAGGCGCTGACCAGGTCCGCCGCCCGCTCCACGCCGCCGTCTTGACGCACTTGCCGGCGCGCGCCATAGAGCGTCAACTCCAGATGGGGCAGATTGGGGACGACCGAATTGCCGTCGCCCTGGATCTGGATAACGATATTGTGTTCGCCCAGGGTGGTCGCACTTTGGCTCATTTGGGACTATACTCATTTGCGAGTTATAAGCATTCTAGCGAATCAGGGGGCGGCTGTCAGTGATGGGCGCCACCCTGTCCGTCGTTTGAACGGCGCCTGATTCGGGCGCATCTTGGAGAGCCATGGGACGGCATAAGGCATTCGAGCACGACCAGGTGCTGGACAAGGCCATGCGGCTTTTCTGGCGCAAGGGCTACGAGGCGACCTCGGTGCAGGAGCTGGTCTCGGCCATGGGCATCAACCGGGCCAGTCTCTACGACAGCTTCGGCGACAAGCACGACCTCTTCATGGCGACGATCGACCACTATGTGGAGCACGTCAGTCACAAGCGCTTGGCCAAGCTCAAGCGCCCCGGCCCGCCGCTCGAGATCCTGGCCGGCTTCTTCGACGATCTGATCGCCGTCTCGCTCGGCCGGGAGCGCTATCTGGGCTGCTTCTTGACCAACAGTGCGGTCGAGCTGGCGCCCCACGACCGGATCGTGGAGCAGCGCCTGCGTCTGGCGATCGGCAACATCGAGGAATCCTTCTACGTGCTGCTGTGCCGGGCGCAATCGGAAGGCACGCTCGACCCGCGCCGGGACGCCCGGGCCTTGGCGCGCTACCTGACCGGCGCGGTCCAGGGCCTGCGGGTGCTGATCCGCGCCAAGGCCGATCCGGCGGTGCTGCACGACGTGGTGCGGGTCACCTTGGCGGCCGTTGAACAGGACGGCGGGCCTTGAATAGCGGAACGTCCGTTCCGATTTAAACCGCACTCTTTGCTGCCGACCCCCAAAACATCCCTATCCAGGAGGCTGATCCCATGACCGCACCGACCCCGCTCTTTCCCCGCCAAGCCGTGCCCGAGCTCGCCGTGTCCACGGTCGGCGGCGGCACCTGGCGCCTGGCCGACCAGAGCCCGGAGAACTTCACCATGGTGGTGTTCTATCGCGGCCTCCATTGCCCGATCTGCTCCAACTACCTGCGCGATCTGGACCGCAAGCAGGAGGCCTTCGCCAAGCTCGGCGTCGCGGTCGTCGCGATCAGCAGCGACGAGGAGTCCCGGGCGGCCCAGACCAAGGCGGACTGGGGCCTGGAGCACGTGACCCTGGGCTACGGCCTGGATCTGGACGTGGCGCGCCAATGGGGCCTCTTCATATCGAGCGGCCGGGGCAAGACCTCGATCGGCATAGAGGAGCCGGCGCTCTTTAGCGAGCCGGCGCTCTATCTGGTGCGCGCCGACGGCACGCTCTACTTCGGTTCGGTGCAGACCATGCCCTTCGCCCGGCCCAACTTCGGCGAGATTTTGAAGGCGGTCGAGTTCGTGCTGGCCAAGGACTACCCGGCGCGCGGCGAGGTCCAGGACCACCACCAGGCGAGCGCGGCGTAACGCTGAATGTCGACAGTGCTGGAGGCGCTGCTCGATTTCCTGCTGCACATTCTGGCCGACGGCGTCGCGGGGCCCTTGCGCTTCATCTTCTCGGCGCGCTACCGCGCCGCCACCCGACAGCGCTGGGCCCGACTCTCGGGCCTGCGCGTGGCGGCGGAGATCGTGTTCTCGCTGCTGTGCCTTGCGGCGGTTGCGGGGGTGATCGGGGTGATCGTTTGGGCGGTGACTCTCTAAGAACCAAAAAGCGGGATCGCAGAGATCACCGAGAGTTCCGAAATCACCTTCAATAGGTCTGCGGTGCAAGTGCGTTCGGGAACATTGGGACAAGCCCCAATCCGCTCTGTGTACTCTGCGACTCCTCGGTGACCTCTGTGATCTCAATGGTTGTTTTCCAATATTGCAGAAGAGAAATGAACTGGGGACAGTTTTACTTGACGAGGTAACTTGGGGGTCAACACACAGGTTTGATCGCCGTCTCGTAAGAGAGAGTTCGCGCCCTCATCCTTCCGGCCCCGTCTTCAACCCCCATAATCGTGTCAGCTTGACCAGCATCTTGCGGTCCTCCACCGCCCGCTTCGTATAGTACCCGTGCTTGAGCGCGTTCTTGTTGCCTTTCTGCCCGCCGGCGCCGGGGGCGCAGCCGTGCATGCGGCAGCGCGGGCGGCCCCTGACCGGCGGCAGGCGGCAGGGCGTGCCGGCCCTCGTGCGCGCGCCGCAGCGCGGGCTGGCGGCCCGGGCAGTGCGTTGGCTCATTCCTCCGCGCGGTAGCGGCGCTGGGTCTTGATCTGCGCGATGCGCACGTGCTCCACCGTGACCCGGTGGCGGCCGCGGCCGCGCTGGCGCTCGAGCGCCTCGAGCTGCTGGGCGAAGAGCGCCATGAGCTTGGCGCCGTGGCGCAGGTTGGCGTCGCGCCCCCGGCTCGGCTGGCCCTCGATCATGGCCCGGCGCAGGCACTCCATGGCGGCCTGGTGGGTCGCCACCATCTGGCTCGCCAAGAGCCCCTCGAGCGCGCCCCGGGGCGCGATCCCTTCCAGGGTGGCCAGCGCCGCCTCGATCCGCGACTGCTTCTCGGCCGCGCTCAAATCGCTCGGCAGCCACAGGCTCTCGGCGACCTGCCCGGCCAAGCGATGGGCCAGGTCCCGGTCGGTGCTGCCGGTCGCCCCGATCAGACGCAACGCTGCCCGGGTTTCCTCGGGTAGCTGGGGTCCCACCGGCGCGACGCTTGCGGTGTCGCTCACCTGCAGGCACGCCGGGTCGCTTTCGGACGGGGCCGGGTCAATGGGGCGCGTAGACTCGGACAGCGGTGCCTCCCATTATTGGTTGCGCGGGGAATTAAATTACCAGCTCTCGAGCCAAAGGTCATCTCTTGCGCAAACCGCGGCGCGGGAGCGGCGGCTCGACGCCGATCGGAATTTTCGGCAGATCGTCCGCGCCGATCCGGCCTAGACTAGCGTGACAAGACAGCGGCGGACCGGAGCAAGGGGGCACGATGGCGGAACGGCAAGACGGTAGCGGCATGCAGGCGACCGCGACCTTCACCCAGAAGGTCGACCGGGCCTTCGAGCAGGCCTACGAAGCGCTCTTGGCAGGCATCTACCAGGAAGCCCGGGCCTTCGGCGGTATTCAGAGCCGGGAGGTGATCAAGAGCGAGACCGGGTCCTACCTGGATTACCGGCTGATCCTGCATTTCGAGAGCGCGGCCGCGCTGCGCCGCTGGGAGCGTTCGTCCGAGCGGCGAAAGTGGATGACCCGCCTGACCGCGCTTGCCGTTCACACCTCGCCGTGGCAGGTGCTGACCGGCCTGGAGGCCTGGTTCACCTTGCCGGGCCAAGGCGCGCTCGTGCCGCCGCCGCGCCACAAAATGGCGGTGGTCACCTGGCTCGCGCTTTTCCCGCTGATCATGGTGATCGCCATTCTGCTTGAGGCGCTGTTCGGAGAGTTGCCGATCCTGCTGCACGCCTTCATCGCGAGCGCGCTCGCGGTGCCGCTCATGACCTATGTGATTATGCCGCGCATGACCCGCCTGTTCCGCTCCTGGCTGTTCGGGCCGGGCGGCCACCTTGATGGGAGTTAATCTCTTGGCCAAGCGGCCGTAATCTTGCCGCGCCATATGGAAGGGAAACGAGATCGTTCGCGCGCAATCCCTTCCAGAGGTGCAAAGCAAAAAGATGAACACGACCGCCGGCAGACCCCAACCATCTACGGCCGAGAACGCCGCCCGTTCCATCGTGCGCGGCATGCTGGGCCAGGGCTACTACAACCGCAACTCGGCCTCGCAGTTGGCGGCGATCGATCCGGTGCTGCCGTGGCTCGAGCAGGCGATCGCCGAGATGCCCCTGGCCGACCCCTTGCCAGCCGTCGCAATCGCCGACTTCGGCTGCTCGGAAGGGGCCAACTCGGTCGCCGCCCTGAAGGGGCCGGTCGCCGCCTTGCGGGCGCGCAGCCAGCGGCCGATCCAGACTCTCCATAGCGACCTGCCGACCAACGATTATGCCGCGCTCTTCACCAGCCTGCGCCCGGAGGGTCGCTCGGTCTTCGAGGACAGGCAGACCTTTTCCGCGGTGGTCGGCGGCTCCATGTACGATCAGCTACTGCCGGCGCGTTCCCTGCACATCGCAACCAGCTTCAACGCCATCGGCTATTTGAGCCGGCGCCCACTCGCGCGTTTGCCGAACTATGTGATAGGCAATGGGCCGAGCCTGCCGGACAGCCCCGGACGGGTCAGCCGGCCAGAACGCGCCGTCTTCGCCGCCCAAGCCCGTGACGACCTGGTCGCCTTTCTGAGCGCCCGGGCCACGGAGCTCCTGCCGGGCGGTTTGCTCTTGGTGCAGTGCTGGGGCTCCGACGGGGTGCGCTTCGGCTGCGACCGCACCCACGAGGCCTTGAACGATGCGCTCTTAGCCGCGGTCAGGGTCGGCATCATCGAGCGCCCGGACTACGAGGGCTATTACCAGCCGGTCTACTGCCGCACCTTGGCCGAGACGACCGCGCCGGTCACCGGGCCCGCGGCGCCGCTCGCCCGGCTCTACCGGCTCGAGCGGGCCGAGACCTTCGATGTACCGGTGCCTTTCATCGAGGCCTACCGCCAGAGCGGCAACGCGGCGACCTACGCCCGGGACTACACCAGTTTCTTCCGCGCCTTCACCGAGCCCATGTTGCGCAGCGCCTTTGCCGAGCACCGCCAGCTCAAGCGCTTGATCGCCCACGTCTTCACTCATCTGGAACAGACCTTCCGGCGCGCACCCGAGCGCTACACCTTCCACCATATCTCCAACGCCGTGCTGTTGAGCCGCCGGGCGGAGGATTGATCGGCGGACGGGACCAGAGCCCTAGGTGGCCGGCTCGGTCAGCCGCGTGGGGCCCGCCCTATCGTCGGCGCCGTAGCGCGTCAGGTAACGCTCGAGCGGGGCGAGGCTCGCCGGGTCGCCGGCGGCCTCCAGCTCCAGGAAGGCGATGGCGGCGGTCTCGTGCTCGGTGAGTATGCGCAAGCGCTCCCGGTCGTTCGGCGGCGCCAGACGCTCCAGCGCTTCGAACTCCTCGACAAAGACCCGGAAATCTCGAGTCATCTCGGCGACCAGCTCGGGCCAGGAGACGCCATTCTTGGCGTCGGCCTGGGCGCGGCCGCAGGCGTGCAAGGCGGCCCGGTCCTTGGCGACCAGCCCATGGCGGCCCAGCAAGGGCGCGACGATGGCCGCGACCGCGGTTTCCACACGGGCCAGCAGAATCAGCGCTTCTTTTGGGTGGCCGTCATGACGCTCGGCCAATGCAGCGAAGTAGGCCTCGCCTTCGATCTCCTCCTCGTAGAACAGCAGGAGCGTCTCCCGGTAGTCGAGCGGTTCGCGCGCTTCGCCTGGCATGATCCACCTGTCCTTAGCTTGCAGCCGTCGGAACAGACGCTAGCACGAGCGGGTCGGTTCGGGCGAGCAGGCTCTCGCGGTGGAGGATCTCTTCTATTTGAGGGTACGGGTACACAAAGACACCTCCATCCAGAATTTTATTTTTCAGCCCCTAGCTTCGCCCGGGAGCCGAGCTTCGGCGGCTAACTCCTTCTGGCGCAAAGCAGCCCAAAAAGTCTTCCCCGCAGGCCCAGACTTGGCTTGACGATATCTGCCAATAGCCGCTATATACTGTGGTACTCGACTCACCAAATCGCAAAATATAGTGGGTCACCATCTGCTGGGTTCTAGACCGTGGCTTGGCGGCGAACCCTATCACAGGGGCAGACCAAGAGGGGGCAGCCTATGCGCATTGCGCGTCGTTTCACGAAGCCCGTCAAAGGGCCATACAGCAGCGATCACGTCTACCGGGATATAGCGTTTCGGCGCACCTCGAGCGAGATCCGCAACCCGGACGGCTCGGTTGTGTTCTCGGCCAAGGACATCGAGGTGCCAGCCGGCTGGAGCCAGGTAGCAGCCGACATCCTGGCTCAGAAGTACTTCCGCAAGCGCGGCGTGCCGGCGGCGCTTAAGCGCGTTGAAGAGCCCTCAATTCCCTCTTGGCTGTGGCGCGCCAAAGCCGACGACGAGGCGCTTGCCAAGCTGCCCGAGGAGCGGCGCGAGAGCGGCGAGACCAGCTGCCGCCAAGTCTTCGACCGGCTGGTCGGCACCTGGACCTACTGGGGCTGGAAGGGCGGCTACTTCGACAGCGAGGAAGACGCCCAGGCTTACTTCGACGAGGTTCGGGTCATGCTGGCCCAGCAGCGCGCCGCGCCCAACTCGCCCCAATGGTTCAACACCGGCCTGCACTGGGCCTACGGCATCGACGGCCCGGGCCAAGGCCACTTCTTCGTGGACCACGAGTCCGGCGCGCTGGAGTCCTCGGGCTCAGCCTACGAGCGGCCCCAGCCCCACGCCTGCTTTATCCAGTCGATCAACGACGACTTGGTCAACGAGCAGGGCATCATGGACCTCTGGGTGCGCGAGGCGCGCCTCTTCAAGTACGGCTCTGGCACCGGCACCAACTTCTCGGCCCTGCGCGGCTCCAGCGAGCCGCTCTCGGGCGGCGGCAAATCGTCCGGCCTCATGAGTTTCCTCAAGGTCGGCGACCGGGCGGCCGGCGCGATCAAGTCGGGCGGCACGACCCGGCGGGCGGCCAAGATGGTGACGGTCGACCTGGACCACCCGGACATCGAGGCCTACATCAATTGGAAGGTGGTCGAGGAGCAGAAAGTGGCCGCCCTGGTGGCTGGCTCCAAGCTCTGCCACAAGCACCTCAACGCGGTGCTCCAGGCTTGTGCCACCGGAACCGACGACCACCGCTTCGAGCCCAAGCGCAACCCGGTCCTCAAGAAGGCCCTGAAAGCCGCGCGCCGCGCCCTGGTGCCCGAGGCGGCCCTCCAGCGGACCCTGCAGTATGCCCGACAGGGTTACAGCAAGATGGATTTCCCGATCTATGATTTGGATTGGGATTCAGAAGCTTATCTGACGGTCTCGGGACAGAACTCGAACAACTCCGTACGCGTGCCCAACAGCTTCCTCGAGGCGCTCGAGACGGACAGCGACTGGGAGCTGATCCGGCGCACCGACCGCCAGATCGCCAAGACCCTGAAGGCCCGCGACCTCTGGCAGCAGATTGCCGAGGCGGCCTGGGCCTGCGCCGATCCTGGCGTGCAGTACGACACCACGATCAACGATTGGCACACCTGCCCGGCGGGCGGCCGGATCAACGGCTCGAATCCCTGCTCCGAGTACATGTTCCTGGACGACACCGCCTGCAACCTGGCCTCCCTCAACCTCATGACCTTCCGGGACGAGGCCGGCGACTTCGCGGTCGAGGACTTCAGCCACGCCGTGCGTCTTTTGACCGTGACGCTCGAGATCTCGGTGCTGATGGCCCAGTTCCCCTCCAAGGAGATCGCGCGGCTGTCCTACGACTACCGCACGCTCGGCCTCGGCTTCGCGAACATCGGCGGGCTGCTGATGGCACGCGGCATCTCCTACGACTCCGACGAGGGCCGGGCGCTGGCCGGCGCGATCAGCGCGCTGATGACCGGCACGGCCTATGCCACCTCGGCCGAGATGGCCGGCGAGCTCGGCTCCTTCCCGTCCTACCGGGAGAACGCCGAGGCCATGCTGCGGGTGATCCGCAACCACCGGCGCGCCGCCCACGGCGAGGCCGACGGCTACGAAGAGCTCTCGATCAAGCCGGTGCCGCTCGACGCCGCCAACTGCCCGGAGCCGGAGCTGGTCGGCGCTGCCAAGGCGGCCTGGGACCGGGCGCTTTCCTTCGGCGACCTGCACGGCTACCGCAACGCCCAGGTCACGGTGATCGCGCCGACCGGCACGATCGGCCTGGTCATGGATTGCGACACCACCGGCATCGAGCCGGACTTCGCGATCGTCAAGTTCAAGAAGCTGGCCGGCGGCGGCTACTTCAAGATCATCAACCGAACGGTGCCCGACGCCCTGCGCACCCTGGGCTACGGCGAGCACGAGATCGAGGCGATCATCCGCTACGCGGTCGGCCACGGCACCCTGCGCGACGCGCCGGCGATCAACTACGACACACTGCTCGCCAAGGGCTTCACCGAGAGTGCCCTGGGCTCGCTCGAGTCCAGCCTGGCGAGCGCCTTCGACATCCGCTTTGCTTTCAACAAGTGGACTTTAGGCGAAAGCTTTTGCCTTGAGACTCTTGGCTTCTCCGAGGCCCAGCTGGCCGACGCCGCGTTCGACATGCTGGGCGCCTTGGGTTTCTCGGAAGCCCAGATCGAGCGCGCCAACGTGCACTGCTGCGGGGCCATGACCCTGGAAGGCGCGCCCGGCCTCAAGGCCGAGCACCTGGCGGTCTTCGACTGCGCCAACCCCTGCGGGCGGACCGGCAAGCGCAGCCTCTCGGTGGAGAGCCACATCCGCATGATGGCGGCCTCTCAGCCGTTCATCTCGGGCGCCATTTCCAAGACCATCAACATGCCCCACCAGGCGACGGTCGAGGACTGCAAGGCGGCCTACCAGCTGAGCTGGCGCTTGGGGCTCAAGGCCAACGCGCTCTACCGGGACGGCTCCAAGCTGAGCCAACCGCTCTCCTCCAACACCCTGATCGGCGCCGAGGCCGACGAGGAGGACGAGGCCGAGGAGGTGGTCGAGCAGATCGCCGCGGCGCCCGACGCCAAGCGCGCGGAGATCGTCGCCGAGCGGGTCATCGAGCGGGTGGTCGAGCGCATCAACGAGCGCCGGCGCCTGCCCCAGCGGCGCAAGGGCTACACCCAGAAGGCGATCGTCGGCGGCCACAAGGTCTATCTGCGCACCGGCGAGTACGAGGACGGCGCGGTCGGCGAGATCTTCATCGACATGCACAAGGAAGGCGCCGCCTTCCGCAGCCTGATGAACAACTTCGCGATCGCCATCTCGATCGGCCTGCAGTACGGCGTGCCCCTTGAGGAGTACGTCGAGGCCTTCACCTTCACCCGCTTCGAGCCGTCGGGCATGGTCGAGGGCAACGACGCCATCAAGATGGCGACCTCGGTGCTCGACTACATCTTCCGGGAGCTCGCGGTCTCCTACCTGGGGCGCAACGACCTGGCCCACGCCGAGCCGGGCGACGTGCTGCCCGACTCGATCGGCCGGGGCGCCGACGAAGGCAATCTGCCGAGCCAGGCCGAAGAGGAGGTGGTCGCGACCATGCGCCGGGTCGCCTCGACCGGCTACATGCGCAACCAGCTCCTGGTGCTCAACGGCGGTATGAACGGAGGTTTGAACGGCGGCGCCGGTGGCGCCGTGCAAGAGCTCGCCGGCCAAGGGGGCTCCGTCGAAGCCCTGGCCGCCGAGTCCGCGCTGGCCGCGCAGGTCGACCTAACCCAGGAGCGCGTCCGCGAGGCGCGCCTCAAGGGCTACGAAGGCGATTCCTGCGGCGAGTGCGGCAACTTCACCCTGGTGCGGAACGGAACCTGCCTCAAGTGCACGACCTGCGGCGCCACCAGCGGATGCTCGTGAGGGCCCGCGATTGAGCCTTCACACCACGACCCATCTCTTGTCTCAGTTCTCCCTGTGACCTTGGGGCGGCGTCGGCGGCCCGCCCCAATTTTTCGAGGCCAGGGAGAGGGATGGCACGAAGTATTTAAGGCGGAGCACGGCATCGGCCGATAGGACGCTGATATTGCTCCGCAATTTTTCCGAAGAAACGGCCGACTCCCGGGAGGTGGTAGGTCCTTGCGGGATTCCTGTTGGAACGACCCCATGCACCCAGGCTTGCTTGGAAGCGTGCCCCTGGTTGATTCGGAGGAAATTTATTTATGTTTATTAATTAGTTATTGTATATAGTTAACCTTACAAATTAAAAATACGGACCAGCCCGAAGATGCACTTTCGAGTAGCCTGTTTCTGTGGTGAGGCAGTAATCACCTGAGAGTTTGCGCCATCCCCGACCTCCCGTGGATGGCAAGTCCGGCAATGGGTGCCAGGTGATCCGGCCATCGGCCTCCCATCCCTCAAGAAACCGCACGCTTCACATCGGCTGCCGCCAAGCCGTGCCCCAACGGGGAAGCGGCGTCCAATGCGGTGCGGCATGAGGTGATGCTGGAAGGGCTGGCGTAAGCCGCCTGACTCATCCTAAGATCCAGCTCCTACTAACAGCCATTGGAATCGATGATAAATACTATCCCAAATGAGGCTGATGATGGATGGCCAATTGCAAGCCTGGAAGAGGCATCCATGGACGCGGAGGGGCTATCCGAGCTAACGCGGCTTCTGGAGCAAGGTGAATTCCCGAACACCCATGCCGTGCTGATAGAGCATGCGGGTGCTCTGATCTACGAAGCCTATTTCGAAGGCGATGACTATCAGGGAGATGCCGAGCTAACGCGCGTGAAATTCGACGCACACACGCTCCATGACATTCGCTCCATCACAAAAAGCGTAACCGCACTGTTGCTTGGACTGGCCCTTGAGGAGGAGTTTGAACCGGCACTGAAGACCCCAATCGTTGAATTCTTTCCAGACCTTCGTGACCGTGTCGGTGCAGGCGTAGAAAGGATCACGCTTCTACAGGTACTGACCATGACGGCTGGCCTCGATTGGGACGAAAGGACCCACCCGTGGGGCAGTCCTGAGAACGACGAGTTTCTTCTCCACACAACCGATCGCCCTATTGAATTGGTTCTTGCCCGTTCGGTGACAGCCGAACCCGGAACAAATTGGACTTACAATAGCGGCATGACTGAGCTCGCAGGAGGCATCATTGAGCGAAAGACTGGAAAGAATGTTAGAGATTTCGCAAGGTCGGTGTTGTTCGGGCCGCTGGGTGTTGAGGAATTTGAATGGTGGGGCGCGAAAACTTGGTTGCCCGCCGGCATGCCGGCCGCTTCAGGCGGTTTGCGCTTGCGCGCGCGGGATTTGGCCAAGATTGGATCGCTCGTTCTGCACAAGGGTAGGTGGGGCGGCCAACAAGTTGTTCCGACTGAGGTGATCGAGCTCATCGTTCAGCCTCACGTAGATAGAATTGGCCAGGTTGCTAACGGAATTCTTGGCTATGGGCTCCAATGGTACGCAGGTAAGTCTACGAGTATTCCCTCATTCCCTCTGATCGGGGCGTTTGGCAATGGCGGTCAGAGGCTTTTCATTCTGCCTAAACAGCATCTCGTAATAACGGTCTTGGCGGGAAACTATAACGGGCCCTATCAAGACAATGGTGAGCGAATGATTGGGCGCATTGCGCGAGCCCACTATGGCCATGAGTAGCGATCTGTCCCAAACCTAAATGCCTGGCGGCCCACGCCGGACGGTTGTGCGAATTCCTCGGGCGGCGTGGCTTGACGTCTCGGACGGCGCGGCCAGGATGGACCCTATGAGCGCCGGAGGGCGCGCTATGTGTAGGATTAGGACATGCTCGCCGATGACCACAGCGACGATCAGCTGACTCGCCTGCGGGCGCGGGTCGCGGCGCTCGAGGCCAAGCGGGACGAGCTGGCCGACGCGCTGGCCGAGGCCGACCACCAGGCCCGGCGCGAGCGCGACGGCCTGGAGCGGGCCGGCGGCCGGGCGCCGGCGCTGGAGAGCCGCCTGGCCCTGCTGGACGAAGGCCGGGAGCTGACCCGTCAGGCGCTCGAGGGCACCGAAGCCGAGCTGGCCGCGGCCGAAGCGGCGCTGGAGGAAGCGGAGGGCTACTGAACGCCGGGCTAGCACCGCATCGGTGTGACGGTTCCCAGCTTGTGCCCAGCCGTGGTCACTGGGGCAGACCGGTTCTGCGGGCCCCGTCTCGGTCAATCCTCAGAGCGACACCTGGCCTCGCGATTGCCGTCGTATCGTCTCGAGTGCGGAAAGGGCGGTAGCCAGGACTCGCGTCGGACAACCCAGCTTTCGTAGGTCGGCATCAGCTGGTCGGGGGCGTCCAGGGATCCCAGGTGCACTTCGATCTCGTCTCCACTGCGGGCGAACGTGGAGGAGCCGCAGCGCGGGCAGAAATGCCGCCCGCCGTAGTCGCAGGTTTCGCCATCGATCGTCACCGCCTCCCGAGGGAACACCGCGGCGGCGTAGAACAGGGCGCCATGATGCTTGCGGCAGTCGAGACAGTGGCAGAGGCCGACCCGGTATGGGCGGATTTGCTGTGTGAAAGGTGAGCGAAGGCTTGGATAACGAGGGACATAATATTATGGCACGGCCGGTAGCAATTACATTCGATTCAATCGGCCTCTCGCGCGCAGACCCTGGGCCCATGGGCTGGCGGCTGTCACCTGGCCTTGCGCTTGGCCACCGCCTTCCTTGGCCGGCCGGGCTTGCCGGCCTTGAGCTTGCGGCCCAGCTTCTTCTCCAGGCGGGTCACCGTGGCCGGGCGCGCGAGCGGACGGCCGCTGTGCTCGTGACGGGTGACCAGAGCGAGCTCCGATTCGCTCAAGCCTTCGGCCAAGAAGGCGGCCCAGTCGGGAAAGCGCTTCAAGAGCGGGCCGACCGCGACCAACTCGTCGTCCTTGCCGGCCAGGTGGGCCGGCGCGCTCGACCAGGGCCAGCGGTGGACCTTGCGGGCCAGGCGGGCGCGGATCGGCGCCAGCTCCACATGGCGCGTGGCGATCGCCAGGTGGGCCTCGTCGAAGGGGAAGGAGTGGAAGCGCTCGCGCCACAGATGGCCGCTCCAGCCCTGGCGCTCGTTGATCCGGCGGGTGTAGCGGCGGTGCGCTTCGCCCAGCGCCGCGCGCAGGCCGTCGGGATCTTTCGGCACCAGGATCAGATGGACCTGGGTCGGCATCAAACAATAGGCCCAGACCTTGGTGCCGGCCCGCTCGCAGCCGTCAGCCAGGAGCGACCGGTAGGCTTTGTAGTCGTCCGGTCCGAAGAAGGTCTCTAGGCCTCGGTTGCCCCGTTGGGTGACATGATGGGCAAGGCCCGGTACCACAACGCGTGCCAGTCTCGCCATGACGCCATTATAGGATAAAAAAGAAGAAAACGCCAGAAATGCTTGAGCGGTCAAAAGTGCCAGGAAATAATTATATACTGTCTCCGAATATTTAGATCCGCTCTACTTTGTTATAACATCTCAATTGGTGCCAATTGCTCCAGGTCTAGACGGCGCCCATGGCCCGGTCGACGAGAGTTCACAGCAATTTCAGGGCAAGTTTCGCCAGCGCTCGCGCTTCAGCTCCACTTGGTGACCGGCTTTTCCTGGCGTTCGCCGTCGATCAGCACGGCCTCGACCTTTTCGTCGAAGAAGCACAGGCGATCCTCGATGCGCCCGACCTCGGGCAGAGGCTGGGCGTAGTACCAGACGATGTTCTCGTGACGCTGATCGCCGAGCACCAGGGCGTGGTAGGCGGCCTGGCCCTTGTAGGGGCAGGCGCTGGTGAGCGCGCTGGCCTCGAGCAGGTCGGCGCGCACGTCGGCGCGCGGCAGGTAGTAGCGGGTCGGCAGGCCGGTTTCGTGGAGGAAGATGGCGTCCCGGCTGTCGGCCACGATCTCGCCGCCGACCACCACCTGGACCCGGCGCTTGGAGGCGAGCAGATCGATGCGCACCTTGGGATCCCGGGCGTGCACGAAGACCTCCTCGTCCTCCTCGTACCAGTGGTCCATCTTGTTCCAATAGAAGGCGCGGTAACCGGCCAGCTCGGCGCGGGACTCGAGCGGCGCGGGATAGCCCCAGAGCCCGTTCTCGATCCGCCGCTCGCCGAGGTCGATGTGCCAGTAGCTTGCGTCGCCCTTGTGGGGGCAGTGGGTCCGGTGATCGCTTGCTTCCATCAGATCCTGGCGTAGATCCTCCAGGGGAAAGTAGTAGACCGGCACCAGCCCGCTCTCGCGCAGGAGCCGGACCCGGGTCGAATCGGCCAGGGTGACGCCGTCGGCCACCGCGCGCACCCGCTTGGCCGAGGGCTCGAACTCGATGATCGTCTTGCCTTTGCTCATGATGGCTTTTGTCCCGTGAAGAAGGTGCACTGGCCGAGCGCCTGGCGGGCCCGGTCCTGTTCGCCCAGGTAGGCCTCGAGCTGGCCGGCCGCGCGCAGACTTTCGATCCGCGCCTCGGCGGCCGCCAGCTCGGCGCCATCGGCCAGGGCCCAGATGGAATCGGCCTTGCGCCAACTGGCCTCGAGCGGCCCTTCGGCCTGGAAGTATCCGTCGTCGAACAGCAGGCCGTCGAGCGGCACGCTGCGGCCGTGAAAGCGGAAGCCGGCGGCCTTGATATGGGCGGTCAGGCGCTCGGCGCTGACGCAGCGCCCGAGCACGGCGGCCAGCGCGCCGGGGATCAGGTCGTAGTACCAAAAGCCGTGCTTGAGCTGCTCGTGGGTGCAGACGTTGATCACCACCACGCCGCCGGGCTTGAGCACCCGGAAGGCCTCTGCGACGGCGCGCCCGTGGCCCGGGTAGTCCGGATCTTTGCCATCCTCCAGGTGGTGCAGCACCTGATTGAACATGACCCCGTCGAAGCAGGCCTCGGGGAAGGGCAGGGCGGTGATGCTGCCCTCCCGGAAGGCGACCCGGCCGGCCTGCTCTTCCTTTTCGAGCTTGGCCCGGGCGACCGCGAGCATGTCGGGCGAAAGGTCGAGCGAGGTCACCTTGCCGACCTGGCCGGCCAGCGCCCGGCTGTAGTTGCCGGTGCCGCAGCCGGCGTCGAGCAGGGCGAAGTCGCCGAGCGGCCGGCCCACGAGGCTCAGGTGGCCAAAGATGATCTCGGCGCCGACCGGCACGCGCATGCCGTCGTAGCTGCCGGCGACCTTGGCATAGCTCTCATAGGTGCTCATGAGGCCCCTTCCTTGAGCAGATAGACCTCGACCGGATCCTCCAGGTTCTTGAGCTGCTGGCGGCCCCGGTCCTCCAAGGGGTAGCGGTCGCCCAGGCGCCGGGCGGTTTCGGCGCTGACGATCAGCTCGCCCTCGCCGGCGATGCCGGCCAGGCGGGCGGCCAGGTTGATCACGGTGCCGTTGGCGGTAAAGACCCAGCGCGCGCCGTACTGGCCCTCGAAGCGGGTCGAGCCGACCAGGGCGTCGCCCGAGCTGAGGCCCATGTGAAGCTCCAGGGGCTGGACCTGGTTCTCCCGGTTGAGCGCGCCGGTCAACGCGAAGAGCGCGAAGGCGGTCTCGGCGGCCAGGGCCGCGTGGCCGCCGCGCTCGGCATCCTCGAAGATCGCCATAAGGCCGTCGCCGGCGGTGTAGCCGATGTCGCCGCCGGCCTCGTGGATGCGGTCCAGATAGGCCGAGAAGTAGCGCTCCACCAGGCCGTCCAGGGTCTCCGGCGCGATCTTTTCGGCAAGGCGCGCGTAGCCGCTGATGTCGAGAAACAGGATCGACACGTCCCGGGTCTGCTTGGCCAGCTCCGGCGCCTCGGGGTTGGCGGTCACCAGCTCGACCACCTGGCGCGGCACGTACTTGGCGAAGTGGTCCTTGATGCGGTGGATCTCGTCGACCTTTTGGTCGACCGCCTGCTTGTAGCGCAGGGCGGTGCGGATGCGCGCCCGCAGCTCGCGCTCGTTGACCGGCTTGGTGAGGAAATCGTCGGCGCCGGCCTCGATGCCCTTGATGCGGTCCTCGAAGCCGTCGAGCGCGGTCATGATGACGATCGGGATGAGCCGGGTCTCGGGGTCCTCCTTGAGCGCCCGGCAGCATTGGAAGCCGTCCATCACCGGCATCATGACATCGAGCAGGATCAGGTCTGGCGCTTGGTCGTGCACCGCCTCGATCGCTTCCTGGCCGTTGCGCGCCGCCCGGGTCAAGTAGCCCATATCCTCGAGCTCTTGCTCCAGCAGGTCGACGTTGAAGGCCTCGTCGTCGACGATCAGGATGGTCGCGCTCTCGGTCATCTGGGCGCTCAGGACTCCGTGGTCGGCGCGCCCAGGAACTGCTGCAGCTTGGCGAAGAGGATGTCCTCGTCGATCGGCTTGGAAAGGTAGTCGTCGCAGCCGCTTTCCAGAATACGCTCCCGGTCGCCGCGCATGGCATGGGCGGTCACGGCAATCACCGGAATGTTGCGCAACGCCTCGATCGCCTTGATCTTCTGAGTCGCCTTGAGGCCGTCGATGACCGGCAGGGAGATGTCCATCAAGATCAAATCGGGCTGGCTGCGCTCGGCGATCTCGATGCACGACAGGCCGTCGACCGCGGTGACGATCTCGAACTTCTCCTCGAGCAGCTGGACCAGGAGGTCGCGGTTGAACTCGACGTCTTCAACGATAAGGATCTTCTTCATGACGAACTACCTTCGTTCTTCGAGCCATCGGTCTCCGGGCCGGCTCTAAGGGATCGATAGGCGGCCAGCGCGCGCTTGACCTCCTTGAGCAGCTGATCGCGCTCCAGTCCTTGCTTGTGAATGACCGCCAAGGAGCGCTCCTGAAGCAGCTTGCGCTCCTCCTCGCTCAGGCTCTTGGCGGTCAGCACGACCACGGGAATGTCGCGCAAGCCGGCATCTTCCTGCAAGGCGGAAAGCACCGAGAAGCCGTCCATGTGCGGCATTAGGAGGTCGAGCAGAATGACGTCCGGCTGGTGACGCTTCAAGCCCTCGAGCGCTTCCTGGCCGTTGGCCGCCGAATCGATGCGGTAGTCCTCCTCGGCCAGCAGCTGCGAGACCAGGTCGGTCACCAGGGGGTCGTCGTCGACCACCAGGATACTTTCGCGCGCGCTCTGTACCCGCTCCAGCGCGCCGACGATGGTGCCGCGGTCGAAGGGCTTGACCAGATAGTCGGCGGCGCCCAGGCGGTAGCCCAGAGTGCTCTTGTCGACGATCGACAACATGACGACCGGAATGTCGGCGGTCTCCGGATCGCTCTTGAGCTCGTGCAGCACCTGCCAGCCGTCCTTCTCGGGCATAACGATATCGAGCGTGATGGCGACCGGCTTGTGCTCGCGCGCCAGGCGCAGGCCCTCCTCGCTGCGGGTCGCGCCGATCACATGGTAGCCCGATTCGCCCAGGTTCTCCTGCAGGAGATAGATCACCGAGGGGTCGTCGTCGATCGCCAGCACGATCCGGTCTTGATCGACCTCCGGGCCGAGCGCGCCAAGCGCCGCGTCGCGCGCCTGGATGCCCTCGATCTCCAAGCAGTAGGACCCAGCGCCGGCCTCGAAAGGCAGCAGGAAATGGAAGGTCGAGCCTTCGCCCAGCTTGCTCTCCACGGTCAGGCAGCCGCCCAGCAGATTGGCCAGGTGGCGCGAAATCGAAAGCCCCAGTCCGGTGCCGCCGTACTGCCGGGTCGTGCTGCTGTCGATTTGCTGGAACTCCTCGAAGATCAGCTCCAGGGCGTCCTGGGGAATGCCGATGCCGGTGTCGCTGACCGCGATCTCGACACCCTTTTCGCTGGCCCGAGCGCTGACCTTGATCTCGCCGGATTCAGTGAACTTGCTGGCGTTGGATAGCAGGTTGATCAGCACTTGCTTGAGCTTATTGGGGTCGGTCACGATGATTGGCAAGTCGGGCGCGATGTCACGGCCGAGCACCAGGCCCTTAGCCTCGATGGTCGGCTCGAGGGTGCGCAGGCACTCCTCGATCAGCTGCTCCAGATCGGTTTCCTCGTGCAAGAGCTCCATCTGCCCGGCCTCGATCTTGGAGAGGTCGAGCACGTCGTTGATCAGCGCCAGCAGGTGGTCGGCGCTGATCAGGATCTTCTTGATGTTGTCTTCCTGGCGGGGCTCGATAAGGCCTTGGGTGCGCCGCAGCACCAGGCGGGCGAAGCCGATGATGGCGTTCATCGGGGTGCGCAGCTCGTGGCTCATGTTGGCCAGGAACTGGCTCTTGGCGCGGGCCGCCACCTCGGCTTGCTCCTTGGCCTCGCGCAGCTCGATCTCGGCCTGCTTGTCGGCCGTAACGTCGGAGATCGAGCCAGCCATGCGGTAGACCCGGCCCTTGCCGTCGCGCAGACCCAGGCCGCTGGTGCGCACCCAGCGCAGGTTGCCGTCGGGTGCGTTGATGCGGAATTCGGTCGCCATGAACTGGGTCTCGCCGCGCAGATGGGCGCGCAGGTCCGAACGGTAGCCGGCGCTGTCCTCCGGGTGCATGTACCTCAGCCACTCTTCGGGTGCGATCGACAGCTTGGGTGTGGTGAGACCGGCGATCGCCTTGAAGCGTGGCGAGACGTGCATGGTGTCGCTGCCGACGTCCCAGTCCCACAAGCCCTCGTTGGTGCCGGCCATGGCCAGCGCCAGGCGTTCCTCGCTCTCTTGCAGGGCGCTTTGCACGCGCTTCTGCTCGGTGATGTCGGCTTGGATCGAAACCGTGCCGCCCGAGGCCATGCGCCGGTCGCGCACCTGCAGCCAGCGGCCGTCGGTCAGCTGGACCTCGACCGCGCCGCGCAGGCCCTTGCGGTGGGCCACCCGGCGCTCGTAGTAAGCCTGGCCGTCGTCGTCGGCGTCGTCGATCACGCTGCCGCGCTTGATCGACAGGCGGCCCAGATCCTCGAAGCTGACCCCGGGCCGCAGGTCCTCGTCCAGATAGCCGTAGAATTCCTTGAAGTTCCGGTTGCAGAGGACGAAGCGGTTGTCGGAATCGTAGACCACGACCGCCTCGGACATGTTCTCGATGGCGTCCGATAGGCGGGCCTCGGCCTCGGCGGCGATCGCCTTGGCCTGCTCGAGCGCGGCCTCGGCGCGCCGGCGCTCGGTGATGTCGCGCAGATAGGCGGTGACGATCTGCCGGTCGCGGATGCGCGAGGCGGTGATCGCCAGCTCGATCGGAAACTCGGCGCCGTCGGAGCGGATCGCGCTCAGCTCGACCCGCTGGCCGATCACCTTGGTCTCGCCGGTCTTGACGTAGCGCTCCAGGCCCTTGCGGTGGGCTTCGCGCATGCGCGGCGGGATGATCAGCTCGACCATGGGCTGGCCCATGATCTGGCTTGCTTTGTAGCCGAAGGTTTTCTCGGCGGCCGGATTGAACTCGACCACATTGCCGTCGGCGTCGATCGCGATCACGCAGTCGAGCGCCGATTCCAGGATCGAGGCCTTGACCGCTTCGCTGGCCCGCAGGGATTGCTCGGCGCGGGTCTGTTCGGTCATGTCGGTGTAGGTGGTGAGCGTACCGCCGCCGGGCACCGGCTTGCCGTGAACCTCGATGACCCGGCCGTTGGGCCGGGTTCGGCGGAACGAGAAGGCCTCCTGACGGCGCACCAGTGCGAGTCGCTTGCTGGTCACCTGGTCGGCGTTGGCGCTGCCATACTCGCCGCGCGCCACGTTGTAGCGGACCAGGCACTCAAAGGGGTCGCCGACATTTATCTCGGACTCCGGGATATCGAGGATCTCCCGAAAACGCCGGTTGTAGGCGGTGACCTCGAGCTCGGGGCTGAGCATGCAGATGCCTTGGTCCATGTGCTCGAAGGTCGCCTCCAGAAGCGCGTTCTTGGCCGAGGCCTCGGCCTCGCGCTGCTTGAGGGCGGTGATGTCGAAGTAGGTCAGCATGCGCCCGCCATTGGGCAGGCTGTGGATGCGATACTGCAGCACGATGCCGTCGCCGCGCAGAAACTCGACCGGGTTCGGATCGCCCGCCTCGATCTTCTCGAAGCGCATTTGCATGTAGGCCTCGAACTCCTCGTCGGGCACGGCGTAGAGCCCCGCGGCGCGGTTGAAATCGATCAGCTCGCGCACGCCGGGCTTGGTCGCGATGAACTCGTCGGTCATGCGCCACAGCTGGCGGAACGCCCGGTTGGCGAAGCGGAACCTGAGATCGGGCCCGAGCATGAGGACGCCGTAGTCCATGGTGTCGAGCACCGACTGGAGCTCCTGGAGCAGGGCATCCATGTCCTGGTTGGCCTGTGCCACCGCGTGTTCGCGCTGCTTGGTCTCGGTGATGTCGGTGAAGACCGCGACCGTGCCGCCATCTTGCGTCTTGTGCTCGTTGATCTGAATCCAACGGCCGTCGCTCTGGGCTTGCACGTGAGAGCCCTGGGGATTGCGGTGCTGGACCATGCGTGCCGCGTGCCACGCCTCGACCTGGCCGACGGCCTCGGCGATGGTGCCGCGCTCGGCGGCCTTGAGGGTGACTTCAGAAAAGGTCGTACCCGGGGCGATGATGTCCGCGACGCTGGGGTAGAGCTCCTTGTAGCGACTGTTGCAAAGGATCATGCGGTCTTCCTGGTCGTACCAGGAGAAGCCTTCGGAGATGCTCTCGAGCGCCGCGACCAGTTGTTGGCGGCTCTCCTCTTGGGCCGCCTCGGCGTTCTTTCGCGCGGTGACGTCGCGCACGAAGCCCTCGAAGTAGAGCAGCTGGCCGTCCTCGTCGCGCACCGCGCGGAAGCTCTCGGAAACCCAGATCTTGCTGCCGTCCTTGTGCCAGACTTGGGATTCCATGGCGTCGACCCGGCTCTTTTCCTGCCAGCGCGGCGCGAGCAAAGCGCGCATCTCGGGATCGCAGTAGAACTGGGTTCCCAGGTCGGTAATGGCGCCGATCAGGGCCTCGGGCGAGCTGTAGCCGAGCATCTGGGCCAGCGCCGGATTAGCCTGGATGAAGCGGCCCTCGATGGTTGAACGGTAAATGCCCTCGGGCGCGTTCTCGAATATACCCCGAAAGTCCTCTTCCTGGCGGCGCAGGGCTTCCTCGGCGTGCCGGGTATCGGTGATGTCGCTGTAGCTCAGGATGAAGCCGCCCCTGGCCAGGGGCTTGAACTCGACCAGCACCCGGCGGTCGTCATGCAGGACCCGCTCGAAGCTAGAAGTGGTGCCGCTGTGGATGATGCCCAGGGTGAACTCGACAAGATCCTGGACTTCGCCCGCGCCGTAGAGGCCACGCTCGGCGTTGTGGCGCACCAGATCGTCGATAGAGGCGCCGTCGGCTGTGATCTCCGGCGGATATTTCATGATCTGGCCGAACGCGCTGTTGCAGTAGACCAGGCGATAGTTTCGGTCGTACAGCCCAAAGCCCTGGTCCAGAAGGTCGAGGCCTTCGGACAGCAGCTCGACCGCCTGGGGCGGCAGGGGTCTTTGGCCCTGACCGGACGCTTGGCTCGGCGTATCCATCATCTGCACCTGCCCCGGGGCGAGCCCGGCGCCCACCCCTTGTCCTTGTCGTTGAGCGGGGCCGGACGGGCCGGCCCCGGCGCGAGACTATCACGGCTGCCCGGGAAAGGGGACAGGGGGCCGGCGCACCGCGGGTGGTGGCCTGGAAAGGCTTGTCGGCCGACCCACCTTGGGCCACCCTGCCGCGCCTGCGCGGGGCAGGTCTTTGTGGGGGAGAATGCCATGGCGGAGCTCGCGGGCCGAAAGGCCTTGGTGACCGGGGCCGCAGGCGGGATCGGCCAGGCGATCACCGGGCGGCTGCGCGACGCCGGGGTGCAGATCGCCGCCGCCGACAAGCAGACCGCGGGGCTCGACTGCGCGGTCGGCCTGGCCGGCGATCTGACCGATCCGGCCTATTGCGATGAGCTACCGGGGCGGGCGGCCGAGGCCTTGGGCGGCTTGGACATCGTGATCAACAATGCCGGCATCATTCGGCGCGGCGAGATCACGCATGCGAGCGACGAGGACCTCCGTCTGTCGCTCGCGGTCAACGTGGAAGCGCCCTTTCGCATCTGCCGCGCGGCGATCCCGATCATGGCCCGGGCAGGCGGCGGCGCGATCGTCAACATCGCGTCCTGCTGGGGCGTCCACCCGGGCCCCAATCACCCGATCTACTGCCTTTCCAAGGCGGCGGTCGCCTCACTCACCCAATGCCTGGGGCGGGATCACGCCCACCAGGGCATCCGGGTCAACGGGGTTTGCCCCAACGAAGTGGACACGCCCATGCTGCGCTCGGGCTTTGCTGCGCGCGGCCTGGACCCGGACAGCGCGGTCGAAGCCCTCAACGCCTCGGTACCGCTCGGCCACATCGCCCAGCCCGAGGAAATCGCCGACGTGGTGGTCTTCCTGGCCTCCGAGGAGGCCCGCTACATCTGCGGCGCCCTGCTCGAGGTCAACGGCGGGAAGCCGGTGATATGAGCGCCCCGGCGCAGAAAGTCGCCCTAGTGACCGGCGGGCGCAGCGGCATCGGCTTGGCCTGCGCACAGCGGCTTCAGGCCCGGGGGCTCCGGGTGATCACCGCCCAGCGCGGCGCGGCCGAGGGCTTCGAGACGATCGCCTGCGATCTGGGCGACCCGGCGGAACCGGCCCGGGTGGTCGGGGAGACCGTGGCGCTCGCCGGCCGGCTCGACGTTCTGGTCAACAACGCCGGCGTCATGTTCGAAGGCACGGTGGAGGAGATGGCGCTCGATCTCTGGGAGCGCACCATGGCGGTCAATCTGCGCGCGCCCTTTCTGATGATCAAGCACGCGGTGCCCCATCTGCGCGGCGGCGGCGCCATCGTCAACGTGGGCTCGATCGAGGGGTTGGGGTCGAACCCGCGCCACCCGGCCTACTGCGCCTCCAAGGCGGGCCTCCATGGGCTGACCCGGGCGGTCGCGGTCGACCACGGCCCCGACGGAATCCGCTGCAATGCGGTGGCACCGGGCTGGATCGACACGGACCTCAACCTGGATTTTATCGAGTCCATGGCCGATCCCGCGGCTTTCCGTAAGGAGATTGGGCGCATTCATCCGGTCGGCCGCACCGGCGCCCCGGAGGAGGTCGCCGCCCTGGTCGCCTGGCTTGCCTCGGACGAGGCCGCCTTCGTGACCGGCCAGGTCTACACGGTGGACGGCGGGCGCCTGGCCAAGCTGCCGCTGCCCTGAGCCGCGGCGGGCATAAGGAAAAGCTCCCGGGCGAGCGGCGAGGCCAGGCGCTCGGCCGGGTACCAGGCCTCAAGCAGGCCCCGGGCCAGCAGCTCCGGGTTGCGGTCGATGAAGTCCTCGGCGTCTTCGTAAGGGCCGCTTGCCATGTGCTCGGCGATCAGGCTCAGGAAGGCCAAGGTGATGGTGGTGTTGAATTTCTCCGGCTGGCCGGCCTCGGCGGCGATCGCCCGGATGCCGGCGCTGTAGCGTTGGGCGGCCTCCAGGAAATCGTGGGCCGCCAGGAGCTCGGTGGCGACCGCGATGTGGTCCCGGTGGGAAAAGCCTTCGCCGGCCGCCAGGCGGGCCGCGAAGGCGGGGTCTATAGCACTCATGGCTGATCCTTTCGTTCGCTGAGCTTATGGCTGTCGGCGGCCGTTAGATCCAGGTCGTAGACGCCCTTGAGCTGCTCGATCTTGGCGAGGGTCTCCGGCGCGAAGGGGGGCTTGTTCTCGAAGGCGTGGAGCGCCAGGCCTTCGACCAGGTCCGCAAGCGACATGTCATGATACTCCGCCAAGCCCTTGAGAACCTTGAGCAAGCGTTTCTCAAGCCGAATGCCGGTTTGGACCCGTTCGACGATCTTCGTCATAGAGACAACTTGGTAACTTGGTACCAAGTTGTCAAGAGGTGTGCTTTGCGGTCAGTTGCCGTAGCTCACGCCCGCTCCGCCAGGGGCAGGTTGACCAGCAGGTTCTGGGGCTTCACGCGCAGCAGGCCGCTCTCGGTCATGGCCATGGCGAGATAAACCGGGCGCCCGGCGACCCGCTCGGCCACCACGCTGGGGTCGGCGAACTCCATACGGAAGAGGGAGAGCAGGCGGGCGAGGCGCGCCTCGCCGACCTCGAGGCCGTTGTAGAGGTCGTTGAGCAGGGCCGAGCCCTCGGCGTCCAGGCCGACATGCCAGACCCACTTCTGGTCGCGGATCTGCTGGACCGGCTGGATCGAGATCTTAACCGACAGGAAGTGCGCCACCCAGGTCTCGAGCGCCCGGCAGAGCGCGTCCAGGCCGGCGCCAGCGAAGTTTAGGTTCAAGACCGTGTCGAAGCTTTGGTCCCGGCTCCAGTAGAGATCGGCGTTGTGCTCGTCGACCACGTCCAGCTCGACCGTGCGCAAGGGCGTCTGGGTCTGGGTCACCAATTGGCCGAGGGTGCCGAAGCCGCCGCTGGTGGCATACATCTCCACGGTCTCATGGTCGGCGGCCATGATATGGCCGTCGTTGATGGTCACCTTCTGGGCCCGGAACAGAAGTTCGGCGGCGCGCACCCGAAGCCCGTCCTCGCAGCCCTCGAGCATGGCCCGGGCGACCGCCTGGACCATCTGGTCGAGGAACAGGGACGGCAGGCGGGCGCCCTCCAGCACCAGGTCCAGATAACATTTCTCCAGGGTGCCGGCGGCCACCAGGCGGTCGCGCAGGCCCAGCACGTAGCCATAGGCCTCGCGGGCGTCCGGGTCGGCCATGCCGGCCAGCTCCGCGTCGCCGACCGGCCGCCGCGGGTCGGCCAGCAGGGCCTCATGCAGGGCCCGTTCGGCGGCACAGGACTCCTCGACCGGCCGTACCTCGGGGCGCCGGAAATAGGCCCTGAGATAATCATCGGTGACCGTCAGGTGGCCACGGGAATCCCGCGCCAGCAGGTGATAGCCGGAATCGCGCCAGAAGTCGTTCATGGCCTCTATTAAGAGCCCCTGGCCGGCTTTGTCCAGCCGCCGCGACACTTGATCCGGCGCGGCAGAGTTCCCCATGGCATTCAAGTGGTCGGTGAAGGCTTGGGCGTGGCAGACTGGGCCATTGAGGCACCGCGAGCCAATGAGCGCGAAGGCAAGCGCGCGGACGCGCGCGCCCGGCGTTTGAGGGACTATGTTAACCGCAGGGATCTTGGGCTTGACCGAGGCCCTGCGGGCTGGACGGGCGCGTGCCCAGGTGCAATAGTCCGGCCACCAGGCGAATCCTCGCCATCGGGCTCAACGGGGTGCGGCGATGGCCGGCATTACGATCGGCACCAAGCTCTTTACCTGGCTGCGCGGCGAAGAGGTCGGCAGCGACCGTCAGGGCAACCGCTATTACCGCCAGAAAGGCGGCGGCCGGGTGCACAAGGACAGCCTGCGCCACGAGCGGCGCTGGGTGATCTACAAGGGCGAGGTCGAGGCCAGCCGGGTGCCGGCCGAGTGGCATGCTTGGCTGCACCATACGAGCGACGAGATCCCGCCGCCCGAGGGCCCGGCCCGGCAGCCCTGGCAGAAGGACCATCAGGCCAATCTGACCGGCTCCGACCAGGCTTACCGGCCGCCCGGCCACACCCTCAAGGGCGGTCATCGGGACAAGGCGACCGGCGATTACGAGCCTTGGGTCCCCGAATGAGATTTCGCGACTTCAGCGATCGGAATTAGCGCATGCGCAGAAACGTCATCGAAACCGTGATGGGCGCGGTCGTCGTGTTGGTGGCAATCTCTTTCGTCGCCTTCGCCTTCAAGAGCAGCGGCCTGTCGACCGGCAGCGGCTACGAGGTCAGCGCCGAGTTCAACAACGTGACCGGCATCGCCCGGGGCACCGACGTGCGGATCTCCGGCGTCAAGGTCGGCACGGTGATCGGCCAGGAGCTCGATTCCACGACCTACCAGGCGCTGGTCAAGCTGAGCATCAACGACGGCGTCGAGCTGCCGACCGACAGCTCGGCCAGGATCGTGCCCGAGGGCCTTCTGGGCGGCAACTACGTGGCGCTCGAGCCGGGCGCCGAGGACGATCTGATCAAGCCCGGCGGGCGCATCCAGTACACCCAGGGCTCGGTCAACCTGCTCGATCTGGCGCTCAAGTTCTTCGTCAGCCCAAGCTCCGAGAGCGGCTCGCCCTGAGCCGTCAGACCTGGGATCCGGCGCGCTACGCCCGCAGCGCGCGATTCGTTTCCGACTATGGCGAGGCGCTCCTCGAGCTGCTGGCGCCCGCACCCCACGAGCACATCCTGGATCTAGGCTGCGGCGATGGCCCCCTGACCGAAAAGATCGCGGCGCGCGCCCACCGGGTGGTCGCCGTTGATTCAAGCCACGCCCAAGTCGAGGCGGCCCGCGCCCGGGGCCTCGACGCGCGCCACGGCGACGGCCACAAGCTTACCTTCGAGGCCGAGTTCAACGCGGTCTTCTCCAACGCCGCGCTCCATTGGATGCTCGAGCCCGACCGGGTGATCGAGGGGGTCTGGCGGGCGCTCCGGCCGGGCGGCCGCTTCGTCGCCGAGATGGGCGGTGCCGATAACGTGGGGCGGATCCTGGAGGCACTGCTGGAGGCTTTGGCCTGCCGCGGCCTGGACGGCGCGGCGGCCGTGCCCTGGTACTTCCCGTCGCCCGAGACCTACCGGGACAGGCTCGAGTCCAAAGGCTTCGAGGTGCTGGTCATGGAGCATTACCAGCGGCCGACCGAGCTGCCGGGCCCCATGGCGGACTGGCTTGAGACTTTCGCGGAGAGCTTCCTGGTCCAGGTTCCGGCGGCCGAGCGCCACGCCTTTTGCGAGGAGATCAGCCACAGCCTCAAGGAAGAGCTGCTCGACGACCAGGGGCGCTGGTGGGCCGACTACGTGCGCTTGCGCTTTCACGCCGTTAAGCCCGATTAAAGGCTCGCAGGTTTACCTATTGCCAGGGCGTCACAAGGCTCCTAAGTCTTGTGCGACGCGCCTCATGACGCGCCGAAAGGAAGGCCATCTGGTGCCGGAAAGCGATGCAAAGTGGCAGCCACCTGTCTGGCGACAGCCGGACGGCGAGGCGGTGTCCTGCCGGGAGAAGATCAAAGTCTTGAACGAGAACCTGGAGGAAATTCGCGAACTTGCCCAGGATGCCCTGGAGGACGCCGTGCTGATGGGCTGCGACGAGGCTCAGCTGCGCGACACGCTCCACGGCTTGGTCGAGATTCTCGACAATCCCTACGCCAAGAAGGACGGCCAGTGAGCGGTCGCCTGGTCGCGCTGGCGCTCGCGCTCCTGCTGGCCCAGCCGGCCGTCGCCCAGGAGGCGCCGCCCGAGCCCGAAACGCTCCCCGAGGCCGACGGGGCCCCTGAAGTGGCGCTCGCGGTGCCCGGCACGGCCGTGCTCCAAGGCCTCGACAAGATCACCGCGCGCATCTCCACCTTCGAGGCGCCGGTCGGCGACGCGGTTCGCTTCGGCAGCCTGGAGATCGTCGCCCGGGCCTGCCACAAGCGCCCGCCCGAGGAGCCGCCGGAAAGCGCGGCCTTCCTGGAGATCGTCGACGTGCGCCCGGATTCCCCGGCAGTGCCGCTGTTTACCGGCTGGATGTTCGCCTCCTCGCCGTCGATCTCGGCGGTCGAGCACGCGGTCTACGACGTCTGGGTGATCGACTGCAAGAACCGCTCCAGCTCCGAGGAGCTGAGCTCCGAATAGAAATTGGCGTGGCGCCGCACCGCGCGTGCCAGCCTGGTGCGGTAGGCTTCGCGTGGGATCTCGACGACGCCGAACTGGCGCAGGTGAGGGGTCTCGAACTGCGTGTCGAGCAGGCTGAATTCGCTCTTCTTCAGGCGGGCGACCAAGTGCACCAGGGCGATCTTGCTGGCGTTAGAGGCCCGGCTGAACATGGACTCTCCGAAGAAAGCGGCGCCCAGGGCGACGCCGTAGAGGCCACCGACCAACTTCTTGTCCTGCCAGCATTCAACCGAATGGGCGAAGCCGATCTCATGCAGCTCGTTGTAGAGTCGCTCGATGGTCGGGTTGATCCAAGTGTCGGCGCGCCCCGGGGCCGGCGTGGCGCAGAGCTTGATGACTTGGGGGAAGGCACTGTCGCAGCGCACCTCGTAGGGCCCCTGGCGGACCAGGCGCTTGAGCTTGCGTGGGATGTGGAAGGACTCGATCGGCAGCACGCCCCGGCGGTCCGGATCGATCCAGTGAATCTCCGAATCGGCCCGGCTCTCGGCCATCGGGAAGATGCCGATGGAATAGGCCCGCAGCAGCAGTTCCGGCTTGAGCTCCATGACTCGTGATCGAGATCTTCGTGTCGGTCTCTAGTCCTCTGTGGCCAGTTTCCGTTCGAGCCAATGAATGTTGTAGTCGCCGTTGATGAAGTCGCTCTCGGCGATCAGCCACTGATGCAAGGGGATGGTCGTTTCGACGCCTTCAATCACGAATTCCTCCAAGGCTCTCCTGGCGCGCATCAAGCACTCGTTGCGGGTCTGGCCCGAAACGATCAGCTTGGCGATTAGACTATCATAGTGGGGCGGAATTCGGTATCCGCCATAAAGCGCCGAGTCGACCCGCACGCCCAGGCCGCCGGGCACGTGGTAGTCGGTCACCTGGCCGGGCGAGGGGCGGAAGGTCTTGGGGTTTTCGGCGTTGATGCGGCACTCGATGGCATGGCCGTTGAAGGTCACCGCGTCCTGGGTAAGGCCCAGCGGCACGCCCGAGGCGACCCGGATCTGCTCGCGCACCAGGTCGATGCCGGTGATCGACTCCGAGATCGGATGCTCTACCTGCAGGCGGGTGTTCATCTCCATGAAGAAAACTTGGCCGTTCTCGTAGAGGAACTCGATGGTGCCGGCGCTCTTGTAGCCGAGCTTCTCGATCGCGTCGGTCACCTGCTTGCCGATGCGCGCCCGGTCGGCGCTGTTGAGCGCCGGCGAGAGCGCCTCCTCCAATACCTTCTGGTGGCGCCGCTGCAGCGAGCAGTCGCGCTCGCCCATGTGGATCACGTTGCCCTGCTCGTCGGCCAGGATCTGAATCTCGATGTGGCGCGGGGTGGAGAGGTACTTCTCCATGTAGACGTCTTCCCGGCCGAAGGCGACCTTGGCCTCCGCCCGGGCCAGGCGTAGGCCCTCGGCCAACTCGGCGCGGTTGTGGGCGACCTTCATGCCGCGCCCGCCGCCGCCGGCCGCCGCCTTGATCAGCACCGGATAGCCGAACTCCTCGGCCAGGCGTGCCGCCTCGGCCTCGTCCTCGACCACGCCGTCGGAGCCGGGCACGACCGGCAGGCCAAGCTCGACCGCGGTCTGCTTGGCGCGCACCTTGTCGCCCATCAGCGAGATGTGCTCGGGCGCCGGGCCAATGAAGACGAAGCCGTGCTCCTCGACCATGGCGGCGAAGTCGGCGTTCTCCGACAGAAAGCCGACGCCGGGGTGGATCGCATCGGCCCCGGTGATGGTCGCCGCCGACAGCAGGGCTGGAATGTTCAGGTAACTGTCCCGGCTTGCCGGCGGGCCGATGCACACGCTCTCATCGGCCAGGCGCACGTTCATGGCATCGGCATCGGCGGTCGAATGCACGGCGACCGTCTGGATGCCCATCTCCCGGCAGGCCCGATTGATCCTAAGCGCGATCTCGCCGCGGTTCGCGATCAGAATCTTGTCGAACATCGCAGGCTCAATCGATGACCATGAGCGGCTCGCCGTATTCCACGGGCTGCCCGTCGTGCACCAGGATCCGGCTGACCCGGCCGGCTTTGGGGCAGGGGATCGGGTTCATCACCTTCATCGCCTCGATGATCAGCAAGGTCTGGCCCTCGCGCACCTCATCGCCGACCGAAACGAAGGGCGGCGAGCCGGGCTCCGCGGCGACGTAGGCGGTGCCGACCATGGGCGCCGTGATCGCGTTTTCGGGCACCGCATCGCCGGCGGGCGCCTGGGCCTTGGTCTCGGCCGGGGCGCTTTGCGGCAGCGGCGCGGCGGGCGCGGCGATCTGGGCGACCGCGTTGCGCGCGACCCGGATTCGGTGGCCGCCGGCCTCGTATTCGATCTCGCTGAGCCCGGTTTCCTCGAGAAGGTCGGACAGCTTGCGGACCAGGTCCTCGTCCAGTTCGAGCTTTGACATACTGCCCCTTAAGGTCTTGCCAGAATGCGCGCCGCCGCGTCCAGCGCCAGGACATAGCCGTCCGCGCCGAAGCCGCTGATGATCCCGGTGGCGACCCGCGATACGTAGGAGTGGTGGCGAAAGTCCTCGCGCCGTTGGGTGTTCGAGAGGTGAACCTCGATGATCGGCAGATCGCTCGCCTGCAGGGCGTCGAGGATCGCGACCGAGGTGTGGCTGTAGGCGGCCGGATTGATGACGATCGTCTGATGCTGGCCGCGCGCCTCCTGAATCCAGGTCACCAGCTCCCCCTCGCTGTTAGACTGGAGAAACTCCAGCGCCAATCCCAGCTCCGCGGCGCGCGCGCGGCAACTGGCTTCAATGTCGGCCAGGGTGGTCCGGCCGTAAATTTCCGGCTCCCGCGTGCCCAATAGATTTAGGTTGGGGCCGTTGATGATCAAGACGGATGGCGTCTCGGTCATGGCCGCGACTCGCATTCGGTTGCCGTCCCCGTAGCGTTAACATAAGCCCCGCCAAGGGCGCAATGCGCCAATCGCCGGACAGCGGCGCGCTGGGGCCGTGATAGGGGAAGGGCGATCAGCTCGACTTGGCGCGCTGCTCGGCGACCATGTTGCGCAAGGTTTGCATGTCGACCGCGCCGGGAATCACCTGGTCGCCGATCACGAAGGCGGGCGTGCCGTTGATCTGCAGCGCCCGGGCGAGATCGTAGGTGCGTCGCAGCTCGGCGTCGATCTCCGGGTCCTGCATGTCCTGCTCCAGCTGATCCGGGTCCATGCCGATGCTCTCGGCGACCTTGAGCAGGTTGGCCTTATTGAGCGAGCCCGGGACCTTCATCAGCTCGAAATGATAATCCTCGTAGCGGTCCTGCTTGGCGGCCGCCAGCGCGGCCCGCGCAGCCAGGCGCGACTCGGCGCTCAGGATCGGGAACTCCTTCATCACCAGTCGAATGTTGCCGTCGTCCTTAACGCTGGCCCGCACTTGTTCGGCGACCGAGCGGCAGTAGCCGCACTTGTAATCGAAGAACTCGACGATCACCACGTCGCCCTCCAGGTTGCCGATCGCCGGCGAGCGGGTGTCCTCGGAAAGTAGCTCCTTCTGGGCGGCCACGGCCTCGCGCTGGCGCTCGGCGGCCTCGGCGCGCTGGCGCTCCTGATAGACCTGCAGCGCCTCGACCAGGACCTCGGGATGCTCGACCAGATAATCGCGCACCAGGTCGCGGATCGCCTGCTCCTCGCTCGGCGAGAAATCGCTCGCCGCGTCCTGGGCTGCGGCCGGTGCCGAGAGGCTCAGCAAGAGCGCGCCGGCCAGCGCCAGGCCCAAACCACGAAACTGCATCATCAATGCTTCCTTTCCGAGCGAGCGACCGGCCCCCAGGCCACGCTTTGACTCCCTTTGGTGAACGCGTTCTATCACAAAATGGGTGAGATCCAGGTAAAATCTAGGTCATGCTAATTTTTTCGTTTTTCTTTCAATCGTTTAGCTAGGTTTTCTACATCCTGCGCCTGAAGCCATGGGGCCGAGTACTCGGGCAGGATGCCTTGGGCCCGCACGGCCTGCTGCTGGGCCTCGTCGAACCTGCCGCGGCGCAGGGCGTTCTCGGCCTGGGACAGGGCGAACATGCCGGTATCCCCGAGCCGGCCGTAGGCGACCGCCGAAAGGCGCCAGGCGAAGGCATTGTCCGGCTCGTGGCGCAGAACGACCTTCAAGTTCTCCAGCGCCTCCTTGTCGAGCGCCGCGTCATGGGTCTCGAGCTGCAGCTGGGCCAGGGCCAGGCGGATCTGCGGCGAGTTGGGACTGAGCGCGATCGCCTTCTCGTACTCGGGCAGGGCCTCCGCCAACTTGCCGTGCTCGAACAGCATTTGGCCCTTGAGCTCATGGAAGTAGGGATCGTCGGGGTTTTCGGCCACCAGCTCGTCGATCATGCCGATTGCCTTGCCCAGATCGCCCTGTCGGTAGGTCGAGATGGTCCGGGCATAGCGCGCCGGCAGGCTCTGGTCCTCCTGGGGGTAGGCCCGGTCGACCAGGCGCGGCGCATCCAGGTAGCCGATCAGCTTGGCGCGCATGCGGTCATGGCGCTCGACCAGCTCGGCGGACGGCTTCTTGTCCCGGGTCTTGGAGTTGGCGACCGCGTTCTCCAGGAAGGTGACACGCTCGCGGGTCAAGGGATGGGTGCGCAAATAGGGATCCTGGTTGGCCGACAGCAGCACGTCCTGGCCGTTCAGCACCTCCATGAAGTTAAGCAGGCCCTGGGGCGACTGGCCGGTTGCCTCCAGGTAGCGTACCGCCGCCTGGTCGGCCGCCTGCTCCTGGCCCCGGGTGTAGGACAGCAGGCTCTTGAGCGCGACGTCCTGACCGCCCGAGATGATCGCGGCGCCGGCCTCCGGGCGCCCGCTGGCGATTGCCGCGCCGATGCCCAGGAGGTAGGTCAGCAGAGACTTGGCTTGGGCGTTCTGCACCTCGGCGATGCGCCCGACCACGTGGCCGCCGGAGATGTGCCCGGTCTCATGGGCGATCACGCCGATCACCTCGGTCGGGTCCTCGGCCTCCATCAGCAGGCCGGTGTGGAGGAACATCTGCAGGCCGTTGGTGACGAAGGCATTGAGCGAGCGGTCCTGGACAAGGTAGACCGTGATCGACGAGGGGCTGAGGCCCGCGGCCTGGAAGATCGGTGCGCTGTAGAGCCGGATCGTGTCCTCGATCTCGGCGTCGCGGATGATCGTGCGCCGCTGGGCCTCGGCCGGGTCCGGCAGCAGCAGGCACAGCGCGGCCAGCAGGCAAAGCGCGGCGCGCCAGCCAGGTGTTCTGGACGGGAAGGCGAGACCTCGCACCATGGTAGGACTAAGGTAGCGGAGTGATGTGGTTAGTTCAACGCGGCCCCTGACAAGATGACCGGATTGCAATGATGACTTCGAGAGCCCCCGATCCAACCTTTTGCGGCGTGCCGTTCTGCGCCGACCCCGACAGCCTGGCCGCGGATGTCGCGGTGCTCGGCGCACCCCACGGCACGCCCTACAAGCCGGGTCGGGCGAGCCACGCGGCCGGCGGCGCGGCGGCGGTCCGCGGCGCGCTCGGCTGGTATGCCGCCAACCCGGCCCAGTTCGACTTCGACGCCATGACCCAGGTGTTCGGTGGCGCCCGGGTGGTCGACATGGGCGATGTGACCGGCTCCCTGGAGGACGGCGCGGCCAACCGGGCGGCGATCCAGGCGGCGGCCGGCCAGGTGCTGGCGAAGGGCGCCGTGCCACTATTGCTGGGTGGCGACGATTCCGTGCCAATCCCGTTCTTCGCGGCCTACCAGCGGGAAATCGCGATCGTCCAAATCGACGCCCACATCGATTGGCGAGACGAGGTGGAGGGCGTGCATCACGGCTTTTCCAGCACCATGCGGCGGGCCTCGGAGATGGCCCAGGTCCGCCACCTGGTGCAGATCGGCGCGCGCGGGCCGGGCAGCGCCCGGGCCGGCGACCTGGCTGACGCCGAGGCCTGGGGCGCGCGGTTCTTCACCGCCCGGCGGATCCACGAGGAGGGCCTTGGCCCGGCCTTGGCGGCCGTGCCCGAGGGCGCCGACGTGGTGCTTTCGATCGACGTGGACGGCCTGGATCCCAGCCTGGTGCCGGGCGTCATCCTGCCGGCTTTCGGCGGCTTGAGCTACCAACAGGCGCTCGACGTGATCCAAGGCGTCGCCACCAAGGCCCGGATCGTCGGCGCCGCCTTCGTCGAGTATGTGCCCGAGCGGGACCCGACCGGCACCGGCGCCCAGGCGATCGCCCGCCTGGCCAGCAACGTGATCGCCGCGGTCGGCCAGCAGAGGGCGGGGTAGGGGGTGTCCTTGTCACGTTCTCTGAGACCCTTGCTCTTGGCGCTCGCCCTGTTGCTGGCAGCCCCGGCGGCGGCTGAGACCAAGAGCGCCCAGCTTCTGGTCGACGGGACGAGCGGCGAGGTGCTTCTGGCGGAGAACGGGACTCAGCCTTGGTATCCGGCTTCCTTGGTTAAGGTCATGACCGGTTACATGGTGTTCGAAGCGATTGCCGACGGGCGGCTCGCGCTCACCGACAAGGTGCCGGTCTCCGACCACGCCGCCGCCCAGCCGCCCACCAAGCTGGGTCTCGGGCGCGGCAAGCGGGTCGCGGTCAAGCTGCTCCTGAACGCGATGATCGTGCGCTCGGCCAACGACGCGGCGGTGGTTCTGGCCGAGGCGGTGAGCGGCAGCGAGCCGGCCTTCGCCGCGGCCATGACGGACAAGGCCCGGGCGCTGGGCATGAGCCAGAGCAGCTTCACCAACGCCACCGGCCTGCCGGACCGGCTCCAGGTCACGACGGCCCGGGACATGGTGATCCTGGCGCGCGCCCTGCTGGCCGATTACCCCGAGGGCTTCGCGATGTTCGGCCAGACAGGCTTCACGCTGTCCAAGCGCACGCGGCCGACGACGAACGGCTGGATGAAGGGCTATCCAGGCGCGGACGGCATCAAGAGCGGCTTTACCTGCGCCTCGGGCTACAATCTGTTGGGCTCGGCTGTGCGGGATGGCCGGCGGCTGATCGCCGTGATCCTGGGCGCCAGAAGCTCGGGCGCCCGCAACGCCCGCATGACGAAGCTGATGAACCGTGGCTTTGACATAAAGCCACCCACGGCCCAGGCGGTGCGATACCTGGACCAGCTTCCGGCGGCGGCCAACGGCCTGTCGGCGCCCGACGTTCTGGCCCCGGGCGACTGCGGCGCCGCCGCGGTGATCGCGGGCGGCCACTTGCCGGGCTGGGGGCTGATCTTCGGCGCCTTCGCCAGCAAGGCCGAGGCCAAGGCGGCGGTCGCGCGCAGCCGCAAGGCGCTCCAGCGCGCGGTGCCGCGCGGCCGTCCGGCGATCATCGCCAAGGGGCCGGAGAGCCATAAGCGATACAGCGCCCTCTTGGTCGGCCTCAAGCAGGAGGACGCGGGCAAGGCCTGCAAGCAGCTTCGGGCCGCGGGCCTCTATTGCCTGGCCCTGCCGCCCAAGCAGCTCAACAACAGAAAGGCGCTGTGGCGCTAGGGGGTCTCGTAGGCGAAATCGAAGGCCCGTTCGGCGTGCGGCACCACATGGCCCATGGAGGGCGACGGATAGTGGGCGGTCAGCACGAGCGTGTTCGTCTCGCAGTGACTCTCAAGAAAGCTTTGGCGGGTTTCGGCTGAGAGCGCCGGGTCGTGGAACCGGGTAGGGCCAGGGAAGTGCCGACGCCGTGAGGCCAGTCGTCCCCGCTCAATCGCCTGGTCAGGGGACGGCTCGAGAACTGGGGTTGGCGGCGCGCTTGACGATCAGGAAGTCGACGAAGAGGCGTAGCAACTCCAGGCGGCGGTTGGGCTCCGGGTAGTAGAGATAGAACGGCGGCAGCTCGGTGACGTAGGGCTCGAGGACGCTCTCCAGGGCGCCCGAGGCGAGATGGTCCTCGATCACCGGGCGCAGGGACCAGCCGATGCCGAAGCCGTCGCGCACCGCCTGCATGACCGATTGGAAGCTGTCGAAGATCAGGTTGCTGGGCGGGTCGATGGTCTTGATCTGGCCGTCCTCCCGGTAGTGCCAGTCGGCGATCCGGTTGGCGCTGATGAACTTCACCCGGACGCACTTGTGGTGCAGCAGGTCGCGCGGATGCGCCGGACGGCCGAAGCGGTCCAGATAGCTGGGCGCGGCCGAGAAAGCCGGGGTCAGCGGGCCGGTCAGGCGCACGCCGATCATGCCCGGCGAGATGATGTCGCCCAGGCGGATGCCGGCGTGAAAGCCTTCGCGCGCGATGTCGACCAGCCCCTCGTTGATCGAGAGGTCCAGGCAAATGTCGGGATAGGCTTCCTGGAACTCGGCCAGGACCGGCAGGATGACGATCTTGAGCGCGCTTCGCGCCAGGGTCAGGCGCAGGGTCCCAGTCTTCGAGCGGCCGGTCTCGCGGGCGTTCTCGATCGAGTCGACGATCTCGCGAAAGGCCGGCTCGACGCCGCGCAGCAGGGTGCGGCCGGCTTCCGTCAGCTCGACCGAGCGGGTCGTGCGCACCAGAAGGTCGACGCCCATACGCGCCTCCAGCGCCTTGAGCTGATAGCTGACCGACGGCGCGCCGACCCCGAGCGAGCGGGCCGCCGCGCGCAGGGAGCCCTCCCGGGCGATGGCCAGGAACACCTCGAGTCCGGTGACCGGTGGGCGGTTCATTATTCGAATTATTAGAATAGTGATCCTAAAAATCAACATCTACCCGAACAGTACAGGCCCCGATAGCCTCCCGCATAGACAAGACCGGAGGGGCAGTGGTGGTCGTGAACGCTGGCGAAAGGCGCCCGGATCGCGTCGGCTTGGGCATTCTGCTGATCCTGGCCTCGACCTTGCTCGTCGCCTCCCAGGACGCGGTGATCAAGGGCGCCAGCGGCGACCTGACGCTCTGGCAGATCTATGTGCTGCGCTCCCTGATCCTGATCCCCGCGCTGCTCGCCTTCGGCTATGTCCAGGGCGATGGCGCGGCCACCTGGCGGCGCTCCTGGGGTGCCTGGCCGATGGCGCGCGCCGGGCTCTTCGTGCTGACCCTGGTCGCGGTTTATGGGGCGATACCCTTCATTCCGCTCTCCACGGTCGCGGCCGGAGTCTACACCGCGCCGCTCTTCATGGCGGCGATCTCGGCGCTGTTCTTCGGCGAGGCGGTGCGCTGGCACCGCTGGCTGGCGATCGCGGTCGGCTTCGCCGGGGTGCTGCTGATCGTCAAGCCGGGCAGCGGGTCCTTCGACTGGTTGACCCTCCTGCCGGTCGCGGGCGGCCTGTTCTACGCCCTGATGGCGATCGTCACCCGCAACAGGTGCCGGGACATTCCGCCAGCGACGCTCGCGGTCGCATTGGCCAGCGCCCTTCTGATCACCGGTGCGCTGGCCAGCGCGGCGCTCTGGCTTCTAGCGCCGCTTGGAGAGGGGGCGCTCTCCTGGTTCTTGACCGGCACCTGGGGCGCCGTGGGGCTCGAGCAGTGGGGCATCCTCATGGCCTTGGCGGCCCTGCTGTTCGCCAACGGCTTGGTCCATCCGGCGGCCTACCAGTCGGCGCCGACGACGATCATCGCGACCTTCGATTACTGCTATCTGATCTTCGCGACCTTGCTGGGCCTGATCTTCTTCGCCGAGGTACCGGATCTGCTGTCGATCGTGGGCATGGCCCTGATCGCGGCGGCCGGCATGGCGGTGGCGCGCAAAGTGTGAGCCAGTGCCTAGAGTGCCTCGATCGGCTGGCCGGAGATCAGGGTCGAGGGGCTACCGTCGGCCCCGCGCGGGACCTCGCCCATCAGGGTGACCCGATAGAACTGTCGGTCGAAGTCGGTCGCGAAGATATCGCTCGGCGCCAGATGGGCGGTCGCCCGGTTGTCCCAGAAGGCGACCGAGCCCGGCCGCCAGCGGAAGCGCACGGTGAACTCGCTCCTGACCGCGTGCTCCCACAGCATTTCCAAGAGGCACTGGCTTTCCCGCGGGGCAAGACCGACGATCGACTGCACGAAGATCGGGCTGATGTAGAGCACCGGCTCGCCGGTCTCCGGATGAACGGTGACCAGGGGATGCTCGGCCACCAGGTCGTTGGTGCGGGTTTTCTCCTGGTAGGCCGCGGCGTCGTCGTTGTCCTGGGGCGCCTTGAAGGCGTGGCGGGCGCGCAGAGTCTCCAGAAAGCCGCGCAGGGTGGGCGACAGGGCCTGGTAGGCGGCGGCCAGGTTGGTCCAGTGGGTGTCGCCGCCATAGGGCGGCACCACGGCGCCGCGCAGGATCGAGGCGGCCGGCGGATTGACCGCGGCGGTGATGTCCGTGTGCCACTCGGACCAGCTGCGCTGCAAGGTCTCGTTGGCGGCCAGCGCGACTCGGTGTTTGGCGACGGCATAGATCTCCGGATAGAGCTCGTCGCCGCCGAACACCACGTGGCCCGGCGTCGGCTGGCCGAAGTGGCGCGCGAAGCGGATGTGGCGCTCGTGGTCGAGGATCTGGTCACGGAAGAAGATCACCTTCCAGCGCAACAGCGCATCGCGCAGGGCGGCGACGGTCTCGGGCTTGAGCGGCTGGGCGATGTCGAGCCCGTGGATCTCCGCGCCGATGTGCACCGAGAGCGGCTCGACCTCAAAGGCGGCCGCTTGGTCGGTGGCGCTGGTCGCGTCGCTCCGGGTCATGGTGAGGCCTCGAGCATCGATGGCGCATCGCACCGCAGGATGCACCCTCTTGCGAGGCCGTTCCAGTCACTTTATCGGCGCACTCCAGTCGGCTACCATTCGTTGAGAATTGCAGATAAGCATTTCCCGGAGATCGCAAGGAAGTTTTCGCACCGAGAGCGTTTTTCATTAAAGGATATAGAGTTCAAATCCACAGTGTCGCCGGAGATGCGCGAGACGATCCTCGCCAACCTCAAGACCCTGAACCCGCCGCGTCCGCGGTGGTCTCGCTCCGCTGCAATCGCGCCGGAGGGGAGGACGGCGCTCGTTGCCCGGTCAGTTGACGGCCGACTTGGTATCGCCGCTGGGACTCAAAAGGTCGCTCCGAGGACCGTCCACCAACACCGTTCTGCTCTGATCGATCTCAAGCCCAGGGTCCGAGAGTCCGCTGCTGTCCGCTTGGACAACACCTCCCAGAAGTGACATTGCCAAGGCTGTAGTGGCGGCCATTGCGATGACGATTGAGCGGGTGTCGATCTTGGCAGCGAGGGTCGAACGGCTTTTCATGACGATCTCCATTCGCTTGTGCACAGAGCGCGGTGGCAGGGCGATGCAAGAGTTACCGATCGGTACACTTTATGGAATGTCTTATGTACCGATCAGTTAATCATTGTCAAGAAAATTTGGTCGAGAAATTGGATATCGAGGATAATTTTGTACTATCATATTGATATTGTTGAGTTAAAATATTCTGTTGCAGTGAGTTCGCGCATTCATTATGTACAGATCAGTTCATAGGAGATCTACTGTGCGGCCGACCAAGCGAGACGAACTGGTTCAAAAGGCGCTGCAAGCGTTTTACCGAAACGGGTTTCATGCGACCGGCATGGACATGCTGGTCGCCGAGACCGGTATCTCCAAGACGTCCATGTACAAGCACTTTCGCACCAAGGAGGACTTGATCCTTGCCGTGCTGCGCTTGCGCGACGAACGCTTCCGCAATTGGCTCTACCGCCGGATGGAAGAGCTGGCCGATACGCCGCGCGGGCAGCTGATCGCAATGTTCGATGCTCTGGAGGAATGGTTCGGCGAGCCGGGCTACAAAGGCTGCATGTTCATCAAGGCCTCGTCCGAGTATCAAGACGCCAGCCACCCCATTCACGGCCAATCCGCCGACCACAAGCGAATGCTCGAGAGGCACATCACCGCGTTGGCCGAAAGGGCCGGGCTATCCGACCCAGGCGCCATCGCCCGCCAACTCCTGCTGTTGAAAGAAGGGGCGATCGTGACGGCTCATCTGGGTCACACCAAGGACCCGGCCCAGGATGCCAAGGCGGCCGCCATTCAGCTTATCGAGGATCACAGTCGCTAGATAACTTTCGGCCGCGCAGATCCGATTGGCATGTGACCCGCGTGGAGTCTTCTGGGTCATGAGTGCCTTGTTGAAAAACATTCGAACAGGCCGGCCATCGGGCCAACGAGCCCTAAAGGGAGACACTTCACCGGGCAGTTTCCTATTGGAATGGCCGGCCAAAATAGGTGAGAACCCAAAGCGCGAGAAGGTAGACGCTGGTCAGGGACTGGAGGCCGGAGACGAACCGAACCCAGCCGCGAGCGCGTAACGCGAACTCCGTGAACTGCATCCGGGTAAGCCAGGTGCCAACGTTCAAGTCTCGCCAACCGATGTGGAAGGCGGACAAGACCGAGAAATAGAACGCCCAGCCGATAGCCGCCGGAAAGCCCGCGGTCAAACGCTCCGCATAGGCGCTTTGCGCGAGGCCAGTGGGTTCCTTTCCCGGATCTAGGCGGTCGCTGGGCCAGACCCGATAGATGCCGTGCTCCGCGCTTTTCGGTGTGAAGCCGACGACGAGCGGCACGAGGTAAATGCCGGTAAGGCCCACCATCAGACCGAGAATGATCAGGAGAGCGCGCTCAGGATGAAGCCCCCATCCGGTGGTCCATTCGAAGAACACAAGCTTTAGCCAGCCCACAAGCTGATCTGGCAGGCCGCCGAGCCGGCGCGCGTGCTCTGCCATGTTGTGCTCGATCGCGAAGGTGGCCTCTCGTTCCAGGTCCCTTAGACCCGCCTGCCGAAAAAGCTC
>JBCCGG010000039.1:0-56084 GCA_039029395.1 Pseudomonadota bacterium | reverse complement strand
TCGTAGCCGAGTGCTGCGAAGGCGTTGCTTGGCGGTTTCCCGTGGGCGTTCTGATAGGCCTCGACGAACGACTTCATACCGGGGCTGTCGACCCCCAAGAAACGGTGCGTGGTGAAGTATTTGTGAGAGAGCCTTTCGTTACATAGTCAGGCCGCGTGGGGTCCGTTACAGAAGAAACTGTGTGTTCCCTGGAGAAATGGTCACTTGAGATAGGCCAGCGCTCTTACACGAACAGGTGTTATTCAACACTACCGCTGTTAGTGCGTGCAGGTGAAATCGCGAAGGAATTCATGTACACACACAAGTAATGCTTCGCGCACAACTAGCCCGGGTGACTTGCTCCTGAGTCACAAGCGGCCTCTCTCTGCCAAATGTTATACATGTATCCCAAATAGGTCCAAAGTCCATTGGCTACACTGCTGCAACTGAGTGGAATTCTCTCCTTCGACTTGATCTACATGTATAGCGCAGCTCCACACGCATCTAGGGTTCCCTGTAAAAAGACATCGGTCTGGCGGGTAAATCCTTCAACAAAATCTTGTCTAGCTTATCTAAGTTATCTTATAACTAAAGGCTAGAGTTGTAGGTTCTGGATAGTACCACACGTTGTTTCGTGATCGATCTAGGTCGGCCGGCATCGCATGCAGTGACCACTGTGCAATAACTCCCTCAAGGGTGTATTGTATGAAATGACATTAGTTACCCCGTAAAAATATTGCTTCATTTATCATTGATTTCTGATCTGATTGTCTGAATGAAACTTCAGCCTACCTTTTCACCAGTAGGGTTACTCGAAGCCGCTTTGTACATGTACATGTGCGCTCACATCATTGTACTTTGAAGTAGTGCCAAAGATCGTCTTTTACGAGTCGTACTTGTAGGGAAGTCCCGGGGAAACTGTACCACTTGTATTGATGGCAATGGACAAATGTTGCTCTTGCACCAGTGGTGACAGCTTGATTTCTCTGTAAAGTATAACGCTGCACTCTGTACCTTCAGCCGTGGTGGACAGCTCGTCACTCAATGCCCTCGCCCCGGGGTAGTCACTGGCGTAAGAGTCACGAGTCTATTGAAATAAAATGAAACGAAACGCAGTAAATACTTTAGGACACGAATCCTGCGATCACTGTTTCCTTCCAAACTACTTTAAAATCCTTTCTCGCGACAACAGGTCGAATAGGTTTATGACTGTTCAACCAATTACCGTGAGAAAGGATAAGTGAAGTTCGGAAGGAGAGAGTGATTGCAGGATTCGTATCCTGAAATAATTCGTGTGGATTCACTGAGGTATGTATCATTGAATAGTATAACGCGGGACTGTGTAAAAAAAAGCTTTCGGGCCAGGCAGCATTCGTGCGCCCGTCGAACGGTGGTTGTGAACGAGCGCATTCGATCTACACGGTACATGCAAAACAGCTTCCTCCCAGAGCACCTCTGCTCATTCATTGTACTGAAGTACCTGCCTGAGTCGTGGTTCCGTGGCATTTCCGCCTGCCGCCTAGGGAACAACACTTCCTCGTACGTGCCGGTATTACTGCTGCACATTTTCATTGTTCGTGTATGCCATAGAGTTGAGAAGATTCTTCCTGCACAATGGAGAACGTACATGAACATGGAACATTGTGCTTTTCAAAAAAAAAGGGATTGCAGCAACGCTGTTTACTAGCTCATTGACCACTACTCCTAGGCTGTTGGACTGACTGCCAAGGAGTGGAGGTCAATGAGCTAGTAAACAACGTAACGTTGCTGTAATCTCCTTTCTTTGAAATTTGTTTGTGACCTCGAAGAAGTCTACACCAAATAAGTAAACTGCCAGCAGCGCGTCACCAATACGCTCTTGTGTCCTTTTTGCACCCGCAATCGATTTGCAATACCAAGAAGCAGCGCACCAGAATAAAGTCAGATGATAAACGTCTGGTGGTGCAATCTACTGAAATTGTAAGACGAGTTTAGCTGTCACCAAACGCAATCGCAATCGCAGAAGACAAAACGATTTTTCTTCACACTTGAGTGCGTACTGGCTGACCACGATGTCATGATAAATCCTATCGCAATCTGAAGGCCATTGGCTACACTGCTGCAGCTGAGTGGAATTCCCTCCTTCCTGTGCTGCCCTGTGTTTGCCCCCTGCCTGATTTTATAGCGTGGCCCCGCACACATGTAGGGTTCCCTGTGGAAAGACTTCAGTGTGTTGGATAAATCCTTCAACGATGAAAAAATCAAGTCTTGATCAATTATGAAAAGAGAGTGGTGCCATTGTGCTCCGATACGGGATTGTTCGCCATGGCCTACTAGTGTATCAGCACAGTACAGTGAGCACACCACACATATCCATGCCTCCCATGCACCCACGCTAAGTGTGCTCCACAGCACACCACTACTGTTCATGTACACCCATACAGGACCTTCACAAGCACAAACAACAGCTTGGACTCCGTGTCCGCTTGTCACAGCAACAATAGGAGACAGAAGAGGAAACCTCACTGCACCCTGATCCTTACACCATGACCTTTGCTAGACAGGGTCCACTGTGGCATGGTTTGCGAGTGGGAAGCATGAAGTTCATATCGTTTTTTCTGCTCTCTAATACGTCCGCCTGTTGTAATTAGGACACACAGTGCTCCTGAAAGACGGCTCGCACACCGTGACGTATCTCCGAAGAACATATTCGCGTTTTCCAGACGACTCGCCTCACACAACCGAGTCGCTCTTTTTTGTATGTGTGCCTATGTGTCTGAAGCCGTGTAGTACTCAACCCTTCTATCTCTAACATGAGTACGAATACGATAGGCTTTGCAGTGAAGACATCTGTCCGCAAGGCCCTTCTCAGAGCTCGTGGCACTTGGTGTTTGGAGATCTCTCAGAACAAGACACCAGAGAGCATGCAGCTCTGAGAAGGGCGTCGCCGGCAGAAGTCTTCACTTCAAAGCGTATTGCATTCTTGTTAAAACATTGTCTCTTTGAGGGGGGTCGTTTGGAGCACTCACAGTACCAGGCCTGCCTTCAGTCCTCAGCCTCCAGGATAATAATTGTACTTGTATGGCCCATTCGTGACGCCCCTGCTGCTTTACACGGTCATTTTAATTGCTCTCTTATCGTCATCGCAAAGGTGATGTCTAAATCGAGGGGAGCTCAGTGACAGTCGCAACAGTCGTCCAACAGACACTAAGAAGTCTCTACTAAACGCTCTCTGAAGGTACACCACAAAGGACGAAACAGTACTGTCCGCAAATTGAGTGTACGTCCAAGAGTATAAATGGCCTTCTGTACTGTTGCCACTGCCAAAACGTCCTTTTGAGGAGTGCTTCTGGTGTCATCGTATGAGGCATCTGCCAATATCAGCGGATCGACTCGACAGTGATCCAATAATATCACAAGAGAGATGGTACAAGAGGTTGCAGGTGACCAAGAGCGACAATATGATGAAATGAAAGAGAGAAGCCCAGGTTCCACAGTGCTGTTTATGAGCTCGGAGCCTTTGCATTGTACATGTACATGTACTCAAAAGTATCAATCTCGATAAATCTAGGCTAGCTAGAAGAACACTATTACACCGATGACAGGTTAGAATACTGAATGGCTAAATTAATTTCAAAATAAAGGGAAGTCAAATGCAGGTGAGGAGGAAAAATTGCCAACCCCGCCGGGAATCGAACCGGGACCTCTGTTTCTCATCACCAACCTTGGTGGGCCGTTACCCCACCAACAAGCTAATCGGACGCGGGCTTCTCTTCGGGCGCTCGAAAGCTTTCCCCCGTAAGGGGCGTATGCGGTATTAGCCACCGTTTCCAGTGGTTATTCCCCACCCAAAGGCAAATTCCCACGCGTTACTCACCCGTGCGCCAGTCTCCACCCTCCCGAAGGAGAGCTTCCCCTGCGACTTGCATGTGTTAGGCCTGCCGCCAGCGTTCGTTCTGAGCCAGGATCAAACTCTCAGGTTAACTTCTAAAGCCCAGGCCGAAACCCGAACCCGAAGCTAACAAGGGCTCCTCAAACTGAACCTCATCTTCAAGGCGTTGGCATCAAACCCATCCATAAACCCCAGACAAACAATCTCAATTAAGAGACCGCCAAACGTCCAAGACCAAAGACAGGTCTTCTATGTGATAGAAGGATACGCAAGCTTCAAAAACGACGCCCGTTCGAGGCCCTATCAAGTCCCAAGAACGAAACATTCCATGTCCCGCCCTTAAAAAGACCAAACCAAAACCTCAAAACAAAAACAAGACGCCGCCTGCGCATCCCTTCCATTTATCCAACAATGTCAAAAAGCCGGTGCCGGGATCTCAGCGGCCGAAGCCGCTCCAACACCACAACAGCACGGCTGGCTCTCACCACGACCGCGCTGCGGAGCGGGCTTATAGACCGCTGTCATGGGGCTGTCAAAATGTTTTTTGCTTAATTTTCGGCAAGCCCTCGAACGCCATCGAAGGGCCCCCGGCAGGGGCCCCCGAGAAGCGCTCAAGCCATTGACAAGCCACGCCCATGGCCCCATGGTCCGAGCCGACAGGGGATGGGCAACAAACGGAGTCGAACGGTCGCCAAGGGTCCGCCAGAAAGGCGCCCGGCGCGGCCCGGAGGTTTGAGCCCGCGCCCATGTCCGTGACCTCTTTTTTCGCCGCCTTTAGGCGCCTTTCCGCCCGGCCGTCCGGCCGCCCGATCACCGCACTTGCCGCGCTCGCCATGATTCTCGCTCTGCCGCTCGCGATCTGGCTCTCCTGGCCCGCCGGCCCGCCGCCCCCGCCGGCGCCGCTCGAGCTGGACGGCGCGGTCCAAGCGCCCAGGGCCGCCGGCGCGCAGCCCGCCGAGCTGGCCGCCATCGAGGCCGAGGCGGCGCCGGCCGCGACCACACGCCGGCTCGAGATCAAGCGCGGCGACACCCTCATGAAGCTTCTGGTCAAGGCCGGCGCGAGCCGCGCCGAGGCCCACCAGGCGATCACCGCCCTGGCCGAGCAGTACGATCCGCGCAAGCTCAAGCCGGGCCAGACCTTGAGCGCCAGCTTCGTGCCACGCCTGGCCTCCGGCGAGGCGCGCCCGCGCTTGAGCACCCTGGCCCTGCGGCCCGACGCGGAGCGCGACCTGCTGGTCCGGCGCGCGCCCGACGGCGGCTTCGCCGCCCGGGTCGTGGCGCGGCCCCTGAACCGGGAGCTGACCGTCGCCGAGGGCACCATCGATCTCAGCTTGTTCCTGGCCGGCCAGACGGCCGAGGTGCCGGTCCCGGTGATGATCGACCTGATCCGCATCTTCAGCTTCGACGTGGATTTCCAGCGGGATATCCAAAAGGGCGACAGCTTCGAGCTGCTCTACGAGCGTTACAGCGACCTCTCGGGCCGGCCCGCCAAGCCGGGCGAGGTGCTGTTCGCCGCGCTTACCCTGAGCGGAAAGCGCAAGGAGCTGACCCGCTACCTGCCCAAGAGCGGCAACCCGGACTACTTCGACGAAAAGGGCCGCTCGGTGCGCAAGACCCTGATGCGCACGCCGATCGACGGCGCGCGCCTCTCCTCGGGCTACGGCATGCGCAAGCACCCGATCCTGGGCTACTCGCGCATGCACAAGGGGGTCGATTTCGCGGCGCCGACGGGCACGCCGATCTACGCCGCGGGCGACGGCGTGGTCGAGCGGGCCGGGCGCAACGGCGGCTACGGCAAGTACATCCGCCTGCGCCACAACAGCAGCTTCAAGACCGCCTACGCCCACCTGAGCGGCTATGCTAAGGGCATCAAGAAGGGCAAGCGGGTGCGCCAGGGCCAGGTGATCGGCTATGTGGGCTCGACCGGCCGGTCGACCGGGCCGCACCTGCACTACGAGGTCATCCGCGGCGGCAAGCAGGTCAACCCGCGCAAGGTCAAGCTGCCGAGCGGCGAGACCCTAAAGGGTGGCGACCTGGAGGGCTTCCTGGCGGCCCGGGCCGAGACCCAAGGACTCTACGACGCGGCCCAGGCGCCGACCGAGCTGGCCTGCGCCGAGGGCGACGCGGCGGCCGAGACAGTGCCGGCCGAGGGCTGCTGAGGCGATCTGCGTCCCCAGAGAAAGCACCCTTCACCGAGGAGCTCCAGCGTCTTGAGCACGCCCCAGGTGCTCCATTTTCTGTCCCGAGTACTGCACTCGCGAACCCTTTCCTTAGAGCCAGCCCCGTGGCGCTAACGTCTTGCTCCTATGAGGCTTTTTCCAGATTTCGCCGCGAATTCTGAGGCCCTTGACGGCCTGGTGCATGAGGTCGTTCCAACAAGACTCCGAACGGGAGGGGATATGCCTCGCCCAAACCCGAAAATTTCTCAGAAAAAGAGACGCCGTTTCAACGCGTTAGATGTGTTTGCTTGGATAAGTTCCGCGCACTTTGTGCCAAAACCCTGGGGCACAATCCTTAATCACGCCTCGGCGATCCAATCCTTGGCCTCGGCCAGCTCGGCGTCGGCGAAGGTCCGGATGCGGCCGGGCATGGCGAAGCCGAAGACCTTGACGGCGCCGCGGATCCAGCCGGTGTCGCTCACCACGGCGATGCGCTCCCAGTCGTTGAGGTGATGGAGGCCGACCTTGGCGTCGTCCCACAGGGCCTCGGCCTCGAAGCCCTCGAACTGGGCGCCAAGATGATAGAGCAGGCGCACCTTGGGGTGCTCTTTCAGCTTGGCCTCGACCGCCGGGATCAGCACCTGCTCGTAGTCCCCGCCGGTCACCTTGCCGCGCGCCGAAAAGCCCAGCACATTGCTGGGCAGATCGTCCATCAGCTCGATCATGGAACAGGCTCCTTCAGCTTGCCTCGGCGTCGGCCGGTGCGCCCTGGGCGCTGCCGATCTGGTCGAGCCGGGTCTTGAGGCTCATCTTATCGAGAGACTCAAGCGGCAGGTTGACGAAGATCGAGATGCGGTTGGACAACATGCGGTAGGCGTCCAGGAAAGCGGCGTGCTTGACCGCGCCGGTGCCTTCGACCGCGGCCGGGTCGGGCAGGCCCCAATGGGCGGTCATGGGCTGGCCGGGCCAGACCGGGCAAGCCTCGGCGGCCGCGCTGTCGCACAAGGTGAAGACGAAGTCGAGCGCCGGCGCGCCGGGCTCGGCCAAGGCGTCCCAGCTCTTGGAGCTCAGGTCGTCGACCTTGTGATTGAGCGAGCGCAGCACGTCGAGCGCGACCGGGTTGATCTCGCCCTTGGGCTGGCTGCCGGCGCTGAAGGCGTTGAACTTTCCCATGCCCTCGCGCTTGAGGATCGCTTCGGCCAGGATGCTGCGCGCCGAGTTGCCGGTGCACAGGAACAGCACGTTGTAGGTCTTGGTCTCCATCGGGGTCTCCTCCAGGGACTGGGCTAACTCCGAGAGCCTCTATATCGCAGTTTCCTCGTCGCAAGTTCAATGACTGAAACATGACCGTTTCATTGCAGGGGCGAATATTGGCGGTGATGCCGTGGTGAAGGGCAATCTCGGCGTGATGGGCCAACAGCCTGAACCGAGACTACCCGCGAAGGCTCGTCTAGCGGGACGGTCCGGCCGGAGGATGCCGGTTAGCTTTGCCGAACGGAGCCGCCCCGTTCGCGCAGGACCTTGTAATTTTGGACCCCTTGGTACAATATAGCGGTTTGGACCGCTCAATTCCGAGAGATCTTTCGACCCATGGCACGGCCGCGCGAATTCGATTCCCGAGAAGCCTTGGAAAAGGCCATGGCGGTCTTTTGGACCGAAGGCTACGAGGCCGCCTCCTTGAGCGATCTGATCGCCGCCATGGGGATCAGCAAAAGCAGCTTTTACGACACCTATGGCTCCAAGCACGAGCTGCTGCTGTCGGCGCTCGACCACTACGGCGAGACCGTGGGCCAGCGCGCCGCGGCGCTCATCCTGGAGCATCCCGACGGCCCCAAGGCGGGCATCGCGGCCGCGCGGAACAGCGTTTTGGATCAAAGGCATAACGGCGGCGACCGGCGGGGCTGCCTGGCCAGCAACTGCGCCGTCGAGCTGGCCCCTCACGACCCCGAGGTGGCGGCCCGGGTGCAGCAGAGCGCGGTGCGCCTGGAAGAGGCCTTCTTCCAGGCCATTCGCCGGGGCCAGGACCGGGGCGAGATCCCGAAACGGGCCGACGCCCGGGCGCTCGCGCGCTTTTTGGCCTGCAGTCTGAACGGCCTGATCGTGATGGCCAAGTCCGAGGCCCCGCCCGAGGCCATGGAAGACGCAGTGCGCATCGCGCTCTCCACCCTGGACTAGAAAAATACACCTCGGCACTTGATTCTGGACCGAACGGTCCTAAATGCCTTCCAAGCGGCCGATCGCGGCCGGGCCATGACGACCTTGGAAGGGAACTAAGATGTCCGCAGACTCTCATCACGTCACCCAAGCCGACCTCCTGACGCCCGTTGCCTTGGGCCCGATCACGCTCAAGAACCGGGTCGTCATGGCCCCCTTGACCCGCAACCGGGCCGGCCCGGGCAACGTGCCCCAGGCGCTCAACGTGGACTACTACGCCCAGCGCGCCACCGCCGGCCTGATCATCACCGAGGCGACCCAGGTGTCGCCCGAAGGCGTCGGCTACCCGAACACGCCGGGCATCCATAGCCAGGATCAAATCGAAGGCTGGCGCCAGGTAACCGATGCCGTCCATGCCCGGGGCGGGCGCATCTTCCTGCAGCTCTGGCATGTGGGCCGGATCTCTCATCCCTCCTTGCAGCCGAACGGCCAGCTGCCGGTCGCTCCCTCGGCGATCAAGCCGAACGGCGACGTCTTCACCTACGACGGCCCGCTTCCCTTCGTCACGCCGCGCGCGCTTGAGAGCCACGAGATCCCGGGCATCGTCGCCCAGTACGTCGCGGGCGCCGAGAACGCGCTTGCCGCCGGCTTCGATGGAGTCGAGGTCCATGCCGCCAATGGCTACCTGCTCGACCAGTTCCTGCGCGACGGCACCAACCGGCGCGACGATTCCTACGGCGGCCCGGTGGAGAACCGCGCGCGCCTGACCCTCGAGGTGGTCGAGGCGGTCGCCAAGGTTTGGGGCGCCGAGCGGGTCGGCGTGCGCCTCTCGCCGACCGGGACCTTCAACTCCATGTCGGACTCCGACCCAGCCAAGACTTTCGGGTACGTGGCCGAACAACTGGCGCCGTTAGGCTTAGCCTACCTGCACGTGGTCGAGGACTTCGCCGGCAGCGGGGCGGCACAGACCTTCAACTGGGCGGCCCTGCGCGACGCCTTCGGCGGGCTCTACCTGGCCAACGGCGGCTACGACCAGGACAAGGCCGAGACGGCGGTCGAAAACGGCCATGCACACCTGGTCTCCTTCGGCCAGCTCTACATCGCAAATCCGGACCTGGTCGAGCGCTTCGCCCAGAACGCGCCGCTTAACAGCCCGGAGGCCAGCCAGTTCTACGGTGGCGATCACCGGGGCTACACCGACTACCCCACGCTGAGCGAAGACCGCGCGCCCGCGGCCGCTTAAAGGGAGAACAGACCAATGATCGATCTCTACTTCTGGACCACTCCGAACGGCTACAAGCCGCTGCTGTTTCTCGAGGAGGCCGGTCTGGTCCACCGGCTCAAGCCGGTCAACATATCCGCGGGCGAGCAGTTCGCGCCGGACTTCCTCAAGATCGCGCCCAACAACCGAATCCCGGCGATCGTCGACCATGTGCCCCACGAAGGCGAAGCGCCGATTTCGGTCTTCGAGTCCGGCGCGATCCTGCAATACCTGGCGGAGAAGAGCGGGCAGTTCCTGCCCCAGGACCTCGCCGGACGGACCGAAGCATTGCAGTGGCTCTATTGGCAGATGGGCGGGCTCGGGCCCATGGCGGGGCAGAACCATCACTTCAACGCCTATGCGACGGAGAAGATCCCCTACGCCATCGACCGCTACGTGAAAGAGACGGGCCGGCTCTACGGCGTGCTCGACCAGAGCCTCGCCGACCGTGCTTTCATCGCCGGCGACGACTACACCATCGCCGACATGGCGAGCTACCCCTGGATCGTGCCCCACCGGACCCAGGGCCAGAACCTGGACGACTTCCCGAACCTGAAGCGCTGGTTCCAAGAGATCGCCGAGCGCCCGGGCACGCTCCGCGCCTACCGCAAGGGCCGGGCGCTCAACACCGCGCCGACGGTGAGCGAGGAGGCCAAGAAGATCCTCTTCGGGCAAAGCGCCGCGACGGTGAAGGCGGCGTAAGACGAGACGCGTTGGGCTGGACGGCGCCCCTCAAGTTAAGTTTGGGACCGCGGCGTCATGCTGCCATGGTAGCTGCCGGGGGTTAGGCCGCTCTGCGCCGGCTTGTTGGCCCAGTCGATGGCACAGTCGACATCCGCGAAGCGCCCGCTGCCTTCGACGCAAACCTGGCGGCCGCTGGTGGTGATGGTGCCGTCCTTGCCCATGACGGTCACGCCCTCGGACTCCATGGTGAGCTGCGAGCCGTCCGCAAAGCCCCAGATGACATAGCTGCGGTTTTGCGCCTGATCGCCGGGGACAGCGATCTTGCCATGAGAAGTGCCGATGATCTTGCGGCTGTAGACTTCGCCTTCGCTGCTGGTGCCGATGCCGTCGATGGCATAGTTACAAACGACGCTTCCCGCCGTCTCCGTGCAGCTGCGATCTGCCGGCAGGTTATAGTATGTCCCGGCTAGACTCTTGGCGGAGGTGGCCTTGGCCGGGGTATCCGCCGTGGCCGTGCCACTGTTGGCCAGAACCAGCATCAAAGCAATGGCCGCGACCGCGCCCAAGGACTGCGGCAATCTCACGGAATTCAGCTCAACAAGACCCATGTGTCCTCTCCTCTCAACCGATGAGGGGTGCAAAAGGATTGTCCTAACTCCTTCCATATGGGAGCCAGAGATTGAGGACTGCTGACGGGGTAATTAAACTTCCGCAAGCTTTTAGGTGCACCTGCGGCTTCCTGTTTGATCTACCAGGCGCGCTCCCGCGACTTGTGATCCCACAATGGCTGACGATAGGTGCCTGGCCTGGCGTGCGGCGGGTCGGCGGCCGTCGAGGCTTCCACTTGGATCAGGCTACGCCGACGAGATGATCGTAAGGGTTGGCTGACTTTTTCATGCTGGTGTGTTGCACGCTGTCCGGATGAAACAGGGACCAATGCGCGTATCGGGTGACGGCCGGAAGCTCCTGTCACCGCCCCTTCAAAAACCCTTTGATGTTCCTAATCGCCTGTCTCGTGCGCTGCTCATTCTCGACCAAGGCGAGCCGCACGTAGCCTTCGCCGTGCTCGCCGAAGCCGACGCCGGGCGAGACCGCGACTTTGGCTTCCTCCAGAAGCAGCTTGGAGAATTCCAGCGAGCCCAGATGGGCCAGGCTCTCCGGCAAGGGCGCCCAGGCGAACATGGTGGCCGCCGGGCTTGGCACCGGCCAGCCGGCCGCGGCTAGGCCGTCCACCAAGATATCCCGGCGCGACTTGTAACGGGCGCGCATCTCGTCGACGCAGTCTTGAGGTCCGTTGAGCGCCGCGGTCGCCGCCACCTGGATCGGCGTGAAGGCGCCATAGTCGGTGTAGGATTTGACCCGGGCGAGCGCCTCCACCAGTGTCCGGTTGCCACTGCAAAAGCCGATCCGCCAGCCGGGCATGGAATAGGTCTTGGAAAGCGAGGTGAACTCCACAGCGATCTCCATGGCGCCCGGCACTTGCAGAATCGAGGGCGGCGGCTGGTCGTCGAAGTAGACCTCGGCATAGGCCAGGTCCGAGATCACGTAGATCTCGTGGCGGCGGCAGAAATCGACCACGGCGGCGTAGAAGTCCAGGTCGACCAGTTGGGCGGTCGGGTTGGCGGGGTAGTTGAGCACCAGAGCGGTCGGCTTGGGCACCGAGTGCTGCACCGCGCGCTCCAGATGGGGCAGGATGTCGTCGCCTGCGGCGACCGGCACGCTGCGGATCGCGGCGCCGGCAATGATGAAGCCGAAGGCGTGGATCGGATAGCTCGGGTTGGGCACCAGGATCGTGTCGCCGGGCGAGGTGATCGCCTGGCACAGGTTGGAGAGACCTTCCTTCGAGCCGATCGTCACGATCGTCTCGCGATCGGGATTCAGGCTCACACCGAAGCGCCGCTCGTAGTAGGCGGTGATCGCCCGGCGCAGGCCCGGGATGCCGCGCGAGGTGGAGTAGCGGTGCACTCGCGGGTTGGCCAGCGTCTCGACCAGTTTGGCGGTCACGTGCTCCGGCGGCGGCTGGTCCGGATTGCCCATGCCGAAATCGATGATGTCCTCGCCGGCCGTGCGCGCCCGCGCCTTGAGCGCGTTGACCTCGGCGAAAACGTAGGGCGGCAGGCGCTTGATGCGGTAGAACTCTTCGATCATGGCGCGGGACTCGATACTGGAGGGTGGCGATGAGGTACGACCTGACATGGATTTTGGCAAGCCTCCGCCTTTTGCCAACGGCGCCCGGCTGGTGTAGTTGATCACTTGGACCTCGACGAGGAGATGACGGGCGTGAAGCAAAAGGATGGCGAGGCGCGGGCCAGCCGCACGCCGGCCGGCGCGCCGACCGAGACGCCGAGCGCCGAGGCGCCGGCGCCCGAGCTGGAATCGGCGATCGGCCGTCAGGTCCGGCAGTTCCGCCAAGAGCGCAATTTCACGCTGGTGGCGCTGGCCCAGCTGGCCGGTCTATCGCGCGGCATGCTGTCCAAGATCGAGAACGGCATGACCTCGCCGTCGCTCGCCACCTTGAGCGCGCTCGCCCAGGCGCTCAACGTGCCGGTCACTTCCCTCTTCCGCAAATACGAAGAGCAGCGCGACGCGACCTTCGTGAAGGCCAACCAAGGCCTGGTGATCGAGCGCAGGGGCAGCCAAGTGGGCCACGAGTACCAGCTGCTGGGGCACACGGTCGGCAAGTCGATCTCGGTCGAGCCCTATCTGATCACGCTGAGCGAGCGCTCCGAGGTCTTTCCGCTGTTCCAGCACGCCGGCGTCGAGTTCATCTATCTGCTCGACGGCGAGGTGGTTTACCGCCACGGCGCCAAGACCTACACGCTGGCGCCGGGCGATTCCCTGTTCTTCGATTCCGAGACGCCGCACGGACCCGAGGAGCTGCGCAAGCTGCCGATCCGCATGCTCTCGGTCATCGTTCAGCGTCACTCCGAGGACTGAGCCGCCATGACCCAAGATACCCTGAGCGCGGCCGCGGCCCGGCGCCAGGCCGGCGATTTGGCCGGCGCCAGAACGCTCGCCGAGCAGGCGGTGGGCGCCGCGCCCGATAGCGTGGAGGCCCGGCTGCTGCTCGCCATCACCTGCTTCGAGCAAGGCAACGCGCAGGAGGCCGCCGGGCAGTTCGAGGCGCTGCTGGCGCTGGCGCCGGAGCACGCCGTCGCCCACTACGGCCTAGGCAACGCCCTGCGCCAACAGGGCCGGCTGGAAGCAGCGGCCAGCAGTTATCGGCGCGCCCTGGAAATCGACCCAAGCTTCGCGCCGGCGCTCGGCAATCTGGGCGCCACCTATCAGGAACTGGGCCGATTGGAGGAGGCGATCGGCGCCTTCGAGCAGGCGCTGAGCCGGCGCTCGGAACACCCTCAAAGCCACTTCAACCTGGCCAATGCCCTGCAGGCGGCCGGCCGGCTCGAGCGGGCCGCCGAGCACTATCGGCGCACCCTCGCGCTTGCGCCCCAGATCGCGGCGGCCCACAGCAACCTGGGCGTGGTGCTGCAGAAACAGGGCGACGGGGCAGGTGCTGCGGACTGCTTCCACCAGGCCATCGCGCTCGATCCCAACTACGGCGAGGCCCACCTCAACCTGGCCCATCTGCTGAACGGCCAGGACAAGCTTGACGAGGCGATCGCCAGCTATCGGCGCGCGATCGCGCTGATGCCCAAGGCGGCGCCGGTTCACGTCAGCCTGGCCAACGCCTTGCTCAAGAGCGGCCAGGCGGCCGAGGCCTTGGCGGCGATCGACCACAGCCTGACCTTGGGGCCACCCGGCATTCGGGCGCTGGCGCTGAAGTCGGCGGCGCTCTCCCAGGTCGGCGATCGGGCGGGCGAGCAGCGCTTGGTGGACCTGGAAGCGATGATCGAGCAGGTCGCGATCGAGCCGCCCTCGAGCTACGAGACCCTGGCCTCCTTCAACCGGGAGCTAACCCACCTGGTGACCAACCACCCGACCCTGCGCGGCGACAAGACCACGGTCAACGGCCGGGACACCGGCGACCTGTTCGGCGAGGAGGGCCCGGCGATCACCGCCTTGCGCACCTTCGTCGGGCGCCGGGCACGGGCCTATCTGGACCGCCTTTCGAGCCTGGCCGACCACCCCCTGGGCGCCCACCGGCCGGAACGCTACCACCTTAAGGCCTGGGGCGTGCGCATGTGGCGGCAAGGATACCAGGTGCCCCACTTCCATCAGAACGCCTGGCTAAGCGGAGTCTACTACGTTCAGTTGCCCGACGCGGTGGCTGGCAGCGAGGGGCACGAGGGCTGGATCGAGTTCGGCCGGGGCACCGACGACCTCTACATCGCCTCAGAGCCGACGATCCGCCTGATCGAGCCGAAGGTTGGCCGCCTCTTGATCTTCCCCTCCTACGTCTGGCACCGCACCCTGCCCTTCGAAAGCGATCAGGAGCGCATCTCGATCGCCTTCGATCTGATCCCCGAGGCCTGACGCCGTGCTGCGCGACGGCGCCTTGGTCGATCGCCTGCTTCAGGTCATCGAAGCAGACATCGTGCCCCTGACCGAAGCAGGCGTGGCGCGCGGCGACAAGGTGTTCGGCGCGGCGATCCTCCAGAAGGCCGACGGCACGCTGGTGGTCGCCGCCTCTAACGGCGAGACCGAAAACCCCCTGTGGCACGGCGAAGTCGCCGCGATCAACGCCTTCTGGCAGCTGCCGACCGAAGCGCGCCCGGCGCCCCGGGACTGCCTCTTCCTGGCGACCCACGAGCCTTGCTCGCTCTGCCTCTCGGCGATCACCTGGAGCGGCTTCGACAATTTCCACTATCTCTTCGGCTACGACGCGACGGCCGACCGCTTCAACATCCCCCACGACCTGAAGATCCTCCAAGAGGTCTTCAAGCTCGAGGCCGGGGACTATGCCAAGGCCAACCATTATTGGGAGAGCCACGGCCTCGCGACGCTTATCGCCGCCCTGCCCGACGCCGACCGTTCGGCACTGACAGCTCGTGTTACCGCCTTGACGGAGACCTACGACCGGCTCTCGGCAACCTACCAGGCGGGCAAGGGCGGAGCCAAGATCCCACTGGATTGATCAGCCCGCTTGGCGTCACACAAAAGCCAAGAGCAGCCACGGAACGAAGTACATCAGCCCGTGGGCTAGGATCAGCGGCCAGAGGTTGTGCCAGCGCCAGTAGATCAGAGCAAAAAGTAGGCCCATGGGCAGCACCAAGGCGAACGCCAGTGCGCCCTGGCTCAATCCGGCAAGCACCCGAAGGCCCACGCTGGCACCGACGGCGAGGAGAGGTCCGTGCCGTCTTGTCATGAAGGCCATGACATATCCGACGACAATTGTCTCTTCGAACACAGCGCCGATGATCGATGAGACGGCAACCGAGGAGAGAGAGAACGATATCTCTCGGGTCTGGCCTCCGGATGCTTCGGGGGCTGCTGACCAGGAAATGAGACCGCTTGAGATCAGGAGATTGTAGTAGACGTAATAGAGCAGAATGATCCCTAGAGCAGCGAGGGTCGACCGCCAGGTGACTGCAAAGCCGAAGTCCTCGAGCGACCATCCGCGAAGCGACAGGAACAGCGCCACGGCAAACAAGGCAACGACAGCGTTGATTGCAGAGCTCAGATACCCATAGTTCGCGTGCAGCAGAGTTGCGGGCTCAGACGGCGTCGAGTCGATCACGATCCAAAGCGAAGTCAGTATGGTGCCGCCGAAGCATAGGAATATGACGATCAGAAACTCGGCATAACCAGGCAGATCTCGAACCCACTGGAGCATATTGAATAACCGGTTGTATCATACAAGAGCATGCACTATAGCCGATTATGCGCGCGAGGCCCGATTCAATCCATTTCCTTTGAATTCCCGTGTTTTCGGCTGTTTTCGGCGCTGAAGCCGACAAATCGATGTTCCTCTCAAGAAATTTTGTTTACTCTTATTGAACTTCGACTCGGGACCGTGTATATGGTCCCGGAGACAAGATCACCACGAGCGAAAGGACGATGGGGCCATGTGTGGAATTGTCGGACTCTTTGCCAAAACGCCGGAGGTCGAGGCCAAGCTGGGCGAGCATCTCTCGGCCATGCTGATCGAGATGACCGACCGGGGGCCGGACAGCGCGGGCGTCGCGGTCTATCGCAACCCGGTGGCCGAGGGCGCGCTCAAGCTGTCGCTGCACAGCGCCGATCCGGACTTTTCCTGGTCGGCCCTGGCCCGCGAGCTGGCCGAGGAGCTGGGCGACACGGTCGACATGGAGGTGCGCGGCAGCCACGCCGTGGTGGTCGCCCACGCGGCAGGCAACCTGTTGCGGAGCTGGCTGGCCCACAAGCACCCCGATCTGGCCGTTGTCAGCGCCGGCGCGGCGATCGAGATCTTCAAAGAGATGGGCTTGCCCCAAGAGGTCGTCGATCGCTTCGAGCTGCGCGAGATCTCCGGCAGCCACGCCATCGGCCATACCCGCATGGCGACGGAAAGTGTTGTGACCACCGAGCATTCCCACCCCTTCTCGACCGGCGAAGATCTTTGCCTGGTGCACAATGGCTCTCTCTCGAATCACAATCGTCTGCGCCAACGGCTGCGCCGCCGCGGCATCGAGTTCCAGACCGACAACGATTCGGAAGTGGCCGCCGGGTTCTTCGTCAACGAGCTGCGAAATGGCGCGAGCCTACGTGAAGCCTTGGAGGCAGGATTGAGGGAGCTGGACGGCTTCTTCACCTTCGCGGTCGGGACACGCAATGGATTTGCCGTCGTGCGCGACGGCATTGCCTGCAAGCCCGCCGTTCTGGCGGAAACCGATGACTGGGTTGCGATGGCATCCGAGTTCCGCTCCATCGCCCAATTGCCCGGTGCCAACGAGGCGCGCATGTGGGAGCCGGCGCCGGGCAAGATCTATGTTTGGGGGAGTGCCTAAGGTGAGAGAGGTTGATCTTGCAACGGCGAGTGTCCGCGAACTGAACGCGCAGCTGCACGCCGTGGGACGCGGCTCCAACGAGACCTCTTGGGTCGTACGAAATCCCCTTGGCGCCCACTCCCTTGCGGTTGGGCTCGATGGCGACATCTCCGTGGAGATCGACGGTCATGCGGGATACTACTGCGCGGGCATGAACAAGGGCGCCTCGGTCACGGTCAACGGGAACGCCGGCCAAGGGCTTGCCGAAAACATCATGTCGGGCACCATTCGCGTGAAGGGAAGCGCCTCGGCAGCGGCCGGCGCAACCGGGCACGGCGGCCTCATCGTCATCGAAGGCGATGCAAGCTCGAGGTGTGGGATTTCCATGAAAGGCGTCGACATCGTCGTCGGCGGATCGGTCGGCCACATGAGCGCCTTCATGGGCCAGGCGGGAACCCTGGTCGTCTGCGGCGACGCGGGAGGACATCTGGGCGACTCCATCTACGAGACGGTCATCTACGTCGGCGGCGAGGTGGAGAGCCTCGGCGCCGACTGCATTGAGAAGGACATGACGGAAAGCCATGTCGCCAAACTGGCGGACCTTCTAAGCCGCGCCGGCATAGAGGCCGACCCGCAGACCTTCCGACGCTTCGGCTCGGCCCGAAAGCTCTACAACTTCGACGTCGACAACGTTGACGGCTACTGAGGAACGTCATGGAAATCACGCGCATTCCCAATACGCTGCCGCGCTCGTCCGCCACCTTCGACGACTATACGATCTCGGAGATCCGCCGCGCCGCCGCCTCAGGTATCTACGACATTCGCGGCGGCGGCTCGAAACGCCGGCTACCGCATTTCGACGACCTCCTGTTCCTCGGCGCTTCCATCTCGCGCTATCCGCTGGAGGGATATCGCGAGCGCTGCGAGACGTCGGTCGTGCTCGGCACCCGGTTCGCGAAGAAGCCGATCGAGATCAAGATCCCGATCACGATCGCCGGGATGAGCTTTGGCTCGCTGTCGGCGCAGGCGAAGGAGGCCTTGGGGCGCGGCGCGTCGATTGCCGGCACCTCGACCACGACGGGCGACGGCGGCATGACTCCGGAGGAGCGCGGCCAGTCGAGAATCCTCGTCTATCAGTATTTGCCGTCGCGCTACGGGATGAACCCCGATGATCTGCGCAAGGCTGATGCCATTGAAGTCGTCGTCGGACAGGGTGCCAAACCGGGCGGGGGCGGCATGCTGCTTGGTCAGAAGATCTCAGACCGCGTCGCCGAAATGCGTACCCTGCCCAAGGGCGTCGATCAGCGCTCTGCATGTCGCCATCCCGACTGGACGGGACCGGACGACCTGGAGATCAAGATTCAGGAGCTCAGGGAGATCACAGATTGGGAGAAGCCGATTTACGTGAAGATCGGCGCCACCCGGCCCTATTTCGACACCATGCTGGCGATCAAGGCGGGCGCCGATGTCATCGTGCTCGACGGCATGCAAGGCGGAACGGCCGCGACCCAGGAAGTCTTTATCGAGCACGTCGGCATTCCGACCATTGCTTGTATTCGGCCGGCCGTGCAGGCCCTGATCGATGCCGACATGCACCGTAGGGTGCAGCTCATCGTGTCCGGCGGTTTGCGCAATGGCGCCGACGTGGCAAAGGCGATTGCGCTCGGCGCCGATGCGGTTTCGATCGGCACGGCGGCGCTGATCGCGCTCGGCGACAACGATCCGGCCCTCGAAGCGGAGTACCAAAAGCTGGGCACCACGGCCGGAGCCTACGATGATTGGCACTTGGGCCAGGATCCAGCCGGTATCTCGACCCAGGACCCGACCTTGGCGGCACGGCTCGATCCGGTGGTCGCCGGCCGGCGCCTGGCCAACTATTTGAAGGTTATGACCCTGGAGGCGCAGACGGTGGCACGTGCCTGCGGCAAGAGCCACATGCACAACCTCGAGCCTGAGGATATAGTGGCGCTGACGGTCGAGGCTGCGGCCATGGCCGGTGTGCCGCTGGCCGGGACCAAGTGGATTCCGGGTCAGTCGTAGAGTCTCATAAAGATCATCCAAACGGGAGGATTCGGGGGATGGCAAAGGATCTAGCGCAGATCGCCAAGCAGAAGAAGATCAAATACTTCCTGATCAGTTTCGTCGACCTGTTCGGCAATTTGCGGGCCAAGCTGGTGCCAGCCCGGGCGATCGGCGACATGCAGCGCGACGGCGCCGGCTTCGCCGGTTTCGCCGCTTGGCTGGACATGACTCCGGCCCACCCGGACATGTTCGGCGTGCCCGATCCCGACAGCCTGATCCAGCTGCCCTGGAAGCCCGACGTGGCCTGGCTGGCGAGCGACCTGTGGATGGACGGCAAGGAAGTCGAGGCTTCGCCGCGGGTCGCCTTGAAGCGCCAGATCGAGAAGGCGGCCAAGAAGGGCTACCGCATGAAGACCGGCGTCGAGTGCGAGTATCACCTGATCTCCGAGGACGGCACGGCGCTTTCCGACGCGCGGGACACCCAGGAGAAGCCTTGCTACGACCAGGCCGCCCTGATGCGCCGCTACGACGTGATCAGCCAGATCTGCGACGCCATGATCGAGCTCGGGTGGGGCCCCTACCAAAACGACCACGAGGACGCCAACGGCCAGTTCGAGATGAACTGGGACTTCGACGACGCCCTGGTGACCGCCGACCGACATGTCTTCTTTAAGTTCATGGTCAAATCGCTGGCCGAAGAGAACGGCCTGCGCGCCACCTTCATGCCCAAGCCTTTCTCTCACCTGACCGGCAACGGGTGCCACGCCCACGTCTCGCTGTGGGACAAGGCCGGCAAGATGAACCTGTTCCACGACGCCAAGGGCGAGCTGGGCCTCTCCAGGTTGGCCTACAACTTCCTGGCTGGCGTCATCAACTCGGCCGACGGCCTGGCGGCTGTCTTCAACCCGACGGTCAACAGCTACAAGCGAATCAACGCGCCGCGCACACTCTCGGGCGCGACCTGGGCGCCCAACGCGGTCTCCTATGGCGGCAACAACCGCACCCACATGGTGCGTATCCCCGATTCCGGGCGCTTCGAGCTGAGGCTCATGGACGGCGCCGCCAACCCCTATCTGCTGCAAGCGGGCGTGCTAATGGCCGGCCTCGACGGAATCGCCAACAAGCGCGACCCGGGCAAGCGGCTGGACATCAACATGTACACCGACGGCCACAAGGCGCGCGGCCTCAAGAAGCTGCCGCTCAACATGCTGGACGCCATTCGCCTGTTCGAAAAGAACAAGGTGATCCGCGCCGGCCTGGGCGACGAGCTGGTCGACAGCTACGCCAAGCTCAAGCACGGCGAGTGGCACAGCTTCATCACCAGCCTGACCGACTGGGAGCGCCAGCACACGCTGGATTGCTAGGGCGGCCGCTTCAGGACTAAGATTTACCGGCCTGCCGCTAAAAAGAGGCCACGCCGCTGTCGCGAGCGGCGTGGCCCAAGTTTGTGGGAGGAAACGCCATAGGCGTTATTGGCGCGCCCTGGAGCCGCGGTCGGGGGACTCTCGGTTACGGCTCGGGGCCGCCAACATCCATTAGAGTCGCATGTTGCATCGCAGCATTTCAAGTTAATTCGTGCCCCTGTCAAATACCTTTGAGGCACTGAACAGATGCCAGAAGGTCGCGACAAACTGTCCGGGAAATTCCTAATTTACATTATATTACAACATAGAGGCGAAAGATTGCAGATCTGACACCTGCCTTCGAATTGATCGCTTGCCCATTATTTGTGCAGTGCAAAATTTTTCTTGAAATCGCTTTTCGGGACCCTCATTTTTGGGCCAAGCGCGAAGAGCGCAAACACCATAAGAGCAAGATTGGGATGGAAACGTCCGTGACAAACGGAGGTTTACCATGTGGCCCTATACTCACGAAGAGAACGATTGGCTGACCGGCCGAGCGAGGATACCGGACATCTCGCCCCAGGATATCGACCACTACATCGCCAAGGCCCACCGGCTGCGCGCCGAGCGCTACGCCGAGCTGGGTCGCGGTTTCCTGGCCGGCCTGCGCCGCCTGACCACGAGACCCGCCCGGCCCGTCAAGCCGGCCACGCCAGAGCTGCCCCTGGATGAGGTGATGCACGAGCTGCGTACCCCCTTGACCTCGATCCGCGCCTTTTCGGAGATCCTGCGCAATCACCCGGACCTGACCGACGGCCAGCGCGCCCGCTATCTGGACATCATCCTGTCCGACAGCCGGCGCATGGAACGCACGATCAACCAGATCGGTCAGTCCCTGTACGGCGAGCCATCGCCCGGTCAGATCTAGTCAGACGGACTTACTAGTACAGCTGTTTGGCAAACCAAAGCTGGGTGCGACCGATCATGCCTAGCCCGCGTCCACGATCGTTGCCGATCAATAGCGAGGTGCGATCGAACGCCGTAATCCAATGTCGGGTTTCCCGGTAGGAGATGGTCCGCCGAAGCAAGGCGATGGCGAGCCATCCGCCGGGAATCCCGCCGACGCGAGAAAACAGCAAGCAAATGTTGAACGTGAGGAAGTAGGCGAGTCCTTCGTCAAATTCGGTGTGGGCCCATTTCGAAAAGCCCAGGATCAAGCCGAGTGAGACGAAGACGGTACAGAAGCGATAGAGCTTGCCTGCCCACACCTCGCGCCGGCTCGGCGGCGGCGTGCAGGCTACGCCGGCTGCCTTGGCCAGCATCGCGCAAAGGGTCCTCGCTCGGTTCGGGAAGTGATAGACCTGAATCTCGCCGTCCGGCAGCCCGACGCGAACTGTGTCGCGGGAGGACTCGACAGCCTCAACCGAAGTCATATCTATCGCCCTGTCATAGGACCATGTGTTCAAATCGCGTTCGAGCACACGTTGGTTCGTGACGACCGCCGTGGAGCAGAGACTACCGGCGAGAATCGGCAACGCGATCCCTCCAAAGTAAATGACCGGCACAAGCACCACCCGCAAGCCGGAGTCGTCCAGCGTGACAATCCTCATCGCCCAGAGCAGCGCGATGCTGAGCGCGATCATCAGCAGCGTTTCGAGCGCCATCCAGGGCACCCAGATCAGCGGGGTTCGGCCCAGCAACCGTTCACCGGGCCGCAGGACAGGCTTCAGCTGAAGTTTCGCCACGCCCTCACTCCGCCAGGCTCTTGGCGCCGGGTGGGCGGCCGTAGAGGCGCTCGGCGAGCCAGAGGAACAGGCGGCCCGACCAGGTCGGGTCGCTTGCCTCGCCCTCGGCCATGTAGAGCCGGTCGGTCGCGGTGATCGAGCGGGCGACCTCCTCGAAGCCGAGGAAGGGCCGCAGCAGGAAAACCGCCAAGATGCCGCCCAAGGCGACGCCGATGAGCCCGCTCGCGATGGTCACGACCGGCAGCAGCAAGGCGTAGCCGGCCAGGCCCCATGTGAGATAGATCCATTCCAGCGAAAGCACGGCGGGCGCCAAGGTCGCCAGCAGAAAGCCGAATATGAAGGTCCACTCGGCCAGGATCTCCCGTCGGCTGGCCAGGCGCGGTGGGGCGATGGCGGCCGAATGGGCGAGCGCCACGGCAAGGCCCCAGGCTTCCTGGGGATGGCCGAGGATCTCGCTGGTGCCGTCGTCGAGGGTAATGCGCAGGCGCTCCAGCTCGGCCTCGACCCGGCGCACCCGCGCGACCGGCACCTCGGTCACCTGGATCTTGCGCCGGCCTTGGCGGTGCAGCAGGCGGCGGTTGGTGACCAGGGCGGCGACCGACCAGTCGCGCCAATAGACCCAGGCGCAGTGGGCCAGCGGCGGCGCCAGGGCGCCGATCAGGGACCAGAGGCCGGCCCCTTGGAAGGAGACGATGCCGCCGGCCCAAAGCAGCGCGACGGCGATCACGTAGACCGTCAGCTCGCCGCGCCAGGCGTTCGGCTCCCAGCAGCGCGGCGCCCGATAGATCACGGTTTCGCCCGGCTGCAGGCGCTGTTCCAAAGGCTCCAGCATCCACCGAATATGGCGCGCCTTGCCTAAGATTCCATCAATGGCTGGTAGTCGAGAGGGTGGCGAAGCGCTCGAGGAACCTGGTCTTGGCCTCGGGCGGCGACCAGGGCGCGAGCGCGTGCTCCGCCAGATCGGGCGGCGGGCGGAACAGCTTGCGCGCCTCGGGCTGGGCGAAGCCGGCGAGCTGGGTCGCCTCCAAATAGGCGGCCGCCCGGTCGGCCCGCTTGATCAGCTTGGCCAAACTGTCCGGCAGCTGGGCCGGCAAGCCGAAGCGCAAATGAACGGCGGCCTGGAGGCGCCGCTCGAGCGCCTTGTAGCCGCCGCCGACCGCCGCCTTGAAAGGCGTGATCAGGTCGCCGACCACGTACTCCGGCGCGTCGTGCAGCAGAGCCGCCAAGAGCCAAGTGTCGGGCAGATCTCTGCGCAGGTCGGCGCAGAGATCGGTCACCAGCAGGGAATGCTGGGCCACGCTGTAGGCCCAGTCGCCCCGGGTCTGGCCGTTCCAGCGGGCGACCCGGGCGAGGCCATGGGCGATGTCCTCGATCTCGATGTCGAGCGGCGAGGGATCGAGCAGATCGAGCCGCCGGCCGCTCAGCATGCGCTGCCACGCGCGGCCCCGAGCGCTCAAGGCGCCGGCACCTCGCTGGTCCCGAAGCTGGCCGGCAGGGTGATCTCGATGAGCTCCATATCCGCGCTGTGGGCGAGCTCCCGGTGGCGGATGCCGGGCGGTTGGTGGACGCAGGAGCCGGCCTCCAGGCGCACCGGCCCGACCCCCTCGTACTCGAACTCGACCCAGCCCTTGGTCACGTAGACCAGCTGAAACTCAAGCTGGTGGGTGTGCCAGTGGGGCTGCGCCCCGGTGCCCGGCCGGGCGCGGATCACGTGGGCGCCGAAGCGCCCGCCCGTCGCCTCGGCGATACCCAGGTCCCGGTACTCGAAGAAGGCGCGCAGACCTTGCGGCACAAAGCCGTCCTCGGCCAGATGGGAGACGGAGAAGCCGGCGGGCGGCTTGCTGTCGGCATCGGTCATCTACAGGTGTCCTCCAGGTTTCGCCGCGATCATAATAGTGAGATTTTGCCTGGCGCCCTATCCCAAGGGCCGCTTGGCGGTCTCCGGCATACCGCGCAGAGCGACCAGGGAAAGCACCGAGGCGAGCATCAGATAGGCCGCCGGACTCAAGGGACTGCCGCCCTCGCGGATCAGCCACAGGGTCACCATGGGTGTCGTGCCGCCAAAGATCGCCATGCAGATATTGTAGCCCAGCGCGGTGCCCGTGACCCGTACGCCTGGGGGCAGGAGTTCGGACATGGTGGCCGGCGCGGTGCCGGCGTAGGTCCCGACAATCACCGCGAAGGCGGCCTGCCCGAGCAGGATACCCGCAAGGCCCAAATGATTGACCGCCCACAACAAGGGAAAGGCCAGAACGACCAGGGCCGCGGCACTGGCGACCAGCAGTGGCTTGCGCCCGAAGCGGTCGGAAAGCGCGCCGGCCACCGCGGTCACTGCCATCAGAGCCAGCAGACCGAGCGTGCCGAGCAAAGCCGCCTGCGCCTGGGGCACCCCAACCTCCAGATGCAGATAGGTCTTCATGAAGATGAACAGCATGAAGACGCCGACCGCGTGCATGATCGTCAGCCCAAAGATCCGCAGCACCGTGCGGCCGTGGTCGCGCAAGACCTCGGCCAGCGGCCAGCCCGCCGCTTTCGGCGGCGGTTTGGGCGCGGGCAGGCGTAGACGCAGGTAAAGCCCGACCAAGCCGAGTCCGAGCCCCGCGATGAAGGGCACCCGCCACCCCCAATCCTCAGGCAAGAGCCCAAGCGCGGCGGCCGCGCTGGCCGAGCCCAGAAGCGCCCCGACGCCGGCCCCGACGATCGAGAGGCTGCCGAACAGACCGCGTCGTCCTTCTTGGGCGTGCTCGACCAGGAAGACCACGGAGCCGTTGTACTCGCCGCCGATCGAAAGGCCCTGGAGCAGGCGGCAAGCGACCAACAGGCCGGCCGCCCAGGCGCCGATCTCGGCCGCCGTCGGCAGTAGCCCGATTGTGCAGGTGGCGAGCGCCATAAGGCCGGTCGAAAGCACCAGCACCGGCTTGCGTCCAAAGCGGTCGCCGATATGACCCAAGAGGATTCCGCCCAGGGGCCGCATGAAATAGCCGGCGGCGAAGACTCCGAAGGCGGCGATCTGGGAGTCGAGCGCGCTGCCGGCCGGGAAGAACAAGCGCCCCAGGGTGACAGCGAAAAAGCCGTAGAGCGCGAAGTCGTACCATTCCAACACGTTGCCGATCGCGCCGGCCAGCGCCGGTGCCTTGCGACCGGCTTGGGCCATGGCCTCAGAGCACCGCCATGTTGTCGATCAGGCGCACGCTGCCGAGCCAGGCGGCGGCGAAGACGCGGGCCGGGCGCTCGGCCCGCTCCAGAAGTGCGAGATCGTCGGCCGCGCGCAGCTCCAGATAGTCGATCGGGTCGAAGCCGGCGTCCTTGAGCCGGGCGCGCCCCGCGTCGAGCGCCGAGGCGGCCGGCACGCCCGCCGCGAGGCGCTTGGCCAGGTCGCCCAGCACCCGGTAGATCTCGCCGGCCCGCGGGCGCTGCGCGGGGTCGATCAGCTGATTTCGCGACGAGAGGGCCAGGCCGTCGGCCTCGCGCACGGTGGGCACGGCGACGACCTCGACCGGAATGTCCAGATCGCGGGCCATCTGGCGCACGATGAGGAGCTGCTGGTAATCCTTCTCGCCGAAGTAGGCCCGGTCGGGCAGGCTCTGGTTGAACAGCTTGGCGACCACCGTCGCGACCCCGTCCATGTGGCCGGGCCGACTGACTCCACAGAGGCATTGGGTCAGCGCGCTCAGCGCGACCTTGGTCTGGTAGCCAGCGGGATAGACCTCTGGCGCCTCGGGGGCGAACACCAGATCGGTTGCCTCTTCGGCCAAGTGGGCGAGATCGGTCGCCTCGTCGCGCGGGTAGCTGTCCAGGTCGTCGGCCCGGTTGAACTGAGTCGGATTGACGAAGATCGTCGCGATGACCCGCTCGCAATCGCGCCGTGCCTGGCGCGCCAAGGCCAGGTGGCCGGCATGCAGGGCGCCCATGGTCGGCACCAGGCCAATACTATAGCCTTTGGTTCGCCAGCCGGCGACCGCGGCGCGCAGCTCAGGGATCGTGCGCACGACCCTGGGCGAGGCAGACTCCGCCAGGGCTTGGGGCATGGTCAGCCGACCTTGCGCACGGTCGTGCTTGGCCCATAGCAATGGTCAGGATCGGGGAAGCGCCGGGCCCGCACGTCCTCGGCGTAGGCGCTCAAGGCCTTTTCCGCTTCGCCGGCCAGATCGCCGTAGCGCTTGACGAAACGCGGCAACCGTGCGCCCGACAAGCCGAGCAGATCGTCGGTCACCAGGATCTGGCCGTCGCAGGCCGGCGAGGCGCCGATCCCGATGGTCGGCACCGGCACCTCGGCGGTGATTCGCCGGGCAACCCGCTCGAGCGTGCCCTCGATGACGATGGCGAAGGCGCCGGCCTCGGCAACCGCCTTGGCGTCGGTGCGAATCTTCTCGACCTCGGCGTCGTTGCGGCCTTGGGCCCGGAATCCGCCAAAGGCGTTCACGCTCTGGGGCATCAAGCCAACATGGCCCAGCACCGGCACGCCGCGCGCCGTCAGGAACGCGATCGTCTTGGCCATCTCCTGGCCGCCCTCGAGCTTGACCGCCGCACAGCCGGTCTCGGCCATCACCCGGGCGGCATTGCGAAAGGCCTGGGCCGGGGACTCCTGATAGCTTCCGAACGGCAAATCGACCACGACACAAGCGTGGCGCGCGCCGCGCACAACCGCGGCGCCGTGGGCAATCATCATGTCCAGGCTAACCGCCAGGGTCGAGTCCAACCCGTAGACCACCATGCCCAGGGAATCGCCGACCAGCAGCAGATCGGCGTGTTCGTCCAAGAGGCGCGCCATTGGGGCGCTGTAGGCGGTCAAGCAAACCAGCGGGACGGCGTTTTTTTGCCGTCCTATATCGCGGACGGTGATCGAAGGGGCATCGCTATGTGCGCTCATGGCACCTCTCCCCTAAGCCGACGGCAGGCCCGGATCGGGCTTACCTGAAAGTCGCCGGGAGTGTAGCGTTGCGATTCCTGCATTGCAACAACTTATGTTGCACTGCAACATAAGTTGTTGAACCATTGGCCCTCTGGCGTCTAGTGCCTACCCCCGTTGAGGCTGCCGGACTGGTCGCTCGGCAGAACCATGCAAAAGCGCGTGCCCTCCGCGGTCGAGTACTCAAGCTTCAGGTCGCCGCCATGGGCGCGCACCATATCCCTGGCGATCGCCAAGCCGAGGCCCGTGCCGCCCGGCCGGGCCGAGCCGGCGAAGGGCTGAAACAGCTTGTCCCTGGCCCTGGGCGGCAGGCCCGGGCCGTTATCACTGACCCGGATGTAGAGCTCGCCGTTCTCCCGGGCGGCCGAGAAGTCCACCTGGCTGGCGCCGGCTTGGACGGCGTTTTCGCCCAGGTTGGTCAGCGCCCGAAAGAGCTGGTTGCGATCGGCGTCCAGATCGATCCCTTCAGTCATAAGGTTGCGCCAAGAGGCATCGCCATTGTGAGAGGCGCTTAGGTTCGCGCCAACGTCATCGATCAGGTCGCGCAGGTCGAAGTGCTGCAGCTCCAGCGAGGCCGGGCCTTCCCGGGTGAAGTTGAGGGTCTGGGTACAAAGGTCGACGGCCCGGTCGATGGTCGTTACCAAGGTCGGCGTGACCCGGCGCACCTCCGGGTCCTCGCTGTTGACCAGACGGTCCGAGACCAGGCGGGCGGTCGCCAGGATGTTGCGCAGGTCGTGGTTGATCTTGGTCACCGCAATGCCCAGCGCGGCCAGGCGCGTCTTCTGCTGCAGGGCGGCGCGCAAGGCGGTTTGCATGCTGGCCAGCTCGTGCTCCATGACGCCGATCTCGTCATTTCGATCGCTCGGGTCGATGTAGCGCGCGGCGTTCTCCGGATCCTCGCGGAAGGAAATCATGCTCTCGGTGATGTGCCGCATCGGTCGCACCAAGAGCCAATGGAGGCTGAGATAGACGAGCGCCGCGGTGAACACGGAAATGACCAGGGAAAGCGCCAGAATGCGCTGGGAGAAGGCCAGCATCGCCGCGTGCAGGGGCGCTTCGTCGAGCACCACCTCGACGCCCACGCTGCGGTCCTTGGGCGACGTGCCGACTATCCTGAGCACCCGGTCGTCGTCTTCCAGCAAGGTGGCGAAGGCGTCGCCGATCAAGCGCAGAAAGTTCTTTTTCTCAAGGTCGTAGGTGCCGTCGATCCGCTCGGGCGTCTGCGTCATCAGCATGAGCTTGCCCGAATCGGGCTTTTTGAGCGCCACCATGTAGGCGTTGACATGGCGCAAGAGCTCAAGCTCCAGGTCCTCGTGGACCATGTTGTCGGGAGTCGCTTCAAGCGCCAGGATCGCCAAATGAGCGTCGGCCAGCCGCTCTTCGAGGTAATCGTATCGGAATCGGGCGATAGAAGGCGCGAAGATCAAAACTTCGGCAAGCATCACAAAGGCGATCGTCAACACCAGAAGGCGCGCCGAAAGCCCTGTCAGCACCGACGGAAGCCGAATCTGCCTACCCTTCATGGGCGGCGTTATAACATAGAACGGCGCGTTCTGTCGCCTTTCGAGAAGCGCCATCAAGGTCGCGCTGCGTTCGGAGCGGCGCGCCGATCACCAAGGGGGGAGAGGAGAGGCCCTCGAGGTGTTCGACGCGCCGTCCGTTCGCACAGCCAGACTGAAGGACTAGCTACTTACTGGGCTGCGCAAGGGTTGCAGGGATTACAAGGATTGCAAGGATTGGCAGCCGCGCAGGGGTTGCAAGGATTGCACGGATTGCAAGGATTGGCCGCCGCACAGGGGTTGCAAGGGTTGCACGGGTTGGCGGCGCAAGGATTGCAGGGGTTACAAGCGGCAATCTGCACCGAAGTGTCGGCCGCTTGAGCGCTTGCGCCCGGCAAGGCAACGGCCGCACCGGCCAGGGTCACAACACTCAGCGCAACGACGGTTTCTTTCAGCATCGGGTCCTCCCAATTTGCTGTGCCGGCCAGGCCGGCTGGATGTCCAAAATTATGTGCAAGGCCGTTTGTGCGGGATGCCCATCCGACGCATTGCAACTCTCATCGCCTATTATCTTGGCGACAGAGTTGGCCAAAGGCGACTCACGATAAGAGCCGATGTTTCAAATAATTGTGAGACAGACCGGAGGGGTTCCGACGTTGGCGCGCCTCAAAAGGGCCAGCGCTCACCGAATAAGGAGAAACCTCCTAGTTTCCCCTCGCGATTAACCAAAACGGGTCAAGAAGCCAACGATCGCGCGGCTCCGGGCGCTGAACAGCTTGGGCAGGAAGAAACTGCTCGAAGCCCGCTTGCCGACCTCGCCGAGGGTCGGATAGGGCAGCATGACCTTGGCCATGGCGCTGATCTTAAGCTTGCGCGAGAGCGCCAGGGCCCAAACGTGGATCAGCTCGCCGGCGTGGGGTCCGACGATCGTTGCGCCCAGGATCCGGCCGTTCGGCGCCGTAATCACCTTGATCAGACCGGTCGTCTGCCGCTCGGCCTGGGCCCGGTCGTTCTCGGCGAAGGGCCAGCGCAAGACCTTGAACGTGGTTCCCCGCTCGCGCGCCGCGGCCTCGTTCAGCCCGACGCTGGCCAGCTCTGGCGCGGTGTAGGTGACCCAGGGCACGGCCTCGTGGTTGGCCTTGGCCGGCAGGCGAAACAGGGCATTTTGGATCACGATGCCGGCGTGGTAGCCGGCGACATGGGTGAACTGGTAGCCGCCGGCCGCATCCCCGGCGGCAAAGACCTTCCGGTTGCTGGTGCGCAGGCGGGCATCGACCTGGATCCCCTTGGCATCGTGGGCGATCCCCGCCTGCTCCAGATCGAGCCCCTCGACGCTCGGTCGGCGGCCCACCGCCAGCAAGAGATGGCTGCCGGAAAGCGCCTCCTCGACGCCGTTGCACCGCAAGGTCAGGACGAGTCCTGTCCCTTCCGGCGCGGCCGCGACCACCTGTGTGCCTTCGCGCAGGGCGATCCCGTCGGCGCGCAGACGCTGGCGCACCAGATCGGCCAGCTCCGGATCGTCCTTGGGCAGAATTTGGGCCATCTCGACAATGGTGACTTGGGCGCCCAGGTGGCGAAAGGCCTGGCCCAACTCGCATCCTATCGGGCCGCCGCCGACCACAATCAGGTGGTCCGGCCGCCGGTTCAGGTCAAAGACAGTCTCGTTGGTCAGATAAGGCACTTGGTCGAGCCCCGGGATCGGCGGCACCAGCGGCTGGGAGCCGGTCGCCACCACGACGCGCCGGGCGGCGATCCGTACCCCGTCGGCCAGCACTTCCCGAGGCCCGGTAAAGCGCGCGCTGGCCTTGATCACCTTGACACCCAAGCCGCTGAAACGGGCCACGGAATCGGTCGGCGCGATGGCCCCGATGACGCCCTTGACGTGGGCCTGCACGGCCGCGAAGTCGACGTTCGGCGGCGCGTAATGGACGCCGAAGGGGGCGGCCCGTTCATGGAAGTGGCTCGCCTTGCCGGCGGCCAGCAGGGCCTTGGAGGGCACACAGCCATAGTTCAGGCAGTCGCCGCCCATGGGGCCGCGCTCGATCAGCACCGTTTCGACACCGAGCTGTGCGGCCCCGGCCGCTACCGAAAGCCCGGCGGCGCCGGCCCCAATCACGCAGATATCGGCCTTGAGACGGTCCTCGGCCATGGTCCCCCTAAGGGCATTTCCTATGCGCCCCCGATTTGAGTCCAGAGCGCCGCCGAGCGCAACCGCTAAGACACCCCTCGAATCGCTTGGCTTGCGTTGACAGACGCCGGAGGCGCCCTTATACAGCGCGGCTGTAACTCATCCCGCAGTGCCATGGAGTATAGATCGTGAAGCGCACGTTTCAGCCCAGTGTGCTTGTCCGCAAGCGCCGCCACGGATTTCGGGCCCGTATGGCCACGGTAGGCGGCCGCCGCGTGATCGCGCGACGCCGTGCGAAGGGCCGCAAGCGCCTGACCGCCTAAAGCCAATGCCGACTCTTCGGCGCCTGAAGACACGCCCCGAGTTCCTACGGGTGGCCCGCAGCGGCCGCAAGTGGGCAACGCCGGGGCTCGTCCTGCAAGCGGGGTCTGCCGTCCAGGACGCGCCGGGCGACGACATCGGCATCGGTTTCACGGCGAGCCGCAAGGTCGGCAACGCGGTCGACCGCAACCGGGCGCGCCGACGCCTCAAGGCGGCCGTCGCCGAGGTCCTGCCCCAAGATGGCCGGGCTGGGCGCGACTACGTTGTGATCGCCCGGGCCGGGACGCTCAAGCGGCCCTACGGCCTGCTGCTGGGGGATCTGCGCCAGGCGCTCAGGCGGGTTTCGGCCCCGGCCAAGCCGCGTACCAGAGCCTGAAGGATCCTAAGACCGTGGTGAAACGCGCCCTCAGCTGGCTGGCGATCGAGCTTATCTGCTTCTATCAGAACGTCATCTCGCCCGTGATACCGGCGAGCTGCCGCTATAGCCCCAGTTGCTCGGCCTACACCGCCGAGGCGATCGAGCGTCACGGCGTGCTGATCGGCTTGTGGCTCGGCACGCGCCGCGTCCTGCGCTGCAATCCCTGGGCCGGCTGCGGCCACGACCCAGTTCCCGACAAGGCCACGCTGTGGCCCGCGCGCGGGCACGGTCGGCTGACCATGGAGCGCTCCGAGTGATCGACAACCGCAATCTGATACTCGCGATCGTCATCTCGGTCGCCATCCTGTTCGGCTTTGAGTTCTTCTTCAACGCCCCGGAGCGCGAGCGCCTGGCCCAACAGCAGGCCCAGCAAGCGCAGACGACGGAAACCGCGGGCGGTGAGACCCCGAGCAGCGTGCCGTCTGGCTCGCCGGACGTAAGCGCGCCCTCGGCCGGCGGCGGCGCTGAGGCGATGGGCGTGGCGCGCGACGATGCGCTCGATGCGAGCCCGCGGGTGACCATCTCATCGCCCACCTTGAGCGGCTCGATCGCCCTTAAAGGTGCCCGCTTCGACGACCTGATCCTGACCCAGTATCGGGAGAACCTCGACGCCAACAGCCCCAACATCGAGCTTCTGGCGCCGGCCGGCACCCACAATGCCTACTTCGCCGACTTCGGCTGGTCGACAGGCGACAGCGGCCTCGAGCTGCCCAACAGCGAGACTCTGTGGCAGAGCAGCCAGAAGGAGCTGACCCCGGGCACACCGGTTGTCCTAAGCTGGACTAACAGCCAGGACGTGCGCTTCGAGCAGGAAATCGCGCTCGACGAAAACTACATGTTCACGGTCACCCAGCGGGTCGTGAACAACGGCGCGCAGAGCATCAGCCTATCGCCCTACGGCTTGATCTCGCGCACCGGGCATCCGGACATCCTGGGCTTCTACATCCTGCACGAGGGCCTGATCGGGGTGTTCAACGACGCCCTGGAGGAGATCGACTACTCCGACGTCGAAGACACCGGCACGATGGCCTTCAACAGCGCGGGCGGTTGGCTCGGCATCACCGACAAGTACTGGATGGTGGTGCTCGCGCCGGACCAGCAAAAGACCATCGACGCCCGTTTCGTGCACACCGCGCCGGCCGGTCAAAACAAGTACCAGGCCGACTTCCTTTATCCGGGCACCGCGATCCCGGCAGGCGCCAGCTTCGAGATCACCAGCCATCTCTTCGCCGGCGCCAAGGAGGTCGAGCTGCTGGACGGCTACCGGGAGACCTTGGGTATCCCGCTGTTCGAACGGGCGGTCGACTTCGGCTGGTTCTGGTTCCTGACCATCCCCTTCTTCTACGTGCTGCACTACTTCGCGGTGCTGCTCGGCAACTTCGGCCTGTCGATCCTGGTGGTCACGGTGCTGATCAAGATCCTGTTCTTCCCGCTCGCCAACAAGTCCTATGCCTCGATGGCGAAGATGCGCAAGCTGCAGCCTGACATGCTGCGCCTGCGCGAGCGCTACGGCGATGACAAGCAGCGCCTGAACCAGGAGATGATGGCGCTCTACAAGAAGGAGGGCGCCAATCCGCTCTCCGGCTGCCTGCCGATCTTGATTCAGATTCCGGTTTTCTTCGCGCTCTACAAGGTGCTGTTCGTCTCGATCGAGATGCGCCAGGCACCGTTCTACGGCTGGATCCACGATCTTTCCCAGCCGGACCCGACCTCGATCTTCAATCTCTTCGGCCTCTTGCCCTGGGGCGTGCCGGATCTGGGTCTCTTCAACGTCATCAACATCGGCGTCTGGCCCATCCTGATGGGCCTCTCGATGGTCATCCAGCATCGCCTCAACCCACAGCCGACCGATCCCGTACAGGCCAAGATCTTCGCCTGGATGCCGGTCATCTTCACCTTCCTGCTGGCGACCTTCCCGGCCGGCCTGGTGATCTATTGGACCTGGAACAACACGCTCTCGATCTTCCAGCAAATGGTCATCATGAAGCGCCACGGGGTTCCGATCGGCCGCCAGCCGACAGCTGCCAAGCCGAGCGCCGGGCCGCCTAAGAAAAAGCCGGGCGAGGACAAGGAAAAGGCGGAGGAGGAGACCGAGGCCGAAGCCGAGCCGGCGCCCGCGGCGAGCGACACCGCGGAGCCGAAGAAGAAGAAGCCCAGCCGCTCGGCCAGGCGCAGGGCCCGGAAGGCGCGCGAGAAGGTGCCCGAGAAGGCCGAGGATTGATTCGGCGGAACCAATGGCGACCGACACCCTTGACCAGGACCCTGGCGCACCGGCGGTCGACTGGGCGCTTGAAGGCCGGCGACTGTTCGCCGCCGAGTGCAGCTTTCTGATCGCCGCCGCTACGCTCGACCAGGTGCCGCAGCTGGGCCGGCCCGAGATCGCTTTCGCCGGGCGCTCCAACGTCGGCAAATCGAGCCTGGTCAACGCGCTGACCGGCCGCAACACGCTCGCACGCACCTCCAACACGCCGGGCCGCACGCGCCAGCTGCTGTTCTTCGACCTGGCCCAGCGGCTGACGCTGGTCGACCTGCCGGGCTATGGCTACGCGCGTGCTTCGAAGGCGGCAATCCGCGACTGGACCAAGCTGACCCGGGACTACCTGAAAGGCCGCGCCGAGCTGCGCAGGATCTGCCTACTGGTGGATTCCCGCCACGGCCTCAAGGGAAGCGACCTGGAGGTCATGGCGCTGCTCGATCAATCGGCCGCGGTCTACCAAGTGATCTTGACCAAGGCGGACAAGACCAAGCCCGGCGCGCTCAAGACCTTGGTCGCTCAGACCGCCGGCAAGCTCGCCAAGCACCCGGCGGCTCATCCTGAGATCCTGGTCACCAGCTCGGCCAAAGGCACCGGCATCGAGGAGCTTCGCGCCGCGCTCGCCACGCTGGCCCTGCCGTCCGGCGGCGTTTAATGTCTGTCCGAGAAACTCGCCACAGGCGGCTTTCTTGAAACCGGAAACGGCCCTCTCCCCAACCCGGCCGCCCATTCAGGATATTGTCGTGTGCGGCCGGGTGAGGGAGAGGGCCGGTGCCGAATTCTCTTGAACAGAACTCTTAGAGTGCCGGCCATGACAAAGACCAGCTTCTCCGACACCAAGCATTGGCTACGCACGGCGCGCACGATTACCGAAGCGCTGCCCTTCATGCGGCGCTACGCGGGCCAGACTTTCGTCATCAAGTACGGCGGCCACGCCATGGGCGACGAGGACCTGGCCGGGCTGTTCGCGCGCGACATCGTGCTTCTGAAGCAGATCGGCATCCACCCGGTGGTGGTGCACGGCGGCGGTCCGCAGATCGGCTCCATGCTCGAGCGCCTGGCGGTCAAGAGCGAGTTCATCGATGGCTTGCGGGTCACCGACAAGGCGACCGTCGAGGTCGTCGAAATGGTGCTTTCCGGGCGCATCAACAAGCAGATCGTCACCGCCATCAACGCCGCCGGCGGCACGGCGATCGGCCTCTCGGGCAAGGACGGCGGGCTGATCCAGGCGACAAAGCTGCGGCGTTCCAAGCGCGATCCCGACTCGAACATCGAGAAGCTCTTGGACCTGGGCTTCGTCGGCGAGCCCAAGCAGGTCAACTCCCAAATCCTGAGCGCACTCGAGCAGTCCGGCATGATCCCGGTGATCGCGCCGATCGGCGTCGGCAAGAACGGCGAGACCTACAACATCAACGCCGATACGGTGGCCGGCGCGGTCGCCGCCGCGCTTGGTGCCGCACGCCTTCTGCTGCTGACCGACGTCGCGGGTGTGCTCGACCCCGAGGGTCAGCTGATTCAAGAGGTCTCTCCCAAGGACGTGCGCCAGTTGACTGCCGATGGCACGGTTTCCGGCGGCATGATCCCCAAGCTCGAGACCTGCGTGGAAGCAGTCGAAGACGGCGTTTCGGCCGCCGTCATCCTGGACGGCCGGGTGGCCCACGCCATGTTGTTGGAGATCTTTACCGACCGCGGTCTCGGTACGCTGATCCGGCGGCCTTAGCCCCTATCCGCCGGTCATCGCAATCCGGTCGGTTTCGGTGGATTCCGCACGACCCACGACTCTGCACACGCCGCGCGCGCCACGGCAGCTGCCGTCGGCGTGATAGAGCGCCCGAGAGATCAAGGAGAGCCTGACCGCCTGGCCGCTGGCATCGCAACACACTACGTCCTTGCGCAGCACCTCGAGCTCGGTGGCGAAGGGGTTTCCGGCATCGCGCGGCCCGATCACTTCGGGCGCCGTTCGGCCAAGCAACTCGTCGGCCGCATAGCCGAGCACCGTATCGGGCACCAGGAACGTAAAGCGGCCTTTTTCGTCGGTCTCCCAGGCGAAGTCGTTGCCGATCAGCACCAGCGCCTTGTAGAGCTCGCGGGATTCGATCAGGGCCTGGCGCAGGCTGCGCTCCAGGGTCACGTCGCGGCCCAAAAGCAGCGCCGCGGTGCCGTCCGCCCAAGGCAGCACCAACAGGTCAATCGCCAGGGTGAACTCCTGATCCTGTCCGTCGTCGCCCAGCACCAGCGGATTGATCTGGCTGACCTTGCCGGCGAGCGCAGACTCGACGGCGTCGTTCAGCTCGAAGCGGGCACCCGAACGAAAGGCTTGGACCAGGGCGGCCGACTTGCTGTTCGCGCCGATCGGCAGGCCGTTCTGGGCCACCACGAGAACCGGCCCGGGAAACTGCTCGAACAGACCGTCGAGCGAAACCAAGCTCGGATCGGGCTGATCCTCGCCGGTAAGTCCGCGGCCCGCCTCTGGCAGCTTCGAATCCGTCATCGAAAGGCTTTCATGGCGATTTTAAGCAATTGCAACACAACAACTTTGTCGCCGATTGGCGTTAAAATGCGATTAATCTTGAAAGCGCCGGCGCAAGGCGGCCAGCACGATTGACAGGGCCCCGGCGCTCACGCATCTTCCGGCCCCTGTCGTCAACCAGCAAACCCAAGGATCCGCCATGGAGCTCCAGGATCTCATCGCCACCATCGACCGCGCCTGGGACGAGCGCGCCGGGATCACGCCAGCCACCGGCGATGCCGTGCGTCCGGCGGTCGAGATGGCGCTCGACGGGCTCGACCGGGGCGTCTATCGGGTCGCGGAGCGCAGCGAGGATGGCTGGCAGGTTAACCAATGGCTGAAAAAGGCGGTGCTCCTGTCCTTCCGCCTGTCGGACATGGTGCCGATTCCGGGCGGGCCGCGCGACGGCAACCACGGTGACTCCAGCTGGTACGACAAGGTGCCCTCCAAGTTCGCCGGCTGGGATGCCGAGCGCTTCGCCCAGGCCGGCTTCCGGGCCGTGCCGAACTGCGTGGTCAGGCGCTCGGCCTACATCGCGCCAGGCGTCGTGCTCATGCCGAGCTTCGTCAATCTGGGCGCCTACGTGGACTCGGGCACCATGGTCGACACCTGGGCAACGGTCGGCTCCTGCGCCCAGATCGGCAAGAACTGCCACATCTCGGGCGGCGCCGGCATCGGCGGCGTGCTCGAGCCGCTTCAGGCCGGGCCGGTGATCATCGAGGACAATTGCTTCATCGGCGCCCGCGCCGAGGTGGCCGAGGGCGTGCGGGTCGAGGAGGGCTCGGTGCTGTCCATGGGGGTCTATCTGGGCGCCTCCACCAAGATCGTCGACCGCACCACCGGCGAGGTCTTCATGGGCCGGGTGCCGGCATACTCCGTGGTGGTCTCGGGCACCCTGCCCGGTAGGCCCCTGCCCGACGGCAGCCCGGGGCCGAGCCTCTATTGTGCTGTGATCGTGAAAAGGGTCGACGAGCGCACCCGCTCCAAGACCTCGATCAACGAGCTGCTGCGCGACTGACCGTCATGGCGGGGACCGTCGACTGCATCGAGCTGACCCGCGACCTGATCCGCTGCCCCAGCGTGACCCCGGCCGAGGGCGGCGCGCTTACCCTACTGCAAGAGCGCCTCGAGCCACTGGGCTTCGCCTGCCACCGGCTGGTCTTCGAGGAGACCGGCTTCGCGCCGGTCGACAATCTCTACGCCCGGCTCGGCGATGGGGGCCCTAACCTTTGCTATGCCGGCCACACCGACGTGGTGCCGGTCGGCGACACGGCGGCCTGGAGCTGCGATCCCTTCGCGGCCGAGCTTAGGGACGGCGTCGTGATCGGCCGGGGCGCGGTCGACATGAAGGGCTCGATCGCCGCGTTCGTCGCCGCCGCCGCGGCCTTCTTGGAAAACCGTGACGGTGCGTTCGACGGCTCGATCAGCCTTCTAATCACCGGCGACGAGGAGGCCGACGCGGTCAACGGCACCCGCAAGGTGTTGGACTGGCTGGCCGAACGGGGCGAAAAGCTCGACGCTTGCCTGGTGGGCGAGCCGACCAGCGCCCAAGCCCTTGGCGACACGGTTAAGATCGGGCGGCGCGGCAGCCTGACCGGCAAGTTGACCCTGCGCGGCACCCAGGGCCACACCGCCTATCCCCAGCTGGCCGACAATCCCTTGCACCACCTGGTACGCCTGCTCGACCAGCTGGCGCGCACGCCGCTCGACGATGGCAGCACGCACTTCCCGCCGTCCAGCCTACAGCTCACCACGATCGACTGCGGCAACCCGGCAAGCAACGTGATTCCGGCCGAGGCGACGGCCGCCTTCAACATTCGTTTCAACGACCATCATAGCGGCGCGGTCTTGGAGCAGCGCCTGCGCGACCTCTTGGTCGAAAGCGGCTGCGACCACGACCTTTCTATCCGCATCTCCGGCGAGTCCTTCCTCTGCCCGCCCGGGCCGTTCAGCGATCTGGTATGCCGGGCGGTCGCGCAGGTCACCGGCGAGTCCCCCGAGCTCTCGACCACCGGGGGCACCTCGGACGCCCGCTTCATAAAGGACCACGCCCCGGTCGCCGAGCTCGGACTCTTGAACGCGACCGCCCACAAGGTCGACGAGCAGGTACCGCTCGAGCATCTGGAGCGCTTGACTGCAATCTACTTGGCCCTTCTCAAGGGTTACTTCGCCCCGTGATCCCGCCCGCGACAGAGATCGCCGCAAGCATCTACGGCGCTTGGCGCCTGGCGCGCCGGGATCCGGCCGGGCTGGACTATTTCAACCGCACGCTCGAGGGCTTCTGGCGCTCGTTCTTTGTCGCGGTCCTTGTAGCGCCGGGCTATGCCCTCTTGATCGGCTTGGATTGGGCCAGCCACGCGCCGGCCGCCAGCTTCGGCCGGGCCGTGCTGGTCACCACGATCGCTTACGTGATCACCTGGGTCGCCTTTCCCGTCATCATGTATCACATCGCCCAGGCGATCGATCGGCAACACCGCTACATCTCCTTCATCGTAGCGGCGAATTGGTCTTGGGTGATCCAAATGGTGCTGGTGCTGCCGGTCGCCCTGCTGGACTCAAGTGGCGTTCTGCCGACCGCGCTCGCCAGCCTCCTGCCTTTCCTCGTCACGGCGCTGCTGTTGACCTACGTGTGGTACATCGCGGTCACTGCGCTCCAGGTCACCGGCTGGGTGGCGACCGGTCTGGTCGCCCTGGATTTCTTTCTCGGCATCGTGATCGATATCGTTACCAGAGGCATGCTGGACTAGCCGTCGTAGCGCACCTCGGTCAGGTAAAGCCCGTCGGCCGGCGCGGCCGGGCCCGCCAAACGCCGGTCCTTGGCGCGCAGCACTTCGGCCAGCTGAATCGCGCTCCACTTGCCGCAACCGACCATTTGCAGGGAGCCCACCATGTTGCGCACCTGGCGGTGCAGGAAGGAACGGGCCCGGGCGACCACCCGCACCTCATCGCCCGCGCGCGCCACGCTCAGCGCATCCAGCGTCTTGACCGGCGAGGGCGCCTGGCACTCGGCGGCGCGGAAGCTCGAGAAATCGTGCTGGCCGACCAACACCTGGGCCGCCGCGTTCATTGCCTCGGCATCGAGCGCCTTTGGGACGAACCAGGCCCGGCCCCGGTCCAGAGTGAGCGGCGCCCGCCGGTTGACGATGCGGTAGAGATAGCGCCGCTCGGTCGCAGTGAAGCGGGCGTGGAAGGCGTCGTCGACCGCATCGGCCGCCAGCACCGCGATCGGCGCGGGCTTGAGGTGCTGGTTGAGCGCCGCCATCAGCCGGTCGGCGGGCCGCGCCTGGGCCAGGTCCAGATGGGCCACCTGCCCGAGCGCGTGGACCCCCGAATCCGTGCGCCCGGCGCCGGTCACCGTGACCGTTTCGCCGCAAAAGGCGGTGACCGCCCGCTCCAGGGCCTCCTGGATCGAGGGCCCGCTATCCTGGCGCTGCCAGCCGACGAAGTCCCGGCCGTCGTACTCGACCAGCAGCTTGTAGCGGCTCACCCCTCGGCCTCCGCCGGCAAGGGCAGACGGCTGCCGACCGGCAACGCAAAGCCGCGCAGGAACGCCGCGCCCGCCATGGCGCCGCGGCCCGAACGCTGAACCTGGTTCAGGCGCAGAGCCCCGACACCGCAAGCGACGGTCAGGGCCTCGTCGAGCACCGCGCCGGCCTCTTTGTGTGGCGCGTCCTCGACCACCTGGGCAGCCAGCACCTTGAGCAACTCGGGGCCTTTGGGGCCCGGGACTTGAGCCTGAGCGCCGGGCCAGGGCGTCAGCGCCCGGATCTGGCGCTCCAGCTCGGCGGCCGGCCGGCGCCAGTCGAGCCGGCCGTCGGCGCGGCTCAGCTTGGCGGCGTAGGTGACGCCCTCTTCCGGCTGTGGCCGGGCCTCGAGCGCGCCCCGGTCGAGCCCCTGCAGGGCTTCGACCATCATCCCGGCGCCAAGCTTGGCGAGGGCGTCGTGCAGGCTCTCGGCCGTCTCGTCGGAGGCAATGGGCATCGCGCGCTGGAGCAAGATGGGCCCGGTATCCAGGCCCTGGTTCATCTGCATGATGGTGACGCCGGTCTCGGCGTCGCCGGCCAGAAGCGCCCGCTGGATCGGCGCGGCGCCGCGCCAGCGGGGCAGCAAGGAGGCATGTAGGTTGAGACAACCGAGGCGAGGCACCCCGAGGATCGCATTTGGCAGGATCAATCCGTAGGCGACCACCACCGCGGCATCCAGCTCGAGCGCGGCGAAATCCGCCTGAGCCTCGTGATCCTTCAGGCTGGTCGGATGACGATAGCGCCAGCCGGCGGCCTCGGCAGCCGCTTGCACAGGGCTTGGCCGGGGCTTGTGGCCCCGTCCGGCCGGACGGGGCGGCTGACTATAGACGCAGACGATCTCGTGGCCGGCATTGGCCAGCGCCTTAAGACAAGGTACCGCGAAGTCGGGCGTGCCCAGAAAGGCCAGGCGCAAAGCGCCGGTCACAGAGCGTGGGCCAGCCGCGGCTCGGACTCTTTGGCCGATTTCTTGGCCTTCTGCAGCTTGCGCAGGATGATCTTGCGTTTGAGCGCGCTGATGTGATCGACGAAGAGCACACCCTCTAGATGATCCATCTCGTGCTGGACGCAGGTCGACAGCAGGCCTTCGGCTTCGAGCTCCTGGGCCACGCCGTTCTCGTCCAGATAGGCGATCCTGGCGGACGCCGGGCGCCGGACGTCGGCATAGTGGTCTGGCAGGGAAAGGCAGCCTTCCTCGTAGACCGCTTCCTCCTCGGAGAGCCACAGCAGCTCCGGATTGACCATCTTGTAGGGCTTGGGCGGCTCGCCCTCCCGTGCGCAGTCGACCACGATAATCCGCTTGAGCACGCCGACCTGAGGCGCGGCCAGGCCGATGCCAGGCGCGTCGTACATGGTCTCGAGCATGTCGTCCATGAGCTGACGCAGCTCGTCGTCGACCTCTTCGACCGGCATCGCCTGCTTTTTCAGCAGCGGATCGGGGGCCACGATGATCGGTAGCTTCGCCATGGGTCTCTATAAGGTCCGCGCTTGTTTAGAACTGTTCCAATTGCCTCGGCCTGACATAGGCGCAAGCCCAGGATACGTCAAGGCGGCGGTCGGAGAAAAGGGGCAGGCGCAGATCCGGCGGCATGCTAAACTTGGCGCCCCGATTCGTGCTGCCCGAAGCCCGCTTGTCATGGACGATACCATCCTCTTGATCGTGGTCGCGCTGGTCGCCCTCTCGGCGCTTGGCGTCGCGCTCGTGGTCTTCGCCCGGGGCCGCGACAAGAGCCGGGAGCTGGCCGAGCTGACCGGCCGCCTGACGCAGATGGCCGAGAGCCAGGCGGCCCAGCAGGAGCGCCTGTCGAGCGCCTTGCAGGCTCAGGAACGCGCTGTCTCCAAGACATTGGAGGAGCGTTTGGCGGACCTCTCAAAGCGCGTCGGCGACCGCCTCCAGGAGAGCGCGACCCAGAGCCAAAGCGCCATGACCGACCTGCGCGAGCGCCTCGCGGTGATCGACCGGGCCCAAAAGAACATCACCGAGCTCTCGACCCAGGTGGTCGGCCTGCAGGATATCCTGGCCAATAAGCAGGCGCGCGGCAGCTTCGGCGAGATCCAGCTGCAGGACCTGGTAGAGAATATCTTGCCGGCCGGCGCCTACGAGTTCCAGGCGACGCTGACCAACGGAAAGCGGGCCGACTGCTTGCTCCACCTGCCCAATCCGCCGGGCGCAATCGCGATCGACTCTAAGTTCCCCCTGGAGAGCTACGAAGCCCTGGTCGCGGCGTCCGACGAGGCGGCCCGGGTGCCGGCCCGGCGCCAGCTCTCCGCCGATCTGCGTAAGCACGTCCAGGACATCGCCGCCAGGTACATCCTGCCCGGTGAGACTGCGGAATCGGCGCTCATGTTTCTGCCCAGCGAAGCGGTCTATGCCGAGCTGCACGCCAACTTCCGCGGCGTGGTCGAGGAGTCCCACCGGGCCCGGGTGTGGATCGTCTCGCCGACCACACTGATGGCGACCCTGACCACCGTGCGGGCGATCCTCAAGGACGTGCGTATGCGCGAGCAAGCTGGCGTGATCCAGGCCGAGGTCGGCCGCCTGCTGGTCGACCTGGGCCGCCTCGACGAGCGGGTCGGCAAGCTCCAGCGCCATCACGACCAGGCCGGCGAGGACCTGCGCCAGATCCGCATCTCGACCGACAAGGTGACCCGCCGGGGCGAGCGCATCGAAGAGCTGGAGCTCGACCCGGCCGAGCCGACCGAACAAGCGATCGCGCCGGTCGAGGCTCCGCGGAAGGTTGGTTAACTGATATAATGTTAATTGCGCTTCGGATCGTGAATTAACACGATTTGAGTTCACGCAGGCCGCCTGGCGTTCATCGCGGCGCTCAGCGTGCCGTCGTCTAGGTAGTCGAGTTCGCCGCCGACTGGCACGCCGTGGGCCAGGCGGGTGACCTTGACGCCGCTGCCGGCCAAGAGCTCGGCGATGTAGTGGGCCGTGGTCTGGCCGTCGACCGTGGCCGAGAGCGCCAGGATCACCTCGCTCACCTCCGGCTTGCTGGCACGCGCTTCCAGATCGGCCAGGCGCAGATCCTCCGGCCCACGGCCGTCGAGCGCCGAGAGCGTGCCGCCGAGCACCTGGTAGCGGCCCTTGAAGGCGCCCGAGCGCTCGAGCGCCCAGAGGTCGCCCACTTGCTCGACCACGCAGAGCACCGACGGGTCCCGCTTGGGGTCTTGGCAGAGGGCGCAGGGGTCCGAGGTGTCCAGATTACCGCAGAGCGAACAGTCGACCAGGCGCTCGGCCGCGAGGCGCAGGCTATCGGCGAGCGGCAGCATGAGGGATTCCCGCCGGGTCATGAGGTGCAGCGCGGCGCGCCGGGCGGAGCGCGGGCCCAGGCCCGGAACCCGGGCGAGATACTGGATCAGGCGGTCGATCTCGGCGGCCATGGCAATCGCTCGGGTAGGCCGGACCTTAGAACGGCAGCTTGAGGCCGGGCGGCAGGTTGAGCCCGCCGGTCATCTTCTGCATTTCCTCGGCGACGTGGCTTTCGACCTTGGCCTTGGCATCGTTGGCGGCGGCCACGATCAAATCTTCCAGCACCTCGACGTCGTCGGGCGTTAGCAGGCTCGGGTCGATCTTGACCCGGCGCATCTCGCCCTTGCCGTTGACCGTGACATGGACCATGCCGCCGCCGGCCGCGCCCGACATCTCGGTCTCGCTTAGGCGCTCCTGCATCTCAGCCATCTTGGCCTGCATCTCCTGGGCCTGCTTCATCATCTGGCCGAGATTCTTCATGACTGTTCCTCTTCCTCGCCGCCGCCGGTGGCCTTCGGATCGCGCCGGGCGACGATACGCGCCCCGGGAAAGCTTTCCAAGACGGCTTGCACCAGGGGATCCGACTCGAGCGCCTGGCGCTTCTCGTCCTCGACCGCGCGCTGCTGGGCGCGCAAGGGGGCCTCACCAGGCTCGCTGGAGACCGCGACGACCCAGCGCTCGCCGGTCGCCCGCTCGAGCAGCTTGCCGAGCTGGCCCGCCAGCTCGCGCGGCGCCCGCTCGCCGGGCCGGAACTCGATGCGGCCGCGCTCGAAGCGCACCAGGTGAACGTCATCGAGCAAATAGTTGACCAGTTTGGCCTCGCGAAGCTCCTGGGCCAGGGCGACGACCTGACCGAAGCTGTGGGGCGCGGGGTGAGTCTGGCTGGTCGGTTGGGCTTGGGCATGGGATTCAGCTTCGGCGCCGACTGCCATGGCGGTCGCGCCGGGCCCGTTCGAGGGCGCGGGTGCCGGCGGCGGCGTGGCCGGCTCGGCCGACGCGCTCTCGGTCAAGCGCTTGACCAGGTCGCCCGGGGTCGGCAGCTCGCTGGCGTGGCACAGGCGGATCAGCACCATCTCGGCGGCCTGCAGGGCCGAAGGCGCCTGCCGGGTCTCGCCCAGGCCCTTGAGCAGCATCTGCCATATCCGCGCAAGGGCCGGCAGGGTCATCTGTTCGGCGAGCGCCGTGCCGCGCACCCGTTCGGTCTCGGGCACGGTTTTCGCGGTCGCCGGCACCAGCTTGACCCGGGTCAGGAAGTGGGTCAGCTCGAGCAAGTCTTGGAGAACCACCGCCGGCTCGGCGCCGGCATTGTGCAGCCCACCCAAGATTTCCAGGGCGCCGGCCGCACGGCCCTGGGCGAGCGCCTCGAAGAGATCGAAGATACGCGCCCGGTCTGCAAGGCCGAGCATGTCCTTGACCGCCTCTTCGGTGATCTCGGCATCGTCAGCACCGGCCATAGCGATCGCCTGGTCCAGCAGGGAGAGCCCATCGCGCACCGAGCCGTCGGCCGCCCGGGCGATCAGGGTGACCGCGCCCGGCGCGATCTTGATGTCCTCGCGCTCGGCGATCACCGAGAAGTGGCTGGCCAGGGCCTCCTGCTCGACCCGGCGCAAGTCGAAGCGCTGGCAGCGCGACAGCACGGTCACCGGCACCTTGCGGATCTCGGTCGTGGCGAAGATGAAGACCACGTGCTCGGGCGGCTCCTCCAGGGTCTTCAAAAGCCCGTTGAAGGCCTGGCGCGAGAGCATGTGCACTTCGTCGATGATGTAGACCTTGTTGCGCGCCGAGACCGGCCGGTAGCGCACGCCCTCGATCAGCTCGCGGATATCGTCGATCCCGGTGCGGCTGGCGGCATCCATCTCGACCACGTCCATGTGGCGGTCCTGGGCGATCGCGACGCAGAACTCGCACTGGCCGCAAGGCGCTGGCGTCGGCCCGCCCGTGCCGTCCGGCCCGACGCAGTTGAGCGCCCGGGCGATGATACGGGCGGTCGTCGTCTTACCGACCCCGCGCACACCGGTGAGGATGAAGGCATGGGCGAGACGCCCGCTCTCCAGCGCGTTGGTCAGGGTCTTGACCATCGCTTCCTGGCCAATCAGATCGGCAAAGCGCGCCGGCCGGTACTTGCGCGCCAAGACCCGATAGGGGGCGGTCTCGTCGCGCTCGGCTGGCGGTTCCGTCATGACGTCTCTTGGAAAAGCGCTTAGGCGGGAGGCTGAACAAACGACCCGGGCGAATCTCGTTACGGCTGCTCCCTTCCGGGCCTGACCGGGTTGGCGAGCTGCCCGTCCGCCGCCAACCTCCCAAAGCCGACTATCGGTGATCCGGCGGCCTGTAGCAAGAGCCAAGCGATGGACAGCGGCCCCCGGCCTGTGCCACCTTCGCCCGATTATGGCACGGGTCAATTTCTATAGCGGCGCCGGGCTCGACCGGGCCGATCATCTGCGGCTTGACGAGGCCTGGCTGGCCGCGCAGCTCAGGCGCTCGACGACCCGCTACGTGGTGATCTGGCGGGCCCGCAACTTTGTTGTCAGCGCGTCCGATCCGCGGCCGGCCTGGCTCGACTGGTCCCGGGCCGAGGCGCTCTGGGCCCAGGCCGAGCATGTCACCTTCCTGGGTCTGAACGGCCAGCACGCCTACGTTGCGCTCGACCTCTCGGCGGTCGACCGGCCAGCCGAGGCGGCGGGTTTGAGCGAGCTCGGCGAGTTCCAGGACCTGCGCCTGGTCGGACCGCTTATGGCGCGCGGCGAAGGCGCGGTGCTGGCCTATGCCCGGGGCCTGGTCCATTGGCACAAGCGTCACCGCTTTTGCGGGCGCTGTGGCCATCCGACCGAGAGCCGGCGCGCGGGGCACCTGCGCCACTGCACGAACCCGGACTGCGGCCTGGATCACTTTCCGCGCACCGACCCGGCGGTGATCATGCTGATCCACGACGGCGGCGATCGCTGCGTGCTGGGCCGCCAGAAAGGCTGGCCGTCCGGCATGCACTCGACTCTCGCCGGCTTCGTCGAACCGGGCGAGAGCCTGGAGGAGGCGGTGGCCCGGGAAGTGGAGGAGGAAGTCGGCCTCAAGCTCGCGCTGGCCAAGATCACCTACCACTCCTCCCAGCCCTGGCCCTTTCCCTCCTCGATCATGCTGGGCTTCCATGCCCAAGCGGCCTACGGCCCTCTAAAGGTGTGCGAGGAGGAGCTGGACACGGCGGCCTGGTTCACCCGCGACCAGCTCAAGGCCTCGCCCGAGGACGAACGCTTCAAGCTGCCGCGCCGGGACTCCATCGCCTGGCGCCTGATCGAGGACTGGCTGGCGGAGGGGTAGAGGCGGCAGGCGCCGGGGCGCCCGCGATCAGGGACTTCTTGTCCAGTTGGCGGATACCTGAGAGAGCGGGGATTGCGCTCAAGCGGACGTGGGGCCCGGTTTTTCGAGAGCGACTCTGCCCCTAGGCCGAGGCGCAGAAATCTCTCGGGCTGCGCCCGAGCGTGCGGCGGAACATGTAGCTGAACGCGCTTGGCGACTCATAGCCCATGTCGAGCGCGACCGAACTGACCTTCTCGCCGGCGGCAAGCCGCGAGATAGCGTGGAGAATTCGGGCGTGTCGCAACCAACGCAACGGCGGCATGCCCGTTTCAGCCACAAACAGCCGTTCGATCGTCTTGCGGCTGGCGGGCGCTTCTGCAAGCCAGGAGTCGACCGGCCCGACAAGCCCCGGTTCCTTGAGCGCCGCTTCGGCAATTCGGCGGATTCGAGGGTCTTGTGGCATTGCGACCGAGAGCGTCACGTCCGCTGCAGCGACGAGTTCATGACGCAAGAGATCGTGAAACGCGTCGGTGTGATCGGCCGTGCGGCCCGTTACATGGTCGGGCATTGTGCCAGATATCAGCGCTTTCAGGAGCGGCGTCATTGCCATGATCCGGCATTCTGTGCCGAGTTTTTCGGCTTCGTCCTGGCGCACATCGACGTAACGCATCTCGTTGTTCGATCCGTAACGCATCCAGTGCTCAACGTCCGGCGGAATCCACAACGCCATCGCCGGGCTGAGCAAGAGGACCCGGCCCGGCGTGCCGACGTACATGGACCCTGACGCGGCAGAGATAAGCTGCCCGAAGTCATGGCTGTGCCAGTCATAACTCTCGCCCGACATCGGTCGGACTGTCTCCCCCAGATAGCGCGGCACGCGGACCTCGCCGGGATCGTTCAGGGGATGGTGGTTCGGATTGGTCATTGGTTTTGACGATATCTAGATGCAATTAGTCTTGGTGTCGACTGAAAGACATACCATTCCATCCTAGGGTGCGCAATCACTTCGCGCGCGATGTCCGCGCTCCTGGACCAGAGCTTGCCGCCGCCATGAACAACCGCAGCCTTCTGACATGGTTCTCTCTGGGCCATTTCGCCAACGACTGGTCGGTCTGCTCGCTGTGGCTGATCGTGCCGGCGGTCGGCATCGCCATGGATCTTTCGCCTGCCGAAGTTGGCCTGATGTTCACGATCTGTAACCTTGGTGGCGCGCTCGCCTATCTGCCGGCCGGCATCCTCACCGATCACGTTTCGAACCGGGGGCGGCTGCTGGTCGCCACCTTCTGGTGGGTTGCCGTCGGTTATCTATTGGCCGCAATGGCGCCGGGATTCTGGAGCCTCGCGCTGCTGCTCGCGGTCGCCGGCATGGGCGATGCGGCGTGGCACCCGATCGCCACGGGTGTGCTGACGCGCGAGATCAAGGGTCGGCGCGCTCACGTGCTTGGCGTTCACGCCATCGGCGGGTCGATGGCGGAGGTGCTGTCGCCGCTCGCCGTCGGCGTTCTTTTGGCCTACGTCGATTGGCGTGGAGCGCTGGCAGTCTCGGCGCTTCCCGCCGCGATCATGGGCATCTGCTTCTTCTGGGTGGCGCGGAGGGTTCCGCGTGTCGACAAAAGGCCGGTCAGCAAGCGCGACTTGCTCGGCCTCCTGAACCTATGGCGCCAGGGCGACGGTCTGCGCATGGTGGTGATGATCTGCCTCTACAACATGGCACTGATGGCGCTGCTCAGCATGATCCCGCTCTATCTCGCGGACCGACACGGGTTCGGGCCGGAGGCAGCCGGCATTGCATTCTCGACCATGCTGATCGTCGGCGCGCTGGCGCAGCCCTGGGTCGGCAAGGTCTCCGACGTCGTCGGGCGCCGGCCTGTCGTGCTGTTTGGCACGCTCACGGCGGCACTCGCTAGCGCGCTGCTGGTTTTCCAGCCTTCGCTCTGGGTCATGATTGCAACGATGATCGTCGCGGTCGCCGCGTTGGACGCGATCCGCGCCGCCATTCTTGCAGGTGCGGTCGATCACTCTGGCCACAGCGAAGGGTCGACGCTGGGTCTTGCCTTCGTGCTCATGGATGGCATCGGGGCGCTTGGCGCTTTGCTCGCCGGCATCGCGGCGGGTTTCTCGTGGCCGCATATGTTCGCCCTTGCCGGCGCACTTTCGCTCGGCGCAGCGGCGCTTGGCTTCGTTACGAACTTCCGGCGCTCGGCGGCTTTCGAATAGAATTCTGACGTTTCGGCTCGTTTCGCTTGCTCAGCCCATCAATAGGACGTCTCCCGCTAGGGCCCATGCGATGGGTCATTATCACCGTGAGTTGGTATTACTCCGCCGCGGCCACTGCTGCTTCAGGCGTGGGAAGCTTTCTTGGCAAGATCGTCACGGCAGCAAGAATGACCAGGGCCGCCGCAGCGAGAATGCGGAACAGGGTGTCGAATCCCCAGTTGTGGTAGACGAAGCCGATAAGCGGCAGGGTCGCCGCCAGCACGGTGAAGCTGACAACGTAGCGTACACCATAGATGCGGGCTCGGTAGGGGCCAGAGGCGGTCTTGCCGATCATAAAGTCGTTGATTGGGATTTGTCCGAAAGCGCCGAGCATAAAGCCCAGCGCGACGGCGAGTGCCGGGCCGTCCGTCAGCCCCGGCATGGCCGAGAAGAATATCAGCTGTATGACCGCTACGGTCATGAACACGCGGCGCGGACCAAAGCGGTCGAGCATCGAACCGACGATCAATTGGGCAACCGACGCCACGGCGAAGACGATAAATGCCAAGGAGCCGATCATGGTGGCCACGTCAGTGTTTCCAGCCGTCAGGAGACCGTCGGCCCAAGTCGCCATGTGAGTGGCAAGTCCCGAAAGGCGTTCCTCGAAGATTTTCGGCAACGCGAAGGTTGTCGATTGAAAGATGATCGATGAGACGGCTGTCGTCAGAAAGATGATTGCGGAAACGCGAATCAACAGCTTCTTGTATTCAGGCGATGGCTTCGGCGCCGCCACGGTCGCCTGCGCTTTGGCGGATTTTCGCTCAGCGCCAATGCCGTCCCAGCGAAGTGTCATATAGGCGAAGCCAACGGCGATAGAGAAGATGCCCGGCAGGATGAACGCCATGCGCCATCCGGCGTGGTCGATGAGGTAGCCGGTGAGCAAGGCGGCGGCGGCGACCCCGAGATTCCCCCACACGCCATTTGTGGCGATGCGCATTCCCGTATCGCGCCATCTTGCGGTGACGATGGCCAGCCCGACGGGATGATAGATGGCGGCGAACATACCGATGGCGAAAAGCCCAATGCCGATTTGAAGCGGAGTCTGGGAGAATCCCGTGGCGATGGACACCAGTCCAATGCCGATGAAGAAGACACACATCATGCCGTCTCGGCTCCACTTGTCGGCCAGCCAGCCGGCTGGCAGTGCGAAAGCGCCAAAGGCAAAAAAGCCAGGTGTCGCATAGGCCAGCAGCTCTGCATAGGAAACGCCCCATTCCCGATAGAGCACCAACGCGGCCACGGTGGCGAAAATCAAAGTGAAAAGATGGTCCATGAAATGGCCGATGTTCAGGAGCAGAAAATACAGTCGGTCGCGGTTCATGGTCTTGGACTTCCATCACGATTGGGCTTTATGAAACGAAATTTACAATTGGCGTAATCTCGCTGTCCTGCCATACTTCGTCGAGTTTCCGCCAATAGAGTTGAGGCGTTGGTATGGCAAAGACCGCAGCACGCAGTACCGATCCAGAAGACTACCAAAACCTCCAACAAGCCATCGGCGCCATGTCGAAGGCCTTTACCGATGGCTGGGAGATACCTCTCCATCATCACGCCCGCGACCAGTTGTTGTTCGCCTCGCAAGGGATCATGAGGCTGCGCACCGACCGCGATGCCTGGATCGTACCGCGCAACAGCGCCGTCTACATTCCGGCGGGCACGTGGCATGCCGTCAGAATGCATGGCGATGTGGACATGCGTACGCTCTACATCGACAGCCAAGGTCGCCACATGGCGCCGCCAGCGCTCACCGTGATTTCCGTTTCCAACCTGCTGCGCGAGCTGATCCTGGCCTTGAGTGAAGAGGCGATGGACTACGCGCCGGGCAGCCGCGCTGCGCATATCGCCTCATTGATCGAGGTCGAGATCGGCCACGCAGAGGCCCTGACCATCAATGTGCCCTTGCCCGCGGACCCACGGCTGCAACGGGTCTGCGCACAGCTGCTGGCCAACCCGGCCGACCGTCGCACGCTGGAGGCCTGGTCGGAGGTTGCCGGTGGGTCGCCACGCACTCTGGCGCGCCTGTTCGAGCGCGATCTGGGCATGAGCTTCAACCGTTGGCGCCAGCGCATGCGGTTCCAAAATGCGCTCGAAGCCTTATCCCATGGCGAGCCTGTATCTCGCGTGGCGCATCAGCACGGCTACAATAGCCCGAGCGCCTTCACATTCGCCTTCAGCAAAGTAATGGGATTTGCCCCTTCGGAGGTGATGCCGCCCCAAGCACGAGCCTAGTTGGGCTTCGCGATGACTGGTAATGGCCGTACTCGGACCATCTGTTCCGGCCTCGGCGGCGGCGACTGCCAAATGTGAGAAGCCGAGCTCTTCCAGGGCCAACAGCGCCGGGATTCGATCGCCTGGCGCCTGATCACCGGGCGGTCGCCTGTCCGCGGATAAGCCAGATGTGGCTCGCCTGATCCTTCTTGAAGGTGCTGTTGACCACGGCAATCGCACCCGCCTCACTAACCGCGAGCTTCCTCATCAACAAACCCTGCTGACTACCGTTAACGCCGAGCGCCGGATCCGCGCTTCCCGGGATGATCGAGGGCGATCCAAAGGTTTGGCCGCCGTCGCTCGAAGTGATAAGCCCCATGCCCTCTGGATAACCCCTTCGGCTGGCGAAGAGCTCCCAGGTGACGTAGATGTTGTTGTCACCGTCTAAGCTGAGATTTGGAAAACCGGCGCTCTGGGACTGGAGCGGAAGCGGGCCTGAAATCTCCCTCGGCGCCTCTAGGGCACGCCCTTCAGCGCTCAATGGCGCGTAACGAATGTGATATCGGTCAAACGGCCCGAGGGGGCTTTCCGCATAAACAAGATGAATGAGGCCCTGCCCGTCCACGGCAATCTTCGGGGCGTCGGCATGCCCATCGCTTTCAACGACGCTTCGCGGCGCTCTGAAGGATTGGCCACGATCGACCGACATCGCAAATTGAATGTTGGCGGCCTTGTGCTCCCCGACCGTCCAAGCGAGATGGACGGCACCACCGGCGCTAATTGCCAGGGTGGGAGCCCGGGAAGGCTTTGCATTGGGCCCGCCGGCAACGAGCAGCGGATCGGAGAAGCTTTTGCCCCGGTCCCTAGACCGAGCAACCCACAAGTGGCCTTCATACTCTGTCCAGGCGGCGTAGAGATCGCCCTGAGGGCTGATGGCAAGATCCAGGCTCCCGTTGTGCCAATAGCGCGGCGTGAGGCGCCCTTTGCCATCGCCGGCGATGCTGTTCGAGAGATTGATCGGAACGCCAATGGTTCTTCCGCCATCGGTCGAGCGCGCGAAGAAAATCTCGCCGCCGTGTGAGCCCCCAGAAAACACGATCTCCTGCCAGAGGACATAGATATCCCCTGCATCGCTCGGCGCGATGACCATGCGCGGAAGCCAGGAGAAGATTCGGGGGCTCTTTGAAACGTTGGTTGGCTGGTCGAAACGCCTTTTGCCGTCCGGCCCGTAGACTTGAAGGAAGATATCCTGCCTAGGTTGGTCAACCCAAGCGACCCAGATAGAGCCTTGTTCATCGATCGCGACGGTTGGGTCGTCCACGTAGTCGAACAGCGAGCGATTCATGCGCCATGGACCCCGGTAGCCGTTGCCAGACGCCACCTCGAGCTTCTCGTCCCATTTGATGGCCGGCGGATCCTGTTTCCCCGTGGCGGGTGCTGCACACGAAGCGACCGCCGACAAGAAAAGCAATCCGCGACCGATGTTTGCGATAGAAATCAATGTTGTTTCAACGCCGGTTCATAGGACACGCTATTGGCACCCGATTGTGCCCTCACCAGGCGGCGTTGCGAAGTAAATTGCGTGTCCGCTGCCGGCAAGACTCAAGCCTGCCGCCGCGGCCACGGTGACTTACGGTCGGACGGCTGACATTTTGGCAGATCGCGGCCACTCAGCCCATTGTTTCGCCGCGTCTGGCGGACGCTGCCGACTGATCACGACCCCTCGTGCCCGCGAAAGCTCGCCGCAGGATAAACCCCCAGAATTCGCACCTCGCGGGAGAAGAAGCCGAGCTCCTCCAGGGCCAGGCGCACCGGGCGCTGGTCCGGGTGACCGTCGATATCGGCGTAGAACTGGGCGACCGTGAAGCTGCCGTCGACGATGTAGCTCTCCAGCTTCGAGATGTTGATGCCGTTGGTGGCGAAGCCGCCCAGCGCCTTGTAGAGCGCCGCCGGCACCGATCGCACCCGGAACACGAAGGAGGTGATGGTGCGGCGGTCGCGCGGGTCGGGGTCGATCGGGTCGCGCGCCATGATCAGGAAGCGGGTCGTGTTGTGGTCGGCGTCCTCGATGTCGGTCACCAGGGTATCGAGGTCGTAGATCTCGGCGGCCAGGGCCGAGGCGATCGCCGCCCGGCTCGGATCGCCCGAGGCCGCGACCTCGGCGGCGGCGCCGGCGGTGTCCGCGTGGACCTCGGACCTGAGGCCATGGCTGCGCAGGAAGGCCCGGCACTGGGAGAGCGCCTGAACATGGCTGTGCACCACGCTCAAACCGTCGATCGTGGCGCCCTTGGGCGCCAGAAGCTGGTGGCGCACCCGCTGGAAGTGCTCGCCGATGATGTGCAGGCCCGATTCCGGCAGCAGGTGGTGGATGTCGGCGACCCGGCCGGCGCTGGAGTTCTCGATCGGGATCATGCCCAGCGCGGCCCGGCCATTGGCTACCGCCGCGAAGGTGTCCTCGAAGGATTCGCACGGCAGGGTTTCCATGTCCGGCTGGGCGGCCCGGCAGGCCATGTCGGAGTTGGCGCCCGGCACGCCCTGGAAGGCGATCACATTCTGGGTCTTGGCGGCAGGCGCCATCGTCGGTCTCTCTTTCTGGTCTTCAAGGCGACTGGGAGTCCCCGAGGCCCAGGATTTCCCGAGCCTTCGCGAGGTCGGCGGGAGTATCGACGCCGAGCGGAACAGTGTCAACGCGCGCCACGTCGATGCGCATGCCGGCTTCCAGGGCACGCAGCTGCTCGAGCTTCTCGCGGCGTTCCAGGGGGCTCGGGGGAAGCGCTACGAAGCGCGCCAGGGCGGCCCGGCGAAAGGCGTAGATGCCGATGTGGTGGTAGAGCGGCAAGGCGTCTTCGGCGCCGGCCCAAGGTATCGGCGCACGGCTGAAGTAGAGCGCCCGGGCGACCTCGTCCTGGGCGGAGAGCGCGGCCGCCACCTTGACCACGTTGGGGTTGGACCGCTCGTCCGGCGCGGCGATCTCCGCCGCCAGGGTGGCGATGTCCACGGCCGGCTCGGCGAGCGGCGCCAGCGCGGCGCGCACCAGCGCCGGCGCCAGGGTCGGCAGGTCACCTTGAAGATTGATCACGGCGTCGTGGCGCCCCTCGGGATCGACCTGGCAGAGCGCCGCCCAAATGCGGTCCGTGCCCGACGGCAGGTCTGGGTCGGTCAGTACCGCCTGGCCACCCTCTGCGGTGACGGCGTCCGCGATCGCCGGTTCGGCAGCGGCGACCAGCACCGGGCCGACCGCGGCTTCCATAGCCCGGCGCCAGACCTGCACGATCATCGGCCGGCCGGCGATCTCGGCGAGCGGCTTGTCCGGCAGCCGGCTGGAGGCCAGGCGCGCGGGAATGATCACGATCGGGTAGGCGGCTGCGCTCATGGATCAGCCGGTCCCTTGCGGTTCCCAGGGCCGGCTAGGATAGTGGCGCGCCGCCCCGGCTCAAGCGCTTTTAACCTTGCACGCGCCCTTGAACCTACCGGGCGCGAAGGCTAAGGTCTGCCAAGGATTTGCAGGCGTCCCGGGGGGCGCCTTTGGGGGAACATTCGAGGACTGCGGGGATGCTAGACTTCGCCAAAGGTGTGCTTGGGCTGATCAAGAGCCTGTTCTTCTTCTTTGTCGGCCCGATTTGCCGCCTTTTCTCGCCGCTCCAGGGTATATCCGCCATGGAGTGGAACAAGATCGCAGGCGCGGTTCTCTTCGCCGCGATCATCGCCATGACCAGCGGCTTCATCGCCCGCCAGATCATGAACCCCTCGGAGATGTACGAGCACGCCTACCCGGTGGCGCTGACCATCGAGGTCGAGCCCGACGGCGGCGGGGCCGGGGTCATTCCCTTCGCCAACCTCATGATCGACGCCGACGTGGCCACTGGCGAGAAGGAGCTCAAGAAGTGCACCGCCTGCCACACCTTCGACAACGGCGGCGCCAACAAGGTCGGCCCCAACCTCTGGAACATCGTCGACAAGGAGGTCGCCAGCGATCCCAACTTCTCCTACTCCAACGGTCTTAAGGAGCGGTCGGATCTGGTGTGGAACTACGACAACCTGGACGGCTTCCTGGCCAACCCCAAGGCCTGGGCGCCTGGCACCAAGATGACCTTCAATGGCATTAGCAAGCCCGAAAGGCGGGCCGCCCTGGTCGCCTACATGCGGACACTGAGCGATTCGCCGGCTCCCATGCCCGAGCCGGTCGAGATGGAGGCCGCCGGCGCCGAGGGCGGCGAAGGCGGCGAGGTGGCGGAAGCCGCTGCGCCAGCCGGCGACTCGATCCTGGCGCTGATCGCCCAGGACGACGTGGCTGCGGGCGAAAAGCAGGCCAAGAAGTGCGCCGCCTGCCACACCTTCACCGACGGCGGCGCCAACAAGGTCGGTCCCAACCTCTGGGGCATCGTGGACCACCAGATCGGCGTGCGCGAGGGCTATAGCTTCTCCAACGCGCTCAAGGACAAGTCTAGCGAGACCTGGACCTACGAGAATCTGAGCCACTTCCTGGAGAACCCCAAGGGCTTCGCGCCGGGCACCAAGATGACCTTCGCCGGCATCAGGAAGCCCGAGCAGCGCGCCGCCCTGATCGCCTACCTGCGCAGCCTAAGCAGCGATCCGGCGCCCCTGCCGCAGTAACCGACCACAAGAGCCAGAGCGATGGCGCTGCCCGATCTGGCGCCCTTGGCCGCGCTTGCCGGGGCCATGGCCGATGCCGCCGGCGAAATTGCGCGTGGCTACTTCCGCCAGCCCGTCGCGATCGAGGATAAAGCCGACGCGACCCCCGTGACCCGAGCCGACCGGGAGTCCGAGCGGGCAATTCGCCGCCTTGTCGCCGAGCACCATCCGACCCATGGCGTGATTGGCGAGGAGGAAGGGCCCGAGCGCCCCGAGGCCGAATTCGTCTGGGTGATCGATCCGCTGGACGGCACCAAGCGCTTCATCACCGGCAACCCCATGTTCGGCTGCCTGATCGCCCTGCTGCACGAGGGCCGGCCGGTGCTGGGCGTGATCGATATGCCGGTCCTGGGCGAGCGCTGGGTCGGCGTGGCGGGCCAGCCGACCCTGTTCCGCGACGCCCAGGGCGACCGAGAGGTCCGCGCGCGGCCTTGCGCGACGCTCGACCAGGCGACCCTCTCCGCAGCCTCGCCGCATATGTTCTCGGATCACGAGCTCCCGGCCTTCGAGCGGGTGCGAAAGGCGGTCAAGACCCCGCTCTACGGCGGCGACTGCTTCAACTACGGGGCGCTCGCCAGCGGCTTCATGGACCTGGTGATCGAGGCCGACATGGGGCTCTACGACTACATGGCGGTGATCCCTGTGGTGACCGGTGCCGGCGGCCTGGTGACCGACTGGCGCGGTCAGACGCTCGGCCTGGAGGGCGCCACGGGCCGGGTCCTGGCGGCCGGCGACCCCAAGGTGCACGAGGCTGCGCTGGCGCTACTTGCGCTCGATTAAAGCTTGGTTAGATCACGG
>JBCCGG010000038.1:0-57350 GCA_039029395.1 Pseudomonadota bacterium | reverse complement strand
CTGATCCAGCGAGAACTCGTAAAACAACGCCCCTTGGTCAACTTGTCGATCGCCCATCATCGCCTTCACTCCAACATTGATCCTTGGAGTGAATCAAAGTGATACCAACCTCGCAACATCAGAGTTTTTCAACAGAATCGACCCAGAGCAGCCATTCATCAGCGACGCATCCGCTGGACGGTGCTACGATATTCGTGCGGTCTAAGAATTTCTTATGGACTGCAAACCGGGTATCCGCATCTTATGCGGGTCCATCCAATCATTGTTGGATGAGGCGAAGAGACAAATGCCCAAGGCCGGGATCGAGTATCAAGAGTAGGTTGCGCTTGTGGCCAAAGCGCTCGACCCTGAGGCGGACGTCCGAACCGGACAGTGGGTCGAGGGTCCCGATGGCAACCGAGAGGTTGATGTAGAGGTGCGGGGATCCGTCGATGGGGTTCCGCATTTCATCCACATTGAAGGCTCATTCTGCGCACAAGCGCACGCAGGGGGCACTTATCGCAAGCACAGATTTGGGAATTGGTCATTTGTCTCTCCGCATCAAGTGTTCCTATTACAGATAAAGACGGAGCTGGGCTCGAAATCCTTACACCCGATACGACCCCCCCACCTGCGTGTCTCATTGCCGCGTTTTCAGCTTTGAACCATCACAACCGATGCGCCTCACCGATGATCAACCGGACAAGCGCGGTTACGGCAAATCCCGACAACAAGAAGAAGAAACCCATTTTGGTGCAGCAGATCCTGATCATCGCGGCATGCTGCAAATGGTGCAGGGTTGATAAGAACAGGAATGTTCCTCCGGCAAGGGCCAGAATACCTCCTTTGGTCACAAGCATGGTGTAGCTGCCAAGGTGCTCGTGCAGATCGGCCCCGAACACTATTCCGGCCGGTGTTGCCAGCGCAAAAACACTGAAGGTGAGACACGCTTGCCAATGTTTGAGCCGGCTTCGAACCATCATAAGCGCCAAACCGAAGGCGGCGGAGGACTTGTGCATCATGATGGCGACGAAGATGAAGATCGCTGTGCTGCTCGAGCTGATGGCGAAGGCGGCCCCTAGCAGAAAGGACGGGATCGTGATCATCGTCGTCATGATCAATGGGATCAACGCTGGCATCTGGTCCGCCTGTGCGTCTGCTTGCCCCCGTTCGACAATATGGCTCGCGTGCTCGATGGCCAAAAGGGCGACAAACGCGCCAATAGCTATGAGAAACGCCAATGGAAAGTCCAAATTGGGAAACGCTTTGCCCAAGACATGGGACGCCGATGGCAGCATCAGGGTCAGCGCCAGAGCCAGAAACACGCCGGAGGTGAACGCCTCGCCTTGCGGGAGCCCTTCGAAGTCGCGTGATTTTGCCGGCCGAAGGAGAGGATAAAGACCACCTGCCACCGCAGCGGCCAGGATGCCGGCGAGGCACAACCATTGGAACGATGTCAACATTGCGGCCACTCCTCATCGTAGAATCTCGGCGGGTGGGCGAACTGCGCCGGTCGCGGATGGTGCCGGCGGTTTCTCCCGAAAAGCGAATCGGCGATCGGGTTCGCGGCAACATCAGTTAGGCCCCAGGCGTCATCCAGTTCCCAGTGCAGCAGCAAGCCATCGTCCGAACTGATCGAGGAACCGCGACCCTGATCGACGATTCGGAACTGGAGCGGCTTGTCTTTGTCGGCCCCTGCCTCCAGCTCGGACACTCCGCTTTGCCAGGCAATGGCGCAGGCTACGGCGTCCACCACGCTGGCAAACTCCACTAAGAGCCCGTCGCCCATGAGCTTGACTAGGCGTCCGCGATGTTCGGCGATAAGAGGTTCGAGGGTGTTTTGGCGAAGTTCGGTCAGACGCTGGAGCGTGCCATCCTCGTCGGCGCCCATAAGGGCTGTATAGCCGACCACATCGGCGGCCAGGATGGCGGCGAGTTTTCGTTCCAAACGTTCTCTCCCTTGCCCCGGAGACTAGACGCCAATGACCCAAGAATCCACGTCGTTGGAGCGACGGTCTGATAACCGCTTTTGGCAACACCCGGGCCTACCGCCTTTGCCAAGGTAATAGTGAGTTTAAGGTGGATAGCTGACGAATGAGCAGATTGGCTGGCTCTCACCCAGTTTCTGTCGGCAAAGTCTCGAGCAGCGGACGCGGGCAGGCGCCGCTCCTAATCGGAAAGCCAACCCAAAGCCGGCGCTCGACTATCCAGACTCGTCGGTCAGCGATGCGCCCAATGCGTCCCCAATATCCGCTCCGGTCAAGCCACGGCGGCGCGCGCAGACGCCAGTCCGTCCCCATCGGTCATCGAGCAGCAAACGCTCGCCAAGGTACGCGGCTGGTCATAGGGCCAGGGCATTCCGCGGTGCAGTACGGCCCGCTGGTCCCAGATCAAAACGTCGCCGACCTCCCAGGTGTGGGAGTAGGTGAACGCCGGCTGGGTGCAGAACGCCATCAGCTCCTCGACCAGTGCCTCGCCGTTTTCCTGATCCAGACCTTCGACCTGATAGACGTGCGAGGCGATGTACAAGGCCTCTTTGCCGTTGACGGGATTGCGCCAGAGCGCCGGCCAGCGTTGGGGCGGCCACTTGTTGAACATTGGCTTCTTCGCCAGCTCTTTGGAAATCATCTCGCGCGAGCGGGTGTAGTTGTGACAAAGGACCTTCCCTCGAATGCGCGCCTTCAGGTCCTCCCGCATGGCAGCCCATGCGGCCCGCGTCGACGCCAATTCCGTTTGCCCGCCGCTCCTGGTGACCACCTTTGCGGTCAGAATGTTGCACAGCGCCGGCGTGGGCATGAAGCTTGAGTCGGTGTGCCACAGCTGGTTTGCCTTCAGGTGCAGCGTGTGCATATCCATTTCGCCAATCACATCCCCATCGGCCGTTTGGTTGCTGACGGGGGAGACGCCCACCTCTTCCCCGGGCTTTCGGGTTTCCGGCAAACGGTCCTCGATCGGCCCGAACATCCGGGCCAAGTGCAGATGATCCTCGCTCGAAAGAGACTGCCGGCGGAACAGCAAGGCGGAATGCTCTTCGAACAGCGCCCGCAGTTCTGGAAAGGTACCGTTGGCGGCGACGTCCGACAGATTCAGATCATGCACGATGACGCCAAAACGATCGGTGAGTGGCGAAGTTTGGAGAGTTGCGGCGTTAGAAGGCATTCTTTTTGGCTCAACTAGGTGGCAAGCAAGACCCAGGCCAGGCGCACCTCGTCCGCCCTGCGAATATCTTTCAAGTTTTCCGGATACGCCGGATTTTGAGCAAAAATTGCAGTCTTGTCAAGGGCTTAAAGCTGGAGATAGTCGGGGGCCTTCGCGGCTGACGGCGATCGCCATCGCCAAAGCAACACGGATGACCGGAGCAACAAAGAATGACCCTTGCATACGGCATAGACTTTGGCACTTCGAACTCCTCCGTCGGAATTTGCGACGAGGCGGGACCTCGACTGCTACCCATTCAGAATGGCGCGACCTCCGTGCCAACGGCTTTGTTCTTCAGCTTCGACGACGATTCGACACACTTCGGCCACGAGGCCCTGGAATGCTGTTTCGCGCGCGAGTCCGGGCGCTACCTGCGGGCAATCAAGAGCTTGCTCGGTACCAAGCTTTTCGAGGAAGCGACCCAGGTCAAACGAAAGCGCTACGGCTTCGACGAGATCATAGCTGCCTATCTCGGGTTCCTGCGGTCGTCGGCTGGCGAGACCCTGGCAGCGCCGCCGACCAGCGTGGTGCTCGGCCGTCCGGCATTCTTTGTCGACGACGATCCCGCAGCCGATGCCAAGGCGGAACGGCAGCTAGCGGCGGCGGCCCGGGCCGCGGGCTTCGAGCAAATTGCCTTTCAGTTCGAACCGATCGCCGCCGCGCTCGACTACGAGCAAAGCGTTCGGTCCGAGCAAATTGCGTTTGTCGCCGACATCGGCGGCGGCACCTCGGACTTCTCGGTGGTGCGGGTTTCCCCCGAACGGGCACGGTCCAGCGACCGGCGCCAGGACATTCTCGCATGTGCCGGCGTGCATATTGGCGGCACGGATTTCGACAGACAGTTGGCGCTCGCGAAAGTCATGCCGGCGCTCGGCCTGCGCAGTGCCCTCAGCCGCGATGGATTGAATGCGCCGTCGTGGCACTTTCACGACCTCGCCACCTGGCACAGGATCGGGATTCTTTACGATCCAAAGGTGCTGTCCGAGGTTCGCGCCATCCTGCGAGACTCGGCCGAGCCGGCAAAGATCAAGCGCCTGCTGGCCGTGCTCGAGCAGCACAAGGGCCACGAGCTGTTGGCGGCGGTAGAGGCCGCCAAAATCGAGCTGTCCCAAGCGGAGCTCGCCGTGCTCGAGCTCGATGGCGGCGCCGACCTTGCCCTGGAGATCACGCGGCCGGAGCTCGAGACCGCCGTTGCAAGCAGCCTTCACCGTATCGCTTCGCGAATCGAAGAGGTGCTGCGAATGGCCGGCTTGGGTCCCGATGACGTGTCGGCGGTGTTTCTTACCGGCGGCGCGACCACGATGCCCCTGGTACGGCAAGCCATCGCCGCCGCGATCCCCAACGATCGCTTGATCGCAGGCGATGTGTTCGGAAGCGTAGCCAAGGGCCTCGCACTCGATGCCAAGACTCGATTTGCCGACCAAGGAAACATAGAGACCCAGCGTTCGTACCCGGCAGTTTCAGGCTTCGGCGTTGGCGACTTTTCCCCTTCACCCCAGTGAGCGAGGGGCAATTGACCGAGCTCGATCCCCTGCAGCCGCATGCCGATCTCTAGGATCGCTCGGCCTTCAATCCCTGCAGCGCGTGGCCGAACACGGCGGCGGCGACAATCGCGCCACCGATCAGAGTCGTCGTGGCCGGCACCTCGTCGATGAAGAGCCAGACCCAGAGCGGCGCGAGGACCAGCTGCAAGCGTCCCAAAAGCGCGATCTCGGCGGCCGGCACGCTGCGCGACCCAAGGGTCAGCAGGATGTACTGCAGGGCCAGCTGAAACACGCCCAAGAGGGCGGCGATCGCCAGGTCGTGGGCCGAGATCGCCAGGCCCGGTGCCATCGCCGCCGAAGCCGCCAGGGTGATCAGGCCCGCTAGGCAGCAGGCCGGCAACATGTCGACGCCGCGCCCGGCGCGAAAGGCGACCAGGGTCGCGGCATAACCCAGACAGCTGCCGAACGCGACAAAGGCGCCCCAGGACTCGCCGGCCAGGAGGCTCGCGCCGGCCATGATGGCGATGCCCGAGAGCGCCGCGCCGAGCGCCAGCCAAAAACCCGGCCGCACCGCCTCGCGCAGCACCAGCCAGGCAAAAAGCGCCGCGAAGAAGGGCGAGCAGCTGATGATGAAAACGACCTTCGCGACGCTGGCCACATAAAGTGCCTGGATGTAGGAGACGAAAGCGACGGCCAGCGCAATGGCGACGATCAGCCCGGGCTTGCCAACCGCCCTAAAAGCAGCGGCCGTGCCTGGCCCGTGGCGCCAGACGAGAAAGCCGAAGATAGCCAGGCAGAAGAACAGCGAGCGGTAGAACAGCACTTGCCAAGCGTCGGCATCTTCGATCAACCGCACCAATAGACCGCCCGTGCTGGTGCAGAGACTGGCGCTCAGGACCGCGGCCAGACCCAGGCGGTAGGAGGCATTCACGCGCCGAGCCGCTCGGCCAGATCCGTGAAGGAGTCGGTCACGATGTCCCAGGCTCCCTCGGCGCCCAGGTCGCTGGTCTGGTCCGGGCCGTACTCTCGCGCGCGCAGCACGAAGGCCGTGCGCAGGCCATGAACGGCGGCCGCCCGGTGATCGTAGTTGTGGGCGGCGACCAGCATGATCTCCTCGGGCGCCAGGTCCAGATAGGCGGCCGCGCCCAGGTAGGTCTCGGGATCGGGCTTGTAGTGGCCAAGCAGGTCGGCCGAGAGAATGCAGTCCCACGGTAGACCGGCGTGCTTGGCCAGCTTGACCAAGCCGCCCAATGTGCCGTTGGAAAAGCTCGCCAGAATGAACTTGCGCTTGAGCCGGGTGAGTCCCGGAACGCTATCGGGCCAAGGTGCCAGGCGATGCCAAGCCCGGTTGAGGTTGGCACGCTCGGCTTCGGTGAGACCGGTTATGTCGAACTCGGCCAAGATCTCCTCCAGGCGCACCCGGTGGATCTGCTCGGCATTGGCCCAGGGTGCCTCGCGCGCGCGGATCGCTTCGATCGCCGGCCGGTAGCCGGCCCGCCAGGCATCGGCGAAGGCCGCCCAGTCGCGCTCGATGCCTTTGGCGCGGCCCAGCGCCTCGCCCTCCGCGATGACCGAGCTGCGCCAGTCGACCACCGTGCCGAAGGTGTCGAAGATCAGCGCCTTGACCTTTTCCAAGCCCATGGCCTCTGGTTCCATTACCGCCCTTCATCTGGCCCTAAGCACCAGCCAGCAAGACCTTCTATCATCGTGGCACCGGTGATCCAACGAAAGGCCCGTCATGACCGCAAAAGCCGTCCCGACCGTTCAGATCGACAATGCCCGCACCCGGGTCACCGAATGGCGCTTCGCGCCCGGCGCCGAGACCGGCTGGCACCGCCACGAGTACGATTACGTCATCGTGCCCGGCACCACCGGCCCCTTGAAGCTGGTCGGGCCAGACGACACCGAAACCATCGCCGAGCTGACCGCCGGGGTCTGCTACTTCCGCCAGGAAGGCGTCGAGCACAACGTGATCAACGCCTCGGGCGGCGAGTTCGTCTTCGTCGAGGTGGAGTTCAAGGAAAAACCGCCGGCCTAACTTGCCGGTTTGTGGACGGCCACGCCGAGCATCACCAACGCGATACCCAGAAGATCCAGCAGGGTCGGGATTTGGCCTAGAACAATGGCGCCGATCGCGGTCGCGGTGGCCGGCAGCAGCGCCAGCATGAGCGCGAAGGAGTTGCGCGGCAGGCGCGCCATGGCGAGCTGGTCGCAAATGTAGGGGATCACCGAGGAGCAGATCCCGACCCCGATGCCGGCGGCCAAGAGCAGGGGGTCGGCCAGCGCGGCCAAGGCCTCGGTAAAGCCGATCGGCATGACGAAGACGAAGGCGGCGACCATGGCCGCGCCCAGGCGCTCGACCCCCTGCCCCGCCCCTTGGCGGGCGATGCGATGGCCGAGCAGGATGTAGCCGACGAACAGAAGGCCGTTGGCAATCGCGAAGAAGAGCCCCAAGGGGTCGCTCGCCCAGCGCAGCTCGCTGAGCAAGAAGACGCCGGCCACCGCGAGCGCGAGCGCGGCCAGGTTGCGGCCCGAGCGCAAGCCCCAGAGGGCCACGCCGATGGTGCCGACGAACTCGATTGACGCCACTAGGCTGAGCGGCAGGCGATCGATGGCCAGATAGAAGGTGCTGTTCATCAGTGCCAGACAGGCACCAAGCAGAATGAGCAGAATTCGCGTTTCCCGGTTGGCCTCGGCGAAAACCCGCCACGGCTTGGCCCAGAGCGCGAAGAGCGCCGCCGCGCTGGCGATGCGCAGCCAAGCGACGCCGAGCACGCCGACCTGGGCGAACAGCAGCACGGCAAAGGAGGGCCCCAGATAGTGGAAGATCGCGCTGCCCACGAACCACGCTTGAGGTGGCACGGCTTCGCTGGCGGCGGTGAAACGGCTCTTGGCGTGAGTCATGCACATAGAATGACAGGCCATAGAGGCATTTTGAATGGACGAACAAAACAAAATCCGCGATACTGTTATAAATATCGAAGGACAATTCGATGATTGACCTAAGAATAAAAAGCGCCGCATTGGATGAGATTGATGCCACTCTGTTGCGCAGCCTGGCACGCGACGGGCGCACACCGGTCGCCAAGCTGGCACGCGCCGCCAAACTCTCGGCACCCAGCGTGACCGAGCGTCTGCGCCGGCTGGAGGAGGCCGGGGTGATCGAGGGCTACCGGGCCCAGGTCAACCCGGCGGCGCTGGGCTACGGTCTGGCCGCCTATATCCGCATCCGCCCGGTCGCCGGTCAGCTCGAGAAGGTCGCCGCCGTGGTCATGGGCATTGAGGAAATCGTCACCTGCGAGCGGGTCACCGGCGACGACTGCTACATCGCCAAGGCCCACGTGCGCTCCGTGCAGGATCTGGAGCGGGTGATCGACCGCATCGTGCCCTACGCCCAAACCAACACCTCGATCATTCAGTCGGAGCTGGTCAAGCGCCCCTTGCCGCCCTTGCCCAACGGCGCGGGCGGGCTATAGCGCAACGCGACCTTGACCGCGTCGCGATCAACTTCCTCGAACCCCAAACGGCGATAGAGCGCCACGGCTCGGTTGTTGACCGTGACCTTCAGATCCAAGACGACGCCGTCGGTTGCCGCCCGCGCCTTGAGTTGCTCGACGATCGCGCCGCCGATACCCCCGTTCTGGTGGTCCGGTGCGATGTAGAGCTGGCATAGCTCGAGCCGATCCTCCTCCGCACGCAGGTGCATCCAGCCGACGTCAGCGCCGTCCACCGCGATGATCTCCGCTTGGCCGCTCGCCAGGTCCCGTTCGACGACCGCCCTTTGGGCCGCCTCCTGCCAGGGGATCAAGGCCTCGGTCAGCGGTTTCATGAGCCGGCGATAGAGACCCCAGGCGAAGGCTAGATCGTCCGGTGTCGCCGGCCGGCGCGTAAAGACTGGATCTTTGGTCATGGCCATAAGCATAGTCGTGCCCGAATCAACCTTCACCTGCCGCGCCTTGGCCGCGCCGGCCAACGGTTGATCGGAAAATTCACCTATGCGACTGTCAAGACGAGGCTGAGCGTAGGCTCCGGCCGGGGGCCGTCGAACGCGAAGGAGTGGCGCACGACCCATGACCGATTCCAAGGACGACCCGGCCCCAAATCCAGCGCGGAACTCCCTTGCCAGCTCGGTCTATGGCGCCCTTGGCATCGGATTGATGGTGGGCGCTCTTCTGGGTCTTGCAAAGTCAGCCGTGGTCGGCGCCTTCATCGGCGCGGTGGGCACCGCGCTGGCCGCCATGCTTGGATTGAACGACAAGCATTTCAGCACCGCCAAGGCGGTGCGGATCGGGACCTTCGGCTTCGCCGTCTTGGTCGCCGCGCCAACCTCGCTCTATGTGCGCGACCATGGCCTCTTGACCCCGCAGCCCGCGCCGCCGCCGAGCAACGCCGAGCTGCTGGCGGAATACATAAAGCTTGGCTTCGACAAGGAAGAAGCACTGGCGCTGCTGGGTCAAAGCATTCCCAAGCAGGCCGAGCAGCGGGTCGCGAGCGCGGTCCCGCAAAAGAGTTACCTGCACTCCTCCGCCACCAATCCCTCGACCTGCGACGATCTGGCGACGCTCACGGCGGACGGCGATGTGCTGACCCTGACCGAGAGCTTCGGGACCTATGTTTCGCTCGACGAGGTGAGCGATAAGAAATGGCGCCCGCTGCTCGACGGCCTCGGCGAACTGCCGACGGAGGAGGACCGCAAGGGCCTTCTGTTCCTTGCCCGGGACGCCGACTGCGCACGTGGGTCGTTCAGCCAGCGGGTGGCCTTTGCCGACGAGCTCTGTGCCGACTTCGCCGCCACGAAGCCCGATCTCGCCGCTGGGGCGCAGGAAAAACTACCGGCCGACCAGCGTGAAGCAGTCAGGGCCCGCTTGACCAGCGACCTGACCGCGGAAGCCAGAGGCCAAGGATTTGGGCTTCTGGTGGAGTTTTTATGCCGCTAAAGGAGATTTCGATGAGACGTCATTTTGCGATCAAATCCTTTAGATGTTTCTCGGCCGCACCGCTCTTGGCCTGGGTCTGTTTGACGATGCTGTCCCTGGACGCAGTCGGCGCCAAGGCCGGCATGCCCGCCGAAGAGTTCATGACCAGCCGCGCCGTGCGGGTCGAAGTGCGCGGCCCGAACGTCAACGTCAGCGCCAGCGGGTTCCTGTGGAAGCGGGACGATCAAATTATCACCAGCCTTCATGCCATACCGCTCTCCGGCAAAATCATCGTCAAGTGCGGCAATGCCGTGAAGCTCGCCACGCTCTCCAAGATTCTGCCGCGGGCCGACCTGGCGCTGCTGACCGTCAACCCCAGCGCGTCGGGCGCGCAGGGCCTTGCGCCTTGCGTCCCCTTCCAGGCGGCGCACGTCGAGGATCCGCCCCTGAACACGGCACTCTACGCCTATGGCTGGCACTCGGATTCCCGCCAGGGCCAGCCGATCGAGATGCGGCGCGGCAGCGGCGGCCCCTTGCAGGACCTGGTGCCAAGCCGGGTGGTGGAAGCGGTGCGCGAGTTCGGCATCCCCTCGATCTCCGAGCAGATCTACGCCATGCGCAACGGCTCCCTGCCGGGTTACTCCGGCGCGCTAGTGGTGGACAGCGCCGGGCGCCTGATCGGCGTGGTCGACGGCGGGCTCAACGACGGCGCGGCCGGCTTCACCTGGGCCATACCGTCGCGTTACTTGGCTGAGCTCGAGCGCCAGCCCGTTGTGACCGAGCGCACCGCCCGGGCCGCCGTGCCCAAATGGCTCTACTCCACGGCGCCGGCCGATCCCGTCAGGGGATCGGTGATCGCCTACGCCGAAACCGACGTCATGAGCGGGGAGAACTTTCATTATCGCTGGTATCACACCAAGACCATGGCACTCACCGAACTCGCGCGTTCCTCGAGCGACCCCGCGGGCTTGGTGGCGCTGTTCGAAACCTATGGACAGGGCATCAACCCGGCCGCCTTGAGGTTTGACATCTATGAGGACCTGGGCTTTGGGCTGATCATCGCCGTACCGGCCGGCCAGCCGCTGATCTTCGAGGAGGTCGGCGATAATCCCGGCTTCCACTGGCTTAAGTCCGAGCCCGCCGATCCCAACAAGGGGCATATTCAGTTTCGCCAGACGACCTGGAGCGTGAGCGACGGATCCAATCCCGATCGGCAAATCAATCCGAGCGAGCCTGGCTTCTTCAATCAAAAGGTCGCCGAGCTACTCGCCGAGTGCAACCAACCCGGCGAGTCGCGCTGTCGGCTCGATCCGGACTCTCTGCGCATGCTGCATTTCGCCAACGGCAACAAGATCCTGCGCGTCGGCTTCGGAATCCGGTGGAACGAAGGTTGGTATGCCTACGACTATTACAGCATCGCGGTGCGCGGAAATGTCGCCTTTCGCGCCTTCCTTCGCTTCTTCGACGACGAAGCGGGGGGACCGGGCCCCTGCCCGGGCGAGCCGCAACGGGTTTGCGCCAATCCCGACCCGCTGCAGCTTGCCCAGATGCTGGCCGTTCAGCTGACCACCTTCGCCAATCTCGGGACCACGACCGGCGGACGGGAGGAGACCAGCTTCCACTACGACCGAAGCGCCGACAGCCCCGACACCATCGGGATCGGCTACTTCCAGGGCGACCGGCTGCGCTTCTACAATTCGCGGGGCAAGATCTGGATTAACTACGAGTACCAAAGCGATTTTCCCGGAGACCCCAACGCATCGGACACCACCAACGAGTACGTGGAGTATGATCGAGACGACGGCTTCGTCTACTTGAACTACGGCGATATCAGCGTCGCGGTCCCGATCCAGGGCGGCGATTTTCATGTCTGGGATCAGGCCACCGAGACCTGGCAGCCGGGACCCTACCCTTTGCGGCGCGGCTCCTAAGGCCGGACCCTCGCGGCTTAGATCAGCGCACGGCCGACATCACTCCGTCTCCGCCGATGGATCGAGCAGGATGCGGGGGCCGGAGCCAGCCGCGCTCAGTTGGTCGTCCGGATTGTAGAGCGCACAGGTCTTGAGGGACAGACAACCGCATCCGATGCAGCCGGTGAGGTTTTCACGCAGGCGCTGCAATTGATCGATCCGCGTGTCCAGGCGCGCCCGCCATTTTCTAGACAGCCGTTCCCAATCCCGCTTGTTCGGCGTCCGGCCATCGGGAAGCTCATTCAGCGCCTCGCCGATCTCCTTGAGGGAGAGCCCCAGCGACTTGGCAACCTGTATCACCGAGATCCGCCGAAGCGTCGTACGGTGATAGAGCCGCTGGTTTCCCGCCGTGCGAAGGGACGTGATCAGCCCTCGTTCCTCGTAGAACCGCAGCGTCGAGGTGGCCACACCGCAGCGGCGCGCCGCCTCTCCGATCGTCAGCACAGCCGTGCTTTTGGCCATCTCCAGATTCCTCTTACCGGCGTACAATCACCTCTTGACTTCAAGTATACTTGAACTTGCACGATTCCATTCCGCCTGTCCAACTTTGGAGGAATGGAATGTTCAAGATCTTCGCGGACACGATGATGCTTGCCGCTCGGTCCCATCCTGCCTTCGGTCTGTTCTGTGCGGCACTGCAGAGCCAGATCGGCGGCGCTGGCGCTCGTCGTCGGACGAGTCCTCCGTCGTCGCACCGGCAAACAAGGAGCCAATGATGCGAATCTCTGGACGGAAGTTCGCAATCACCGGCGCGGGGCGTGGCCTTGGCGCCGCGCTGGCGATTGTCATGGCCGACGCCGGCGCCAAACCCCTGCTTCTCGGGCGAAACCGCGAGGCCCTGGCACAAACGGCGCAGCAAATCGAGGCACGGTCCGGCCAGACGGCCGAGACCTTGACCTGCGACCTCGTCGACGCGGAAAGCTGCAAGGCAACGGGCCGACGGCTGGCCGAGGCGCACGGAAATCTCGACGGTCTGGTCCACAATGGCGCGATGTGGCTGCCAGGATCCATGAGCGAGGTTAGCGACGAAGACATCGAGGCGTGCGTTGCCTCGGCCGCCGTCGGCGCCCTCATCCTCACCCGGCACGTCTTGCCGGTCTTGAAAGCCAGACCGGATGCGGACATTCACACAGTTATCTCGACCAGCGGCTTGCCCTACCTGCCCCTCCTTGGGACGTCCGTCGCCTTTAGGGCGGCAAAGTCCGCACAGCACGGCTTGGTCCAGGGGCTGGCCGACGAGCTGAGGCAAACCGGGGTTCGGGTCACCGCGGTCTATCCCGGAAACATCAAGGACATTTCGCCGCTCGACCCCGCGTGGCAAGACCCTCGACATTCCGATGGCGCCTTGACCAATCGCGAGGTGATCGATGCCATCTTGTTTACGCTCAATCTGCCCCCTAATGCTGCCGTCAGGTCCCTGGTCATAGAGGAGCGTAAAGGCGAGCGACTGGAGTGACCGGGCGCGGTCCCCGTCCTGGCTATAACTTGTCCAGTCCGGAAACAATTGAAACCAAATTCGCCCTATGCCGACATCCGATTGATACAGGCAAGGCTCAGTCTCCCGCCGTCTTAGCGACGACGCGTCCGACGAAAGGGGACTGCCGTTATGAGGATCGTCCGGATCTTTTTGCTCAGCTTCCTGCTGGTCGCCCTTGGAGGACTGGCCCCGCAGCTCAACAACCCCTTAAGCGAGCTTAAGTCCCTCACCGACAGCGACTTCTACCACGGCGGCCAGCCTTCGCCGGCAAAGGTCGCGTTGGGCCAGGCGCTGTTCTTCGACAAGGAGCTGAGCGGCAACCGAAACATCTCCTGCGCCACCTGTCATCATCCGAACTTGGGCAGCGGCGACGGCGTCGCGCTGTCCTTCGGCGAAGGCGCGCGCGGCCTTGGGCCGGACCGCCGCGTCGGGCCTGAAACGCCAGTCTTGGGCCGGGTGCCGCGCAATGCCCAGCCGCTCTACTTCGTCGGCGCGACAGGCTATCGCCGCCTGTTCCACGACGGCCGGGTGGAGGTTGACGCCAACAATAACTGGCCGAGCGGCTTTTGGTCGCCGGCGCGCGAACAGCTGCCCGAGGGGCTCGACAATGTGCTCGCGGTGCAAGCCATGTTCCCGGTGCTGTCCCACATCGAGATGGCCGGCCACAAGGGCGAGAACGAGATCGCCACCGCCGTTGCCAAGGATGAGCTGGCCGGGCCTGACGGCGCCTGGGCGCTGCTCGCCCGCCGCCTGGCCGCGATCCCGCGATACGTGGCGCTGTTTCAGGCCGCCTATCCCGAGGTGAAGGATCCCGAGGACATCACCTTCGTGCAGGCCGCCAACGCGATCGCGGCCTTCGAGACGGTCGCCTTCAGGGCCGACGACAGCCCCTTCGACCGTTTCCTCAAGACCCGCGACCAGAGCCACCTGACGCCCGCCGCCCGGCGCGGCATGGCACTGTTCTACGGCGAGGCGCGCTGCGCCCATTGCCACAGCGGGGCGCTTCAAACCGACCAGGACTTCCACGCCATCGCCATGCCCCAGATCGGCCCGGGCAAGAACGACGGCTTCGACCGCTCCTACTGGCGTGCGACCGGCTTCATGGCCCGGCTCGAGGACGAGGGCCGCTATAAGGTGACCCGCGACCCGGCCGACCGCTTCAAGTTCCGCACCCCCTCCTTGCGCAATGTTGAGCTGACCGGGCCCTGGGGTCACGCGGGTTCCTACCGCAGCCTGGAGGCGGTGGTGCGCCACCACGTCGACCCGGTGGCGGCCCTAAACGCCTACCGCGCCGGCCTGGCCGAGCTGCCGCCGCTCGCCCACATCAATGAGAAAACCGCGGTCGGATCCCAACTGATCCACCGCCCGGTCAACCCGGCGCGTCTGATCGACTATCTGCGGCGCGACACCTGGGTGCAGCAGAGCCCCAAGCTGCGCGGCGCGATCGCCGCCGCCAACGAGCTCGAGCCGCGCCCGCTCACCGACCGTCAGGTCGCCGACATCGTCGCCTTCCTGAAGGCGCTGACCGACCCCGCGAGCCGAGACGCCGGTCATCTGATCCCGGCCAGCGTGCCCAGCGGACTCCCCGTCCAAGATTGACCCAACAGGAGATTTTCCCATGTCTTTCAAGCGTAAACTGATCGCCACCACCATCATCGCCGGGCTTGGCCTGGGCGCTGGCCAGGCCCACGCGGTGGGCGAATACGACCCGCCGGTCTCTTTCGATCTTACCTTCAACCTGCACATCGACGACGATCTGGCCGAGCAGGACATCTTCGTCGAGAAAGTGCCGGGCTCGGGCCAGGTCTACCGCCCGACGGTTGGCGAGCGCGATCTCAGCCTGCCGCTCTACTCCACCGCCGAGCCGGTCGAGCACACGCCCTTCGAGCCCGACAACCTAGGCCCCTGGCCCAAGGGTGAGCCGCTCGGCATCACGCTCGGCGAATGGTTCCAGGCCGGCGGTAAGGGCACCTACAGCTGCCAGGACGGCGAGGGAACGCTGGATCTCACCTTCACCAAGCTGGTGCCCAACGGCGTCTACACCGTGTGGCACGCCTTCATGGCCTGGCCGCCGACCGAGCCCTTCATCGGCACCTACGACCTGCCGGTGGGCGCGCGCGACGGCTCTCAATCGGTATTCGTCGCCGACGCCAACGGCAACGCCGTGGTCGAGCGCACCTTCAAGCCATGTCTGCAGTTGACCGGCGAGCATTTGGCCGCCGAGCTGGCCATCGTCTACCACTCCGACGGCAAGACCTATGGGCCGCTGCCCGGCGAGTTCGCCTCGGACTCTCACGTGCACCTCTACGTCGGCTTGCCCAAGCGCAGCGGCATCTGATCGGAAACCAAGCACCACCCGATTACCGGCGTCGGCCCTCAACCTAGGCGCTGGTGACCCCGGCCGGTGACCGCGGACCCATTATAAGGGCCCCGGCCCGGCCGGTGGTCCTTTCAGGTTGCCCGGTCATCCTCCAGGTAGACCAGCACGTCGAGCGGCGGCGAATTGATGTCGGACTGGGTTAAGAGGGCGTGAATCTGGCCCCGGTGATGGGTCTGGTGATTGAACAGGTTGATCAGGATATGCTCCGGCGTCACCGCGCCCTCGCCGTCCCCGTCAACCCAGGAAAAGCGCACGGGCGTGGCCAGGGCCGCCGCGTCGAGGCGATCGACCAAAGCGATTAGATAGGCGTCCTCCTCTGCCCGAGCTGCGCGCAGTTTGCCGAACTCGTCATGAAGAATCTCGTCGAGCGCGCGGATGCCGTGAGGTTTGCCTTCAATTCGCCGGGTCCACATGCGGTCGACGACGAGCAGGTGGTTGAGCGTGTTGTGCGCCGAACCGAAGAACAGCTTGCGGTCGGCCCGGTAGTCCGCGTCCGAGAGGCGCGCCACGCTGTCGTAGAGCTTGTCGTTGGCCCAGGCGTTGAAGCGGGCCATCAGGGCATGGTTGGTCATGGGCTCTGCGCTCCTTCAGATCGGGACTGGCTGATTCACTCGAACGGATCACCTGTGGCAGAGAAACAGCAGGGCGCACCTGCTACTCGCCGCTCTCCCTCGTGAACCGGCCAAAGAAGCGCCACGCTTCCTCGACCGCTTCGATGTCCTGATTGTGTCCGCCGCCCTTCTCAATCCACGCCTCAGGGACCGGCTCGTAGCTCGGCATGGTGTGACCACCGCCCTCGACTCGAAGAAGAACCACCGCGCCGTCCCGTGCGCAGCCAGTCCAACGTACCTCGCGCACCCGGCTGTTATCGTTCGTATTGCGGTCCGGGCGCAGCTCGCTTTCTTGGCCGCTGCAGCCATGGAGCAGTCGAAAATGCTCCATGGTCTCGGGGATCGAGACCTCCCGGCCGGCGTAGAAGATCCAGCCGTCATATGGCAAGATCAGATCGTTGGTCCCCGCGATCACCATGACCGGCGACGGCGCCTCGGCAGCGCAAGCATCCCGGTGCGTCTGGGCCATGGTGCCGCCCATCGGTGCGGCGGCTGCGAAGGGACTCTCGGCCAAGCACAGCAGCCGGTAGGACATGATCGCGCCGTCCCAAAAGCCGGTGAGATAGACCCGTCGGGGATCCGCCAAGCCGTCATCCACCAAACGCGCGATGACCGCGAGGATGAAGCCCACATCGTCCAGGGGTCGACCGTCGTCCAAGGTGGTATCGCGCAGCCCCTCGAAAAGGTTCCACTGACCCAAGAGCGCGGCCGGATAGGCAACCAGAAAGCCCTCCCGGGAGGCCAGCGCGTCAAGCGGATCCCATCGCAGACTCGAGAGATCGTCGCCAGCGGCGAGCACCTTCTCCTTACTGCGGTAGCCGTGCAGGGCGACGACCAACGGCATCGGGGCCTGAGCGGCGGCCGCGCCATTGTGCAACAGGAATCGCCGCTTCTCGCCCTGATGTTCCAGGCCTCGGGTATCAGCGGCGACCGATCCCGCCGCCAGGGCCAGCAGTGCGACCCCGATCGAGTGGATCAGAAGGCGCCTAAGTGCGGCCAGCTGCCTTGCTATCGGGACTGCCACGGGCGCCAAGCCTAGGGCCGTCGGCCCGTGAAGATCGGGTAGGTCATGTAGACTTGATAGGAGCACTCGGTCGGTTCGATCATCGCCGCCTCGGCGCGGTTGGCGTCGCTCAGGAAATCGCCGATCAGCGCGGCGGTTTCCGCCAAGTAGGTGGCGCGCCGGGCCGCCAACGCGTCGAGTGCCGCTTTGTCCCCGACCGCCTCGGCGTCGGTCTGGGCCTTGGCGTTGAAGCGGGCCCAATAGATCTCGGGCCCGATCGGGATCTCCGGCGCGTAGCCGGCAACCCGGATCTCGGCGAAGCCGGCCCGTTCCATCATGAGTGTGAAGTCCGGCTCCGAGGTCATGTGGGGCAGGTCCACCTGGCCCTTGATTCGGCCGAGCGAGGGAAACTGGGTGAGTCGGGAGCAGAGTACGCAGTAGCGCCCGCTCGGCCCCGAGAGGTTCTGGCTCGCCAAGAGGCCGCCGGGCTTCAGGTCCCGAAAGATGTCGTCGAGGATCTCCTGCTGAACCGAAAGCGTGTTGTAGTGATTGACCGAGCGCATAGTGATCAGATCGTAGTCGGCCAGATAGACGTCGCGCAGGTCGGCCTTGAGGGTCGCCAGGCCGCGCCCCTCGGCTTGCTCCAGAAAATGCTGGTTGGCATCGACCACCAGGGTTTCGACCGCCCGGCCCGAGGCCCTCAAGGTCTCGGCGATCTTCTTGGTGAGAAAGCCGTCGCCGCCGCCGAAGCCGGCGTGGCGGATCTGCGGCCCGAAGCCCTCCAGGAGCGGCCGGATCGCGATCTCGATGAAGGCCTGGGCGTTGGCCTCGTCGGAGAAGTAGTTGCCATGGATCCGTCCCATCTCCACCCGATGGGAGAGATCGGACTGGGTGATAGTCGGTCCGCTGGCCATGGCTGCGGGCTTAGATATCCGCGAAGCAGTGGGTCTCCTTGGCCGCGCCCGGGTGAGTCACCGCGCCCTGGAAGGCCGGGCCGACCGTGGCCGCGTAGCGCCACAGGGCGCCCGACTGGAAGTCGTGCTGGCGCGGCTGCCAAGACTTCTTGCGTTCCTCCAGCTCGGCCTCGGAGAGCTCCACCTCCATGGTGCCGGCCTCGGCGTCGAGCACGATCATATCGCCGTCCTTCAGAAGGCCGATCGGCCCGCCGACCGCTGCCTCTGGCCCCACATGGCCGATACAGAAACCACGGGTCGCGCCCGAGAAGCGCCCGTCGGTGATCAGCGCCACCTTGCCGCCGGTGCCCTGGCCGTAGAGCACGGCGGTGGTGCGCAGCATCTCGCGCATGCCCGGCCCGCCCTTGGGGCCTTCGTAGCGGATCACGATCACATCGCCCTCCTGGTAGGCGTGGTTGCGCACCGCCTCGAAGGCGTCTTCCTCGCAGTCGAAGACCCGGGCCGGCCCGCGGAACTGCAGCACGTCGAGCCCGGCGATCTTCACGATCGCGCCCTCCGGCGCCAAATTGCCCTTCAAGCCGACCACGCCGCCGGTGGTCGAGAGCGGCTGGCTGACCGGGCGCACGATGTCCTGGTCCTCGGGCAGGCTGACGCCCTCCAGGTTCTCGGCAATGGTCTTGCCGTTGACCGTGATGCAATCGCCGTGCAGGTAGCCACCGTCCAGCAGCGCGCGCATGATGACTTGCACACCGCCGATCTCGAACAGGTCCTTGGCGACGTACTTGCCGCCCGGTTTGAGGTCGGCAATGTAGGGGGTCTCGCGGAACACCCGGCAAACGTCGTCCATGTCGAAGGCGATGCCGGCTTCGTGGGCGATCGCCGGCAGGTGCAGGCCGGCGTTGGTCGAACCGCCCGAGCAGGCGACGATACGCGCCGCATTCTCCAGGGCCTTCAGGGTCACGATGTCGCGCGGCCGGATGCCTTTGGCGACCGCCTCCATGACCGCGCCGCCCGAGGCCTCGGCATAGGCGTCGCGGGACTCATAGGGCGCCGGCGCGCCGGCCGAGCCCGGCAGGGCCAGCCCGATCGCCTCCGAGACGCAGGCCATGGTGTTGGCGGTGAACTGACCACCGCAGGAGCCGGCCGAGGGACAGGCGACGCACTCGATCTCGTGCAGCTCCTCGTCGGACATGCGGCCCGAGGCATGGCTGCCGACGGCCTCAAAGACGTCCTGAACGGTGACATCCTTGCCTTTGTAGCGCCCGGGCAGGATCGAGCCGCCGTACATGAAGACCGAAGGCACGTTGAGCCGCACCATGGCCATCATCATGCCCGGCAGGGACTTGTCGCAGCCGGCCAAGCCGACCAGGGCATCATAGCAGTGGCCGCGCATGGTCAGCTCGACGGAATCGGCGATCAGATCCCGGCTGACCAGGGAGGATTTCATGCCGGCATGGCCCATGGCGATGCCGTCGGTCACCGTGATCGTGGTGAATTCGCGCGGCGTGCCGTTGGCCAATTCCACACCCTTCTTGACCGCCTGGGCCTGGCGGGCCAGCGCGATGTTGCAGGGCGCGGCCTCGTTCCAGCAGGTCGCCACGCCAACGAAGGGCTGGGCGATCTCCTTATCGGTCATGCCCATGGCGTAATAGTAGGAGCGGTGCGGCGCGCAGGCCGGCCCGACCGAGACGTGACGGCTCGGCATCTTGGACTTGTCGAAGGTTGGGTTGGCGTCGAGCGGCATGGCGCGTCTCCTGATGTCGTCCGGCAAAGCTAGGCCGGGCACGATAGCGCCCAAGGCCGGCCGGCTCCAGGGGAAAGGGCCGGCGCATGGGCGCTATGCGCGAGGTGGGAAAAGACGGCGAGCGAACGGTCACGGTGGAGGTAGGTGGGTCCGTGAAAACGCTACACCGCCACCTTCAAGGCTGCCCGAAGTGCGCCGGCTCCACCAATCGCGGCGCCTTGACGCGCTCTCGGTCCTATGGGAGTCGCTCACCATGACCTTTAAGCCGGGCTGCGACCCGAACTAAGAAAGGCCGGCGCAATTGACGCTTTCGAAGGCAGACCTCGAAGACCTGCTCTTAGCCAAGATCGAGCTTTGGGCAGCGAAGCCGTTCGACCGGCTCGTCGAAGAGCTGGTCGACGTGGTCGCCTATGAGCAGGGCAGCGGCACGCGCGCTCAACAGTTCGAGGTTCAGATCCTTGAGCGCGACGCGGACTTTCTCCACATTTGCCTCTCGGTCGACGACGGCAGCTTTCTGAGGTCTTTCGCCCCGCCGACCCGCAGCATCATCGTCCACCGGGACGGCCGGATCGAACGCTAAGGTGCCGCGTCCCGCTCCGGCACGGACTCGGCCGCCGGCAGGGCGTTGATGATGCGCTCGAGACGCTCAAGGCGCGCCAAAAGATCGTTACAGCCGCCCACCTGCCGCAGCCGGCGGGTCACGCGCGCCTGGCGTTCCGTGGCGCTCAGCGGCTCTTGGCGTTGGATGACGTCAGTCATGGTTCTTCCTCCCCTCGCTTAGGCAAGAGGTGGTGTGCCTCGCCGGCCAAGCCAGAGGGTGGTTAAGGGGGCGGTCAAAACCGGCCGTCGGGTTTTGACTAGGATTACTATCCCGCAAACAATCGGGCTCGTGCCTTAGGGCGCTGGCGGCACCGCCTCGTAGCGCGCCCATCCGTCGACAAGGGCGTCCACCACGACCCGGCCGACCGCAAAGGCGGCGTTGACCGCGGGGACGCGGGCCGACTGGCCACGGCCCTCGTCGGCCAGGCTTTGAGCGGCGGTGGTGCCGGCATGCTGGGTGGTGAAGTTGCTGGTGGTGCGCAGGATCAGCACCCGGTCGAGATCGACCCGGCCGGCCTTTGCCAAATGGGTCAGCGCGGCCATGGTCCCGGTGTCCTCCATGGCGCTGGTGGCGAAGGTGCCGGCGCCCTTGGTCCAATAGGAAACCCAATCTTCGGCCCAATCATTGAACAGCGTGCCGTGCCAGAAGGTGCTGGCCGAGAGCGTGTCGCCACGCAGCACATGGGGCGCCTTTTGGGCCGCGGGGTAGCGCGCGTACTTGGCGCGCCAGGCGGCCAGAGACGGGCTGTCGGGCAAGGCGATGTCCTTGGTCAGGCCGTAGGCCCAGTCCACCAGCATGGGGTTGAGCCGATAGACCGTGCCCCGGTTCCAGTCCGGCACCGGCAGCTGGTAGGGCGTGGTGAGCGACAGCGGCGTGTAGCCGGTCGGCCAATCGGGCGGGATCTCCCGGGCATCGATCTCGTGGGCCAGGTCGCCGTCGACAACCCACTCGGCCCAGACCGCCGCGCCGACCGTGGCGGTCTTCGGGTTTGCGCCGGCGATGCCGGCGACGATCCAATAGGCCTTGGAAAGGTCGAAGCGCGGGTCGAGCCCGAGCGCGGTCACCGAGGTGGCGGCGCGCGCCGTGCCCAGGCCGGTGTTGACCGCGAGCACCTGGCGATCGGGCGAATAGTGCAGATTCCGGTTACCGATGGGGAAGTCCAGAACCTCCGGCAGGGGATAATCCTCAACCCAGCGCTTGAGCTCGCCCGGCCGACCGGGCCGGTCGCCCCACTCCGCGATCATGGTGACGACCACGACGCGGACAGGCAGAATCTCACCCGATTGGGCATTGGGCGGGAGCCAAAGCACAAAGGCGAGTGTCACCAGAACCACTAGATTCAAGCACCTCACGATCGCCATTCCCGCCTCGCTCCTGTTCTCAGATCTCGATCGCCTACTGTCCGGACCACGGCTTTCTTGTCATGATGGCCAAGAGGCATAGGGCTGAGGGCTCGTCAAGGCTCTGCGACCGGCAGAGCCGGCGCCCTCCGGGCGGCCTTGACGAGCCCGCAGCCCGATGCAAGCCGCTCACCATGACAAGAAGGCCGGTTTGTGCCTAGGCCAGAATTTAGTTTCGGAGTTGTCCGCATATGCCCACGCCTGCTCATCCTCCTGAGAAATCGAAGATGGTCGAATACCTCGTCAAAGCCGCGCCAGGCTTCATCAAGTCAAAAACCTACAGCGTAGACTTAGATGGCGATCATAGTGAGTTCCTCGACATGGACATCTTTGTCTACGCATCCTTTGGGCGATATCTCGGCGAGTTGGTGGAGAGGGCTGCACGGGAAGGCCGGGAATCACGGGAATTGGTAACTGCCTTCGCAGTCATTGAAACTATCAGTCAGAGTGAAGATTCCCACGTGCTCAACGTTCTTACCACCGGCACCTATGAAACGGTTGATTCCCTTGAGCCAGACGAGCTCTTCTCGCGTGTGGTCAATCGCCTCGGACCCAGCGCTCGCAAGGTCTGGGATCGCTGGATGCCTTTGATCTCCAGTCGGAAACCGTAGCCGCGTCGTATCAATCACCCCTCACCCTCCCCCAGGTCTCGGTCCGGCGCATCGCCGATGCCCCAGCAGGGCTCCCGGTGGGTCAGCTCGTGGCGGGCGACCATCTCCAGGCGCCGGTCGCTCAAGACCATCTCCGGCGGCACATAGGGCAGCACCAGATAGAAGACATTTGCGGCCTCCTCGGCCATGCGGATCTCCACGCCAGCGGGGATCGTCTGGCCGGGCTTGGCTTTCTCGAGCTCTTCCGCGTAGACCCCTCTCGGGTCGGCCAGCAGTCGGGCACGGAAGCCTTCGTCCTTGAGCGCCTTGAAGACCAGCGCGACGTCGAAGCGCTTGCGTTCAAAGGGGTGATGGGGCATGGGATTCTCCCTGTGACAGGACCGCCAGTCTAGCATCCCCGGCGACGAGGTGTATCCATGGCCTTGAACGAGTACGGCACATTGAAGCGCGTCGCGGTGCGCCCGGCGCGCACGGCCTTCGCCGAGCAGGGGCGCATAGATGCCCAGTGGCAGAGCCACGGCTATCACGGCGCGCCGGACTTGAGCGCGGCGCTCGCCGAGTACGAGCGTTTCGCCGAGGCGCTCTCCAAGGCCGGCGCCGAAGTCATCGATCTGCCCGACGGCGAGGACCTGACCATCGACGGCATCTACGCCCGGGACGCGCTCTTGACCTCCGCCGAGGGCGTCATCCTCTGCAACATGGGCAACCTGAGGCGACAGGCCGAGCCGGCGGTCAACGCCAAGGCCCTGGCCGAGCACGGCATCGGCGTGGTCGGCGCGGTCGAGGGCGAGGGCCGCATCGAGGGCGGCGACTTCGTTTGGCTCGACGAGGCTACCTGCGCGGTCGGCCTGACCTACCGCACCAACGGCGAGGGCGTGCGCCAGATGGCCCAGCTGATCGGCCCGGACGTCGAGATCCAGGTGGTCGATCTGCCCCACTACAAGGGCCCGGACGATGTTTTCCACCTGATGTCGATCCTCTCGCCCTTGGACAAGGACTTGGCTCTGGTCTATTCGCCGCTCATGCCGATCGGCTTTCGGGACTGGCTGCAAGAGCGCGGACTGTCCCTGGTCGAGGTGCCCGAGGAGGAGTTCGCCGCCATGGCCTGCAACGTGCTGGCGCTGGCACCGCGCCACTGCCTCATGCTGGACGGCTGCCCGGAGACCCGCCGGCGCCTGGAGGCCGCCGGCTGCCAGGTCGAGCTTTATCGTGGCGAGGAAATCTCCCGCAAGGGCGAAGGCGGCCCGACCTGCCTGACCCGCCCCCTGGTGCGGGACTGAGGCCCTATTGCTTGAATGAGGTATCTTCGCCTTGGGTTGGGCCAGCCATGACTAAACTGCTCTTCGCCACTGCGCTCCTCATCCTGGCTGAGTCGCAGGCAATCGACGGCCGCGCGGAACAAGGCGAAAAGCAGACATAGCTAGCGACTCCGGAGAGTTTGACATTGAGCAATAGTATCGAAATCGGCGCGCAATCATGACCTTCGCACGCCTGGGCTGCCTTCTGCTTGTGCTGCTTTCGGCGCCATTGCCCACCTGGGCCGGCGCGCAGCCCTCGCCCTTCGCCCTGCGCGCGCTCTTGACCGAGGGTGCGTTCGACGAGCTTGAGGATCTCTTCTCCGGCGCTCAAGACGAGCATGCGCTGATCGAGCTGTTGGCGCCCTTCGCGACCTCGGCGCCGGAGCTGAAGGCGCCGCTTGACCAATGGAACGCCGACTATCCAACGTCCTATGCCGCGCCGCTTGCCCGGGCCCACTATCACTTTCGCCTGGGTTGGCTGCTGCGCGACAGCCAGGGCTTAGGGGGCGACGGCACCACCAACGCCCACTTCCGCCAGGCCTTGGAAGACTCCTTTGCCGCGCTTGCGCGCCGGCCCGATCTGGCGCCGGCCTACGGACTCCTGATCGACCTGGACATGGCCCACGGCGGCGGGCGCAGTGCGGCGATTATGCGCGACGGCCTGGCGGCCCAGCCGGAGTCCTACCTGATCCGCTTCCAATACCTGGCCAGTCTGGCCCCCTGGTGGGGCGGCTCGATGGAGGAGATCGACGCCTTCCTGGCGGAGGCCGTGCGGCCGGCCGAGAATCAAGCCGCCCTGGAGACGCTCTACGGCTTTCCCGACTTCATCGAGGCCGAGAAGCTGATGCGCGCCGGCCAGCCGGAAGCGGCCATCGCCCACTACGATCGGGCGCTCAGCTACGGCGAACAGGCCTGGTATCTGGACAACCGCGGCCGCGCCCATATGGCGCTCGGCCACCTGGAGCTCGCGCTGTCCGACTTCGACCGCTTCCTGGCGCGCTGGCCCCATGACGCCAAAGCGCTCGACTCCCGGGCCCAAGTCTTCGCGCGCCAGGGCCGGAGCGAGTCCGCAATGGCCGACTGGGATTTGGCCCTCGAGCTTGATCCCCTGGATCCGCGAATCCTGCGCCACCGAGCGCTTGCCCTGGAGCGCCAGGGTCGCTTGACGGCGGCTTGGGCGGACCTGGAGAGCGCGCTTGCCTTTCATGCCGCGAACCACGGTTTGCGCGCCTGGCGCGGCCGCTTCCTGGCCGAGCACCGCCGGGACTACAAGGCCGCCGCGCAAGAGCTGCGCCGGGCCATCGAGCTGGCGCCCGAGCGCGCCGACTATTGGCACTTTCTGGCCTACGCCCTCTACCAGGCCAAAGACTGCAACGCGGCGCCCGCGCTCCAGCGCTACCGGGATCTCTGCCGGGAGAGCGGCACCTGCGCGCCGGCCGCCGTCGCCGAGGCCGAGCGCGCCTTCGAGGAACTGATGGCCGAGGGCGGGCCGTGCTATCGGCCTTGAAGGTTAAAGTTGCTCGAATGATGATAAAATGCTATTTTTAATATATGATCCGTTGTTTCGGTATTCTTTTGCTTCTCTTTGTGCTTTGCGCGTGGGACTCGTCTGATTTCGAGCCGCCTTTCGAAATCAGGGCGCTCTTGCTCGACCAACGATTCGACGAATTGGAGCGGCTGCTTGGGGAGACCCAGGCGCGCTTCGAAGCAGGGGAGGTCTCCGAGGACCGCGTTAGCGCCCTTTTCAATTCCTTCTCGACCACCGACCCGGATCTTGAGGCGCCGCTCGACACCTGGAACGAGGCCAATCCCAAGTCCGCCGTGGCTCCGCTCGCGCGGGCCCACTACAACTGGCGCCGGGGCTGGGCGGCCCGGGGCACGGCGACCCGAAAAAGAACCCCCGCCGCCCGCTTCGAGCGCATGCGCGAGCTGTTCGATCAGGCACAGGTGGACTCAATCGTCGCTCTCAAACGCAATCCGAAGCTGAGCCTTGCCTATCGTCTACTGATCAGCATCGGCAACGCGCGCGGCGCCGAATGGGTCGAGACGGTAATGCTGCGCGGATTGGAAGAGGTGCCGCGCTCCTACTCCATTCGCTCGGTCTACCTGCACAGCATCACGCCTTGGTGGGGCGGCTCCATGGCGGAGATCCGGAATTTTTTGAAGACCCACGTTCGTACGGCGCCGAACCAGGAGGCCATGCAAGCACTCTATGGCTATCCCGATTATGTTGCGGCTAAGCTGCTCAAGCGTAAGGGCCTTGAGGAGGAAGCCTTGAGCGCCTACGAACGGGCCCTCGCGTACGGCGATCAGACCCTCTACCTGAAAGGCCGCGCCGGAATTCATAGGTCCTTCAAGCGCTACCGCGAGGTGCTGGCGGACTTCGACCGGATGCTCGAGATCTCGCCTCATGATGCCGATACGCTGGGCGGTCGCGCCTATCTTCTCTACTGGCGCATCAAGGACAAGGCGGCGGCCCACGCCGACTGGCGGCTCTCGATCCGGCTCGACCCGCTGGACCCGGACAACCTTTACAGCCGCGCCTACGTCTTTTACCGGGAGAAACGCAGCGACGAGGCGATGGCCGATCTCGAGGCCGCCCTGGTCTATGGCGAGAGCGACCACAGGATCCACGGTCTGCGTGGCAAGATCCAGGTTTACAGTCTGAAACAGTACCGCCCAGGCGCCCAGGCCTTAAAGCGGGCGACCGAGCTAAAGCCGAAGAACGCCACCTACTGGTACAACTACGCCTACGCCCTGGATAAGCTGTTGGACTGCGAGATCGTGCCCGCCCTGCGGCGCTACCTTGAACTCTGCGAGGCGGGCGCGGACTGCGACGGGAAATACACCCACTACGCCGCCAACAAGATCAAGGTGCTGCACGAGCACGACGAATGCCTGGACAAGTGAGCATGGCGCGCCTCTTTGCCGTTCTCCTGCTGGCCAGCCTTGCGGCCTGCGGCACCGCGACTTCGGCGCAAGTACCCGATCCCTTCCAAGTGCGTGCTCTGTTGATAGCGCGCGACTTCGACGCGCTCGAGGTCTTGCTCGACAGCAGCCGGCCAGAGGCGGAGCTGGAAGCGCTCTACGGCGCTTTTGCGACCACCGACCCGGCCTTGGTCGAGCCGCTCGAAGACTGGGTTCACGCCCGCAACGACTCCGCAATACCGCTGCTGGCCCGCGCCTACTTCGCCGAGCACCGGCAGAAAGTTTACTGGCGCAGCGAAGGCCGCAAGAATCGGCCGCGAGGTTACCGCCATACCCACGCGTGGTCAGGGACGGGCGCTCCAGGTCCAGACGCGAAACTTGCCATGAAACGAGATAGGAAGCAGACCTTGGCCATGCGTATAATTCTTACGGCTAAAGGTCCCGGTGGTTTCGGGCCAGACACTCTTGATACAGTGATCTCACAAGCCCCAAACTCACCCGCTGTCTATTGGGCCTATCTGTTTAACCTAGGTTCCTGGTTCCAAGGTTGGGGACATGAAGGTAACGCGTTCCTTAGGAACTACGTGCGCTCGGCACCAAACCAAACTGAAATGAGACCACTGTACGGATTTCCACACTATGCCGAGGCTTGGAACGCCAATTCTATGCGCAAGTTTGCGCACGCACTCGCACACGTCAACGAAGCCCTCAGCAATGGCGAGCATCCCGAATATCTTAGTCTTCGCATCGCCATCAACGCGGCGCTTCATCGCCACCAGGATATGCTGCTCGACTATGACCGGCTCCTGCAGTTGGCGCCCTACGACGCCGAGGTGCTCGATTGGCGCGCCCAACTGCTCTATTGGCAGCTGGACGATCCGGAGGCTGCCTACGCCGGATGGGATCTGGCGCTCAGGCTCGATCCGCTCAACCCGCGGATCCTGACCCATCGGGCCGACGCGCTCTACAAAGACGAGCGCTACGACGAAGCCATGGCGGACCTGGAAGAGGCACTTGCCTACAACATCGGAGACCCGTCGCTGCACCACAGGCGCGCCCAGACTCTGATCTTCGGTCTCGAGGATTATCGCCGGGCTTTGGAGGAGACTGCCCTGTCGCTTTCCGTGCCCGAGCAATACAACCCGGTCTGGGGCGAGAGCTGGTATCTTCAGGGCTATGCCTTGGATAAGCTGGGCGACTGCGCCGCCCTGCCCGCTTTCGACACATACGTGGAGCATTGCGCGGCCAAAGATTGCAATGAAGAGAGACTCACCCACGCCCGCGCGCGCCTAGCGGCGTCCGGCCCGGCTTGTCCGCATTAGTTTCCCGCCGCGCCTTCGCGCAGGGCGTTGAGCAGCGTCGTGTCCACTTGTCCGCTCGGGTCGTAGCCACCAGCCTCTTGGAAGTCGCGGATCGCGGCTTGGGTGCGCGGGCCGAGCTGGCCGTCCGGCGGGCCCGGGTCGTAGCCTTGGCGGGCCAGCAGCTGCTGGGCCTCGACCACCATGAGGCGCGCCCGATCGGGCGCCTGGAAAAGCGCGATGCCCCGGACCTCGGGCGCCCACCGGCAGTCGATGAAGAGGTCGTAGACCGGCTCCAGCTCCGCTTGAAAGGCCGCACCGCCGCCATCGGTGAAGGCCGCCAGGGGCAGCGCCTTCGGGGTCCCGGCCGCGATCTCGTCGATGGCCTGACGGTAGCGGTCGTTCAGGGTGACCCGGCAACGCCGCCAGACGGCCTCGGAGCGGTTATCGACCAGCACACTGGCGCCCTCCAGCCGAACCTCGGCGGCCAGCACTGTCTTCATCTCGCTCGGCAGGCCGGACACCAGGCTTTGCCCGGCGATCAGCGCCGACAAGGTCCAGGCTAGTGATAGGCTGCCGCTCATAGGGCTTACCCGCTCAGGTTCTCGGATTTGCATCCTAGCACGATGGGCCATTACTCTGGACAGGGCGGCGCGCTTTTGGCACCTATCGCGATCTTGTTAGTCTCGTGCTTGAGTTCGTTGGATTCTTTGAAGGGTAGTTATGGAGATCATCGCCTTTTGGCTGCTCCCGGGCCTCGCGGTCGCGGCTTTGAGCATCAACAAGGGGCGTGACGGCTTCCTGTGGTTCATCTGGCTGTTCTTGGCCTGGCCGATCGCACTGCTCCAGCTGTTGGTGATGAAGCCCCGGCCGCCAGCCAGCTTGGCGCCGGAAGAGCCAGAGGAATCGGAGCTGCCAGAGGAGCCGGCGAGCGAGCCATTGCCAGCGGTCGACGACGAGCCAGCGGTCGAGGCCGAGCTGGAACCGGAACCCGTGGCGCAACCCGCGCTGGCGGCAGATATCATCGAGCTTGACCTGATCTTGCCGCCGCCGCGCGACTCCCTGCCGGCCAGCGCCGAACAGGCGGACGCGCTGGCCCGATGGGGCTTGGATCTTTGGGGCCGGGACGTGACCTTCGATCAGGCTGGCGCCCTGGAAGCGGCCGCCTACTACAGCGAAGCGGTGTTTCGCGCGGAGAGCGGCCAGAGCAAGATCCCCCTGCCGCTTCGGGTCGAGATGGTCAATGTGGTGCTCGGCGACGCCAAGCTCTCGACCCAGGTGCGGCGCTGGTCGGCGGCCCGACGTGCCCATAGCCTCTCGGCCGTCGGCGGAACGCCGGAGCTCTCGAAGGACGCCTGCTATCAGCGCGTGGCCCAGGCCATGGTCGCATTGGCGCCCGAGCTGGCCGAGCGCCTGGAGCAGGAGCGTGCCCGGCAACCGACGGCCGACGGCCCCGTGCGCTTCGAGTTTAGGCTGTTCACCGCGCCCAAAGGCGAGGTCAAAGTGTTGGCCCGGGACCTGAACCGCCAGCTGTACCTCGTTTACGAAACATTGGAAGGCACGGTCACCGAGCACCGCATCGAGCTGGCCGAGCTGCAGGAGCGCGACGGGCTCTTGTACCTCAAAGGCTATTGGGGCGCCGCACTCGCACTTCGCCAGATCTCGATCGACCGGGTCCAGCGTCTGACCGACCTCAAAACGAACGAGACCACGAACGACCCGGAGAGCTACCTCAGGAAGACCTTTACTGAAGCGCCGGAAGCCGACGCGCGGGAAGAAGACTCCGGTCCAGACCAGTAACCAGGAATGCGAGCCATCCTGGTGGGGAGCATCCGGGCCTTCGAACACCTTAACCTACCGATTGAACCGAACAGCGATTGTCGCCATCTGATAATCAATCCGCCTTTCGAGGTTGATGGGCGAATGTCTCGCCGGTCAGGTTCCTGGGTGCTTTGAGAGCTGAAATGAAAACAAGAAACGGTCGGGCGGCACCACACTTGTGGGACAACTCCCACTGGGGCCACGGCGACTATCTCCTGCCGGCTGTGAGGACCACCTGCCCCTACTGCGGCGTCGGGTGCGGCCTGCTTGCCGGCCGGCGCGCGGATGGATCGGTCCTCGTGAAGGGCGACCACGACCACCCGGCCAACTATGGCAAGCTCTGTTCGAAGGGGTCCGCGCTCGGCGAGACGGTCGGCCTCGAGGGGCGACTGCTGTTCCCAGAGATCGGCGGAGAAAGAGCTTCGTGGGACGCCGCGATCGATCTGATTGCGGCGCGTTTTTCCGAGGCGATCTCAACACACGGGCCGGACAGCGTCGCCTTCTACGTCTCCGGTCAACTGTTGACCGAAGATTACTACGTCGCTAACAAACTTATGAAAGGCTTCATCGGCTCGGCGAACATCGATACGAACTCCCGTTTGTGCATGGCCTCCAGCGTGGCCGGGCACCGCCGGGCCTTCGGCTCCGACACGGTCCCCGGGACCTACGAGGATATCGACCTGGCGGACCTGGTGGTTGTGGCCGGCTCGAACCTCGCCTGGTGCCATCCGGTGACCTACCAACGCCTTCACGCGGCCAAATCGGCGCGTCCGCACATGCGTGTTGTGCTCATTGACCCACGCGCCACCCTGACCAATCACATTGCCGACCATCATCTGGCGATTTCACCCGATGGCGATTTGGCCTTGTTTTCCGGGTTGCTCGCCTATCTCGCGGAAAATGACCGTGTCGATCATTCCTATGTAATGGAGCACACGGAGGGGTTCGACGACGCGCTCGCCGCAGCGCGCCGGCTGACCATGGACGACATCGTTGCCCAGACCGGCCTGGCGGCGTCCGAGATCGAGGCCTTCTACCGCCTATTCGCCAGCACCGAAAAGACAGTCACCATCTATAGTCAGGGAATCAATCAGTCGGTCATCGGAACCGACAAAGTGAACGCGATCATCAACTGCCACCTGGCAACCGGGAGAATCGGTAAACCCGGCGCCGGTCCCTTCTCGATCACCGGGCAACCGAACGCCATGGGCGGACGCGAGGTCGGCGGACTTGCAAATCTGCTGGCCTGCCACATGGACCTCGAGAACCCTGACCATCGGGACATTGCCAACCGTTTCTGGACGGCACCTAACCTTGCCACCAAGCCGGGGCTTAAGGCCGTGGACCTGTTCCGGGCAATCGACAATGGGCGGATCAAGGCGCTCTGGATCATGGCCACAAATCCCGTCGATTCCCTGCCGGATGGGGAAGTGGCCGAGGCGGCATTGAAACGCTGTCCCTTTGTTGTGGTCTCTGACGTGGTCAGCGAGAACGATACCCTGCGACACGCCCATGTCCGGCTGCCGGCGCTGGCGTGGGGCGAGAAAGAGGGAACGGTGACAAACTCGGAGCGCCGCATCTCCCGGCAGCGTTCGTTCCTTCCGGCGCCCGGAGAGGCAAAACCCGACTGGTGGCACATCTGCCAAGTTGCCCAGCGCATGGGATTCGAGCGCGACTTCGACTATGGCGGACCGGCCGCGATCTACCGGGAGTATGCCGCGATGACCGCATTCGAGAACGACGGTCGGCGCGACCTCGACCTCGGCGCCCATGCGGAAATCTCCGATCGCGCCTACGATGAGCTGGAACCTTTCTTCTGGCCCCACCGTCTCGGTCTCGAGGATCAGGAAGTACGCTTTTTTGCCAAGGGCGGATTCTTTACCGCCAACGGTCGCGCGCGCTTCATCTCGGTATCCGCCCAGATGCCCGAACGGAAAGACGAGGCCTATCCCTTTACTCTGAACACCGGCCGGCTGCGCGATCAGTGGCACACCATGACGCGCACCGGCAAAAGCCCGCGCTTGTCGGCGCACATGACCGAGCCTCATTGCGAGATCCACCCGCAGGATGCGATCCAACTTGCCATTGCCAACGATACGCTGGTGCGGATCGAAAGCGCACAGGGCGCGGTGATCGCGCGGGCGCTCCTGTCCGATGGTCAGCGCCTTGGCGACCTCTTCCTCTCGATGCATTGGACCGATCAGTTTGCATCGAACGGCCGGGTGAACCAGCTGGTTCCCGCCGTGACCGATGCGGTTTCGGGTCAACCGGCATCGAAAAACATAGCTGCCCGCATCGCGCCATTGAATGCCGCGCACCATGGCTTCGCGGTCTTCGCGGAACGCCCCGACATGAGCGCCGCGGACTACTGGGCTACGGTTCTAGCCGAGCCCGGCTGGCGCAGCGAATTTGCCTTCGCGCAGGAGATCGAAGACTTGAGCGCCCACGCCCGGGTCATGACCGCGTCAGCCAATGACGCAGAGCTTCACGTCCATAGGGACCCGGCGACCGGCGCCCAACGCATGGCCTTCTTTGACGGCGAGCGGCTTTTGAGCGCTTTTCTGTTCTCGAGCACACCCGTGCGCGTGGCGCGGGCCCATGTCTCGGCTCATCTATCGAAGGATTACAGCGACCCTCGCGAACGGGAGCGTTTTCTGACCGAGGTATTCCATGACGATCAGCCCGATCCCGGGCGCATGGTTTGCGCCTGCTATGGGGTTGGCGAGAACGATATCCGCTCGGCAATCGATGCCGGCAGCGCGACGGTCTCGGCGATCGGCAAGGCGCTCGGTGCGGGAAGCTATTGTGGGACCTGCCTGGCCGAAATCCAGTACATCATCGACGCCCGCTCGCCGGCCGAGGCGGGTGTCCAAGACCCCTTTACAAACTGAGTCCTTCTGAGTGCTAAACCAACATGTCCACTCTGTTCACGTTTCTCGACATCAAGCTGGCCATGGCGGCCTTCCTACAACTGGGCCTTCATTGTGGTAGCATCCCTGTATGGCGTTGACGGCGACCATTGTCCGTTTTGAGGAAAAACGATGAGCACAACTGCTGAAGCCGAATTGCAGTCCAAGTATGAGACTTGGAACCGAAAACTGAGCACCACATGGTCTGCGGCAGACTATGCCAAGATCGGCGTAACCCTGCAGATCACCGGAGAGGAACTTGCCGAGGCGGCCGATTTCAAACCCAACTCAAGGGTTCTCGATGTAGCAGCGGGCAACGGCAACGCTTCTCTGGCCCTGGCGCGCCGCTTCTGCCTCGTAACCTCGACAGACTATGTTCCAGAGATGCTGGAGAAGGGACGGAAACGCGCAGAGGCGGAAGATCTGGAGATCAAGTTCGAGGTGGCGGATGCGCAGAACCTGCAGTACTCGGATGAGTCTTTCGACGGTGTTATCTCGACCTTTGGTGTGATGTTCGCACCGGGCCAGGCATCGGCAGCCTCGGAAGTGATCCGGGTTTGCAAACCTGGCGGCAAGATCGCCTTGGCCTGCTGGACGCCCTCAGGATTCGTCGGTCGGGTCTGCGCGACGATCGGCCGGCATATGTCGGCATCATCGGATTTTCAATCTCCCCAGAACTGGGGCCGCGAAGAATGGCTGCAACAACACTTCGGGACGGACTGTGCATCGATCGAGATTAGATGGAAGAGTTTCAACTTCCGTTACAGGTCACCACAGCACTTTCTCACGTACTTTCGGCAGAACTACGGGTTGATGCGCAAGGCTTTCGAGCATGTCGGTGAAGGGGGCGAAAGTGCCCTGGCCGATGACATTCTCGCGATTGCCAACGAACTCAATCAGGCAAAGGATGGAACACTGCGCGCGCCGTCCAGTTATGCTGAGATCGTCATGGTCAAACGGTAGAATCGAGATCACAGGGAACTGGCCCGCCGGTGGGTCAGCGGTGTAGTGCCGAACGTGTCCTTGAATGCGCGCGTGAAGGCGGCACGTGAGTCGAAGCCGCATGCAAGGGCGACCTCCGTCACGCTGAGGTCGCTATTGTCGAGCAATCTTCTGCCAACATCGAGCCGAAGCTCGCGATAATACGTGTGCGGGCTTACATTGAGCGCTTCGCGAAATCGCCGCAACAGAGAGCGTTCGCTGAGGCCGACAGACGCCGCAAGATCCGTCATCGGCAAGGGCGCCTGCAGCGTTTGCTCCATAAGCTTGATGACCTTCGTGATCTTCGGGTGTCGCGCCGCGATCCGCGAGGTGGCGATCATGAATTGCGGTTCGGACCCGGGCCGCGCCTGATCGTAAAGGAAGTTTCCCGATACGTTCATTGCCAGCGCCAGTCCCTCGCGCTGGCGGATGAAGTCGAGCGTGAAGTCGAACGAAGGCAGCGATCCACTGGTCGTGGCGCGCCTTCGGTCGACGACGTATCTCTCCGACACGACGTCGATGCGAGGGTAGCGTTCCTGGAAATCGTCCAGATCGTCCCAATGGGTGGTCGCCCGGTGGCCATCGAGCAGCCCCGCTTCGGCCAAAATGAAGGGAGCCGCATCGAGGCCGCCGATCACCGCGTCGCGCCGCGCCATCCTCCTCAAGAAGGCGACAACACGCGTTGATACGAACTGCCGTGCCTCATAGCTCGCAACGACGAAGAGCGCATCGCACTGCTCGATAGCGGCTATATCTTTGTCGATGGTCAGCGTGAAGCCGCTGCTGGAGTCGACCCTGTCGCGGCCATCGCTGCAAAGCGTCCAGGTGTATAGCCGACGGTCCGACACGGTGTTGGCCATGCGCATTGGCTCGACAAGGGCTGCCAAGGTCAGTTGAGAGTACTTTGGCGCGACGAGAATGACGATCTCGCAAGGCTTCTCGGGGTCATACATTTTTGGCTGTTTCTATATTTTTTATGTCGAAAACAGTACCTCAACGACCCAGCCAATGCGACATCATTTTGGCGATAACGTCAGCCACGGTGGCGTAAGCCCGTGATGCTTGACGAAGAAAGAGGTGGAAGATCGCGAGGACCCAAAGATGTCGTCCCAAGCAGACCAAGTCATCGCTCGCCAAAACACGCATAGCGACCGGCTTCGGGCCTTACCGGCCAGGTACTATGTGGATCACGAGATACTGGCACGGGAAAGGGAGCAGCTGTTCTTCAAGACCTGGCAGTATGCCTGCCACATCAGCGAGCTGGATGGACCCGGCGCCTATGTGACGACCGAGATCATGGGGCAGAACATCTTCGTCGTGCGCGACACCGATGGCGACATCAAGGCTTATTACAACACCTGCCCCCATCGTGGTCATAGGTTGGTGGATGGCGCTGGGCAAAAGCGCGTGATTGTTTGCCCTTACCATCAATGGAGCTTTTCGTTGGATGGCAAGCTCAGAAGCCTTCGGGCTGAGACCTCCAGCGAGGCGCCCACCAAAGAATCCATTTGCCTCAGCAGCGTGCAGGTCGATCGGCTTCTGGACTTCGTATTTGTAAACCTGGACCCAGAGGCGGAACCCATTGCCGAATTTTGGCCCGGCGTGGAGGAACACATCCTGAAGGTTTGCCCCGACGTGACGACCTATAGGCTAAGCACCTCCGCGACGGTGATCCACCAGGTCGACGTGGCGGCAAACTGGAAGATCCAGATCGACAACTACCTGGAATGCCAGCATTGCCGACAGGGTCACCTGTCCTTTGCCGACATGCTGGACATCACCAATCAGTATCACACGCTAAACAAAAACCACGCCTACAACTTCATTCCATCGTCCGGAAAGGCGGACAACCTGGCATACCCGCTAGACCCGCAGCATGATGGGATGGACATGCATTTCTGGTTTCTGTTCCCGAATGTTGGCATTTCCCAGTTTGCCGGCCCCGGGAATCTCAGCCTGTTTCAATGGCTCCCCGTGAGCACGGACCGTGCCATCCGACTAAGCATCAATCTGGAGGTCGCCGAGCCGACGGATCCCGGCATGCACGAGCGGCAGGAAAAGCGAATGATCTGGGGCCGCGATGTGCTCCAACCCGAAGACATCTCGTTCCTGCTGTCGGTTCAAGAAGGCATGTCGCAACGTTGCTTTCAACAGGGGTGGTACATCATCGATTGGGAGAACCAGGAGTTCTCGGAAGCCATGATGCGGCACTTCCACGATCTCTATCTCATGCATATGGGAGAGACCGCGGCCAGCTGAGCCTGAACGTCGATCTTCGTCAGCCCATCAGGCGGCGGGCAAGCGTTCCAAGGCCGCCGCCAGACTCTGGCGCTTCTGTGCCAAATCTTCGCGCAGCTCCTTGTTCTGAGCGACCACCTCGGCCGGCGCGTTGGCCAGGAACTTTGGGTTGCTCAGCTTCTTGTCGAGCTTGGCGAGATCGCTGTCCAGTTTGGCCGCCTTCTTGGCCAGTCGCCCGCGCTCCTGGTCCAAATCAATGACCTCGGCGAGCGGGATAAAGCCGGTCGCTTCGTCGATCACGATCTGCACCGAGCCAGACGGGATCTCTCCGGCCTCCGCCTCGAGCGCCTCAAGGCGGGCCTGGTTCATGATGATCTCCCGGTTGCGGTCCATCCAGCCCTTGGTGGCTTCGCCGGCCCCCTGGAACAGCAGCTTGACCTTGGCGCCCGGCTGAACATTGGTCTCGGCTCGCACGGCGCGCACCTCGGCGATCAGGCGCACGACCCAGTCGAACTCGGCCATGATCTCCGGATCGGCCAGCCCGGCATCGGGGGTTGGCCAGGAAGAGGCGATCAAGAGGTCCGCGCCCTCGCCGCCGACCTGCTGCCACAGTTCCTCGGTGATGAAGGGCATTACCGGATGGAGCAGATGCATGATCCGGCCCAGCACCCAAGCGATGGTCGCCCGGGTCTCGGCTTGGGCCGCCTGGTCGCCGGCCTGGAGAATCGGCTTGGTGAACTCCAGATAAGAGCTGCAGAATTCGTTCCAGGCAAAGTGATAGAGCCCGGCCGCCACGTCGTTGAAGCGGTAGGCCTCGAAGTTGCCCTCCAGTTCGGTCGCCACTTGCGCCACCCGCCCGACGATCCAGCGGTTGAGCGGCTCGCGGCAGGCCGCCGGGTCAAAGTCCGGGTCCAGCTTGGCGCCGCTCATCAGGGCATAGCGGGTCGCGTTCCATAGCTTGGTGGCGAAGTTGCGGTAGCCCTTGATCCGCTCGTCGTCGAGCTTCACGTCCCGGCCCTGGGGCACCGAAAGGGCGGCCAGAGTAAAGCGCACCGCGTCGCAGCCGTACTCGCCGATCAGCTCGAGCGGATCGATCACATTGCCCTTGGCCTTGGACATTTTCTGGCCGTGCTTGTCGCGCACCAGGCCGTGGATGTAGACCGTGGAGAACGGCACCTCGCCCATGAAATGCATGCCCATCATCATCATGCGAGCGACCCAGAAAAAGATGATGTCGAAGCCGGTGACCAGCACGTCGCCGGGATAGTAGCGCTTGAGCTCCGGGGTCTCTTCCGGCCAGCCGAGCGTCGAGAACGGCCAAAGCGCCGAGGAGAACCAGGTATCCAGCACGTCGGACTCTCGGGTCAACTCCACCGCCTTGCCGTAGTGGGCCTCGGCCGCGGCCTGGGCGGCGTCCTCGTCCAGCTCAACGAAGATCTCGCCGTCCGGGCCGTACCAGGCGGGAATCTGATGGCCCCACCAAAGCTGGCGCGAAATGCACCAGGGCTGGATGTTGCGCATCCACTCGAAGTAGGTGTTCTCCCACTGCTTGGGCACGAAGACCGTGCGGCCGTCTTCGACCGCCTCGATCGCCGGCTTGGCCAGGGTCTGGGCATCGGCGTACCACTGGTCAGTCAACCACGGCTCGATCGGCACGCCGCCCCGGTCGCCGTGGGGCACCATATGGGTGTGCTCCTCGACCTTCTCGATCAGGCCGGCTTCCTCGAGATCGTCGACCACGGCCTTGCGCCCGTCCTCACGGGAAAGGCCCCGGTACTTTTCCGGCACCGCGTCGGTCAGCTTGGCGTCCTGGTCGAAGATGTTGATCAGCTCCAGATCGTGGCGCCGGCCGATCTCGAAATCGTTGAAGTCGTGGGCCGGGGTTACTTTCAGAGCGCCCGAGCCGGCCTCCAGGTCGACGTAGTCGTCAGCCACGATCGGCAGGCGCCGCCCCACCAGGGGCAGCACCGCATGGCGGCCGACCAGATCCGCATAGCGCTCGTCCTCGGGGTTCACCGCGACCGCGGCGTCGGCCAGCATGGTTTCGGGCCGGGTCGTGGCGACCGTGATGAAGCGCCCCTCTTCGCCCTCAATCGGATAGCGGATGTGCCACAGGTGGCCCTTGATCTCCCTCTGCTCGACCTCCAGGTCGGAGATCGCGGTGTGCAGCTTGGGATCCCAGTTGACCAGGCGCTTGTCCCGGTAGATCAGGCCCTGCTTGTAGAGATCGACGAAGACCTTGCGCACCGCGGCCGAAAGCCCCTCGTCCATGGTGAAGCGTTCGCGCGGCCAATCGGCGGAGGCGCCCAGGTGGCGCAGCTGCTTCATGATCGTGCCGCCGGATTCCTCCTTCCACTGCCAGACCTTCTCGACGAAGGCCTCGCGGCCCAGATCTCGGCGCGAGATCTTGTCCTTGGCCAGCTCCCGCTCGACCACCATTTGGGTCGCGATTCCGGCATGGTCCATGCCCGGCTGCCACAGCACGTCGCGGCCCTGCATGCGCCGGTAGCGGATCAGGATGTCCTGGATGGTGAAGGTCAGCGCGTGGCCGATGTGCAGGCTGCCCGTGACGTTGGGCGGCGGCATCATGATCGTGAAAGGCCGGTGGTTGGATTCCGGATCGGCCGCGTAGGCCCCGGAGCTCTCCCACCGCTCGGTCTGTCGGGCTTCGACCTCGTCCGGTCGGAACGTCTTTTCCAGCATCGCTGGCCTTTCCTTCGCTCAGATCAGCTTTTCGCACATGCAGCAAAAAGCTAGATAGCAAAGGAGGCCGGCAATTTCAAAGCGGCATTTCGGTCGCTGTGGCTAGAACGGCCGCGGCCCGCCCCCCTTGGCCAATCATCGAACGCACTTCCTGGATGGCCGGGAAAGAGAGCGGGCCGCCGCCGCAATCCTTGAAAAAACTTAGGCGTCTTCGGCGCGCCGGGCCAGGCGCCGGACCTCGTCGCGCACAACCCGCTCGACGACCTTCTCCAGGTTCTCGTCCATCCACGACTTGAGTTGAGGCTCGATCGCTTCGCGCACCAAAGTCTCCAGGGTCACGCCGCCGCCGGGCACGGTCTCGGTCTGCTTTTCCTTGGAGACCTGGCCGGTGAAGCTGGCGAGCGCCGATGTCACGGCCGACTCCGTGGTGCTGGAAAGACCCGCATCGGGGGCCATGCTGGTCTCGAGGGTCGTATCCTGCTTTTGTGCGGGTTCCATCAAATCCTCCGAACGTTCGCTCTTGGCTGGGCTCGACTGGATGCCGAGCAGTGGCTCCACCTTGGTGTCTGGCTCAGACGCGCTTTCGGCCGGTGCGCCGATCGCGTCCTTATCCTTGTCCTCTTCGACTTCGACCGCCTCGGTCAGCTCGAGGACGTCGTCCTCGCTGCCGATCTCGACGGGCGGCGGACCCTCCGGCTCGTCGTCCGAGATGATCTTCCGGATGGAGGCGAGGATTTCCTCCATGGAGGGTTCATTGTCTTCTTTTGTTTGGCTCATGCTTCCATATTCCGAAGGCTGATACCGTCAAAACCTAAATTCTGAGTTACTCCGTGCCGGATTCGATGCCGGGCGCGTCCAGCCCGAACCACTTGTCCCGCACGGCCTTGTAGTCGACGTCCGGATCGTAGATATCGACCGGCAGCTTAAGCTCGAACGCGGTTAGCTTGCCGATCGAGGACAAAACCGCATAGCGCGCCACGTACTCGTCGCGCTTGGCGCGCACCAGATTGACCTGCGCGTCGAGGAATTCCTGCTCGGCGTCAAGCACGTCAAGCACCGTGCGGGCACCGACCTGGTTTTCCTGGCGCACGCCTTCCAGCGCGATGCCGGTCGACTGGACCTCGGACTCGAAGGACTTGATCTGGGCCTGGGCGGTCAAGAGGTCTTCCCAGGAGGAGATGCCCTCCTGCTCGGCGTTGCGCCGGGCCTCGTCGACCAGCAGGCGGAACTGGTTGGCGATCTGCTTGCTCTCGCGCACCTGGCTCGAGACCGCGCCTTGCTGATAGAGCGGCACATTCAAGAGCGCCAAGATGCGCGCCGTCGAGGTGTCGCTGTCCTCGATGGAAGACTCTTCCAGATAGGACAAATCGCCCTGCAGGAGCAGCTCCGGCAGCAGCTGGCCGAAGGTCGCGCGCACCTGGTGCTGGGCCGAAATCTCGTTGTATTGGGCGGACAGCACGTCCGGGCTGTTGGACAGCGCCAGGGCGATCACCTGCTCCTCCTCGCCGGGCAGGCCCTGGACCGACGCCGGCTCGTCGAGCATCTGGGGAAAGACGCCGACGACTTCCTGATAGATCGCCCGGCTGATCGCCAGCGCGCCCTCGGCGGTGATCCGCTCGGCGGTCGCCCGGGCCAGACGGGATTCCGACTGGGCCACGTCGGTGCGGGTGATCTCGCCGACCTCGAAACGGTCTTTTGAGGCCTCGAGTTGGCGCTCGAGAACCTGCTCGTTGTTGATCGTCAGCTCGAGAATCGATTGGTCGCGCCACACGTTAAGGTATGCGGTCGCCGCGTTGAACAGAACGTTCTGCTCGGACGACAGCAGCTGGGCGCGCCCAGCCAGCACGTCGGCCTCGGCGCTCGCGGTCTGGGCCACCGTCTGGCCGCCGCGGTAGAGGAACTGGCTGACCGTGAGGCTGGCGCCGCGCGGCGTCACATTCTGCGGGTCCGAAACCGAGAAGGGGCCTTGGGAGTCGACCCGGGCCTTGCCAACCTGGGCATTGACGATCACTTGAGGCCGCCAGTTGGAGAGCGCCTGGGGCACGCCTTCGTTGGTCGCCCTGAGGTTCGAGCGGGTCGCGAGAAGCGTCGGGTTCGAGCTATAGGCGGTCGCCAGGGTTTCCTCCATGGTCTGCGCGCCAGCCGGCTGCGCCGCCACGGACAGGGCGACAAGCCCTCCCACGGCCACCACTTTGCTCGTCCAATGACTGTCTCGCCCCTGCGACATCAACGGTCTCCCTAGAAACGCCTGGCACTTTGCCTGATGGCTCATTTAAACATGGTTAACCAAAGACACCTAGCCCGTGATTCCGGGCAATCTGCTCCGTGATTATGGTCAGTGATAGACCAGGCACGCCGCGATTCGCAACGCCCCGGCGGGCCACCGGATCAGGCGGCACCGACGCTCGGATCGATCTCCTGGGCCCAGGCGGCGATGCCGCCGGCGAGGCTGGTGGTCTGGTCTCGGCCCTGGGTGCGCAGCCACTGGACCACCTGCAGACTGCGCCCGCCCAGATGACACATGACCACGATGGGCTGGTCGTCAGGTAGTTCCGCCAGCCGCTCCGGCAGGCTTCTCATGGGAATGTGCAGGCTGCCCTCGATCCGGCTGGCCGCCACCTCGGCCGGCTCGCGCACGTCCAAAAGACAGTGGGACCGGCCCTCGCGGCGCAAAGCATCGTACTCCGACACGGACATTTCGATCGGCCAATCGTCCGACATTTATCTTCTTTCAATCAGCTGGTTAGAACACAAAGCTCGGCTTTGGCACGAACTCCGTCAGGAGCGGTGTCGCGGCATCGAACAGGCTGCGTTTGGAGATCTGGCCATCGAGGCAGCGAAACAGAGTGCCCTGCCCCAAGCCCGGCCGGTCGCGCAGCACGGTGACCAGGCGTCCGCCCTCGGCGAGCTGGGCACAGATCCCCTCGGGCAGTTCGGCGACCGCGCCGGCAAGCAGCACCGCGCCGTAGGGCGCCTGCTTGGGATAGCCGTCGCGCAAGGCCCCTTCGACCACCACCACGTTGTCGATCTCCAGCTCGCCCAGCGTTCGGTTGGCCTGCTCGGCCAGGGTCGGATCGCTCTCCAGGGCGACCACGGTGCCGGCCACCTGGGCCAAGATGGCCGCCGAGTAGCCGGTCGCACAGCCGATGTCGAGCACCACATCGCTCGGCTCGATGGCCGCCGCCTGGAGCAAGCGGGCGAGCACCATGGGATCGAGCAAATAGCGCCCGGGGGCGACCTCCAGGTCCTGGTCAATGTAGGCAACGCCACGCTTGGCCTCGGGCACGAAGCGCTCGCGCGGCACGGTCTCGAAGGCCTCTATCAGGCGCGGCGCGGTCAGCTTGTTGGTCCTCAGCTGACACTCCACCATGTTGCGCCGCGCGACGTCGTGTTTCACGGGCGGTCCTCCGCTGAAATCCCCTTCCTACGTCTCGCCTTATACCCCGGTCCGGGGCGATTGACAAAGCCCGGCGCGACCTTGTCCGTGGATTCCCAATCGGCCCTCGGGTAGTCTTTCGCGGGAAAGTGAGGGCACCCCTGCGATGGCGCGACAGCCGGTACTGGAACAAGCGGGTTTTCCGCCATGAGCGTCACGGGACTGGGAGAGGTCGCATCCTTTGCCGCACCGGCCGACGGCGCGGCGTTCGCCGCCTACAAGCACGACGGCGTGGTCTGCCTGCGCGGCGCGATCGAGCCCCAGTGGCTCGAGGTGATCGAGAGTGGCATCGCGGACGCGGTCTCAGGTGCCAGCACCGATCTGGACATCGTCCAGCGCGCCGGCGACCGGGGCTCCTTTAGCGTCAGCTCCCAGGCCTGGCGTCAGGTTGAGGCCTTCCGGCGCTTCATCTTCGACTCACCGGCAGCCGATCTGGCCTGGCCCTTCCTGGAGTCCGAGACGCTCGTGCTGTTCTACGACTTCCTCCTGGTCAAGGAGGCGCGCAGCGGCCGGGCGGCGACCCCCTGGCATCAGGACCACGCCTACTACCCCCTGGACGGCACCCAGGTGATCAACTGCTGGACCGCGCTCGACGAAATCCCCTTGGAGACCAGCTTGCGCTTCCTGAAGGGCTCCCACCGGCCGGCCAAGGTCTACCGGGCGGTCAACTTCGAGGCGCCGGAGGCAGACTACCGCCACGCCAACTTCGCGCGGCCCCCGCCACCCGACATCGAGAGCGACCCGGCGGCCGAGATTCTGGCGACCGCCATGGCGCCGGGCGACATGCTGATCTGGAACTCCCACACCTTCCACTCGGCGCCGGGCAATCATCTGGACCGGCGGCGCGCCGCCGTCTCGCTCAACTGGGTCGGCGACGGGGTGACCTATACGGCAGCTCCCTCGCTCGAGACCTACCGGGACCCGAGCCTGTCGCCCGGTCAGCCGATCGCCGGTGAAAAATTCCCGGTGGTGCGGCAGAAACGTTAGAGGGCCTAATCGGCGTAGCAGGCGGTCAGGATCTCATCGTCGGGCGGCTCCCCCTCGAAGGCGAAGGCGCCGTCCAGACGCATCCAGGGCTGGGCGCTTTTGGTCCAGAGGTGACCCGCGGGCTTGAGCCAGGAGGTGTCGTCGAGCGAGCCGGCCTTGAGACTGACGACCTCGGAGTCCGGCGCACCGGCATGGAACAGGCGCGAGCCGCACTCGGGGCAGAAGCTGCAGATCACCTGCCCGCCGCTGGCGGCGCCGCGAATCCAGACCTTGGGCGTGCCCTGAACGATCTCGAAGTTTTCCCGGGCGACCCAAAGGGACATGCCGAAGGCGCTGGCCGACTGCTTTTGGCAGTCCCTGCAGTGGCAGAGATAAAGCGTCTGCGGCCGGCCGGTGAAGCGGTAGCGCACCGCGCCGCACTGGCAGCCGCCTTCGTGGATTTCGGTCATGGGCAAGGCATTCCCTTCACGCGCGGATTGTGCGCCGCGACTATTCCATAACCCCGCCATTCGAGAAACTGTCGAAGGCAGGCCTCAAACCACGACCGGGCTTTGGATCTCTCCGCAAGGGGGCCCCGGCGCCTACCGCCGGGGCGACGATTGTGCAGATTGGGATTGCGCTTTTAGCCTTGAACAGGCCTCACTGCTGGATGGAGACTCACCGCCGCTTGGGGCTCTGGGTGGGCGCCTGGCGCTCGCGGGCGCAGCTGGCGCTGCGGGTCGGGGTGGCCCGCTGCCTGCGGTACCGCTGATCGCGGCGGTTAGAGAGCTCGAGGGCCTCGAAATAGGCCGTAATGGCCAAGCCGTACATGTTATCCTCCATCGGGTTGGACGCGATCACATCGACCGTCGTCTGGCCCTAGATGTGCGCCCGAATCGCTTGCCTGACAAACGGCAATGTTCTACAGGTCATGTAACAAAATGTTACATGGAAACGACGCCCCATGGCCCGCCGCCTGCCCTCTCTCAATGCCTTGAAAGCCTTCGAGGCCGCCGCCCGCCACGGCTCCTTCACCGAGGCGGCAGAGGAGCTGCATGTCAGCCACGCGGCGATCAGCCGCCACGTGCGCGATCTGGAGGCCTGGCTCAAGGTACCCCTGTTCCGGCGCCTTTCCCGGGGCGTCGTGGTGACCGAGCCGGGCCGCGGCTACCAAGAGTCCTTGACCAGAATCTTCGACGATCTGCTGGCCGCGACCCAGGCGGTTCAGGCGCCCTCGGCGACCGGCGAGCTCCAGGTCAGCGCCGAAACCGCCTTCGCCGCGCGCTGGCTGGTGCCGCGCCTGGGGCACTTCCAGGACCGCTACCCGGAGATCGAGCTGATCCTCGATTCGAGCGAGCAGGTGATCAACTTCCGCAACGACCCGGCCGAGCTGGCGATCCGCTACGGCGCCGGGAACTGGCCCGACGTCGACAGCATCACCCTGATCGAGCTCGAGGTCTTCCCGGTTTGCCGCCCCTCCCTGGTCGAGGGCCGAATGCCCAAATCCCCGAAAGACCTCAAGGCCTTCACCCTGATCCACGAGGAAACCAAGGATTGGTGGAAGGACTGGCTGGTCGAGGCCGGGGTCAGTGACACCACGCTCGGCCGGGGCACGGTGTTCAAGTACATGCATTCCGCCTTGGATGCCGCCGAGGCCGGGCAGGGCATCGCGCTGGCCGACAACCTGTTGGCGGCCGACGCGATCGCCGCCGGGCGCCTGGTGCGCCTGCTCGACATCGCCTTCCCCGAGGGCGGCTACTTCATCGTGCGCCCCAAGGGCCTGAAGGAAAGCCCCGCCGCGGCCGCTTTCCGCGACTGGCTGCAAGAGGAAATGGCCGACTTCAAGGCGGGCTGCGGCAGCGATCACCCAAGCGAAGGCGGCTGGCCAGAGCGCCGCCAGGGTGTATAGTTTGCCCAACTCGAAGGGCGTGACGGCAGAGGATCAAAGCATGGCACGAGCGGCCGCGACGGCACGAGGCTTCCTGGCCGGCGGGCTCGCACTCGCCCTCTTGGGCGCCTGCGACGATAAAAGCGCTAAGAGCGAGAAGGCGGCCGCCCCGCCGGCCCCCACGGTGGTGGTCGCGCCGGTGGTCCAGGAGACCGTGCCCCTGGTGCGCCAGTACGTCGGCGTGACTCAGGCGGTCAAGACGGTCGATGTGCGCTCCAAGGTCGAAGGCTACCTGGAGGAGCGCGAGTTCACCGAGGGCGCGGACGTCAAGACCGGCGATGTGCTCTTCGTGATCGATCAGCGCCCCTTCAAGGCTGCGGTTGAACAAAGCCAGGCCGACGTCAACAAAAACGAGGCGAACCTGGCCTTCGCCAAGAAACAGGTCGAGCGCTACAAGCCGCTGGTCGAGAAGCAGGACGTCTCCAAGCAGACTTTCGACGGCATCGTGACCCAGGAGAAAGCGGCCGAGGCCGCCCTTGCCCAGAGCCAGGCCGAGCTCAAGAACGCTGAGCTCAATCTGGGCTACACCACGATCATGGCGCCGATCGACGGGCGCATCGGCGAGACCCTGGTCAACATCGGCAACCTGATTTCCGTCAACGACACCCTGATGGCAACCCTGGTCCAGCTCGATCCGATCTACGTCATTTTCAGCCCGAGCGAGACCCAGTTCTTGGAGATCCAGAAGTACAAAGCCAAGGGGCAGCTGGAGTACTCGATCGTGTTGGCCGACAAGTCGACCTACCCGCAGAAAGGCAAGCTCGACTTCGTGGACAACCAGGTCGACCAGCCAACCGGCACCCTGCGCCTGCGCGCGGTCTTCCCCAACCCGAACAAGGCGCTTCTGCCCGGCCAGTACGCCGAGGTTCAGGTTCAGCTCGCCGATCAGGCCGACACCCTGGTGGTGCCGGCGCCGGCCGTCGGCGAGAACGAAGGCGGCAATTACGTCTTCGTCGTGACCAAGGACAACAAAGTCGAGCAGCGCCAGGTCAAGCTCGGCGAAGAATACAAGACCGGCCGCGTGGTCGAGAGTGGCCTAAAGGCCGGCGAGCGGGTCGTCGTTGAAGGCATACAGAAGGTTCACGATGGCCAGGTTGTGAAAGTGGAGGAGAAGAAGGCGAGCGGGCAAAGCGCAAGCCAGTAGGGCGAAACAGGCGCCTTACAGTTTTGGCCCAATGGGGTGAATGAAAAGGCTTTGTGTCTCACCTATCGACCACGATGGACAGCGTGAACACCCGAACACTTCTGGCCGACGCGGTTCGGCGGGCCGCCGACTATCTCGATGGTCTGGATGAAAGAAGCGTCGCGGCGATCCCAGGCGCGAGCGCGCGTCTTACCGACGCCCTCGCCGGCCCCTTGCCGGATGGGCCAAGCAAAGCTGCGGATGTATTGGCCTTCCTTGATGACTATGCCTCGCCGGCGACCGTCGCCAGCGCCGGCGGAAGGTACTTTGGCTTCGTAACGGGCGGGGCGCTGCCCGCGAGTCTCGCAGCCAACTACCTCGCCGGGGCATGGGATCAAAACGCCTTTAGCGCGGTGAGCTCGCCGGCGATCGCCGCCCTTGAGGACGCCGCCTTGCGCTGGGTAAAGGAGGCGCTTGGCCTGCCAGCCACCGCGGAAGGCACCATTGTGACCGGGGCCACCATGGCCAACTTCACCTGCCTTGCGGCGGCGCGGAATTGGGCCTTGCACAAGGCAGGTTGGAACGTGGACGCCCAGGGTCTGTTCGCTGCGCCGGAGATCACGGTCGTCGTGGGCGCGGAAGCCCACGCTACCCTGTTCAAGGTTCTCTCCTTGCTGGGTCTGGGGCGCGAGAGGGTCGTGCGCGTCCCGGTCGACGCGCAGGGCCGTATGCGCGCCGACAGCTTGCCGGACATCGAGGGCCCGACCATCGTCTGCATACAAGCGGGCAACGTGAATTCGGGCGCGTTCGACCCGGCGACACCGATCATCGAGTGGGCGCACGCCGCCGGCGCCTGGGTTCATGTAGACGGCGCCTTCGGCCTTTGGGCCTTGGCCTCGCCCGACCATGGGCACCTCGCCGAAGGCGTTGCCGCCGCCGACTCTTGGGCGACGGACGCGCACAAGTGGCTCAACGTGCCCTATGATTCCGGCATCGCCCTGGTTCGCGACCGAAACGCGCTGGCCCGGGCCATGTCGATCAGCGGATCTTATCTCCTGCCCAGCGAAAACCGGGACGCCATTAACTACACCCCCGACAGCTCCCGCCGCGCGCGGGCCATCGAGGTCTGGGCGGCGCTGAAATCGTTGGGGCGCTCAGGGCTGGCGGACCTGGTCGGGCGCAATTGCCGCCAAGCCCAGCGGCTCGCCGAGGGATTGCGCAAAGCCGGTGTCGAAATCCTAAACGATGTCGTCTTGAATCAGGTCGTCGCCGCGTTCGATGACGACGACAGGACAAACCAAGTCATCTCCTCGGTGCAGCAATCGGGCGAGTGCTGGTGCGGCGGGACCAGGTGGCGCGATCGGGCGGCCATGCGCATCAGCTTCAGCTCCTGGGCCACGACCGACGCCGACGTCGAACGGTCCTTGGCGGCAATCCTGGCGGCCCACCGGAAAGCCGGCAAATAGCGTCGGTGCTTCATACTCATCCCGACCTTGCCGCAACGCAGATAATCTCAACGCCATAGCCAACCCCGCCGAGACGAGACTCGCCGCAGGCCCGCGCCGGCGCAAAGCCTTCGGGCACCCAGGCATCCCACACCCCGTTCATCTCGGCGTAGTCATCCATGTTCGCCAACCAGATCGTCGTGCTCAAAATCCTTGTCTTGTCGGAGCCGGCCTTCGCCAACAACCGATCGATCTTTGCAAGCGCTTCACCCGTCTGCGCCGCGATGCTTTCCCCAGCGGTGCCGCATTGCCCGGCCAGCCACACGAGGTCGCCGGTGACCACTGCCTGGCTCATGCGTGTGCCGGTTCCGATGCGCTTGATTTCCGCCATGGCAAATTCCTTCTCTCAGGGTTCCGATGTCGCACCGGACAGTTCCAGCTACCGCTTTCCCCTGGCAAACCAGAATTTCTATGCCTTGCGGTTCTACCCTCGACCTCCCATCCGCGAACGGGCGTTGCTGGATCGCTTCTCTGCCGAAGCTAGCGATGCCCTGCACGGCGTTGTTAGCGAAAGCCGTTGCTTACTGGCCCCGGCGCATAGACTCGCGGAACATGTTCATCATGTTCTGGGTCGGCGGATCGGCCGACTTATCGAATCCGATGCCATCGGGCGAGAGCGCCAGCATGAGGTCGGTGACCGAGACGTCCTTCAGCATGGCCTCGGCGGCCGCCGGCGAGGCCGCCATAAGGCGCATGGCTTGGGCGCGCGCCTGATAGAAGCCGGCGATGCGCTGGAGATAGCGGTAGCGGTTGACGACGATCTGCACCAGGTAGATCAGTAGCGCGACCACGGCGATGCGGGTCGCGATGCGGCTGGCTTGTCGGAAATCGTCGGCGTCGGTCAATGTCTTGGCGAGCAATTCGGTGCCTTCGTGAAAATTCTCAAGCGTCTCCTCTTGCTTTTGCACGGCCTCGTTCTGGCTTGCTTGCAGCGCGCTCACCTCGGCATGTCGCTCTTGGTCTAGGTTCAAACTATCCAACACGGTTCGTGCCTCTTCACGAAGATCGGCCAATCCTTCAGGATATCCAAAATCATTCTTGTTCGCGCTGGGGTTTATCAAATACTCAAGCCCTCTTTGCACAAGATCGGGAGGTGCCTGCTCCGTGTGGATAGCGTCCAATCGAGCGTCCAATTTGGGGTTCAAGTCGACCAGCCAAAGCAGTGACCCAGCGGCAACCAATGTGCCGTTGGGTGCCGCGACCAAAGAACCGATCCAATGTGCGAGCTTCGATCCTTGATAACTTTCGGGTCGCGTTACCTGCCAGGTCAATCCGTCTGTGGATCGGTACAGGTAAACGCTTGGACTGTCGTTTCCAGCCCCTGCAAAACCTCCAGCGTACAGAGCACCATCAGGTCCAACAGCAAGAGATCTCAAGCCTCCCGTAGGAGCGTCTTCTATCGGGCTGTCGAGCCGAACATGAACCCAATTGATACCGTCTTCTGATCGCAGAATCGCGATCTCGTCAGGGGACCCCGACGATGCGGTTCCCGCGGCAAGAAGGCTATCATCTGGTAATACCATGAGTGCCATGCCACTTCCCTTGAGGAAGTCTCCCTTTGAATCTTTCGGAACCACGAAAGACCAGGCCTCCCCATCTTGAGTGCGCATAAAGACGATGCCGTCGACCTCTGGCTCTTCTACGCTACCACTGACGATGAGCGCCCCGTCCGGCGCCACTACGGCAACTTCGAGCCAGCCGCTGGAATTCTCCTCCGGACCTATGGACGACCAACGGCGACCGTCGTCGGATCGAAGTATCATCATTCGAGGTTCACGCGTCGGTGCTTCGTGACCCACGGCGACCAGCGCGCCTGCGCGATCCGAAATTACAGTGAACACATCGCCATTTAGCTGTTCCGTGGTCAGTCCCTCAGGACGCAGAGGTACCCATTTCCGGCCATCATTTGAGTGAAAGAATATTAACCCAACTTCCTCGGAGCCAAGCTCTCTTCCTGCTGCGAACAAGCCGCCATCCGATGTAGCTGTCAGCGAATTGACCTTGCCCCGAAATCCATTGCCATCCGAGTCCACCAGCAGATTCTTCGACCAACTTTCTCCAGAGTCACGCGAACGCAAGATAAACATTTCTTCTCGAGGTCCATTTGGCCTGGAGCCGGCAACGAAGAGATCGCCCTGAGGCGTCACCAGGAGCGACTCGAAACTGGAGAAGAATTCCTGGTTGTCGGACTCGAAGACTCTCAGGGGCCGCCATGTCGCCCCTGGCACAGCAAGCAGGTCGCGCGCACTCTTCAAGATGATCAAGCCTTCCTCGCCGGAAGTTGCCAATCGTGCTTCGATCTCAGCCTGGCTGCTGGTCAATTCCTCGAGCCGCGCTCGTGACTCCTGGACCTGAGCGTCCAGCTGTAGAACCGACCGCTCGGCGTTCTCGAGCGCCTCGATCGGCGGCGCGCCGCCGAACAGGCGGGCGGTCAGAAAGTCGATCTGGCCGATCAAGGGCGGCAAGACCAGCAAGAGCGCCAGGCCAACCACCACGATCCCGACAATCAGTCGAAACTGCCGGGCCGCGTCGCGCCCGAGCGCTGCGGCGCGTTCCTCGCACCAATCGGCGATCGCCGTCGCCATGGCGACCGTGTCGCTGCTTTGGTTGCTCTCGCTCAAAGCCGGGACACTTTCGTCAATGTGGAGCTAGTGGCGCGTGGCAATGTCCGAGATCCGATAATTTGCTGGTCATAAAGACCAGCATCCTACCACCAGGTCGGATCACCACGCCACAGCCTTCGCCAACCTCTCTTCCAGCGCCCTACCCCGCCCTTCAGGTCATGATTGCCAAACCGCATGAGGCGGTCTCCAAGTCTATGACACCCGAAGGGCGCCAGCTCCGCTGGTCGAAGATCATTGACTTGGAGACCGCCTCGTGCACACCGCTCATGATGACCTGAAGGGCGCTTTGTGGCGGCACACAATGTGCCCCCACTCATTCAAAATCCTTCCGCACCGGCGCCGTGTCGTAGATGATCGTCACCGCGACGAACCTGCTGAGGTCCTCGTTGAGCTCAAAGACATCGACCGCCTCGACTGTGGCCGGCGTGCCGTCGCCGACGGTGCGCGTGTAGGCCACGTGAACCGCCGCCCGTCGGGGTTGGCCGGCGCCGAGGAAGACCGTCTTGAGGGCCATCGTTCGTCCGCTGGTGGCGCGCATCACGTAGGTATAGAAGTCGCGCACCGGCTGGGCCCCGAAGATCGGCGAGGTCGCCGTCGCGTCTTCGGTGAAAAGCGCCAGCAGGCCGTCCAGGTCGCCGCTTTCCATGGCCGCTAAATAGAGGCGGCAGAGTGCCTCAACGGGCTGTGTGTCCGCCGGCTGCCCCATGGCCGCTTACATCTTCGTTGCCTTGTCCTTGCCCAGCAGCTTCTCCCGCATGCGCTCGATCAGCACATAGAAGACCGGCACCACGAAAAGGCTGAGCAGGGTCGCCGCGAACATGCCGCCGAAAACCGCGGTGCCCAGCGAATGGCGGGCGTTGGCACCGGCGCCCGTGGCCAGCACCAGGGGCAGCACGCCCAAGATGAAGGCAAAGGCGGTCATCAGGATCGGCCGCAGCCTGACCCGCGCCGCTTCCATGGCGGCCATCTCAATCGACATGTCATCCTCGTCGCGCCGGCGCCGGGCGAACTCGACGATCAGGATCGCGTTCTTCGACGCCAGGCCGATCAGCATGACGAGACCAACCTGGGTGTAGATGTCGTTGTCCAGACCGCGCAGCCACTGGGCACCGAGCGCACCGAAGATCGCCAACGGCACCGCCAGGATGACCATGAAGGGCATGGCCCAGCTCTCGTACTGGGCTGCCAGGAACAGAAACACCATGACCAGAGCAAGTGCGAAGATGTACGGCGCCACGTTGCCCGCCTTGAGCTCCTGATAGGCGGTTGCGGTCCATTCATAGCCCATGGATTCGGGCAGTACGTTGGCCGCGACCTCCTCCATGGCCTGAATCGCCTGGTTCGAGCTGAAGCCCGGCGCCGCCGCGCCCATGATCGCCGCTGCCCGGAAAAGATTGTAGTGGCTGACGATGCGCGCGCCCAGCTGTGGTTTGAGGGTGACCACCGAGCTCAAGGGCACCATGTCCCCAGCGCCATTGCGCACATAGAGGTTGGAGACGTCCTCGATCTTATTTCGCTGGTCGCCCTCAGCCTGAACAAAAACCCGAAAAACGCGCCCGAATTTGTTGAAATCGTTCACATAATAAGCGCCGAGATAGGATTGCAAAGCGGTGAAAATAGAGTTCAGGCTAATCCCCTGGCTGAGCGCCTTGGTGCGGTCGATGTCGACGAAGTAGGTCGGCGTGTCGGCCGAGAAGGTGGTGAAAAGACCGGTCAGCTCGGGCCTTTTTCGGGCCTCCTCGATCACTCGGTTGGTCACCTTCTCGAGCTCGGAAAGCTTGCCGCCCTCGTAGTCCTGGAGTTCGAACTGGAAGCCGCCGGTGGTGCTGAGGCCCATGATCGGCGGCGGGTTGAAGGCGACCGCGATGGCGTCGGGCACCGCGGCCAGCTTGGCCTGGATCGACGGCAGGATCGCCGTCAACAGCTGTTCGTCCGCCGCCGTGCGCTCGTCCCACGGCTTCATCACCGGGAACATGGAGGCGACATTGGGCGCCGAGGTCCCGGTGATGAGATCGAAGCCGGCGAAGGTCGGCATCTCCTTTACGCCCGGCGTGTCCAGGATCAGCTTCTGGATCCGCTTGACGATCTCCTCGGTGCGCTCCAGAGAGGTGCCCTCGGGCGCCTTGACCGAGACGATCAGGTAGCCCTGATCCTCCTCGGGGATGAAGCCGGTCGGCAGCACGGTGAAGATGTAGACGGTTGCGGCCAGAAGCGCCACGAAGCCGGTCATGATCACGACCCAAAAGCGGCTGACCCAGCCGACGGTTTTCTCGTAAGCCCCGGTCAGGCGCTTGAAACCGGCGTCGAACTTGCGCGATAGCCAATTGCGCGGGCCCTCATGATGGCGCAGCAGGGCGGCGCAGAGCGCCGGGCTCAGGGAGAGCGCCAAAAAGGCCGAGATGCCGACCGCGCAGGCGATGGTCAGCGCGAACTGGCGATAGAACTGACCGGTCACCCCCGGCGTGAAGGCGACCGGCACGAAGACCGCCATGAGCACCAGCGATGTCGCGACGATCGGGCCGGTGACCTGGGCCATGGCGTTGCGCGCGGCCTCCTTGGGGTCGATTCCGGGGTGCTCCTCCAGGTGGCGCGAGACGTTCTCGACCACGACGATCGCGTCGTCGACCACAAGGCCGACCGCCAGCACCATGCCGAACAGGGTGAGCGTGTTGATCGAAAAGCCGAGCGCGAACAGCGCCGCCAGGGCGCCGACCAGGCAAACCGGGATCGCGACTACCGGTATCAGGGTTGCGCGCACGCCGTGCAGGAAGAAGAAGATCACCAAGACCACCAGGCCGACCGCGATCGAGAGCGTGGTCAAGACCTCGTGGATCGAGGCGCGCACGAACAGCGTGGTGTCGTAAATGATGTCGTGTGTCAGGCCGGGCGGAAAGCGCTCGGCGAGCTCGGCCATGGCCGCTTGGACCTGGTTGGCCAGCTCTATCTCGTTGGTGCCCGGGCGTTGGAAGACGCCGATCGGCAGGGCCGGCGTGCCGCTCACATTGGCGGATTCATCGTAGGACTCGGCGCCCAGCTCGACCCGGCCGATGTCCTTAATGCGCACGATCTCGCCGCCGCTGCCGGCGCGCACGATGATATCGCCGAACTCCTCGGCCGCTTCGAGCCGCCCCAGGGTGGTCAGGGTGTACTGGAACTCCTGGCCTTCCGGGGTCGGCGGCTGGCCGATCATACCGGTCGCGGTGTCTTGGCTTTGGGAGGCGATCGCGTCGGTCACCTCCTCCGCGGTGATGCCCAGATTGGCCATCTTGGCGGGGTCGAGCCAGACCCGCATGGCGAACTTGCGCTGGCCGAAGATCAACAGATCGCCGACCCCGGGCAGGCGGTTGAGCACGTCCTGGACCCGGATGTAGACGTAGTTCGAGATGAAAAGATCATCGTACTTGCCGTCCGGCGAATAGACGTTTGGCACGATGGTGAGATCGTTGGTCTGCTTGGTCACCGAGATGCCGGCGCGCACGACCTCTTCTGGCAACTGGGCGCGCGCGGTCTCGACCCGGTTGAGGACGTCGACCGCGGCGATGTCTAAATCGTAGCCGATATCGAAGGTGACTGTGATCGTCGAGGAGCCGTCGTTGGCGCTGTTCGAGGACATGTAGGTCATGCCCTCAACGCCGTTGATCTGCTCTTCGAGCGGTGTCGTGACCGCGGCCTCGACCACCTCGGCATTGGCGCCGGTGTAGCTCGCCGAAACCTCGATCGTCGGCGGCGCGATCGGCGGGAACTCGGCGACCGGCAGGAAAACGTAGGAAACCGCGCCGGCCAGCGTGATGATGATGGCGATCACGGAGGCGAAAATCGGCCGCTCAATGAAAAACCCGCTGATCACTGGGGCCCCCTCGCCCACGATTCGCCCTGAGGGGCGATCTTCCCGGTCCCCCGCGTCCAGGTCAAGGGGCGCGCTCGAGACGGCAAGGATCTAGACCGGAATCAGTGGAGTGCCAAGGAACCAGCCGACGCCGTCGGCGACCAGGACCACGCCGAGCACGGCGAGAAGCGCGATCACGATCCGCCTGCCCCAGCGCTCGACCTGGGCCCGGACGCGCTCGAGCAGGCTTTGGCCGCGCGCACCCAGGATCAAGAGCAGGGTGACCAGCGCGATGAGCGGCGCGAGGAAGACCAGGTTGTAGAACACCAGGGCGCCGAGCGACTGGGCCACGGGCAGCTGGTCACGAAGGATCAGGTTGATCGCGCCGAAATAGGGCACCGCGCCCGGCATTCCAACAATGGTCAGACCAAGGCCGGCGGTGAAGGCTTGAGTGCCGGTCATGCCACTGGCGACCTCCTTGCCGGCGCCGCCTCCCCTGCTCCGCGCCATGCGCCGGGCGAAGGCGATCAGCAACAGGCCAAGCAAGATCTGAAAGATCAGCTCCTCGGCATTCGGATGCTTCCAGACCCGGATAGCCGTGGCCTCGAGGACCTCGAACAGGCTGCCCAGGCCAAAGAGGATCAAGAGACCGCAGACCAAGTTGGTCACGAAGGTCCCCGCCAACAGCATCGATGAGCGGATCAAAGGCGCCGGCCCGCTCAGCAGCACCAAGAGCAGCACGATGCAAAGGGGAACGATCGAGGTGCTGTCGATCAGCGCGATCGGCGTCAGGATGACCAGCAGCTCAATCATCTGGCCCCATTCCTCTTCCGTCAGGCGCTCTCGGGCTTACGAGGACAGGGCCGCTTTACACATGCTCACGCTTGTTCTTGGGCTCTTTACCTCCGGCTTGGTGCTTTCCGTTTGATGTGAAAGAGGCCTGGTCGCTTCGCTCCGGAATACTGCGAATGTCCGTCCAATACTCCTTTCGAATGTCCTCATCCACGAAAACAGTGATCTTATAAAGGCCGTCATTCCCATCTTTTCGGCAACCGGATATCCAATAGTGTTCACCGGTTTCAACATCGACGTAGTTCGCTTTGTATCCTAATCCCTTTAGGGATTGAAACGCTCGACCATTGTATTTCAAAGTTTTGCCGGTTTTAGAAAAGCAGACCTTGCCAATGTTCGCTTCCAATGCCGCAATCCCAGCCTTGGGTTCGATGTACATGATTTGGTACTTCATACTGTTGTCAGCTCCGCAAATACTCATACTCCTGGACGTAACGGCGACACTACCCAATCTCACGGAATAGGAGAACCGTGCACTTGAGGCCGTGTCTTCCTATCATCAATTCAAGCGACTACACCGGGATCAGCGGATACCCCAGGAACCAGCCGAGGCCGTCGGCAACCAGGACCGCGCCGAGCGCCACTATGAGCGCGATCACCACCCGTGTGCCCCAGGTGTCGAAGACCGCCCGGACTCGCTCGAGCAGGCTTTGGCTGGCCTCGCCCATGACCTGGCGCAGCACCACGATGGCGGCCAGCGGCACGACGAAGAAGATGTTGTAGACGACCAGCGCGACAATCTCCTGGGCGAAGGTCAGCTCGTCGCGAATGATCAGGTTGATCGCCCCGAAGTAAGGCACCGCGCCGGGCAGCCCGACGATGGTGAGCCCGACCCCGGCGGTGAAGGCCTGGGTCCCGGTCATGCCCGCGGTGGCCGGCTTGTCGGCGGACTTGGGCGTCTTGCGGGTCATGCGCCAGGCGACCGCCAACAGCACCAGGCCGACCAAGATCTGGAACAGCAGCTCCCAGGCATTCGGGTTTTGCCAGACCCGCATGGCATAGGCTTCCAGGGCGTCGAACAGGCTGTCCAGCCCGAACAGAATCAGAAGGCCGCAAGCCAGATAGGTCACGAAGATACCTGCAATGAGCATCGAAGAGCGGATCAAAGGGCCCGGCCCGCTCAGCAGCACGATCAGAAGCACGATGCAGAGCGGAATGATCGAGGTGCTGTCCAGCAGCGCGATCGGGATCAGGATAAAGAGCAGCTCGGTCATGGCGGCCCTTTTCCCTTCAGGCGCGCTTGCGGCGCACCAGGAAGCTCTCGTCGTTGAACCAGAGCCCGCCGCGACGCGCGAGCACGGTCCGGGTCGCCTCCAAATAGCCGGCTCCGGCCATGGCCTCGCCCAGGCGGTCGTCCTCGATCTGGGCCACGTAGATCGCCGCGTTCCAGGCGGCCAGCAGGGTCGAAGTGCCGATCGAAAGGCCGATCTCGTTGGGCAGGGTGTGCAGGTGATAGCGGAAGATCGAGTCCGGGTCGGCCAGCGCCGACAGCTCCAGGTCCTGATCGCCCGGTTGGTCGAGCGTCTGCCGGGCGGCCTCGACCAGCTCGCGCCGGCCGGTCCGGAAGGGTTGGGCGCCGGGCCAGATCTCGTTGATGATCTCCATGCCAGGATCCTCGCCATAGGACTGGATCGTGATCAGCTGGCCCCCCGGCGCGAGCGCCCGAGAGAGCGGCGCAATCACGTTCTTCACCTTGAACGGGGCCGGCATGCGCGAGCGGTAAGGCTGGGAGGCGATCACCAGATCGAAGCCTTCACGGTAGCCGCCCACCTGGGGCAACACTGGGTCCAGGATGAACTGCCGGTCGCGCCGGTAGAGAACCAGGACCGCCGGGCTCTCGTAAAGAGGATTGCCCGTGGCGGCCGATTTCTTGACTTGCCAGCTTTCCGCAAGAAACGGTCGTAATGCCCTGATTTGCTTCCCAAAGCCGTGGCTGCTATCGCCCTCCAAGGCGACCGTCTTCCAGGCCAGGCGCCGGGCCGCGGCCGGGCTGTTGGGGGTCAGCCAGGGCGCCTCGCTGTAATAGAGATTGGTCAGCACTACGACCATCTCCGGGTGCTCGTGGAATCGGTCGGGCAGCTTCTCCAGGGTCAGGCGCACGTCCTCCATGGAGATCTCCTTGCCGACCACCAGGAAGGGCACATGGGGTAAGCGGCAGTGCAGCTCGCGCAGCACGTGGCTCATCACCGTGCCATCGCCGACCCCGGCGTCGAACACCCGGAGCGCCGCGCCGCCCGGCTGGAGCTCGCTCATCTGGCGGCCGATGCGCGCCGCCACCTCCTCCTTCTCCGAGCAGGTGGTGACGAACATGAGGTACTTTTCCCGATTGTCGAAAAAGCGGAAGGCCTTGGCCTGACGGTCGCCGACACTCTTTGGGGTGGCCTGGTCCATGCGCCTTGCAGCCTCCTTTGTTCGACCGCACATTATTCGCAAGCCTTCCGAGGAAACGCCAGCACGGACTTGATCCATGGACCTGACCGCCGCCCTTAGACCCGGGGACACGCTTGTGTTCAGCGACGGCGCCGAGGAGACCGTGGTCGCCTGGCCTGGCGGCAGCCTCCTGGTGCGCGCCCGGCCCGCCGCCGGGATGGTCAACTTTTTCCTCT
>JBCCGG010000037.1:0-57401 GCA_039029395.1 Pseudomonadota bacterium | reverse complement strand
TTCGAAGAACACAAGCTTTAGCCAGCCCACAAGCTGATCTGGCAGGCCGCCGAGCCGGCGCGCGTGCTCTGCCATGTTGTGCTCGATCGCGAAGGTGGCCTCTCGTTCCAGGTCCCTTAGACCCGCCTGCCGAAAAAGCTCGCGAAGCTGAACCAGACCGCTTTGCTTTCCAGGGGACAGCACAACGCTGGCCAGCCCCTCGATTCTCTCCACGTGGCTGTCGGGCGGGAGAGACGCCGGCGCGTAGCGCGCGCCCTTTAGTGAGGCGAAAGCAAGATGGGCGTCGGTAACAATCGTCGATTCCAAGAGGGCGCCTTCGAGATCCGCCCCGCCGAGATCGGCGTTCTCCAGGTTCGCCAGAGACAAACGTGCGTGCTTGAGTTGCGCCGATCGAAGGTCCGCACCGGCGAGATTGGCGCCATTTAGGTTGGCGCGCTCCAGCCGCGCGTAGCTGAGCCTCGCGCCATCGAGCCGCGCGCCGCTGAGCTCAGTGCCGCTAAGCTCCGCCGCCACCAGGTCGCCGTTGCACAGCAAGGCTTGGCCGGGGATAGAGGCATCGCGAAGGCCGCCTTGCTCGAGCCAAAGCTCGTGGCTCCGCAGAATGCCCGCAAGCTGCTCGTCGGTCGGTTTCCAACCGACCTTGCAGGGGCATTCATTGTGCGTGCCTTGCCGTTCCGCCGTCTCAGGACAAATCAGATCGGCCCGAGAGTCGGCCGCCGCCGGCCAAGGGACACCTACCCAGCATGCAACGGCAGCCAGTCGCGTGAAGGGTCCAAGCTTGCGCCAGACTCGCTGAAGGTTTCCGATCAAGCCGTCGGTTGGATTGCGGCGTCGCGGTCTCATCGTGCGAGGGTATCATGTCCCACGAAATGATGGGACCCGGGCCAGTCATATCCTCTATCCACTGCCACCAGTTTCCTTTTTCAAGAACTGCATAATCAAATTCGCTTGCTCGAGCGAGGCTCGGCCAGCTCAAGCGCCGCGTTCGTAGACCCGCCGCGCCGTGCCCGTGGCGACCGCCGCCTGCTCGCTTTCGGAGAGTGTGGCGAGCCACGCCCGGTGTGCCGCCCAGGTCTTGGCGTAGCTGGCCGAGAGGGTCGAGACCGGCCAGTTGCTGCCGAGCATCAGGCGCTCGGCCCCGAAAGCTCGGAGCGCAAGATCCAGGTAAGGCCGCCAATCGGCGGCACGCCAGGCACGCCATGTCGAGCAGATCTCCAGGCCGGAGACCTTGGCGACCACGTTGGGCCGTTCGGCCGCCGCGCTCAGGCGCGCAGCCCAGGGCTGGAAAGGGCCCTCGGCGATGGGTGGGCTGTTCAGGTGGTCGAGCACGATCGTGGTGTCCGGGCAGGCATTGGCGAGCCGGGCCAGGCTGTCCAAATGATCCAGTGAGACCCCCACGTAGTCGAAGGCGAGGCCGGCGGCGCCGAGCTGCCGGAGGCTGTCGACGACGGAAGTCTGCAGCACCCAGTTGGGATCTGCCTCACCATGGATCATGTGGCGCAAACCGACCAGGCCTGGGTTGTCGCCATAGCGCGCCAGGCCCGCCGCGAAGGCCGCCGGTTCGGCGAGCGGCAGCCAGCCGACCGCGCCCAGCGCCCAGTCGTGGGCTCGGGTGATGGCGAGCAGCGCCTCGGTCTCTTCCAAGGCATCGGCCGCCTCGACCAGCACGGCGGCCTCGAGCCCTTCGGCCGCCAGCAGGTCCCGCAGCATCTCGGGCGAGAAGGTGGCGCGCAGGGGCGCCCAGCGGGGATCGCCGGCGACCGGCGGCGTGTCGAGCCACTGGATCTGCAGGGAGCCGGCGCGCCACACATGGGCGTGGGCGTCGATCACGGTGGCAGGCGCGCGCCGGCATCGACCTCCATGGCGAGCGCGAACATGCGTGTCGCCAGGGCGTCGAGCAACTGGCCCTTGCGGCCGGGGGCATCTGCGCCCCAGATCGAGAGAATCCGCACCGGCGTGCAGAGATTGACCAGCACGCCTAAGCGCAGATCGGCGAAGGCGTCCGCGCGGTCGTAGCCAGTCACGCCTTCGTTCAGCAGCGTGTCGTGCCAGGCGGCGAAGACCTCGTTTGCGTGGCTGGCCCGCTCCGCCGCCGGCTCGCTGCCGCCGAGCAGCCGGGCGAGGTCGAGGGCACCGAAGGCCTGGACACAGACCTGCCAGTCGAAGATCACCGCCGCATCGTCGCTGCCGTCCGGGCCGAAGAAGATGTTGTCGGCGCGCAGATCCCCATGGCAGACCGTGTGGGGCCGCGACGCTATCTCGGCCCGCAACCAGTCGAGCGAGCCGGCCAGTCGCCGGCCCAGATCGACGGCCGCCGGGCCGATCCTAAGACCGTAGACCGCTTCGAATTCGTCCCAGGTCTCTTCGTAACTCAAGGTCAGGCGGGGCTCGTCGCGCGGCAACCAGTCAAGGCGCACCAACGCCGGGCTGTCCCAATAGCGGCCATGCAAGCGAGCGATCTGGCGTACGGCGGCGACGGTCTCCCGGTCACGCAGGCCCCGGACCTGGTTGACCACGCGCAGGTGGCCCAAATCCTCCAGGACGATCACCGCGCGCTGTTCGTCGCTCGCGCCATGATAAAAAGCCGGGACACGGCATCGCGCCTGCGGGGCGACCTCTTGATAGAAGCGGATCTCCCGCTCGAAACCGTGCCAGGTCTCGATGTAGTCCCGGTAGACCGCGCCCTTGGGCTCCAGCTTGACGATCAGAGAGGTCGGCGCGCGGCTGCTCGGGCCCTCGTAGCCGAGCCGGCAGCGCAGCATGAAGCTCATCATGCCGACGCCTTCGCCGAAGTGCTCGCTCTCGACCTGGGCGACCCGGCCGTCGATCACCCCGGTGTCTTGCAGCACGGCGGTCAGCCAATCGGCGGTGACCTCTTCGGCCGAATCGGGGATCGGGATCATGGCGCGGCAATTCCTATCACCCCGCATTGGCGGCCGCTAGTCCGCCAGCGCCACCAGGCTGCCCGTGTAAAGCACTGGCCCGGTTGGCTGGCCGGTCGGCGAGCCGCCGGGCGGCTCGGCGCTGACCGCGAGCAGCAGATCTTGCGGGGCGATGGCTTGCAGGATCGCCGGTGCCGCCAGATCGGTCTTGCCGTCGGCCGCCAGTAGGCCGAGAGAGCGGGGCCGGCCGTCGGGTGGCACGACCCAGAGCTCCAGCGCCTTGCCGGGCCGGCCGACCTGGGCCAGGGGCCGGACGGTCAGGGCGTGGTCTTGGTCGATGGTGACCAGCCAGGCCGGCGCCCCGGCCGCGCCGCTCAAAGTCGCGATCAGGCGCGGCGCGGCCGGCTGGGGCAGGGCGACGGCCAGGAGATAGAGGCCGAGCGCCGCGGCCACGCTGGTCGCGGCAATGGCCAGCCAGCGCCAGGGCTGGGCGCGCTGCGGGCTGATGACCCGTTGGGTGATCTGGGCCTCGATCCGCCGCCACAGCTCGGCCGGCGGGGCGACCGGTGGCAGGGCGAGCGCCAACACGGCGAAGCGTTCGCTCCAGCGCTCGACCCGCCGGGAAAAAGCGGCGTCGCGCACCAATAGGGCCTCGGCCTTCTGGCGCAGGCCGTCGCTCAGGGTGCCGAGGGCAAATTCGGCGGCCAGGATTTCTTGCTTCGCGCTTTCCATGGTCATTGCTCCAAGCATTCGCGCAGGCGCAGCAGGCCCCGTCGGATCCAGCTCTTGATGGTCCCAAGCGGGGATTTCAGCCGGCGCGCCAGCTCGTCGTGGGTGTAGCCTTCGATGTAGGCCAGCAGGATCGCGTCCCGCTGGGCCGGCGCCAGGCCGCTCAGACAGTGGCGCAGATCTCGGGTGTCGCCGTTCAGGTCGCCCCAATCGAGCATCTCGGCCGGCTCGGCCGCCTCGGCCGCGGGCCGCCGGACCTCCTTGCGCCAACGGTCGAGCGCCCGGTTGCGGGCAATGGTCACCATCCAGGCCATGGGCGCGCCCCGGTTGGCTTGATAGCCGCCGGCCTCGCGCCAGATCCTCAGGTAGGTCTCCTGGAGCAGCTCCTCGGCCTGGTCCCGGCGCCGGGCGATGCGCAGGACCACCGCGAAGAGCCGGGGGCTGGTCGCCTGGTAGAGCTCGGCGAAGGCCGCCTGGTCGCCCCGGCTGGTCGCCAGCAGCAGGCCGGCCAGATGGGGGCTGTCATCCGGCCGCGCCATGCCTAGGCGAGTCCGCTGCGCTCGACGAGCCAGACCAGAGCGAGCGCGGCGATCGCCAGGGAGCCGGCGGGCAGCGCCACGCGGCCGTAGAGCGGGGCGCTGCGGATCGCATAAAGCAACGGTACGACCTGCGCCACGATCGCCAGCTGACCCAGCTCGACGCCGATGTTGAAGCCGGCCAGGGCCCACAGAAGCGCGCTTGACGGCAGGCCCAAATCGGCCAGCACGCTGGCGAAGCCGAAGCCGTGGATCAGGCCGAAGCCGAAGGCGACGAGCCACAGGCGCCGGGTGACGATCGGCCAGACGTTGTTGACTGCGGCAAGTGCCACCGAGGCGGCGATCACCGATTCCACCAGGTGGCTCGGCAGGTTGACCACGCCGAGCGCGGCCAGGCTGAGAGTGATCGAATGGGCCAGTGTGAAGGCGGTCACCACCTTGACCACGGGCCAAAGCGCGGCCTTCAGGGACGGCACCGCTTGCCAGCCCTCGGCCGTGCGGCGCAGCACCGCCGGCAACAACAGCGTGACCAGGAACAGCACATGGTCGAAGCCGATCCAGATATGCCAGACCCCTTCGACCAGGAACTGGGTTAGCGTGGCGAGCGGCGAGGCGCGTTCGGCGCTCCAGCCCGTGCTTGAATTCTCCGGGGACAGGATAGCGGTCGTCACTGTTCCAGCTTGCTGAATCTGCAAAAGGCCCCGGTGCAAAGGGTCGAGATCGAACAGCATCCGGTAGTCCAGCGAGAAGCCGTTCTGCGCACCCGGACAAGTGGAGGTGAAGTGCAGCACGCTGTAGGCGCCGTCGCTGTGGTCCTCGATCAGCTGCGAACCGGGCACGAGGGGGCAGGCGCCTTCGTCGCTTTCGATCGTCAGGCGGGCAAAGGCATAGGCGGCGATTGCCTGGTGCCCGGCCTTGACCTCGCCCCAGGTCAGGCGGCCGTCTTGGTCCTTATCGAGCCCGATGGCGTGTTCCAGGTCGCGGAGAGCGATGTCCCAGCGCCCTTCGAGAGCGTTGTCGGTTACCGAGAGGCTCAGGTAGCTGTCGCTCGGCTTATGGGCCGCGGCCGGCAGGGCGAAAGCGCAGAGCGCCAAGATCAAGAGGGCGCGGATCATGACGCGGGCGCCTTCAAACGCGCGGCCAGGGCCGCCAGGCGGACGTCCTCCAGGCCCGTGGCCTCGAGCCAGGCGAGCACCTCGCGCGCAGCCTCGGGACGACCGGCTGCGAGCGCGGCGCGGAGCAGCAGACGGGCGTCCCAAGGCTCGCGCTGAACCCGCCAAGTGTCGCGCGCGAGGGTGAGCGCCGCCTCCGCATGGCCCAGCAGATCCAGGCGATAGCGCGCCTCGGCCCGCTGGTGAGCGCTGTCGCCCCGGCGCCGGCTGGCGGCGAAGCGGGCCTCGAGGGCGGCCAGCATCGGCGGCCGGCCGAGCGCCCGTTCGGCGAGCGCCCGGCGCAGCAGCAGGCCGTCGGGGCGCGGCGCTTCGGGAATCAGGTCCAGCACCTCATCGGCGCGGTCTTGGGCAAGCAGAAAATCGCTGTAGGCGCCGATTAAGTAGGCATCGGGCAGGCCCAGCGCCAAGGCGGTCCGGAAGTGCCGCTCGGCCGACTGCCCATCGCCCCGGCGCTCGGCCATCTCGGCCAGCACGGTTTGCCCCCAGAGGCGGATCTCCGGCGGCGCGCTGGAACCGGCGCTTTGAAAAGCGCGGCGCAGGGCCTCGTAGGAGTCGTCCAGACGGCCGCTCAGGCTGGCGCTTTCGGCCGCGCAGGTGGCGGCGACCAGGCCGCGCAGGTAGCGGCAGCTCGTGGCGGCCTCGCCATAGCGGCCCTGGACCTGGAGGATCACCGCGCGGGTCAGCCTGGCTTGGGAATGGTCGGGGCGACGGGCCAAAACCTGGTCCAAATCGGCCAGGGCGGCCGCGAAGTCGTGGCGGTTCTGGCGCAGGGTGGCGCGCAGGACCAGCACCGGGATCGGTGGCGCGGCGTCCTGCCACCAGGGCGAAAGCGCCGCCTGGGCATAGCCGTTGTATCGTGGGTCGCCTTCGGCCCGGGCGGCGCTGATGTAACTTTGGGCAAGCTCCACGGCCAATCCGAGATTTGTCGGATCTTGCGACAGACGTTGGCGCAGGGCCGAGGCGGGGGCCTCTGGCAGGCGCTCCAGCACCTGGGACTCGTCGCTGGGCAGATAGGGCTCGGCCGAAGCAACACTAGGTGACAAGAAGGTGCTCAGGGCGATCAACAGGCAGGACAAGCGGGTCATGGGGTAGCTCCCGAAAGAAGAGGCGGGGAGGGCGCCTTTGCGGCACGCCCTCCCCCGAGGCATTAGGAGCCTTCGCTGACGATCGGCTCGTCGCAGAAGTTGGCGCCTTCTTCGTCGCAGTCGACGTGCTGCCGGTTGCGCCCGTCGTGGGGCGTCGGCAGGAAGGGGAACTCCTTTGCGATGCCGTTCGCCGTGGTGTCGAGCAGGTTGCCCGGCACCTCGCCGTAGCCTGGCCCGTCATCGGTCCCGGCGCCGGGCGCATCCTGCAGCCCGTTGACCCCGTCGCCGATGCGAGCGTTGGCGTAGAGCGAGCCGCCGACGACCCGGATCGCGATGTCGGTCACGTCGTCGTTCGGCCGCCGGCCATTGGGCCAACCGTTGAGGTCGGCGCCGCCGCTCAAGGCCAGGCCCAGGCGGCTTTGCTGCTCGGCCGGTGTCGGTGTCGTCCGGAGGTCGAGGCGCAGCAGCTCAGAGCAGGGATCGCCGCAGTCGGTGCCGTTCAAGGGCTGGCCCTGGTACTTGAGCAGCAGCGAGGTCAAGTCCGTGCGCGGGGCAGCCGGCACGCCGAGGCCGAAGATCAGGTTGAGCGCGGTCGCCAGGGTCGGATCCTGGAACAGCGGCTGGAACTGGGCCTCGTCCTCGGGCTCGGAGGCGTTCCACTGGTCCTTGAAGGGCGTGTCGATCAGCAGTTCATTGAACAGCGGATTGGCCATGCGCGCGATCTGGCGGAACGGGCCGTTGGCCTGGGTCTTGCCATTGGCCGTGAAGTTGCGGATCGCCCGCCGGCTGGTGCTGGCGTACATGCCGATCACCGGCACCGCGGTCTCTTCGAAGGATTTGCCGTCCACCGTGATCTCGGAGATCGGCACTTCGATCGCGATGGTGTGGACGTTGAAGCCGGAAAAGCGGTTGACGCCGAAGGGATCGACAAAGTCGTTGAAGTCTTCTTCCACACTCAGGGCCGGCACCGGACGGCGCAGGTTGACAGTGTCGAAGACTGCGCCCAGGTCGATGTAGAAGGTCTCGGCGCGCTGACCGGCGAACACCCGTCTGCCGCTTTCCTGGTAGATGCCTTGAGCAGCCAGATCCTCGTAGTCCGGCATGGTCGCCGGTCCGACGTTGGAGGGCACGGCGACCAAGTTGTCCGCCGAGAAGAGCTCGACCGACCGCTTGCCGCGCACTTCGGTGACACGATAGGTCTGGCGCTGGGCCATGCCTTCCGAGCCCGGCCCGTCGAGCGCCGTGATGCCGCCGAGGCCGGCGGCGGCGAGCGCCGGATTGCCCACATAGGCGAGCGGCGTGTCACGGGTGCCGAACACCGGTCGACTCTCGGTCTCGAAGGAGAACTGATAGGTGACGTCGTCGGCGACGCCGTCCTTGTCGTTGTCGATGTGAATCTCGTAAAGCACTTCATCGGAAAAATTGAAATAGTTCGGCCCGTCGCCCGGATCCTGACCTGGGATTACGTTCATGATGAATGTAACCCGGCGGTCTTCGGGCGCGCGCGCCAGGTTCTCCTCGTCGTAGCTGACGAAGGCATAGACGTCGGTGATGTCGGCCGAGGGGTCCATCGCGATCATCGGGGCTTCGCGGTGGCTCGCGGCCTGGGCCGGCAAGGCCGGCAGCACAGCCGTGACGGCTGTACTCATGGCGAGTGCCGAGGCCAAGGTTCGGAACTTCATGGTTTCTTCCTTTGGTTGCTTGGCGGGACGCCCCGCCGGGATAGGTTGAAATCGGGGCGCACTTCGAGCGTTGGCGGCCTCAGGGTTTTTTGAGCGCCACCGGGTCACGTCACTTCGCGCTTGCCGATATACCCCTTCTACGAGCCGCTTCCGGCTTTGGATGCAGGGCGGTGAATTTTCCGGTCTTGCCCCGGGGCTTGCGTCTTGGCCGGCCGCGGACAATAAAGCTAGCCGAAGCAACCAAAGGAAAAAGCAAACCAGACAGGGGCGCGTTGTGATCAAGAGCTCGACGCGGGGTCAACCAAGACCCCTTTTTCGCGGCCTGGCGGGCCTGCTCGCCCTCGGCCTGGTGACAGCCGCGTGCGGCGACGACGAGGTGCCGGTGGTCGGCCTGGTCGAGGGTTTTGCCGGCGTGGTGGCGGCCGACGAGCCGCGCGCGGTGGTGATCGGCCGGGACATCATCGGCAACGGCGGCAGCGCGGTCGACGCCGCGGTCGCCATGTACTTCACCATGACCGTGACCTTGCCCTCGCGGGTCAGCCTGGCTGGCGGCGGGGTCTGCCTGACCCTCGACAGCCAGGCCCAAGAGGCCAGCCTGATCGAGTTTCTGCCCCAGGCCGGGCCGTCGGGCGGCGTGCTGCCGCTGGGCCCCCGGGCCATGGCGGCCCTGCACGCCCGCCTCGGCATCATACGCTGGTCCGAGGTGGTGATCCCGGCCGAGGGCCTGGCGCGATTCGGACACGAGGTCAGCCGCGCCTTCGCCAAGGATCTGATCGAGGCCCGGCCCTGGCTCGATGCCAACCCGGAGCTGAGCGCGCTCTACCGCACCAAGGACGGCGCCCTGCCCAAGGAGGGCGAGCGCATCGAGCAGTTCGAGTTGAGCGGCGTGCTTTCGGGCATTCGGGTCAAGGGCGCGGGCTATGTCTACAGCGGCGAGTTCGCCCGGCGCTTCGTCGAGGCCGCCGCCGCGGCCGGCCAGACGATCACAGTCGACGAGCTGTGGAAGGCGGTGCCCGAGGTGCGCGCGCCCGCCAAGGTCCAGTTCGGCCGGCGCGAGCTCTACTTCTCCCTGCCGCCGGCCGACAACGGATTGCTGGCGGCCGAGCTCTGGCAGCTCGTGACCGAGGTCGAGGACTACGCCGACGAGAACATCGGCCTGGCCTCCCATCTCTTCGTCGAGGCGGCCATGCGCGCCTTCGCCGACCGGGACCGCTTTCTTGCCCTGGGCACCTCGCCGGACCCGGCCGAGATCCTCTCCGAGGCCCATCTGGAGCAGGTCATGGCCGACTATGACCCGGCACGGCACACACCGGCCGACCGGCTGCCCAATCCGCCCTATCCGGTGGCCGAGGTGCCCTACGGCGCCGGCCTGGTGGCCGGCGACCAATACGGCAATGCGATCGCCTGCAGCTTTACCAACAACGGCCTCTTCGGCTCGCGCCGGGTGGCGCCCGGTACCGGCATCGTGATGCCGGCGGTGCCCGGGCCGGCGAGCAACGGCGTGCTGGCACCCAGCGTCGCGGTCTACGGCAACGTGGAGAGCGGGGAAGGCTATAGCGCGGTCGCGGCCAGCGGCGGCGCCGAGGCGCCGACCGCCCTGGTGCAGGTGCTGCTCGGCCTGCTTGCCCTTGAGCAGGACGCCAAGTCGGCGGTCGCCCGGTCCCGGCTGCACCACGGCGGCGCGCCCGACGTGGTGCTCTACGAGGCCGAGGTGCCGGAGCCGGTGCGCGAGGCCTTGCGGGTGCGCGGCCACCGCCTGGAGCTGAAGGCGCGCATCGGCCGGGTCAACGCCTTCCACTGCCCCAACGGGCTGACCGACGACGTGGACCTTTGCCTGGCGGCCAGCGATCCCCGGGGCTATGGCCTGGCGGCGACCGCCCGATGACCCTCAAAACCTCGGCGCGCGGAGCGATCTCGCCGTTCATCGTGATGGACGTGCTGCGCGCCGCCAACGAGCGCCAGGCGGCGGGCGCGGAGGTGCTGCACCTGGAGATCGGCCAGCCCGGCACCCCGGCGCCGGAGCGCGTGCGCCAGGCGGCCAAGGCCGCGCTCGACCAAGAGCTGATCGGCTACACCGACGCGCTCGGCATTGCGCCCCTGCGCCAAGGTCTGGCCGAGCTCTACCGGCGGCGCTACGGGGTCGCGCTGGATCCTGTCCGTGTGGTGGTGACAACCGGCTCCTCGGCCGGCTTTCTGCTCGGCTTTCTGGCGGCCTTCGACCCGGGCGACCGGGTTGCCCTGGCGGCACCCGGCTATCCGGCCTACCGCAACATCCTGAGCGCGCTCGACCTGGAGCCGGTGCTGCTGGAGTGCGATCTGGCACACCGCTATCAACCGACGCCTGAGCTGATCGATGGCGCCGGTCCCTTGGAGGGCCTGATCTTGGCTAGCCCCTCCAACCCGACGGGCACCATGGTCGGCCGACGAGAGCTGAGCGACATCGTCGCCTGCTGCGCGGAGCGGGGCATCCGCCTGGTGTCGGACGAGATCTACCACGGCATCACCTTCGGCGATCCGGCGGTCTCCGCGCTCGAGCTGAGCGATGACGCGATCGTCATCAACAGCTTTTCCAAGTACTACTCCATGACCGGCTGGCGGCTCGGCTGGATGGTGTTGCCCGAGGACTTGGTGCGGCCGGTCGAGTGTCTGGGCCAAAACCTCTTCATCTCGGCGCCGACGCTCTCTCAGATCGCCGGGGTTGCGGCGCTCGATTGCGAGGACGAGTTGGACGGCCTGGTCGCCAACTACGCGCGCAACCGGGAACACCTTCTGGAATCTCTGCCGGCAGCCGGTCTGGACCGCTTGGCGCCGGCCGACGGCGCCTTCTACCTCTATGCCGACGTGGGCCGTTTCACCAACGATTCCGTGGCCTTTTGCCGTCAAGTGCTGGCCGAGACGGGAGTCGCCCTGACGCCGGGCATGGACTTCGACCCGGCGCGCGGCCACCGAACGTTGAGAGTCTCCTTCGCTGGCGCGCCTGAGACGATCGTCGCCGCGACGGAGCGGCTGGGGGATTGGCTCAAGGACCGGCGGTGAGAACGATGTATTCAGCCGCGTCTCTCACGGGTTTGCGGTGGCGAGCAATCCGACGGCCGCCTGACTGAACGTTGCATGGTGCATCAGCCCTGAAACGGTCTTTTGTTCAATTCCGACGATAGCTCGGATTCTTGCTTTGGGTCGGCAGGCATTTGCACCTTAAACCCACTGCAAGCGATCTTAACCTTCGGACCACGCCGGGGACTTGCCGATCTCCTCCAGCAGAAAATCCATGAAGGTTCGGACCTTTGCGGTGAGGACGTTGGATTTCGGATAGACCAGCCAGAGCACCGACCGGTCGTCGATCTCGTAGTCCGGCAGGACCCGGACCAGGGACCCTTCGGCCAGCTCCCGATGAACGCTCCAGAGCGAGTTGTTCGAGATCCCGGCGCCGGCCAGGGTTGCGATCTTATGGCTTAGACCGTCGTCGATCACCAGTCGGCAGCCGGCCTGGCGCGGATCGAAGAGCCCCGCCTCGCCATCGCGGGCGACCAGTTTCTTGGGCGACTGGTCCTTGAAAGCGACCAGGCGATGCTTGGCCAGATCGTTCGGGTGCCCGGGCGTTCCCATCTGGTCCAGATAGGCGGGCGCGGCGCAGAGGATGCGCGTGTCGTCGGCCAGCTTGCGTGCCTTGAGGCTGCTGTCCTCGAGCGCATGATTGCGCAGGGCCAGATCGAAGCTGCCCTCGATCAGGTCGAACTGGGTGTCGGAGAGCCGCAGGTCGAGGCTGATGCCCGGATGACGGGCCAAGAAATCCGGCAGCAGCGGCGCGATGTAGAGCTGCGCGAAGCTGCTCGGCGCGGCGAACCGCAAGGTGCCCGTCGGCTCCGCCCGGTCGAGCCCCAAGGCGGCGCGGGCGGCACCTTCCTGGGCCAAAATCTCCCTGGCGTAGGGCAGAAACTCGGCGCCCTCCAAGGACAACGCCACCTTGCGGGTCGAGCGGTGCAGCAGGTCCGCACCCAGGGCCCTTTCCAGCTTGGCGAGCTTGGCGCTGGCCACCGCCGGCCCCATGCCGAGTTCCCGGCCGGCGGCGCTGATGTTGAGCTTCTCCGCCGCCAGGACGAAGAGCCGAAGGCTGTCCATTTCCATGGTATTATATCGATATCCCGAATTATCAACTCGAAACTACGTAATTTACACGTGATTTACAAGTATTAGAGTGGCGACAACGCATTCAAGTGGGAGATCGTGACATGGCCGGAGTGGGAACGGAAAAGGTCTTCGAGAACGACAGAGTGATCGTCTGGAACTTCGAGCTAGCGCCGGGCGAGGAGACTCAGCTGCACACCCACGAACACGATTACATGTGGTACTCGGTCTCGGGTGCGCCCTTGCAGGTCTTCGATGCTCAAGGCAACGACCTGGGCACCGTCGAGGTGCCGACCGGGGCGATCTTCGAGCTGAAGCTGATCGGCGACGAGATCGAGGTGCTCTCCGAGCCGGGCAAAGGTTTGCGCGTTCCGGCCACGCACAAGGCGCGCAACGCCGGCTCGACGCCCTATCGGGAAATCCTGGTGGAGTTCAAGTAAGTCCTGCCTGCAAAACCATAGGGGCGGGGCGCGGCGAAGCGAGAGGCGGAGGGAAGGACAAATGGCGGCTTACTTCATTTTCAGTCACAAGGTTCTCGATTCCGAGACCCTGAACAGCGACTACCTTCCGAAGGCCGTGGAGTCTTTGCAGGCCTATGACCCGGAGATTCTGGTGGTCGACCAGAACATCGAGATCGTCGAGGGCGACAGCCATGACGACCGGACGGTCATCTTGAAGTTCAAGAGCCGGGACGAGGCCAAGAAATGGTACAACTCGCCCGCCTATCAGGCGATCATCGGGCTTCGCCTCGGGTCCGTCGAGGGCCGCGCGATCCTCTGCGACGCCTTTGATCCTTCCAAGCCCTAGCCACTGCGAATTGGCGCTTCCCCTTTCTTGCCAAAATAGGGGAACGGCATGTCGACCTTCGTTCTGGTTCATGGCGCCTGGCACGGCGGCTGGTGCTGGCGATGGGTCCGCGAGATTCTGGAGACAAATCGCCACCGCGTTGTGACGCCGACCCTGACGGGTCTTGGCGAGCGCGCCCATCTGATCTCGCGAAGCCACACCCTGGAGACGGCGGTCGAGGATGTCGCGAATGTCCTGATCTTCGAGGACCTGAGGGACGTGATCCTGGTCGGCCACAGCTTCGCCGGCCCGGTGATCTCCGGCGTGGCGGAGCGCGCACCAGAGCGCATCGGGCGGCTCGTCTATCTCGACGCGGCGCTCTTGGAAAACGCGGAGAGCATGCTCGGCTGCTTGCCCGACGAGCTCGCCGCCGATCGGCGGCGCTTGGCCGAGGAGACCAGCGGCGGCCTCACCCTGCCGGTGCCGAGCGGCGCGGCGCTCGGCGTCACGAACGCAGCCCAATGGGCCTTTCTCAAGCGATATCTAACGCCGCAGCCGCTAGCCGCCTACACCACGCCCTTGAGGCTAAAGCGTCTGCCGGGGGCGGGGTTTTTCTGCAGTTACATCGTCTGCAACGCCCCCCTTTACGCGCCATTGGCGTGGTCGCGGGCGCGCGCGAGGGACTACGGCTGGAGGATCATTCCGATCGAGACCGGACACGATGCCATGATCAGCGCGCCCGACAGCTTGTCGGAGATTCTGATGGGACTGGGCAGGACCTAATCCGATGTCGCGATCTTCCGATGCGCCGGTTTCGATTATATCGGAACCGCGAATTCAGAAGCGGGATTCGGCCCGTTTTTATTCTGACATTCGAACGCCAGATTGCAGTTGAGCCCATCATTGGACGCGGACCGGAAACGCAGCGAGCAAGAGGAGATCGCCATGTTCGAAAACTTCGGCTGGATCGTCGAAGCCAAGATAAATGAGGGACAGCGCGGCGCCTTCGAGGCCGTGATGAAGGACATCGTCGCGGCGACCCGAAAGGAAGAGGGCACGCTGAACTACCAGTACTACGTCTCGGACGAGGGCGACGTGCTGGTTTACGAGCGTTTCAAGGACGCCCAATCGGCCCACATCCACGTCACCAATTGGGACAATCACGCCGAGCGCTGGATCGCCGCCGCGCAGCCGACCCGCATGGTGCATCTTGGCGATCTGCCGGACGACCTGCGCGCCCGTCACGCCGCCCTTGCCCCGCTTTGGTTAAAGCCCTTCGGCGGCTTTGTCAGATAGCGCCACCCGCCACGGAACCTCAGCTACGGGAGAGATCTTGACTATGACCTACTACTCGGTTTTGGCCGTCACGCCGACCAGCGAAGACTGGATCCCGGACTACATCGGCCCCGCCAACGCGCTGGTCGCCCAGCACGGCGGCAGGTACCTGGCGCGAACCGCCAGCCACGAGCGACTTGAAGGCGAGGGCGAAGCGGCCGCGCTGCGCATCATCATCCAGTGGCCGTCTAAGGAGGCCGCCGAGGCCTTCATGAGCGACCCGTCCTACGCGCCGCACTTGAAGGCGCGGACGGCGGGCTCAGTCAGCCACCACTTTCTGATAGAAGGCAAGGACGACCTCGCTTGAGGGGACAGCCAGCGATCGCCCCTGCTCGGTGGTGTCGATGCAGATGAAGATCAGCGGGAAGATTTAGGCTTCAATCCAGCGGCGTTCCCGAAAGCACCAGGGTCGGGGCCAGGCGGCGCTCGCCGGCCAAGGCCGCGCCCTCGCGAGAGTGGAACAGCAGCTCGCCGAAACCAATCTCCTCGACTTTTTTGATCGCCCAGGCCTGGTAACCCGAAAGAACGTCGTCGGTGATATCGAAGCGTATGACCGTGGAGGCACCATCGGTCACCTGGACCGGCTCGGCCATGCCCAGGGACAAGGACCCGCCGCTTCTTGGAATGCGCCAAGATCCGGCGCAGTCGCTCGATAGATTGTTGCCGATATCCCCATCGATCGCGCAGCGCCAGGTGACGCCCTGGCCATCGCCCGGGTTTTGCTGGTCGGCCGGCAGAGTCTTGACGCTGCCGTTGCCTTCGACAAAATCGTCGGTCAAGGGGCGCGCCTCGATCGCTTGGCCGTCGGCGCCCCACTGGCTATCGTTGTTCTCGATGGTGAGGATCAGAGTGGCGCTGGTCAGGTCATGGCTCGCCAGGTAGTCGCCGATCGCGTCGCCATCGAAGGCGAGCAGGGAGCGCTTAGTGCCGTCCTGCCCAGAGCCAACGCTTAAGCGCGGATTGGCCCCTTCGTTGCCCCAGCCGGCGCCGCTTTCTACGAAGCTGTCCGCCGCGGCGCTGAGCATCTGTGTCTCGCCGAGCTGCGGATTGCCGCTGCTGTCGTAGATCTGAAGCGTATTGGCGGCCAAGGAGAGACCCGTCAGGTTCGTCACGGCAGCTCCCTTGCGGTAAAAGCTGATCGACTGGCTGGAGCCGGTCGGATTGTAGGCGACGAACGACTTGGTGCCGGACTTGTCGAGCACGACGGCGAACGGCGTGTTGGCGGTGTAGTCGAAATCGGCCGTGCCGTAGGTGCCGAGGAAATGGACCCAGCGGTAGATCTCCAGAAAACTGTTGCCGCCGATCTTTTTGATGCCCGTTAGATTACTGCAGACTTGAGTGGTCACTTTGTGCATGCCGGTGCCCGTGGTCGTGGTTACCTTACCGTTGAGGCAATCTTGCAGGTTCATCGGCGATTGGTTGTTGCTGACGGTTTGGGTCTTTGTGCCACCGGAAAAGGTGATTTGGTTCTGAAAGGCATTGTTCAGATCGATCGCCGCATTGGCCGGATCGAAGCTTGCCTCCCACTCGGTCAGGATCACGTTCCAAAGGGAGTTGAAGGATGTGGCCACGGCATAATCGCGGGCCGCCTTGTAGGCATGCTTGGTGTAGGCCTGGTTCTTGGAAAGATAAAAGGAGTGCGGCCCGACGGGAAAGACCGTGATGCCGCGCAGCGCCTCGGGGTCCTGCAGGGTGGGGGTGGTCTCGGGCGCCTCGATCGGAACGTTGTCGCGGATCGAGCGCGTGCCGTCGAAGAAATCCGACTGAGAGACGCTGCCGGGCGCCACCACCGTGCCGAAGTCGCCCATCTGCGCCATGGTCGCGAATGAAGAGAAGCTCGAGTAGTAGCCGTCCATGTCCATCCAGTAGGCGTTCGACGCGGCGATCTGGGTGACCCACTGGGCCAGCGAGGCGACGAAGAGATCCTTGTTGTTGGTCTGGCCGGCGCGCAGCACGAAAGCCGCCATGGCATTGAGCGCTTCGGAGACGGATTCCGTGTTCGGTCCCGCGGTGCGGCCGTCGGTCACCAGGCCCGAGGCCCAGCCGATGCCGCCGAAGGCATCGTAGTTGCGCTGGAACGGAAAGCTCGGATTGTCCGCGCCGTTCAGCTTGCGATTGTTCTTGGTGAAGGTGCCGCTGAACAGGCCGCCGCAGGTCGTGTCGCTGCAAGAATAGCGACTGCTGGCCTGCTGGGTCATGGCATCCTCGGTGAAGGGGTTGGCGACGTCGTAGACCACCTGGTCGATCACGTCGGCGTACTTGGTGGCGAGCAGCCAATCGGTCAGGCCGAAGGCGCTGTAGGCGGACAGCGCGCTGGCCGAGCGCGCGAAGTAGCCGAAGGTCAGATTGTGATCGTTGAGGAACACCGTGCTGCCGAAGCCGGCGGGAAAACCCAGCAAGGCATTGAGCATCGCGTCATAGGTGAAGAAGCGCTTCATGCTCGTCTGGCCCGTCCATGCCGTATCGGGGTCCTTGGCGAAGTACTTCTTGAGCGCGCGGTCGGTTGCATCGGCCAAGGTCAGCATCGTGCCGCCGTCATCGATCTGATAGTTCGCCGTCCCTTCGACGCCCAGCTGGTTGGCGACAATGCTGCCCGCCGCCCAAGTCTTGAACTGCTTGCCGTCGGAATAGGTGTTGCCGTCATAGTTCATGTTGGTGAGGTACTGCTCGAGCGCGATCCCGTCGCCCTGCATAAAGCGGAACAGTAATGCCTTTTGCATGTCCTCGAAGGTCATGCTGGTGTTGGGGTCCGTGTCGCTGTTCGGCAGCACCAGCCAGGGCAAAAGCCCGATGACGTCTTGCTCTATCTCGAAGGAGGTCCCTTGAACCAGCAGCTGGGGGCCGAGAACCGAGTAGTAGTAGACCGCGCTTTGGCCATAGAGCTGATAGGGGTTGGCGTGCATCGGGGCATAGGGGGTTTGGGTGCTGGCATCGAACAAGGTGACGTTCCAGCCGCTTGGATGGGTGGTCCAGCTCGAATCCCCTGTCACCGCCAAGGTGCTGCCGTTTTGCAGCAGCGCGCCGCCCGAGGGGTTATTGCCGTCCGCGGTCGCCACGTCCGTGTAGTGATGGGGCAGCAGGGCGATCAAAGCGTCCCCACCCGTTGTTGGCGTCGCACCCAGGGAGTTCTTTGTGGCGATTGAGAAGGTCGTGGAGATCGAGCCCGTGGTAGTGTCGTAGCTGTACTGCACGGCGCTTGAGGTCGGGAAGTTGAAGGCGAGCGCCGCGATGGCCTTGATGAATGTCTTTTGGTTCGTGTCCGGCATCACGTTGGGCAAGCCGAACGGCAACGCGGCGACAACGAACTGGCCCGTGTTGCCCGAGGAATAGGACAGCACCTTGTTGTTTGTCGTGAAATCCGCGGTCACGAAGGTGGCATTGGCCGATTGATAGAACAGAGCATAGGACGTGGACCCGCCGCCCAGCAGCAAGGTGTCAATTCCAGTGACTCCCGCATCGAACGTCGCGGTCTTGGTGAGCGAGCCGCCAACGTTGAAGTAGACCGGGTAGTCGCTGATCTCGAAGTAGGCGAAAGGCGAGCCCTGTAGGGCATGGAAGGTAAAGGTGCCGCCGTCGCCGCTGGTCGCCGTCCATTTGGTCAGCAGGTCGTCGAACTCCTGCAAGTCGATCTTGGCCGGCGGGGTCTTCTGTGACTGGGCTGTATAGGAGCCACCGTAAAGCAGCTGGAGGTCGTCCTCCAGGGTCGCTTCGACCACCGGCAGCACGCCGTTGGCCGAGGTCGCTACGCTGATCGCCGGAATTCCCAGGGTAAGGCCGGTGGCCGTGAATTGCTTGTTGCCGGTGGGAGTCACGCGCCCGAAGCCGCCGTTCCGATAGCCGAACATGAGGGGATTCGTGAAGAGCGAGTCCTGGGCCAAGGCGCCGCCCGATTGCCAGCGCAGAAAGCTCGAGAACCACGCGCTGGTCGGCAGCGCCACGCCGCTGCCCATGATCGTGCTAGAGACCGCGAGCGCCGACTTTTCGATGTCCGAGTCCGGCAGAGCGCTGGCCGGGATATCGAGAGTGGTTTTCTGGAAGTAGCCCGCGCCGACTTGAATCGTCGTCGACGCTTTCTTCTCCTCGGCCAGAACCGTATTGCCTGCGATCAGGCCAAGCACCAACAGCGTGCCGGCCAAAGCCGTCTTCATGTCCCGATCGCTCATTCCGTCGTCTCCGGTCAATTACGGTTGTGTCAGGTGAAGCGTGCCAGGCACGGCTTTCCCCGACCCATTCGAGCGCCGGAAACTACAATGAAATCCTTACCGGGGGAGTTAACCCTAATTCTCAAGCCCGTTTGGCGGCCGCGGCCCTACGCCGTATCGCGCCCGAGCACCTGGCGGACCTCAAGCTCGATCTCTGGATCCTGTACCACCCGGACGACCGGTGGGTCGCCCGGGTTCGGCGCTTCACCGAGGACATCGCCCAGGCGGTCACCGCGGACCTGGATCACTTCGAGGGCCGCCGGCCGCTCCAATCGGATGGGAACTAGACCCAGCGCTGCCACCAGCCCTTGCGTTTCGGACGGTCGGGGTCGGGCGCGGTGGTTGGGGCGTCCGGCAGATCGGATTCGTCCGCTGGATCGGGCTCGGCCGCCAGGCTCTCCCCGGCCGGTTGGTCGGGCGGCGGCGCGCCGTCGTAGAGCGGGAACAGGCTCGGGCCCTCGTCGGGCACGGGTGCCTCTTCGGGCTCTGGCGTCTCCTCGACGGGGGCCTCGGCAGCCTCGGCCTGGGTCGACTCCTCGGCGGCAGGCGCCTCATCGGCGACTTCGGCCGGGGGCGTCTCGCTCTTGGCGGTCTTGCGCCGGCGGGTGCGCCTCTTGGGCGGCGCGGCAGCCTCGGCTTGCTCCTCTGCTTCAGGCTGCGCCTCGCCGTCCGGCGGGGACTCGGACTCGGGTGCGCTCTCCTCGTCGCGCTTGGCGCTGCGCCGGCGGCGCCGGGGCGCGCGCTTCTTGGTCGCTGGCGCCTGCTCCTCGGCCGGCTCGCCAACGCTGGCCGCCACGGCGGCCTCCGGCTCGGAGGGCTCCGCGGATGCCGTTTCCTCCGCTTCCGCCGCGATCTCGCCCTGGGTCGCGTCGGTCTCGTCGGCTTGGACCTCCTCCCGGGCCTCTCCGTCGCGCCGCTTGCGGGCCCGTCGGCGACCGCCGCGCCGGCCGCGGCGGCGGCGCGTGCCGCGCTCCTCCGAGTCGTCGCTGGCGCGGGTCTGCTCACTGTCTCCCTCGGACTCGCCGGCCGCGGCTTCGTCGGTCTTGGCGGCCTGCTCCCGGCTTTCCTCGGCGGTGTCCTCCTCGTCCCGGCCGCGCCGTCGCCGACGGCCGCGCCGGCGCCGGGGATCTTCGTCGTCGGCCTTGGCGCGCTGGCCCTTGGACTCGCTGGCCGGCTGGACCCTGCGCGTCTCGCCGTCCCGGGTCAGGCGGATCTCGGGCGGGATCAGCGTATCGTCCTGCTCGATCCTTATTGTCAGCTCGAAGCGCTGCTCGATCTCGCCCAGGCGGTTGCGCATGTGGTTGATCAGATAGAACGCCACCTCGGTTGGCAGGGCCAGGGTCACCTCGCCGCCGCCGCGTTGGATTGCCTCCTCCTCGAGCACCCTAACCACGTGGTGGGCGGTCGACTCGCTGGAGCGCACGTAGCCGGTGCCGCCGCAGCGGGTGCAGGCCACGGTCGAGCTTTCGAACAGGCTGGGGCGCAGGCGCTGGCGGGACAGCTCGAGCAGCCCGAAGGGGCTGATCCGGCCGAGCTGGATGCGGGCCCGGTCCTGACGCATGGACTCCTTCAGGCGGCGCTCCACGTCGCGGTTGTGACGGGATTCCTCCATATCGATGAAATCGATCACGATCAGGCCGGCAAGATCGCGCAAGCGCAGCTGGCGGGCGACCTCCTCGGCGGCCTCCAGGTTGGTGTTGCGCGCGGTCTCCTCGATGTGGCGCTCGCGGGTCGCCTTGCCCGAGTTGACGTCGATCGCGACCAGAGCCTCGGTCGGATTGATCACGATGTAGCCGCCCGACTTGAGCTGCACCGTGGTCGAATGCATGGCGTCCAGCTGGTTTTCCACGTGATATTTGTGGAACAGGGGCGCCGCTTCCTCTTTGTAGAGCTTCACCTTGCGGGCGTGGCTCGGGATCATGTTCTTGACGAAGGCCTTGGCGGCCTTGTAGCCGACGTCGCCCTCGACCAGGATCTCGTCCATGTCCCGGGTGTAAAGGTCGCGCAGGGCGCGCTTGATCAGGTTGGCTTCCTCGTAGATCAGGCTGGGCGCGGTCGAGGACAAGGTGGTCTCGCGGATCTCGTTCCAAAGGCGCACCAGGTACTCGTAGTCGCGCCGGATCTCGACCTTGGAGCGCTCGCTGCCGGCGGTCCGCACGATCACCGCCATGCCCTCGGGAATCTCCAGCTCCGAGACCACCTTCTTGAGGCGCCGGCGGTCCGACGCATTGGCGATCTTGCGGCTGATGCCACCGCCCTTGCCGGTGTTCGGCATAAGCACGCAGTAGCGCCCGGCGAGGGACAGGTAGGTGGTCAGCGCAGCCCCCTTGGTGCCGCGCTCCTCTTTGGAGACCTGCACCAGCATGACCTGGCGGCGCTTTATCACCTCCTGGATCTTGTAGCGGCGCAAGCGCTTGGCGCGGCGCCGGGAGGCATCCTCGACCTCGTCGCCGCCGACCGTGTCGACCTTGGTCTCGACCGCGATCTCCTGGACCTTGCCATCGGCGGCGCCTTCGGCCTCACCTTTGGCTTCGCTAGCCTCGCCATTGGCCTCGCCATTGGCCTCACTGGCTTCGCTGTCCTCACCAGTCTCCGAATTGTCGGGCGAAAGCTCTTCGGCCTTGGCCTCGGCACCCTCGCCGTTGCCATTGTCGGCATCGTCGTCGAATGAGGTCTCCTGGGCGATCAGCGCCTGCCGGTCGGCGATCGGGATTCGGTAATAGTCGGGATGGATCTCGCTGAAGCTCAGGAAGCCCTGGCGGTTGCCGCCGTACTCGACAAAGGCGGCCTGGAGCGAGGGCTCGACCCGGGTCACCTTGGCAAGGTAGATGTTGCCTTTAAGCTGCTTCCGGCTAGCGGATTCGTAATCAAACTCTTCGAGACGGTTGTCGTTGAACACCACCACCCGCGTCTCGTCCTGGTGGTTGGCGTCGATCAGCATACGTTTGGCCATAAAGCTTAAACTCCGAACCGCGCCGGGCAGCCAGCGGGCCGGGATCTGGTGATCCCGGCTCGGGCCGCGGCGCGCAAGCGAGCCCTGCCGCGCGACGCCGCAGGCGGCGGTCACAGAGGACTCCGCTCCATTGGCGATCGGGGTTCGGGCGCGCTGATTGATAGATCATTGCGGTCTCGTTCTGTACCGCGCGGGTTCGCGCGGCGGTCGTTCCGTTTCGCCCGAAGGCCCGTTGGCGGGCCCAGGCGATCCAGCTTTGGCGTCTCACGGCACAGATTGCGGCGCCGAAGCCACCCTTGGTCTTATCAATGCCTTGCCGGAGGCGAGGTCGTCTGCTCCGCGGCTGGCCTATGGGGCCTGTATCCGCCGTGAGCCCTTGTTCCTGGCATCTGGGGCGAAGCCATTGAAAACTTATGGTGTTACAATAGGGGCTCGGAGCAAGAACCTCAAATCATTTGTCGGGTTCTCGGCGATTGGGCGACGCCTATCGCCCATCAATTTCGCTGTGTGACCGCAGCAGCGTGCGATCGGCGCCGATCGACGGGCTTAACGGGGCCGCAGGTAACCCAGACTGACGCGCAGTGGCAATATCAGGACCTTAGTCATGCGCCCGAGTCGCGGGAGCCGTTCCGTGAACCATTGATAGCGGGGACCGCGGCGGCTATCAGGTGAAAAATCGCACTTCGGGGCGGCGAATCGCCGGCGACATGGTGTAACTATTAACCCTTGCTGCTATATCTCGTCCGGACGGAGAGCCATGTCCCGGGTCTTGTGCCTTCTTTTCTGCCTACTTGCGGCGGCCACGGCGGCCCAGGCCAAGCCGGCGATTCATGCTGCGCGAATCGGCGAGCACCCGGACAAGACCCGCTTCGTGCTCGAGCTGACCGAGCAGCCGGCCTACCGGATCTTCACCCTGCCTGACCCCTTCCGGGTGGTGATCGACCTTCCCGAGGCCGACTGGCTGCTGCAGCCCGGCAAGAAGCCTCGGCAGATCGGCCTGATCGACGACCTGCGCTTCGGGCTCTTCGCGCCGGGCACCAGCCGCATCGTGCTCGACGTCAACAAGCCGGTCTTGGTGCGCGGCGTCACCCTCCTGCCGCCGGGCCCCCTGGTGCCCCGCTTCCGCCTGGTCATCGACCTTGAGGAGATCACCCGCACAGCCTACTTCGCCGACCAACCGCGGCCCCCGGTGGAATCTACCAAACCACTGGCACGAAAGAGCAATACCGCGGTTCCGCGGGTCACCGGCAATACTGGTGAGGACGAGTTACCGCTGGTCGTGGTGGATGCTGGCCACGGCGGCGTCGATCCGGGTGCGATCGGCGCCTCGGGGATCTACGAAAAGGACCTGATGCTGATCTATGCCAAAGAGCTGGCCCGCCAGCTCGAGGCGAGCGGCCGCTACCGGGTGCTGATGACCCGCGAGGACGACGTGGTGGTCCCCTTGCGCAACCGGGTCGAGATCGCCCAGTTGGCCGAAGCCGACCTCTTCGTCTCCCTGCATGCCAACACCCATCCCAAGTCCAGCGTGCTGGGCGCCTCGGTCTACACGATCTCCTCCAAGGCCTCGGATGCCGAGGCGGAAGCCCTGGCCGCCAAGGAGAACCAAGCCGACGCGGTCGCCGGCATCACCTTCCTGACCGAGAACGAAGACGTGCGCGAGATCCTGATGGACTTGATCCGCCGAGAGACCGTTAACCTTTCCAAGAACTACGCGAATATCCTGATAGACGAGCTCGGTAAATCCACCAAAATGCTCAATAACAGCCACCGCTATGCCGGATTCGTCGTGCTGAAATCCGCCTCGGTGCCCTCGGTCCTGGTCGAGGTCGGTTACATCTCCAATCCGGTCGAAGAGCGCCTGATGCGAACCAAGGCCCATCAAAAGAAGGTCTCCGCTGCCCTGGTTCGCTCGATAGACCGATATTTCACTTGGCATGAACAAATGAGTCGTTCATAAGAAAAACGTGAATTATATGAACTTTAAATTGGTTTGTTGATAAAATAGCAGATGTCGGGCGTTAACTATACCTCGTCGAAGTGGACGTGAGCATGTGGAAAGTCTTGGCTTCGCTTTTTGCTTTCTTGATCATTATGGTGATCATCGGCATCGGCGGCGCGTTTTACATATTCTATGAGTACGGCCGCGATCTGCCGGACTACCGCCAGCTGGCCGCTTACGATCCGCCGACGGTGACCCGCGTGCATGCCGGCGACGGCCGGCTTTTGGCCGAGTACGCGACCGAAAAGCGGGTGTTCGTGCCGGTCGGCGCGATCCCCAAGCGGGTCATCAACGCCTTTCTTTCGGCCGAGGACCAGAACTTCTACAGCCATCCTGGGGTCGACATAAAGGCGATCGGCCGCGCCGCGGTGACCAACGCGATCAACTACTCCCAAGGCAAGCGCCCGGTCGGCGCCTCGACTATCACCCAGCAGGTCGCCAAGAACTTCCTGCTGTCCAACGAGCTTAAGCTGGAGCGCAAGATCCGCGAAGCGATCCTGGCGCTGAGGATCGAGCATGCCTTCGACAAGGACCGCATTCTCGAGCTCTATCTCAATGAGATCTATCTGGGCTTCGGCTCCTACGGGGTCGCGGCGGCCTCGCTCAACTATTTCAACAAGTCCCTGGACGACCTGACGATCCCTGAGGCGGCCTATCTGGCGGCCTTGCCGAAGGCGCCCAACAACTATCACCCGACCCGCAAGCGCGAGGCGGCGATCAGCCGGCGCGATTGGGTCATTGGGCGCATGCTCGACGACGGCCACATCACCGAGGAAGAGGCCGAGGCCGCCTATGCCGAGCCGCTCGAGGTGCGCGAGCGCAGTGAGACCGAAGTCGCCAGCGCCGCCCACTTCGCCGAGGAGGTTCGCCGGGAGCTGCTGCGCCAGTACGGCGAGCGCGGGCTCTACGGCGGCGGGCTTTCGGTGCGCACCTCGCTCGACCCCCACCTTCAGGAGATCGCCGAGACCAGCCTGCGCGACGGCTTGATCGCCTACGACCGGCGCCACGGCTGGCGCGGGCCGATTGCCCAGATCGACATCACAGACGTCGCCTGGCCGGAGCATCTGGCCGCGCTCGAACTGCCGGCCGGCATCGCGCCTTGGGTTCCGGCGGTGGTCTACGATGTCGAGGGCAAGGTCGCCGAGATCCGCTTCGGCGACGGCACCGAGGGTCGCATTCCCATGACCGAGATGCGCTGGGCGCGGCCTTGGATCAAGGGCCAGAAGGTGGGCGCCCGGCCCAAGACTCCGGATCAGGTAGTTCAGCCGGGCGACGTCGTGTTGGTCGAGCCGGTCACGGAAGACGGCGAGGGCGAGCCCTATCCCGAGGGCAGCTTCGGGCTGCGCCAGGTGCCGGATATCAACGGCGCGATCGTCGCGCTCGACCCTCATACCGGCCGTATCCTGGCCATGAGCGGCGGCTGGTCCTATGACGACAGCGAGTTTAACCGGGCGATGCAGGCCAACCGTCAGCCCGGCTCGGCCTTCAAGCCGATCGTCTATCTCGCCGGCCTGGACAGCGGCTTCACGCCGACCACCTTGATCCTGGACGCGCCCTTCGTGATCGACCAGGGCGCGGGCCTCGGCAAGTGGAAGCCGGCCAACTACACCAAGAAGTTCTACGGCCCCACGCCCATGCGCAAGGGCATCGAGAAATCGCGCAACCTGATGACCGTGCGCCTTGCCCAGACCATCGGCATGGACAAGATCGTCGACTACGCGGACCGCTTCGGGGTGATCGACAACATGGAGCCGGTGCTCTCCATGGCGCTGGGCGCCGGCGAGACCACCTTGCTGCGCCTGACCACCGCCTACGCCATGCTGGTCAACGGCGGCAAGCGCATCGAGCCGAGCTTGATCGACCGGGTCCAGGACAAGGCCGGTCGCACGATCTTCCGCCACGATCAGCGGGACTGCCCGGGCTGCCTGGTCGAAGAGTGGCACGAGGATCTGGTGCCCGAGCTGCCCGATATGCGCGAGCAGATCGCCGATCCCGCCAGCGCCTATCAGGTGGTCTCCATGCTTCAGGGCGTGGTCGAGCGGGGCACCGGCCGGCGCATCCGCGAGATCGGCAAGCCGCTCGGCGGCAAGACCGGCACCACCAACAAGAGCCAGGACACCTGGTTCGTCGGCTTCACGCCCGATCTGGCGGTCGGCGTCTTCGTCGGCTTCGACGAGCCCAAGCCGCTTGGCCCCAAGCAGACCGGATCGAACGTGGCGGCGCCGATCTTCAAGAGCTTCATGGCCGAGGCCTTGGCCGACCAGCCGGCGATCCCGTTCCGCATCCCTCCGGGCATCCGCCTGGTCAGGGTCAACGGCGAGACCGGCCAGCTGGCCCGCTCGGGCGACAAGGGCGTGATCCTCGAGGCCTTCAAGCCGGACGGCTTGCCGAGCGGCGAGCGAGTCGTGATCGACGGCGGCTACGACCCCAACGCCGGCAGCGCCTCGGTTGGCAGCGTGCCGGGCGGCGAGGGGCTTTACTAAGCGGCCTTCAAGCGGATATTTGGACTCTGGTAGATCCTGAACTCTAGGAGGGCGCCCCGGTGCGTGCGGAAACAGAAGCGGTGATCAAGGGCATCAAAGATGCCTTGGCGCTGCTCGGGAGGCATCTTTGACCCGGAACGTGCCGAGCGGCGCCTGGCGGAGCTGAACGCCAAGGCCGAGGATCCCGAGCTGTGGAATGATCCCGAGGTCGCCCAGGGCCTGATGCGCGAGCGCACCGCCCTGGAGAAGGCGCTCGAGGACTTCCAGGCGCTCGGGCAGGAGCTGGAGGACGCGCTCACCCTGCACGAGCTGGGCGAGATGGAGGAGGACGCGGATAGCGTCGCCGAAGCCGAGGGTCAGCTCGCCAAGCTCAAGGCGCGCGCCGAGAAGCAGGCGCTGGCCAGCCTGCTGTCCGGCGAGGCCGACGGCAACGACTGCTACCTGGAGGTCAATGCCGGGGCCGGCGGCACCGAGGCCCAGGACTGGGCCGAGATGCTGAGCCGCATGTACATCCGCTGGGCCGAGGCCCACGGCTACAAGGTGGAGTGGCTCGACGAGAGCCCGGGCGAAGAGGCCGGCCTAAAGTCGGCCAGCCTACGCATCCAGGGCCACAACGCTTACGGCTGGCTTAAGACCGAGTCGGGGGTGCATCGGCTGGTGCGCATCTCGCCCTTCGATTCTCAGTCCCGGCGCCACACAAGCTTCTCCAGCATCTGGGTCTATCCGGTGATCGACGATTCGATCGAGGTCGAGGTGCTGGACAAGGACTTGCGGGTCGACACCTACCGGGCGTCTGGCGCCGGCGGCCAGCACGTCAACAAGACCGACAGCGCCGTGCGCATGACCCACATCCCGACCGGCATCGTGGTGCAATGCCAGAACGACCGCTCCCAGCACAAGAACCGGGCCCAGGCCATGGCCATGCTGCGCGCCCGGCTCTACGAGCACGAGCTACAGAAGCGCGAGGCGGTCGCCCAAGCCGAGGCCGAGGCCAAGACCGATATCGGCTGGGGCCACCAGATCCGCTCCTACGTGCTGCAGCCCTATCAGATGGTCAAGGACCTGCGCACCGCGGTCGAGACCGGCAACACCCAAGGGGTGCTCGACGGCGACATCGACCAGTTCCTCGAAGCCTCGCTGGCCGCGCGCCTGGACGGCAGCGTCGCCGGGGACGGCGAAGGGCCGGAAGCAGGCTAGGGCCCACACTCGACCCGATGCAGACCTCGGACTTACAACAACGAAACTGCGAAGCAGGTGTAAGCGGAGCTTCACTGGTTTGCTGTTGCCAAGGCCATGGCAAACTCAGGGAAAAGGAAGCCTCTGGAGCGTACCATTGAGATTTCGCACCGCGTAAACAAGAAGCGGGTCAATGCGGCGTAGTGGGAAACTACGCTCTGTTTTACTATGGTCTAAGCGCTATCGTGGAACGACGTCACGAGATACTCAGCAAAGGCCCGCGCTGAGGGTTTCGCGTTTCTTCCTCCAGCCAGCACTGCGTTCACCTCAATTGTCCCGATTTCCCAATCTGCTAGAAGCTGAACTAACTGGCCGTTGTCTATCTCCGACTTGCAGCCCCAGAGGGCAGTAGAAACAATGCCCATCCCGGCCAGCGCCAAAGCGGTTGCTGCCTCGTTGACACTGACCATTAGCCGGCCATCAACGCGCACGGATACTGCCTTACCGTTCTTCTGAAAGTTCCAGCCTTCCGATCCCATTCCAGAGGGTCCAATTATGATTTGATGGCCTGCAAGCTCAGCTGGCACTTGCGGCGTTCCTGCTTTTCCCAAATAGGCCGGAGATGCCGCGATCAGGCGCGGCGTCTCTCCAAGCTTTCTCGCGGTTAGGGTTGAGTCGCTAAGCGGACCGAAGCGAAGCGCGACATCGATGGCCTGGTCAATGAGATCTTGTCTCGAGTCTGTCAGGACGAGATCGATCTGCAGTTCGGGATGTTGGTCAAGAAAACCGGGCAGGCGAGGAATGACTTCGCGCACTGCAAAGCTGGTGGCAGCACCAACTCTCAAGCGACCTTTCAATGATCCATCCCCACGGACCATGTGATTGGCCTCGTCCAGATCGGCCAGAATGGGATCTATTCTTGCAAGATAGTCCATCCCTGCTTCGGTCAGCTTCACCGCGTGGGTGTTTCTGACAAACAAAGCCCCCCCGAGATCCGTCTCAAGCTTTGAAACTATTCTTGAAACGGATGGTTGGGACAGACCGATCTCCTTTCCGGCGGCCGTGAAGCTTCCCGTCCGGGCGACACGGCAAAAGAGGCGTAGGGCAGAAACGTTATCGCTCATTTGTAATCCAAATAACCATTAGTCAGATTCGAATACTAACAACCAAAATACAAATGAACAATATTCGATCTCAGACAAGGGCGCTGCCCCGACAAAGTGTCTGAACAGGATCGGATGATGAAAGCCCGTCGCTCGATCTTGCGCCTTAGGTACCGATGGAAAAAAGGAGCGAAACGATGTCTCTTCAAGACCAACTCGACGCCTTTAAAGAGAAGTTCAAAGTCCAGGCGCCTCCGGGTGCGTTTGATGCTTTCGCCCGATCGACTCAAGAACTGATCGAGAGCGGTCAGGTTGAGCGCGCCATCAAAGCGGACGACACAGCGCCCGATTTCACATTGACCGACCAGGACGGTAACACCGTGGTGCTGAAGGATCTGTTGGCCGAAGGCCCGGTTGTTCTGTCGTTCTACCGGGGCGTCTGGTGCCCCTATTGCAATATTGAGCTGAAGACACTGGAAGAAGCGGCCGACGAGATCCGGGCGCGCGGCGCGACCCTGGTTGCCGTTTCCATGCAAGGTGCAGCGGACAGCCGCAAGTCGAAGAGGGACAATGGGCTCAGCTTCCCCATCTTGACGGATAAAGCGGGTGAGCTGGCGGCCAAATTCGGCATTCGCTGGACCCTGCAGGACTATGTCATCGAGTTCCACAAGGTGTTCGGGGTCGAGCTGCCCAAGATCCACAATGATGGTGAGTGGAACCTGCCGATGCCCGCGCGCTATGTGATCGCGTCCGACGGCACGGTCGCTTACGCCGAGGTGAACCCGGACTACACCCGCCGTCCCGAGCCCAGCGATCTGTTTCCCGTGCTGGATAAGCTCGCTCAATCAGCTGCGGCATAACTTTGCTCAATGCTCGTCTATACCCCGAGGTTTGCCACTCCAGGCACCTCGGGGCCATGGAACAACATCAAAGCCGTGCCGCCGTTAGCAGAGCGAGGCTGGCTGTCGTCGCCGTGGGTCGTCAGGTCACCGCGTCAGCTCTGGCAGTCGACGGCGATGTCGGCCTTCCGGCCATGGATGCCTTTCAGGGTCGCGGTGCAGTCGCCAGCCGCGCGGGGCACGTCGCGGAGCCGCACGGCACGATCTAGCTCGAGCACGAGCGGTTTGCCATTGACATAGACCCGGGCCGAATCCTCGCCCTGTATCGCGGAGAGCGCGACCGACACCAGCCCATCGACCGCCCAGGCCGAGCCGCCGATTCCAAGGCGCTGCACGCCGGGCTCAGGCGGGGTCTCCTCGACCGAAGGGGCGGCCGCCGTCTGGGTGGCGCCGGCCGCCGCCGCGCCTTCCGAAGAGGGCGCCGGGGTACTCTTGGCGGCGCTTTCGATCATCGCCGCGGTCTCGTCCTTGAAGGCGCTCAGCGACTCGGTGACGTGGGAGACCTCTGTCTTCAGCGCCTCCATCTGATCGTGGACATGGGCCTCCAAGTTGCCCACCGTGGTGGTCAGCGAAGACTCGAGGTCTTTGAAGCGGTCCTCGATCGCCGAGGTGTCGCCGGCTTTCGCCGCGACCTCGTCGACCTTTGCGGTCAGCGTGTCGAGCGCGCCTTTGGATTCCTCGGCGGCCGTCTTGGCCTCGCCGGCCGCGGCCTGGGCGGCGGCGGACACGCCGCCATGTTCCTCGAGCTGGCTCTCCAGCACGGCGATGCGCTCTTCCAGTGGCTCGATGTCCGGTGCAGACCAAACGCCGATCAGAAAGCCCACGACCAGGATCGCGACGGCGATGACGGCGAGAATCGGAGTCTTCGGCATTACATTGCTCCCCATAACTGTGCCTCGAAGGGCGCTGCCTTCCCGGGATTAACCATAGCAGACAAAAGTGCCGGTCGTCAGGCGGCTTCATCGCATGGCGTTAGCAGAGGGTACAAAGCCAGAGGACAATATGTCCGACGCGGCCAAAGCGGTCATGTGCGGCTGCGTCTATCCACTTCCTCGGCTCCGATGTCGTCTTCAACCGCGGTGCGCAGCCATTCGGCGAAGGCTTGCACGGGTCGATCGCCCGCGCGCTCGTGGTGGATCGCTAGCGCGTACCAGGCGCAGCGCACGGTCTCGGAGAGGGCATGGACCAAGGCGCCCGAGGCGATCTCCCGCGCGCAGAGCCGGTCGTCGGCCAGGAAAACGCCATCCCCGTCGGCCGCTGCGTCGATCGCCAGCGCCAGGTCGGAGTAGACATAGCCGCTGCGCCAGGCCTCGCTGCCGGGCAGGAAGCGCGCGAACCAGCGGCGCCAGATCATCCGGGTGTTGTCGTGGATCAGGGGCAGGCGGGCGATATCCTCTGGTGCGTGGATGTCAGGATTTTGCATCAGGAAGGCGGGGGCGCAGGCCGGGTAGCCGTCGATCGGAAAGAGCCGTTCGACCCCGTGGGTCGCCTCGTTCAGGCGTTTTTCGAAATGAACCGCGATGTCGGCCGAGGGATCGCCGGTGGCGCCGGCCTGGAGGGTGACCTGAATCTCCGGATGGGCCGCGCGAAAGTCGGCCAGACGGGGGCGCAACCAACGGGACGCGAAGGCCGTCTCGGCGCTGATCCTGAGCGCGGCTTTCCCCTTGGAGCGTGTGGTCTGGGCGCAAGCCTCGGCGATGATCTCGAAGGCCTCGCTGAGCCGGGCGCCGAGCGCGCGGCCGTCTTCGGTCAGTGCGACCCGGTTGCCCAGGCGCTCGAACAGCCGCACCTGCAGGTCTTCCTCCAGGATGCGGATCTGCTGACTGACCGCGCTCTGGCTGACGCAAAGGTCGTCGGCGGCCTTGGCGAAACTCTCCCAATGCGCCGCCGCCTCGAAGGTGCGCAGGGCCGACAGGGGTGGGAGCCGCCCGGACATGATTGAAGCTTAAGCTGTACTTAAGCTGGACTCAAGAACTTCGAATTCACGCTCTCGGCGCGCCCTGCCGCAGACTCCAACCCTCAAACATCACCAAGACGTGGGAGGTGCTGAAAGATGAAAAGCGCAAAGACCCTGTTGCTGGCCGTGGCCGCCCTGGTGGCCTTGCCCCAGCTGGCAAACGCGGAGTGGAGCGAGGTGCGCATCGCGACCGAGGCGGCCTATCCGCCCTTCGCCTACAAGACCGAAAGCGGCGAGCTGGCCGGCTTCGACATCGACTTCACCCATGCGGTTTGCGCACAAATGAAGGTGCACTGCGAAATCGTCGAGCAGGACTGGGACGGTCTGATCCCGGCGCTCCTGGTCAAGAAGTACGATGCGATCATCGCCTCCATGTCGATCACCGATAAGCGCAAGAAGCAGGTCGACTTCTCCGAGCGTTACTACCGGGACCCGGCGCGATTCGTCGCCCACAAGGATGCGGGTCTCGAGGACACCAACGCGGGCCTGGCCGGCAAGGCGATCGGCGTGCTGCGGGCGACGACCCATCAGGAGTATCTGGAGACCAACTTCCCGGACGCCGACCTCAGGCTCTACACGACCCAGGAGGAGGTCTATCTAGACCTGACGACCGGGCGGCTCGACGCGGCCGTCGCCAACGGCATCGCCACCGAGTTCAGCTTCCTGAAAAGCGACGAGGGCAAGGACTACGCCTTCTTCGGCGGCGTCCACTACGATCCCGCGATTCACGGCGAGGGGACCGGCATCGCCCTGCGCCAGGAGGACGACGAGCTAAGGGAGATGTTCAATCGCGCGATCGAGGAGATGCGGGCGAACGGCAGCTATCAGGCGATCAACGACAAGTACTTCTCGTTCGACATCTACGGCGAGTGACTGGAATCGGAACGACCAAGGCAATGGAGCAGAACACCATGGAACACAGAAAACCCAAGCCGCGCGCGATCATCGAAGGGCACCCGGCGCTGCTGGTGATCGATATCCAGCGCGGCAGCTTTCAAAAGGACGACGGCGCGATCCGGCACATGGCGGGCTATGGCGAGCGCATGGCCAAGGCCCGGGAGGTGATCGCCCAGGCCCGGCAAGCGGACATTCCGGTGGTCTTCATCCAGGAGGTGCATCGCCCGGACCTGGTCGACTTCGGACGAGAGCTCGACGGCGACGAGGCGATCCACTGCCTGGAGGGCGAGCCGAACACCGAGATCGCGGCGGAGGAGATCGGTTTTCAGCCCGGCGACTATCACGTGCCCAAGCGCCGCTACTCGGCCTTCTTCGGCACCGATCTGGAGATCTTACTCAAGGGGCTGAAGGTCGACACCTTGCTGCTGGTCGGTGGCCTGACCGACGTTTGCGTGCACTATACCTTCGTTGACGGCCACCAGAACGACTACCACTGCCGAGTCATCGAGGAGGTGGTCGCAGGCTCCTGCGAGGCAGCTCACGAGGCTAGCTTGCGCGCTATGGAGTACCTGCAGACCGGCGCCCGGCGCTCGCTCGCTGAGATCACCGAGGCCATGGCGGCCTACGGCGGCGCGGGCGCCTAGGGCATCCCATGGCGGAGTTCCCGATGCCTTGGCATGACCTGGTCGGCAACGCGGGCGTCGCGCTTATCATCGGCAGCTACTTCCTTCTCCAGGCCGGCTGGTTCGCGGCCAAGGATCTGGCCTATTCGCTCGGCAACCTGATAGGCGCGAGCCTGGTGATGATCTCCCTCGTGCAGGAGTTCAACATGGCCGCCTTCGTGCTCGAGGCCTTTTGGTTTCTGATCAGCGGCTACGGGATCTTTGTGTGGCTCCGCGGGCGGCGGGCGTGAACGGCTTGAAAGCGACATCGTTGGAAAGGAGGCGCGCCGATAAATCATCTCTTGCTCACAGCGAAAGGCCGGCCTTTCGCAAACCATCGAGAAAATGATCCCTATCGGATTGTCGTCTGAAGAAGTCGGACTCAAACTGAACAATCTCGTTCACGTCGGGTGGGCGCTCGTCGCGATCTTTGTAGTCAGACTGGAATGCCTCGATGAAGCGCTGCGCCGCGAGATTGGCGTCTTCAATGTGCCCTAGCTGCGCCATGGCGGCTGCCCAATAGCATTGACCCCATCGGGTCCAGCCCTCGAGCGCCTCGGCGGCCTCCTCGTAGCGTTTGGCCAGATAGAGGGAGATTCCGTAAGCGACGTGCGCGTTGCTGGGAAAAGGGTTGAGGTGGATTGCGGCTTGAAGCCACCGGGCGGCCTCCTCCGGTTCGCCGGCGTAGGTGAGAATGAAGCCCAACGCTTGCGCCAGCTCCGGGTCATGGGGATTGAGCGTCACCGCGCGCCTTAGGCTCGCGAGCCCATCGCGATCTTCGCCCACTGTAAAGCTGATGAGGCCGAGCGCCGCATGGGCCTCCGGCTCCGAGTTATCGAGCGCCACGGCCATGTTGGCTTGATCCAAGGCCTCTTCCAAATCAGCGGTGCCGCTATAGGCGTAGTACACCCGAACGAAGACGGCGAGTGCGAAGTAGGCCCGTGCCCGCGCGAAGCTGCCGTCAAGCTCGATTGATTTTTTGAAGAGCTCCTTGGCCTCGACAAGCGGGCGATCGTAATGCATCCGATAGAGGCTTAGGCCGCGCAGAAAGTAGTCGTAGGCGTTCATGTTCTGCGGCGGCTTTTGTTTTGCCCGCTGAACGGCCACCTCGTCGATATGCCCAGCGATCGTCGCGACGATGGTTTGGCTTACCTCGTCTTGAACGGCAAAGACATCCTCCATTTCACGATCGTATCGCTGTGCCCAAACATGACGTCCCGTCTTTCCATCGACGAGCTGCGCGGTGACCCGCACACGATTGCCCGCCTTGCGGACGCTGCCCTCGACAAGAAACTCAACACCCAATTCCTGCGCCGCGTCCTGCACTCTCACGGCTTGGTCCTTGTAGCGAAACGAGGAGTTACGTGCGATCACGGAAAGGGATCGAAACTGCGTCAACTGCGTAATGATCTCCTCGGTGATGCCGTCCGAGAAGTACTCTTGCCCCGGGTCGCCGGACATGTTGGTGAACGGCAAGACTGCGATGGCGGGCTTGTCCGATGCCCTGGAGGGTTGCTCCGCTACAATTGCCGGGTCGTCTGCCTCAAGGTCGGTGCGGGCAAGGAACACGCGAACTGGCTCGGCCACGTTCTTGAGGTTTTGCTCACCCAGGTCTTCAAAATCGGCGTCCGTCTTCCCCTTCACTTGACGATAGGCGTCGTCGGAAAGACAAATCCCGCCCGGCCGTGCCAGGCTTTCCAAGCGGGCCGCGAGGTTGACCCCATCGCCGTGAATGTCGCTGCCCTCGACGATCACGTCGCCCAGATGGATGCCGATGCGGAACGCGATCCGCTTGTCGTCGCGGGCATCCTTTTCCTGCTCGGCCATACCCGATTGCCAGGACACGGCACAGGTAACGGCGTCCACGACGCTGGCGAACTCAACGAGCCATCCATCGCCCATGCGCTTAACGACCCGGCCGTGATGCGCGTCGATCAGGGGCTCGATGAAACCTGCGTGAAGGTCAGTGATACGCCGAAGCGTGCCGGCCTCGTCGGCGCCCATCAACGACGTGTAGCCGACCACATCGGCGAAGAGCACTGCGGCGAGCCTGCGTTCCAAGTCTTGTCTCCTCTGGCCAGAAGACTACTTGCCCTCGGCCGGAGAATCTATGCCGTCTAAAACCCTCTGGGCGGGTGGCATTCGGCTCATCTCGCCCGATTGACGCCATTTCTCGTTGTCATTGCTTGACGGCCGAATGCCCAAAACAGGATGCGCCGCAACCTCTGGCGCCGCCGTCCCTCAAGCGCTGTTCTGGGTCGCTGCCTTGACCGCGCCGCTGGCCGCCAGCAGGGCGCCGGCGAAATAGATCGAGAGGCCGACCAGGGTGGCCGGCGCGTAGTCGACCCGGCCCTCGAACATCTGCAAGCCGAAGATGACGAAGGGCCCGAGCGCGGTCAGCGCGCTGATCGTCAGGGTCGAGATCATCGAGATGGCCTTTTGCAGAGTGTACAAAGGCGGGATCAGCAAAAGCAGCCCGATCAGCACATAGAGCGCGATCTCCGACGCGCCGAGCGGCGCCTTGTTGTCGACCTCGAACAGCACGAAGGTTCCGGCGACCGCGATGTAGAGCGGCAGCCTCAGCCCGAGCACGGCGCCGGCGCCCACGCCGACCCGGTCGAGCCGCTGGGAGAACACCAGCACGAAGGTGAAGAAGACGCCGTCCATGATTGCCAGCAGGACGCCTGCGACGCCGACCTCCCAGCCGCCGCGCACGAAACCCGACTGGCCCAAGACCGTGATCACGGCGAGAAAGACGATGCCGCAGAACAGCAGAGCGTTGCCCAGCCCCTCCATGGTATTGCGCATGGGCTCGCCCTCGCGCAGACCGCAGCGGTAGAGCACATAGGTGGTGATCGGCATGGCGCCGGCCGAGATGGTGTAGGTCACCGCCGGCTCGATCAGCTGCACGGAAGTGAGGTAAGCCCCGAAGGCGAAGGCGGCCGCCAGGTTGACCCCGATCAGCGGTTTGGGGTTTTCAAACGCAGCGCGGATTTGCCGGGGATCGGTCAGCGCGGTCCAGCCGACGAAGCCGATCACTGTGATGCTGAACACCAGAAAGCCGAAGAGGAAGGAGCTCATGCGCTGGAACAGGCCGCCGAAATAGACGAACTGCATGGACTCCAGGCACACGAAAACGAGCGCCAAGAGAACACCGAGAACGGCCCTGTTCATTGGGTTGCGCCTTTGGTCGGGGCAAGGGCGTGGCGATCAACCATGACCCATCATGCTCGGTCCCTAGCACGACCAGCCGTGGGGGATCGGCGGTCTCTGTCCCCAGAACGACAGGCGGGGCGCCGGTGTCTTGGAGCGCAATCCACCGGCGCTTGAACTCCAAATGCAATTGGCCCACTCTATCGTGTCCTAGGATCCTCGCGCGCTCTCAAGAAGGACGGCACATGGACGACATCCTGTGGATCGGCAGCGCGCTCGGCGCCCTCTTCGGGCTCCTGCATGGGGTCTGGCTCTTCCGACTACAGGCGGCGCGGCCCGGCAGCGGTCAACGGGCCAAGGGCATCTACTACGGCATTTGGGCCTTTATCCTCTGGACGCTGTTTGGCGCCTATGTCTTGATCTTCTGGCTGCTTGGCCTGATCGGGTCTTCGATCGCGCGCCTAAAGCCGCGGCGCTCCAGTGCCTGAGATGGAAAGCGCCAAGCGGGTTGGGATCATCGGTGCCGGGGTCGCCGGCCTGGCGACCGCCAAGACCCTGCTCGCCGAGGGGCATGACTGCACCTTGTTCGAACGTGGCGATCGCTTGGGCGGGGTGTGGGCCGACGGCTATTCAAACTTCGGCGCTCAGGTGCCCAAGGAGCTCTATCAGTTCCCCGATTGGTCACTGCCCGAGAGTGCGGCCGATTTTACGCCGGGTCCGATCCTTCAGACGTATCTGGAAGACTACGCCGATCATTTTGGCATCCGCCCGCACATCCGCTTGCGCACCAAGGTGCTTTCCCTGACCCAGCGCGCAGAGGGTTGGACGGTGTCGACCGAAGGTCCCGAGGGTCCGATCGAGGAGGACTTCGACCTGGTCGTGGCTGCGACCGGCCTCTATTCGGAGACGCCGAACCTGCCAAGCTTGCCGGGCCAAGAGGCGTTCCAGGGCGAAGTTCTCCATAGCGCCCAGGTGAAAACCCGCGCGCCGCTTGAAAAGCGCCGGGTCGTGGTGGTCGGCTACGGCAAGAGCGCAACCGACATCGCCTTGGAGGCCGCGGCCGTGGCGGACGAAGTGCACCTGGTGTTTCGCGAGGCCCATTGGCCGGTGCCTCCGCTCCTCGCCGGCATCCTGCCCTTCAAGTGGGGCATGTTGAGCCGCATGACCGGGGCGCTCTTTACGCCCTACCTGCGGCCGAGCCCGGTGGCGCGCTGGATGCATGGGCTCGGCAAGCCGCTGGTGTGGATCTTCTGGCGGTTGGTCGAGCTGCTGCTCTATTTCCAGTGTCGCCTGGGCACCAAGATCGCCCAAGGCAGAACCTTGGTGCCCGACACGCCCGTGGAGATCGACTGTTTCGGCGAGTCCACCATGCTGCCGCGCCCGGCGCTCTACCGCTTGATTCGCGAGGGCCGAATTGCGGCGCACCGCGCGGAGATTGCCGCCTTCACCCCGGATGGCGTCACGCTCAGCGACGGCGATCACCTCGCGGTCGACCGCGTCGTCTTCGCGACCGGATGGACGTCCGACTACGGCTATCTTCCCCAGGCGGTCCAGAAGACTCTGGGCGAGGACGACGACGGCTTCTACCTCTACCGCCACATGCTCCATCCCGATCTGCCGAACCTGGTGTTCATCGGCCGGGCCGCGACCATACTCAGCATCCTGACCTATTGCCTTCAGGCACGCTGGCTTGCCGAGCTGCTCGCTGGGCGCCATAGCCTGCCAGGCCGGGAGGCCATGCAGTCCGAGATTGCCGCGCTGAAGGCCTGGAAACGAAGCTGGATGCCCTTCAGTCCCGCGCGCGGCGCGCGCTTGCTGCTGCACATGCTCTATTACCATGACGAGCTGCTGCGGGATTTCGGTGCCGATCCCTTGCGCAAGCGCGGCTGGCTGGCGCCCTTCAAGGAGTTGCTTGCGCCCTACCAGCCAAGCGACTACCGCGCGATCGTCGCCGGCGACTGGGAGGCCGAGGAGGGGCGGGCCAGAGCCTGAAGGATTTTTCTTTCTGGCGAACTACTTGACAAATTTCTATATTTATCGAAATATAGAAATAATAGACACCCTCCGCGCAAGGCGGACCAGCAAGGAGCAAGACGAGCCATGAAGCGCATTCACATCGGTCTCGAGGTGAGCGACCTGGAGAGCTCGATCGCCTTCTATACCAACCTTTTCGGCCAGGCGCCGGTGGTGCGCGAGGCGGATTACGCCAAGTGGATGCCCGACGATCCCAAGGTCAACCTCTCGATCTCGACCCGCGGCGGCGAGGCCGCCGGCGGCGTTCACTTCGGCATCCAGGTCGAGGAGGCGGGTGAGCTTTCCGACATCGCCCAGCGCATGGATGGGGCCGGCGAGCGCTTGATCCATGAACCCGATGCGGTCTGCTGCTACCACACCTCCAAGAAGGTCTGGGCGCTCGACCCCGACGCCTTGCGTTGGGAGACCTTCCTGACCAGCGGCCGGGTCACCCAATACGGCGAAAGCCTGCCCGAGCTGGAGCAGGCCCAGGAGGCGAAGCGCGCCGGTCAGCAGGCCGAAGAGGCCACGGACCGCTGCTGCTAAAGTCGCTTGCTCAGCTGCCGCCCAGGGTTCGGAATGTCGGCTGGGGCAACTTGGCGAGACAAGCCGGGTTGGGGCGGGTCAAAGGATCGGCCAGGAAGGCGCTCAAGATTTGCCGTGGGCAATCTCCACCGAAGAGCTGCACGTGCGCGTTGGCGGGGAACACGAAAAGGTGCCCGTTGGCCAGGGTCGCGGCCGCCTGCTCGGCGAGTTCCACGGCGGTCGAGCCGTCCAGGGCGCCGGCCAACAACAGCACCGGTAGGTCGCTTGTCACGGCGCTGTGCTCGATCGGATCCAGCGCCCCGTGGGGCCAGGTCCGGCAGAAGTCCATTTGCCAGTTCCAAGCGATAAAGTCCGTCACGTAAGGATAGGGCCCGCTACCGTCCAGGTCCGACGGCCGGGGTTCGACGCCCGCTTTGTCGTGGCAGTAGAAGGCGTAGGTCATGCCGCTGTCGTAGATCCGCGGCTCGGGGCCGTAGTAGACGTTTTCCAGGTGGCGCTTGATGCGCCAGTCCTCTCCCTTGGCAACGCCCGAAATCAAGGTCGGCAGGCCGACGAGCCGCCCGGTGTAGTACATCTCCTTCCACAGCACGCCCAAGAACACCCGGTGGTCGACCCGGGCATAGAGCGGCGTGGTACTCTCGAGGTTGGCCACCTCGATAACCGCAGGCTTTGCTTCGAGCCGCGCCAGGGCGGTCAGGAGTCGCCCGCGCAGATCCGGATAAGCCTTGGCGCAGCGCTGATCGCGGGCGCAGGCGGCAAAGAGACGCTCCAAGGTCGCGCCCAAAGCCTCGCCGTCTTCGCCAGGCCACAGGGCCTGGGGCGGGAAGGGCGAGTCGAGGACCACGGCGGCCAGGGACTCGGGGTAATGGCGCAGCACGGTCAGCGCCAGGCGCGTGCCGTAGGAAAGCCCGGAAAGCACCACCTTGTTGAAACCTAGGGCGCGGCGTAGGCCCTCGACGTCGGCGGCGCTTTGACGCCGATTGAAGGCGTTCAAATCAGTGCCCTCGGCGCTCAGGCGCCGGTGGCAAGCGGCGAGCGCCCCGTGGAGGCGCGCCCGGCTGTCGCCAAACGCCTCCGGGTCCTCGGACAGCTCGCCCCAGACCGTCGGGCTGTCGATCTCCGGGCAGTCGAGCCGGGGCTGGCTCAAGCCGGTGCCGCGCTGATCGAAGACCACCACGGTGCGTCCGGGAAAGAGGCGGTCGGCACCGCCCCGCCAGCCCGCGATGTTCTCACCGTCCGGCCCCAGGGCCGGGAAACCGGGTCCGCCGGAAAGGTAGATCACTGGCGCCGCGCCCGGCACCGGGTCGCGCGCCGGATAGAGCGCGACCGCGAGCTTGATCCGGCCCGTCTCGGGCGCCTCCCAGCGCAGGGGCACGCTCACGGTGCCACACTGGATCTCCGTGTCCTCGGGCAAGGGAACCCAGCAATCGGTCGGCTCGAAGGTGCTGCTTGACTGGGTCTCAGGCGCTAGGCAGAGCAGCGGCGCCGCGAGAAAGGCTGCCAACCGGTGGTTTCTGCCAAGCATAGGGATAGGGTATCACACATTGCGGTGGCTGGGCTCGGCCTCGCCCCTCACGGCCCGACCACTGGGGCTGGCGGCAACTCGGTGTCTTCGGCGGGCTCGCCGCTGGGCACGGCCAAGGGCTCTAGGTCGTTGCGCATCCACCAGTACCAAAAGCCCTGCTCGCGCAGCCAGCGCTCCAGGCGGTCCAGGTTGCTCCACTCGCGCGCGGTGCCTCGGGCGCTGAAGATGCGCGCCGCCTGGCCGTCCACGTAGACCAGCACCGCCCACACAAAAGGAAATTTATCCTGATCGCCGAAGCCACCGCCCTGCTGGGCCCGGTGGGCGCGGTAGACCACCGCGTAGTCGCCCAGACGCCCGGAGTCGCGCAAAAAGGCCAGATCGGCCTGGGTGACCGAGGTGGTAATGCCGAGGCTAACGTCTTGATCTGTCGACATCTTGATCCATGGTGTTGCCAAAATCGCGAATCGGGACTACATCATGATACATGATGTCGGTGTCAGAGCAAGGTAGCCCCGAGGGCCCGACCGGCTGGCACCGACCTTTTGAGACACCGCAAGACACCTACGAGACACCTGACCGCAACCGCACTGGAGGACGATTTTATGCCCCGCAAGACCCCGGCCAGCAAGACCCAGGCCGCCAAGGCCTCGGCTGCCGAGACTCCGATTAAGGAGGCTCCGGTCCAGAAGACCCCGGCCAAGCGTGCCGCCAAGAAGACCACCGTGCGCAAGGTCGCACCGGTGCCCAAAGGCTTCCGCACCGTGACCCCCTATCTCACCGTGCGCGGCGCGGCCGCTGCGATGGAGTTCTACAAGGCCGCCTTCGGCGCCGAGGAAAAGGGCCGGATCTATGCACTGGACGGCCAGACCATTCTGCACGCCGAGCTAAAGATCGGCACCTCCACGGTCCTGGTGATGGACGAGTGCCCGGATTACGGCATCCTCTCGCCGACCTCGCTGGGTGGCTCGCCGACCATGATGCAGCTCTATGTCGCCGACGTGGACGCGCTCTGGGAGCAGGCGCTCGCCGCCGGCGCGCACGAGGTGCTGCCGCTCGGCTTCGCCTATTGGGGCGATCGCTGCGGCAAGCTGGTGGATCCTTTCGGCCACTTCTGGTCGATCGCCAGCAAGGTCGAGAACCTGAGCCAGGAGGAAATCGAGAGCCGGGCCCGGCTGGCCGGCGCGGTGCCGCCTGAGACCGCGACAACCGAGTTGGTCGAGGCCGAGACGCCGGCTTTCGTGGCGGAGATCGCCCCGGAAATCGGCGCCCAGGTGCCCTTCGTCGAGGAGACGGCGGCCCTTTGAGGCCGCCCAACCTTTCCTATGGCCATTTGATGGCCGGGGAGTCATCTTATGGGCAAATTCCAACCCGGAGGAGGGCCAGATGACGGCTGAGGCAGCAGTGGTTGCCGGGAACGGCAGCCCGGCTTTGAGTGATGGCGGCTTGTTCCGCCAGCAATGCTACATCGACGGCGCGTGGTGCGATGCAGAGTCCGGCGCCACCGTGGCGGTCACCAACCCGGCCGACGGCAGCCATCTGGGCACCGTACCCAAGCTGGGGCGCAATGAGACCCGGCGCGCGATCGAGGCGGCAAATGCCGCCTGGCCGGCCTGGCGCGACAAGCTCGCCAAGGAGCGCGCGGCGGTGCTGCGCCGCTGGTTCGACTTGATCCTGGAAAACCAGGACGACCTGGCGACGCTCATGACCTTGGAGCAGGGCAAGCCGCTCGCCGAGGCCAAGGGCGAGGTGGTCTACGGCGCCAGCTTCATCGAATGGTTCGCCGAGGAGGCCAAGCGGATCTACGGCGACACCATTCCCCAGCACCAGGGCGACAAGCGCATCGTCGTGATCAAGCAGCCGATCGGCGTGGTCGCGGCGATCACCCCCTGGAACTTCCCGATCGCCATGATCACCCGCAAGTGCGCGCCCGCGCTTGCCGCCGGCTGCCCGGTGGTGATCAAGCCGGCCACCGCGACGCCCTATTCGGCATTGGCTTTGGCCGAGTTGGCCGAGCGGGCCGGCGTGCCGGCCGGCATTATCAACGTGGTGACCGGCGGTTCGGGCGAGATCGGCGGCGAGCTGACCTCCAACCCGATCGTGCGCAAGCTCTCCTTCACCGGTTCGACCGAGGTCGGCAAGCTGCTCATGGAACAGTGCGCCGGCACAGTCAAGAAGGTCTCCATGGAGCTTGGCGGCAACGCGCCTTTCATCGTCTTCGAAGACGCCGATCTGGACGCCGCGGTCGAGGGCGCCATGATGTCCAAGTTCCGCAACACCGGACAGACCTGCGTCTGCGCCAACCGCCTGCTGGTCCAAGACTCTGTCTACGAGGCCTTCTCGGCCAAGCTGGCCGACGCGGTCGCCGCGCTCAAGGTCGGGCCCGGCATGGAGGAGGGCGTCAACCAGGGCCCGCTGATCGACATGGGCGGCTTGGAAAAGGTCGAGGAGCATGTCGCCGACGCCCTTTCCAAGGGCGCCAAGGTGGCGGTCGGCGGTCAGCGTCATTCGCTGGGCGGTACCTTCTATCAGCCAACCGTGCTGACCGACGTCACCACCGAGATGGCAGTGACCCGCGAGGAGACCTTTGGTCCGGTCGCACCGCTGTTCCGCTTCAAGACGGAAGACGAGGCGATCGCCATGGCCAACGACACGGAGTTCGGCCTGGCCTCCTACTTCTACGCCCGTGATCTGGGCCGGGTCTGGCGGGTCGGCGAGGCGCTGGAGTACGGCATCGTCGGTATCAACACCGGCATCATCTCGACCGAGGTGGCGCCCTTCGGCGGCATCAAGGAATCGGGCGTCGGCCGAGAAGGCTCCAAGTACGGCATGGACGACTTCCTGGAGATCAAATACCTCTGCATGGGTGGGGTATAAAAGTTCAAGGGATGAGGAAAAGATGACAACCAACGCTGAAATGATCAGCCGGCGCGAGGCCGCCATCCCGCGGGGCCTCGCCACCGCGACCGGCATCTTCGCGGACAAGGCGGAGAACGCCGAGATCTGGGACGTGGAAGGCCGGCGCTTCATCGACTTCGCCGGCGGCATCGCGGTGCTCAACACCGGCCACCGCCATCCCAAGGTGATGGCCTCGGTGGCGGCGCAGTCGGAGCGCTTCACCCACACCGCCTTTCAGGTCATGGCCTACGATTCCTACATCGAGCTGGCCGAGCGCCTGAACAATCTGGTGCCGATCGAGAACGCCAAGACGCTGCTGATGAACTCCGGCGCCGAGGCGGTCGAGAACGCGGTCAAGATCGCCCGCGCCCACACCGGACGGGGTGCCGTGATCGCCTTCAACGGTGCGTTCCACGGCCGCTCCCTGCTGACCATGGGCCTGACCGGCAAGGTCCTGCCCTACAAGGCCAAGTTCGGGCCCTTCCCGGGCGAGATCTACCACGCGCCGTTCCCGATCGAGCATCACGGCATCTCCATGGAGCAAAGCCTGGCGGCGCTCGAGTGGCTGTTCAAGGTCGACGTGGAGCCAAGTCAGGTGGCGGCGATCATCATCGAGCCGGTGCAGGGCGAGGGCGGCTTCTACGTGGCGCCCCAGGCCTTCATGGAGCGGATCCGCGAGATCTGCACCGAGCACGGCATCGTTATGATCGCCGACGAGGTGCAGACCGGTTTCGCGCGTACCGGCAAGCTGCTGGCGATCGAGCACTACGGCATCGAGCCCGACCTGATCGTCATGGCCAAGTCGCTGGCCGGCGGCTATCCGCTTTCGGCGATCTCGGGCAAGGCCGAGATCATGGACGCGCCCGATCCGGGCGGCCTGGGCAGCACATATGGCGGCAGCCCGATCGGCTGTGCGGCGGCGCTCGCCGTGATCGAGGTGATCGAAGACGAGGACCTCTGCGCCCGGGCGATCCAGATCGGCGAGCACATCAAGGAGCGGGTCCAGCGCTTGAAAGAGCGCAACGACACGCCGCCGATCGGCGACGTGCGGGGCCTGGGCGCCATGATCGCCTTCGAGATGGTCAAGGGACGCGGCGCACACGAGCCCGATCCGGCGATGGCCAAGGCGCTGGTCACCAAGGCCGAGGCCAATGGCCTGGTGATCCTGCCCTGTGGCGTGTTCGGTAACTCCGTGCGTATCCTGGTGCCTCTGACGGCGTCCGAGGAGGTCGTCGACGAGGGGCTCGACATCATCGAGAAATCCATGATCGAGATCGCCGGCGCTTAACAGCGCCGGCGTTTTCCCGCCTTACCGCACGCGCGTTCCGCTGCGCGCCACGGAACCCTTGCGACTTCGGAGTATGTGATGGACATCGGCTGGATGTCGGCGGTCGAGCTGGCAGGGGCGCTCAGGCGCAAGGAGCTCTCGGCGCTCGAGGCCCTGCAGGCGGTGATTGATCGCTGCGAGGCGGTCAACCCGGCGATCAACGCGATCGCCCTGCCGCTCTACGAGCGCGCCCGCGCGTCGGCCCAGCAAGCGGACCGGCTCTTGGCGCGCGGCGAGGGCGGGCCGCTGACCGGCGTGCCGATCACGGTCAAGGATTCCCAATGGCTGGCCGGCGTGCGCTGCGCCAACGGCTCGCGCACCCTGGCTGACTTCGTACCCCAGGAGACCTCGGCCGCGGTCGCCCGCCTGGAGGAGGCCGGCGCGGTGATCTTCGCCAAGACCACCTGCCCGGAGTTCAGCTACATCGGCGTCACCACCTCGGAGTTCTACGGCACCACCGCCAACCCCTGGGACCACAGCCGCACGCCGGGCGGCTCCTCGGGCGGTGCGGGCGCCGCCGTGGCGGCTGGCCTGGGGCCGCTGTCGCTCGGCGGCGATGGCGGCGGCTCGGTGCGCATCCCGGCGGCCTTCTGCGGCCTGGTCGGCTTCAAGCCGAGCTTCGGCGTGGTGCCGCGCGAGCCCTGCTTTCCAACCTGGAAAAGCCTGGTCGCCTATGGGCCCTTGGCCCGTTCGGTGGCCGATGCGCGCCTTATGTTCGAGGTCATGGCCGGCTTTCATCCGGGCGACCGCCACAGCACCGAGCCTCACGATCACGCGAACGACGACTTGGCGCTGGGCGACTTTGCCGTGGTCGCCTCGGAAGATCTGGGTTTCGCGCCGCTCGACCGGGACGTGCGCCAAGCTTTCCAGGCCACGATGCGGCGCCTGGAAGGGGCCGGCGCGCGGATCCTGTGGGATCAGCCCGGTCTGGGCTCTTCGGTTCAGCCTTGGGCGACGACGGCCTTCGCTGACGCCTGGGTCTCCGACCGCCAGCACCTGGAGCTTAGGCCAGAGACCCTGGGCGAGATCACGCGCGAGCTGCTGGCCTTCGGCTCGGCCTTCGAGCTCGACGACTTTGTTGCGGCCCAGCATGCGCGCGAGCACATCCACCGGGCCTATCTGGAGCTCTTTGAGCGCACCGGCGCCCATGTTCTCGTGACCCCGACCCTGGGCTGCGAAGCCTTCGGCCACGGCCGACGCTGGCCCGAGCGCATCGGCAACACGGAGATCCTGCCGCCCTGGGTCGACTGGGCCGGCTTCCTCTACGACGCCAACCTGGCCGGCTTCCCGGCCTGCGCCCTGCCGATCGGTCTCGGCGACGAGGCCCTGCCCGTGTCGCTCCAGATCCTCGGCCGGCGCGGCGAGGACCGCCGGGTGCTGGCGGTCGCCGAGCGCCTGGAGGAGATCATCGCCTGGCCGGGCCGCTACCCGGAGCTGGCGGGTCACGGGATGATGAACGGGACGCGGCTGTCGGCGTGAGGCGTTCTACCGTGACTTAGGTGCCGCGCGCGCCGTAGCCGTAGCTCTTCCAGTTCTTCAGCACTCTCTCTCGGGTCTCGAGCGGCCAAGCGGTCTCGAAGCGCGAGGGAATGGGAACCTCGGCACTTTCCAGATCGTCGGGGCGCAGGCAGTTCCAGATCGTCTTGGTAACGCGGCCCGTATGCCGCTCCTCATCGTTCAGAAAGGAGATCAGCGGCTGGCCACACGTCTCGTCGGGATAGAGCAGCTGCTGATCGGGGCGGCAGCGGGTCGCAATGGCCCAGAGCACGACGTTGATATCGGCAGGGTCTATGTCGTCGGCGAGCAGGACGATGCGCGGGATCCAGCGTCCCGGCTCTTGATCGAAGACCACGGCGCGCAGGCGGGCGATCAGATCGTCGGTCGAGTAGCGGCCTTGGGCCTTCTGCTGGCGTATGTAGTCCAGAGGCACGGTCACCACCAGCAGATGGCAGGCGGCCTCGAACAAAAGGAAGCAGGCGCCCACTGGGAACTTCGCCCGTTGCAGCTGGCCGAAAATGCGCCCGGAAATGCCCAGGCCCCAGACCGTGCTGTTCTCTTCGACGGGAAAGCCCGCCGTCACGACCGGCAGAATCGGCCTGTCCCGATAGGTGATCGCGGAGATGTTCATGACCGGCTTCAGGCCATGGGCGGTCGGGCAGAGGTTGCCCGAGTACTCGCCCATGGGGCCTTCCATCTCGGTTTCCGTGAGCGACAGAAAACCCTCCACGACGATTTCCGAGGTGGCCGGCACGGTCAGGCCGTGTGTTTCGCATTTGACCACCTCAATGGGCTCGCCGAGAAATCCGCCCAGCACGTCGGCCTCGTTGACGCCCTCGCCGAGCGAGCCGCCCGAGGCGAAGGGAATCACCGGCGGGCCCCCTTGGAAGATTGCGATGGGCATGTCTTGGCCCATGGCTTGCCACTGGGCAAAGATCTTTGTGGTGTCTTTCGATGGCCCGATACTCGGCACCACTTGGGTTTTCGAGACGAGCATCGCGCGCGCAATCGCCCAATTGGTCCATTGGCCGTCCGGCGTCTGTGCGACAACGGTCCCCAGCGTGTTGAAGTAGCGGCCGCCGTCACCGTCGTGAATGTAGGGGACTGGAAAACGCTCCAGATCGATGGCGTCACCGATCAGACGGTTTTCCTTGCAGGGCCCGGTCGCCAGGGTTCGCGGAGGAATGCGCTTTCCGCTGTTGAAAAGGTCGGCCAAGGCGCTGACCAGGTCTTGGGTCGGGGTGCCGGGCGCCAATCCCAGGGCCACGGCGCAGCGCGCCAGGAATTGGCCGTGATTGGCGCTGGTGCCGAAGGTCGCGCCCAGTGCCCGAAAGCCGGGCTCGATATCCTTGATGCGGTTGAACAGCGGCGCGGGTGCCTTGGTGTCATAGGAATGGCGAATGACGGCGCCCATCTCCAGGTGCCAATCGACCATTCGATCGATCGGCTGCATCTCGCCGATCTCGGCCAAGGCTTCGATGAACTCACGCAGATCCTTCAGGTGTCGCGCCATGGGTCAGCTCCTCCGGCGTCAGGGAGTCACTATTGCACATTTAGAGGCTGTTCAGCCGGCAGGCTTGTTGAGAGGTTCACGCCGCGAACCTTGGGGTGCTAGGATTGGATCCTCCAGTGACTTCTCTCGGGGGAAAATGAGCATGACGAGCGGTTTCATAAGGCTGCTGCCGGGCGGCGATCCGGAGACCGGCATGCAGGCCAGCCATCTGGTCGATGCGGGCAGCTTCAGCGGGTCGGATCAGACCGAGGTTATCCACGACTTCTTCGCCGCGGCCGACGGCTCGCTAAGCGCCGGCGTGTGGCAATGCGCGCCCTGCCTGGAAGAGTTCGAGAGCTACCCGGTCAACGAGATCATGAGCATCATCAGCGGCTCGGTCACCCTGACCGACCCCGATGGCAAGGCCGAGACCTTTACTGCCGGCGACACGCTTTTCGTTCCAAAGGGGGCGAAGCTCACCTGGCAGATCACGGAAACCCTGCATAAGTACTATATGAGTTCCGCGTGAGGGATTGCGTCGCGCGGCCATCGCCGTGACTCGCGCCGTCAACCCGCAGGGCGTCTGGGGGCCCCGGGGCCGGGGCTTTTCCATGGGCCTCGCCCAGCCCGAGGGGGTCGTCGTGCACCTGACCGGCCAGGTTGCCTGGGATGCCGAGGAAAATCTCGTCGGGCCGGGCGACGCGGCGGCCCAGACCCGGCAATGCTTCGAGAACATCCGCTGCGTCTTGGCCGCGCTCGGCGGCGAGCTCGGCGATGTGGTCTCGATCACCACCTATTTCACCGACCGGGCCCAGCTGCCGCTCATCCAGGGAGTGCGCGGCGAGTACTTGAGCGAGCGCGACCCGCCGGTCAGCACCTCGGTGATGGTGGCCGGCCTCGGGCACGAGGATTTCTTGGTCGAGCTGACGCCGATCGCGGTCATTCCACCGGAGCGCTATAGGCCGCCCGGCCGGGACGAGCGCTAGGTCCGTTGCCGGGCCGAGGGCCCAAGTGCTATGTGGGAGGCCCTGTCACATTCCGGGAGGCGCGGCTGCTATGGTGCGGAACCCCGACCACGTTACGATCGTCGTCAAGGACCTGGACGGCGCCAAGGCCTTCTTCGCCCTGCTTGGCTTCGAGGAGGGGCTGACCACGGTGATCTCCGGCCCGGTGATGGACGCCTACATGGGGATCCCCGGCATCGAAGCCGAGCACGTCACCCTGGTGCTCAAGGACTGCACGCCCCATTTCGATATCCAGCTGCTGAAGTACCGCAATCCCGAAAGCGCGAACGATCCGAAAGTCCGCGACCTCTCCAGGGTCGGCTTCAACCACCTCTGTTTTCGTAGCGACGACATCGAGGCCGACGTTGCCCGGCTTAAGGCCGCGGGCGTGACCTTTCGCAATGAGATGATGGATTTTCGCGGCCTCAAGCTGGTGTTCTTCGAGGGGCCCGAGGGCATCACCCTGGAGTTGGCCCAAAGGTAGGGCCTTAGCTCAGTGGCTCTCGATGGCCGCCGGCCGGTCCAGGCAGGCCAGCAGCAGCGAGACGCACAAGGCCACGACCGCCGCCCACACCGCTAGGCCATGGCTCTCGCCGAACAGCATCATGCCCCAGGCGATGCCGGCGAACAAAGAGACGAAGGTGCCGAAGGAGACGAAGACGCCGCCGGTCTCCTTGATCAGAGTGAAGTAGAGCAGGCTCTCGACCACCCCGGCGGCGACGAAGATCAGCACCGCCAGCTCGGTCAGCGACAATTGGACCCCTTCGGTAACCGGCGCGCCGAAGAGCACGAAGAGCGGTACCACCATGAGCGTCGCCGCCAAGGTCTCGCCGGTGACCGCCTGCAGCGGCGTGAGGCCTTTTGGCCAGGCAGCGGCGATATAGATCGATTCGATGCCGTAGCATAGCGGTACGATCAGCGCGATCAGCATCCAGCGGGAAAGACCCAAATCGGCCAGCGCCAGCTGGGGCCAGAACACCAAGGCGACGGCCAGGGCGCCGAAGCCGACCGCCAGCACCCGGCGCCAAGAGACCGCCTCGCTGCGCAGCACAAGCGCGATCGATATGGTCGCGACCGGCGCCATGGTGGCAATGAGGGACAGGATACCGGCGGGGATGTGGGGCGCCGCCTGCAGGGCCGCCAGCAAGGGCGCGACGTAGCCGATCAGGCCGATGATCAAAAAGAACCTGATATTCGCAAAGGTGACCCGAAAGAGCTGCCGGCGCGCGACCATCAGACAGGTGAAGACGATCGAGAGCAGGACCATTGCGAGCATCAGAATGTTGAGCTCGGACTGCCCGCCCTGGGCGGCCAGTTTGAGCATGGCGAACTGCAGGCCCCACATGGCGCCCATGACCAGCAGGAGCGCCAAGGCGGCAAGGCGACTCAATCCGGCGCGTCTTGGCGGGTTCATGGCTGGCGGCCGATTTCCTGTTCCTGTTGCGCTCCTCTGGCCTCGCCCAGGCGGAACCGCCTGTCAAGGCCGATCAAACTCTGGTGAGGCGCTACAACTCTTGGGTTATGATGGAGAATGCGTCTAAACAGGAGAGGAGCCTGTTATGACTGGCCGAAGCTTATCTAATCCCTTGGTCCTATGGGGTTTGGTTTTGGGTTTGCTCCCGCTCTCGCCCGCCACGGCCCAGGTGGTCGACTTTCGGTCCACCGTGGTGGTGGGGCCGAGCGGCGTGCCGGCGGACGACGGGGCCGCGCTGATCGAGGCCTTGGCCGGGATCACGGCCAGCGCCGAGGCGCCGGTGCTGCTCAAGATCGAGCCGGGGCGCTACGACTTGGGCGGCGTGTCTCTGGTCATGAAGCCCTTCGTCGACGTCGAGGGGTCGGGTCCGGCCGTGACACTGCTCACGGGTGAGGTGGCCGGCGCCTTCGGCACCCAACAGGGCGTGGTCACGGTGGCCCGCAATTCCGAGCTGCGCGAGCTCACGGTGGAAAACCGCTTCGACCAGACAATCACCTCGGACAGCGCCGCGATTGTCGTGCGAGCCGGCGGCCGGATGCGCGACGTCAACGCGGTCGCGACCGGCAGCGGCGTTTTGGCCCGGGCTATCCTGACAACATTCTTCGATAGCGAGGAACCTGCGGAGTTGAGCAACGTGACGGCAAGGGCGCAGACACGGGCTGTTCAAGTGGTCTTTCCTGGGCTCGAGGCAGATGGCCTGACCGCCAAGGGGGCGGAGGGGCTGTTCGTGAGTTCCGGCGCGGTGACCCTGCGCAACGCCATTGTGGAGGGCACGAACTTTGCCGCCTTGGTCGCAAACCTCTCCCCTGAGGTGAACTTTGTTGCGACCCAGCTGGTGGGTGAGCTGGCGTGCGGCAACAGCCAATGCCGCTGCGTGAACGCCTACAACGGCGCCTTTGAACCCCTTGCCAATGACTGCGGGTCCTTCCTGCCGACGCCAACCCCGGCGCCGCCGCGCGACCGCTAGGCCAGGCGATGGTCCGCTACGATTGATCAGCCATGGCTTTCGCGTTCTACTTCGCCCTGCTCGCGCTTTGGCCCCTGCTGCTGTGGCCGGCGGTGCGCCTCAGGGGATGGTCCCGTGCCTGGCTTTGCCTGGTGATCCTGGCCGGGCTGCTGGCGGGCTTGCACGAAGCGCGCCAGTGGAGCGGGACGATCAGCGCGATCCGGCTCGACATCCCCCTGATCGCGATTGTGCTCGGCGCGCTCTACGGGATCACGGCTCTTGTGCTGCTGCGCGCCCGCTGGCGCAAGACGGCCAGCGCGCTCGCCTTTGGGCTGCTGATGGCTGGCGGCGGGCTGGCCGTTCAATGGATCGAGGCCGGCCGCGAGGCGGCGCGCCTCAGCGAGGTTTTCAAAGAGCGCAACGCCTTGCTGTTCGCCGCGCGCTTCCGCGACCAGGACACCTATGACGCCAGCTTCAACATGGTCGAGGGCCGACCGGCGCCCTTTCCGGTCGGTCATTGGGAGGGCGAGGGCGGCTACTTCTCCCGCGTGATCGTCAATCCGGCGGGCGAGGTCTGGGCGTTCTTTCCCTGCGACGGAACCGAGTGTCTCTACCGCTCGGCAGCGCCCGGCCTGGAGGCGCTGGACGATCCGGTTGCCGGGCGCTGGCGGGTCACCTTGGCGCCACCGGCCGGCCTGCCGGTCGAGGTGCGCCTGACCCAACATGGGCCCGAGCGCCTGGAGATCGAGGGCCGTGGTCAGCCGACCCGCCTTACCAAGACGCCGCCGCCGATCGATCCTGCGCCACCGCCGCGCCGGCTCACCTATCTGGGGCCGTTCTCCCAGGTGGCGTGCCGGGGCCAGTATGCCGAAGTGCGCCAACTCTGGCTCTGGCAAGAAGGAAACCGGCTTTACGGGGTTGGCATCTTCGCGACCCTGGTGGCCGGCACCCACGCTCGCTTCGTCTCGCCGATCCTGCTAGGCGAGGGTGTCAGGGCGAGCGAGACTTGGTCGTTCCAATGGCAACGCAATGGCCGGGACTGGAGCGCCACACTTTCCCTGGCAGGCCCGGAGGCCACGCTTACGATCGAGCGTGAGGGTGCGGCGGCGGATCGCGTCATGCTCGAAAGGCGAGGCCTGTTCCAGGACGAGGTGATCGCGCTGGCGCCGCTTACCGGCAAGGCGGACTGGGACCATTGGTTCGAGATCGTCCTGGTCGGGCACTTCACCGAGGGCCAGGTACCGGCCTGCTAGTCCGGCGGCGGAGGGATCAGCACGAAGTTGCCGACGTGCTTCTTCTCCAAGAATTCGGCTTGCGCCTCGGCGATCTCGGCGAGCGGGAAGGTCTTGGCGAGCAGCGGGCGGATCTCGCCGCGCTCGATGTAGCCGATCAGATTGGGAAAGACCGGCTCGTCCCAGGCGGTGCAGCCGATCAGGGTCAGGTCTTTCAGGTAGAAGGTGCGCATGTCGAGGGTGACCAGCGGCCCGCCAATCGCGCCGGATGAGGCGTAGCGGCCGCCCCGCACCAGAACCTCCAGGGCGCCGCCGAAGGCCGGGCCGGCAACGTTGTCGATTACTACGTCGATCGACTTTTCGCCGAGCGCCGTGAACAGATCGTCGTTGCGGTCGATCACCCGATCGGCGCCCAGCCCACGCACCTGCTCGATCTTGCTGGCGCCGGCAATCGCGGAGACATGGGCGCCACGGCGCTTGCACAGCTGCACCACGGCCGAGCCGACGCCACCCGAGGCTCCGGCCACCAGCACCCGGTCACCCTCGCTGACCTTGGCGCGGTGCACCATGTTCTCCGCCGTGCCGTAGGCGCAGGGAATGGTCGCCAGCTCGGCGTCGCTCCAGTCGCAGTCGAGCGGAAAGACCTCGGCGGCCGGCACCTTGACGAACTGGGCGAAGGCACCATCGAAGTCAGAGCCCATCCAGACATTCTCCATGTCGCCGAAGCCGTCCGTGCGCATGCAGGCGCGCACCAACGCCCGGGTACCGATCAGGCTTTCGTCGTCGCCGGGTCCGACAGCGGCGACCTCGCCGCAGCAATCGGTGCCCTGGATGAAGGGGAACGGGGTTGCCGCGCTCCAACCGCCGTCGGCCATGGTGAAGGCGTCCTCGTCGTCCTGGGAGGCGGCGCCCGCCGTGCTGGTGGTAACGCTCGAGGAGTACCAGCCCAGGCGGGTGTTGATCTCGGTATTGTTGACCCCGGCCGCCAGCACCCGCAGTAGGACCTCGCCGGCCTCTGGCGTGGGCCGCCGCACATCCCGGTAGTTCAGCTTGTCGAATCCGCCGTTACCGGTCGTCACAACCGCTTTCATGGCGGCCGCGCCGGCCGCCAGATCGAATCGCTCTGTCAACGATGAACTCATGCCCCCTCCCCATGACCACATAGCCGATGGATCATGCACAGGCCGGCGCGGAGGTTTCAAGACCAGGTGTGGTCGAGGGCTTCGGGGCCTTCGCGAGAAGGGATTTTTCGGCGATCTTCCCCTAATCTCGAGGCATGACGAGCCCCACCATCGAGACGGAGCGTTTGTTGCTTCGACGCTGGAAAGCGCAGGATCTCCAGCCCTATGCCGCGCTCTGCGCGGATCCCGAGGTAATGCGCTGGATCGGCAATGGCGCGACCCAAAGCGCCGAGCATTGCGCCACGGCCATTGCCGGTTTCGAAGCGAACTGGCATGACCGCGGCTTTGGCCTCTTTGCCGTCGCGCTGCGGGACACCGGCCGTTTCATAGGCTTCGTCGGTTTCATGAGTCCAACCTTCCTGCCGGAAGTGCTGCCGGCGGTCGAGATCGGCTGGCGCCTTGCCAGGGGGGCCTGGGGGCGGGGCCTGGCAACGGAAGGGGCCAAGGCGGCCCTGCGCTTCGGCCTGGAAGAGATCGGGCTCGAGCGGGTCATTTGCATCGTTCAGACCGGCAATCTGGCCTCGGAGCAGATTGCGCTGAAACTCGGCATGAGGCTCGAACGGGAAACCGTCGACCCCTCATGCAAACGCCCGCTTCGGGTCTACGAGACGGTGTGATGCGCAATCGGCAGAGCCGGTAGGTCCTGCTGCGCCCTCAGCCGGCGATTGCCTGCTTCAGCTTGAGGTACTCGTACTCGACCTCGCGCACCCGGTGGCGGGCCACGTCGCGCAGCGAGATCAGACCGGCAAGCTTGCCGGACTCCATGACCGGCATGTGGCGAAAACCGCCTTCGCTCATCCACTTCATGATGTCCTCGGTGGTGTCCTTGGGCGAGCAGGTCTTCGGGTCTGCCGTCATGATATCTTCGACCGGGCCGTCGAACACGCCGAGGCCCTTGATGTCGGCATAGCGGCAGACGTCCCGCTCCGAGACGATGCCGATCGGCTCTTCGGCCGGATCGACCACGACCAGAGCGCCGATCCCCAGACGGGCGATCTGGCCGACCACCTCCATGACCGTTGTGTGGGCGGTCACGGTGTAGATTTGGTCGCCCTTGTCGGCCAGGATCGAGGCGACCGTGAGACCCGGATGGCCGTCATCCAGAGACGTCTCGGCGCTTTGGGAGTGGCCGTGCTCCGGGTGGCGGTCCGCCTCCATGGGGCCTTGATAGGAAATTGGCGTCATGGCTCATCTCCTTTCCCGTACAGCCTGACCGGACGAAGGTGCCAGGTCGTTGACTCAGATCAAGCCCAGCGCGCGACTGCGCATGGCGCTCCACGGGGGCTTGTGGCAAGATTCCGCGAGTCGCACGGAGGCGAGGCGCATGCTCAAGGTCGCGCTGGGACACGTGGAGGATATCGACAGCGAGGCGGCGGCGCGGGTGGTGATCGCCCAAGCCCGCGCGCAGCTCGGCGAAGGCCACGCTGATGCCGGAATCCTACTGGCCGGCATCGAGTTCGACCATCGCGCGCTGCTGCAGGAGATTCTCGCCGCTTTTCCCGGTATTGCTCTGGTCGGCTGCACCACAGCGGGCGACTTCACCTCGCGTGGAGAGTTGTCCGACTTCACGGTCAGCCTCATGCTCTTCGCCTCGGACGACATCGAGTTCAAGGTCGGTCTCGGGCGCGGCACGGCCGCGGACCCGGCCGGCGCGGCGCGGGCGGCGCTCGGCGCGGCGCGCAGCGGCCTGAGCCGCGAGGAAGCCCTGTGCCTGATCTTCGCCGACAGTCTCTGTCCCACCAACAGCGAGGTGGTCGAGGCGCTCAACGGCGACCTGCGGCCAGGCTGCGCCCTGTTCGGCGCTGCCTCGGGCCGGCACAAGGCGGAAGCCTCGGAGCCCCTGCAGTTTTGCCAAGGCGAGGTGCTGCGGGACGTCGTGCCCTTGCTCATGATCGCCGGCGATTTGCCTTGGTCCTTCACCCTCAGCAGCGGCTGGGATCCGATCGGCCAGAGCACCCGGGTGACCGAGGCCGACGGCCGGTTGGTCCGGCGCCTAGGCGACCTCAAGGCGCTCACCTTCTACCGCGGCTATCTAGGCGACCACAGCAAGCCGGCGGCGGAATTTCCCCTGGCGGTGCGCGAGGCGGCCGGCTTCTACACCCGCGTGCCGGTACGCTACGACGAGGCGGAATCCAGCGTGACCTTCGCCGCGCCGATTCCTGAGGGCGCCGAGGTGCAGCTCGCGGAGTCCACGCCGAGTCGTCTGATGACGCGGCTCGGCGACTCCCTGTCCGACGCCAAGGCGCGCCACGGCGCGGCGCCGGCGGCGGCTCTGGTGTTCTCCTGCGACGCCCGCAGGGCCATCTTGGGGTCCCGTGCGGTCGAGGAGCTGCGCGCCGTCGAGGACGCGCTTGGCAAGACGGTTCCAATTCTGGGCTTCTATGGTTTCGCCGAGTTTGCGCCGCTCGAGGCGGCCGAGCCCTGCCGGCTGCACAACTGCACCATGATCACGCTGCTGCTCGGCACGGACGAGGCGCCGATGGGAGCGGCGGGGCAGGGCGAAGCGCCCGGCGAGGCGCCCGGGACGTCCGAGGCCGAGAGCACCGGCTTGCTGGCGCGCGAAAATGCGGTTCTGCGCAAAAAGCTCGAGCGCTCGGAGTATCACCGCCGGGAGCTCGAGCAGCTGCGCGATTCCAACGCCGCCCTGTTTAAGACGATCAACGGCGAGGTCGAGGCGGCCCGCGCCCAGCTGGCCAGCGAGAAGGAACAGGTCGAGCGCCTCATGCTCAACATCCTGCCGGCCGAAGTTGCCGAGGAGCTGAAGCGCAACGGTGCGGTCGAGCCCGTGTTCTATCCCGCGGCCTCGGTGCTCTTCACCGACTTTCAGGGCTTCACCTCTGTCGCCCGGGAGATGACCCCGAAGGAATTAGTCGGCGCGCTCGACTTCTACTTCTCGGCCTTCGACAGGGTGATCGGCCGCCATGGCTTGGAGAAGCTCAAGACCATCGGCGACTCCTATATGTGCGCCGCCGGCATCCCAGTGGAACGGAGCGACCATGCGATCCGCGCGGTCGGCGCGGCGTGGGACATTCACCTATTCATGGAAGACCTCAAGCGTAAAAGGGTCGCCCGCGGCGAGCCCCACTGGGAGTTGCGCTGCGGGGTGCACGCGGGCCCTCTGATGGCCGGGGTGATCGGCGAGAAGAAGTTCGCCTACGACATCTGGGGTGATACGGTCAATATCGCCTCGCGCCTGGAGTCCAGTTGTGAGCCTGGCAGCGTAAACATCTCGAAGGCGGTCCACGACCTGGTGCGCGACCGCTTCGAGTGCCGCCATAGGGGCCGCGTCGCGATCAAGAACCGCGGCGAGATCGATATGTACAGCGTGGTAGGCAAGTTTGGCGCATAGGTAGGAATCTTGGGCCAGTTGTCGGGCATTTGCGATAAACACATCATAAATCCACCAAGGCGGGCAAAAGCTAGCGTTCAGTTTATCGTCACATTCGCTTGCTATTTCCTGAGAGCGACGTATGTCATTGTGTCCGTCCACAAGGGTGATTGGCTTCTGAAATGTGCGCTGCCCGCGATCACAAGGCTGAGCTGCCGCGGACCGTCCTGATTCTCGGGTCGGCCCGTTCGGGGACCACCTTGCTCGCCAAGATTTTCGACAGCGCGCCCAACGTGCTCTATCGCCACGAGCCGGACTCCACCAAGATCACGACCGCGATCCCCTTCCTGCCGCATCCGCAGGAGACGGCGAACTATTTGGCGCCGGCGGCGGGCTATATGGCTGAGCTCACCCGCCAGAGGGATCCCAAATCCTCGGGCACCCGGCCGGTCTTTCCCAAGGCTTTTCGCAGTCCAGCCGGTACCTACGGGTTCCTTGCTTCGATCTACCTCTCCAAGCTGGCCGGCAAGGCCGGCCTTTCGCTGCCGATTCCCGACTTCGCGCGGCCCGGCGTCGACAAGGTCCACGTCATCAAATCGGTCAACTCCCTGTGCCGGGCCGAGCTCTTCTTGGACGCCGTGCCCGATCTGCGGGTGGTTCACATCGTGCGCCATCCTTGCGGCGTCGCGGCTTCCCTGAACCGCGGCATGGACTCCGGACAGATGGGCAGCCGCGCGCACATCGGCTCCCACATCGATGACCTCTTCAATGCGGGAATCGCCGACGGTTTCGGGTATGCCCAAGAAGAGATCAAGCAGGGTTCTTTTGAACAGCAGGCCGCCTTCAAGTGGATGGTCCAGAATAGCTTCGTCTACGACCGACTGGCCGACCACGAGCGCTATATGCTGGTCTCCTACGAGGAGATCTGCACCGCGGTGCATTCGACGGCCCAGCGGCTCTACGACTTCGCGGGCTTGGCGTGGCAGGATCAAACCGAGCGTTTCCTGACGCGCACGGAAGGCAAAGAGAGCGATAGCGGCAACTACTTCGGAATTGACAAGAAGCTGGACGCCTCCCTCTACACGTGGCGCGAGACCCTACCCGCCGAGAGCATCGAGCAGA
>JBCCGG010000036.1:0-61778 GCA_039029395.1 Pseudomonadota bacterium | reverse complement strand
CTGGATGCCCAGAGCCGTCACCGCCGCCGGGCCGTTGATCACCGCGTTCTCGGCGGTGGTCTGGATCAGGTCCGGGTTGACCGTCAGCGTCGAGGTCGGGTTCGAGGTGTCGTTGCCGGCCCGGCCCTCGTTGAAGCCGAACAGCACCCAGTGGGCGAACAGGGAGCCGTCCAGGTTGCTGGGATCAAAGGCGCCGCCATTGATCGCCGCGACCACGTCCGGGTTCTGCGCCGCGTAGAAGGAGGCATCGAAGTTGGTCGCCGCATCGAACGGGGTGTTGGAGCGGCCTTCGGAGACGCCGCTGTCCACATAGTGGTCAAGCGCCGTACGGACCGTGCCGGCCTGGATGGCCGCGGCCACGTCCGGGTTGACCGCCAGATAGTCGGCGTTGTTGAACAGCACCGTCGTCGCACCCGTCACCGGGTCGACCGCGCCGGTCGGGTTACGGTTCTCCGCGTCACCGAACTGGATGTAGTGGTCGACGCCGCTGGCGAAGACGCCGGCGTTGACCGCCGCAAAGACATCCGGATTGGTGAGGAGATAAAATTCCTCGTTGAAGCCTAGGATAGATGACATGGTTCCTCCTGACTGTGCTAGAGCCTCTCAAGCACGAAACGCCTGACGATCCCCACCGTCGGGGACCACAGACAACCGGGTAGAGTAACTACTATACCCCGAGGCAGCCGCGCAAGGTCTTTTTGCCGAATTGTCCAGCTTTTCCGTCCCTTTTTGGGGAGCGTGACTCTTCGGCCACACCTCGGGATACGCCAGTAAAACACACCCAACTCATCGCTCGCGCCGCTGCGCGAGCGAAGCGACCAAACCCGCTTCTGCTGCCAATGATTTAGCGGTTAACCTCTTAACGAAGGGTTAAGCAGGCCGTCCAGTGAGCACCTTTTGGCGCTCGGCCGATCGCCCTCAAACGAGCGCCTCGCCCGACTGATCGCTGAACAGACCAACGAAGGTGAGCGTATCGTTCTCCGCGAAGGTGAATATCACGTCACCCGCCGAGGTTACTTCGTAGCTCAGGCTGCTGTCGCTCAGCGCCACGTCGCGCACGACCAGGGAGTCGTGGCCTCGCTGGAAGCCAACCACCTCTAAATGGCCACCGCGGTAGACCACGGTTTCCTTGGCGCCGTCGGCATTATCCAGGGTCAACACGCTGATCTCGCTGGCGACCTCCACCAGGGACGCGCTTTCGAGCCCCGGATCATCACTGAGCGGCGGGGCCTCCAACGCCGAGTCGCTGGCGATCTCGGAGTCCAGGAGGTCATCGGCCGGATCGGACAGAAATGACACCGTGGTTTCCAGCAGGCCACTCATAGTGCTCAAGCCATCGCCACCCAAGCCAAAGCCTTCTGACACCTCGAAGATTTCCAAGGCGCCGGACGGGGCGGCTGCGAGCTCGCCAGCATCAACGCTTTGGCTGCTCTCGGCGCCATCTGAGCCATCGGGCCCATCACCTTCGGCGACCAAATCCGGGGACGGCTGAGCCGCTTCATCGCCGGCATCGGCCGTAAGCTCCTCGGATTCCTCGGTCAGGCCGGGCGCCGACCCCTCTTCCACCGCCAGCTCCTCGTCGGCAGGACCGCCATCGGTGGTGGTCGCCGACTCGATCAGGGCCTCGGCAAAGTCGGCGCCGTAAAGCGCGCTCAACAAATCGTCGGGCAGCTCGCCATCTTCCGCTGCAACGCCCGCTTGGGGTGTGCCGCCGCGCTGCACGGCATTGGCGCCATCGGCGCTTTGGGCATCTGCCGCCAAGACCTCGTCTTGGCCGCTTACCTGGGCTGCGACGTCCTGGGCCACCACCACCTGGGTGCCGGCCTGAGAGGCCTCGCCGTCGGAACGCCCGGCCAGGTCGGGCCCAAGGCCGCCGCCGCTCTGCTCGGCATCCGACCGGCCCGACTCCTCGTCCGCCTGGACCGTCTCGGTATCCAGGGGCCCATCCGTGCTATCGCGCTCCAAGGACGCCGTGGCAACCGCCAGAACCGACGCGATCGCGGCGCTCTGCACGGTGCTCAGCTCCAAGGCGTTGCTGGCGGCGGCCTCTTGCTGGGAGCTCGGCGAGCGGCCGAGCTCGGCGACCCGCGCGGCCAAGGCCTCGAGGCGCGCCGTGATCTCCTGACGGAACGAGGGCGCCCGGTCGCTCCCAGTGTCGGCCACCGGCGCACTGTCGCCGTCCTGGGCCGTCTCCTCGATACTCTGGCCGGCTTCGCCGGACGACAGCATGTAGGCCGTCGCAATGAAGGCGGTCAGCACCACGCTCGGGTGCAGGAAGAGGTCGCCGCTGGCCCGCGCCGGCATGGGCAGCACAAAGGGCTGGCGCCGTAAAAGCTGCTGAATCACGCTGCGGAAACTGTTGCCCTGCACCACGTCGTCGGTCGCCGCGCTGGCCGCGATGAAGAGGCCGTCGATACGCGCGAAATGGACGATCACCTCCTGAACGTCCTCGCGGTAAAAGATGTACCAGGGGTGCCCCTCGTCCGTCACGCCCGACTCGGAGCCGACCGGTAAGCCGGCCTGGTTCAGGTTCTCCGCCGCGCGGTAGAGCTCGGCAAGCTCCTGGTTGGACCAGCCCGCTGGCCCATGAGATCTTTCGGTAAGAGAAACGACCGACGCCAATCTGCCCCCCTTTCGCCGACCGGGATTGAAGTGAACCTGGCGGCAGGACTTGGTCAGTGGATTTAAGTCTTCGAACGTCTACTCCATGGAACCATTACACCGTGACGGTAAAGATTCTGATCACGAGCCTGATTCCAATCACGCCAACAGGCGATTCGCCGAGCGAATCGCCTCCAGAGCGCACTCTATTTCAGCTTTACAGAAAAATAAACTCAATACTTGGGGACCCGGGGGATTGATCAAATGCCGCGCGAAGTGCCGGGAGTTGGTCCACAAATCACCGCCCAATGGCGCAGCATTGGCTCAATGGGTTCGCGCCTTTTACTTGAGGCGTCGCGACCGGCGCTCAACCGGGCTGTTCGACCGGCAGTTCGTCGCCGAACAGCAATCGGTAGGTGATCGGGTCGTAGTACCGGGTCAAGGCCTTGACGAACGTCCTGACATCCATGTCCAGGGCCTTGGCCCACAGCTCGTAGCGGTCGGGCGGAATGCGGCCGCGTCCGGATTCAATCTGCGAGATGAAGGTGTAGTACTCCACCTCCACGGCTTGCGCCAAGCCGCGCTGAGTCAGCCCCCGCTCTTCGCGCAGTTGGCGCAGCCAGCGGCCGGCTTGACGCCGCAACTCCTGCACCTCCGGGCCGGCGCCCTGCTGTGGGTGTGTGTACATCAGGCTCCCTCTGTCCCCGTGATTATTCTAACACACGCGTGCCTTCACGCCAAAGCATGCGTGTGAATTGATTAATTTCCGCTCAATGCACGTCAATTGAGCCGAATTTAGGAATAACCTACCTCAATCGCTTTTCCATGTGCAAGAGTTACTGTACCTCGACGGCACGCTTATTCGCCGCCTCAGGCCACAACGGCTCTGAATCGGGCAATGCGCCGATGCCTGACCGGCGCACTCGGCAAGCTAGAACTGGTTACTGGGGCGAGGCGGCGTCCTGCTTTTCCAGGGCCCGCTCCACATGCTCCACATGCGCCTTCATCAGGCCGGCCGCCGGGCCATGGCCAAGCAGTTGGATCATAAGGCTGGCATGGGAGTTGAGGATCGCGTTGATGATGTCGATCTCTTGACCGCCCTGTTCGCGCGCGGTCTTGCAGGCATGCTGCAGCGCCGGGGTGAAGACATCCCGCGCCAGGCGCATGGATTCTTCGGGATTGGCATTCACTTTTGGAGTCTCATCGGACATTCCGGTCACGCTCCCTTCACACGACAGCACGTATCCGCGTCGAGTCCGCTTATGCCCGACACTTCGGCTTGTCGCGCCTTTTCTCGTGGATCACCTTAACTTGACTGGCACCCGCAGCTAAAGCTAAACACCTTGATGGAGCAGCACATCCGCAGCCAGCCTTCGGCCCTAGCTATCAGAAAGCCCATGGCAAGGCAACCGCAAAGCAAGGGCGCGCGGAAGCTGGGATTGGAGCCGCTCCATGCCGGTGAATGACCGGATAACTCGCGCCGATTTGCCGCCATCGTCAAGGCTTGCGGTGCCGCGGGGTATTGCGCGAGCGGTGAAAATCCTCTAGTTGGCCGCTTTGGACCGCGACATAAGAGTCGACTTTCGAATCAGGGCCTTGGGCCGCCTCTTCCCTAGGAGCAGTAATTGACCGCGCAAATCCGCAAGACCGCTAGAGGCAACCACGCAAAGGTTGGCTTGGAGGGTGCCCTGGCGACATGCCGCGGCGCGCTCGCGTCGATCGTGCTCTTTAGCCTGGTGATCAATCTGCTGTTGCTGGCCGTGCCGCTCTACATGCTGCAGATCTACGACCGGGTGCTGTCGAGCCGGAGCGAGGAGACCCTGATCCTTCTGACCGTGATCACGGTCGGCCTGCTGCTGATCCTCGGTATGCTAGAGATCGTGCGATCGCGGATTCTGGTGCGCACCGGCGTGCGACTCGACTCCAACCTCAAGACCCGGATCTTCTCGGCCACCTTCAAGCGCAGCCTCGGCATCCCCGGCGGCGGCCAGGCGCAGGCGTTGCGCGATTTGGACGCGGTGCGCCAGTTCATGACCGGCCCGGGCCTGCTCGCCTTTGCCGACGCACCCTGGATTCCGCTCTTCGTTGCGGTCGGCTTTCTGTTCCATCCCTGGCTCGGCTTCATCTCCCTGGGTGGCGCGGTCGTCATCTTTATCCTGGCCCTGGCGAACGAGTTCCTGACACGCAACCCCTTGGGCGAGGCCTCGCGCATGTCCTTGGGCGCCAACGCCTTCGTCGACGCCAGCCTGCGTAACTCCGAGGCGCTGCAGGCCATGGGCATGATGTCCGGCGTGATGAAGCGCTGGGTCAACCGCCACCAGTACATGCTGACTCTGCAGGCGCGGGCCAGCGACCGGGCCGGCGTGATCCTGGGCCTGACCAAGTTCATCCGCTTGTCCTTACAGGTCGCCGTGCTCGGCGTCGGTGCCTTTCTGGTGCTCCTGCAGGAGATCACCCCGGGCACCATGATCGCCGCTTCGATCATAATGGCGCGCGCGCTCGCCCCGGTCGAGGTCGCTGTCGGCCAATGGCGCGGCTTTGTCGGTGCGCGCACCGCTTATGGTCGCCTCAAGGAGCTGCTTCAGAAGTTCCCGGAAGAAGGCGAGCGCCTGTCCCTGCCCAAGCCGACCGGCGAAGTGGTTGCCGAGCGCCTCTACGTGATTCCGCCGGGCAGTAAGGAGCCGGCGCTCAAGGGCGTCAGTTTTCAGCTCGCCGCCGGCCAGACCCTGGGCGTGATCGGCCCCAGCGCGGCCGGCAAGTCGACCCTGGCGCGGGTGCTGGTCGGTGTTTGGCCGGCCGCCTCAGGCAGCGTGCGGCTCGACGGCGCGGAGCTGTCCCACTGGAATCCGGACGAGCTCGGCCCGCATATCGGCTATCTGCCCCAGGACGTGGAGCTGTTTGAGGGCACGGTCGCCGAGAACATCGCTCGCTTCACGGATTTCGAACCCGAATCGGTGATCGCGGCCGCCAGAAAGGCTGGCATGCACGAAATGGTGCAGCACCTGAGCGACGGCTACAGCACACAGATCGGAATCGGCGGCAATGCGCTATCCGGCGGACAGCGGCAAAGAATCGCCCTGGCCCGCGCACTCCACGGCGACCCCTCTCTGATCGTGCTCGACGAGCCCAACGCGGCCCTGGACACCGAGGGCGAGAAGGCCCTGGTTCAGGTGCTCAACGACCTTAAGGGCGAGGGCAAGACCGTCGTCTTGATCACGCACAGGCCGGCTCTGCTGGCAAGTTCCGATCGGGTATTGGTGCTACAGAACGGCGAGATCGAGTCCCTGGGCAGCCGCGAAGAGGTCATGGCGCGCTACAGCAAGCGCGCGGCCTTGGCCGAGGCCGGCGAGGCTGGCGGCCATCCCCAGGTCACGCAGCTCAGAAGGACGTGAGACGACCATGGCGAAAGAGACTAAGGTAACGCGCACCGACGCGGAGATTCCGATCGTCGAGCCGCCGCGCAACTCCGGATTCTTCGTGGTGGTCGGCATGCTGGTCATCGTCACGATGCTCGGCGGCTCGATCACTTGGGCGGCCCTCGCGCCGCTCGAGAGCGCGGTGGTCGCACCCGGCGTGGTCAGCGTCGAGAGCCGGCGCAAATCAGTGCAGCATCTGGAAGGCGGCATCATCAAGGAAATCCGGGTGCGCGACGGTCAAATTGTCGCCGCCGGCGAGATTCTGATCCGGCTCGACGTGACCCAGACCCAGGCCACGGTCACAACGATCCAAAACCAGCTCGATGCGGTCCGCGCCCTAGAGGCGCGACTGCTGGCCGAGCGCGACCACCTGAAAGAGGTCACCTTCCCCGAGGACATGCTCGCCCGCGAGACCTCGCCGACCGTGCGCGAGGTGATCGAGGGCCAGAAGACCGAGTTCGTCGAGCGCCGCAAATCGCTTGATGGTCAGACCGCGATCCTCAACAAACGAGTTCATCAGTTCGAAAAGGAAATCGAGGGTCTTGAGGCTCAGCAGAGGTCGAAGCAGACTCAGCTTAAGATCATCGCGGAGGAGCTGGTCGGCCTGCGGGAACTTCACGCCAAGGGCTACTTCCCGCGCACTCGGATCCTCGCCATGGAGCGCGAGATGGCGCGCCTCCAGGGCGCGCGCGGCGAAGACCTGGCCTCGATCGCCGGCGCCGAGAACGGCATCGCCGAGTCCGAGCTGCAGATCATCCAGCTCGAGCAGCGATTCCGCGAGGAGGTGGTCAACGAGCTGCGCGAGACCCGGAACGAGATCAAGCAACTCCAGGAGCGACTGGTGGTTGCCCAGGACGTCTTGCGGCGCTCTGACATTCTGGCACCCCTGGCCGGCGAGGTGCAGGAGCTGGGCGTGCACACCATCGGCGGCGTGATCGGCCAAGGTCAAGAGCTGATGCAAATCGTGCCGCTCGACGACAAGCTGATCGTCGAGGCCAAGGTCGCGCCGACCGATATCGACAGCCTGGCCGAGGGCCAGATCGCCGAGGTCCGGCTGACCTCCTTCACGGCCCGCACCACACCGATCATCGAGGGCACGGTGAGCTCGGTCACCGCCGACCGCATTACCGACGAGCGCAACGGGCTCGACTACTACCTGGCCCAGATCATCGTGCCGGACGACCAGCTGGTGTTCCTCGACGGCAAGAAGCTCCTGGCCGGTATGCCGGCCGAGGCGCTGATCAAGACCGGCTCGCGCACGGTGCTGGAATACCTGCTCAAGCCCATAGACGACGCCATCGCCACCGGCTTCAAAGAGGAATAGGCCGGGCGCGGCGCCGCCGGGGCGGCCGGTACCCGGAGTCGCCCGATGACCATCAGCTTCTTCACCCTGGCCTCACGGAACTACCTGTCCTACGCCGCGACACTGATGCAGTCCCTGCGGGCGGCCTATCCGGAGGCGCGCCGCGTTATCGGATTGGTCGACGCACCGGATCTGCAAGCCGCGGCCGGACTCGATCTGGCGGCCGAGGTGCTGCCCTGGGATGAGCTGGCGATCCCAGGCGCCGAAACCATGGCCCTGCGCTACTCGATCCTGGAGCTCAACACGGCGGTCAAGCCGTTCCTGTTCCAGCACCTGCTGGCCCAGGAGGGCGCAGGTCCGGTGGTCTATCTGGACCCGGACATCGTGGTCTATCGGCGCCTCGAGGAACTCGAACGGCGGCTCGAGGCCGGCGTCGGCCTGGTGCTGACGCCGCACATCACCTCGGGACTCGATGACGGGCTGGACCCGGACGAGCTGGCGCTCTTGCGTTCCGGTGTCTACAACCTGGGCTTCCTGGCGGTCGCGCCGGGCGTCGAGAGCGACCGTTTGCTGACCTGGTGGGCCGAACGCCTGCAAGAGCGCTGCCTGGTGGAACCCGAGGCCGGGCTCTTCGTGGATCAACGCTGGATGGACTTCGCCCCGGCGTTCCATGAGAGCACCGAGATACTGCACCATCCGGGCTACAACGTGGCCTACTGGAATTTGCATGAACGCAAGCTTACGGCGCCCGAAGCCGGCCAGCCCTGGCTGGTCAACGGCGCGCCGCTTGCGTTCTTTCACTTTAGCGGCGTGGTGCCGGGCGACCCGACGGTCTTCTCCAAGCATCAGAACCGCTTTCGGCCGGATGACTTGGGACCCGCGCGCGCCCTCTTCGAGGATTACCTTCAGCGCTTGGCCGACAACCGCTGCCCAGAGATTGGCAGGATCCCCTACGCCTACGGCCGCCTGCCCAGTGGCCGGCCGCTCCATGGCCTCTTGCGCCGGGCCGGTCGCGGCGCCGGGCCGGCCGACTTCGAGCAGCGCGCCGATCAAGCCGATCCCGCCTACGGTCCGCTCGCCCCAATCACCCGGCTCATGGCCGAGCTGTGGCGCGAGCGTGCCGACCTCCAAGCGGCCTTCGATGTCACAACGGCGCTCGGTCGCCTAGCCTTCTTGCGCTGGTTCGCCGAGTTTGCCGAACGCGATCTGGGCCTGGACCGAGCCAGCGTGGAGCACGCCCTGGCCCTAACTCCCCTGCCAGCCGGCGGGGACGCCATGATCACTCTGACCTGGCGCTTCGATGAAGCGCCGCCGGGTGACGACGGTCTGTTGAGCGTGAATGGACTCTGCCACGGCAGCCAAGACGTCACTTTGCGTCTGCCGCCCTGTGCGCGCCCGCCAGCCGCTCTGGAGGTCCGCCCGGTCGATCGGCCCCGGGCGCTCCGGCTCGAGGCCCTGAGACTAAAGGCTGCTGGCGGACAGGAGCTTTGGTGTTGGCAAGGCCGTTTGGAGGATCTGTCCCCGACCGATCTACATCTGCTGCCCGACGATCAAGGGCCTTTGCTGGTAGCCCTGGGGCCGGAGGGCCGCTTGAAGCTGCCGTTGAACGAAGGACACCTGGCGGCGCTCTCAGAGGGCGCGGACCTGGACTGCCGACTGCGCCTTCTCGCGCCTGACGAGCTGCTCGGCCACCTCTTGGCGCGCCTTGAGGAGGGTAAACAGCAGAGCGCGGCGTTGGGCGAAGCGATCGCCGCCATGGAAGCCTCCAGCTCATGGCGCTTGACCAAGCCTCTGCGCCAGGCCAAGACCCTTCTCGGGAAAAGCTAGGCTCTCAAGGACGTGACGGCGGACAGCGAGGACATCCTTCGCGAGGACCAGAGCCTCGCACGGATCACGGTGCTGTGGGACGACGGCAGCGGCTTCGATGCCGCGCGCGCCCTGAGCCATAACTTCACGCCCGGCGCCGAGGTGCAGAGCGCCGTGTTCACCCTGCCCGGCGGCGCGCGCGCTGTGCGCCTGGAGCTGAGCGGTCCGGTCGGCACGACCGAGATCCTGGACCTGCAACTTTCGACGGCAGACGGCGCGTTGCTTTGGCTGTTGGATCCGGCCGACGAGGACTGTCGGCGCGCGCTTCTGGAGGCGGCGGCCACGGCCGGTCCAGACCAGATCGCGCCGATCCTCGACGAGGGACGCGTGGTCTTCGCCACCGCCAGCACAGCGGCGACTTGGGACGTTCCCCTGTCCGCGGGGCCCCAGCCCAGTTTACGCGACGGCGCCTTGGTCGAGCTGGCCTGGCGCGTCCTGGACGATCCAGCCTTGTGGCACGCCCAGGCGCGGCGCTTGGGCCAAGCTCGGGGCGGCCTGATCGAGGCGTCGGCGATGGCCGGTCAGCTGGCCCGCGCTCAGCTCGACTCGGCCGAGCTGAAGCGCATCCACCAGAGCCGCTCTTGGCGCATCCTGGGCCTGGTCAACAAGGTGCTGCGCTTCGCCCGCAACCCGGCCCTGATCCTCACTCGGGTGCGCCAATATGGCGGCTGGAAGATGGTCGCCCGCTTGGCCGCCAAGAAGCTCGGCCTGCGGCGCCTGATCACCCGCCCACCAAGTCCGCCGGCCGCTGCACCGGTCGCCGGAGTCACCACACCGCCCTCGGACTGGCAGATGGCGCGCTATGGCGACTACATGGCCCGGCGCGATCCCGAGCTTATGGCCATGACCGCGGAGGGCTGCGCCGATCAGCCGCTGATCTCGATCTGCGTGCCGGTCTACAACCCGGAGCCGGAGGGCTTTCGCGAGCTGATCGATTCGGTGATCGCCCAGACCTACCCCAATTGGGAGCTGTGCCTGGCCGACGACTGCTCGCCCGATCCCGCGGTGCGCCCCCTGCTCGAGGCCCTGGCCACCCAAGAGCCGCGCATCAAGCTGGTGTTCCGGCCGGAAAACGGCCACATCGCCGAGGCCACCAACTCGGCGATCGCGCTCGCGAAGGGCGCCTACATCGGCTTCACCGACCAGGACGACCGCCTGCACCCGGCCTGCCTCGCCCAAGTGGTGCGCGCCCTTAACGAAAGCCCCGAAGCAGCGCTGATCTACACCGACGAGGACAAGCTGGTCGCCGGCCAGCGCACCTTCCCCTACTTCAAGCCGGACTGGTCGCCGACCCTGTTCCAGGCCCAGGATTTCATCAATCACCTGACTCTAATCAAGGCCGACCTGGTCGCCGAGGTCGGCGGCCTGCGTAAGGCCTACAACGGCTGTCAGGACTTCGACCTGCTGTTCCGCTGCATCGAGCGCATCCGCCCGGAGCAAATCCTCCACATCCCGGAGGTGCTATACCACTGGCGGGTCACCGAAGGCTCGATCGCCGGCGACCCTAATGCCAAGCGCTACGCCTTCGACAACGCCCGCGGGGCGCTCGCCGAGCACCTGGAACGCAGCGGCCAGCCGGGCCAGGCGACAGAGGCCTTCCACTTCTCCCTGCACCGGGTCATCACGCCCAGGCCCCGGGATATTTCCGTCAGCATCTGCCTATTCAGCCCGACGCCCGATCAGCTGGACCTGGCGCCTTGGCGGGCCTGGGCCGAGGCGCGCCCCGACCTCTCCCTCGAGGTGCTGCTGGTGCCGACCGGCCAGCAGGCAGCCAGCCGCAACGACGTCGCGGTCCTGCCCGGCCAGGCCGACTGGAGCGAAGGCACGCGCTTTCGCGCCGCACTGGATGCCTTGCGTGGCGACTTGGCAATCGTGTTGGACGCTTCACTCGGTGCGCCCACCGGCGAAGCGCTCGACGAATGGATCGCCCAAGCTTGGCGGCCTGAGATCGGCGCGGCCGGACCCCGGGTGCTCGACCCTGACGGCCGGGTCGTCCACGCAGGCGCCATCGTCGCGCCCGACGGCCTGCGCCTGCCCTACTTCGGCCACGACAAGAGCGACCACGGTCGCTTCCAGCACCTGCAGCTGCCCCACGAGGTGGCCGCCGTGGCACCCTATGCCCTCGCGATCAAGCGCAGCCTGCTGCACGAGACCCCAGAGATGACGAGCGCGACCGGATGCGCCCTGACACTGCAGATCGCCGCGCGCAAGGCCGGGAAGTACAATCTCTGGACTCCCCACGTCACCCTGACCTGCCCGGCCGAGCCCCTGCGCACGCTGTTCGGCCGGGGCCTCCCGGGCCGCGACCGGGACCGGCTGCGCGGCGACCTGGTCGATCCGACCTACAGCCCCAAGCTCCGGCTCGACCGGCTGTTCGACGTCGCCGTCGACGGGGGCGAAGGCGGGCGCCATGGCTAACGCAGAGGCCAGTTGCTTCGTCGTCGTCGCTCCGGGACCTCGCCGGGAGCTCGACGGAACCCTGGTGGCCGCCGCGGCCGCTTTCCAGGCCCAGGAAGGCGAAGGCGCCGAGCTTGTCCTGCTGGATCCGGACCGGCGCCTGCCCCGCAGTTTGCTGAGCGAGCTGGGCAAGATGACGCGTATCGGCGCACCGCCCGGCCACCTGGCGGCCGACCCGGAAATCGGCACGCCCTATCTCTGGCTGACCCGGGCAAGCCGGGTCTTGGATCTTTGGCTTCGCCAGGCCCGACCGGCGCGGGTCGTCGCGGTGGATCTCACGGGCGCCCTATTCTATGGGACGGCGGCCAAACGCCACGGCCTCGCCCACCAGCAGACTGACCTCGAGGTCCTTCGCTTTGGCCCCCTCGAAGAGCTGCTCGCCAGCCACTTCCTCTTTCCCAGCGACGTTGACCTGGCCGCCGCCCACATGGCGCGCGAGTCCCTCGACGGCGCCGACCGGATCTGGTGGCCGACATTGGCGCCAGACGGGAGCGATGAAGCGATGACCGACAAAGGGCTCGACCTGGTTGTTCTGTTGGGTTCGCGCGACGCGATCGCGGCCGGCTGGAGCGCCCGGGTCGCCAAGGCCCTGGCCGACGAGCGCCCGGGCCTTCGCCTGGTGCTGGCCCGCCTGGGACGCAAGCCCAACGCCGAGCAGTGGCAGGAGGCCGCAACCCAACTGGCCGACAGCGGCATCGCCCTGTCCGCAGAGAGCCTGCGGCCCGGCCAACCGACAACAAAGCGCAGCGCGCCAGCCTTCGGCTTTTTGCCCGGCGCGGGCGCCGACAGCGCCATTTTGGCCGGGCAACTCGGCCTGCCGCTCGCCATCAAGGCTCCCGCAGCGCGAGACGCCGAGGCGTCGCCCTGGTCGGTCGCGCCGGCACCCCAGAAGGCCGCGGCCATGATCGCGAAGGGCCTGGCGGAGGGTCCACCCAAGGCACGCCTGGGCTTCGAAGCCGAGGCACCGGCGCGTGACGCCGCCCCGACCAAGAGCGAGTTGCCGTCGATCACCATTTGCCTGGTGCACTTCAACCGGCCGGCCATGCTGGCCCGGGCGATCGAGAGCCTGGAGCGCCAAAGCTACGGAGGCCCGCTCGAGACCATCATCGTCGACGACGGCAGCACCTCGGAAGAGGCCCAGGCCGCGCTCGACCGCCTGGAGGCCGAGCTGGCGCCGACGCGCTGGCGCATTCTGCGCAAGTCCAATGGCTATCCGGGCGCGGCGCGCAACGCGGCCGCAGCGCAAGCGCGCGGCGACTATCTCCTGTTCATGGACGACGACAACCTGGCCAAGCCCCACATGGTGGCGACCCTGGCAAGCGCCGCGCAGACCGGCGGGGCGGACATCGTCACCTGCCTCAATGACGCCTTCAACCGCCAGGACGGCGCCGGCCAGCCAGTCGCCTACGGCGAGCGACTGTTTCTTGGCAACGCTCTTGCGCTCGGGCCCCTCGCCAACGTCTTCGGCGACGTCAACGCGTTGATTCGTCGCGAGACTTTCGACGCGCTGGGCGGCTTTACCGAGGACTACGCGGTCGGCTGCGAGGACTGGGAGTTCTTCCTGCGTGCGGCGCTTGCCGGCGCGGACCTGCGCGTCATCCCCGAGTCCCTCTTCCACTACCGGGTCGCGCCAGGCAGCATTACCGACACGACCGGCATGGCCCGCAACGTCAGCCGGGTGGCCCGGGCGCTGCTCGCCCGGGACGGCCTCGCCCCGCTCGCCGCCTTCGCCCAGCAAGGCCTCCTCAAGCTACCATCGGGCGAGGAGGAGTGAGGAAACGGTATCCTGCGTAGAGCAAGCAGAAACAGTTAATGCTTGGGAACCGCCGTTGTTAAATTGACTGCGGAACGAACAGACAAAAGTGATAAGGAGTTCTCATGTCAGACAAGCCTGTTCTCTACGGTTTTGATGGGTCCACCTACGTCCGCACCGTGCGCATGGTTCTGCATGAGAAGGGTGCGACCTACGACCAGGTTCCGGTGAACGTACTCGCCGGCGAGCCCCGGCAGCCGGAGCATCTGGCCCGCCATCCCTTTGGCAAGGTGCCGGTACTCGACATCGACGGCATTCGAATTCGCGAGACCGATGCGATCTGCCGCTATCTCGACGAAACCTTGCCCGGACCGTCGTTTATCGCCGAAACGCCGAAAGGCCGGGCGCGCATGAACGAGGCGATCAGCCTCATCAACAACTACGGTTATGGCGCGCTTGTCGGCGTCGCCGGCTACCATCTGTTCCCGGACTTCATCGGCGGCGCGAACGATGACGCCCGACGCGCCTGTCTGAAGGACAGCGAGACCCTGCTTGGCCTGCTCATGGAGATTAAGGCGGGCGATCCTTGGATCGCGGGCGGCAAACCGAGCTTGGCGGACTTTCTCCTCGGGCCAATCCTGTTCTACGTCTCGCTCACGCCCGATGCCGAGCAAGTAATGGCGGTGCCGGGTGTGGCGGACTGGTGGGCCAACATCAATGAGCTGGTGTGCTTCAAGAAAACCGAGCCCGACCTCGGCTAGGTTGAAGAGCTGCCCCACTTCCTTGACTCCCCCAGCGCGAGCGACTAAGCGCTCAAGGCCATGGACAGTCCCTTGCGCGATGAGCCGCGCGGGTCAAACCCGCCCGCCCAGCCGCCCGCCGAAATCCTCAAACGCAATTGGTCCGAGCTCAACGGGGCAGCCGGCGGGCTCGAGGACGCGGTCATCCCGATCACCCGCTTCCTGTTGATGATCTGGCTGATCCGCAAGGATCTGCACGCCGACTATCCGCTCGCCACCTTGGCCGGGCGGCTTGGTTTCGTGCGCTGGTTCCGCGAAGTAGGAGCGGCCGAAAGCGAGCTCCCCGAGTGGCTGGTGCCGGACTATTCGCCAGCCGCCATCGAGCGCCACCTGGCGCGCTGGCGGGCGATCGGCGGCTCGGCTGGGGGCGCGGTCATCCAGGGCATCTGGGACCAGCGCGACGACTTGCAGGCCGCCTTCGACATCACCACCGCCGAGGGCCGCCAGGGCTATCACCTGTGGCTCGTCGACCGGGCGCGGGTCGATTACGGCGTGCCCGATTCCCTGTTGAGAAGCGAGCTGTGGCATGCCGGCGCCCACAAGCTCGCGCTCAAGCTGCTCTACCACGGCCGGCCGGTCGCCGGCGCCCCGGAGGATGCGCCAAGCGAGCGGCCTAAGCTCGAGGAGATCCGGCCGCGCGCCTCCGAGCGCCTCGGCGGCAGCCCGGTCCCGCGCGACCAGTGGCGCTCGGCCGGGGTCAACCTGGTCGGCTACGCCCAGGGAGAGCTGGGCCTGGGCGAGGATGCGCGCACCGCAACGAGGGCGCTCGACGGCCAGGGCATCTCGGTCGGCGTGGTCAACATCACCCGAGGCTTGGCAACCCGCCAGAAGGACCACTCGATCGACGGTTGGTTGGAACGACCGGCCGAGCACCGGGTCAACCTCATGTGCGCCTCGGCCGTGGAGATGTTCAATCTCTTCCTGGAGCTTGGCGTCGAGCGCTTGGACGGCCGCTACAACATCGGCTACTGGCCCTGGGAGCTGCCCCGTTGGCCCGACGAGAATATGGCGGCCTTCTACTTCGTCGACGAGGTCTGGGCGTCGACCCAATTCATCGTCGATGCGCTGACCCCGCGGGCGCCGGTGCCGGTGCGACGCATGCCGCTTGCGGTCACCTTGAACCGCACGGAGCGCTTTGGCCGGGCCCACTTCGGCCTGCCTGACGGGCCGTTCCTGTTTCTCTTTACCTTCGACTTCAACTCCTTCATCGCCCGCAAGAACCCCTTCGCCAGTCTGGCCGCCTTCCAGCAGGCCTTTCCCCGGGGCGACGAGCCGGTCGGCCTGGTCATCAAGGTGATGAACGTCAGCGAAGACGATCCCAACTGGCAGAAGGTGCGCCGGGCGGCCCAAGCGGACCCGCGCATCCACATCCTGGACCGCACGGTCAGCCGGGACGAGATCCTTTCCCTGGTGGAGTGCTGCGACAGCTATCTCTCCCTGCACCGCTCAGAGGGCTTCGGGCGCGGGCCGGCCGAAGCCATGCTGCTTGGCAAGCCGGTCATCGTGACCGACTACTCGGGCACCAAGGACTTCTGCACGAATGACACCGCCTGCCTGGTGGACTACGAGCTGATCCCGGTCGGGGCCGAGGACTACCTTTTCCCCGAGGGCCAGGTCTGGGCCGACGCCAGCGTCGAGCACGCTGCCCAGCATATGGCCCGCCTGATTGCCGAGCCCGATTTCGCCGGCGCGCTCGGTGCCGCCGCCCAGCGCCACATGGAAACCCACCACAGCCTGGAAGCCGTCGGCCGGGCTTACGCGGCACGCCTTAACGAGCTCGGCCTGATCCCGTGAGCCTGCTGAGGCGCCTGCGCGACGTCTATGCCAGGGAAGGCCTGATCGGCCTACGCCGGCGGCTGATAACTCGCCTCGCCGGCGCGGAACCGGTCGCGCCTAGGGTGATCGAGCCGATCCTCCTCAACCTGGATCACCCGGACCTAGACCAGAGTCTGTCGGACCGCATTTGGATCGGCGGCTGGGCGGTCTCGCGGAGCGGCGTCACACGAGTCCAGGTCGGGCTCGACGACGCGCCCCAAGGCGCAGCCCACCTAGGCATCGGCCGGCCCGATCTGGCCAAGCTCTATCCGGAGTTCGAGGGCGCCTGGCAGAGCGGCTTCACTTTCCCCTTAGACACCAACAAGTACCGCGACGGCCAACACGAGCTGAGCCTGATCGTGACCAGCGGCGAGGGCCGGCGCGAGGCCTTCCTCTTCGCCCTCGAGATCGACAACCGCCAGAGCGACTACCAGCGCTGGCTGGCCGCCCACGCCGAGGATCCGGCGCCCACCGAGGACGACGGGATCGCCTTCCTGATCACCCAGGGCGACAACATTCCGATGCCGGCGACCGATGGTGCGGCGACAAACTATTTGATGGCGCTCGACCCCAGTGACCGGCTGGCGCCCCAGGCTCTGGCGCGCTTGGCGGCCGCGGCCCGGGAGCAAGACTTTCCCGATCTGATCTATGGCGATGAAGACCTCATAGAGGCCGACGGGCAGCGCCACAGCCCGGCCTTCAAACCTGGCTGGTCGCCGACCCTTCTGGAGGCGGTCAACTACATCGGCCGGCCGTGGGCCCTGCGCGCCGACCGCCTCGAGTCCCTTGGCCTGGCTTGGCCGCCCGACGATGATCACGCGTTTCTTCAGCGCCTTGCCGAATCCAAACCCCGCGTGGCGCACGTCGCCGACGTGCTTTGCAGCCGGGCAGAGCGTGCGCCCAGGCCAAACGCCCCTTCAACCCGGCCGCGCCCTCCGAGCCGGCCCAAGGTCTCGGCGGTCGTGCCCACCAAGGCGGGCTCCGATTTGATCCGCAATTGTCTGACGTCGCTCGCCGAAAAGACCGCCTACGACGACCTAGAGCTCATTCTACTGGCCAACCCGGCCCCGGGTGACCAGGCGGCCGAGGCCTTTCTGGCTAACTTCCCGGCCAAGAAAATCGAGATGACGGGACCCTTCAATTGGTCGGCCTACAACACCCAGGGCGCCGCGGCGGCCAGCGGCGAGGTCCTGGTGTTCGCCAATGACGACCTGGAGCCGATCGCCGAAGATTGGGTCGAGGCCCTGCTCGAACACGCAGTGAAACCCACGGTCGGGCCGGTCGGCGCCAAGCTGCTTTACGGCGACGAGCGGGTCCAGCATTGCGGCATGTTCCTGGTCGAGGAGGGCGGCGGCAACCGGCACGCCTTCCGCTTTTTGGAGCGCGACGATCCGGGCTACCTGGGTCTGGCCGCCCTGCCCCGGGAGGTGATCGCGGTGACCGGTGCTTGCCTGATGGTCGAGCGGCAAAAGTTTGAGCGCTTGGAAGGCTTCGACGAGGCCTTGGCGCTGACCCACAACGATCTGGATTTCTGCCTGCGTGCCCGGGAGGCAGGCTTGAGCAGCGTGGTGACGCCCCACGCCCTGCTTTATCACCACGAGCGCGTGACCCGGCGCATGATGCCCGAAGACGCCGACACGGCCTTGTTCCGCGAACGTTGGCGCACGCTCTACGAGGCCGGCGATCCCTACTACAACAGCAATCTGGCCAAGGACCGAGACGACTACGCGATTGCCGCGCCCAAGCGGGGCTAAGCCGCGCCCGGCACCTCCAGGGCGTGGTAGGCCTCGAGCACCTGGCCGACCTCGCCGACCGTGAGCACCTGTCCTTGGTGGAGCAGCACCGCCTTGTTGCAGACGTCGCGAATCAGCTGCTCCGAATGGGAGGCCATGACCATGATGCTGGAGCGCTGAAAGAGCGCCAGCATGCGCACTTCGGCCTTCTTGATGAAATGGGCGTCGCCGACGCTGAGCCACTCGTCCATCAGCAGGATTTCCGGGTCCACGCAGGTGGAAATCGCGAAGGCCAGGCGCAGTACCATGCCGCTGGAGTAGGTCCGGACCGGCATGTCGAGATACTCGCCCAGCTCGGTGAACTCGGCGATCTCCTCGCTGTGAGAGCGCGCCTTCTGGGCGCTCAAGCCCAGCAGCATGCCGCGTAGCACGATGTTCTCGTAGCCGGTCGCCTCCATGTCCATGCCCAGCATGGCATCGAACAGGGGCGAAATCCGGCCGTGTCGGGTGATCCGGCCCTGGGTCGGCTCAAAGACCCCGGCCAACACCCTGAGCAGCGTCGTCTTACCGGCCCCGTTGCGGCCGATCAGGCCGACCCGGTCGCCGTCTTGAAAGCTGAGCGAGACATCGGTCAGGACCCGGGCGGTCAGGCGGTCCTCGGCATCCCGGCCGATCCGCCCGCCGCTCGCCGCGCGCATCACGGCTTTTTTCAGCGAGCGGCTGCCGCCACCGTAGATCGGGAAATCGACTCCCACGTTCTCGAGCTTCAAGACCGCCATGGCGTCACGACACCCAGTAAGCGATACGTGCCCGGAACAGGCGGAAGAACAGCAAGGTGCCGAGCCAGCCGCCGATCGTGATGGCCAGAGTCACGAGCCAGGTCAGGCCGGTGATCGACTGGCCCAGCAGAGGCGCGCGCACCAACTCGACGAAGTGATAGAAGGGATTGACCTCGACGAAAATGATTCGGTCGCCGATCAGCTCGGGAGTCCAGATGATTGGCGTCAGGAAGAAGGCGACCTGCAGGAAGCTGGCGGCGATCTGCGGCACGTCGCGAAAGCGCGCGCAAAGCGTGCCCAGGAGCAGGGCGCCCCAGACCGAGGTCGCGAGCAAGAGCGCCAGGCTCGGGATCAACTGGAAAGCGGCCACGCCCGGCCAAATCCCGAACCAGATCATGACCACGATGTAGACCACGGAGTTGTGGGCGAAGATGATCATGTTCCGGCAGACGATCCGGTAGACGAAGGTGCTGAGCGGCAGCTTGATCTGCTTGACGTAGGTCTCGGCCTCGATGAAGACCGTGCCGCCCTCGTTGATGACCCCGGAGATGAATCCCCAGGCCAGGAAGCCCAGCGCCAGGAACGGCAGGTAGTTGTCGATCGGCAACTGGAAGAGGGCACCGTAGAGGAATCCCAAAGTGCCCACCAGGATGCCCATCGAGAGCGTCAGCCAGAACGGTCCGATGGTCGAGCGCCGGTAGCGCTGGCGGATGTCCTGCCAGGCCATGGTGAACCACAGCGGCGCATAGAGCAGCCCCTGGACCACGTCGCCAACCGCCGCCGCCATGGAGCGCGAGCCGGCCAGCGAGCTGACGTCGCTGTGGCGCGCTGCCTGCAGGCGGGCTTGCAGGCCGCTGGCGGCGTTGGATTGGGACATTCAAGCTCCGAGGGTCAGGCCGGACATGGCAGAAGCCGGGAACCTAGGGGCCGATTGCGGCAATTTCAAGCGCGGCCGCCCTCCAGCAGGGTGAGCAGGTACTGGCCGTAGCTGTTCTTTTTCAGCGGCTCGGCGATGCGCGCCACCTGTTCGGCATCGATGAAGCCCTTATGGTAGGCGATCTCCTCCAGGCAAGCGATCTTGAGGCCTTGGCGGGATTCCACGGTCTGCACGAATTGCGACGCCTGGAGCAAGGAATCGTGGGTTCCGGTGTCGAGCCAGGCGAAGCCCCGGCCCAGACGCTCGACCCGGAGCGTGCCGGCCTCCAGGTAGGCCCGGTTGACGTCGGTGATCTCAAGCTCGCCGCGCCACGACGGCTTCACGCCGGCCGCGATGTCGCTTACCTGGGCGTCGTAGAAATAGAGCCCGGTGACCGCGTGGCTGGACTTTGGCCGCTCCGGCTTCTCCTCGATCGAGATCGCCCGGCCGTCCTGGTCGAACTCAACCACGCCGTAGCGCTCGGGGTCGCTGACCTGGTAGCCAAACACCACGGCACCGCTTTCCAAGGCGGCGGCCTGGGTCAAGAGCGGCTCCAAGTGATTGCCATAGAAGATGTTGTCGCCCAGGATCAGGCAACAGGCGTCGCCGGCAATGAAGTCCCGGCCGATCAGGAAGGCTTGGGCCAGGCCCTCGGGCTTGGGCTGTTCGGCGTAGGAGAGCGAGATGCCCCACTGGCTGCCGTCGCCCAGCAAGGCCCGATAGAGCGGCAGGTCGTGGGGCGTCGAGATCACCAGGATCTCCCGCAGGCCCGCCATCAGCAACACCGAGAGCGGGTAGTAGACCATCGGCTTGTCGTAGATCGGCAGCAGCTGCTTGCTGACCGCGTGGGTCACCGGATAGAGCCGGGTGCCGGAGCCGCCGGCCAGGATGATGCCTTTCATTGCGCTTGCCGCTCCGCCTGCTGGGGAAGGATTTCGTCGAGCACGTCCGCCAAGCCGGCACGCCAATCAGCTGGCTCGATACCGAAGGCCTGGGTCAGCTTCGAACCGTCGAGCACCGAGTTGGCTGGCCGCCTGGCCGCTGTCGGATAGTCCGCCGTGGTGATCGCGCTCAGCTTCGGCCCGGCGCGCCCCGTGCGCGCTTGGCGCGCCGCGAAGATCTCTTTGGCGAAGCCGTGCCAAGTGATCGGCGGCTGGCCGGCGAAGTGGTAGGTGCCCCAGGCTTTGTTGGGAGTGCCGGCGATCGTCAGAATCGTCTCGGCGATCGCCCGAGCCGGGCTCGGGCAGCCGGTCTGGTCGTCGACCACGCCGAGCGCATCGCGGGTCTCGGCCAGGCGCAGCATGGTCTTGACGAAGTTGCCGCCAAACGCGCCGAACACCCAGGCGGTGCGCAGGATTATGTGCCGGTCGAGACCTTCGCGCACGGCCCGCTCGCCGGCCTCCTTGCTGGCGCCGTAAACGCCCAGCGGCGCGACCGGGTCGTCCTCTCTGTAAGCGCGTTGCTTGGTGCCGTCGAAGACGTAGTCGGTGGAGACTTGGATCAAGGGCAAGTCCGCGGCCCGGCAGGCCGCGGCCAGTACCGCGGCGCCATCCCGGTTGACCGCGAAGGCCGCCTCGGGCTCGCTTTCGGCCTTGTCGACGGCGGTATAAGCCGCGGCGTTGATCACCAGCGCCGGGCGTGTCCGATCAATGGCGGCGGCCACTTGGTCGTCGCGGGTGATGTCCGCGTCGCCACGGGTCGCGCCCTGCACCCGGTAGCCGGCCGGCGGTGCTGCGCGCAGCAGCTCCCGGCCGAGCTGGCCACCGGCGCCAAAGACCAGGAGGCTCTTGCCCATGGCCCCTAGCTGGCCGTCTTGACTTCGCCGAGCCCCAGGCGGGCGCTGTCGTCGTGGCCCCGGGCCTGGATCGCGCGCCACCAGTCGCCGTTCTCCAAATACCAGGCGACGGTGCGCTTGAGGCCGGTCTCGAAAGTCTCGCGCGGCGCCCAACCAAGCTCTCGGGTGACCTTGCTGGGGTCGATCGCATAGCGCAGATCGTGGCCCGGCCGGTCGGTGACGAAGGTAACCAGTTCGCGCCGGGGCCGGCCGCCGGCCGCCGGCTGGAGCTCGTCCAGAATGTCGCAGATGCTTTGAACCACATCCAAGTTCTTGATCTCGTTGAGTCCACCCACGTTGTAGGACTGGCCGATCTGGCCCTCGGTCAAAATGGTCCAGAGCGCCCGGGCGTGGTCCTCCACGTAGAGCCAGTCGCGCACGTTCTCGCCGCGTCCATAGACCGGCAGGGGCCGGCCAGCCAGGCCGTTCAATATCATCACCGGGATCAGCTTCTCTGGAAACTGATAGGGCCCGTAGTTGTTGGAGCAATTGCTGGTCACCACCGGCAGGCCGTAGGTGTGGTGCCAGGCCCGCACCAGGTGGTCGGCCGCTGCCTTGCTCGCCGAATAGGGCGAGTTCGGCTGGTAGGGGCTCTCCTCGGTGAAGAGGCCCGCGGCGCCCAGGGAGCCGTAGACCTCGTCGGTCGAAACATGGTGGAACCGAAAGGACTCTTTCTTCACACCGACGAGCCCGCGCCAGTAATCCAGCGCCACCTCGAGCAAGCGGTATGTGCCGACGATGTTGGTGTCGACGAAGGCGGCCGCCGAATCGATCGAGCGGTCCACGTGGGATTCCGCCGCCAGATGCATGACCGCGTCCGGCCGGTGCTGGGCGAAGACGGCGGCCAAGGCCGGGCCATCACAAATGTCCACCTGGGCAAAGCTGTAACGCTCGCTTCCCGCGACCGGTTCGAGGGATTCCAGGCTGGCCGCGTAGGTCAGCTTGTCCAGGTTGACCACTTCGCTATCCGTCTCCTGAATCAGGAAACGGATCACCGCCGAGCCGATAAAGCCGGCTCCGCCTGTCACCAAGAGCTTCACGGGAGGGATCCTTGAGGTCTGTTCGAAAGCGGCCCCTTTATACGCCAAGCCCCCCGGCGCGCAAGGGAGCGGCTAACCCGCCTCCGGCGCCTCGCTCGCCTGCTCCAGTTGCTTGAGCCAGAGCGCCATGTTGACGCGGGCGTCTTGAATGAAGGGGCTGTGGCGCACGGCCCAAAGGAAGAACCCGGCTACCAGGGAGCCGGGAAAGCGGATCGGCCGGGCGACGTGGAGCAGCAGCACGACCCGCTCCTCATCGGTATCGTTCCAGACCTCGTGCTTCACCGTGTCGTCGAACACCAGGGCCTCTCCCTCGCGCCAGACATGGGCCGTATCGCCGATCTCGATCCGGCACTTTTCGCGCTCTTGGGGCGTGATCAGCGCCAAATGGCAGGTCACCATGCCTTTGGTGACACCCTTATGGCGCGGCACGTGGGCATGGGGCGCCATGATCGAGAAGGTCGCCGTGATCAGGCCGGGGATCGCCTCGACGATCCGCGCCGTTTCCGGACAACGGGCGCAGGTTGCAGAGAAGCGGTACTTGTAGGCCCAGAGGAAGAAGGTCTTCCAGTTTTCTCCGACCGCGATGCGCTTGTGGTCGGGCGAGAGCTCGCCCAAGGGCGGCAGCACCTCCCGATATCGCAGAACCGTTTCGGCTTCGGCGCGGATCCTGGGCCAGTTACGCTCCAGCTCGCCGGTCCAGGGGAAGGTGCCCGGCGCGAAGATCGCCGGGTCGCCGACCTGGGAGTAGCGCGCGATCACCTTGTTCACGAGTGGCCGCAGGCGCCGCCCGAAGCGCAAGATCGCGCCGCGCAGTCCCGCTTGGGGTCTCTGGTCTTCGCTCTTGGGTTTGTCCATCGCGTGATCCTAAGGATCGCGTCCAGGACCGTGGATAGCATAAGGTGGCAGGCTTCTAGTATGAGCACATATGCCTAATCTCCGTACGACCTAGGAAAAAGTGAGAGAAAGGTCTTTTCATCCGGCCAGTCGGAACTCAGGCTGAGGCACCACAAAGAAATAGGAGATGAGGCGCGATGGCTAGCAACCTCGACTTCCGCCCAATCGATCCCGCGGTGGTGCCGCGCTTCGCCGATATCGCCACCTTCATGCGCACCAGACGCCACGAGATCTCCCAGGCCGTCGACGTCGGTCTAGTCGGCGTGCCCTTCGACATCGGGCTCAACTACCGCTCGGGCGCGCGCCAGGGCCCGGCCGGGGTGCGCGAGGCCTCGCGGGTGATCCGCCGGGTCCATCCCTCCAGCGGCATCAAGCCGTTCGAGATCTGTAATGTCGCCGACCTGGGCGACGCGCCGGTCAATCCCATGAGCAAGGAGAAGTCGATCGAGATGATCGAGGGCTTCTTCGGCGAACTCAAAGCCAATGCAATCGTGCCGATCGCGGTCGGCGGCGACCATACGATTCCCCTGCCGATTCTGCGGGCGATCGCCCGTGAGCGGCCCGTCGGCGTGCTCCATTTCGACGCCCATGCAGACACCCTAGACGAACTCTGCGGCGACAAGGTCAATCATGCCACCTTCCTGCGCCGCGGCCATGAGGAGGGTCTGGTCGACCCCAAGCGGGTCATCCAGGTCGGCTTGCGGGGCAGCCGTTTCGACGAGCACGACATCCAGTATGGCTACGACGTCGGCTACTCGATCATCACCATGGACGAGTACGAAGAGATGGGCCGCGCGGCCGTGATCGAGCGCATCGACGAGGTGCTGGGCGAAGGCCCGGTCTACATCTCGCTCGACATCGACGGCCTGGACCCGGCCTTCCTGCCCGGCACCGGGGTGCCTGAGATCGGCGGCATCACGCCGCGCGACGCCCAGGTCATCTTGCGCTCCCTGCGCGGCCGGGAGCTGGTCGGCGCCGACATCTCCGAAGTCTCGCCCTGCTTCGACCCGACCGGCATCACTTGCGTGACGGTCGCCAACCTGATGTTCGAGATGCTCTGCGTGATCGCCGACTCTATCGCCGAGCGCAAATAGCCCTACTCCTCCGGCACCGTCACAGTGAACTCGATGCTGGAATACCAGGCGGCCAGGTTGGCGATGTCCTCGTCGCTCAGATCCTTGGCGATCACCGACATGATCTGATGCTGGCGCTTGCCCGAGCGGAAGGCTTTCAGCTGGCTGACCAGATAGATCTTGTTCTCGCCAGCGATGTGGGGTGCATCGGGCGTGCGCGCCACGCCGTCGATGCCGTGGCATGTCTGGCACATCTTGGCCTTCTGGCGGCCAAGCGCCGGGTCGGCGGCCTGCCCCGCAGGGGGCAAGAGCACGCCGAGCCCGAGCGCCAATGCGATGGCGCGCGTCCCTTTCAAGAGCTTATTGCGCGTAAGAGATGCGGTAGATTGCGCCTGCCAGGTCGTCGGAGACCAGGATCGAGCCATCGCGCAGTTGGGCCACGTCGACCGGACGGCCCAGATACTCCTCATTCTCGTCGAGCCAGCCATCGGCGAAGACCACGGTCTCGCCGACCGAGCCGTCGTCGTTGACGCTCGTGAACATGACCCGCGCGCCGATCGGCGTGGTGCGGTTCCACGAGCCGTGCTGGGCCGAGAAGATGCCGCCCCGGTAGCTGGCCGGGAACATCTTGCCCGTATAGAAGGTCATGCCCAGATCGGCCGCGTGGGCGTCCATCTCGACCACCGGGAATACCAGATCGGCCGGCGGCTCGGTGTTCTTGTACTCGTTGGTGCGCACGGAGCCGCCGCCGTACCAGGGAAAGCCGAAATTCTGGCCGGCCGCGGTCTGGCGGTTGAGCTCACCCGGCGGGATGTCATCGCCCATGCCGTCGACCTGGTTATCGGTGAACCACAGCTCGCCGTTGGCCGGATTGAAGTCCATGCCGACCGAGTTGCGCACGCCCAGGGCATAGACCTCGCGCCCGCTGCCATCGGTGTTCATGCGGATGATGCCGCCGATCCCGGTGCGATCGTAAAGATCCGCCTTTTCCGGCGGCGACACGTTGAAGGGCTGGCCCAGGGAGATGTAGAGCTTGCCGTCGGGCCCGATGCGACAGACCCGGGCGGTGTGGTTGTAGCTCTCCTCGTCGACCGGGATCAGCTTGCCCTGGGGCACGATCGGGATCGCGACCACATCCGGGCTTTCGTAGAAGAACTCGGCGGCCGGATACATCAGGACCCGGTTCTGCTCGGCAATGAAGAGGAAGCCGTCCGGCGAGAAGCAAACGCCGTTGGGCAGCGTCAGCTCGACCGATTGGGCAAAGCGCTTTACCTCGTCGGCGACCCGGTTCTTGTCCCGGTCGGTCACGACCCAGGCATCGGCCTTGCGGGTGCCGACGAAGACCGCGATGCCCTGGGGCCCGACCGCCATGTGGCGGGCGTCGGGCACAGTCGCGTAGAGATCGATCTTGAAGCCCGGCGGCAGCTTGATGCGCTTCAGGGTCTCGCGGATCGCATCCGCGCGCGGGCCGCCCTGCTCGATAAAGGTGATGTCCTTGACGCCGGTGGTTTTGAACTGGCCCAGCTTCTCGAGATTGGACTGGGCCGCGGCCGCGCCGACCCAGGCCAGCGACAGGGCAGCCGTCAACAGAAGCGTCTTCCTCATGTTGTCCTCCGCTATGAGTTTCTTTTAGAGCTCGGCGCAGACGTAGGCGTTGATCTCCAGGCCGACAGAAATTTCGACGATCTTGGGTCGCGACCAGCTTTTCATCACGGCTCTCCCTTGCCTTTCACTGTTATCGGTAAAGCTGCGAGGGAGTCTTGCGCAGCAGAGCACCCTCGGGGTAGTAGCCCGATACTACAGCCCACCTCTATCAACGCTTTGCACGAATTCGTGAAGGCGACCTATACTTCCTGGCAGACCACCCGAGAGGACAGCGTGCCATGTGGGACTTTCTGAAGGTCTACGGGCCGATCTTTCTGGTGGTCGCGCTGGGCTTCTATGGCGCCTACCAGTTCGTCGATCCGGCGCCGCCGCGCACCCTGACCCTGGCGACCGGCAACCCGGAGGGCGCCTACGCCGCCTATGGCGAGCGCTACAGGGAGATTCTCGGCGAAAGCGGCATCGAGGTGACCCTGGTGCCGAGCGCCGGCTCGGCCGAGAACCTCTCCCTGCTGGCCCAGGAGCCTAATGACAGCGACACCGTGGTGGACCTGGCCTTCGTGCAAAGCGGCGTCGGCACGGCCGAGCGCTTTCCCGCATTGGAAGGGCTGGCCAGCCTCTACTTCGAGCCCCTATGGATCTTCGTGCGCGCCCAGCGTCGGCCCCAACGCCTGGCCGTGCTTTCCGGCAAGCGCCTGGCGATCGGCCAGCCGGGCAGCGGCACCCGCGACGTGGCCCTGCGCCTGCTCGGGGCCAACAGCATCGGTCCGGGTGACCGCCAGGGCACCGAGACCCTGGAGCTTTCAAGCGCGGACGCGGTCGAAGCCATGCTCGCCCGGCGCGTCGATGCCGCCTTTTTCGTCACCGCCAACACCGACGGGCTGCTCGCCCCGCTGTTCGACGCACCGCGCACGCTGCTCATGAGCTTCGAGCGGGCCGAAGCCTACACCCGGCGCTTCCGGGATCTCTCCAGAGTCACCTTGCCCGAGGGTTTGATCAACCTCTCGACCAACCGGCCGGACGAGGACATCACGCTTCTCAGCCCAGTCGCCACCTTGGTGGCGCGCGAAGATCTGCATCCCGCGCTGGTCGACCTGATCCTGCGCGCCGCGGCGCGAATTCACGGTCCCGGCGGCCTGTTCGAAACGCCCGGGCAATTCCCCTCGTCGCTCTATCTGGACTTTCCCTTGAGCCCCGAGGCGGAACGCTACTTCACCTCGGGCATCCCCTTCCTGCGCCGGGTGCTGCCGTTCTGGGCGGCGACCTTAGTGGAGCGAATGTGGGTCATGATCCTGCCCTTGCTCGCACTGCTGATCCCCCTCATGCGCATCGCCCCGCCGACCTATCGTTGGCAGGTGCGCCGGCGCATCGTGCGCTGGTACAAGGATTTGCGCCGCCTGGAGGCTCGGCTGGCCACGGCGGACCCCGACGCCCGCGCCAAGGGCCTGGCGGAGCTCGAGCGCCTGCAGCGGGACGTCGGCCGGGTCTCAGTGCCGCTGTCTTACGCCGACAACCTCTACCACCTGCGTCTTCACATCGACTTCGTGCGACAGCGCTTCGAACGGGCGTCACACGATTAAGGCTGCGCTCAGGCAGGCCACTATGTTAAACCCCTTAACATGAGCTGGAGCAAGCGAGGCCGCGGGCGGCGCGGCTATCACCATGGCAACCTGCGCGAGGCCCTGATCGCGGCCGCCTTGGACTTGATCGGCGAGAAAGGCCCAGCCGGCTTTACCTTCGCCGAGGCGGCGCGCGCGGCCGGGGTTAGTCCGGCAGCGCCCTACCGGCACTTCCGGGACCGGGACGCGCTGATGGCCGAGGTGGCGCGCCTGGGCTTCGAACGATTTGGCGCCTACCTGACCAACGCTTGGAGCGACGGCGCACCGGATCCGATCACCGCCTTTGAGTCCCTGGGACGGGCCTATCTCGCCTTCGCCCGGGACGAACCGGCCTTCTATGCTGCCATGTTCGAGTCTCAGCTGCCGCCCGATGCCACCCGCGAGCTTGCCGAGGCCTCGGACCAGGCCTTCCTCGTGCTGCAGCGCGCCGCCGAGGCGCTGGCCGCCAAGCTTCCCAAGAAAAGCCGCCCGCCGGCGCGCATGATGAGCCTTCATCTCTGGTCCCTGGCCCACGGCATCGCCTCGCTGTTCTCCCGAGGAGATGCTGCCCGGCGCAGCTTGCCCATGGCACCCGAGGAGCTGCTGGAAGCCGGCCTGCTGATCTACTTGAGCGGCCTCGGCCTGGGCGCCGAACGGGAGTCTTGAGGCCTAGTCCCTGGCGTCTTTTGACCTATATGCAAAACCAGCGCCGAAAAACGCGGCTGACAGCAAAATCGTGTGTCCCGGCGGGAAAATCGGGCCACCTGAGGCCTGCAAGGCTTGACAGGTCACGGGGTTCTTGCCATCTATGTTAATGTAATGAACATTTACATGAGGGACTGATGGAACTTGCAGCGAAGCTGGACCAATTCGGAAAGCCGGGCTGGATCGTTGTTATGGTCCTCGGCTTCATCGTCTTCTGGCCCATTGGCCTGGGCATCCTGGCCTATCTGATATGGAGTGGACGCATGGGATTTTGGCGACATGGCGGCCCCGGCCGCTGGCACTACACTCGTTCGGACTGCCGACGGGCGAAAAAGCACGGCGGGCCGTCAAGCGGCAATCATGCCTTCGATGAATACCGCGAGGAGACCTTGCGCCGGCTCGAGGACGAGCAGGAGGAGTTCAAATCCTTCCTGGAGCGCCTGCGCCGGGCCAAGGACAAGGCCGAGTTCGACCAGTTCATGGCCGAACGCGGTCAGCGTCCGCCCAACGGGTCTGAGACCTCGGAGGGCGCCGCGCCCTCAGTCTGACCTACAGCCGAGGTTTCCATTTCATGCCGATGCCGGGCCGTAAAACGCCCGGCATTGTCGCGTCTGGAGCACGCACCTGCTCAGCCGCCCGTGGTCTCGTAGGCGAAGTAGGCCGGCAGATCGGCCAGGCGCGGGTGCTTGCGGTCCTTGTCGGATAGCACGACCTTATCAGGGGCGACCGGCCATTCGATGCCGAGCGCCGGGTCGTCCCAGGCCATGCCCTTGTCGTGCGCCGGCGCATAGGGCGCGCTCACCTTGTAGATCACCTCGCAGTCCGGCTCGAGGGTGCAGAAGCCATGGGCAAAGCCTTTAGGCACGAGGATCTGGGCCCAATTCTCGGCGCTCAAAACCGCGCTCACGTGCCGGCCGTAGCTGGGCGAGCCGGTCCGGATGTCGACCGCAACATCGAGAATTGCCCCACGCACCACGCGCACCAACTTGTCCTGCGCGAAAGGCGGGGTCTGGAAGTGCAGGCCCCTCAAGGTGCCCGGATCGGCCGAAAGGGAGTGGTTGTCTTGCACGAAGTCCAGCTCGATCCCCTCGGTGGACAGGGCGGCGCGGTTGTAGGTCTCGGAAAAGAAACCCCGCGCGTCGCCGAAGCGCTTGGGCGTGATGACGACCACCTCGGGGATGGCCAGGCGTTCGATCTCCATCGGCTTTTCAGGTCTTTCGCCAGATCTTGGGCGCCCGGGTGAAGGGCGCGTGGGACCACCAGGATAGCATGGGCGCCAGGGCGAGCCAGGAGATCCGGCGCGCCCGCTGGACCCGGCGCCGGGCGCGCCAGATCTCGGGCAGGCCGCGTAGCCCGTCACGCAGACCCCGAACCGCCGGCCCCAGCGTGCCGCGCGGCAGGTTGCGCGCCAGGAGCAACAGCTGGGCCAAGGCGTGGACCGGCAGCAACGTTGCAAGAAGCGGCCCCGGCATATCCTTTACAAAGGTCCAGAGCAGGTTGCGTTGGCCGTGATAGACCGCGAAGGCGCTGCGTCGGCCAGCGATGCCCGAACTCTCGTGACGCACCACCGCCTTGGGCAGTTGAACGCAAGACTGGCCGGCTAAGCGCAGGCGGAAGCCCAAATCGACGTCTTCCAAGTAACAGAAGTAGCGGCCGTCGAAGCCGCCGATGGCCTGCACGGCCTCGCGCCGGTAGAAGGCCGCGGCCGCGCAGGGCGCGAAGACCTCGCCCTCGCCCGGCAGGCGATCGACGCCATAGCCGTGGGCGCCCCGCCAAGCCAGGCCGCTGGCGTGAAAGACATCGCCGGCGCCGTCCAAGCGATCAGGGCGCGCGGCCTCCAGCAGAGTCGCGCCGAAAGCGACGGCGTGCGGGTGGCGCCGGACGCCGGCCAGCATCTCGGCCAGCCAGTCTGGCGCCGCATAGGCGTCGGGATTGAGGGTCGCGATCCAGGTCGCCTTTGTCTCGCCGATCGCCAGGTTGTTGGCGCGCGCGAAGCCCAGATTGCCGCCCGCCTCCAGAAGGCGAAAGCGCGAGGCCTTGGCAAAACGCTCCGGGCGGGCCCGCAGAGCCTCCAGAGACCCGTCGCTCGAGCCGTTATCGACTACGATGACCTCAAAATCCTGCAGGCTCTGTTCGGCCAGGGCATCCAAGCAGCGCCCGATCATGGCGCCGCCGTTGTAATTGACGACCACCACGCAAATCGAGTCTTGGCTGTCCCGCGCGTTCATGGGGCTGGGCTTTGAAGCAGATCGCCCGATTTGGCAAGATCAATAGCAATCGACAGTTCGGCCGAGGGCCGCTACATAGCCCCATGTTTCAAGAGCTTGCAGCCCGCCTGGCGCTCGGCGCCTATGGCGCCTTTGGCCGCTTGGCCGCGCCCTGGGTGCGCGTCCACCTGGGTCGGCGCGCGGCGCGCGGCCGCGAGGATCCGACGCGGCTGCACGAGCGCTTCGGTCGCCCCGACCGGCCACGCCCTGAGGGGCCAATGATCTGGCTACATGCCGCCAGCGTCGGCGAATCGCTCTCGTCGTTGGCGCTGCTGGAAGCGATCGCACAGCGCCGTCCCGAGGCCTGCCTCTTGATGACCAGCGGCACGGTAACCTCTGCCAAGCTGATGGCCGAGCGCCTGCCGGAGCGGGTGATCCACCAATACATCCCGGTAGACCTGCCTGCCGCGGTCGAAGGTTTCTTGGACCACTGGCGCCCGGACCTCGGCCTGCTGATCGAGTCGGAGCTTTGGCCGACCCTGGTGACCAAGGCCCGGCAGCACGGCGCGGAGCTGGCGCTGATCAACGCGCGCATGTCCGAAAAGTCGTTCCGCAACTGGCGCCTGGCCCGGCCGGTGATGGCGCAGCTCTTGTCCTCCTTTTCCCTGGTCTTGGCCCAATCGGAGAAGGATCGCGCGCGTCTGGCTGCCCTCGGCGCGGCGGATTGCCGTTGCCTTGGCAACCTAAAATCCGCCGCCCCAGCGCCAAGCGCCGAACCGCAAGAGCTGGCCGACCTGCAGGACCGGGTGCGCGGCCGCCCCCTTTGGCTCGCGGCCTCGACTCATCCAGGAGAGGAGGAGATCGTCGCCCAGGCGCACGAAAGGCTCGAAAGCAAACACCCGGGACTCCTCACCCTGCTCGTGCCCCGGCACCCGGAGCGCGGCTCCGAGATCGCCGCGTCCCTGGCGGAACGGGGTCTCGCGGTCGCCCTGCGCAGCCGCGGCCAGGCGATCGAGGGTGGCACCGATATCTACCTGGCCGACACCCTGGGCGAACTTGGCCTATGGTTCCGGCTTGCCGACATTGTCTTTTTGGGCGGTTCTCTGGTGCCGGTCGGCGGCCACAACCTGCTGGAGCCAGCCAAGCTCGGCTGCGCCCTCTTGAGCGGGCCGCAGCTAGCCAACTTCGCGGACATCGCCAACGCGCTGGAGGCCGTCGGCGGCCTGGAGCGCGTGGTCGATGAATCGGGTTTGTCCGCCACGGTCGCGCGCCTGTTGGCCGACCCTGCGGCTTGCGCGGCCATGGGCCAGGCGGCACGCGTGGCGGCCGAGAAGGAGTCCCAGGTGCTGGAAAAGATGATGGCTGCGCTGGAGCCGGCCTTGCGCCGAGTCAAAAGCCCCCAAGAGCATCGATGAGCATATGTGCCAGGCCGATCACGGCAGGCACCATGAAGACCAGTCCGAATCCGATCGCGCAAATGTTGGCAATGGTCCAAAGCGAATGCTTCTGCCGCTCCTGACGTATGCGCTCGACCGAGCGCCGCTCGATGCCGCTCAGAAAAACGAAAAAGAACCGTCGCCCAAAGAACGGCACGGACAGGCGAATATCGACCGGATAGCTACGGGTCCTGTCCTCTTCCGCATCGTGGGCGGAGTCCATGGTTCTCGCGTCACTCAATAAGCATCTCCTTGCCTTTCCCCACTCAGACCTCTTCACCGAGCGGTCGGGTAAAGCCGCGCACCACCCGGACCAAGAATCCACCGATGGCAAAGGTCAGCTTGACGATAACGAACCACCAAAAGAGCGCGAAGATCGCCATGACCGCCCCGGCGCCCACACGGCTGGCGTGGCGCAGATCCAGCTCCAGCTCCCGGGCCCTGATCGCCTTAGCGACGTACTGCATTCCGATCATGGTGGCATCGGCCGGAAGAAAGTAGAGCGACGCCAAGACCGACTCGTGATCTGGCATCACCACACCGCCGCTCGCCGCGCGCTTGGCGCTGCCGCGCTCGGCGCTTGATTGGATCCAGCTCCAGGGATTGCCCGATAAGGAGCTGGCACCGCTCGAGCCGCCCGAGCGGCTGGGGGTGCCGGACCAAATCGAGCCGCCGCTGTCGTCCGGCGCAGCCGACGAACCGAAGCCTTCGGAGCGCAAGGCATCAAGGTAGCGGTGTGCACGGGCGTCGCCGCTGCTGGCCAGACTCTTGAACTGCCGGTAGGCCTGTTCGTAGTTGCCCTTGTTGTAGGCCGAGACGGCGGCCTTGAAATCGGCAAAGGCAGGTCCGGCCACCAGAAGGCCGCCAAGCATCATCACCATTGCGAGAGATCGCCGAATTGTTCTTGTTGTACGCTCTTTGGTGGCGTTCAAGGTCACTGTCCCATTCGCGATCAGGAAGCGAGACTTTGAGGCAAATTGTAGGTCTTGATTGTGCAAATTTCGTTAATCGCCCAAGTGGCAGCCGAGGCCCTGGGAAACGGCCGACTAAGGGGACCCTGGGCATGTTCCTGGATCGACCTCTTGTGGCGTCCTTACGATCTGTAAAGCATGTCGAACTATGGTCGGGCGCCAAAGCAGGAGCGCCGCGGCAGCGCGCCGGTTCAGCACACAGGACTGCAAGCGGAACCGAGCAACATCCACGGCCAGAACGGAGATCGATGTCCGAGCCCCTAGCCTCCGATGCCAGGGTAGCGCAAATTTGGGCGAGCGGCCGCTCGGCCGGCGAGATCTCCGACGACGGCCTTCTGTTCTTCGAGGGCGAAACGATCTTTAGCTTCGGGCGACATTTTCCAATTGCCCGTCATCAAGGCGGCGCTGTGCTGGTGACCACGGAGAGCTACCCGGTGCCAACCACGGCGCATATCGCCCTGGTGCGCGATGCCGTCGCCGATTGCAGGATCTTCACGGTGCCCGACGTGGAGGCGCGCACAGTCGAGGAGCACAAAGCCAACTTCCGGGACTACGGCCGGCGCATCTCGCGGCGCCAAACCTTGAGTCGGCAAACAAGCGGCGTGCCGAACGATGTCGAATCGCGGGCGCTGGTCGAGGAAGCAAACGCCTACGCCGGGCACTTCGGCCTGTCGGTCGAGCCCTACGCTTGGGACCCCGCACCGGCCTGAGCGCGCACCCCCAATTGCCAAAACAAGGCGGTCATGATCGCCAGGCCCTCCCGGGCGACGCTGGCGAGCAGATGCTCGTCGGCCCCGTGCTGCTGACAGCCGGCATAGGAGTGGGGCACCCAGAGGGTCGGCAAATTCAGGACCTCAGCAAAGGCGTCGTTGGGCAGGGAGCCGCCCAAGTTCGGCAGCAGCGCAACCTTCTTGGCGCACACCGATTCCATAATCTCGACCGCCCAGCGCACCCAGGGGTTGTCGGGATCGAGCCGGGTCGCGGCCATGGTGCCGGGCCGGGCACTCACGTCGACCATGGTCAAGCCCCGCTTGTCCAAATGGCGGCGCAGCGCCGGCAAGAACGCCGCGGGATCGCAAGGCACCACGTAGCGCAGCTGGCAGACGGCTCGGGCCCGCGGCAGTACGGCGCCGACCGGCTGGGCCGGGTCGCCAGCCTCGAGCGCCAGGATCTCGAAGCTGTTCCAGCCGTAAACCTGCTCGGCCGCGGTCAAGCCAGGCTCGCCCCAGTCGGAGTCGATGGCGGGCGCGCCGGGTCCGCCGCCTGGCGTGAGGCCCTCCAGGGCGCGGCGTACCGAAGCCGGGATCGGCGGCGGGCGCCAGTCCTCGACCAAGATGCGCCCTCTGGCATCGGTCAGACTGGCCCGGGCGTGGCTCAGCAGAACCGCCGGGTTGGCCAGCAGGCCACCCCAATTGCCGGAGTGGTGTGCACCCTCGCGCAGGTCCACGGACAGCTCGAACTCGAAGCATCCGCGCGCGCCCAGAAACAGGGTCGGTTGCTCAGCGGTCAGGCGCGGGCCGTCCGAAGCGATGAAGAGGTCGGCCGCCAACAGATCCTTGTTGGCCGCGCAGAAGGCGCGCAAGCCCGGCGAGCCGCATTCCTCGCCGGTTTCAATCAAGGCGGTGGCGTTGAAGCCGAGCGACCCGCGAGTCTTCAGGACCGCCTCAAGGGCCGCCAGGACGATCGAGTGCTGGCCCTTGTTGTCCGCCGCGCCACGGCCATACCAGCGATCGCCGTCCGCGCTCAGCCGCCACGGGCCCTCGCCTTTGGTCCAACGCGCCTCCTGGCCCGGCACCACGTCGCCATGGCCGTAGGTCAGCAGGCGCGGACCTTCGGGTCCCTCGTCCCGCCGGGCGACCAGGAGGGGACCGCCGGCGGGATCGGGGTTGTCGTGAATTTGCCAGGTGAATCCGAGACGCTCGAAACTGGGCCCGAGCTCTTCGCGCAAATAGCGCTCAAGCTCCGCTCTACGCTCTGGCTTCGGGCTTTCGGTCTTATAGGCAACCCGGCGCGCCAAATCGGCGAAGAAGCGCCCCTCGTCGAAGGAGCGCTCCACGCCGGCCACCGCCGCCAGCAGGGACATGACGCAGCGGTCGCTAGAACTTCCGGTAAGCTTCCACCAACTGGACCAGGGGATGGTGGCTCGACATCTGGAACTTGATCAGAAGCTCGCGCGCGATCATGTCCCGGTCCTGCTGGTTGTCCGGCAGCTCGATGTCCTCGGGCACCGTAACCCAGCCGTTGATGTTGCGATCGAAAACCGCCGGGCGGCCTTCCTCGTAGCCCAGGTGGACGTCCTCCAACCAATTGAGGTCGTCCCAGCCCATGTACTCCATGTACTTCGCCAGGAAGGGCGTCAGACGCTCGTAGTCGGGCACCAAGTTGACGTCGTATCGATAGCCGATGTGCTGGCCGATTTCTTTCTCGCGGGACGAGTCCAGACCGTCGCCCTTGATAAACTGATCGACGTCGGTGATCTGGCTGCCCTTGTAACTCGTTCCTGCCATGATCAGGTCCTCGCGCTAGAGGTGGTGGTAGTCCTGGACGCCGACCGTGTGGTCGGTGCCCGCGAGCGGCACGCCGGCGATCGCCGAGGCCTCCATGGTGAGCGCCGCCAGGTCTTCCGGCTCCAGGGAATGGATGTTGGTCTTGCCGCAGGCGCGGGCCATCATCTGTGCCTCGATGGTCAGCGTGTGCAGGAAGTTATAGACCCGCTCGGCTGCCTCGTCGGGATCGAGACGTTGGCGCAGCACGGGGTCTTGGGTTGCCACGCCGACCGGACATCGCCCTGTGTGACAGTGGTAGCAGAAGCCCGGCTCCACTCCCATCTCGGATTCGAAGTCTGCCTCGGGGATGTCCTTGTTACAGTTGAGCGCCATCATCGCCGAGTGGCCGATCGCGATGGCGTCGGCGCCAAGTGCAAGCGCCTTGGCGATGTCGCCACCGTTGCGGATTCCGCCGGCGTAGATCAGGGTGATCTCGCCGCGCTTGCCCAAGCTGTCGATCGCCCGCCTGGCTTGACGGATCGCCGCCATGCCCGGCACACCGGTCTCCTCGGTCGCGAGATGGGGTCCCGCGCCGGTCGAGCCTTCCATGCCATCTATGTAGATCGAGTCCGGGTCGGTCTTCACCGCCATGCGCACGTCATCGTAGACACGGGCCGCGCCCAGCTTGAGCTGGATCGGGATCTGGCCGTCAGTTGCCTCGCGGATCTCGTTGATCTTAAGCGCGAGATCGTCAGGCCCAAGCCAGTCCGGGTGACGGGCCGGCGAACGCTGGTCGATGCCGGCCGGCAGCGAGCGCATTTCGGCAACCTGATCGGTCACCTTCTGGCCCATGAGATGGCCGCCAAGGCCGACCTTGCAGCCCTGGCCAATGAAGAACTCGCAGCCATCGGCAAGACGCAGATGGTGCGGGTTGAAGCCGTAGCGCGACTGGATGCATTGGTAGAACCATTTCTGGGAATAGCGCCGCTCGTCGGGGATCATCCCGCCCTCGCCCGAGCAGGTCGCCGAGCCCGCCATGGTGGCGCCGCGCGCCAGCGCCGTCTTGGCCTCGTAGGAAAGCGCGCCGAACGACATGCCGGTGATGTAGACCGGAATGTCGAGCTCGATCGGCTTCTTGGCGCGCGGTCCGATGACCGTCTTGGTCAGGCACTTCTCCCGGTAGCCCTCGATCACGAAGCGGGTCAGTGTGCCGGGCAAAAAGGTTAGGTCGTCCCAGTGGGGGATCTTCTTGAAGAGCGAGAAACCGCGCATCCTGTAGCGGCCGAGCTCGGCCTTGATGTGGATGTCGTCGATCACCTCGGGGGTGAAGATGCGCGATTGACCAAGGCTGCTGGTGTTGCGCTTCAGCTTGGTCACGTTAGGCTCGATCTTGCGAGCCGGTTCACCGTTGGGCATAGCTCTGTCTCCCATTCGCGTGTCTGGTCTAGAGCACGAGCTTCTTTTCGGTCGGCTCAAGATTGTCGTAGTTCCACAGCTGCTTGCCAGCGACGATCTTTTGGAAGTGGTCGACGCCCTGCTCGGGCATCAGATCGTACTGGGTCAGCTTGCGGGTCAGCCAAGCGCGGTCCAGGTCGGTCAGCTCGCCGGGCACCGCGTCGACGCCCAGCTCGCGAATCTTGCCGCCGACATAGATCGTGCCGTCGTACATGGAATCGCCCAGGTTCTTGCCGGCGTTGCCGCAGACCACCATGCGCCCGCGCTGCATCATGAAGCCGGAGAAGGCCCCGGTGTCGCCGCCGACGATGATCGTGCCGCCCTTCATGTCGATTCCGGTGCGCGAGCCGACCGAGCCCCGGCAAACCAGGTCGCCGCCGCGAATCGCGGCGCCGAAAGTCGAGCCGGCATTCTTCTCGATGACCACGGTTCCGGCCATCATGTTCTCGGCGCACGACCAGCCGACCCTGCCTTTGATGCGCACGTTGGGCCCATCGATCAGACCGCAGCCAAAGTAGCCCAGCGAACCTTCGATGATAAGGTTGAGCCGGTTCAGGATGCCGACACCGATCGAGTGCTTGGCACCCGGGTTCTTGATGACGATGGTGCCGTGTCCGGCTTGCATCAACTCGCGGATCTTGAGGTTGATGTCGGTCGTCTCCAGATCGGCGACGTCGAGCTCTGCGCGCTTGTTGTAATCCACATCGAAGGCGTAGGGGTAGAGGAAGTTTTCCTCTTCGCCCGGCCGGAAGAACATCTGCTGGGTGCGGCCACGGAGCTGCTCCGTGTGCATACCCATCTCGTGTGAGACGGACTCTCCGCTGGTCACGCTTGCCATACCCGTACCTCCTCATCATAGGGGTCGTAGGTGTCGATCTCGTGCGGGATGATCGAGCGAATCGCGACTTCCTCCGAGGCCAGAGCTACCAGGTCGTCGCTTTCGTAGAGCACCATCGGCTTGGCCGCCATGGAGTCCTTGGCCATGCCGAGCTGGTTCGAGGTCGCCACCAAATAGGTGAAGACGCCGTCCACTTCGTCGATCGACTGACGTAATGAATCCTCCAGGCTGTAGCCCTGGTTCATCTTGTCGGCGGTGTAGACCGCCAACATCTCTGAATCGCAGTTCGACAGGAAGCGGTGGCCACGCCGCTCGAGCTGACGGCGCATGATCCAGTAGTTCGTGATCTGGCCGTTGTGGACCACCGAGATGTCGTTGTAGGGATAGGCCCAGTAAGGATGGGCCGAGCGGATGTCCACATCCGACTCGGTCGCCATCCGGGTGTGGCCGATCCCGTGTGTGCCGTTGAAGCTGCCCAGGCCGTACTGGCCGGACACGACACCGGCATCGCCAAGGTCCTTGACCAGCTCGAGCGCGTGGCCAAGCGACATGACCTCGGCACCCTCGACGTCCTCGATGTAGCGGGCAAGACCCTCGACGTCGCCATCGAACGTAAAGCGATAGCGAAAGGCGTAAGGCGTTGCCTCCTGGGCGTCGATGACATTGACGCCCCGCTCCGCAAGGCGATCGTCAACGGCCTGCTTTCGGTCGCGAATCTCCTGGTGGATTTGAAAGCCGCTTTGCAGGTCTTCCTGTTCGGCGACCTTGAAGCGCATGACGAACTCGCTATCCGTCGGTGGGCCGTAGATGGCGAAGCCCGTCGAGTCCGGCCCCCGGTGCTTTAGGGACTGGAGCATCGCGGTCATTTCCGAACCGACGTCGGAGCTTTTCCCGCGATGGATCAAGCCAGCTATTCCACACATTTCCGTTCAAACTCCTCAGCTTGAGGGGATCAGGGCAGACAATCCCAGTAGGTCTCCAGATCCCAGTTGGTCACGGTGTGGTTGAACTTCTCCCACTCGTCGCGCTTGTAGTGCATGTAGACGCGGTACATCTCGTCCGGCATGGCCGACTTGACGACCTCGTCCTTCTCGAGCGCGTCCAAGGCGTCGCCAAGAGACATGGGCAGCTTCTTGACTTGTTTGCCGGCTTCCATGGCCTCGTAGATGTTGCGCTCCTCGGCCTCGCCGGGGTCGATGTTGCGATCGATGCCATCATCGAAGGCCTGCAGTAGCGCGGCGCCCATCAGGTAGGGGTTGACCATGGAGTCGACCGAGCGGTACTCGAAGCGGCCCGGCGCGGAAATTCTCAGCGCGCAGGTTCGGTTCTGATAACCCCAGTCGGCGAAGACCGGCGCCCAGAAGCCGGTGTCCCAAAGCCGCCGGTAGGAGTTGACGGTCGAGGAGCCGATCGCCGTCAGGGCGTCCAGGTGCTCCATCACGCCGCCGACGCACTGCAGGCCGACCGGGCCCGGCTTGCGCTCGTCGATGCTCGGGTCGGGCATGAAGTGGTTCTCGCCGCCCTCGCGATAGGTGAAAGCACCTTCCATGCCGGGGATCGAGTCATGGCCCAGACGGTTGACATTGTCGTCGCCACCCGACCACAAGGAAACGTTGTGGTGGCAGCCCGAGGCCGAGACGCCCATGAAGGGCTTGGACATGAAGCAGGCGATCAGGCCGTGCTCGCGCGCCACCTGGGCGCAGATCTGGCGGTAGGTCGACAGCCGGTCGCTGTTGCGCAGCACGTCGTCGAACATCCAGTTAAGCTCGAGCTGGCCAGGCGCGTCCTCGTGATCGCCCTGGATCATGTCGAGGCCCATGGCGCGGGAGTACTCCAGCACCTGCATGAAAGCCGGCCGCAAGGACTCGAACTGGTCGATGTGATAGCAGTTCGGCTTCGAAAAGCCGCCGTCCGGCAGGCCGTCCTCGCCCTTCTTGAGCCACATCATCTCCGGCTCGGTGCCGGCGCGCAGGTGCATGCCGCCATGCTTTTCCTGGAACTTCTGGTGCAGGATGCGCAAGTTGCCGCGGCAGTCCGAGGTCAAGTGGCCGCCCGGATTGACCTGCTCTTCGCGGTTCCGGAAGCAGGTGCAGTAGACCCGCGCAATGCGCTTGTCCCAGGGGATCTGCACGAAAGTCTCGGGGTCGGGGATGCCAACCAGCTCGGAGGCCTCCGGCCCGTAGCCGATGTAGTTGCCATGACGGTCGACGTAGAGATTTGCGGTCGAGCCGTAAACCAGCTGGAAGCCCTTTTCGGCGATCCGTTCCCAGTGGTCGGCGGGAATCCCCTTGCCGACGACGCGCCCGGTGACCGAGATGAACTGAAAATAGATGTAGTCGATCTTCAGCTCGTTGATCTTCTCCCGGACCTGCTTGACCAGATCGGCGCGACCAGGGGCATTCACATGTTGTTCTAGGTCAGTCATTCCGCTTTGCCTCCCGAGAATTCTCTCTGTGCGTTGGATTCAACAGCAGCCTCAAACAAGCGACTGGGTCCCCGTATCCGGCCCCGATAAGGCCGGCGACAAATTGACCTGAAAGACCCACCCGTCTCTTACCCTCGCGTTCGTCCCGCCCCTTGGTCCCCTTGGGCGACCGACATGGCGGCTGACGAACCAGACCACAATAGAGCACATTAAATACCATTTGAAAACCGATTTTTTTTAAAGGTTGCAATTGGTATGAAAATGTGGGAAAAAGGACACAGTTAATGGGAGGGACCACATGCAGGCGCGAAGGGCGTTGCCGCCCGACAGCGAAGAGCCGGAGTCCGGCGAGTCCGAGCCGGACCTTCCGGTCAGCGCGGCCAGCGGCTCGGCCGGGATCGCGTCGCGCCTCAAACAGGCGATCCTGGACGGCACCTACCCACACGGCAGCCGCCTACCGGCGGAACGCGAGCTGGCCAGCCACTTCGGTGCCTCGCGCAGCACCGTGCGCGAAGCCTTGCGCCAGCTCGAGGAGCTTCGCCTGCTGTCTCGGCGCATCGGCAGCGGCACGTTCGTCAACTATCGCCCGACACCCGACGGCAGTGCGATCGCCGAGGTCACCAGCCCGCTCCAGCTGATCGAGGTGCGCCTGGCGGTCGAGCCACAGATTGCCCGACTCGCGGCGCTCAATGCCACGGCGCGCGACCTGGACCGCCTCGGCGAAGCGCTGCTCAGGATTGAGGCCTGCGGCGGCGATCAGGAGACCTTCTCCGACATCGACGAGCAGTTCCATCTACTGATCGCCGAATGCACCGGCAATCCGCTGATGGTCTGGCTCTACCAACAGATCAACAGCGTGCGCAGCCACGACCAGTGGCACAGCATGAAAAACCAAATCCTTACGCCGACTCGAATTGCGGAATATAATCGCCATCACCGGCGGCTTTTCGAGGCGCTGCGCAGTCGGGACGTGGACACATCGGTGCGAATGATCGAGCAGCATTTGGACAAGGCACGCCAGGATTTGCTGGGGGTCAATCGCGACAGGGAATCAGGCGGCTGATTAATGTCGTGAAAATTAGTTGCCTGTAGTGAAACTTACGGAGTAGTATGTTGGGACAGCAATCGCGGGTGCGCAAAGAATATGGAGGCAGCGCCGCCTCGCCGGGCTTCGCTCGGTGGGCACAATCGCTTTTTGGCGCATGGATCGACACAGCGAAACCAACAAGGCCCACCGGGGTCCGACCGGCATCATCTGCACGAAAGGCGGATCACTAACCTGACAGCGCGCACTTTGACCTGGCGGAACGCCGGGTCAGCATGAACCGCCTGGGACCTAACCGCGCGACAACAAAAAGCAAAACGGTCAACACACGAAGAGGGGGTGACCATGGGAAGCAACATTGACGCCATTACAACGATCTTTACGGAGTTCTACTACTGGGTAACGATCCCGCTGATGTTCCTGATTCATGTGGGTTTCTGCATGTACGAGGTCGGCGCGAGCCGGCACAAGAACCATCTGCACACGCTGATGAAGAACACCATGCTGATCCCGCTGGTGACCATCACCTGGTTCTTCTTCGGCTGGTGGATCTACTGGGCCCTGCCGGGCGGGCCGGGCATCACCGGCGGAATCGGCCATCCCCTTCCGGAGGTCGCGACCTCTTACCTGCCTTGGGGCGAGGGCATGGGCCCACGTTTGGATGACCGAATCTCCGGTGTGTTCTGGGCCGCATTCCTGCTCTTCGCCTGGACCGCCGCCTCGATCGTTTCGGGCGCGGTGATCGAGCGGATCCGCTCGACCGCCTTCTGGCTGATCGCGATCCTGATCGGATCGGTCACCTGGTCGATCGACGCGGCCTGGGGCTGGCACTACAGCGGCTGGATGGTCCAGATCCTAGGCTACCATGATGCCTATGCCTCCGGCGTGATCCACGCGATCGCGGGCGGTTGCGCGCTGGGCGTTCTGGTCGTTCTGGGGCCGCGCCTCGGCAAGTTCGGTCCCAATGGCGAGGTCAACGACATCCTGCCCCACAATCCCTGGCTGGTCTGCGTCGGGCTGTTCCTGATCTATACCGGCTTCTGGGGCTTCTACGTTGCTTGTAACGTGCCGTTGGCCGACCCGGGCTTCATCGACGGTCAGATCACCGGCGAGACCTGGACGGCAACGACGATCTACCTGACCCCGACCACCCTGGGCACCATCACGGTGAACTTCCTGATGTCACTCTCGGGCGGTCTGCTGATCGGATACATGGTCTCCAAGGGCGATCCCTTCTGGACCTATTCCGGTGGTCTGGCGGGCGTCATCACGGCCTCGGCCGGCAACGACCTCTACCATCCGCTTCAGGCGTTGTTCATCGGCGGCATCGGTACGGCCTGCGCCTACAAGCTGCACTACTGGGTCGAGCGGACCTTCAAGATCGACGACGCGGTGGGTGCCGTTGCGGTGCACGGCTACGCCGGCTTCATCGGCCTCTTGATCTGCGGCGTAGTGCTCTGGGGCTTCCCGGCCTCGCCTTACGAGGGCTTCGCGCACATCACTCCGTGGGGTCAGTTCGCCGGCGCGGTCATCATGTTCTGGGTCCTCGGGTTCATCCCGGGCTGGGTCCTGGCGAAGATCCTTTCGGCCTGCGGCCAGTTGCGCATCCCGAAAGAGGTTGAGCTCATGGGGCTCGATTTCGGCACGGAGCAAGACCGCGAGGCAGCCCACAGGGACGTCCTCGCCACCGAGCATGCCAAAAACTAGACGGCCTGGAAAAAAGGAGAAAACACCATGTTTGTAGCTGCAACCATCGAATCCTGGGCCGCCGATCTCAATGATGTGTCGCTGATCTATCCTTGGACGGGCAGCGAATTCATCATGGCGATCGCCGCCATTGTCGCCTGGATTGCCTGGCACTTCTGGCAGGTCGGCTTCGAGAAGCGGGAATATGAGGCTGAAATGCAGAGGTACGGCGACAAAGACAGCCTAGACAGGGCCATCGACGACGACTAAGGCCGGGTCCTTGCCCGGTTTGGCCATGGGGGTACCGTGCGGGAGCGCGGTACCCCTTTTCTTCTGCGGACCAAAGAGGACTCGCGCGTGAGCGAGAAGAATGCATACGAGGCCGGGGACGCGGTGAGTATCGGCCGCTCGCGCTCCCGCTTGGCCCAGGGATTTGTCTTGGGCGGCGCCCTGCTGGTGGCCAGCCTGATCGTCGTCCTGTTGGCCGGCACCGAGGATCGGGGCACGCTTTGGGCGGTCGGCCTGCTTGTCGTCTTCGGACTCGTGGTGCTGGTCCAAGCGCTGCGCGCGGCGCTCGACCCGGCGCCCTGGCTGGTGATCGACCGGCAAGGTGTCTGGTACAAGGAATGGGGCCTGCCGCCGGTGCCCTGGGCGGAGATCGAGAAACATTATCAAACCGGCAGCCGACTCCAGGCCTATCTGGCGCTCGCGCTCAGGGACCAGGAGTCCTACTTCGCCGCACTGGCCCAAGACCGGGGCACCAAGGTGCGTTTCGGGCGCCTGATCCGCCCGAAGCTGCTGCTGATCCCCGCCAACACCCTGGACGCCAGCTTTCGCCAGATCCAGGACGCCATGAGCGCGTTCGCGGCCGCGGCGGAAAAAGATTAACAGGGTGGTCCGGATCCAGCGGTCACACGATTAACCATGGACGGCTGCCAGCCGCGTCCGCCCCATGATCAATTCGAGCGCGACGCATAATTCTTCGTAGAATCAACTGGATATCGCCGAACGCGCAGACTAGGTGCGGGATCGGGCGGGGGCGCCGCCGCGGCGCGTGGTTAACAAAGTGTTAACTGGGCCACTGCTGCGCGCCCCTGAGCGGCCATAAACTACCGGACGGCGATGACGCTCCGATCACGCGCAAGGGCCGATAGTGGAGCTTGGGGAATGGGAAGGGAGACATCGATGCAGTGGTTGCTTGATACGATTTTCGGGCCCAATGCTGCGGGAAACCCTTATTACGAGCTCTATTCCGATGCCTTCGCGCTGATACCCTGGTGGTATCCCGTGGTGATCGGATCGATCGCCAGCGCGGTTCTGCTTCGGCGCTGGTATCGGCGGGCCTCGTACCGCAGACGAACCGTTAACGCGGCCAATCGCGTGGTAAACCGCGTGCGGCTACAGACGCTGTGATCGGGCCGGGCATGGGGCACCAACATGGCCACGGCCGTCAGGGCGGCTGGCCCATCACCCAAGGGGGGCAGGCCCGGTGTGCACAGGATAGTGTTGGCGACACCGGCACGCGCAGCCAGAGTTCCCATGCCCGCGCCCGATCACGGCAGGAGATCAAGGGTAAGAAACCGAACAAGGGGATGAGCCACCTTTAGTGGCCCGGCGCGGACAAAACCAAAAGACGGCGCTGAGGCCAGGGGAATTGAGGAAGGACAAGGAACATGGAAAACAACGAAGTTTGGCTGACGATTCAAGAGTACTTTCGGGTCACGGTCGACACCGTCCAGAAAGTGCTGCCCGAGATCGGCCCGGAGTATCTCATGCTGATCATGGCGGTCTTGATCTGGATCCAGCTGGGCCGGATCGCCCGGGCCCTGAAGCACAGCGGCGGCGTGCCGGCCGATCTGCCGCGCCGGGTGCAGAGCCTGCAGCAGCAGGTCAAGTCCATGTCCAGCGAGATCGCCGATTTCCAGCACTACGCCAGCCAGCGCCGCCAGGCCCCGGTCAGCGAGCGCCCCTCCGCGACCTACCGCGAGTCGGCGTAAGGCCGATCTAAAGGGCATCGACAGCACGGCGCGCCCGTGCCTCGGGCGCCCCACGCGTAGGCACAGCAACACCGCACCACCGCTCCTGCCCCAGGCCCCGGAGAACGGGCCAGGGGCTTGGGACGGTGGGCCTTTTATTGCGCTCTGAGTCGGTATTGCAGCCAAGGGGTGCATCCCAGCCCATCGGCTACTTCAATTCATTTGCGAATGATTTTCGTTCCTTTTGCGGGCTCTCTACATTCGTTAACACGGCTACTTGCTGCGATTGCAGATTCGTGCCCTGGAATGCGCTCTCCGAATCACCAAATCGCCTGAGTCCATGCCGAACTGATCTCCTCGACAGGATGGGTATGGAGACGGTTGGTGTAAACATGCATCCCCTTAGTATATTGAAATTATTATCTTTTTTGTAATTCTTGTATTGAGATTAAAAATTGGTAATAAACTGTAAAGAATTTTTACACTATTCCCAACCACATGAATCCTCTAACATATTGAAAATAATAAACTATCCTGGAATTAAGGAAAAGTTTCCTCAAATAAAGTGTCGGAATTCTTTACAACTTCAGTTAAGAGTTACTTGAGTCAACAGATAACATACTGAAAATAAACAGTTTTATAACTTGGCACGATTCTTGCATAGGATACAAGCAGGACAACAAGATATGCCAAGAATGGCAGATAGGATGTGACTATGGTGAGGTCGACTGGCAGGCTCGGAAAGGCCTTAGGCGCAAGCATCGTGATCGCCGCTAGCTTTTTTGCAACGTCCGCCAATGCGGGCGTTGTCAGGGTGTTCGACTCCGGGTTTATCGCTGGCTCAAATCTTATCACCTTCGATGAATTCCCGCTTGCCACCGTGAACCCAACCTATACTTCGAGCGATTACATGGCCAACGGCGGGGTCCCGGGGGATCCAACCGTCACCTTCGGCGGGTTCTTCTTGGGCCAATCTCTGACCGTAGACCCGGGCAACGATTGCCCACTTGGCGCGCCGACGGCTTGCGTGGTGGGCAATCCCGACGCGCCCCTAACGCTCGACTCCGCATCTCCCAGCACGCAAATCGCTATGGATGGCGCCAGCGTGAACAGCCCCGTACTTTCCGGGAGCCCGCTGTTCGATGGCCCGGTCGCGGTCCATTTCGACATGGACCTCGCGGCGGTTGGGTTTGACGCCGGGTTTCTCGATGGAATTGGGAGCATGGCCATCACCGCGTATGACCGCGATGGCAACAATCTTGGCTCGGTGACGAATGTTGGTAGAGGTTTCGAATTCTTGGGCCTGCAAACCGACGATGGTATGGAGAGAATTGCCGGCGTGTTGTTTTCTGTTGTTGGGTTCGAACCGTCGGGATTTGCCATCGACAACCTCCGATTCGCCTTAGAAGGCGAGGTCACGGATCCAGAAGTTCAGATTCCGGAACCACAAGCGTTGATGCTTTTCTTAGCCGGGCTTCTCGGCCTAGTCGTCCTAACATGGCGGCGTCAACCTCGCGGTCAGTGATAACCAAAGGATCTTTGTGACTAGCGGCCGCGCCTTGTGCGCGGCCGATGCATTTTGGGCAAAAGAAAGACATTTGAATTCACCATTGTTCCGAAAAGTAGGGCGAAAAAGCGCAAACACAGTGGCCTACTTTTTAAGCCGCTACATTGGCAACCGAGTGCTTCTCTGATTTGGTGTCGAAAGGAAGAGCGGAGCGTTACGGTTAGGTGCCCTGGGGGATCTTGATGAGATACAGGCGACGCCCTGGTCGCGTTAAACTGCACGCAGTTGGGCAAACTGACTAAGCCACACGGCCGCTCAAATCATACTTGGCAGATTAATCGTTCAAAGGTTGCCGAGCGGCCCACGACCTACCCGTAGTCGGGGTCGCTGCCGTCGCAAAGCTTCAGCGCCGGATCAAGATCGGGATTCTCGTCCGGATTCAGTTTGCCCGGCTCCACACGCATAGTCGCGGTCGCGGTCAGGGTCCTGTCCTGGGCAAGTCCCATGACGGAAATCACGATGCCAATCTGATCCATCGGTGTGGAGACCGAGACGACGGCATCGAACACTGGCCTGTCAGGTGGGAAATCCCGCTGCTCATAGCAAGCCGTCACCTTGTCCCGCGCGGCGTTGGATAGCAACTGGCACGCCAGGCCCTCGGCGCCGCCGCTGCCCGGACAGATGACCTCCGCGCCGTTCGAAGCCGGGTTGACGTCATCGTCGACGGCAATTTCTCGGGCCGTCTCGCGCGCGACGTTTTCCATCTGGTTGAAGTGATAGAAGATAAGGCCGAACTCGATCATCCCGAACAGGAAAATCATGAAGGGAAAGAGAATCAGCACGAACTCCAAGGACGCGATCCCGTCGGAGCGTCGCGCAAAGCGTTGTGTGGCTTTACTTAGCTTCATCGTCCCGTCACGCCTTTTGACCATTGACTAATTCACCAATCGATAGAATCGCTCGTTCCTGGCCTTCGGGGGATCCTGATCGTTGCAGCCCGTCGAATCAAGGAAGTGACTGCTGTTGCCACCACCATTGAAAATCGCCCGTTCCGCAACGATTACTGTGCAGCCGCCCAACGAGGTGTCGGCGGTGCCGACATTGCCTTCAAACTCCAGGTTCTGACGTCCATAATTCTGGATACCCACCAAACCTGCATCGACATTGCCACTGATATTGTGGGTCACGTTTTGGACAGGGTCAGCGGGATTCTGAAACGTGAGGAAGCCTTGCCCGTCGGTCGAGTTGGCGGTCAAATTGATCTCTCCCGCGCCGCCCCATTCCAAAGCCGTGTTGGTCAGCAACAACGTTACCCCAGGATCTTGAGAACTTATCCCGGCGCCCGCCAGAACACTAAACTCCAACGGATCGCCGCGGATCTCACCGATGAAATGGTGTACTCCGGCTTCGAAGATGACTTCACTTGTACCGCCATCGTAAACGAACTCGTTCCCGCCACTGCAATGAACACCGGGTGGAAACGTCACCGTACTCCCACTAATCACAGGAGCTACGCTCGACGCGCAGTTGTCGAAGGCGAATCGATCCTGGAACTCCGGATAGTCCACCGCCACATCTTCATATGGGTTATCGCAGATTGGCTTACCCGTCTCCTCTTCCGGATTAATTGTCGTATTACTCAAGACCGCCCCACCATGGACGTGAACGAAACCGGACTCGCTACCTTGTGTGAAATCAAGGCTCACAACCCCAGCCGCGCCATTGCCACGTAACGCGTCCGACGCCGAGGAGTTTACGCAAATGCCGCACTCAACCGACTGAATGTCGATGCCGCCATTGAGGCGGAGAGACTCGCTACCAGTGGGATCGAGAAGCAGAAGACAGGCATCCCCGACAATCTCACCGCCGTCGAGAGTCGCGACCGCCGGGGTGTTGACGTCGACTTCGCCGATCGCGGTCGCCAACAGAAGGTTGACCTCGTTGCCGCCGCTGTTGGTCCGCCGGGTCGTGACTTGGACCGCGTTGAAGGGCGTGCCGTTCGGCGTGAACTCCGACCCCTGAGCCGCGCTCTCGTTCCAGTTGCCGACCACCACGTCGCCGTCGACCAGATAGGTGCCTTGCAGGCCCAGACCGTCATTCTTGTCGGTGCCGTAGACCTGGGCCTCGGCCACAACCGCCGCGACGATCGCATCTTTCTCGTCCTGGGTGAGAGGGGGATCGTCGGGAGCGGGGGGCAGCGGCAATTTTCCCGCGCCGGCCAAGGCCGCGGAGCTCGCCGTCGTCTGCAGCTTGGAGCGGGTGAAGTAACCGTAGGACATGTCGATGGCCAGGGAGGCAACGAGAAGGACAGCCGGCAATGCGATGGCGAGCCAAACCAGTATCGCCCCCTCTTCATCCTTGAGCATCCTGCTTAAGGGTTTCCGTGTCATCCTCGGTCTCCTCCCCGTCTGGGTCTAACGGTCTGAACGCGCACAGGTTATGGACTAATGCCGAGTGGGCAGGCGAAGATTCCGAAGGGCGGGCTGCCGGGCTGACCGGAAGTCAAATCAGCCACCTTGATCGGGCTGATCGGCACGACCGCCGTCGCCGTGATCGTGCGCGGCCCGGCTATGCCGAGAAGATCCACCAAGCTAGCGTCGGCCAAGGGTACGGTCATCTGAACCACCGCATCCCAGCGAAGTGGCGTCGAAGACTCAGGGTCACGATCGAAGCAATAGCCGGCCGCGATATCGACGGCACCGGGAACCGTGACGATGTCGCAGCCGTACTCTTCGGCCGTGTCGACCGCGGCCGCGCTGCACAATACCGTCGGTGCGAATCCATTCTCCGGATGAAAGTCCAGATCAGTCGCCATGCGCCGGGCCGTATCCCGCGCCGCGTTCTGCATTTGATGGTAATAGTAGAAGGCGCCGCCGATTTGGATCACGCCGAACAGGATCAGCATCATCGGGAAGAGAATCAGCACGAACTCCAGGGAGGCGATGCCATCCCTTTGACGCCCAAAGCGCGCAAGCAAACCACGAACCCTCATTCCCAAGCCTCTTCTGGCCACCTAGACCACACATTACCCCGCACCCAATGTACACAAATTTCACAAAATTTCAAGTTTTTCTTGTTGTTTTTCAAGGACTCATCAAAGAATTCCGATGATGAAATCAATGCTCGAGTGAAACAATTCATGTTAATATTGATTAACGCTTACTCAAGAGAGTCATCGACCAAGCAGACTATTTGCCCATTAGCAGCGGCCTTAGGAAAACAGCGCGAACACCCCGGAACTCGCAGCAATACGATATGTACAGTCATTCTGTAATTGAGAAAAATACCGCGACAATTATCTATATGTAGTATAGCGCGTCGGCCACATAACTATATATTAACCCAACCGCCTAAGACTAGAGACCTCACGACTCAGTTGTTTGATGGGAGGTCAAGATGACGGTTGTGGCGGATCTTTGGAGCGGCCGGGTTGGTCTGGCCAAGGTTGGTTGGCTTTATGGCTTGGGCGGCCTCTTGTCCCTGGTTACACCGCTCTTGATCATGGAGGCGACGAAATCGCCGCTCCTGACATCGCCAATCGGTCTTTTCCTGAGCTTGTTCCTGCTGACCTACGCCGCGTTTATCGCGATCGCGATCTGGCGCTCGGCGAGCAACTACGGCGGATCGCGCACCTGGCGCTATCTGGCAAAAGGCTCGATCCTCTTCGTCCTGCTTCAGGTCGTAGTCGGTCTGGCTTAGTATTCGGAGCCGCGGCGCCGGCCCGCCTTGAATTCTTACCCGAAGAATCCGGTGAAAATGAAAATCGGCCACAGGAAGGCCCGCTCCAGCGAGCCCGGTATCGCGTTCATGATGGTCGCGTTGGTTTCCAGCTCGTGGACCATATAGGCCGTGCCTGCGATCACCGCCCCGACCAGATAGACCGCGAAGAACATGAACTTCCGGTCGAACAGCTGATTCATAACCCTAGCTTCCCTTCCTAAGCCCTCTGCCTCGCCGCTCCGGTTACGTGGGCCCCCACCCGCGCAGCCGGCGGTCCATCCCCTACCCTAAAGGAACTTCCCGAGATAGGGCAGGTTGTTGCCGGCCAGTATCGAGCCCAAGGCGATCGCCACACCATAGGGCACCGCTTCGCCGACCAGAAAGATTCGCGGAAATGTCATGGTCTCCGGGAACAGCTTGGTCGTGCGCAAAGACATCAGCACGTAGCGGAAAAACAGCAGACCAAGCGCAAAGCCGCCCCCGGCCAAGGCCACGTAGAGTAAGAATTGCGGCATGGCCGCGAAGCCCATCCAAAATGACACCGCGGTCAAGAGCTTGACGTCGCCGGCGCCGAACCAGCCCATCGCATAGGCGCCCGCGCCGACCGCCAGCACGGCCACCGCCGCGCCGATGTGGGACCACCAGTTGACGTCGAACGGCAACAGCAAGGCGGTCGGTATGAACAGAACCAGGACGGCAACGCAAATCGTGTTGGGAATGATGAACTTCCAAACATCGAAGAGCGCTGCCACGGTTAACAGCAGGATGTAGCCGCCGAAAGCGATTCGCAGGATCCAAAGATAGGTATCGTCTAGCATGTCTATCCCGACTGCTTCAATCGCGCCCCTGCGCGTCGCCTATTCGGCCAACACGGGCGGGCCCGCCGGCATCGTCGCCGGTACGCCGGCCAGGGACGCCTTGGCCTCGCTCTGCTCCGCGGTCTGCGCGCTCTCGGCCTGCATGGCGTTGATCTCGTTGAGATTCCTCAGCAGGGCAAGATTGCGCCGCGCGGTCTGATTGAGGCTCGCGTCGGACTCGACGGCCTGCATCAGATAGGTCTCGGCCGCGCTGTAGTCGTGGCGCATCAAGGCGACGAACCCGATGTTGTTGAGCACCTCGCTCTTCTCCTCCTCGCGCATGCCAGTCATCGCCAGGGCGTAGTTGCCCTTCCAAGCCAGCGCCAGTCGCAGATTCGCCTTGGCGAGGTCGAAATCGCTGTCGAGCCTGAGCGCGGTGCCCAGATCGGCGATGGCCTCGTCGTAGCGCGCCTGCATGAGATAGGAGTATCCGCGGTTATTGTAAACAAAAGCTGATTTCGGATTGTGCTCGAGCGCGCGGCTGTAGGCCTCGGAAGAAGCCGCCCAGTCCTCGGCCAGATCGTGCTGGTAGCCCAGGCCGTTCCAGGCGCGCCACAAGCTCGGATCGAGCTCGACCGCCTTCTGCAGATTGGTCCGCGCCTGACCCTCCTGACCTTGCATCAGCAGAACCAAGCCGAGACCCTGGTGGGCGCCGGCGCTCAGCTCCGGGATCGCGGTGAGCTGGGCGAACTCCTCGGCGGCGCGCTGATAGTGGCCTTCCGCCAGGTGGACCTCGGCCAAGAGATAGAAGGCTTCGGGATCCTCCGGATCGTGATAGAGCACCCGTTCGATGATCCGCTTGGCGTCGTCCCAGCGCTCCTCGAGCACCGCCTGCCCGGCCAGCGCGACCGCGCGGTCGAGCTTCTCTTGGGAGATCTCGGGCACCTGGGCTTGGGCCGCCTCGTCGTCGGTCATGGTATCCGTCGTGGCGCAACCCGCCAGGGCAAGCGCGAGGCCTGCAACGAGCCACACCGGAGCATGGCGTTTTCCAATTTGCCCGCCCGTGGCGGTCAACGCATCACGACGTTTCATTAGCAACCTCCGTTTCGGCAATGTAAAGCTGAGCATCAAAGTCCAAGAGGTCGCCCCCCAATTCCAGGCGAAGATGTGACCTTTGTAGGTCATTCTTGACCAGCTCGACCTGTGCCGGCACCAGGGCCGCAAGCGCCTCGGCGTGGCTGCGCCAGGCTTCCTTGAAGTAGATCGTGCTGGTGGTGTGATTATAGTGATCGGCGTTCGACAGCCAGTTGATCTCCAGGCCGCCCGACGTCAGATAGGCTCGCATGCGCGCCGCCATGCGTTCGCGCCCGGTGCCGTTAGAAATCTCGATGATCGGGTCCTGCGGGCTGTTGAGCAAGAAGACCAGTGGCTCGAGGCTGCCCGCGGCACTCTCGTTCGCCACAACCTCCTCCGAGGAGCGGGTCGTCATGATGGCGATCACGGCCGGCCGCGGTTCCGGTCCCGGCGAGCGCGGACGCTGGCTCTCGACATCGCCGGCAGCGATGAAGCGCGCAGCCGCCGAGACCGTGCCGACCTCGCCCCGGCTGGCGAACTGGTCCATGGAATCGGCAATGCGCAGGCTTTGCACGTTCTTGCTTGTGCGCTCGATCCGAGCCCTGGGCTGACTGGCAACCTGGGTCGTTTCGACCGGAATCACAGGCTCCGAGGCCAATGTTTCGGCTGGTTTCCGGCCACTTGCCTGCAGGGCCGCTTCGGCGGTCTGCTGGTTGGCCTCGATGATCTCGCTGCCTTCGCCTAGCAACTTGGCTTCACGCAGGTAAACCGCGGCCAGATCGTACTTGCCCTGGAGCATGTAGGAGTAGCCCAGGTTGTTAAGCGACTGGCTCGACTCCGGGTCCAGTGAAAGGGCCTGGCGATAGTAGCGCTCGGCCAGATCGAAGCGGCCGACTTGGTCATAACTTGCGGCCAGACCGTTTAGGGACTCGATCGAGCTCGAATCGCTCTTCACCGCGGCATGGAAAGATTTGATGGCCAGGCCATAGCGGCCGGACGAAAAGTGGGTCTTCGCTGTCGCGTAGCTGGTCGAGCCGGGCACCTCCAAAGACGGCTGATCGCCGAAGCTCTGAAGCTCGGACTCGGACGACGCGCAACCCGCCAGGACCAGCGGGATGGCCAACGTGGTAAGGCCTAGGTTCCTCTTCATTCCAAACATCTTCAAGCCCCCCCTGTTCAATGGGTCTAATCGGTCTTGGGTCGGTTACCCGAGATGGGGCAACACATCACGAATAATGCGGATCATGGCCGGCAGCAGCACCGCGCAGATCATCGCCGGCAGAATGCAGGTGACCAGCGGCACAACCAGCTTGACCGGCAGCTTGTGGGCCATCTCCTCGGCGCGCAGCATCCGCTTGATGCGCATCTCCTCGGCATAGACCCGCAGGCTCTGGGCCACGCTGGTGCCCAGCTGGTCCGACTGGATCAACAGCGAGACGAAAGAGTTCACCTCGTCCAAGCCGATGCGCCGGGACATGTTGCGCAAGGCGTCGACCCGAGTCTTGCCGGCACGCAGCTCGAGCGAGACCATGGCGATCTCCTCAGCCATCAAGGGATGGGCCCGGGCGATCTTTTCGCCGACGCGGGTGAAGGCGGAATCGAGACTAAGGCCGGCTTCCACGCAAACCACCAGCATATCCAAGGCATCGGGAAAGCCTTCCAAATAGGTCCGCTTGCGAGCATCGATGCGCATGGACACCCAGATGCGCGGAATGTAAATCGCCGCGACCGCCACGAAGACCGTGTACAACATGATCTTTTGGGCGCTCATGTCGGGCCAGAACTGCGGCACCATGAGCAGGAACGCCAAAGGCGCGCCCAGCGCCAGAATGACGCGGACGACGTAATGAACGACCGCAGCCGAAGGGTTCGTGAAGCCGGCCTGATAAAGGCGCAGCCGCAAGCTTGATTCCCGGGTCTGATCGATCGGGAAGCCATGCTTCTCGAGGGTCGACACCAGATTGTTCCAGAGCGAGTTTTCCTTGTCCCGGCGCACCTCCGGTGCGACCACGTCGTTTTCCGTGGTGCCCGTTGCCAGCCTGTGCTCTACCGGGTCGCGGGAACCGACCAAGGAGCTCACGGCGAGGACCGCGATGACAATCGCGATGAAGACGAGCCCGAGAATGACATAAAGGGAGCCGCCTTCCAGCAGAGGCTGAATAACGTCCAGAAAGTCCGGCCCTAGCAATTGTTCAAAATTCATAACACGCTCGCTTTCGCCTAGACTCGGAAGTTAACCAGCTTGTGCATGATGTACATGCCGATGAGCTGCAGGACCACCGCGATGCCGACGATTGGCCAGAACAAGGGATCTTCAATCACCTCGGTGTAGAAACCCGGCTTTCCGGTGACCATCATGAGCACGAACAGCATTGGCAGTACCGCCAAGATTTTCGCCGAGAGCCGTCCCTCCGCCGACAACACTCGAATCTTCTTGAACATCTGAAAGCGCTGACGAATAACGTGGGACAAGCCGGCCAACGTTTCCGCGAGGTTGCCGCCGGTATCGTGCTGAATGTTGATCGACACCAGGACGTACTGGAAATCCTGAACTTCGGGGTGGTTGACCCGCTGGCCCATGTTTTCCAAGGCATCGCGCATATCCAGGCCGTATGTCATCTCGTCGACCGCCAACCCAAACTCGGAACCGATTGGATCGCGCATCTCCTTGGTCACCAGCGCCATTGCCGTGGCCACCGGATGGCCGGCCTGAAGGCTGCGCACCATGATGTCGAGGGAATCGGGCAGTTGCTCACTGAACAGCTGCATCCGCTTCTTCGCCAAACGGCTCAAGAACATGATCGAGATCACGATGCCAAGCGTGACGCCGACGATAACCAGCACCACCGGATTGGCGACAATCGGAGGCAGCGTCCCGATGCGGGCGACCGCCCAAAAGAGCCCGAAGATGACCAGTCCGCAAAAGGCTGCGATCAAGATGATCGCCCGGGTGAAGGAGATCGTCAGGCCGGACTGGGACAACAGCCTATCGAGGTAGCGCAGCGGGCGACCCACGGCACCATACTTGGCTAGATCGGCACGGGGGTCGCGCCGCAAGACCTGATAGACCTCGCGTGGGCTAACACCCGAGTCGAGCATCTTCATGCGTCGGTTCGCCGCCATCCGGCCTTGGGTCGAATCCTGGATCAGGTAATAGAGCCCCTCGATCAGCAGGATGGCGCAGATAAAGACCGCCCCAAGAATTACATATTCTGTTTCGATGACCATGACGAGGTTACCCCAGTACCCTGTTGGGATCGAACATGTTGGCCGGGAACTCGATGCCCCGGGTCTCAAACTCTTGAATGAATTTCGGGCGGATTCCCGTGGCGACGAAGCGGCCGTTGATGTAGCCGTCGGCCGAGGTCGAGAGACGCTCGAACTTGAAGATCTTCTGCATCTGGATCACCTCGCCTTCCATGCCGGTGATCTCTTCGATGCTGATCAGACGACGCCGGCCGTCACTCATGCGCTCGAGCTGGATCACCACGTGTAAAGCCGAGGCGATCTGGGCGCGCATCGTGGTTGCCGGAACCTCGAGACCGGCCATGCCGATCATCTGCTCGATACGGGACAGCGCGTCGCGCGCGGTGTTGGCGTGGACCGTCGTCATCGAGCCTTCATGGCCTGTGTTCATAGCCTGCAGCATGTCGAAGGCCTCGCCGGCACGCACCTCGCCGACGATGATCCGGTCGGGGCGCATGCGCAGCGCATTCTTGACCAAGTCGCGCTGACTGATTTCGCCCTTACCTTCAACGTTAGAGGGCCGGGTCTCCATGCGCGCCACGTGAATCTGCTGCAGCTGCAGCTCGGCGGCGTCCTCGATGGTGATGATCCGCTCCTTGGCATCGATAAACGCCGACATGGCGTTCAGCAAAGTCGTCTTGCCGCTACCGGTGCCGCCGGAGATCAGGACGTTGCGCCGCGACTTTACGATGCCCTGAAGCAGCTCGGCGCATTCCTGGGGAATTGTATTGAGCTCGATAAGCTTGCTCATGTCGATAGGGATCTTGGCAAACTTACGAATCGAGAGCAGCGGGCCGTCGACCGCGATCGGTGGGATCATCGCATTGACACGCGAGCCGTCCGCCAATCGGGCATCGACCATGGGCGAGGATTCATCGACCCGGCGGCCGACCGCCGATACGATCTTGTCGATGATCCGCAGCAGATGGCGGTCGTCCTTGAACTGTACCGGGGTCATCTGCAGCCGGCCGAAACGCTCGACGAAAACTTGGCTGTGGGTGTTGACCAAAATGTCGTTTACCGTCGCGTCCTTGAGCAGGGGCTCGAGCGGGCCCAGCCCCAGAAGCTCATCCAGGATGTCGTTCACCAGCTGGTTGCGCTCGTTCAGGTTCAGCGCCTGTTGTTCTTCGAGCAAAAGCTCGCGCACCAGCTCACCAATCTCGCGCCGGAATTCGTCTGGCGGCATCTTGTCGATAATCGACAAGTTGAGCATGTCGAGCAGCCGCTGATGCAGGTGCACCTTGAGGTCCGTGTAGCGCGATGTGGCGCGGCCGTTGATCTCCAGCGGCAAGTCCTCGTCAAGCTCGGTGCCATCAGGCATCAGTGCAACGGACTGATCCGAGTAGTTCTGCGCCTGAGAATTCGCATTGCGAAATTTGGAAAACATCCAGCTCCTCCTTACCACCTATGTTGAGCCGCTATATCTTGATTCGCGGCTCCACGCGCCCACTCTCCACGACTTCTTCATTGACAAACTGGTCGACCAGCTTGCGGATGCCTTTCTCGACCTTGCTGTTCCGCTTCACCTTAGACAGCGGCACACCCAGGTTGATGGCCTCGCTCACAGTCCTGTAGTCGCTGACGATGTAATCATCGATCTTGCGTCCGAGGCTCTTCTCGGCCTCCTTAACGCGGACCGTCTTGCCCCAGCCCTTATCGAAGCGGTTGATCACGACGCGCACCGGCAGCTCGCTCAAGCCTTGATCCCTCAGCGTGTTTAGCTGGCGGCGCGCCTGGCGAATGCCGGCAACGGTCATCTGGGTGACCAGTACCACGAGATCGGAGTTCTCGAGCGCCGAGCAGGACCAGGTGGTCCAGGCCTCGGGCAAATCTAGGACGGTGTAGCGAAACTCCTTTCGGGCCACCTTCAGGCAGGCGCCGATGAAATCCGGTGTCAGGGTGTCGAGAGGCAGAACATCCAGCGGCGTCGGCAAGACGCTGACGCCGGTCTCGTGCCGGGCCAGAACGCCGTTCAACAGCTCCCGGTCCAGGCGCTTTGGCGCTGCCACGAGGTCCTGATAGTCGAACTTTCCTTCCAGGTCGAGGTAAAGCGCTGCCGTGCCGAACTGAAGGTCCAAGTCCATGACGCAGACGTTGTGCTCCATAGACTTGGACGCCTTGGCGCCTCCCGCCAACAAGCAAGCCGACTGAACAGCAAGCGTCGTCGCGCCGACGCCGCCGCCGCCCTTGAGGAAGGAGATCACCTTCCCGCTCTCGCCCGGTACGCCGCTGTCGCGCACCTTGACCCGCCCAGCCAGGTCTAGCGCGGTTTTAAGGTCCGCCTCAGCGATCGGCTGGGGCAGCACGTCAACGACGCCCAGACGCATCAGGAGGCGGATGTCTGGCAGCGTGATATCGGACGCGGTCGCGATGACCGGCGTGTCCGGGAAATGGGTGCGGATAACCTTTTCGAGCAGCTCGACCTCGACGCTGTCTCGCGGATCCACCTCCAGCAACAGGGCGGAAGGATCCTTGATGTGCTTGTTGTCCGGCGTGACCTCTTGCAGTCGTCCGACCTGGACGTCCACCTGGGTTCCATTCACATGCCTGCAGGCGGCTCGCAAAGAGGCGCTCGATTCTTGTGACCGCAAGACCGCCACGACTTCGTAGTTTGGCGATAACTGCATTTTGGTGTTACTCCCGATCCCAAACAATTTGGCGTCCTTGCATTTCGCTTCCCAATTGTCACCAGCGTCTTCGATCTTCTGCTCTCAATCGCACCCCATCGGGGGATCATCCTGATGCGCATTCTCGGTGGCTCTTGTGACGTTGCGCTCTTGTTGTTTTGTTCGTCGCGTCAGAACGGTCTCCCCGTTTTGGCACCGAGGCTTAAATCACCTGCGCCCCGGTCGAGCGCGTTAGTTGCTCACATCCGACGTCTCGATCTGCTCGGGCTCGATCACAGTTCCGGTCTCGTAGCGCTCCATCGCACCCTCTGCCCTGATTCCGTTGAAATCAGGGATCTCGGGCGCCAGGTAGACCGGGTCCGGGTTCACAACGTGGAGCGACATGTTGTGATTTACCGAGTTGCCGAAATCGGCGCTCAGATGTTCCTTGGATTCGCAACCGGCAGTGCCAAGCGCCGCGGCCACGGGAAGAACGTATAGAATTTTCATTGTCTGATCCCTCACTTGACGATGTGACCATAGGCGCCTTGGATACCGCCGGCACTCTGAACGCTGAGCGCTTCCGCGCCGAGATAGTTGGTCTGATAGCCCGGCGAAAGGGTCGATTCCGTACGGCCGAAGAACCACAGGTCGGTCGGACTCGGCGGCACGAAATTGTCGGCCGGGGTCACCAGGGCGTTGGCCGGCGCCGGCTTGGCGAGATGGGGCTCGATGATGATCACGAGTTCGGTCTCGCTTTGCTGGAAGTCGGTGCTGCGCAGCAAGGCGCCGAGCACCGGAATGTCGGCCAGGCCGGGGAACTGCGTGACCGTGTCGCGGAAGTCGCTCTGCAGCAGACCGGCAATCGCGAAGGCCTGACCGTCACGAAGCTCGACGGTGGTCGTTGCGCGGCGCACGGTCAGTCCGGGGATCCGGAAGCCGCTGAGTTCGACCGCGTTGGAAAGATCGATCTGGCTGACCTCCGGAGCTACGACCAGGTTGATGAGACCATCGTCCAGGACCGTCGGAGTGAAGGCGAGCGATACACCGAACTCCTTGAACTCAACGGTGATCGTGGTGTTGAGCGTGTCGCTATCCTGGGCGATCGGCACCGGGAACTCGCCGCCGGCGAGGAAATTCGCGGTGTCGCCGGAGAGCGCGATGAGGTTCGGCTCGGCGAGGATCTTAACCAGGCCTTTCTGCTCCATGGCGTCCAAAGCGACCTGAAAGTCGGTGCCGCCGATGGCGAAGTCGCCGATCACGTTGGCAAAGGCCGTCGGATCCAGAAAACCCGACAGGAAGGTGAAGGAGTCGCCCGAAACGATGCTGTTCGACAGACCCAGTTCCATGCCGACCTGGCGGGACATCTCGGCGAAGCGCACCTTGAGGAGCACCTGTTGGCTGCCCTTGACCGACATGAGGTTGGTCACCGCGTCCGGCGCGTATTGCTGCGCCACGGCGAGCGCCCGGGACATGGTGCCGGCGCCAGACACGATCCCGCTCAGAGCGATCGCGCCGTTGACGGCCCGAACCTCGATCTGCTCGTCGGGCATCAGCTGGAAGAGTTGCTGCTTGAGCCCTTCGATATCGTAGGCGACGACCAGGTCGACCACCGCCAAGAGGTTCTTGTTGCGGCCATAGATCGTCAGGTTGGTCGAACCGAGCGCCTTGCCCAGCACATAGACCGAACGGTCCGTCAAGGCCAAGACGTCAGCGACTTCCGGGTTGCCAACCAAGAGGTCAGCAAAGGGAACGTCGACCCGCAGAATCTGCGACTTGTTGAGCGGCACCACAAACTCGCCAGCGTGCTTGGTGCTGTCGACCTGGGTGACGATGGTGTTTTGCGCCGAGGCTTGACCCGCGAAGATCAGTGCCGCGCAGCATGCCAAGGCTGCGAAGGCCTGCCTCAGTTTGAAGGCTTCTATGAAAGGGTTCGACCTCATTCCACTTTCCCCTAATTCCTTAGATTTGACGACCTTCGATAAGCAAAGATGCCCGATAATGCTATCGATAGTAGCCTCTGTGCCAAAGTGACGTTCATCTTGGTACCCCCAAGGTCTTGCCCCGATCAGCGTGTGGGACAAGACCGTAACTCCCTTATCTCAGGTGCTCGGCGCCTCAGGAACCAGCTTGGTGGGCGAGCCACCGCCGCCATCGGTCTGACCATCGCTCGCGCCGGCCTCGTCGCCCTGGTCGGATGACGGCGCGATCGTCTTCGCCGGCAGCAGGTTGAGCGGCTTGGAAAAGGCCGGCTGGCTCGAGATCGAACGCTCCGCCTCGACCTTGTACTCAGAGGCCTGGAGGGCGCGCACGATCCTGACCGAGAGACCGCTGTTGGCCTTCGCCGTTTTCACGACTACCGGCTTGCGCGGCTTCTTCGGCGTGACGTCCTTAACCAGCTCCTGGTTGGGCGGCTCGATCGCTTCGCCGACGCGCAGGTCGGCAATCGTGACGGTTCGGGTCAGGTCGGCCTCGACGTTCAACAGATCGCGAAGCGCCAGGGAAAGCTGTCCGACCCGTTGGGCCAAAGCCAGCTTCTGGGCCTGCAGCTGCGTCACCTCGAGCGTGGCCGCCTTGGCGACCTTCGGCTTTTCCAGGTTCTCGCTAGCGACCTGATCGATGCCCAGGACCTTGACGTTTTGCAACAGGACGTCGGTGAACATGCCGCTGCCGCCTTCCTTGCGGGTCAGCAGAATGTCCACATGATCCCCGGGAAGCACGAAGCCGGCAACGCCGTTAACGTCGTTGACCCGAATTGTGACGGCGCGCATGTCAGGGGCGATGACCGCGGAGAGAATGGCGCGGCCGCCGAAGCCAGAGACCTTGCTGGCCAGGATCGGCTCGCCGACCTCGATGGCCCGCAGGGTGCTGCGCTCCTCATCGTCGCTCAGAAGCTCATCAAAGTTCGTGAAGCTTCCGGGCGGCACCGAGTCGGCCGGCCAATCGACCAAGCGCAGGCTCTCGCGGCGGATCTTGTTGCCGAAGAACAGCGGCGAGGCCGCGACCACGACCTTCGTGGTCTCGATCTGCGGCTCCTGCTGCTGGACGATCACCGGCGCCTTCGGAATCTGCCGCTGCATCCAGTCCTGGAACAGATAAACGACCACACCCGCCAAGAGCAAAGCGAAGCCGAGCATCAGAAAGGCACGCATCCTCATCACCTAGACCCCTTCAGAAACGCTGAAAGCGAAAATCAACCAACAAAATTTCCTAACAAATTGAGCGTCCCGGCAGCCCGGCTTCGAGCTGCCGGGACGGCTCTAAGGCTCACGCCAGTGAACAAGAAACGACAAAACTGGCGTTTAACTGGTATTCTTATTGTCTTTAGCCAGCACAGGCCGAGCTGACACTACCGCCAGTGGCGGAGATACAACCAGCAGCAGCGTTGATCTCGTTCTCAACCGCATTGCCCAAAGCAGAGGCGGCAACCGCGATGCCGGCCGCGATCAGGGCCAAAAGAAGGGCATACTCAACCGAGGAGATGCCGCTCTCGTCTTTCCACAACCGATGGAACAACCTAGCCATTCCCATCATACTGTCTCCCTTGCAAGTTATGGCCCCCAACAGAACGATCAGCAGAACGTCACCAAGGGCCCCCAACGTTGGTTGAACTCACTAGGCGGACACGCTACCTGCGCAGCCAGAGGTTCCGAGCAGCGAGGTTGAGCAAGATTGATGTGCCTGCTCATTCAACCATCGGCGACAGGCTTAGCAGTGAAGGCGTGATCAAAGTGTCATTTGCGTCAAGGATATTGAATTTGATGTAAAATCGATCTTTGTTAATTTGTTAACGATTTGTTAACGCATTATCTGTGCTGGGCTTCGTGCCTTCTGAGAGGATCGAGACAGAGCCTAACATGTTGATCTATGGATGTTTTTCACGCTTCCGCAAATGGTCGTCCGTGTTTCTCCAGTTGACCAAAGAACACTGCCGATCGCTGGGCGACAAACTTTAACTATCGAAAGCAAGGTTTTTCCTTAGAGTCGGTTTCGAAAGTTATGATGCCCTAGCGATTCGCCGAATGAGTAGCATCACAGAGGCTGCGTAGAGGAAGGCCCGAGCAGAGTCGATTGTTTCCTCGAAGTCCTTGGCCAGTCGACGGTTGCGGTTTATCCAG
>JBCCGG010000035.1:0-64837 GCA_039029395.1 Pseudomonadota bacterium | reverse complement strand
TTGAGCCGGCAATCCTCGCCGGCCGCTCCACTCAAACGGAAGTAGAACCACTGATAGAAGTCCGCCTGGTGGTCTTTGTTGATCTCCAAGGCGATATCAGTGGGATCGTCGCACCTTATGCAGGTGATGTTGCCGCCATCGAACCCACTGCTGATCTTGATCATGCTGTTCATGTTCCCCAATCATTCAGCCCGGCGCGCCCGCAGCAAACCAAGCGCCGCGACCATGCCGAGGGTAACAATAGCGACCCCGAGCAGCTCTAGCCAGGTGGGGACTTCGCCTAGTGTGGGGTAGGCAATGATCAGCACCAAAACCGGCACCATGGCGTTGAACACCGCGGCGCGCCCGGCGCCCAGCATGTGGATCGCCCGGGTGTAGAACAGGATCGCCAGAATGCCGCTCAGGACCCCTTGGGCAACCGCCACCATCGCGATCTCCCAGGCCGGTACGTCTAGCAGGCCAGGCTCGCCAAACAGCAGATAAAGCGGCAGATAGAATAGGCTAGAGATCACCGCGACCAGGGCCGCCGCTTGCAATGGCTGGACCCCAGAGACGCGCGCGGTCAGCGTGTATACCGCCCAAAGGAATCCGGAGCCGACGAAGATCAGGTCGCCCTCCAGGGTCTCGAGGCCGAAGTCGCTCAGGCTGTCCCAGCCAATCAAAGCGATGCCGAGTACGATCACCGCGAGGCCGGCCAGCCGCGTGCCGTCAGGCCGGTCGTGCAGTAGCCACCAGGCCCCGGCCGCGCTGAACAGGAGCGTGCAGCTCGCATTGATGACCCCTTCGTGGCCGGCCGGCGCCATGGTCAAGCCGATGATGGTGATCAGCAAAACCGGCGCGCCGGCACCGCAGGTCAGCAGCAGACAGGGGAGCCAGCCGATCCCCCCGCTACCCCGGCGCAGCACGACCGGCAGCAGCAATATGCCGGAGACCGCAAAGCGCACCGCGACCACGTCGCCAGGCGCCATGTCGTGCTGCACGCTGAAGCGCATGACGACCGGCGCCAGGCCCCACGCCAGAGCTGCCAAGCCACCGTAGAGCACGCCCAGCGCGAGGTTTTCCGGCTCCAGCGCCGGCTGCTCGAGGTCTTTGCGCGCCATCTATGCCGTCCCCACGCCAATCCTTTGCTCTAGCGCAAGATCAGATTGGCTCAAATTGATCCGATCAGGCTCTAACTGGCCCGGCGCAGCTCGAGCAGGCCGAGCGCGCCGATCATACCTAGGCTAACTGTAGCGACCCCAACCAGCTCGAGCCAGGTCGGGATCTCGCCCAGAGTGGGGATCGCCATGACCACGACCAGGCCCGGCAGCAAGGCGAGGAACACCGCGCCCCGTCCGGCGCCCAAGATCTTGACCGCGCGGGTGTAGAACAGAAGCGCCAGGATACTGCTGAGCACGCCCTCCACGCCGGCAATCATCAGGATCTCGACAATTTGCGCCTCATGAAGGGTGGGCGCGCCGAAGATTAGATAGAGCGGAAGATAGATCACCATAGAGATCACAGCGACCAAAGCCGTGGCATGGATCGGCTCGACCGCCCAGGCACGCGACGCCACGGTGTAGCCGGCCCATAGAACGCCGCCGAGCACGAACAGCAGGTCGCCCTCCAGGGTCTCCACGCCGAGGTTGGTCAAGCTTTCCCAGCCGATCAGCCCGACGCCGAGCAGCACCACGGCGAGGCCGGCCAGACGCATCGACCCGGGCCGCTCGCCGAGCAGCAGCCAAGCGCCGAGCGCGCTGAACAGGAGCACGCTGCTGGGCCCGATCACGCCGCTGTGGTCGGCCGGCGCGATGCTCAGGCCGACCACGTTGATCAAGGTGGCCGGCGCCCCAGCCCCGCAGGCCAAGATCAGGCTGCGCCACCAGCCCAGACCGGCAGTGCCGTGTCGCAGGACCAGAGGCAGCAGCAGCAGGCCGGCCACGCCGAAGCGCACGGCGACGATGTCGCCGGCCGGCAGGTCGTGTTGGACGGTGAAGCGCAGAACGATCGGCGAGGCGCCCCACATAAGGCAGGCCAAGCAGCCGTAAAGGATTCCCAGCGCGACGCTCTCCCGCTCGACTGCGGGCGGCTCGAGATCCTCGGCGCTCATCCGCTCTGCCCCGTCCCCCTTTTGACCGGCCGTTTGCCCCCAGCCGCCCGAAGGGATAGCTATAGCACAAGGCGGCCGGTGGCCGGCGTCGATTCGCTTTTGGGTAACTAGCCATGGCCTCACCTTCCTCAACAAACCATCGCAGCAACATGGTCGCCGCCGGCTTCGGCAACCTGCTGGAGTGGTACGACTTCGGCGTCTATGGCTTTTTCGCCGTGATCATCGGCCAGCACTTCTTTCCCTCCGACGACCCCTTCGCCTCTTTGCTGTCGGCCTTCGGCGTCTTCGCGGTTGGCTACGGCGCGCGGCCGGTCGGCGCGTTAGTGCTCGGCAACCTGGGCGACAAGATTGGCCGCAAGCCGGTCATGATGCTGTCGCTCGCGGTCATGGGCCTGGCGACCTTCGCAATCGGCCTGCTGCCAGGCTTCGATCAGATCGGCGACGCAGCGCCCCTGCTTTTGGTCGCCCTGCGGCTGATCCAAGGCTTCGTGGTCGCGGTCGAATCGCCGGCCTCGACCGTGTTCCTGGTTGAGCAGGCGCCGGCCGGCCGGCGCGGCTTCCATTCCAGCTGGACCATGTTTGGCGCGATGCTGGGGATCTTGCTGGGCTCGGCCATCGGCGCTCTTGTCAGCTCGGTCTTGAGCGACGCGGCGCTCCATGACTGGGGCTGGCGGGTGCCCTTCCTGCTCAGTCTTCTCTTGACCGCTGTCGGCCTCTTCTTCCGGCGCAACCTAGTCGAAAGCCCGGCCATGGCCGAAGCCGAGCCCCAGCAGGGCCTGCCGGTCATCGCCGCCCTGCGCGACCATTTGTCCTCCCTGCTTTGCTACATCGGCCTGATTGCCATGAGCGGCGTCGGCTTTTACCTGGCCTATGTCTATGCGGTCTCGGACCTGACCCAGCACATGAAGCTTTCGACCGCCGAGGCGCTCGACATCAACAGCCTGGCGCTCTTCTCGATCCTGATCGTCGTGCCCCTGGCAGGCGCGCTGTCGGACCGGGTCGGGCGTCGGCCGCTTGCCCTCACCGCTGCGCTTGGCACACTCATTTTGGCTTGGCCTCTATGGTGGCTGATGCACCAGGACAGTTTCGGGCTTATCCTTTTGGGCCAAGTCGGCTTCGCGGTGTTCTTCGGCGCCGGCTGGGCGGTCTACACATTGATGATTACCGAGGCCCTTCCCTTACGCGCCCGGTGCAGCGTGGTGGCGATCGGCAACGGTATTGCCTACGGCATCTTCGGCGGCCTCACTCCGCTCGTCGCAACCTATCTGGTGAAGCGCACCGCCGACGACTTCGCGCCGGTCTACATCATTATGGCGCTGGCCGTGCTTTCCCTCTTCGCCTGTCTGAAGATCCCCGAGCGGGCCCACCACGAGTCGATCTGAGCCTTCCCATGACCCTGGCCCGTCGCCTACCCTTCTTCTACGGCTGGATCGTGGTCGCGGTCGCCTTCGTCACCATGGCCATATCGACCAACGCACGCACCGGCTTCTCCCTGCTCTTTCCGCCGCTCTTGGACGAGTTCGGCTGGGAGCGCGGGCTGACCGCCGCCGCCTGGTCCGTCGGGCTGGCCTCGGCCATGCTCTATGCGCCCCTGATCGGTGCCGCCATGGACCGGCTCGGCCCACGCCTCCTGATGCCCCTGGGCGCGCTGATCATGGCCGCCGGCTTTGTGCTTGCCACCGAGGTGGAGACGCACTGGCAGCTTTACCTGACTCTGGGCCTTTTGGTGGTCGGGCCCAGCACGCTCCTGAGCTACACCGGCCACTTCGTCTTCCTGCCCAACTGGTTTGCACGCAAGCGGGGCCTGGCGCTCGGCATCGTCTTCGCCGGGGTCGGGGTCGGCGCGATCGTGATTTTCCCATGGGTCCAGGCGACCATCGACGCGGAGGGCTGGCGCCGGGCCTGTTGGGCCTTGGCTGTCCTCTTGGTGGTCGTGATCGTGCCCCTAAACTTCTTCTTTCAGCGCGCCCAGCCAAGCGATGTGGGACTCGAGCCCGACGGCGACGGCCGCGGCAGCGCGGCGCCCAAGCCGAGCCTGCGGGTGGTCGACCCGGACTGGGCGGCGGTCGACTGGACCCTGGGAAAGGCGCTGCGCACCGCGCGATTCTGGCTATTCGGCTTCGGCGCGTTTTCGGCGCTCTTCGCCTGGTACGCGGTGCTTGTGCACCAAAGTCGCTATTTGATCGATCTGGGCTTCGATGCCAAAACGGCGGCCTATGCGCTCGGCCTGGTCAACCTGCTCGCGGTCGCCGGCCAGCCGCTCTTCGGCCACCTCTCCGACCGCATCGGCCGCGAGTGGGTCTGGACCATCAGCTGCCTCGGCTTCGCCGCGACCTATGCCCTCCTGCTCCTGCTCGCCTGGCAGCCGAGCGCCTTCCTGCTCTACGCCATGGTCGCCGCCCAAGGGCTGATCGGCTATGCGCTGGTTTCCGTGTTCGGCGCCATTCCGGCCGAGATCTTCCAAGGCCGCCACTACGGCGCGATCTTCGGCACGGCCTCGATTGTCGGAAACTCTGGTGCTGCCGCGGGGCCCTGGGTTACCGGCCTGCTGTTCGACGCGACCGGCTCCTACGCCCTGCCCTTTGCCATGGCGATCGGCTTCAGCTTGCTCTCGATCGCACTGATATGGCTCGCCGCGCCACGGAAGGTGCGGGCCGTGGCGGGGTGAACGCTTAGGCCAGCGGGTGCGTCGCGCGGAAGCCGGCGGCGCGCTCCTGGCTCGTGCGCAGCAGGCCCTCCGGATCTTCTCGCAAGAGCACGCGCACGTCCCTGGCGCGCTGGTCGGCATCGATGTCCATGGTGCCGGCCTCGATGCCGTCGAGTGTGGCCGCAATCACCTCTCGCGGGTCGGCCTTGTCTGCCTCCACGTAATCGACCATGCCGGTGTCGATCAGGCCGGCGTAGACGCCGTGCACGCGGATGCCTTTGTCCTTCAGCTCGTAGCGCAGGCTATGGGTGAGCGACATGGCAGCCGCCTTGGTGGCGCTGTAGCTGCCAAAGCAGGGAAAGCTCACCAAGCTGGCGACTGAGAGCATGTTGACGATGGCGCCGCCGCCCTGCCCTTGGATGACGGGGGCGAAGGCGAGGCACATGCGCGCCAATCCATAGACGTTGACGGCCATCTCCCGCTCGAGGCGCGCCAGGTCGCCGGCCTCCATCACGCCGCGATGCTCAAGCCGACCGGCGTTGTTGATCAACAGGCTACAGTCGCCTGCTCGCGCCGCCGCGGCCTCAACAGACTGAGGGTCGGTCACGTCCAGCTGGAGTGGCACGACACGATCGCCCTGTCGCTCCAAGAGCGGCGCCAGGCTCTCCGGTGCGCGGGCACAGGCATAGACCTTGTCGGCACCACGGGCGATCAGGCCCTCGACGAAGTGGGCGCCCAGGCCGCGGTTCGCGCCGGTCACCAAGGCGCGGGAGTCGGCAATACGCATCGGCCTAGCCACCCTGCCCGACCCGCGCCACTTCGTGGCCGTTGCGGATCGCGATGAGGGTGCCTTCCGGTATTGGCTGCCAGTCCTCGTCGTTCAAGGGCACGCTGGCGAAGAGCACAATGCCGGGCTGGCCGGTCGCGACCTTGAGGCCGTCGCACTCCAGCTTCTCGCCGACCGGTTCCCGCGTCTGGCGAAGGAGGTGTAGGCCCGGCGGTGTCGCCTCGGCGGAAACCACTCCGTCGATCGTGTGATGGCGCTTGTGGCCGTGAACCCAGAGGATGTCACCGTCGGTATAAAGGAAGTTGATCTGACCGAGCGGCCGCATGTCGGCGGCGAACTGCGCGATAACCTCCTGGCGGTCGGCCAGAGCCGGCGGCCGTGTGGCGCCATACCAAAGGTCGTGCAGACGTTCCAGCAAGACGCAAAAGGCGTGCTCGGAATCGGTCTCGCCAATCGGCTGGAAGCGTTGATCGCGCAGGGGCCACTTCTCGTGCACCTCGGCCAGAGTACCGTTGTGGGCGAAAACGTGGCGCCGGCCGGCCAGCTCACGCTCGAAGGGATGGGTGTTTTCCAGATGGGTGCGGCCGCGCGAGGCCATGCGCACGTGGGCGACCACGCAGTCGCTGGCCAGCTCCTGTTCGGCGATGAACTTGACCCAAGGGCTGGAAGCGGCCGGCGTGGGTTCCTTGATCAGGCGGATGTCCTCTTCCTCGTAGTAGCAGATGCCCCAGCCGTCCTTGTTGCCGGCGGTCAGCCCGCCGTGCTTGGCGAACTGCTCCAATGAATAGGTTACGGTCGCCGGCACCGCACTGGACATGGCAAAGAGCTCGCACATGGAAGGCCTCCCCCGTTGCTGACGCCAGGGAGGATAGTCGCCGATCGAAGCCTGGGAAAGGGAGGTGATTCGATAGGGCCAAGCGTTCAGCCTACCAGGGCACACGCTTGGCACCGGCCGTCGCTAGATCGTCGCCAACGGGGTGTTCCAAGGATGGACCAATCGAGAAGGCACGCCTAAAGACCACTAGAAGCCGCCTCTCTAGCGATCTTCCGTTATCTTGACTGCTGTTCTTTCAGCTTGGCGCGATGACGCCTGACCTTCGCCCTGTTGCCGCAGCCTGACGACGAAGAGCACCACTGTCGGCGTCCAGGCCGCGAATTGTCGCGAAACAACATTTGGCACTCCAGACACCGCCGAAGGCGCGCGCGATTCGCTGGAGCAATGTTCTCGATTGCATCCGCGGCTATGCTGGAGAGGGCGGCATCAAAGGGGTTCTCGGCCTGCAGTACCACCCGCCCGTCCACGTATTGCGGCCTCAAACCCGGCTGCCGAGCGATCTTGTTGATGCGCACAATGGCCGATTTCGGGATCTTGCGACCCTCGACCGCGCTGCTGACAGCCTCATGGATGAATTCACGCAACTCCTTGGATTGGCGAAGCTGGTTATCGGATACGCTGGCGACCCGCCCCAGCCCTGCCGACGCGATCCAAACCTCAAGATCCCGAGGCTGCCTCAAGAGATCGCGCGGTGAGCTCATTCGCTCGGCAAGGGTGTCGACGAAGTCCAAGGAAAGTGCACCGGCGATAAATTCGAAAGTGTTTCTCATAGGAAACCAATAATACGCGTTACATCCGGTGGCAACGCCTTGGGCCTCTATAATTTTGGAGTACATCCTGTCGCCAAAGAGGGACGCCTTACGGCCACGATCCGGCGGCCGGGTATCAACCTCTTAGCGCCTGGCAGCGTCAAGGCCAAAAGCCATGGCCTGTTCAGCTAAGAACAAATGTGCTATTCTTTAAATGAATTAAAACATATGGATCGAAGTGGGAGCTTAGACCAACCCGTGCAACAGGCCATGGAGCGGCTCACCGAGGCCTATCCTGCGCTCAGCCCGCAGCTCAAACGGGCCGCGAAGTACGTGCTCGACCGACCGGCGGAGGTCGCGGTCAACTCCATGCGCCGGGTCGCCGCGGCCGCCGACGTGGCGCCCAGCTCCATGCTGCGCTTGGCGAAGAGTCTGGGCTATCCAAGCTACGAGGCCTTCCGCCGACCGTTTCAGGAATCGGTGCGCGGCGTCGGCGGCGACTTCAGGGATCGCGCCGCCTGGCTGCAAGACCTGTCCCAGAGAGGCCGGGCGGATGCGGTCTTCGCCGAGATGGCGGAGGCCACGATCGCCAACGTGGAAGGTGCCTTTCGCACCATGGATCCAGCCGAGCTGGCGGCTGCCGCTGACATGATCTGGGGCGCCCGGCGGCTCTACTGCGTTAGCGGTGGCGCACTTCAGGCCCAGGCGGCCTATACCTATTATCTGGCGCGCATGTTGCTGCCCAACGCGGTGCTGATCTCCAACGCCGGCGGCCACATGATCGACGAGCTGATCCAATCGGGGCCGGACGACGTCATGCTGGCGATTTCCTTCCAACCCTACTCAAGCGACGCGGTCGAGGCGACGAACTACTTCCGTGAACATGGCGGGCGCCTGATCGCGCTGACCGACAGCCGCGCCTCGCCGATCGCCAAGCGAGCCGACTGCCTCTTGCTGGCGCCGGTGCGCGGACCGCTGTTCTTTCCCTCCCAGGCGGCGGTGGTGGCAACTCTGGAGACCTTGCTGGCGTTGGTCGTCTCCCAAGGGCCGCGCCGGGTGATCGACCGGGTCGCCGAGATTGACAGGGTCCGCCAGACCCGAGGAGTCTATTGGCAAGCGACCAAGGAACAGAGGCGAACCAAGAAATAGAACATTTGTTTCAAGTTGACGAAATTCTGCGTCAATTGTTATACTCGACGGATCGGGTCGGCCTAGGAACGCTTGACAGCATCATGGCACTGGGCCTCAATTCACTGACCTGATTGTTGGGGGTTACAAATCCAAGGCGCAAAGCGACGTAACGAAAGAGCGCTGCATTGACCAAGGGAGGTTCTCAAGATGTTTGGCAAAGTGGCATGCGCCGCGCTCAGCGCGGCACTCCTCGTGGGACTGGCCGGCCCGGCCAGCGCGGGCGACAGTACACTCGAGAAGATCTGGGCACGCGGCAAGATCATCGTTGGCGCGAAGGCCGACTACAAGCCCTGGGGCTTTCGGGACTCCTCGGGCGCGATCGTCGGCATGGAAGCCGACATGGCAAAGGACGTGGCCGATGCATTGGGCGTCGAGCTGGAACTGGTCCCGGTGCAATCGTCGAACCGCATGCAGTTCCTCGAGCAGGGCAAGGTCGACATGTTCATCGCGACCATGTCGGATCGGGCTGACCGGCGCAAGATCGTCGGCATTCCCGAGCCCAACTACTACACCTCTGGCACCAACGTAATGGCCGCCAAGAGCCACGGCTTCACCAATTGGGAAGAACTGCGCGACAAGCCGGTGTGCGGCAAGCAGGGCGCCTTCTACAACAAGATCGTCGAGAAGCGCTACGGCGTGAAGGTCGTCGCCTTCGTCGGCAACGCCGAGGCCAAGCAGGCACTCAAAGACAAGAAATGCGTTGCCTGGGTCTACGACGATTCTTCCATCATGTCTGACCTCTCGGATCCGGCCTGGGCCGACTACGAGATGCCTCTGCCGACCGAGGACGACACCCCCTGGGCGCTCGCCGTTCCGGTCGACGAGGTGAACAAGGCCTTCGGCATCTTCATGTCGGGCATGACCTACCGCTGGCATGCCTCCGGCCGTCTGGTGGAGCTGGAGAAGAAGTGGGGCATCCAGTCGACCGCCTACTTGAGAGAGATGAACGCCAAGTTCGATTACGACGACTCGCACTTGGGCGAATAACAAAAAGCGACAAGGCGGGCGGCGCGCGATCGGAGGAACAAGCGCGCCGCCCGACCTTGCCGATGGCCAATTGAACGGGGGGCACGCGGGCGGTGGAGTCGTTCTACGATTGGTTTCGCACGCTCTATAACGACACCGGATTCAACTTCGTCTATTTTTACGAGGAGTACGAGCGCGAGCGCTTCATTCGCGGCTTCTGGCTGACGATTTACCTCTCGGTCACCTGCGTTGTTTTCTCGGTTATCATCGGCGTGGTCGGCGCCTGGCTGCAGGGATCGAACCTCAAGATCACGCGGCGCATCGTCCAGGGTTACATCCAGTTCTTCCGCAACACTCCGCCCCTGGTGCAGCTGTTCTTCTTCTACTTCGGCCTGGGCGCCTTCACGCCCTCGGTCGACGCGGGCGGCTACTACGAGCCGATCATCGGCAGCTTTGGCTGGGCGGTGATCTCGCTGTCGTTCTTCGCCGGCGCGTTCAACGTGGAGATCTTCCGCTCGGGCATCGAAGCGGTGCCGGAATCGACTCGCGAGGCGGCCGAGGCGCTCGGCTACAACCGCCTGCAGGCCTACATTCACGTAATCTTGCCGCTCGCTTTCCGGGTCTGCCTGCCGGCGCTCAACAACAACCTCGTCAACCTGGTTAAAACCACGACCCTGGCCTACGCAATCGCCGTGCCAGAGCTGATGTACACGGCCAATCAGATCTGGTCTGACAACGTCAACGTGCCCGAGATGATGATGACCCTATGGATCGTCTACATCCTGCTGGTCGGCGTCCTGGTCTGGGCCATGCACCGCTGGGAGCGCAAGATGCGCATTCCGGGATACGGGCAATGATCGGCCTGTTCCGCACGCCGCGCCCAGAGCTGCGAGCGATCCCCGGCGTCACCGGCCCGGCGCAGACCGATCTGCCGGTCTTGCTGCCGGCGGCGCAATTGATTGGCCGCAAGGCCAGACAAGACCGCACCAACGGATTTCGCCTGGAGCTTAAGGCTTGGCACGGACTCTTCTTATTCCTGCTGTTCCTCTTCTTCACCGGCGTAGCCGCGGCGCAGGTCGACAACACCCTCGACAAGGGCGTATTGGCCACCCTGTGGCGCTGGATCCCGCTGATCGTCGGTCAAGGCTTCGTCCTGAACCTGATCATCAGCTTCACCGCCATGGCGCTTGGCACCGCGGCTGGTGTGATGCTCGGCCTGGGCCAGATCTCGCTCCTGCCTCAGGTGCGCGGATCGAGCTGGTTCACCACCCAGCTGTTTCGCAATTCGCCCTGGCTGGTGCTGCTGTTCTGCGTCATGCTTCTCTTGCCCTTCGAGATTACCATCGGCGACGTGATCATTCGCATTCCCGACTGGACCAAGGCGACCATCGGTTTTTCCCTGCCGATTATGGCCAACATCTCCGAGCTGGTGCGCGGCGCCGTGCAGTCGATCCCGAGCGGCCAGTGGGAAGCAGCGGAGTCCCTCGCTTTCACCCGTCGCCAGACCCTGTGGCAAATCATCTTGCCCCAGTGCGTCAAGCGCATGATTCCGCCCTGGATGAACTGGTATGCGATTCTCACCATGGCGACGCCGATCTGCTCGATCATGGGGGTTCAAGAATCGGTCAACCTAACCCAGCAGGCGCTGGTCTCAGAGGACAGCCGGCCGGAGCTCCTGGCGCCCTTCTATCTCTTCCTGCTGGTGATCTTCTTTTGTTATTGCTACCCGATTGCGCGCTGGACCGTCAGTCTGGAGCGCAAGTTCGTGGTCAAACTCTAAAGGGGTATGACGGTCATGACCTGGACACCGGATCAGCCGATCGTCTCGATCCAAAACGTGCGCAAGTCCTTCGGCCAGCTGGTGGTGCTGCACGACGTCTCGCTCGACGTCGCCAAGGGCGAGGTGATCTGCGTCATCGGGCCCTCGGGCTCGGGCAAGTCGACCCTGCTTCGTTGCATCAACGCGCTGATTCCGATCGACCAGGGCTCGATCACGGTCGAGGGCCAGGAGGTGCACGACCCCAAGCTGGACAAGCTGGAGCTGCGCAAGAAGGTCGGCATGGTGTTCCAGCAGTACAACCTCTTCCCCCATAAGACGGCGCTGCAGAATGTCATGATGGCGCCGATCACGGTTCTCAAGCAGGACAAGGCCGAGGTCGAGCAGCGCGCCTACCAATTGCTCAAGAAAGTGCGTCTGGAGGGCAAGGAGCCGAGCTATCCGGGCGAGCTCTCCGGCGGCCAGCAGCAGCGCGTGGCGATCGCCCGCTCGCTCGCCATGAACCCGGACATCATGCTGTTCGACGAGGTCACGGCGGCGCTTGACCCGGAGACCGTGAAGGAGGTGCTGGTCACCATCCGCGAGTTGGCCGAGGAAGGCATGACCTGCATGCTGGTGACTCACGAGATGGGCTTCGCCCGGGAAGTCGCCGACCACATCTACTTCACCGACAAGGGCCTGATCGTCGAGCACGGGCCGCCGGCGACCTTCTTCAACGAAGCCAAGGATCCCAGGACCAAGGAGTTCCTGAGCCAGATCCTTTAACCCGCCCTGCGCACCCGTGCTTGGGCAGCATTGCCATGACGGAACGCACTGAAAGTGGCCAAGCGCCGGTTGAATTCACGGGCTGTCGACCGGTGCTGCCGGTCGAGGACATGGCCGTCAGCTTGGACCACTATCTCACTGTGCTGGGCTTCACCGAAGAGTGGCGCTGGTCAGGCGACGAGGCGGACCCGGTGCCAAATTTCGTTTCCCTCTTTCGGGGCCATTTCCAGCTTTTTCTGGCCCGGCGGCCCTCCCCGATCCAGGCCGTTGAGATCGTCGTAGGCCTCAGAAGCGTGGCGGATGTGAATCAGATCCATGGAGAATACTCATCAAGCGGGGCGATCGTCGAGGAGCCGCCGTCGGCGCGGCCTTGGGGCACCTACGAGATGAGGATCCGGGACCCAGACCGCCACCTGCTGCGCCTGCTCACCAACATGCCTCGCCAGACCTAGGGGCTTCCCTTCGTCGAGGCAAGGCAGCGTACGCTCCGGTCGCCCCATAGTGCGATTTGCAGAACACCGGGCCTTCGGCTATTGTTTTGACGTTGGGTCACATACTGGCCCTTGGCATCAACCTCGATCCGAAGGAGGGCTGTGTGATGACGAGACACGATCACCATCGTACGCGTGGCCCTGTTTTGGCCCTGCGGCACCAGCTGTTGCAGGGCTGACCAAGACGAAACCTCCCAAAACTGTCGTTTCCTTGATTGGTCTGCCTTGATCGTGCCGTCGTAGGTGTCTGTCCTGCGATGGCGAAACAGACCCCTCGCCCCGGACCCGGTCCGCGCGGCGCTGATCATCGAGACGAAGATGTCCATACTTTCCCTAAAAGATGCGGCCTTTGTCGCACGCACAACTCTCTTCCAGAACCTGACCCTAACCCTTGGCCCGGGCGACCGCTTGGGCCTCGTAGCCCAGAACGGCGCGGGCAAGTCGACTTTGCTCCGCTGCCTTGCCGGGGAGACCGAGCTTAGCCACGGCGACGTGATCCGCGCGCGCGGCACCAGGATCGGTTATGTACCGCAAGACGTCGAGCCGGCGCTGCTCGGCCAGACTTTTCGCGACGCGGTTCTGAGCGCCATCCCCAAAGCCCTGTGGGACAGTGAAAGCTGGCGGGTCGATGCCGTGCTGGAATCGCTCAATGCGCCGCGGGAAATGCGCGCCCTGCCCGTCTCCGCCTTAAGCGGCGGCTGGCAAAGGCTGATGCTGCTGGCCCGGGTATGGGTGACGGATCCCGACGCGCTCTTGCTGGACGAGCCGACCAACTATCTTGACTTGGAAAAGATCCTGTCACTCGAGAACTGGCTGGAGGCATGGGCAAGCCACATGCCTGTGGTCATTGCCAGTCACGACAGGGCCTTTCTGGACGCCGCGACCAATCGAACCTTGTTTCTGCGGCCCGAGATCTCGCGCCAGTTCGCCCTCCCCTACTCTCCTGCACGCGATGCCTTGGCGCAATGGGATGCATCCGACGCAGCGGAACAGGAACGGGATCTAAAGGAGGCGCAAAAGCTGCGGCGACAGTCCGCCAAGCTGAAGAACATCGGTGTGAATTCCGGCAGCGACCTCTTGCTGAAGAAGCAAAAGCAGCTCCGCAAGCGGGCGGATAAAATCGAAGAGGCAGCCACCGCACTGCACAGCGAGCGGTCTGGAGAGATCCGGCTGTCGAACCGTGGCACCCACGCCAAGGTGCTGGTTCGGATCGAGGACTTGAAGGTAACCGCACCCGACGGTCGCTTGTTGTTCAAGGTGCGGGAGCTCAATCTCTTCAAGGGTGACCGGATCGTCCTTCTGGGCCGCAACGGCACGGGAAAAACCACTCTGCTGCGCCTTTTGCGCAAGGCTTTGGAGGGTTCTGATGACGTGTCAGGCGTCAAACCCACGCCGACCCTCGTCGTGGGCTACATGGACCAGGCCTTGTCGGACGTGCCGGTAGAGCAAACCCCCTTCGATTTGATGTCCGGGCGGGGAAAGAGCGACCGGCAATGCCGTTCCGCCTTGGCCGCTGCCGGGATTTTCTACGACATGCAGAGCCGTCCGATCGAAGCCTTGTCTTTCGGTCAGAAGTCCCGCCTGGCGTTATTGGCGCTGCGGTTTGCCTTGCCGAATTTTTATCTCCTGGATGAGCCGAACAATCATGTGGACATATCCGGACAGGAGGCGCTGGCGGATGAGATCAAGGCCAATGGAGCCTGCTGCCTCCTGGTCTCCCATGACCGTGCTTTCGTGCGCGACGTGGCGACCCGTTTTCTCGTGGTGGAGCGCGGAGAGCTGCGAGAGCGAGACTCGCCCGAAGATTACTTCGCCGCCCTGTCCCCTTAGCAAACGTCCTTCGAATTGGTCGTGCTCGACGTTAGGATCTTGTCGTGTCACTTCAAGAGCGACTGGCTCCAAAGGGCGTAAGATCGTAGTCACTGGCACCTCGGGCAATCAGGTCGGCCAGGTCTTGCCGACGAGCGGGCCCACGCCGAAGCCGTTGCCGCGTAGCCCGGCGGCGACGAAAGGGCCGATCGGGTTGCTGAGCTGGTCAGGCGTGGGACCGAGCGTGCGCTGGGTCGTGAAGTCGGCGACCTCGCTGAGGAGGGCATGACCTGCATGCTGGTGACACCGAGGTGGGCTCCGCCTGTAAAGCCGCCGGTGGCCCGGTCAAGAACCGGCTTCATGCCCGATCACGCGGGGCGGTCGATTGATCGCTCATGACAACGCGCGTGAGATAGACTGGCTCGAGTTACCCAGCTTACCAAGACGGAAGGAGCGCGCCGTGGCGCCTTCAACCATTGTGGCGGCGGTCCCATCGGCCGCCAAGCTCAGCGTCAGCGATCGCCTGAAGCGCCGAACCGAGGACGCTTTTGCCGAAGAGGAGCGCGACGGCTTGATGCTCGCCGCCAAGGTGAGGACGATCGCGCTCTTGATGGTTCTTCTCTGGCAGATCGTCGATAGCCCGAGCAGAGGCTGGATCTATGTCGTCGAGACCTTGGAGGTCGCGTCCTTCGGCCTACTCGGTCTCTTGCAGTACATTTGCGCAAGACAACGACTCCACATGCAGGTGTTGAAGTACGTCTTCGTGCTCGTCGATTGCGCTTGGCTGGCCTTTGTCCTTACCTACGTAAATCCTCTCGACGATCATGTGATGCCAGCCGCATTGCAGATGGAAAGCAGCCGCTTCACCTATTTCTTCGTCTTTCTCATGCAAGCGGCATTCAGTTTTCGGCCGCGCCTCGTGCTCTGGTGCGGCCTTTGCATCGTCGCGGCGCGAAGTGGCATGCTGCTCTGGATCACCACGCGGCAGGGCGTCTATACAAACATCGCCTTGCCGGAGCAAACCGTTGAGGCATATCTGACAGCCTACACGGATCCCAGCTTCGTGTTCCTGGGATTCTGGGCGACGGAGATGATCGTCACCGTGATCGTTGCGGCTGGTCTCGCCGTCATCGTCCGGCGGTCCCGGCGCTTAGTCGAGAGCCGCGCGGTCGCCGAGCGCACCAGAGCCAGTCTCGCGCGCTACTTCTCGCCCAATGTCGTGGATCACCTCAGCGCCGCCAAGAACGCGCTCGGCACTGTACGCGAACAGAATGTCGCCGTCCTCTTCGCCGACATCATGGGCTTTACGAAGCTGTGCGAACAAGAGCCGGCAGACAAGGTGATCGCCCTGCTGCGCGACTACCACGACCGCCTCGGCCAAGCAGTTTTCGACAATGGCGGCACACTCGACAAGTATCTCGGCGATGGCCTCATGGCGACTTTCGGGACGCCGGAGCCTGGCCCGCACGACGCACGGAATGCGCTCCACTGTGCCCTGGACATGATTGCGGCACTGGACCGATGGAACGCCGAGCGGATGAGCGCTGGCGCCGCCCCGCTGCGTGTTGGCATCGGCATCCACTATGGCGCGGTCATAGCCGGCGATATCGGCAACGAGCGCCGGCTGGAGTACAGCGTCATTGGCGACACCGTGAACATCGCCAGCCGTCTCGAACAGCTGACGCGCGCCCTCGATACCCCCCTTGTTGTCAGCAACAGCTTGATTGAGGCGATCGACCAAGATGACGCCGACGCAAGGGCACTGTTGCGGAGCTTGTCGGAGGGCGGCCTACAGAGCATCCGCGGAAGGGAAGCCGGCGTCACGGTCTGGCTGCTCAAAGCTTCCGTTCGTTCCGAGCGATGAAGATGCACGACGCTCGACCGCTTGAGCCGGAGCCCATAATCGGCGCGTTCCTAAACCGATCCCGCCGGCCCAGGACCGGGTTGCCTTAAGCGGCGTAGCGCCGGGGTACTCGGCGGCGAAAGCGCGCTGGTCGCGCACAGGATCGAGCGTGCGGTTGGACGTGAACTCCACAGTGTCGTTCTCTTGCCGTGGCACCTAGCGCTGACATTAACCCTTCAGCCCTGCCCAACTCGAGTCACGCCATCATACGGATTCATTCCAAACCAAGAATGCCCTGCCTGACCCGCGCGAAGCCCTGGCAAGGCGCGCCCAGCGCCGGTGGATCGCGATCGGGCCGCCAAGCGCTCAGCGCACGGAAGGTGGCCGCGCTGGCGCGGCATACCGCCGCAAGCTCGGGATCTGGGTCCGAGAGGGCTTGCTCTGCCCGCTCGGCTGCGACACAGGTCGCTTCGGCGAGCGCCCGATCCACCTCTCTGGAAGCCTCGAGCGTCTTGGCCAGAGATGGCGTCAGGACACCGCTTGCGGTCGGTGCCGGCGCCAGGAAACGCCGTGCCAGGAGGCTCGTGATGTCCGCGGCCTGCTTCATGGCGGCAGCGCTGGTGTCCCAGGCAATCTCGGCCTGCCGCCGTGCACGATCGTGCCACAGTACGAAGGCATGGATCAGGCTCTGCTCGATGACAATCAAGAGATGGGAGAAGAGCCTGTCGAGGCTGGACTTTCCGGTCTCGGTAAGGGTCTGGGGCAATCCGCATGAGCCGCGCCTCTTTGTGCTTTGCGCCAGAAGCCAGCTGCCATAGCTATCTCTCGGCGCCAGGGATGGATCGATCAGCGACGAAGGATCCGCGGACCGGGCCGCCCGTAGCGCCGCGCTCAACTCCGCTTCAATGCGGCGCTCGGCTGCAAAGATTTCACCGTGGGACGCGCCGGGCGAAATTCGGCAGGCGCCCAGGTCCGGCAGGTGGCCGTTGGAGACCATGAGGTCGAGAATGCGCAGGGCGTTGGGCAGGTCCACTTCGTCGACCGCCGCGATGGCCCGGATGCTTTCTTCGTCACCCCAAGCCTTGAGGGTCAGGACGTGGATGAAGTGCTGCTCGACCGCGGCGAGTTGCCAGGCCAGGACGGCATTGAGGTCAGTGGGTTCGGCGGACATAGGTGCGGACACTACGCCAGCCCTGCTGACAACGACTGTCAGGAGCACTGTCGCGCCCTTGTGCCCCTGACCGCCGGACGGGTAAAACGGGACTCTCGCTAGCCACCAAACTGGAGCCTCGTCCCGCGCGATGACCGTCACGATCTACCACAACCCCCGTTGCAGTAAATCCCGCCAAACCCTTCAGCTCTTGCGCGAACGCGGCCACGAGCCCGAGATCGTGGAGTACCTCCAGAACCCGCCCTCGGCGGCCGAGCTGGGCCGTATCCTGGACCTCCTGGGCAAGGCCCCGCGAGAGCTCATGCGCCCCAAGGAAGCGCCTTACAAAGAGCTCGGTCTTAGCGATCAGTCCAAGGACAGGGACGCGCTCATCGCCGCCATGGTGGCAAATCCTATCCTGATCGAGCGCCCGATCGTGGTCGCCGGTGACAAGGCCGCCGTGGGACGCCCGCCCGAAACGGTGCTGGAGATCCTCTAGCCTGCTAGCCCGCCAGCTCGGTCACCACCTTGATCTCGTTCTCCAAAGTGCGGTGAACCGGGCACTTGTCGGCGATCTCCAGCAGCTTGGCCTTTTGGGCGCCATCCAAGGGGCCATCGAGCGTGAGCTTGCGGAACATGCGGTCGACCCGGCCCTCGGTGCTCTCGCAGTCGGCGCAATCCTCGGCGTGTATGCGGTCGTGGCTGAGATGCACTGTGGTTTTCTCCAATGGCCACTTCTTGCGATCTGCATAGAGCCTGAGCGTCATGGAGGTGCAAGCACCCAAGCCCGCCAGCAGCAGGTCGTAGGGGGTCGGCCCCCGATCCGTACCGCCGACGCTCGCCGGCTCATCGGCGGTCAGATGGTGCGTGCCGGCCACGATGGTCTGCTGCAGGCGGCCCAGGCCGCTCTCGGCAACCACCACCTCGCCTGGGGCGCCGGCGGCCGGGGCTGCGGCGGTCGCCTCGGACGGGGCCTCGCCAACGTAGCGTGTCGCCCAGGCGGCCAACACCCGCGCCACGTAGCGGGCGTCCTCCTTGCGGGTCAGCAGGTGGTCGGCGGCGTCCAGGCTGACGAAGCTCTTGGGGTGCTTGGCGGCGCCGAAGATCGCCCCGGCATTGTCGATCGAGACGGTCTCGTCGCGCGGTGCGTGGAACACCAGGAGCGCTTTCTTGAGGGTCGCCACGTCGTCGGCCAGCTTCTTGGCCTCGATGTCCTCCAGGAACTGCTTCTTGACGCAGAACGGCCGGCCGGCGAGCAGCACCTCGGCCTCGCCCCGGGCCTCGATCTCAGGCTTCGCCGCTTGAAAGAGATGCTGCACGTGGGCCGGCTCGGCCGGCGCCCCGATGGTCGCGACCGCCAACGCTTCGGGCACCTGGCCGGCCGCCGCCAGCACCGCCGCGCCACCCAAGGAGTGGCCGATCAGGAGCTTGGGCGCGGCCCGGGTCTGGCGCAGGAAGTCGGCCGCGCGCACCAGGTCCGCCACGTTGGAGGAGAAGTTGGTGTTGGCGAACTCGCCCTCGCTGTGGCCGAGCCCGGTGAAGTCGAAGCGCAGTACCGCGATGCCCCGTTCGGCCAGGCCGGCCGCGATGCGCGCAGCGGCGAAGATGTCCTTGGTGCAGGTGAAGCAGTGGGCGAAGAGCGCGTAGCCTTGCACCTCGCCTTCGGGCGCGTCGAGCCGGGCGGCAAGCTGCTCGCCACTCGAGCCTGTGAAGGTCAATTTCTCGCTTCGAACCGCCATGGCCTAATCTCCTTTTCCCAATTCGCCATGACAGCATGGGCTCCACCGGCTTCACAAGGCTGGTCACCCACTTGTGTGCGGCTTAGTCTCACAGCGCTTTTCTGAGGGAGACACCTATGGCACGCAGCCAGGACGACGATAGGGTCGAGGTTCTGGAGCACTCACGCCCTTACCAGGGCTTTTTCAGCATGGACCTCTACCGCCTGCGCCACCGAACCTTCGCCGGCGGCTGGACCGAGACCCTGAGCCGTGAGGTCTTCGAGCGCGGCCACGCGGCGGCGGTGGTACTCTACGACCCGGCGCGCGACCAAGTGGTCCTGATCGAGCAGTTCCGCATCGGCGCCTACACGGCCGGCCTCGAGCCCTGGCTGCTGGAGGCAGTTGCCGGCATCATCGAGCCGGGCGAGGCGGCCGAGGCGGTGGTGATCCGCGAGTCCATGGAGGAAGCCGGTTGCGAGGTCACCGCGCTCGAGCCGATCGGCCGCTATCTCATGAGCCCCGGCGGCTGCTCGGAGACCATTGCGCTCTATTGCGGGCGCGTCGAGGCGAGCGGCGCCGGCGGGCTCTATGGCCTCACGGAAGAGGGCGAGGACATTCGCGCGGTCGCTCTGCCTTGGTCGGAGGTCGAGACCCGCCTGAACGCCGGCGAGATCCTCAGCGCCCACACGGTGATCTGCCTCCAATGGCTTACGGCCCACCGGGAAGAGCTCATGGAGCGTTGGAAATAATCGTCTAGGGGACCGTCAAAAACCCCACGGCCTCGTGGGTTGCGCTTAGCCGGTCGGGGCGGCTATACCACGTCGTAAGGGTCTATACGGAAGGGTTAAATGGACATTCGCGAAGGCTTTATCGGCACCATCGGCAACACGCCGCTGATCCGCCTCAAGCACCTATCGGAAGCGACCGGCTGCGAGATCCTGGGCAAGGCGGAGTTCCTCAATCCCGGCGGCTCGGTCAAGGACCGGGCGGCTTGGGCAATCATCAAGGACGCCGAGGAAACCGGCCGCCTCAAACCGGGCGGCGTGATTGTTGAAGGTACAGCGGGCAACACTGGCATCGGTCTCGCCCTGGTTGGGCAGGCGCGCGGCTATCGCACGGTGATCGTGATTCCCGAGACCCAGACCGAGGAAAAGAAGGACATGCTGCGCCTGGCCGGCGCCGATCTGCGCGAAGTCCCGGCGGTGCCCTACAAGGACCCGAACAACTATGTGCACCTCTCGGGCCGGATCGCCGAGGAGCTCAACGAGAGCGACCCCCGTGGCGCGATCTGGGCCCAGCAGTTCGACAATGTAGCCAACCGCCGGGGCCACTACGAGACCACCGGCCCGGAGATCTGGGCCCAGACGGAGGGCAAGGTCGACGGCTTCATCTGCGCGGTCGGCACCGGCGGCACCTTGGCCGGGGTTGCCAGCTACCTGAAGGAACAGAAGCCAGATGTGGTAATCGGCCTGGCCGATCCCATGGGTGCCGCGCTTTTCAACTACTATGACCATGGCGAGCTCAAGGCGGAGGGCAGCTCTATCACCGAGGGCATTGGCCAAGGTCGCATCACCGCCAACCTGGAGGGCCTGGAGATCGACGAGCCCTACCAGATCCGCGACGAGGAGCTTGTGCCGGTGGTCTTCGATCTGCTGGAGCACGAAGGCCTGTTCCTGGGCTCCTCCAGCGGCATCAACGTGGCCGGCGCGATTCGCCTGGCCAAGAAGATGGGTCCGGGCCACACCATCGTCACGGTGCTGTGCGACGGCGGCCAGCGCTACGCCAGCAAGCTGTTCAATCCGGCCTTCCTGGAGGAAAAGGGCTTGCCCCAGCCGGGCTGGCTCAGCTGATAAGGACGCGCCGCCATGGAGCTGATCTTTCGCGACGACGCCTACCAGAAGAACTGCCGGGCCACCGTGGTCTCGGCCGATGACCAAGGTATCCGACTGGATCGCACGGTATTTTACCCCATGGGCGGCGGCCAGCCGGGCGACCGGGGCGTGCTGCGCCTGGAGAGCGGCGAGGAAGTACAGATCGTCGATACCCGCAAGGGCGAGAGCCTGGATGACGTGGTGCACATTCCCGCCGAAGGCGCCGCCCTGCCCGTCCCGGGCACCATGCTGGAGGCGGAGATCGACTGGCCGCGCCGCCACCGCCTGATGCGCATGCACACCTCCATGCATCTGCTTTGCGCCGTGATCACCGGCGATGTAACCGGCGGCCAGGTGGGCGAGGAAAAGAGCCGGCTCGACTTCAACCTGCCCAACACCCAGCTCGACAAAGAGGCGATCACGGCCGAGCTCAACCGGCTGATTGAAGAGGATCACCCGGTAAGCCCGCGCTGGATCACCGATCAAGAGCTGGAGGCCAATGCCCAACTGGTGCGCACCATGTCGGTCAAACCGCCATCCGGTGCCGGGCGCGTGCGCCTGCTTGACATCGAAGGGGTCGACCTGCAGCCCTGCGGCGGCACCCACGTGCGCCGTACCGGCGAGATCGGCTCGGTCGCGGTCACCAAGATCGAGAACAAAGGCCGCCAGAACCGGCGGATCAACATCGCTTTAAGGGAGCCCGAAAATGGCTGACTTGCGCCGCGACGCCCTGGTCTCCACCACTTGGCTGACCGAACATTTGAGTGCGCCCGACGTGCGCGTGGTCGATGCGAGCTACTACCTGCCCCATGAGGGCTTGGACCCGCGGGTCGAATTCGAGCTGCAGCACATTCCCGGCGCGGTCTTCTTCGACATCGACGATATTAGCGATTCCGACAGCGAGCTGCCTCATATGCTGCCGGAGGGCTACAAGTTCTCCTCTCGCGTGCGCCGGCTGGGCCTGGGCGACGGCGTCAGGATCGTGGTCTACGACCAGCGGGGCATATGGAGCGCGCCCCGGGTGTGGTGGATGTTCCGCTACTTCGGCCACGACGACGTTGCGGTGCTGGACGGCGGATTGCCCAAGTGGCTGGCCGAGGAGCGACCGCTCGAGGACGGGCCGGCTCGTGCCGACGAGCGCCACTTCACGGTGCGCGAAAACAGCCTCATGGTGCGCGACAAGGAGCAGATGCTGGCCAACTTGACGAGCGGCCGGGAACAGGTGCTCGACGCCCGCGCCGCCGGGCGCTTCTCCGGTCAGGACGAGGAAGTCTGGCCGGGCCGGCGCTCGGGCCATATTCCGGGCAGCTTGAACCTACCCTTTACCGAGCTGCTGGACGGCGAGACTCAGACGATGCGAAGCAACGAAGAGATCAGTGACCGCCTGGCCGCGGCCGGCCTCGATCCCGCCAAGCCGATCGTGACCTCTTGCGGCTCGGGCATCACGGCCGCGGTGCTGGCCCTGGCGCTTCACGCCACCGGTCACAGGGACGTTGCGCTCTACGACGGCTCCTGGGCCGAATGGGGCCTGCCGGGCGACACACCGGTGGAAAGCGGCACGGCGGGATGAATCCGGTCGGGCTGTCCATTCGCGCTTTTGAGCCGGACGACCGCAAGGCCCTGATCGCGCTTTGGATGGACTGCGGCTTGATCCGCGAGTGGAACGATCCAAACCAAGACATCGAACTCTTCCTCGCCACGCAAAGCGCCGAGATCTTTCTCGCCCACCAGGGCAAACGCCTGGTCGGTTGCTGCGCGATCGGTCACGACGGCCACCGAGGCTGGGTCTATTACCTGGGTGTACTGCCCGAACTGCGCGGCGCCGGAATAGGCCAGACCCTCATGGGCCACGTGGAAGACTGGCTGAGGGATCAAGGGATACCCAAGCTGCAGCTCCTGGTGCGGCCGGACAATATCGGCGTGCTGACGTTCTATGCCCGCATCGGCTACCAGCCAAATGGCTGCCAGATCATGCAGCGGTGGCTCGACGGGCGCGAGGCGCCAGGCATCGAGACGACCCGGGACGACGGCAAGCTCGAGACCGTGATCACCTACCTGGAGATGACCGAGCGGCCGCTGCTGCGCCACGTGCCGCCACCCTTCGGTCTGAAGACCGCTTTGCTCCATGCCGAGCAGCCGACCGTCGCCTTCTATCGCTTTCTCTACGACAAAGTCGGCGGTCCCTGGCTGTGGTTCGAGCGCCGGGCCATGGACGACGAGACCCTGACCAAGATCATCCATGACAAGGGTGTCGAAATTTACGTGCTCTACGCCAACGGTGTGCCGGCCGGTTTCGCCGAGCTGGACCGGCGCCAGGAGCCGGAGATCGAGCTCACCTACTTCGGCCTGATGCCCGAGTTCATTGGCAAGGGGCTCGGCAAGTACCTGCTGACCTGGGCGATCGAGCGGGCATGGAGCTACGAGCCGACGCGGCTTTGGGTCAACACCAACCAGCTCGACCACCATCAGGCGCTCGCGGTCTATCAGAAGTGCGGCTTTTCGCCCTACAAGCAGGAGCATAAGGTGATCGACGACCCGCGCCTGAACGGCCTGATCGAGGTCTAGCCCATGGTAGAGATCAAGACCGTCAAGGACGAGCCGCTCTTTCCGACCTACATCTGGGTCATGGACCTGGAGCCCGGTGATTACGAGCCGCTCAATCGCCAGGTCCTGCGCGACCTCAACGAGCTGACCCGGCCACGCCCCCAGCTGCCGCCCGGACGGAACTGGCAGACCGAGCAGACCATGCACCAGCTCGATGAGTTCCAGCCCTTGATGGAGGTCTTCAAGACCGCCAGCCGCAAGGTGATCAGCCTTCTGGAGATCAAGCACGAGGCCTTCGCGATCACCGGCTGCTGGGCCAACATCAATCCCAAGGGGGCCTTTCATATGCCCCACGTGCATCCAAACAACTTCCTGAGCGGGATTTACTACGCCCAGAGCCAGCCGGGTGCCGACAGCGTCTCGTTCCACGATCCGCGGCCCCAGCTCGGTATCTTTAAGCCCGAGGTGGCGCGCGAGAACATTTACAATTCCATCATTCGCAGCCTGCCGATCAAGCCCGGGCGGATCATGATGTTCCCCTCGTGGCTGGTCCACTCGGTGACCGTCAACCGCAGCGATCAGCTGCGCATCTCGATCAGCTTCAACATTATGCTGACGTCGTTCGTGGAGCAGGTCGCCCAACCCAACTGGGAGGGCATCCCCTTCCGCCTGGAGAATCGCCGCCCGGCGGAATAGACTCAGCCCCTAGAGATGAACGCATGCCTCCACCGGAGCCGCCAAAGCGACTCCGATCAAGACCATCGTGCCCTAGTGGTGCAGGATCTGGCTGAGGACCAGCTGGGTGCGGTCGGACTGCGGGTTGTTGAAGAACTCTTCCGGCTCGTTCTGCTCGATGATCTCACCGCCGTCCATGAAGATCACCCGGTTGGCCACCTTGCGCGCGAAGCCCATCTCGTGGGTCACGCACAGCATGGTCATGCCGGATTCCGCCAGGCTCACCATGACGTCCAGGACCTCGGCGATCATCTCCGGGTCGAGCGCCGAGGTCGGCTCGTCGAACAGCATGATGCGCGGGTTCATGCACAGCGACCGCGCGATCGCCACGCGCTGCTGCTGGCCGCCGGAAAGCTGGCCAGGGAACTTCTTCGCCTGGTCGGGGATCTTGACCTTTTCCAGGAAGTCCATGGCGACGCCCTCGGCCTCGGCCTTGGGCATCTTGCGCACCCAGATCGGCGCCAGGGTGCAGTTCTCCAGCACGGTCAGGTGGGGAAAGAGGTTGAAGTGCTGAAAGCACATGCCAACCTCGCGACGGATCTCGGCGATGTTCTTGAGATCGTTGGTCAGCTCGATCTCATCGACGATGATCTGCCCCTTCTGGTGCTCTTCAAGGCGGTTGATGCAGCGGATCATGGTCGACTTGCCCGAGCCCGAGGGCCCGCAAATGACGATGCGTTCGCCCCGGTTGACGGTCAGGTTGATGTCCTTGAGCACATGAAAATCGCCGTACCACTTGTGCATATTGATGATCTGGATGGCAATCTCGTCGGAGATGTGCATTCCAGTGCCGCCGCCGTTGCCGGCTTGGACGTCGGAGTCTGTGTTGGTCATGACGATGTGCCCCTAACGCTTGTGACCGGTGTGGAGCTTCTTCTCCAGATAGATGCTGTAGCGCGACATGGCGAAGCAGGAGATGAAGAAGAAGACCGCGATGAAGACGTAGATCTCGGTCGAGAGACCCTGCCACTTGGAATCGGCGAGCACCGCTTGGCTTAGGCCAATCGGGTCGAGCAGGCCGATGATCACCACCAGGGTCGTGTCCTTGTAGAGACCGATGAAGGAGTTGACGATACCCGGGATCGAGATCTTGAGCGCCTGGGGCAGCACGATCAGCCCCATCATCTTCCAATAGGAAAGACCGAGCGCTTGGGCTGCCTCGAACTGGCCCTTGGGAATCGCCGCCAGACCGCCGCGCACGACCTCCGCGATATAGGCCGCGGAGAACAGCACCACCATGATCATGACCCGAAGCAAGAGGTCGAAGTAGGTGCCCGGCGGCAAGAAGTAGTTGAGCAGGGTCGAGGCGACAAACAACAAGGTAATCAGCGGCACGCCGCGGATGAACTCGATGAAGCAGACACAGATTACCCTGAGCACCATCAAGTCCGATCTTCGACCGAGCGCCAACAAGATACCGAGCGGTAGGGACAACACGATGCCCGCGACGCCGATCGTGACGGTCAGCATGAAGCCGCCGAACTTGGCCGATTCCACGTGCTCGAGCCCGAGCCCGCCCCACAGCAGGAAGTAGGCGATGACCGGATAGATCAGCGAGTACATCAGGCCAATCTTGCGATAGGGCACGTTGTCGAACAACACCGGCACCAAGGCAAAGATCAGCAAGACAAAGGCAAGGTCCACGCGCCAGCGCAGGTCAACCGGATAGAAGCCGTACATGAACTGGTCAAAGCGAATGACGACCACGGCCCAGCAGGCGCCGCTGCCCTTCTCCCAGCATTCGTTGCGCGAGGTCGCGTCGACCACCGCGTCGAAGACCGCCCAGTTCAAGAGTGGCGGGATGATCACATAGAGCAGATAGAGGCTGAGGACGGTCAGCACGATGTTGGTGGGCGAGGAGAAGAGGTTTTCCCTCACCCAGCGAATCGCCCCAGTGCTCGCCAAGGGCGGCGGCAGGTCGGGATGTGTCCCGGGGGCGTAGGTGGTTTTTTGCGCTTCGTCTGTCATGGCTCTATCACCGTTCCACAAGCGCAACGCGCTTGTTGTACCAGTTCATGATCAGCGAGATGAACAAGGAGAAGGCCAGATAGAGGCTGAGCACGATCGACATGCACTCCAGCGCCCGTCCGGTCTGGTTGAGCGAGATCCCGCCGATCGTCGCCACGATGTCCATATAGCCGACCGCGATCGCCAAGGAGGAGTTCTTGGTCAGGTTCAGGTACTGGCTGATCAACGGCGGGATGATGACCCGAAGCGCCTGGGGCAGGATGACCAGCCGCATGGTCCAGTTGGCCTTGATGCCGAGCGCATAGGAGGCCTCGGTTTGGCCGTGACTGACCGACTGGATGCCGGCGCGCACGATCTCCGCGATAAAGGAGGCAGTGTAGACCGAGAGCGCGAACCAGAGCGCCATGAACTCGGGCCGCACCGTGACGCCGCCCTTGAAGTTGAAGCCCTTAAGCGCCGGGAAGTCCAAGGTCGCCGGCATGCCGGCGAGAAAAAAAACGATCACCGGCAGGCCTATGATGGCCGCCGTGTTGATCGTGAAAACCGGATAGATCTTCCCGGTCGCCTCCTGGTTTTTCTTGGCCCAACTCTTGAACACGATGGCACCGACCACGGCGACCACGAAGGCGATAAAGACCGCCCAGAAGGCCGGCTCGAACTCGGGCCGGGGAATGGCAAAGCCGCGATTGGAAACAAAAACGCCCGACATGGGCTCGAGCGCTTTCTTGGGAACCGGAAGGGTGTGAACGATGATGCCGTACCACAGCAGAATCTGAAGCAGCAGCGGCACGTTTCGGGTTATCTCAACGTAACAGTAGACGATCCGGTTGATCAGGAAGTTGTGGGATAGCCGGAGCACACCGGCGATGAATCCCAAGATCGTCGCCATCACGATACCGGAGAACGCCACCAGCACCGTGTTCAGGATACCGACGACGGTTGCCCGAATATGCGGACTTCGCGAATCGTACTCGATCAGCCGCTGGTTGATGTCGTAGTTGGCCGGCTCCCACAGGAAGCCATAGCCGGTCTCGACGCCCAGCTGGTCCAAATTGTTTATGGTATTGTTGACGATGAACGCTAGGAAGCCGAACAGCGCCGCCAGCGCAATGATCTGAATAACCACGCCTCTAGAGCGTTTGTCGCTCCAGATCTGCGAAATCCGAAAACCCGGCTCTTGGTATTCTACCGCAGCCATCATGCCCCTCCCGTTTTGCTCGGATTTGGTCGCGTCCCCACGAAATGGGGAGAGCGGCGCCGGGCTGCCCTAGGCCCGGCGCCTCTCCAAATGCGACGCTCCGATTAACGGTACGGCGGTGCGTAGAGGATGCCGCCGTCGGTCCACAGAGCGTTCAGACCACGCTCGAGGCCGATCGGGGTGTTCGAGCCAATGTACTCCTCGAACACTTCGCCGTAGTTGCCAACCTGGCCGATCGCATGAACCGCCCAGTCGTTCGGCAGGCCGACCATGTCGCCATAGTTGCCTTCCGCACCGAGGATCCGCGCGACCTCTGGGTTGTTGGTGCTCTTGGCCATGTCCGCAACGTTCTCTGACGTAATGCCGAGCTCTTCGGCAATGATCATGACGTTCAAGACCCAGCGCACGATGTCGCCCCACTGGTCGTCGCCGTGGCGCACCAGCGGACCCAGCGGTTCTTTCGAGATGATCTCGGGAAGCAGCACGTGGTCGCCCGGGGCCTCGAAGGTGGCGCGGGTCGCCGCCAGGCCGGAGGCGTCCGTGGTGTAGACGTCGCAGCGGCCGGCCAGATAGTTCTGGCGGGCTTCCGCGTTGGTCTCGATCGGCACCGGCTCGTAGCTCATGTTGTTGGCGCGGAAGTAGTCCGCCAGGTTGAGCTCGGTGGTGGTGCCGGTCTGGATGCACACGGAGGCGCCGTCCAGCTCCGTCGCGCTCGTGACGCCAAGCGCCTTGGGCACCATGAAGCCCTGGCCGTCGTAGTAGTTGACGCCAACGAAGGTGAGCTTGAGGTCGGCATCACGGCTGTAGGTCCAGGTCGTGTTGCGCGCCAGCATGTCGATCTCGCCGGACTTCAGCGCCTCGAAGCGCGTCTTGCCGGTGGTCGGCGTGTACTTGACCTTGGAGCTGTCGCCGAAGATCGCCGCGGCAACCGCTTGGCAGACCGCCGGATCGAAGCCGATCCAGTTGCCCGCGTCGTCGGTAAAGGCGAAGCCCGCCACGCCGGTCGACACGCCGCACTGGACGAAACCCTTAGCCTTGACGTCGTCAAGGGTCGCAGCGGACGCACCGGCGGTCGCCAGCAAGCTTACTGACGCGGCAGCCGCAAGAATTTTGACATATTTCATAGGAGTGTACCTTCCCTGCTGGTCTTGGTTTTTGTTTCGTGAGCGCACAGTACAAAACAACCTGCACCGCACCTCTCAACATAAAACATGTAACATTAGGCATAAAAAGGCAACAGCGGGGTGCCACGCGAGCCTTGGGCTAGAAATACCACATTTGATAGCAGGCATCACTATCCCGATGAGACCCTTTCTTCCGCCCCGCCAGACTGGCATAAGGCTTGCATCCGCAAGACGATAGAGCGCAGGCGAGGATGGTGCCGTCATGAAGCAGCGCACTTTGGCCGCCGACACCCAGCTGGCCCATTTGGGCCGCGACCCGGGACGTTTCGACGGCGCAGTTAACCCGCCAGTTTACCACGCCTCGACCATTCTGGCCGACAGCCTGGCGCTCTACGAGGAACCGGGCCGACGCTATCAGAAGGGCGCGGTGGTCTACGGCCGCTTCGGCACGCCGACCACCCAAGCCCTGGAGGACGCGGTCGCGACTCTCGAGGGGGGCCACGACACCGTCTCGCTCTCGTCGGGCCTCGCGGCGGTGGCGACCGCGCTGTTGAGCTTCGTCGCGGCCGGCGATCACATTTTGGTCAGCGACAACGTCTACTTGCCGACCCGGCGCTTTTGCGACGGGATTCTGGCACGAATGGGGGTCGCCACCACCTACTACGATCCGGCAATAGGCCCGGCGATTGGCGAGCTGATCACCGAAAAGACCTGTCTGATCTTTCTGGAATCGCCGGGTTCCGGAACCTTCGAGGTCCAGGACCTGCCGGCTCTGGCAGAAGTAGCCCACGAGCGGGGCGTCAAAGTCCTGCTCGACAGCACCTGGTCGGCGATTCTTTACTGCAAGCCCCTGGCCTTGGGCGCCGACATTTCGATCCAGGCCGGCACCAAGTATCTCTCCGGCCATGCGGACGCCATGATCGGCCTGATCACCGCGAACGAGGATTGCGCGCCCTTGGTCCGCCGCACCGCCTACGAGCTGGGCCAGTGCGCGGCGCCCGACGACGTCTACCTTGCCTTGCGCGGCTTGCGCACCCTGTCGGTCCGCTTGGCGCGCCATCAGGACACCGGGCTCAAGCTGGCCGCCTGGCTGAATGACCGGCCCGAGGTCGACCGGGTGCTGCATCCCGCGTTGCCCGACGATCCGGGCCACGCCTTGTGGCGCCGGGACTTCTCGGGCGCCTCGGGCCTGTTCGGCGTGGTGCTCGCCCGCCCCTACCCCAAGGACGCGCTCGCCGAAATGCTGGAGGGCATGGACCTCTTCGGCATCGGCTCCTCCTGGGGCGGCTTCGAAAGCCTGCTGATCGCGACCTATCCGGAAAACGCCCGCACCGCCAGTGCCTGGCAGGCGCCCGGACCGACTCTGAGGGTTCACGCCGGCTTGGAAGACCTGGATGACCTGATCGCCGATTTGGAGGCCGGCTTCGCGCGCCTCAACCGGGCCTCGGGAGACGCGCCATGACCTTGCCCCCAGAGCTGGATGCCGCGTTGGCAACCAACGACCAGGGCCTGGTCCCCGCGATTGCCCAGCAGCACGATACCGGCGAGGTGCTGATGCTGGCCTGGATGAACCGGGAGTCTATCGCCGAAACTCTGGCCACCGGCCAGGTCTGCTACTGGTCGCGCTCGCGCGGCAAGCTGTGGCGCAAGGGCGAAACCTCGGGCCAGGTCCAGCGCTTGGTCGAGCTGCGCATCGACTGCGATGGCGACACGCTGCTGTTGATGGTCGAGCAGACCGGCGTCGCCTGCCACACCGGCCGGCGCAGCTGCTTTTACCTGGCGCTCGAGGACGGCTCGCTGGTCGAGCGCCAAGCGGTCGAGATCGATCCTGAGACACTTTACCGATGATCTGGCGCGGTCTGCTGATCCTGACGCTCCTGCTGTGGGGACCCACGGCCGCCGCCGGTCAGCAGCAGGTCACGATCTTCGCGGCCGCCAGCACCCAGCCTGCCCTGAGCAAGCTCGCAGAACGATTCGAGCAAGGTGAAGACGAGGAGATCGGCCTACGCCTGGTGTTCGCCGCGACCTCGACCTTGGCCAAGCAGATCGCCGCCGGCGCGCCGGCAGACCTCTTCCTGGCGGCCAGCGAAGATTGGATGGACTACCTCGCAAGGCGCGATCTTCTGGCGCCTGGCAGCCGGCGCAACCTGCTCGGCAATCGACTGGCCCTGATCGCCCCGGCAAACGGCGCCGCGGCGCCGCCGTTCGATTGGAGCCGTCCCCAATCTCTGTTGGCGCTCGGCCGTCTGGCGCTCGGCGATCCCGACCACGTGCCGGCGGGAATCTACGCCAAGGCCGCCCTTGAGACGCTCGGTGTATGGCCAGACCTGGCGCCGAGCAGCGCGCGCACCGCCAACGTCCGCGCGGCCTTGGCCCTGGTGGAACGCAAAGAAGTCGGGGCCGCGATCGTGTACCGTTCCGATGCCCAGGGCCGAGGGGACGTGGTGACCCTTGGTCTGGTGCCGTCCCAGCTACATCCGCCGATCCGCTATCCCTTGGCGATCGTCGCCGGCCGAGACAGTGCGGCGGTGCGGCGGGCCTACGACTTCCTAAGCGGACCCAAGGCCCGGGCCGTCTTCGCCGAGGCTGGGTTTCAGCCACTCGCGAACGGCGGCTAGTCGGCTATGCTCGAGCTGACTCCCTTGGAGTGGGAGGCCTTGCTGCTCAGCCTCCGGGTCGCGACGCTCAGCGTGGTAGTCAGTCTGCCGTTCGGCCTCTTCATCGCCTGGCTGCTGGCACGCCGGGACTTTGCCGGCAAGATTTTGCTCGACGGCCTGGTCCACCTGCCCCTGGTCGTGCCCCCGGTGGTTGTCGGCTATCTGCTGCTGCTGCTGTTCGGTCGTCAGGGCCCGCTTGGTGCCTGGCTCTACGACCACTTGGGCATCACCCTGGCTTTCAACTGGAAGGGCGCGGCGCTGGCCGCGGCGGTCATGGCCTTTCCGCTTATGGTGCGCGCCATGCGCCTGTCGCTCGAGGCGGTCGACCGCAAGCTTGAATCGGCCGCGCGCACGCTCGGCGCCGGGCGACTGTCGGTCTTCGTCACGATCACCCTACCGCTCATGTGGCCGGGCCTCTTGACCGCGGCAATCCTGGGCTTCGCCCGCTCGCTCGGCGAATTCGGTGCGACCATCACCTTCGTTTCCAACATTCCGGGCGAGACTCGTACCCTGCCGCTCGCCCTTTACAGTCTGATCCAAAGCCCGGACGGCGAAGCCGGCGCCCTGCGCTTAACCGTGATCGCCGTGGTCCTGGCGTTGGCCGCACTGGCCGCCTCCGAGCTTTTGGCCCGGCGCATCAAGCGCCGCCTGGAAGGCTAGGTCCATGCTCGAGCTGGTGGTCAAGAAGCGGCTCGCCGCCTTCGCCCTCGACGTGGAGCTCGCTTGCGAGACCAGCGGCATCGTCGCCCTGTTCGGCCGTTCGGGCGCCGGCAAGACCACCTTAGTCAACATCCTGGCGGGACTGATTCGCCCGGACAGCGGGCGCGTCGCGCTGGACGGCGAGGTCCTCTACGACGGCGCCAGCGGCCGTCACCTGCCGCCGGAGCGGCGCCGTCTAGGCTACGTCTTTCAGGAGGGGCGATTGTTTCCCCACATGACGGTGCGCGCGAACCTGACCTACGGCTACAAGCGCGCCGCACCGGACGCCCGGCCGATCGGGCTTGACCAGATTGTTGCTTTGCTTGGACTCGAAGGTCTCCTCGGGCGCCGGCCGGCCGATCTGTCCGGTGGCGAGAAGCAGCGTGTCGCGCTCGGCCGCGCGCTCTTGGCCAATCCGCGCCTGCTCCTTATGGACGAACCCCTGGCCGCGCTCGACCAGCCGCGCAAGGAGGAAATCCTGCCCTTTATCGAGCGTCTGCGCGACGAGCTGGAGATCCCGATGGTCTATGTCAGCCACGCCATGGACGAGCTGGTGCGCCTGGCCGACACGCTGGTCCTGATGTCCGACGGGCGGGTCGCCGCGGTCGGTCCGATCGACGAGCTGACCAGCAGGCTCGATCTCAGGCCGCTGACCGGCCGGCACGAGGCGGGCGCCGTGATCCCGGCGCGCCTGGCCGGACACGACCGGGTGTTCGGCCTGAGCGATCTGGCCTTTCCAGGCGGCCGCCTGCGCGTGCCGCGCCTGGCCGTGCCGCTCGGCACCAAGCTTCGGGTGCGTATCCGAGCGCGCGATGTGGCTTTAGCGCTGAGTGCGCCAAAGGACTCCAGTTTCCTTAACGTGCTCAAAGGCCGTGTCACCGAGCTCGGCGGCGAGCAAGGCCCCTTGGTCGATGTGCTGCTGGACCTGGGCGGCACGCCGCTCTGGGCGCGCATCACCAACCTCTCTTGCCAGAAGCTCCAGCTGGCGCCCGGCAAGGAGGTTTTCGCGCTGATCAAGTCGGTCGCCCTGGACCGCCACGCTCTCGGCCGCATCGCCGGCGAGCGGCGGTTCCTGGAATCGGAGGACGAAGGCAGTCCGTAGCACTGCTAAACTGAGGGTTGTAAACCGCCCGCAGGATGTTGTCAAAATTTGACAAATATCTATATAACCTGCAATACTCTTCTCATGAAAGGATCGCGCATGGCACAGATGAACGTTTCGCTCCCCGATCCCATGAAGGCCTGGTGCGAAGCTCAGGTCGAGCAAGGGCGCTATTCGACTGCCAGCGACTACATTCGTGACTTGATCCGCCGGGACCAAGATAGCCAGGCCGGTGTGAAGGCCATTCAAGCCGCGATCGACGAAGGATTGGCCAGCGGCATCAGTCCGCGGTCGCTCGACGAGATTCTGGCCGAAGCCCGAGCGCGTGCGACACAGCCTCTAAAGCATGAAGATTAGGTTCACTGAACGGGCTGAAGGCGATCTGATTGAGTCTTATCTTTATGGTGTCATGAACTTCGGCCAAGACCAGGCTGACCGTTATGAACAGGACCTACGGCGCGCGATTGACATCATAGGCGACAATCCCCGCATCGCACCGGAGCGTAGGGAGCTAGTTCCACCGGTGCGCATTTTCCATTCTGCCAAGCATCGCATTATCTATCTATTCGATGACGATGGCATCTTGATCGTCCGCATTTTGCGTAACGAAAGGGATCTTACAAGACACCTCTGAAGACCGTCATCCGCAGACTCAAACGCTGCGGCGGTCCTGGGGCGCCTTGCCCAAGCGGAACAGGACCCAGGCGAGCTGCTTGGTGAAGGAATAAAGAGATCCCAGCAAATTCGGCAGAAAGCGCAGCACGACCGCCCAGACCAGGCCGGCAAGGATGCCCAATCCCAGGTCATTACCATTGGGCCGCAGGCTCTGGAGCGCGCCCAGAGCCCGCTTTAGGCCGAGCGCCCGCGCGGCGCTCTGGCTGCCGACGAAGAAAACGTCGGCGGGCAGAAAATAGGCCTTGGCCGCCAGGCTGACGCGAAACGGCTTGATCACCTGGTCGGCCCTGGGCGCCATCCAGGTCATGCCGCGCCGCCAAGGCCAGGCCTCCCGGGCCGCAGTCCGCGCTTCGCTTGGCCCTGAGATGGCGGCGGACTGGGCCGATTCGTCGATGCCGACGGCGTCAACAGCCCAGGCCGGACCGGCCAGGCCGATGACCAGGAGGAAAGCAAGGAGAGTTCGTGTCACGGGTCCTTCCGCCACCCGCCTCCGCTTGTTCAGGACCGTCTCTTAGCGGCCGCGGCTAACGGGATGACGCCCTTTATTCTTTTGTTTTACACGAGCCGGGATCTCTTCGTGCCGCGCCGTGGGGCGGCTTGGCTGGTCGCATGGATGATGCCGAGCACCAGCCGGTCGTTCGGACGCTCGCCCGCGCGCAGCCAAGGCTCGCGCCGACGGGCCGGCCGCTCGAGCTGGCCGGAGAGCACCAGGGTGCGCAGCAATGCCGCCATGGAACGGGGCGCACGGTCCCCTGACCTCTTCGAAGCCACCGGCCGCAAGACGGCTCCGTCGTCCAATCGTGTATTGAATGCGGTTGTTTCAGTGCTTTGCATCCTGCGCACCCCATTGCATGGTTTTCTACGTGAAATCCGAAGCATATATAGCATATTTCTTACAATATTCAAGAATATTATATATAAATTTTGACCTAAATCTCGAACTATATTGGTAAATCCCTATGGTTACTTTAGTAACTATTTTGAGAACTAAACACGTAACAGTCCGATTGCCATTGAATAAGAAACTGTATTGTTACAATCATTGCGAAAACGCAGATTGGTTCTTTCAACGGATATCCGCGCGCTAAAACGGCGCGCTTAGCCCCGGCTCCAATCCTTTCTGTGATCTGTTGGCTCCCCCGTTCTCCACTGCCTCGACCCTGGTTGTCACAAGGGTCAGGTCGAACGGGAATCCCTGCTTAGTCGCAGCGGTTGAAGGAGCCTTCGGCGCAGATCGTCTTTCCGTCGCTCCAGGTGGCGCCCGAAAGCAGCACCTTCTGGTAGGTGCCGCCGCGCCGGATCGTACCGGTCAGATCGGCGCCCGTGGCGTCCACGTTGACGCCGTAAACGCCGGTCAGGTTTACGTTGCGCAGATTGGCATTGGTCAAGTTGGTGTTTCGCAGGAAGGCCGCGCCGGCATCAGCGTTCTCCAAATCGGCGCCGCTCAGGTTGGTGTCGGTGAGGTTCGCCTCGCCCAGATAGGCGTCTTTAAGGTCGGCGCCGGATTTGTCGCAGCCGGTCCAGTTGACCACCGGATAGGGCGTGCCCAGCACGATGTAGCGCCAATTGTCTCGGGTCGCCGCCGGCGCCTCGCAGTCAGGCGGGGGCTGGAGCACCAGCTCGTCCTTGCGGACATCCGAGCAGGCGCCCAGCGCGAAAAGCGGGAGTAGTGCGAACAAAAGGCCTGAGCGCGTCATGGCAGCCCCCAAAATGATGATGGCGATACGAATCCTCGAAGGACCCAGACTAGCAGGTAAAGGCCGCCCTGCGAAGCCGTCAGCATGGGGCACGGCAGGAGGCAAATTTCTGCCGATTATTGAATACAGAAAGCTACTTCTTGGTTAATGTAACAATAATCACTAGTAAAGGAATTCGTCACACAAATTTAACATCAATTTTACTTCAGGATGGCACGCTAAAGTCGTCGAGGTGATTTTTGCCTCTTCTTTCCGAAACCGACAGATCGGTTAGGAGATACTTGAAAATGATTCAAACCGTCATCCTGATTTGCGCGCTAAGCGTGGGCCGCCCCGATTGCCAACCCGACACCGCCCGGGTCGTTCTGCAGGGACCGCCGGCCGAGAACGAGATCGTCTGCATGTTCACCGGTCAAACCACACTGGCCGGCTCGGCGATCGAGGTCGGCGAGGAGGAGTACGTCAAGGTCCTGTGCCGCCGCTCCAAGAACGATTCGACGGTCGGCTGAGCGGCCCCATTTATCCTTCCGCACGGCGAAGATTCTGGCCTAATCTGGCGCTCGCTTAACACAGCGAGGGTGCCATGTCTCTACTGAAGCGCCTCGAGGACGGCCCGCCCCTGCTGATGGACGGCGCCATGGGCACCGAGCTGGATCGGCGCGGCATCAAGATGGACGCAAAGGCCTGGAGCGCGAGCGGCCTGGCCGGCGACGCGACGATGATCCGCGCGGTGCACGACGACTACATCGCGGCCGGCGCTCAGGTCCACATCGTCAACTCTTTCGCGCTGGCACGCCACGTGCTGGAACCCGCCGGGCTTGGCGACCAGGTGGCGGCGCTCAACCGCCGGGCGGTGGAGATCTGCCGGGACGCGCTCGCGGCGGCGCCGGACGACCGGCCCCAGTGGATCGCCGGCTCGCTATCCACCTATGCCGCCCAGTCAGACCGCTCTGCCCTGCCCCGTGGCGCCACTCTGGTCGCCAACTTCCGGGAGCAGGCGGAGGTGTTGCGCGACGCCGGCTGCGATCTCTTCGCCCTGGAAATGCTGTGCGACGTGGAGATCACCCTGGCCATGATCGAGGCCGTGGCGCCCCTCGGCTTGCCGGTGATGCCCGGCTTCACCTGCATCTGGGGCCCGGACGACCGGAGCGTCGAGACGCTGGCGCGCGAGGTCGGCCTTTCGCCAATGAGCCTGGAGGACGCTTTGAACGGGGTTTTGCCGAAGCTCCCCGAGGGCCTACCGGCCATCCTGGCGATCATGCATTCGGATCTGGATGTCAGCGACCCGGCGCTCGAGATTGCCCGGGCCCATTGGTCCGGCCCGCTCGCGGTCTATCCCAACTCCGGGCGCTTCGCGTACCCCAATTGGCGGTTCGAGGAGGTCTGCGCACCGGAGGCCTTCGTCGCCGCGGCCGAGCGTTGGACCGAGTCCGGCGCCATCTTGATTGGCGGCTGCTGCGGCATTGGCCCGGCGCATATTGCCGCGCTGGGCAAGACTTTGGCGGCTTAGGACTGCGGCGCAATCGGCACGAGCGTGCGGCCCGGCGCCAGGCCGGGCGGGAAGTCCAGGCGGCCGGAGGCCTCGTAGGGCACCCGGCGCTTGGCGAAGTGGTTCAGATAGGCCAGGCCCGAAATCTTGTACGAGAGATCCGTTCGCTCGGCGATGGTCAGGAACTGCTGGAAGATATCGAACAGACTTGTGGAGGCGGTCACCGTGGTCTTGGTCTCGCCCAGGCGCGGCACGGTGAAGGCCTGGTTGGAGACGCCAGAGGCGAAGCGCGAGCCGTTGACATCCAGATTGAAGGTCAGGCCATCCAGATCCAGATCGAAGTCGTTCGGATTGATGATCCGAAGATCCACGTCGAAGCGCTGCTCGAAGACCTGGGCCTCCACCGGGCGAATGTTGATCAAGTTTACCTCCGGCGGCAACGCCTCATCGCCGATCCCCGCGCAGCCCGCGAGGCCGACACAGCACACAAGGCCGCAAACCACGCCGCGCCGTTCCTTTGAAAAGCTCACGATGACACTCCCTGACTGACCGACGCCCACCATAGCATGGCCAATGATACGAGTCCGCCGCGCGATCGCTCCCCGAGCGTTATCGCGACAATGGGCCGCGCCCGGGCTATCGGCCTTGCGCGCCCGGGGGACGGACCCAATCTTAGAGTTGTGATGCATCAGCCTGGTACCCTTTTCATTTGCAAGGAGGCTCACTCATGAACGATGTCGCCGAAGCCCTGATCGCGTCCTTGGAGAGCCCTAAAGTCCGACCGCCATTGAATGAAATTCAAGCTCGAGTCATCGACATCACGATTGAGCATATCGGCGTCGACCGGGACAAAATCTCGCTGGACAGCCGGCTGGTCGACGACCTGCACGTCGAGAGCCTGGATTTGGTCAAGTTGGTCATGGCGGTCGAGGATTACTTCCAGCTCACTCTACCCGAGCCCGACGAGGTCGGCGACTTGGTCTACAAGGAGGTCTTCACCCGCGCCGACTTCACGGTCGGCGACATGGCCGAGCTGGTCCACTTGCGCTGGCGCAACCCGCCCCCGGCGCCGCGCCCCGCAGCGGGTGTGCGGCCCACACCGGCGACCCGCGACACCTTTGCCCAGCTGGGCGGCCTGCTGGAATCCGCCCCCAAGTCACTGTACCGGGCCCTTGGCCCAAACCAACAAGGCGTCGAGCGCTTCCGGCGCTTGACCGACGGCATGGCTTGCCTGCGCTTGCCGGGCGGACCGGTGGAGCTCGGCAGCGAGGAGCCGGATGCCGGGGCAGATGAACGCCCTCTGCACCAGCTCGAGCTCGCCCCCTTCCTGATCGACGAGGAGATCGTCTCCACCACCGCCTACTGCCGCTTCCTCAACAGCATCGGCGCTCTCGACGAGGCCACCGAGCGGGCCTGGTTCAGGCTGCCGGAGGACGAGCGGCGCTTCGCTCAGCAGCCGCTGCGGCGCGAACGGGGCTTTTGGGTGCCCTATCCGGGCACCGAGACCTGGCCGATGGTGCTGGTCTCCTGGTTCGGCGCAAAGGCCTATGCCCTCTGGGCGAACGGCGCCGATTGGCGCGTTTGGGCCGAGGCTGGCGGCGATTATCTGCCGAGCGAGGCCCAGTGGGAGTACGCCGCGCGCGGGCCGCGCCCGCGCCGCTGGCCTTGGGGCGAGCGCGCGCCCTATCCCGGCGAGATCAATGCCGGGCTCCACGTCATGCGTGCGCGCTACGCCACGGCAAGTGAACTGCCGCTGCTTCCGGTGCACGCGCTCTCCGGCGTCTCGCCCTTCGGGCTCCTGCAAATGGCCGGCAACGTCTGGCAATGGTGCCGGGACTGGTACGACCCAGAGGCCTACGAGAAGGCCCGGAACGGCTCGGAATCGGCGCCCGACACCGGCGTGCGCAGCGAACGGGGCGGCAGCTGGGTCGGACCGGTTGAGCTGGCCCGCTCTTCCTATCGCCGGGGCCGCCGGCCCTTGGCGCGCGGCCGCTGCTTGGGTTTCCGCTGCGTCGGCCAAGTGCCCGCCTAGGGCGCGCTCACTCGCCCGCGCTGGCCGCGTCTTCGGATGCCGGCTCGTTCAGGCTGACCACGCGCAGGGCCTTGACCGGTTTCATGAAGCCCTTGAGCGTCAGCTCGCCCAGGTCCTCGACCTCGGCAAGACCGCCGGCCTCAGCCTGAACCCGCGGGGTGATCAAGATCTGGCCGCCCTCGGCCTGATCGCAGAGGCGCGACGCCAGGTTCAGGACCGAGCCGATGGCGCCGTAATGGAAGCGCCCCTCGAAGCCGATCTGGCCCAAGGTGGCGTAGCCCAGGGAAATGCCGATCCCGAGGCCCAGATCGAACCCGCGCGCCGACCATTTCTCGACCAGCTTGCCGGCCACCTCCTGCATGGCCACGGCCATGCGGATCGCCCGCGGCGCCGGATCCTCGCAAGGCATGGGGTCGTTGAAAAAGGCCATCAAGCCGTCGCCCGCGAAGTGCTCCAGGGTCGCTTCGAACTGAAAGATCAGAGGGCCGACCGATTGATGGTACTCGCGCAGCACCCGCATGATCTCCTCGGGTTCGGCGGTCTCCGAGAAGGCGGTGAAGCCGCGCAGATCGCAGAACACCACGGTGATTTCCCGCCGGTGGCTTTCCATGAACTCGGTTTTGCCCGTAGTCACGATGAGCTCGGCCAAATGGGGCGAGAAGAAGCGCTTGAGAGCGCTCAAGCGCTCCAGTTCACCGAGCTGGTCTTCGACCTTTTGCTGCAGGGTCTCGTTCCAGGTGGAGAGCTCGGCGGCCTGTTCCTGGGTCTGGTCGTAGAGCGCCTTGATGCGCAGCATGGACTTGACCCGGGCGACCAGTGAGGTTTGGTCGACCGGCTTGGTGAGGTACTCGTCGGCGCCCGCCTCCAGGCCCGCCACCACGTCCTTGGGATCGGACTTGGCGGTCACCAGGATGATCGGCATGAACGGCAGGCTTTCGTCCTGCTTGAGGTGGGTGCAAACCTCGATGCCGTCCATCTTGGGCATCATGACATCGAGCAGGATCAGGTCGGGCAGCCGCTCCCGTGCGAGCGCCAAGCCTTCCTCGCCGTCGCTGGCGGTGTAGATCTCGTAGCCGTGAATCGCCAGGCGAGTCTCGAAAATGTCCCGGTTGGCCGGATTGTCGTCGACGATGAGGATGTGGGGCGGGTTTCTCAAAGGTTCGCTCCTCGCCCCGGCTCAGGGCAGATACTCGCGGATCTTGGCCAAGAGGCCGCGCGGACTGACCGGCTTGGAGAAATAGGCATCGCTGCCAGCCTCCAGCGCCTTTTGATTGTCGCCGCTCATCGCGAAGGAGGTCACGACGATGATCGGGATATGAGAGATCTCCGGATCGGCCTTGATCCGGCGGGTCACTTCCAGGCCATCGAGACCCGGCAGCTGAATGTCCATGATAATGAGGTCCGGACGTTCCTGCGATGCAGCGCTCAAACCCTTGAGGCCGTCGACCGCCTCGATCACCTCGAACTCGGCATTAGTCAGGAGGTCGCGCATGATGCGCCGATTGTCTTCCTGATCCTCGACCACCAGAATACGTCTCTTCATGAAGCCTCTCTTGCCGGCTCTGCGCGCACCGGCAGGGTGAAGGAGAAGGTCGCGCCCTCGCCCAAGATCGATTCGACCCAGATCCGCCCACCATGCATCTCAATGATCCGCTTTGCGATGGCGAGTCCCAGGCCGGTGCCGCCCTTTTCCCGCGTGTTGGAATTGTCGGCCTGGCGGAACTCCTCGAAGATGGTCACCTGATCCCGTTCCGAGATGCCGGCGCCGGTATCGCTGACCGCTACCTTATAGGTCTCCTCGAAGCGGGTGACCGCCACCGTGACCCGGCCTTCGTCGGTGAACTTTATGGCATTGCCGACCAGATTCAAGAGCACCTGGGTGATGCGCTGCTCATCGCCGACACCGACCGGCAAATCTGGATCGACCTCGGTCACCAGCTCGAGGGATTTCTCCGCCGCCAGGGGTTCGACCGTGGAAAGCACCGACTGGACCACGTGCCCTAGGGAGTAGTCCTCGAGCACGAGATCGAGCTGTCCGGCCTCGATCTTGGAGAGATCGAGGATGTCGTTGATCAGGCCGAGCAGGTGATGACCATTGTGGTCGATCCGCTCCATGACCTCCCGCACCTTGTCGGGCAACTCGCCATAGATGTTGTCGGAGATCAGCTCGGTGTAGCCCAGAATGGCGTTCATCGGCGTGCGCAGCTCGTGGCTCATATTGGCGAGGAACTGGCTCTTGGCCCGGCTCGCCTCTTCGGCCTCCTGCTCCCGGCGCTTGAGCTCGGTGATGTCGGTGTAGACCGCGACCGTGCTGTCGTCGCGGGTCTTGCGCTCGCTGATCATGATCCAGCGCCCGTCGCCACGCTGCTGGAGGATCGTTCCCTTGGGATTGCGATGGGCCGCCAAGCGCTCTTCGACCCACTCTTCGACCCGCCCCTGGGCATCGGTGATCAGGCCGACCTTGGCGGCGCTTCGGATGATCGACTCGAAAGGCGTGCCCGGCTCGATCACCACATCCAGTTCCGGGTAGAGCAGCTCCTTGTAGCGGGTGTTGCAGATCACCAAGCGCTCCTGGGCGTCGTAGAAGGCAAAGCCCTCCGAAGAGTTCTCGATCGCGTCGACCAGCCGGCGGCGGGCCGCCTCGATCTCGCGCAGATTGTTCTCCTCGATCTCGATCGCGGTGTCCCGGAACACCGTGAGCGCCTCGGCCATGTGGCCGATCTCGTCGCCGCCGCCGGCTTTGGGCAGTGGCGCACGCAGGTTGCCGCCGGCGATCGCCAGCATGGAATCGCTGAGCGCGGTGAGGCGGCCGATCAGGTTGCGGTTGACGTAGAGCCAGACGATCAAGGTGGAGCTGATCAGGCTGAGCGCAACGACGGCGATCATGACCCAGGTGCTGATCTCCTGAACCGATCCGGCCTCCAGGTTGCCGGTCGCGATATCCTCCTTGGCCTGGGCGAGCAGCACCTCGACGGCTTCGGTCAGCTGGCGCGAAAGGTCGGCGTTCTCAGCAATCAGCTGCTCCCCATTGGCGATCAGCTCCAGTTCCTTAGCGCGCGCCTCGAGAACGCTTTCCGGGCCGACGGAGAGAACCACGAATCTGGTGAGCTGGGGGCGCAAGAATTTGCGCTGGTTGGCACCCAGGTTCTCGATCAAGCGCTCCAGGTTGCTTAAGGACTTGCGCAAGGGAAAGGACACCAACTCCAAATCGGCGCGGCTGTCCGACGAGGCGGCCTTCAAGAGCATGTCATTGATCGCCGAAACCTCGACTTGGGACTTCTGCAGGGGCAGAAACGCGGAGATCGTTTCGGTCAGCTCGTCCGTCACTGCGGCGCGATCCTCTGTCGTCAGCTCGGGATCGGCGACAGCCTTTTGCAGCTGGGAAAACTTCGCGTCCAGCACGAGGATGCCCGGCCCCAGCACCCGCTGGGCCGCCCGGGTGGTGCGCGACAGATCCAAGAGCATGGTCCGCTTGCGCTCGGCGGCCGCCAGATGGCTGCTGACCAAGAAATCGAGCGCCGTCAGGTTCTGGCCGAGCCGGGTAACCGCCAGGTCGATCGCTTCCAGCGCCGAGGCGTCGATCTCCTCGCCCTTGAGTCCGGCGACCAACCCATTGAGGTGCTCGACACCGGCTGTGATCGAGGCTGTCAGCTCCTCGCGCTGGGCGGTCGTGGTGACCGCCAAGAGGGCCGGGGCCGCCTCGACGATGCGCTCGGCCTGGCGCGAAACCTCCAGCGAACCGATCGCCGCCGGCACCCGCTGATGTGTGATGCGGTCAAGCACACCGCCGATCGCGACGATGGCGTAGACAGCGGCAACCGCGGCGAGGACGGCAAAGGCACTTATACCGAAAAAGGCGATGAGGAGGCGCCAGCGAACACCGAGGTGATGAAGCATGAAGGCCTTTGCCGCTTAGACGTAGATACTGAAGGGGAAGTACTTCCCGTTGACCCCTTGGTAGGTGCCGTCCTCGGTCTGCAGCCCGTCGTAGGCCGGCAGTTTGTCGACCAACGCAAACGCCAACTTATTCATGGTTCTTGTCTCCCATCTTGGGTCGCGGGCTGCCGAATGGTCCCGACCGCCCCCGCTTGAACCTCACGGCAGTGGCACGTAGTCGCCGTCCTTCCAGGTGTACCAGGCGAAGCCTGAATCGGTAATGTCGCCATTGTCGTCGAAGGCGATTTTTCCAAGAACCGTATCGAACTCGTTACCGCGCAGGGCGGCGATCACCGCGTCGAGCTCCAGGGTGCCCGCCAGCGCGACCGCCTGCGACCAGACCTGCACGGTGGCATAGGCATAGAGCGTGTAGCCGTCAGGTTCCACGCCCTTGGCGCGAAACTCCTCGATCAGGGCGGCATTCTCGGGCCTGGTGCGCGGATCGGGGAAGAAGGTGAAGCGGGTGCCCTCCCCGGCGGGCCCGGTGATCAGCCAGAAGTCCGAGGTCGAGAGAGCGTCACCGGCGATGATCTGGAGATCGTAGTTCTGATCCCGCGCCTCGCGCACCATGAGGCCTGCCTCGGTCGCGTAGCCGCCGACGAAAAGCACGTTGATGCCGGCGTCCCGCATGCGCGAGACCAGCGGCGAATAGTCGACCTCGCCTGGCGCATAGCTTTCGTAGAGCGCCTCGGACACACCGCGCTTGTTGAGCTGCTTCCTGGTCTCCTCGGCCAGGCCCTGGCCGTAGGCCGCGCCGTCGTGAAGGATGGCGATCTTCGTGCTCCCCCAGCTGTCGGCCAGATAATCGCCAGCCACGACCCCCTGGCGGTCGTCTCGGCCACAGACCCGGAAGACATTGGGCCCGCCCTCGTCGGTCAGCCGCGGGTTCGTGGAGGACGGCGAGATCATCAGGATTCCGGCTTTCTCGTAGACCTTCGAAGCCGCGATCGAGGCACCGGATGCCCAATGGCCTGCGACGAAGACAACACCGTCGCTGACGAGCTTGTTCGCCACCGCGACCGCTTGCTCCGGATCCGCGGCATCGTCGCCAGGTATCAGCCGAACCTGCTGGCCTAGAACACCGCCGGCGGCGTTGATCTTTCCAACCGCCATATCGGCGCCGACCAGGAACTGCTCGCCGGACCAGGCATACTGTCCGGACAGCGGGCCAGCCACACCGATAAGAATCTCTGCCTGGGCGGTCGTTACGCCTGCGGTAGCACAAAAGACCATTGCCACCATTAGTTTTCTTATTATGTGCATTGGTTAGCTCCTCCCGAAGTTGTTAAGCGCCGCCGCAAGAATCCAAACAACTGTTGATACTTCGCAAGGATACCCAATCTCGGGCACAAGCGCAATTGGCGGGCTCAGTCCGCGAGCGCTTTCTCCAGGTCCGCGATCAGGTCCTCTGCGCGCTCCAGGCCGACCGAGACTCGGAACACCCCCTCCCCGGCCCAGGCCCGGTAGGCGGCCAGATCGGCCTCGCTCAAGCGGAACGAGGTGCGTTGGATATCGTCAGTTGGGATGTAGAAGATGAGGCTCTTGGATTTGCCGAGCGAAACCGCGTAGGTGAAGACCTCGAGGCGCTCGGCGAGCCGCCGGGCAAGCGCCGCGCCGTCCCGGGCGGTAAAGGCCAAGAGGCCGGAGGCGTTGCTCATCTGAGACTTTGCCAGCGTGTGCTGGGGGTGGCTGGCCAGGCCCGGATAGAGCACCCGCTCGATCCGGGGGTGGGCCTCCAGATAGGCCGCGACCTCGGCGGCGCCCGCCTGATGGGCCGCCATGCGCGCCGGCAGTGAGTGAAGCGAACGCAAGATCAGCCAGGCATCGAAGGCGCCCAACAGGCCGCCCAGATGGACCAGGGACTCCTTGCGCAGACCGTCGATCTTATCGGCCGCGCCCAGCACCACGCCGCCAAGCGCGTCGCCGTGACCGCAGAGGTATTTGGTCAGCGAATGGACCACGTAGTCCGCGCCCAGTGCGATGGGCTGCAAGCCGAGCGGCGTCGCGATGGTTGAATCGACCGCCAGCTCCGCGCCACGGGCCTTGGCGAGCGCGGCAATCGCCTGGACATCGGCCAGGCGCAGGATCGGATTGCAAGGGGTCTCGATGTAGATCAGCTTGGTGGTGGGCCTAAGTGCCGCCTCGACCGCCGCCAGGTCGCTGGTGTCGACCGCGCTCGCTTCGATTCCCATGCGCGGGAGAGTGTCGTGGGCCAACTCGGCGACCGCGGCATAGCAGGCGTTGCTCAGGACCAGATGGTCGCCGGCGCTCAGCTTGTGCAGCAGCAGCCCAGAAATCGCCGCCATCCCCGAGGCGAAGCAGACCCCATCGCCTGCGCCTTCCAGGGCAGCCAGCTTGCGCTCCAGGCGGCGCACCGTGGGGTTGGACCAGCGGCTGTAGAAGTAGGGCGCCTGATCCTCGTAGTCGTAGGCCGAAAAGCCGACCGCATCGGGGTGCACGGCGAAACTGCTGGCCAAGATCAGCGGCGGCGCGATGGCACCGAATTCCTCGTCCAACTCCTCGCCAGCATGGACGCTGAGGGTCTTCAGATCGGGCCGATTCGCCATTGGGTCATCTCCACAGTTTGTTAACTAAGCCAATGATTTGAAGAGTTCTCTTCAGACTCGACTTGCCATGCAATTTCCGTGCCGTTCGGATCCCGCGAGCAATGCTGAAATTGCATGTCAGATCGGTGTTCTCGGTATTTGTGCGGGGGGTCAAAATGACCACATGCTCCTTCCGAGACAACAAACGGACCGGGCGCCGCCCGGTCAAGACCGGAGGACAAGGAAATGACCAAGATTGCCGCTCTTCTGAGCCAGAGGTCCAAGGCCGTCCGGCCGCTCCGGCCGACCGCCTACGACCAAATCAGCCCGAACCTGCTGCCGCTCGTCAACGCGCGGTACGTGTAAGGTCCGGATCGAACCCCATCGGCACAGCCTCAGGAACGGAGGATACCGCCATGACCCAGAAGCTTTTCCTGCTCAAGCAGCGCAACGTGGCCAAGTCGGCCAAACGCGGCCCGAACGTGACTGATCACGTCTACGACCAGATCAGCCCGAACCTGCTGCCCCTCTTGACCGCCCGCTACGTCTAAGACGAGCAGTGGTCAAAGCCCCCCAAAGTCGGGCAGCATGACGACGAGACCCTCGCCACACCCCCCGGTGGCGGGGGTCTCTGTCGTTTGGAGCATGGCTTCAATCCGTCGAGAGGGCGTCCTTGAGGTCTAACACGAGTCGTTTGTGTTTGACCGAGCGCAATTCGCCGTCCGGCCAGGTCAGCCAGTAGCCGTCGGCGGTCGGCAGCGCCGGCAAAGCGAGCGCTTTCACTTGACCTACCATCAGATGACTGCGGGCCAGCACGGTGGAGCCGAGCACCACCCCCTGTCCATAGCTGGCCGCCGATAGACCCTGTGCCATGGAGTCCACGCTGAGACTGGCGCCGCTCGGCGCCCGGCTACCGCTTTCCCGTGCCCAATCTCGCCAACCCGGCCGCTCCCCTCTGATTTCGATCGCCGGTAGGTCGCGCCACCGCGCTTCCTTTGTTCCGGGAGGCGCCATCGGCGCCAAGATCTCGCGGTGCAGCAGGACCGCGGTGCGTCCGGGCCAGGCGCCACGTCCGAACCTGACTTGAAGCGTGGTCTTCTCCAGGTCGAAGTCCGAGCGCCTGGGGATCGAATCCGTTACCAGGCGGACCGCGGGATGGGCCTTCAGGAACGGCTCGATGCGGGGGATCACCAGCGCTTCGAGGTGGGATGACAGCCCGGCCACGCGAAGCTCCGTCGGGCTCTGACCGAAAAGGTCCTCGGTGCCTTCGCTGAGCGCCCGCAGGGCATCCCTGACCAGGGGCAGATAGCTTTCGCCTTCGACCGTAAGGGATACACCCCGCGCCCGCCTAAGAAACAAGGCACGCCCGAGCCAGGTCTCGAGGTTTTTCATGTGCTGGCTCACCGCGGCTTGGGTCAGGCCAAGTTCCTGAGCGGCCGCGGAGAAGCCTCCCAAACGACCGGCAGCCTCGAACACGCGAAGCCAGTCCAGTGGCGGCAGCCCGGTTTTGCTCGATCGCTTACTCATTAGAAATTCTATATCTCAGAGCATATTTCTATTAGTTTAAATGATGTAGGCCTGGGCCTATCTTGGCAAGTGCAAAGCTGTTCAAGATCGGAGATCCACCCATGTTGCGAAGTGTCAGCGTCGATGGTTCCAGCGCCTTCCTGACGGTGAAGTTCGAGTCAGGCCGGACGGCCCGCTTCCACGCCCTTTGGCTGCGCGACAACGCGCTCGACCCGAGCACCCGCGCGCCTGGAAACGGGCAGAGGCTCATCACGGTTGGGGAGCTGCCCGAGGAAACGGCCATCGCGGCGGCGGAGACCGACGGTGCGACCTTGTCGGTCAGGTTCCGGCCGGACGACAAGGTCGCGACCTATCCGGCGCGCTGGCTGGCGGACAATGTCTACGACCGCCCGCAACGGGCGGACAGCGGCTGGCTGCCCGAGACCGTCGAGACCTGGGACGGTACGCTGACGGTCCCCAGCTTCACCTGGCGTGTTGTCGACCAGGATCCAAAAGCGCGGCGCGCGTGGCTGTCGGCTATCGGGCGGTTCGGTTTCGCCAAGCTGACCGGCGGACCGGTCGAGCCGGGCGCGGTGGTCCGCGTCACCGCGCAGTTCGGCTTTATCCGCGAGACCAACTACGGCCGCACCTTCGAGGTGCGAACCGAGGTCAACCCGACGAACCTCGCCTACACGGGTCTCGGCCTCCAGGCCCATACGGACAATCCTTACCGCGATCCCGTGCCCTCCCTGCAGGTCCTCTATTGCCTGGAAAATTCCGCCGACGGTGGCGAGTCCATCGTGGTGGACGGATTTCGCGCGGCCCAGCGCCTAAAGGCCACGAGCCCGGACAGCTTTGCCTTGCTGTCGGGCCACCCGGCGCGCTTCGCCTACGAGGGCAGCAAAGGCGTGCGCCTGCGCGCCAGCCGCCCGATGATCGAGCTTTCGCCGGACGGTCAAGTGATCGGGATTCGCTTCAACAACCGCTCCGTGGCCCCAATTCTGGACGTGCCCTTCGACAAGATGACGGCCTACTACGGCGCCTACCGGGCGTTTTCCGCCCTGATCGACGATCCGGCCATGGGCGTCACCTTCAAGCTGGCGCCTGGCGAAAGCTTCATCGTCGACAACACCCGCGTGCTTCACGCCCGCAGCGCCTATTCCGGAACCGGCTCTCGCTGGCTGCAGGGTTGCTATGCGGACAAGGACGGGCTGTTATCGACTCTGGCCTCCCTGGAGGAAACAGCGGCATGACCCAAGCGGACCCTGCGCATCTGACCTGCGACACCATCGTCGATTTCCTCGCGGACATCTTCGAGCGGCGCGGCGGCGAGCAGTACCTCGGCGAATCCGTGACCATGGCCGAACACATGCTCCAAGGCGCCACGATGGCCGAGCGGGCCGGCCAGCCCGAGACCATCGTGGTCGCGGCGCTGCTGCACGACATCGGCCATTTCACCAGTGAGTTCGGCACCTTCACCATGGCAGACACCGCGGATCGCTATCACGAAGAGGCCGGGGCGAAAGTGCTCGAGCGTTTCTTTCCCGAGGAGGTGGTCGACTGCGTGCGCCACCACGTCGCCGCCAAGCGCTATCTCTGCGCCGTAAGGCCGGAATACCTCGAGCGCCTTTCCCCTGCCTCGATCCATTCCCTCCATCTCCAGGGCGGGCCGATGGCCGCCGAGGAAGTGGCCCGTTTCGAGAAGAACCCCAACCTGAAAGCGATCCTCCAGGTCCGCCATCTCGACGACGCGGGCAAACGCGCGGGCGAGGATACGCCGCCCTTTTCCCATTTCGCGCCCATGGTGCAGCGCGTCGTGGATGCCAATTGGCGCAGCAAGAGCTGAAAGACTTCCGCGGCGATCACCCGGGTACCGCTCAGTAGTCCCTTCGCCGTTCGGCGCCCTGATAAAGGATTTCGGCCCAGGCCCCGTTGACCTCGGCGCGCGCCGCTTGGGATCCTGGGTCCATGTCCGCCCTAGGGGATGGCAGCGGCTCGAAGTGACCATAGGTGTCATCGCCGCGCACAAGCTGGGCATAGCCTGCGCCGAGCACCTGGCGGGCGCTGGGCGCGACATAGCTTTGGATCGCAAAGCCGATGCGCCGGTCGGCCCCCCGGTTCGGCTGGGAGCCGTGGATCACCCAGGGATGGTGCAGGGACATCTGGCCGGGCGCGAGCACCAACTCGACCGCGGCCGCCGCCTCGACCCCTTGGATCGCCTGGCCCCGGGTCAGGATGTTTTCCTCGGCGAAGGTCTCCAGGTGGTCCCGCCGGCCCAGACGGTGGCTGCCCGGGATCATCGCCATGCAGCCGCTCTCGGGCGTGCTCGGCGTCAAGGCGAGCCAGGCGGTGACCCCGGGAAAAGGATCTAGGCCCATGTAGGCGCCGTCCTGATGCCAACTGACGTAACCGGGGCCGCCGGGATCCTTGGCGAAGATCACCGTGCCATAGGCCAGGATGTCGGGCCCGATCAGATCCTCGACCGCATCCAGCACCCGGGCGTCGCGAACGATGGCGTCCAAAAAGCCCAACAGCAGATGGGCGTTGTTTCGCCCGGCCCCTCCGAAGGCTTCCGGATAGTAGGTCTCCGCTGCCTCGAGCCGCGCGCGGACATCGCGCGCCTCTTCAGCGCTCATCACTTCGACCGGGGCCAGGAAGCCGTCCCGCTCGTAAGACTCGATCTCAGCCGGGCTCAGGACCTTTGGCAATGGACCCTCCAATGCCTTGAATTGTCGGACCATGGAATCATGGAATGCGGCATGTTTCCAGACTCCTCATGACGATCAGCACGACACCACCGGCTCGACCGCCACGGCGGCATCGAGCAGGGCCGCGTCCTGGTCGCGCGCTGCGACCAGCTGGAGGCCCATGGGTAGGCCTTCGGCGTCGCGGCCCATGGGCAAGGTGATCGCCGGCTGGCCGGTCATGTTGAAGAATCCAGTGAAGCGGGTCACCGCGTTGCCGGTCGGCGCGCGCTCGCCGGAGATCTCGACAAAGGGCTGGCCGATCGGCGGCGCGGTAATCGGGCAGGTCGGCAGGACCAAGAGATCCACGTCTGTGAACAGGGCGGCCGCCTGGCGACGGTACTTGGCCATCTGGCGCTGGGCGTTGACGTAATGTTCGGCGCGCAAGACCTGCCCCAAGGCCAGGCCGGCGCGGAACTCCTGGGAATAGAGCGCGCCGTTGACCTCCAGGTTCGGCCGGTGATAGGCGACCGCCTCGGCCATCTGCACGGCGAGCGATGCGCTGCGCGCCATGGAGGTATCGGGCAGGGCGACATCGACCAGGCGGCAGCCGGCCCTGGCCAAAGCCTCGAGCCGCGCCTCGAAAGCCGTCTCGACTTGCGGATCGCAGCGCCCAGCGAAGGTCGCCCGGGGCACGCCCAGGCGCAGGCCCACGAGATCCCCCTGCCCTTGCACGGCGCCGCTTAGGACCGCGAAAAGGAAGCGCGCGTCGGCCGCCCCCCGGGTCATCAGGCCGACGTGGTCGAGACTCCAAGCGAAGGGAATCACGCCCTCGCAGGACAGCCGCCCGTGGCTCGGCTTGAAGCCGACGATGCCGCAGAGCGCGGCCGGCACCCGGACCGAGCCGCCGGTGTCGGTGCCCAGCGCGAAGGGCACGAGACGACGTGCCACCGCCGCCCCCGAGCCGCTCGAGGAACCGCCGGCAAGGCGGCTTGGATCGTCGGGATGGGGACAGGTACCGAAGTGCGCGTTCTCGCCAGTCGCGCCATAGGCATACTCGTGCAGGTTGGTTTTGCCGAGCAGCAGCCCGCCAGCCGCCTCGAGCGTGGCGATCACCTCGGCGTCCTCCTCGGCGATAGTGTCGAGCCCGGCCCGCGAGCCGCCGGTGGTCGCCACCCCGGCCGCGTGGAACAGGTCCTTGGCGCCGTAGGGCACGCCGTGCAGAGGCCCCCTCTCCTGGGCGCCGGCCGCGCGCGTCAGGGCCCGTTCGCCGAGCACCGCGATGAAGGCCTTGCTGGTCTGGTTCTGCGCGGCGATGCGCGCCAGAAAAGCTTCGGCCACCGCCCGACTGTCGAGCGCCCGATTGGCCAGTTGCTCGGCCAGGGCGATCACCGATAGCGTCGTGGGATCGCTCACGCGCCGTCGAGCCCCGGCAGGTCGCTCTTGCGCAGGCGCTCCAGATCCTCGAGCAGCTCGGCCAGGCCGGTGATGATGCCGAGGCGTGGCTCGACCAGCTCCTCGAGCTCGGCGTCGCGCCAGGCATGGCCGTCAAGCTCGGCCAGCATTCGCTGCAGGGTCTCCTTGGTGGGCTTCATGCCTCACACCACCGTCAGCTCTTTCGGAAAGGGCGTCAGGTATTCGAAGCCCTCCTTGGTGACCACGATGGAATCGCCGACCCGGCAGCCATACTGACCGTCGACCGTGATGCCGCCGTCGACCGCGAAGGTCATGCCCTCGCGCAGCACGGTCTTGTCGCCAGCCTTGAGCTCCGGCGCCTCCAGGTAGGAGATGCCGATCGAGCGCCCGGTGCGGTAACCCGGGCCGTAGCCGGCAGCCTGGTAGACCTCGGCCGCGGCGAAGTGCACCTCCTCGGCGATCGCACCGGCATGGATCGCGCCCAGCGCGGCACCTTGGGCGGCGATCGTGCGCTCGTAGTCGCGCGCCTTGTCGTCGCTGACCTCGCCGATGAAGAACTGGCGGTCAAAGCCCAGCTTGTACTGCTTGAAGTTCGCCATGTTGCAGAAGCAGAAGTAGACCGGATCGCCGAGGCCTAAACGGCGCACGCTGGCGCGCCGGTGCACCATGGCGGTATCGTGACCGCTCTGCAGGATCTGCAGGTTGTGGATGACCGGCGAGACGAAGGCCTCCCAGCCCCGGTCGGTCAGGAACTCGGCCGCCTTGCGTGAGCCGCCGGCGATCACCGCAAGCGCGGCCTCGTACTCGGGCACGCCTTCCGCCAGCGCGCCCTTGCCGGCCTCGACCATGGCGATCGCCACCTGGCCGGCCTGGCGCATGATGTCCAGCTCGAGCGGGGTCTTGATGACCCGCATGGCGCTGATCAAGCCGGTCACCAGGCGCTGGGTCCGCCCGCCGTGATGGGCGGCCATGTGAGCCGAGATCGGCCCGGCGGTCTTCTCGCCCTCGGTGCCGAGCACGGCGGCCTTGTGCTCGGCCAGCGCGCCTTCCAGCACGGCTTGCCAGCTCTCCGGCCCGTCGTCCTGCCAGGGGCGCACGTCCTGGACCCAGGTCATGGCAGCGACCATCTCCCGCTCCATCAACGGCGTGATCACGATGGGATCCCCGTCGCGCGGCACCAGCAGAAGGGTCGGCCGGCCGAACTCGATGCCCAGATAGCCCCAGAATCCGGCCAGAAAGGCGATCGAGTCCGGATCGGTGATGACCGCCAGGTCGATCGCCTCCTCGGCTAGGCGGTCCTGCAGCTCCGCGGTCCTTTGCTTGGTCAGCTCAAGCATCTAGGTCTTACTCCCTCGAATTTTATAGCTGTATGCAGCTTTAATAGGTGTATATAGCTAGTCTAAGATAGGATCAAGCGCTATTGGCATCGAGGAGGCAATCGCGATGGACGAACAGGTTTTGGCATCACCGCACGCCGTCTTTCCGCCCGACGAGCTGGCCGGGCGGGTGGCGCGCCTGAGGGAGCGCCTGGCCGCACAAGACCTGGATGCTCTGATCGTCACCGTGCCGGAGACGATCTACTATCTGACCGGCCTGGACCATTGGGGCTTCTTCGCCTGCCATGCACTGATCGTGCCCCAAACCGGCGAGATGGTCCTGGTGGCCCGCGCCATGGAGCGCATCACGATCGAAAATCAAGTCGCCAACGCGGGATTTCGCGGCCATAGCGACGACGAGGAGCTGGCCGACGCCCTGGCCGCGGCGCTTCAGGACATGGGCCTGGCCAGCGGCCGTCTGGGGTTGGAGAAACGCAGCCTCTTCCTGACGCCCCATAGCGCGGAGCGCCTGATCGCCCAGATGCCCAAGGCCCAGTGGCACGACGCCTCGGGCCTGGCCGATGACCTGCGCCAGATTAAGTCGCCCTTGGAGCAGGCCTACACCCGCGCCGCCGCCCGAGCCGCCGACGCCGGCACCCAGGCCGCGGTCGCGGCGATTCACGACGGCGCCAGCGACCACGCGGTCGCGGCCGAATGCCACCGGGCGATGATCCTGGCCGGCAGCGAGTATCCCGGCTTCGGTCCCTTCATCCGGCCGACCCGGCGTCTGGGCGAGGAACACACAACCTGGCGCGGCGACGTCTTCCGCAGGGGCGATGCGGTCTTTCTGGAGATCGGCGCGGCCTATAGGAAGTACCAAGCGCCCATGGGCCGCCTGGTCCACGTGGGCCAACCGCCGAAGGCCGCAGAACAGGCTGCGGTGCTTTCCATCGCCGGGATGGCGGCGATCGTCGCGGCAATCCGGCCGGGCGCGACCGCCGGCCAAGTCTACGACGCCTGGCAGGAGGTCGCCAGGGGTGCCGGTCTTACCGACTACCGGCGCCATCACTGCGGCTATCTGGTGGGCATCGGCTTCCCGCCCAGCTGGACCGGGGGCAGCGGCGTCACCAGCCTCAAGCCCGGCAGCGACCGGGTGCTCGAGCCGGGCATGGTGTTTCATGCCCACTCCTGGTTCACCAACACCGGCCGCGGCAACGACTTCAGTTACTTCATCTCCAACTGCGTGCTTTTGACCGAGGCGGGCTGCGAGGTGCTGACCAACCAGACGCCGGAGGCTATCCAGGTCCGCTAGGCCCGCAGTTTCGCAGCCCGCCTTGTCAGGTCAGCTGGAACGCGGGGCGGTCACCGGCCGCACACCCAGATGGGTCTCCACATTGGCGATGTGGTTGTGGATCGTAACGAATGGCGAGCCGGCGAACAGCAGGCCGACCCCATTCAAGTCATCGTCCATCAGCAGGCTGCCGGAATCGCCGCCCGCCGACATCGCCGTGGTGATAATTTGATTGCGGAACTGGGCCACGCCCGAGGCGCCAAAGTTGACGTTGACCGTGGCGTTGGTTGCCAGCACCCGACCGACCGTCACCTGAGTGGTGCGCCCGGCCTTGATCACCTGTCCGCCGACGACCGCCTGATCGACGCCGCGCGGAATGACCGCGCCGATGATCGCGGGGATCACGTTGCGGGTGAAGGTCGGGCGGGCGACCGCCGCGTCGACCAGATTGTAGCCCGAGGCACCGAACACGATCGGCTCGAAACGCTCCAGAGTAGCGATTCCGTCGGCCGGAAAAACGCCACCGTCGACCGGGCCGGGCTGCAGGATCAAATCCCCGAGCTGGGCCTGATTGCTGTTGGCCAGTACGTGGTTATTGGAGAGGATCAGGTAGTCGCTCTGGCATTCCTGGCCAGTCGGCGTGCAGCAGTCGCTCTTCTGAAAATCGCAACAACAACGCCGGATATCCTGCACCAGGCAGCCGAAGGTGCCAGCCGTGATGTTGTGGTGACCGATCGAATAGCCCGGCAAGGCAGGGCGCACTCGGGCGTTGAACACCAAGGCCTCCAGCTTGCCGACCTGGACCACGTCGGTCTTCACGCCGGCAATCTCCTTGGGGATGCGCGAAGCCTTGGCAACCTTCTCCAGGGCCGGCTTCTTCTCCACCAGGACGGTCATGCTCCAGGACTTGGTCGGTTTGTCGCCTTTCATCTTCAAGCTCGGCGCGACGCCGACCACGTTGTCGAGAGCAAGCAGCTCGGCTTCGTGCTTATCCTGCACCTCGGTAACCCGGGCTGTTTCCTGGATCTCCTCTCCGCGCGTGATGGAATCCTTCCGAATGCCGTGAAAGAAACCTTCCCAAGCCGCCGCGCTCTTTTCACCGGAGGTGCGCTCCGCTTGGGACCAACTCGAAAGATCTGCTGTCATGGGTCTGTTCCTTCTCTTCAATGGTTCGCACGACCTTCGTCGCCGATTGTGAAATGAAACCGACTCAGGCCGCGCTATTTTGACCAGGGGACTATGGCTCAAATATGCTTTGGGCCACTGTGGCAAAGCGCACAGGCTTATCGGCGGCGCAATGGGCGGCGCCGTCCAGCGTCAAAAAGACGCAATGCCTATTTGGCGGTTATGGGGGAGACCAAATCCTATAGCGCGCCGAGCTGACCGACCTCGACCACATCGACCGGCAGTCCCCCGATCTCCTTGGGCAAAATGTCTTTCGCGGCCAACTGGGACTCCGGGAGCTTTCGCTCCACGTAGACCGTGACACAGGGCTCGCCGATCGGCTGTCCGCGCCGGACCCTCTGGCCGCTCGCCACGCCCACGACGTTGGGATAGCCGAAGAGCTCGGTTTCGTGGCGGCGGGCCGTCAGATCGGCTTTGGCGTTGCCCTCAAGGCCGGCGGCCGCCTTCCCACCGCCGCCGCCCTGTTCCTCGGCAGCGGAGAAGAACGCTTCCCAGGCCTCGCTCATCTTTTGGCCGGCCTTGATTTGGGATTTGCTCCAGACTGGATCTAGCTCTCGCTTCATGATGGATCCCTGTCCTCCTGCCCCAAGTTTAACACGGCCCGCCGCGCGGCGCGAGGAAACAAAGAGGCGGGCCGGCCCCTCTTCCGAAGCACCGGCCCAAGGCAAGCGACAAGAGCAGGAAGAAACGGTCGCGGACAGTTGCCCGTGCGCTAGGTCAACCACCAGCGCTTGACGCAATGGCCGCCGTCCAGATCCCAGCTGGCGCCGATCGAATCGCTGGTGCCGACCGCCGCGTTGACGGCCATCACCATGTTGGAGAAGGCCGGCACGACTGCGCCGCCCTCGTCGCGGATCAGGCGCTGAGCGTCGGCGTAAAGCCCGGCCCGCTTGGTGTCGTCGAGCTCGCCGCGCGCCTCGATGATCAGCTTGTCGAGACGCGGATCCTTCTGGCGGGTCTCGTTCCAGGACGCGTCGCTCAAGTAGGCGATCGAGAGGATCATATCCTCGGTCGCGCGCGACCCCCAGTAGGAGGTGTAGAAGGGTTTGACCATCCAAATGTTGGAGAAATAGCCGTCGTTGGGTTCCCGGCGAACGTTGATCGTGATGCCGGCCGGCTCGGCGTGGGACTTGTATAGGATCGCCGCGTCAACCGCGCCCGAGAACAGGAACTCGGCGGTGCTGAGGTCGATTTCCAGGCTGTCCAGACCAGCCTTCTTCAAGTGATGCTTTGCCTTGTCCGGGTCATAGCCGCGCTGCTCTATGCCGCTGGCGTGGTAGCGGTAGGGCGGCCCGAGCGGCGAATCGTTGCCGATTGTCCCGAAGCCCTTGAGGATCTTCTCCACATAGTCGTCCCGGTCGATCGCGTACTTCAGGGCGAGGCGCACGTCGTTGTTGTCGAAGGGCGCCACGTCGCTGTTCATCGGGAAGATGTGGTGCAGCCGCCCCGGCACGTTAAGTACTCGAACGTTGGGGTTCTTCTCCATCAGGTGCACGGTCTTCAGGTCGATCCGATTGACCCCGTGCAGCTCACCGGTCGCGACCGCGCTTTGGCGCGCGTTGTTGTCGTTGACCAGGAGGATATCGGCGGAGTCCACGAAGCCCACATCCTGCTGCCAGCGGTTGGGGTTGAGCTTGACCAGAGCGCCGACGCCCGGCTCGAAGCGCTCCAGGGTGTAGGCGCCGGTGCCCACGCCCGACTGCCAATCGGCCTTGCCGTCCTTGGCCGGCACCATGTTGAGGTGATAGTCGGTCAAGATGTACGGAAAGTCCGCGTTGGGGCTGTTCAAGGTGAAGACCACCCGGTCCTTTCCATCGGCCTTGATGTCCTTGACGCCCGAGACCACGCCCTTGGCGCCGGACTTGGACTCCTCGCCCCGATGCAGGTTCATGGAAACGACGATGTCCTCCGGCTCCAGGGACTTGCCGTTCTGCCACTCGACCCCCTTGCGCAGCTTGAAGATCCAGGTCGCGGCATCGTCGCCGGTTTCCCAGCTTTCCGCGAGCGCGCCCTGCAGGTCGTTGTTCGGTCCGACCTCGGTGATGTTGTTGCGGATCGAGTTGCCCGTCGTGATCATGAAGGTGGCGTCATAGGTTGCCGGGTCGAGGGAATCGGACGAAGCGCCGCCGCCGATGCCGATCTTCATGTGGCCGCCTGTCTTGGGCGCCGCCCGGGCCGCCTTGGACCAGAGCGAGCTGGCCGCCGCGACCGAGAGTCCGAGCGCCGTGGCGCCCACCATGAAGTCTCGGCGGGTCGTCCGCCGCTCGCCAAGCATCTTGGTCAACAGGTCATCGCGTATCATCGCTGGCCTCCCTCGTTCCCATCTCGGATCTTTTCGATTGCATGCGAACCATCGCCTGCAGCTGATCTCGTTCGTGCAGGACAGTCACGCCGCTTAGGTGTATACAGGTTGACAGAGTGGGAGTCAACGGCGATTATCGACGATCCTGGATCTCGCGTTCATGGATGGCGGTGAAATCTTTTTTGGATAGTAAATTGCTGATAATTTCTGTAAGGAAAGGCGCTCTCTGGAGTGACGAGCTGGAGCATGAAACATGATCGTTTCGACAATAGCCTTGTCATGACTGAGATTAAGCTCCATACAGCACTGCCCACGTGGAGGATCAGCCCATGTCGCTGGCACCCCTGAAGACGGCCACCCAGCCTCCCCGGCCCGTGCGCTACGACGCCGGCCGGCACCCGCGCGCGAAGCTCGGCTTCGTTCTGTTGGCCACGGAGCAGACCATCGAGGACGATCTGCGCCGCCTGGCGCCGCCCGATGTGGGGGTGCACTTCACCCGGGCACCGATTCCGGACTCGATCACCTGCGACAGCCTAGGCGCGATGGCCCAGGATCTGGCAGAGGCGGCCGCTCTCATCCTGCCCGACGGCAGTCTGGATGTGGTGTGCTACGCCTGCACCTCGGGCAGCATCGTAATCACTGAGCAGGTCGTGCTGAAAGAGCTCGCGCGCGGCCAGCCGAAGGCCCAAGCGACCAGCCTGATCACCGGCGTGATCCGCGCGCTCAAGGCGTTGCAGGCTCGGCGCATTGTCGTTGCCACCCCCTATCTGGAGGAGATCAACCGGCTCGAGGCGCGCTACCTGGCGGACGCCGGCTTCGAGGTGCTGGCGATCGAGGGTCTGCAGATCGAGCAGGACAGCGACATGGTGCGGGTCGCGCCCGACTTCATTGCCGAGTTCGCCGCCAGCTTGGACCGGCCCGACGCAGAGGCGATCTTTATCAGCTGTGGCGCCCTGCGCTCGATCGACATCCTGGCTCCGCTCGAGCAACGGCTCGGTAAGCCGGTGGTCGCGAGCAACCAGGCGATGGCCTGGGACTGCCTGCGCCTTGCCGGTGTGACCGACGTCATATCCGGCGCCGGCCGACTGCTCAGCGACCACTAGGACGGAGCCCCGAGGATGCCGCTGGACCAGCCACAGACGAGCACGGGCCGCCCCGCCAAGCGGGTGCCCTTCGAAGCGATCTACGAGGAGATCCGCCGGCGCATCGGCCTGCTGGACTACCCGCCAGGCACGCTCTTGCGCGAGGGCGAGCTGGCGGCCGAGTTCGGGGTCAGCCGCACGCCCATGCGCGAGATCCTGCATCGGCTTGCTTTCGAGGGCCTGGTCGAGGCTAAGAACGGCGTCGGCACCATCGTCACCTCGGTCGACCCGGCCCATTACAAAGACATCTACGAGCTGCGCCTCAAGCTGGCCGAGATGGTCGGCGAGCTTTCGCCCCGGCCGGTCGCGCCCGGCCACATCACCGCGGTCGAGGACCTCTTGGCGCGGGTGCGCCAGCTGGGCGTGCGCCGGGATCACCGGGCCTACTGGGAGCTGAACCACGAGCTGCACTTCATCATCCGCGAGCTGATCGGCAACGAGGCCCTGCGCCGCCTGTGGGATCAGTACTACTTCCAGGTCACGCGCCTCTGGTTTCGCCAGGTCGAGACCATCTGGCAGGAGGTGATCGAGGAGTTCGAGGCAGAAGTCTCGGAAGTGCTGCGTGCGCTCAAGGCCGGCGACGTGCGCGCGGTCGGCCTGGTCCAACGCAACTTCATCGCCTTCGGCATGCGCCGGGTGATCCGCGCCCTGGAGGACGGCGGCGCTTAGGCGTTCGCCTCCACCGGCTTGCCTGCGTAACGGCCGATCAGGCGACCGATGTCGTCTTGCGCTGCCATCATGGCCGGGATCACCAGCAGCACCAGGAAGGTCGTGACCATCAGGCCAAAGGTGATGGTGATCGCCATGGGGATCAGAAACTGGGCCTGCAGGCTGGTCTCGAACAGCAACGGCGTCAGGCCGCCGATCGTCGTCGCCGAGGTCAGGATGACCGCGCGCAGACGGTCCTTTGTGCCGTCGATGATCGCCTCGATGGTCGCCTCGCCCTTCTCCAGGCGCGCCTTGATGGTGCTGACCAGGATGATCGAATCGTTGATCACGATGCCCGACAGGCCGACCATGGCGATGATGCTGAGGATGGTCAGCTCGTAGCCGAGCAGCCAGTGGCCCAGGACGGCGCCGACGAAGGCGAGCGGGATCAGGGACATCACGACGATTGGCCGGGTGTAGCTGGCGAACACCCAGGCCAGAATGATGTAGATCGCGGCCAGGCCGATCATCGCGCCGAAGCGGATGTCGCCCAGGGTCTCGGCCTGCTCCTCGGCCTTGCCGGCGAAGCTGGCGGTGACACCGTGGCGCGCTGTGATTTCGGCCAGGCCGTCGCGATTCAGGGCCTCGATCACCTTGTCGATGGTCGCCTGGGACTCGTCCAGCTCGGCGGTGATCGCGACCTGGCGCGCGCCGTCCTCGCGCCTGAGCTGGGCAAAACCCTGCTCGGGCCGTACCGAGACCACTTCGCTGAGCGCCACCTCGGCACCGGTCGGCCCGCGCAGATAGAGCCGGTCGAGCGCCGCCTGGTCGATGCCTTCGCGCGGGTATTGCACGCGCACCGTGACCTCTTCGTCACCGCGCGGGAAGCGGTCGGCGATCGCGCCTTCAAAAGCGTTGCGCACCTGGCGGCCGACCGACTCCGTGTCGAAACCGAGCGCCCTGCCCTTGGAGGTGACCTCGAGGATCACCTCCTCCTTGCCGTAAGGCAGGTTGTCCTCGATCTCGTTGACCCCGGGGTAGCGCGCCAGAAGCGCCATGACCTCGTTGGCCGCGGCTTTGAGGCTGGCGGCGTCCCGGCCCGAAAGGCGCACGTCGACCTCGCGGCCCGGCGGCCCGCCCTGGGGCGCGGTGATGGTCAGGGCCTCGACCACGGGCAGCTCGCGGACCTCGGCGCGCCAGGCCTCGATCACCTTGTCGGTGCGCACTTCGCGCTGGTCCGAGGGCACCAGCTCGACGGCGATGCTGCCGATGTGGCCGCCGCTTGCGGCGCCGATTTGGCTAGGGTCGGCCGAGGCGCCAAGCCGCGCCAAGCTCATCACCACCAGATCGTCCTCGCCCTCTGTCAGCTTGGTCTCGGCGGCCTGCAGCGCGCGCTCCAGCTCGTCGAGCATGGCCTTGGTCTGCTCGCGCGGGGTCGAGGCGCTCATGCGCAGATTGGCGTAAATGCGGTCGGACTCCGGCTGGGGGAAAAAGACGAAGCCGATGCGCCCGCCGGCCACCATGCCGATCGCCAAAATGAAGGCCCCCAGGGCGACCGCCAGGGTCAGATAGCGCCAGCGCACGGCCGCCACCACCAGGCTGCGGAAGGCGCCGTCCCGGAAGCGGTCGAAACCCCGGTTGAAGCGCAAGCGAGCGCGCGAGGGGCCATGAGTAAGTGCGCCGCGCATATGGGCCGGCAGCACCAGGAAGCATTCGACCAGGCTGGCCACGATGACCGCGACGATGACCAAGGGGATCGCCTCGATGATCTGGCCGATGATGCCGGTTATCGCGAACAGCGGGATGAAGGCGCAGATCGTCGTGAGCGACGAGCTGAACACCGGCACGATCATCCGCCGGGCGCCGCGTTCGGCGGCCAGCAGCGGCGGATCGCCGGCCCGGTAGCGGGTCTCGGCGTGCTCGCCGACCACGATCGCGTCGTCGACGATGATGCCGAGCGCCATGATCAGGCCGAACAGGCTGACCATGTTGATCGATTGGCCGCTCGCCAGCATGACCACCATGGTCGCCAGCATGGTCACCGGAATTGCCGCCGCGACCCAGAAGGCAACCCGCATGTTGAGGAAGATGAAGAGGATCGTGACCACCAGAATCAGGCCGCCGGCGCCGTTCCTGAGCAGCAGGTCGACACGCCCGCGGATCAGGTCGGCGGCGACGTCGTACTGCTCCAGGCGCAGCTCGGGCGGCAGGCTTGGGATCAGCTCTTCCAAGTAACCGTCGACGATGTCGGCGACCTCGAGCGCATCGGCCGTGGTCGCGCGCTGGACGAAGATCTCGATCGCCGGCTCGTTGAAGCGACTCGCCACCTGGCCGTCTTCCTCGAAACGGTCCTCGACCCGGGCGATGTCGCCCAGCCGGATCTTCTGGCCGTTGGCCAGCGCCCGCACCTCGATGTCGCGCAGGCCCTCGGCCTCCTTGGCGAGCCCGAGCGAGCGGATCTGGCGCACCGTCGAGCCGCCGGTGTCGCCCGACGGCAGGTCCTGGGAGCTCGCCGCGATGCGCTCGGAGAGCTCGGCCATGGTGATGTCCAGGCGGCGCAGAGTCTCGGGCTCGACCTCGACCCAGATCTCCTCCTCCCGGGCGCCGAACAGGTCGACCTGATCGATGCCCCGGGCCAGCAGATCGTCGCGGATCCGCTTGGCGATCGCCTTGAGGGACTCCTCCGGGAACGGCCCGGAGAGCACCAGGCGGCTGATCGGATCGTAGGTGACGATGCGCCGTACCTCGGGGCGCTCGCTGTCCTCGGGCAGGATCGTCACCTGGCCGACCGCGGTCTCCACATCGGACAGCGCGGCCTGCATGTCGGTGCCCGGCTCGAACTCGATGTTGACCGTGGCGAAGCCCTCGATCGAGTTGGAGCGCACCCGCTTGACGTTATCCAGAAAGCGGACCTCGGGCTCGATCGCCTCGACCACGTTGGTGTCGATGTCCTCGGCGCTGGCGCCCGGCCACTCGACGGTGACCGAGACCACGTCGATGCCGAAGGTCGGGAAGAACTGGGTGTTCATGCGGGCCAAGGCGAAGAGGCCCAGCACGATCATCAGGGCCATCAGCAGATTGGCCGCGGTGGGGTGGCGCACGAAGGTGCGGATCAAACCGCCGCGGCGCTCGCCGTGGCTCTCGCGCCGGGCCTTAAGGCGCTGGCCGCTTGCCTCCTCGGGCGCGGCCTCCTGGCTCATTGCACCTTGACCCGGACCCCGGGTCCGATCTCGGCGAAGCGGCTGGTGACCACCAGGTCGTCGGCATCGAAGGGACCGCGCACCAGAATGTCCTTGCCGTCCCGGGCGACCAGCTCCACCGCGAGCGGCGTCAGGCGGCCTTCCTCGATGCGATAGACCGTCTCGCCGCTGTAGAGCGCGCTTTCGGGCAGGCGCACGACCTCGTCGTAGGGGCCCTCGGCGATCGCCACCTCGACGAAGGCGCCGGGCCTCAGCACGCCCTCCAAGCCCGCGCCCTTGATCCGGGCGAACAGCTGGACGCCACCGCTCTGGGCGTCGATCTCGCTCTCCAGGCGGTCGATCTCGGCCTCGTAGGCGATCTCTCGGTCGGCCAGGCGCCAGGAGATCCGGGCCGGACGGCCTCGGAAGTCGCCGCCCTCGATCAGGCGCAGGAAGTCGCCGTTGCTCATGTGGAAGCGCACCTCGAGCCAATCGGCGTCGGTCAGGGTGGCGATCAGGTCGCCGACCCCAACCCGGCGCCCGACCGCGGTCGCGGTGTTGGTCAGAAAGCCGTCGAAGGGCGCCACCAGGCGGGTTTCCTCAAGATCGCGCTTGGCCCGCTCCAGGGCGGCGGTCAGCTGGTCGACCACCGCGTGGCGCTGGTCGATCCGCGCGCTCAAGCGCGAGACCGCCTGCTGGCGGCCGAAGATCCGCTCGGCCGCTTGGGCCAGGGCCAGGCGGGCGTCGTCGAGGGACTTCTCGGTACCGGTGCCCTTTTGCTTGAGCGCATCGCGCCGCTCCACGTCCCGGCGGTGCAGGTCGCGCTGGACCCGCAGCTGGCTGATCATCTCGTGCTCGGCCTCGATCTCGCTCTCGAACTCGACGATCTTCGCGCGCTCCTCGGCGATCTGGGCCTCGATCTCCTTGATCGCCGCCTGGTAGTCGAGCGGGTCGATCTCGACCAGCAGATCGCCGGCCCGCACCAGGCCGCCGTCGATGAAGTTGGGGCCGACTTCGGTGACCCGGCCGGCCACCAGCGGCCGCAGCTCGACGTCCCGGCCGGCGACCACCTGGCCGAAGACCTTGAGCTCGGGCGCCACCTGGCCCGGCGTGGCCGGCTGGGCGGCGACCGTCCAGACCCGCTCGAGCGCCGGGGTCGGCGCGACCTGGGGCTTGGTCGCGATCAGGGACTTGGCCATGAACCCGGCGCCGACCAGCACCAGGAGCGGCAGCAGCACTTTGAGAACCAGCTTCATGTCAGCGGCCACCTCGCCGCGGTAGGTCGTGTCATAGCAATCTGTCCAAGCGAGCCGAACCGGTTGGCGTCCCGCCCCGGGATCGGCTTATCGACCGCCCCGGCGGGTCCTTGCGGCCCTCTATAGCATACTACGCCATGGGGCAACGCCTTGTCCCCACTGGAGATGTGGGAACGGCCGAGGCACAGGTCAAACGCTCCACACGGCGAGCCGGCGATGACACACGGAGTCGGTTCGAAACCGGGATTAGTTGTTTACTGCAAATAGATTGGCATAAAAATCTCAATTTATTTAGGAAACAAACATCTCAATATGTTGCAATCATAAAATTATATTTGGCGAAACTCGGCAAAACGGGTGAGAGTATACCCTCCCAACCGCATTTGCGTTGGAACGACCCCATGCAACAGGGCTTTTTGGGCGAATTCGCGCATTTTGGCGCAGTCCGGGAGCCGGGGTGTGCAAGCTGGCAAACGCCACTAAAGACCAAGCAACTTTTTCGAGTTATAATACTTGGATAAACTATTTATAGGACAATCTTCATGGTTGATTTACCAGCTTACCTTCAGTCCGGCGAGGTTGCGCGCTTGATTCCGGTGATCGCCGACAGCCGCAAGGAGCAGCGGGTCACTTCAGTCTTTCTTGCAACGCTTTCGGCGGTGCCACCCTATGCCCAAGCTCTCTTCGCCACTCTCGGCCAGCGTCTCGGCAAGCGCTCCAGCGTCAACACATTCACCGAGGTGGTCTTCAAAGAACAGACCGGAAGGGATCGCCCGGACGGCCTCGCTTTGGTCTCAAGCGGCCGCAAGGTCTGGTCGGCGCTTATCGAGGCCAAGATTGGCACAGCACGGCTCGACGAGGAGCAGGTCCAACGCTACGCCCAGATTGCCAAGGAGCACGGCATTGATGCCGTTATCACACTCTCAAACCAGTTCGTTGCCCGGCCCGGCCACAGCCCAATCGACGTGCCAAAACCACTGGCACGCAAAGTGTCCATTTTTCATTGGTCTTGGAGCTATGTGCTGACCGAGGCGATCCTGCTACAAAGAAAAGGCGCGATCGACGATCCGGACCAGGCTTTCATCCTGCGCGAGTTCATCCGCTTCCTATCCCATGACTCAGTCGGAGTGAGTGGGTTCGATCGCATGCCACCCGAGTGGCTGCCGGTGATCACCCAGGTCAAAAGTGGCGGCGCGCTCCAGCGCGGCGCGGCCGAGGTCGAAGCCGTCGTCCAGGCTTGGCATCAAGAGACTCGGGATTTGACTCTTCGCTTGAGTCGCCACTTGGCGGTCGACGTGGAACTGCGACTCGGCCGCTCCCACGCCGCGAGCGCGGAGGCGCGCTTCAAGGACGAATGCGCTCGACTCGCCACCGACTGCGAGCTGCGCGCGCAGTTCCTCGTCCCTAATGCGGCCGCACCGTTGGACCTCTTCATCGGCCTGAAAACCCAAACCTTGCGAGTCGGCATGACGGTCGACGCACCGCTCGACAAGCAGCGCCCCTCGGCCCGCATAAACTGGCTGCTGCGCCAGCTAAAGGAGGCACCGAGCGACGATCTCTACGTGCGGATGATCTGGCCGACCCGCAGCGCCAACACTCTCTTCCGGCTGACCGATCTCAGGGAGGACCCGAAGGCGGCGGCAGATAACGCGCCCGCGGCGCCGCGCGCCTTCGAAGTATTTCTAGAGCATTTTCTGATCACTTGGGATCATATCCTGCAGCGACGAAATAGTTTCGGCATTCTTGTGGTGTGAAGATATCGACGGCTTGAGCGATGGCGTCCCAGAGATCATCGACGGTGCGTGCTGCGACGGCCTTGAGG
>JBCCGG010000034.1:0-68056 GCA_039029395.1 Pseudomonadota bacterium | reverse complement strand
CGGGATGGCGCTCGGCCTTGTCCACTTCCATGGCGACCCAAAGAGCAAGCGCCCGGGCGCCTTCGTTGGTTGCCCGCATGGTCATGAGGTTTCGGCGCACGTCCGGGTGCACGAGGATCGGATCGGCCGACTTGTCCGGATGCTTGACGCCAGATAGGGAGCGGCCGGCCAGGCGCTCCTTGGCATAGGCCGCAGCCGACTGATAGGCCGCTTCGGCCAGGCCCAGACCCTGGATACCTACTGCCAGGCGCGCCACGTTCATCATGGTGAACATATAGCGCATACCCTTGTGGGGCTCGCCGACCAATGTGCCGTGGGCATCCTCGAAGTTCATCACACAGGTGGACGACGCCTTGATGCCCATCTTGTGTTCTATCGAGCCGCAGGAAACGCCGTTGCGCGCACCAAGCTCGCCATCTTTCTTGACCTCGAACTTTGGCACGATGAAGAGCGAAATGCCCCGGGTGCCGGGCGGTGCATCGGGCAGCTTGGCGAGCACCAGATGGACGATGTTGTCAGTCAAGTCGTGCTCGCCGGCGGAGATGAAGATCTTTGTGCCGGTAATGCGGTAACCGCCTCTCTCGTCCGGCTCGGCCTTGGTGCGGATCAGGCCCAGATCGGTGCCGCAGTGGGGCTCGGTCAAGCACATGGTGCCCGCCCATGAGCCATCGGTGAGGCCCGGCAGATAGGTGCGCTTTTGCTGGTCATTGCCGTGCAGCGCCAAGGCATTGTAGGCGCCGTGGCTGAGCCCTGGATACATGCCGAAGCTCAAATTGGTCGAGCAAATCAGCTCCTCGACGATGAACTGGATCGTCTTGGGCAGACCCTGGCCGCCGTAGTCCGGGTCGCTGGCAAGGCCGGTCCAGCCGCCCGCGCAAAAGGCGTCATAGGCTTCTTTAAAGCCCTTGGGCGTGCGCACCACACCGTTCTCGAACAGACAGCCCTCTTCGTCGCCGGATCGGTTGAGTGGCAAGAGCTCGTTCTCGCAGAAGCGCGCTGCCTCCTCGAGCACCGCATCGACAAGGTCAGTCGTCGCCTCCTCGCACCCGGGTAGGCTTGCAACGTTACCGGAGTAATCCAGTACTTCGTTCAAGAGGAAGCGGATGTCATCGAGCGGCGCGGTGTAGGTGACCATCTCTCTTTCGCCCTCAATTTCTCAACGGTTTGCCAGTTTCCAGGGTGTGCTCCATGCGCGCCAATGTCGCGTCCGTATGGACCAGGTGCATGAAGGCCTCGCGCTCTAGGTCGAGAATCGCCTGCTCGGCCACCGGCACGGTCAGATCCGCATCGGGGCCGCCGGTCAGCACCTCGGCAAGCTCGGAGGCGACCACTGCGTCATGAGCCGTCGCGACGCCCTTGGCACGCAGGTCCCTTAGCGCGAAAGCGAGCGCGGCCTTGCCCGAGGGGCCCGGCAAGGTGAGCTCTCGCGGTTCCGGCGGCTGGTAGTCCTCGGCGAGCGTCAGGGCCTTTTTCTTTGCGTCGGCCAACAGGCGATCCCGATTGAAGGTGATCTCGTCGTCCCGTGCGAGAAAACCGATCTCCTTGGCCTCGAAGGCCGACTTGGCAACCTTTGCAAGGCCGATCGTCTCGAAAGCAGTCGCAACCGGCGGCATGGGTCCTTTGGGCCGGCGCGGGTCTGACGCCAAACGGCCGAGCAGCTCTGTACAGCCGCCCCATCCTGGCACCAGACCGACACCAGCCTCAACCAGACCCATGTAGGTTTCTGCATGGGCCTGCACGGCATCCGCGTTGAGACAGAGCTCGCAACCGCCGCCGAGCGCCAAGCCAGTCGGCGCTGAGACCACCGGGAAAGGGGCGCTGCGGAGCCCGCGCAAGGCCTTCTGTCCACCCTCGACCATTTCCTCGATCAGAGGCCAGGCACCGACGTTGGCGGCAAAGAGGCCAAGGCCCAGGTTGGCACCGGCCGAGAAATTGCTGCCCTCGTTGTAGATGACCAGCGCCCTTAGTGACTCGTCCTTGGCGATCCTCTTGATCGTCTTTTGGATGATCTCCAACACTTTGGGATCGATCGTGTTGAGCTTGGTGTGGACCTCCAAACAGGCAACGCCATCGCCGATGTCCCATAGGCTGGCCGAACCGTTTCTCGCTAGAGGCTCGCTGGCGCGCTTGACGTCCTCAAGCAGCAGGATCCCGTCCTTGCGCTCCAGGTCCAGATAGGCGCCGTCGCTTGCCAAGTACTGCAGGCGCCCATCATGGACGCGGTAGAAGCCTTCGGCGGCGGCCGCCTTGGCAAGCAGACCCGGCACCACTTGCTCCTCCGCCGTCAAGCGCTCGACCAAGGTTTTGGCGCCAATCTTGTCGATTAGCTCGAAGGGGCCGAATTTCCAATTGTAGCCCAGGCGCATGGCCCGATCCACGTCGGGTACTTGCTCGGCGATCTCCGGGACCAGAGAGGCCGCATAGACCAGAACTTGGCTGAGCACGCTCCAAGCGTATTGGCCGCCACCATCCGCGTGGGCGATCAGCGCCGGCAATCCGCCAGCCTTCGAGGCCTTGAGACTCTCTAGGTACGCTTTGCCGACGGGCGCGTATTTTCCCGTAACCAGGTCGATGGCTTCCTTGACCCGGCGTCCGCCTTCCTTGTTGAGACGATAGAAGCCACCCTTGCCTTTTCGTCCGGTGAAGCCGTCCTCGATCATTCGCTCGAGCAAGGGCCAATCGCGCCGAATGCCCTGGTAGGCGTCGCTCTTCGGCAGAGACGCGGCCAAGCTAGCATCGACCTTGGGCATGAGGTCGAGCCCAACCAGATCCAAAAGGCCGAAGATGCCGGTTTTGGGAATACCCACGGGACGCCCCATCACCGCATCGGCCTCCTCGATCGAGAGCCCGAGATCGCGCGCGCCGTTGACCGCTGCCTGGATCCAAAAGCTGCCGATGCGGTTGGCAACGAAGCCGGGCGTGTCGTGACACAGCACGACTCCCTTGCCGAGCCGGCGGTCGGCGAAATCCGCGATGGCATCGCGCGCCTCCTGCCTGGTCTCCGGCCCGGCAACGATCTCTAGAAGGCGCATGTAGCGCGGCGGATTAAAGAAATGCGTGATAAGAAAATCGGCCTTGAGCGCATCGCCTTGCCCTTCGACCAACTGCGCGAGAGGCAGGGTGGAGGTATTGGAGGAAACGATCGATCCGGCCCGCCTGTGCTGATCGATCTTCTTGTAGAGCGTGCGTTTGATCTCCAGATCCTCGACCACGACCTCGATAATCCAGTCGACCTCGGCCAGGCGAGACATGTGGTCCTCGGTGTTGCCGGGGGTTACCAGGCGCGCGGCCCGTTTGGTCATGAATGGCGCCGGATCCGCCTTGAGCAGCCGCGCAATCGCACCTTTCGCGAGCTGGTTCCGGTCTTCCGCGCCCTTGGGCACGATGTCGAGCAGGTGAACCGGAACGCCGGCGTTGGCCAGGTGAGCGGCAATGCTCGCCCCCATCACGCCGGCGCCGATGACCGCCGCCGCGTTCACGGTCATCAGGCGGCCTCCAGGATGGTTGCAATGCCCTGGCCACCGCCGATGCATTGGGTCGCCAGGGCAAACTGCTTACCCTCGCGCTTTAGGAGCTCGGCAGCCTTGCCGGTGATGCGCGCGCCGGTCGCGCCCAAGGGATGGCCAAGAGCGATCGCGCCGCCATCAAGATTGATACGCTCCAGGTCGAGGCCGAGTTCGTCAACGCAGGCAAGCGCTTGGGCTGCGAAGGCCTCGTTTAGTTCGATAATGTCGATCTTGCCGGTCTCCAGGCCGGCGCGCTCGAGCGCCGTGTTGGTCGCGACCACTGGGCCCATACCCATGATCTCAGGAGCGCAGCCGCCGACCGCAATTGAGCGGATCCGAGCCAGGATTGGCAGGCCGTTGGATTTGGCGAAAGCTTCGGTTGTGACAAGCACCGCAGCCGCGCCATCGGTAAGCGGCGAGGCCGTGCCGGCCGTGACGCTGCCATCCACTTTGAAGGCCGGTTTAAGGCCGCCGAGAGTTTGGGCGTCAGTGCCAGGCCGGATGCAACCGTCCTCGCTGACCGTGTGGTTGCCTTGGCGGATCGGCACGATCTCGTCCTGGAACTTGCCGGCTTCGCGCGCGGCGGCCGCCTTCCTGTGACTGTCGACTGCCAAGGATTCCTGTCGGGCGCGTGGAATTTGGTACTTGGCCGCAACATTCTCGGCGGTTTCGCCCATGGAGATGTAGGCTTGAGGATAGCGCTCGGCGAGTCCCGGATTGAGCAGCGGATTGAATCCCGCCATGGGCACTCGGGTCATGGACTCGACCCCGGCGCAGATGAAGGCTTCGCCGGCATCCATCTGGATCGCCCCTGCCGCCATATGGACCGCATTCATGGAGGAACCGCAGAAGCGGTTAACCGTGGCACCGGCAACCGTCAGCGGCAGGTCCGATAGAAAACCGATCAGACGGGCGACGTTGAGCCCCTGCTCGCCCTCGGGCATGGCACAGCCGACGATCAGATCCTCGATTGCCGCCGGGTCGACCGCGGTCTTCTCCAGAAGGCCGCGCACAACTTGGGCGGCCAATTCGTCTGGCCGGACCTTGGTCAACTCGCCTTTGGTGGCGAAGTGAAACGGCGAGCGCACGTAGCCCGCAAGCACCACCTTCTTTTCCATGGCTTCAAGTCTCTCCTGAGGATGACACTTTGTTGGTGGAACGGTCCCAGCCGCCCAAGTGGTCGAGCGCTTCATGCTCGATCGCTTTGAGCTCCGCCAAGGTCGCGTCTAGATCAGCGCGTTGAGCTTCGAGCGCGGTCCGTCGTGCGCGTACCCGTTCGAGCAAAACCTGCACCTGTTCTCGCTGGTCTGGATCGGCGTCGTAGAGATCGAGCCAATCGCCGATTTCCTTGAGCGAGAAGCCGAGCCGCTTGCCGCGCAGGATCAACGCCAGACGGCCGCGCTCCCGATGGGTATAGACCCGGCGCTGACCGCATCGCTGAGGCCGCACCAGGCCCTTGGTCTCGTAGAATCGGAGCGCCCGCGGCGTAACACCCAAATGCTCAGCCAGCTCGCTCACGGTATAAAGTTGCGCCATCGGCTCCGATCCGAGTTGCCCGCCCTATGTAAGGACTCTTGACGTATACGTCAATTATATGACCAAAAGGAAAACATGTGACATTTGCCTCAATCTTCCGAATAGAAGCTGTAGCCACTTGTCCAGTAAACGCCTTTTGGCTCGTCACTTGGCTCTTGATGCTTTACTTCGTCGATTTCGAGCGCGTCCCGGATCTCCTTTGGCTCAAACTCACGGACGAAGGCCAATGCCTCATCTAGAGTCTCAGCCACCACAGAGTAACTGGAGTAAAACCCCTTGCATCCGGCGCATTCAGGAGAAAGCTCGGAGAGCCAGGGTCCGTGAATCATCAGTTCAAAGCTTTGTGAACCAATCTCCCCGGTCTGTCGCCGTATTTCACGAATCAACCACTGAGCATCCTCATTTGACTTGTCGAGACCTACAGCACGCCGCACGACCGAACTCGCCTCGTCGACTCGGCCATCGTGCCAAAGCGCCGTTGCGTATTTGGATTCGATCCGTGATGCCTCGGCCGGATAATGAATCCAATCTTGATTATCCGCCAGACTCTCGAAGTAAGTGATCGCCTCTTTGTGACGGCCAAGGTCGTTCAAGATTCCAATCCGCGCCCCATGTATGTACAGCTTTAGGTCTGGATCAGCCGTTGCAAATTCTGTATCGCTCAGCAGAGCTTCGATATCTGCATCAGCCTCGTCCAGCCGCTTCATGCGCCACACTACGTTGGCGCGATTGACCCGCAGACAGTAGGTGTAGATGTTCGGCCGATCGATCCCTGCGTCATAGGCGGTCAAGGCCTCATCGAATGATCCCTCATCGGAGAGATAGTTTCCCAGCAGGTTCCACAGCACCCAAACATCCGGGACACACTCGGTGCCTTGCCGCAGCACCTGGATTGCTTTCTCGGTATCGCCTAGTTCCCGATATGCGAGAGCCTGAATCTCGAATCCACCAGAAAACCGATGCTTCTCCATTTGACGGCCGATCGACAAAGCCAACTCGGGTTTACCGGCTTCGAGCAGCTCGGAGGCCTCCTTCATCAAGGCCTCCATCTCGACTTGATGCGTTTGCTCGATCATAGGCCAGCACTTTAGCGTTCGAAGGGTCTTGAAGGAAACTCTACGTAGAAGGTTCTTGCGCCTCCACCTTTGCTGCTTCGTATTTTGCTCGCTCCTCGGCGACCAGCTCTTTCTTCGAGAGCTTGCCGATCAGCGTCTTGGGCAACTCGTCGCGGAACTCAATTTGGTCCGGCATCTCGATCGGCGAGAGCTTGTCCTTGAGGAAATCGACCAGTTCCTCGGCGCCCAAGGACACGCCGTCCTTGAGCTTGACGAAGGCCTTGGCAGCCTCGCCCCGGTAGTCGTCCGGCACGGCGATCACCGTCGCTTCGGCCACTCCTTCGTGGCGGTAGATCGCCTCCTCGATGGTGCGCGGATAGACCTTGTAGCCGCCCGAGATGATTACGTCCTTGATGCGGTCGACCAGGAAGCAAAAGCCCTCGTCGTCCATTATGCCGACATCGCCCGTGCGCAGGAAATCGCCAACCATGACATCGGCTGTTGCATCCGGCCGATTCCAGTATCCCGGCATAACCTGTGGGCCCCTGATGCAGATCTCGCCCTTCTCGCCAAGCGGCACTGGGTGCGAAGGGTCGTCTAGGTCGCGCATCTGAACGTCCGTGCCAGGCAGCGGTTGGCCGATCGAGCCGGCCTTGATTTGACCGCCGAAGGGGTTACAGGTCGCCGCCGGCGAGGTTTCGCTGAGCCCATAGCCCTCGACCAGCATGCAGCCGGTCAAACGCTCGAAATCAAGCTTGACCTCAATCGGCAAGCCGGCGCCGGCCGATATCGCGAACTTGAGAGAGGAGAGATCGTAGCGGTCAAGGCCCTCGAAATTATTGATCGCGGTAAAGATCGTCGGAACGCCCGGAAAGATCGTCGGTTGCTTGCTATCTATCAGCTTGAGCAGATCCTCGACTTTGAAACGCGGCATAAGCAGAATCTCGGCGCCCCCCAGGATGCCGACGTTCATCACCACGGTCATGGCAAAGACGTGGAACAACGGCAAGACGCCAACTATCCGCTCCTCTCCTTCAATCACACGCGGACACCAGGCCAGAAGCTGGTTGGCATTGGCCGCGATATTGCCGTGGCTCAGCATGGCGCCCTTGGGTACGCCGGTGGTGCCGCCGGTGTACTGCAGCACCGCGATGTCGTCGGCCAAACTGAGCTCGACCGGCTGATAGGCGCCGTCATTGTCGATGACCGAGGACCACAGGATGTGGAGACCATCCTTCGGCACGCGCGCGACCTCGCCGCGCCGGGCAACGGCAAAGAGATAATTCTTCGGAAACGGAAGGATGTCCGCCATGTGGCAGACAACGACCTTTTCCAGGCTAGTCGCCTCAAGCGCCGCCGAGACCTTGGGCAGCATGAGGCGCAGATCCAGCGTGACCACGATCCTAGCGCCGGAGTCGGCGACCAGGTGCTCGATCTCCTCTGCGGTGTACAGAGGGTTCATATTAACCACCGTGCCACCCGCCTTGAGGATCGCGTAAAAGGAGATCACCGCGTAGGGCGTGTTAGGCAACAGCAAGCCGACCTTGACTCCACGCTTGACGCCGAGCGCCTGAAAGCCCTTGGCCGCGCGACGCACCAAGTTGTCAACGTCCTGATAGCTATAGCTCTTGCCGAGAAAGTTCAGGCAGGGTCGGTTTGAAAACTTTTCGACGGTCCGGTCGAATCCATCGGTTACGGGCGCCAAAGGGAGCGGTGCGTCCCACGCTATATGTTCGGGATAGGCCGAGAGCCAAGGCCGATCACCAGCGTCATCCATATCCTGCCGCCGTTGCACCTTGCAAGAAATCGCGATGGATTGACTGAACCCTACTCGCGAGACGCGCGCAAGTTAAGACCTCGTAAAGCGCGGCCTAGGCCGGCACCCAAAGCACGCTAGAAGCGTATCACACCCTGAACGCCCACGATATCGATTGCCGTCGTGAAGCTGGCGTCCAGATTGTCGCGGAAGGTGTTGCCCGGATCGGTCGCGGAAAGGTTAACCTTGGAATCGTCCACGAAGATGTGGGCGTAACCGAAGTCCAGCGACATCCAGTCGGTCGGCGCATAGTTGAAACCCAGGGAGATCCAATAGCGGTCCTCATCTGGGATGCGCGGCGTGCGGGTGCGGTTGGGCACCGGAGTCTGATCATGAGCGACACCGAAGCGCAGGTTCCAGTGCTCGGCAGGCTGCCAGTTGGCGCCCAATGCGAAGAACCAGCTGTCGTCCCAGTCCTGCTCGGTCAGGCTGGCCGGCTGTGCCGGGTTGTCGAAGTTGATGATCAGATTCTCGAAGCTGCTCCACTGGGTCCAGGCGACCTCGCCCATGACTTGAACGTTGTCGGTGACATCCACGTTGACGCCGATCGAAGCCTGGGCCGGCAGATCGAGATCGGCATCGATGCCGGTGTCCAGGAAAAGACCGGCCGATTGCAAGGCTGCCCCTGTGGTGCCGGAGCCGCGGAGGTCAAAGTTGCCGTCGCCCTCAAGTTCCAGCTTCACTTCCGAGCGATAGGCCAAACCGACCCGTACGCGATCGTGGGGCTCGATCATGACACCCAGGTTGTAGCCGAAGCCCCAGTCGTCGCCTTCCACCTCGGCAAAGCCATCCTGCATGGTCGGGATGGAGCCTGGAATGCCGCTGGCTGCACCAATCGTTCCGATATCGATCGAGTTGGTCAAACGCGCATCGGCATAGACCGCTTGGAACCCGACACCCGCCGAGATCCAATCGGTGATGCGATATGCGACGGTTGGGTTGGCGTTGATCGTGGTCAGGCGGGAGTCCGAAGCGTGATAGCGCCCGGTCCAGCCACCCGGCAGACTGGTCTCGAGACCGAAGGGCGCCGTTACGGCAAGGCCAACCTTCAGGTCCTCAGTGACCGACAACATGCTGTAGAGCGCCGGCACGATCGCGTTCTCGCCGACGCTGGTGCTGCCATTGAAAGCCGAGGTTGGGGTGATCGGCACGCCGGCGATGGTCGAGCCGCTGCTGCCGGTCAACTCGGCGCGGGGCGAGATGAAGCTGGTCGAGCCAGCCGCTTGGTTCTTTTCGTGATACACCAAACTGGCCGGGTTGAAGTACATGAAGGTGACGTCCTCGACGCCCGAGGTGGCGCTGGCGAAGGCATTACCCAAAGCGCTCGAGCTGGCCTCGCGGATCTGAAACCCGGAACCGCGCGCTTCTTGCACACCAATCGCACAAAGCGGAAGCATTACAAGCGTGCCAAAGAGCGCCTGGGACCGCATGGACCACGTCATCAAAATTTTCTCCTTCGACCATCACCGCCGGCCATCCGGTCGGCTCGCCTCTCCGTGTGCCCCGGCTTTGCGAACGCCTCATCGGGCATTCCCGGAGAATCGATTGCCATGGTTACCGAACCTGGTTAATCGTTCCTTAAGGGGCGCGGCCGGAGTCTTAAGCAGCCGCGCCGCCGGCCCCTGCAGCTAAGAGTGCCCATCCCGTGAACGGCATATTCTTCGCGATCATCCTCATCGCCTTCCTGGTTGCAGCCTTCGGTCAGGCGACGTGGGACGGCGTCGGCGAAGCGCCCATGGAGCTCTTGACCGACGCCGCAATCGACTCGGCGGGCAGCTCTGTCACCTTGGCGATCAGCCTGGTCGGCGTGATGGCGCTCTTCCTCGGCCTGATGAAAGTGGCCGAGGCTGGCGGTCTGCTGGTCATCATTGCGCGCACGGTGCGGCCGCTCATGGTGCGGCTGTTTCCCGAGGTGCCGCCCGAGCACCCCGCCATGGGCGCGATGATACTGAACATCTCTGCCAACGTGCTGGGCCTCGGCAATGCCGCCACGCCGTTCGGCATCCGAGCCATGCAGGAGCTCGACAGCCTGAACCGCCACAAGGGCACGGCGACCAATGCCATGGCCTTGTTCCTGGCGATCAACACCTCGAGCGTGACCATCTTGCCGACAGGAGTGATTGCCCTGCGCGCCGCCGCCGGCTCGGAGGATGCCGCCGGCATCGTTCCGACCACGCTCTTCGCGACCATCTGCTCGACCGCAATCGCGATCGCTAGCGCAAAGCTTTACCAGCGATTCTGGCCGATTTCGGCAGCTCATGACGAGCCGACCGCCACGCCAGATCAGGAGTTGGAGCGCACGACAGTGCCCGATGCCCCGGCCGAGGCCCACGACGGATACCCCGTTTGGATTTCGGCGCTGGTCCTCGGCGGCGTACTGGGGCTCTTGCCACTCACCGTGTTCTACGGGCGCGCCATCGCGCCTTGGATCGTTCCCGGACTGATCGTCGGGTTGCTTGGATTTGGAGTTGCCAAGCGGGTGCCGGTCTACGAGGTCTTCGTCGAAGGCGCCAAGGACGGCTTCCAGGTCGCGCTCCGCATCATCCCCTACCTGGTTGCGATTTTGGTCGCCGTCGGCATGTTCCGGGCAAGCGGCGCCATGGCGCTCGTTCTCGAGCCGATCAGCCGGGTGACCTCACTCGTCGGCTTGCCGAGCGAGGCACTGACCATGGCTCTACTGCGGCCCCTGTCGGGCTCGGGGGCTTACGGCTATGTTGCCTCGACCCTGCCGATTGTGGGGCCGGACAGCTATTCAGGCTATCTGATCAGTACGCTCCAGGGGTCGACGGAAACCACCTTCTATGTGCTCGCGGTCTACTTCGGCGCGGTTCAAATCCGCCGGGTGCGCCATGCGCTCGCCGCCGGTTTGACCGCCGACCTGGCTGGCATCGTCGCGGCCGTCATTATTTGCTCGATCCTCTATGGCAGCTTGACCTGACCTTCGTTGCCTTGCCTCTTGTCAAAGTATCGTTGACACCCTTTATGTATTATGTTTCCGGGAGTTGCGGGAGGTTTTCGATGTGTCTGGTTAATCGAGTTCCTTAACAAACCGTTAAGGAGCCGTCCCGGGAGCCGTCGAACGATGGAGCGCATGCAAGCAGTCCGGCGCGCAATCGAGGTAACCGCCCGTTGGGCGGCGCGACTGGCGCACTGGAGCGTCAAAGCGACCTTTAGGCTGGGCCGCTTCGCCTTGACCAACCCGCTGGTCAAATCGATCGGTCGCTTGCCGCCTCTACGCAAGCTGCGCCGGCGCTTGGGCCCGCTCGCCCGCCCAGTCGCGGCGCTCGCCGCGGTTCTTGCCGCCACCGTTGCGATCGCCTACCTGGTTCGACCTTCAGTCTATCCCGGGCCCCAGATCGCCGAACTGGCCGGCGACGAACAGGCCGCTTGTCTCGCCCTCAACATTTACCACGAGGCACGCGGCGAGCCCGACCGTGGTAAGCTCGCCGTTGGCCACGTGGTCCTGAATCGGGTGCGCGACAAGCGCTTTCCGAACGAGATCTGTGCGGTGATCAAAGATGGCGGCGAGCTTCCGCACAATCGCTGTCAATTCTCTTGGTGGTGTGATGGCCGTAGCGACAAGCCGGCCGACCAAATCGCCTGGGCCGACAGCCAAGCAATGGCGGCTAAGATCTTGTCCGGCGCGGCCAAGGATCCGACCGGCGGCGCTCTATGGTACCACGCCGACCATGTCGCCCCTCAATGGCGCGAGCGTCTGGTCGCCGGTCCACAGATCGGCCGTCACCAATTTTATTTAAGCAATTGAATGGCTTGATCAGCCTTCAAGCACGAGCTTGAAGCGGAAGGGCGAATCCGGCGACCCCAAGATCAAGTCGTTGCGGCCTTTGTTGAGGCGCGCCACGTGGCGAAAGGAGCGCGCGCCGATCTTCACCCCGTTGACGCGAGTAGAATCCCGGCTGCCGCGGTCGCGCACCACGACTCCCTCGGAATCCAAATCTAGGGCACAGTGGTTGAGCGACACGCTAAAGGGCTCCTGGTCCTTGACCGCAAGATCGTTGAAAGCGAGCGCCGCGCTCTCGTTGCCGGACGGTTCGCGGCCAATGCGGAAAGGAAAGCGGCTGACCAGCAGCCCATCGTCAGGCAGAACGGCCCGGGTTTCCGCCGTTGCGCCAAAGATCTTCAGATCGGGCATGGCGACCGGGACGGCGACCATGCGCGATTCGGACAAGAGCTGGTGCTCGACGACAAGCTGATTCATGGTGCGCAAGCGCTCGAACAAGGCGCGCAGCAGGGCCATACCTTCCTTCGGCTCGCCGGTGATCAGCTCGACGAACTCGCCGTGATCGACGCTCGAGGCAATCACATCTTCGTAAGCTCGCGCGGAGGCCGAACGTGGTCGCTCTTCGAGCAGTCCCATTTCGCCTAGTACGTCATCGGGACCGAGCACCGCCAACCGGACTTCGCCCTTAGGAGAATGCTTGAGAATCTCGACCCGCCCGGAATGAATGATGTAGGCGAAGTCGCTGGGATCCCCTTCTTTGAAGATTAAGTCGCCGGCCTTGTAATGGCTCTTGTTCATGGTCTGCCGCCTCTCCCGAGATTGCCGATCGCTCGCCCAGCTTATTGCTATATGGGCCTTTTCTCGCACAGAGCCACATTATTGGCTAGGCCAAAGGCGGCGGTGGCGACCCAGGCGAGTTGTCCGAGGCGGCGCTAAAGTAACGCCCTGGCGGCGCCCCCAGGTGACGCCGAAACATAGCAATGAAGGCGCTGGGGCTGTCGTACCCCAGATCGAAGGCAACGCCCGTCACCGCCTGACCCTCAGCCAAGCGTGCCACGGCCGTGATCAGCCGCAGACGCTGGCGCCAGGCCCCGAAGGTGAGACCGGTTCGCCGTACGAAAAGGCGGGCCAAAGTGCGCTCGCTGGCACCGGCCGATACCGCCCAGTCGCTCAATGGACGGCGATCCGCCGGCAGCGCCGTCAGGCCATCGGTAATCACCTTGAGGCGCCCATCCTGCGGCATGGGCAAGTGGAGCGGCTCTTCGGTCAAAGCGCGAATCTCATCGGGGATCAGGCCGAGCAGGCGGCACTCCTCGGGCCGTGGCGCGCCATCCTGGCAAAAGGTGACCGCGCGCAGGATAAGCTCGCGCAGCAGAGGCGAGACCCTCACGACCCGACAGCAGTCCGGCAAGTCCGCCGCGACCTCCGGCAAAAAGTAAAGCGACCTCATCTCGAGCGGCCCCAAAGCGCGCACTTCATGCAAAACGCCTGCCGGGACCCAAACCGCCTGCTGGGGCGGCACGACCCAGGTGCCGTCCCGGGTCAGCACCGACATCACCCCAGACGAGGCATAGACCAGCTGTGCCCGTTCGTGGCTGTGCTGATCGTAGAGATGTGGTGCGTCGTGATCGCGGATCTTGGTGACGATTGGCCAACGGCGATCGCCAATGCGACCGGGATCCTCATGAACCCGTTCTTGTCTGTTTTGCGATATCATTTGGCTGATTATAGCAGGACAGGCAGGGCCTGTCCGCCTAAATTCCACCCATGACAACCTGGCGTGAAACCTTCTCCGGCGGCTGGCGCCGGCCCGAAATCCTGTTGCTCCTGATGGCGGCTTCGGTTCCGCTAAGCTTTGCCACTTGGCAGGCCTTGCTCAACAATTTCGCGGTCGAGCGGGCAGCCTTCACCGGAGCCGAGATCGGCATGCTGCAGAGCCTGCGCGAGGTGCCGGGATTCCTCGCCTTCGCCGTAGTGTTCTTGCTCCTGTTCTTGCGCGAGCAATGGGTCGCCTACGTCTCCTTGCTGCTGCTGGGCCTGGGTACGGCAATCACCGGCTTCTTTCCGAGCGTGATCGGGCTCTACATCACCACCGTGGTGATGTCTCTGGGCTATCACTACTACGAGACCATCCAGATTTCCCTGTCCCTGCAATGGGTCGACAAAGCGCGGGCGCCGGAGACCCTCGGGCGGATCATCGCCGCAGGCTCCTTCGCTTCGGTCGTGACCTTCGCCTTGGTTTGGCTCGCCTTTGACCTGGGCGGCCTCGACTTCAAGTGGGTCTATCTGCTGGGCGGTGGCTTAACTATCGCGATCGCGCTTTTCGCTTGGATCGCCTATCCGCACTTTCCCGAGAAGGTGCGCCAGCACCGGCACATGGTGCTGCGCCGGCGCTATTGGCTCTACTACCTGCTGACCTTCATGTCGGGCGCCCGCCGGCAAATCTTCATCGTCTTCGCCGGCTTCCTGATGGTCGAGAAATTCGGCTACGATGTGACCACGATCACCTTGCTGTTTCTCCTGAACGCAGTGATCAACATCTACCTGGCGCCGCGTATCGGCCGGCTGATCGGCCGCTGGGGCGAGCGCAAGTCCCTGATTTGTGAGTACATTGGCCTAATCTTGGTCTTCACGCTCTACGCCTTCGTCGAGAACGCGACCATGGCCGCCGTGCTCTACGTGGTCGACCACCTGTTCTTCGCCTTGGCGATCGCGATCAAGACCTACTTCCAGAAAATCGCCGATCCGCGCGATATCGCGGCCACCGCCGGTGTCGGCTTCACCATCAACCACATCGCGGCGGTCGTGATTCCGGCGGTCTTTGGTTTGATCTGGCTGGTCTCGCCGGCCGCGGTGTTCTTGGCTGGCGCGGGGATGGCGGCGGTCTCGCTGCTGCTTTCGCTCAATGTGCCGGCCCTGCCGCAGCCGGGCAACGAGGTTCTGATCGGCCGGCGGCTCTCTGGTCCGATCCCGGTTGCGGCGGCGGAGTAAAAGCTAGGTCTTGGCGGCTTTCGGCGCCGGTTTCTTGAACAAACGTCCGAGCGGCGCCAAAAGACCGCCCTTGGTGCCCGTAGCGGGAGTCGCGCCCGCAGGTGCCTTCCCGGAGCCGTCTTTCTCATCCCAGGGCTCGGTCAGACACTTTGGCAGGGTGCTGGGCGGCGCATCGGCGGCAACCACCTCGATGTCACCCTCGACGGTCTGCTCCAGCAGGGGCGGTTCGGTCGCCCGCAGCGTCTCATAGAGCACGTCCATCGCCGGATCCTCTGACGAAGCCTGGCTCTCCGGAGCCTTTGCCTCGGCCTCTGCCTCTTTCTCTGCTGCTGGCTCGGGCTCGCTCGGCTGCTGTTCGTTCGACGCTTCGCTCAGATGATCTTCGTTCAGCTGGTCTTCACTCGGCTGGTCTTTGCTCGGCTGATCCTCGCTGCGCTCGGCCGCCGAGATCTCCGCCATGATCTCCGATTCCAAGGAGACCGGCTCCGGCACCGACGCGGTCTTCTTAGCTTCCGCCCGGCCCCGTTCGATCAGCCTTACCAACTGAACAAGCAGGGTCTTGACCACGGTCATATCGGGCCCAGCGTTGCCCCCGGAGGCCAGCGCCTCGGAGACCTTGGCCTCGATCTCACAGCTGACCGCCAGGATCTGCTCCTGCATCGTGTCGCCAAGGCCGCCATCTCGTTCCAAGGCGGTCATCAGCAGCTCGAGGACCGCCTTGACCTCGGCGACCTCCTTGAGTCGAGCTTCGGCCGAGGGTTGCCGGCCTCCGGCGCGGGCGTAGAGCTCGGCCAGCTCGTTGGAACTCAGCGCCTCCACGTCGGCCGCCTTGATGGCGTGGCTTTCCGTGGGGCTGGACTCTGTGGAGTCCTGGTCAAGCGGTGTGCAAGGGCTCGACATGATGCTGGATGCACCCAAAGGTGGGCCTCAATGAGTAGATGCTGTTACAGGCCCTGATTTTGCCCTTGGAATGCTTAAGACATGGCTAACCCTAACGGCGCCAACACAAGCTTTGATCTCGATCATGGCCCGGGCGCTTAGATCCGACGTACCCCCGAACGCAAGTTTCGGCCTTTTCGTCGCCAGGCGAAGCGGTTAATACACTGTAAATCGCACAATACAGGAGCTTCCATGGAGCCCGGTGGGACAGGTCAGCTTGAGCGTAGGGGCGCGGCCAAGGTGCCCGCTATGCCGGCCCGCGGCGACCGGCTCGTCAACTTTGCCTTGCCGGACACGCAAGGCGTCTCGCGCATATTCTACTTCGAGCTGACCGGCGGCCCGGCCGTGGTGATGGTCTATCGATCGATCATCCAACCGGGCGCCGAGGCGGCATTGCGCGGCTTGGTGTCGCAAACCGGCGCCTTGCGCGACAAAGGCGTGGAGATCTTCGTTGTCTCGGGCGACGACGTCGCGACCAACCGTACGACTGCCCAACGCCTGAATATTGAGGTTCCGCTTTTCTCGGATTTGGAATCAACCCTGCTGCCGATCCTTCTCGCGCCTCGGCCGCCACGCTTTCCCGAGACCCGGCCAGCCTCGGTGACATTGGCAACCTATCTGCTGGATCCCAATCAAAGGGTCTTGGGCGTTGTCGCGGAAGGAGTGCCGGAGCAACATGCCGTGCGGGCCGGCGAGATGCTGGCCGCCGAGCCGGCGCCCCAAGTAGCCGAACACACCCTTGTCCAGGTTGCGCCGGTCTTGACGCTATCCAATGTCTTCGACCCGGCGTTTTGCACGGAGCTGATCGATGCCTGGCGCCAGGACAATCAGGAAGGCGGTGTTTCGGATGGGGCCCGCAACCTGCGCGACGAAAGTAAAAAGCGAAATCGCGAACACGTGGTTCTGGATCAAGACCTGGGCCGTCGCATAAAGCAGACCCTGGCGCAGCGCATTGGCCCGGAACTCTCAAAGGTGTTTCACTTCAACCAACCCTACCGCTTCGAGGGTTTTACGGTGTTGTCCTACCGAGATGACCGCCAGGATTTCTTCGGTATCCATCGAGACAGCGTGCGCCAGGTGCGCTTTCGGCGCTTCGCCGTCTCGCTCAACCTGAACGACGACTTTGAAGGCGGCGAGCTGAGCTTTCCCGAGTTCGGTCCCCATCTCTATCGCCCCGAGGCTGGCGCCGCGGTGGTGTTCTCCTGCAACCTGCTGCACGAGGCGCTTCCGGTGACCCGTGGCCAGCGGTGGGTGCTGACCACCTTCTTCTGCGATCCCGATCCCAAAGCGAGTTGAGTTCCCATGTCAATTCAAGAGGCTTACGACCTGCACAAGAGCGGTCAGCTCGCGGCCGCCGAGGCGGCCTACACCAAGGTTCTTGATGACCAGCCCGACCGGCCCGACGCGCTCCATCTCCTGGGCGTCCTCAAGGCCCAGAGCGGGAAGCCGGCCGATGCCATCGCGCTGATCGGACGCGCCATCGAGCTGGCGCCCGAAGAGCCCAACTTCCACTTCAACCTTGGCCACGCCCTGCGCACCCAGGGCCGCGCCGAAGAAGCGGAAAAGGCCTACCGTCAGGCACTCGTTCTCGCGCCCGATCACGGCGGCGCGCCGGCGGCCCTGGGCGAGCTGCTGCTGGCCGGCGGCCGGGCCGAAGAGGCGCTGGTCCTGCTGAAGCGTGCCGCCGAGTTGGCGCCAAGATCGCCAGGCATTCGCCTGGCCCTGGGAACGGCCCACGAGTCCAAGGGCGACGATGAAGCCGCGACTGCGGCCTTTCACGAGGCCCTGGGGCTCGATCCGTCGCTGGCCGAGGCCCACTACCGGCTGGCCGAGGGCCTGAGACGGCGCGGACAGGTCGCCGATGCCATGTCGGGCTACCGCCGAACGCTGGAGCTTTCGCCAAATCATGGCCGTGGCCACCTTCGGCTTGGCTGGTGTCTGAGCGTGCTTGGCCATTTCGATGAGGCGGAGCACCATCTACGCCAGGCCGCAACGCTCGAGCCAGCCATCTTGGCGCGCGCATTTAGCCAAATCTCGCTCTTCAAGCGCTACGAGGCGGGCGATCCGGATCTCGCCGCCATGGCGCAAGCGTTGGACCGGCCGGGCCTAGAAGCGGCCGACGGCGTAAGGCTCGGCTTTGCTTTAGCCAAGGCTCACGACGACCTGGGCGACCACGATCGGGCCTTCGCACACTGGTCGGCAGCGAACGGCGCCAAACGTCAAAGCCTGCGCTACCAGATCGAAGACACCCGCGCCGCCTGCCAGTTGATGAAAGAAACCTTCACAGCCGAGGCCTTGGCACCGAGGGCACACTGTGGCGCGGAGTCTGAGCTGCCGATCTTCATCGTTGGCATGCCCCGCTCGGGCACCTCATTGGTAGAGCAGATCCTGGCCAGTCACCCGGCGGTTCATGGTGGCGGGGAGTTGAACACCCTGCAGGAGATCGGCGAGCGCTTCCTGTCCAGCTTCGGTGATGGCCCACCATCGCCTGAAGAGATCCACGGCACCAGCGACGAAGCCTGGCGCGCCCTTGGCGACGCCTACGTAGGGCAGCTCGCGACGCTGGCACCGGAAGCCCAGCGCATCACGGACAAGGAGCCGGGCAATGTCATGCGTCTGGCCTTGGTGCGCAAGATCCTGCCAAGGGCACGAATTGTCCATGTGCTGCGCGATCCCATGGACACCTGCTTTTCCTGCTATCGTAAACTGTTCCGCCGGGGCAGCGCCTTCTCTTACGATCTGGCCGACCTGGGCGCCCATTACCAAATCTACCGCGAGATGATGGATCATTGGCAAGCGGCCATGGGCGACCAGATCCTGACGCTTCATTACGAGGAGCTGGTTGCTTCGCCCGAGCCCACTATACCCGGCCTCTTGGCGTTCTGTGGCCTCACATGGGATCCCGCCTGCCTGGCCTTCCACGACCACGAACGGCCGGTCGACACCTTCAGCCTGGCCCAGGTACGCCAGCCGCTGTACCGCCAATCGGTCGGCAATTGGCGCCCCTACGAGGCCTACCTGGGGCCCCTACGCGATTCGCTCGGGCCCTACGGGCCGAGTTGATCGGTGTTGGCGACCCGGCGGCACTTTCTGGCGGCCAGCGGCAGCACACTCGCCCTGGCCACACCCGCGACCGCTCAAGACATCCAGAGCCTTACCCTGGCCACCGCCTGGCCGCGCGGCGCGCCCGGGGTCGGCGTCAATGCCGAGCGCTTCGCCCGTCGGGTCGAAGCCCTTTCGGGCGGGCGACTCAGCATCCGGCTGTTCGGCGCAGGCGAGCTAGTGCCGGCCTTCGAGGTGCTCGACGCCGTCCAGCGGGGCACCGCCGACTTGGGGCACGGCACGGCCTACTATTGGTCCGGCAAGCAGCAAGCGCTCCATTACTTCACCGGCGTGCCGTTCGGATTGACGGCCGTGGAGTTTGTCGCCTGGCTGCGCTTCGGCGGCGGCCAAGCCCTGTGGGACAAGGTCATGGCACCCTTCGGCGTGGTGCCGTTCTATGCCGGGTCAAGCGGCCCCCAGGCCGGCGGCTGGTTTCGCCGGGAGATCACCTCCCCGGAGGATTTCCTGGGTCTCAAGTTCCGCATTGCCGGCCTCGGTGCCCAGGTCCTGCGGCGCATGGGCACGACGACGGTCACGACACCACCTGGCGAGATTTACGGCGCACTGGCTTCGGGCGCGGTTGACGGCGCCGATTGGGTCGGGCCCTGGAACGACATCGCCTTCGGCCTGCACAAGGTAGCACCCTACTACTACCTGCCGGGCTTCCACGAGCCCGGACCGGGCTTGGAGATTCTGGTAAACCGCAAGCGCTTCGAGGGCTTGGCGCCGGACCTTCAGGAGGTGCTGCGTAGCGCCGCCGAGGCAACCGCGCTCGAGACCCTAGCCGACTTCACCTATCACAACATCCGCACCTTCGCCGAGCTGGAGACCACCTACGGCGTCACGCCGCGCCATTTCCCGCCCGCCGTGATCGAGCGACTGGCCGCGGAAAGTCGCGCCGTGCTGAAAGCACTGGCCCAGCGCAACAGCCTGACCGCGAAGGTCTGGGAGTCCTACGGCGCCTTCTTGGACCAGGCGCGCGCCTATGCACCTTTTTCCGAACTGGGCAGCCTCGCCACGCGCGAAGCCGCTGGATCAATGGTCCGGAAGGACTAGCTCTCGGCCGCTTCGGCCGTCTCGGCCTCGCCTGGGATGCCGGCCTTGATGTCGAACTGGCGGAGCATCTGGTAGAGCGTCGGCCGGCTAGTATCGAGCAGCTTTGCCGCCTTGGAAACATTGCCGTTGGCCTGAACCATGGCGCGTACGATCGCCGTGCGCTCGGCCCGCTCGCGACACTCCTTCAGGGTCAGACAGGCATTATCCTCGTCGGAAGGCTGGGCGAGCTCGAGATCCTCCACCGTAATGTTCTTGCCCGAGGCGGTGACCACGGCGCGCTTGATGCGGTTTTGCAGCTCCCGAATGTTGCCGGGCCAACTGTAGGTGAGTATCGCCGACACGGCATCGGAACTGAAGCCTTGAATCGGACGGCCAAGCTCTTCCGACTGCTTGTGCAGCAGGTGGTGGGCGACCACCAGCGCATCGCCCTGACGGTCGCGCAGAGGCGGAACGTCGATAATGGTCTCGGCCAGGCGATAGAACAGATCCTCGCGAAACGTGCCCTCTTTGATGGCCACCGGCAGGTCTTTGTTGGTTGCCGAGACGACCCGCGTGTTGATCGGGATTTGGTCGCGACCGCCGATCCGCTCAATCGTGCGCTCCTCGGTGAAACGCAGCAGCTTGGCTTGAAGCGCCATGGGCATGTCGCCGATCTCGTCGAGGAACAGGGTGCCGCCGCTCGCCACCTCGACCTTGCCCAGCGTGGTCTTGACCGCGCCGGTGAATGCGCCTTTCTCGTGGCCGAACAGCTCGCTTTCCAAAAGCTGCTCGGGGATTGCAGCGCAATTGATCGCGACGAAGGGTCCCTCGGCACGGGCACTCAGCAAGTGAACCGCCCGGGCCATCAATTCCTTTCCGGTGCCGCTTTCGCCGGTCACCAACACGGTGACGTCGGTCGCCGCGAATTTCTTCACATCCTCGGCGATCTTCATCATATCGAGATTGGCGGTGATGACGCCGGGCAGTAACGGGTCGCCGACACCGCTGGCGAGACGTCGGTTCTCCTGCTCGAGGGCGTGGAAATTGAAGGCCCGCTGCACGATCAGCTTGAGCACTTCGACTTCGATCGGTTTCTGATAAAAGTCGTAGGCGCCCAAGCCGACGGCGCGAATGGCGTACTCACGTTCGGTCTGGCCGCTGACCATTATGACCTTGCTGTCCGGTGCCGACGCCAAGATCTCCTCAAGAGTGGCGAGCCCTTCGCTCGGGCCATTGGCGTCGGGTGGCAAGCCGAGGTCGAGCAGCACGACCGGGGGTTTGTGCTTGGCGAGCGCCGCCAAGGCGGATTCCCGGTCACTCGCCACGGCGACCTCGCAGTCGTCGAAGGCCCACCTCAGTTGGCGCTGCAGGCCTTCGTCGTCGTCGACGATAAGCAGTTTGCGGTCGGTCTTGTTGCTCATTTAGTCGGCCACCACCTGTAGGGATCGTTCCGGGGCTCGCGTCTTGGCTATAGGCATGATAACCCGCATCGTTGTACCGGCACCGATGCTGCTGATGACTTCGATATCGCCGCCAAGCTCACGGGCGAACTCGCGGCATTGATAGGCGCCCAGACCATAGCCGACCTTCTTGGTCGAACGAAAGGGCTTGAACAGCTCGCTGTGCACAAACTCCTCCTCCATGCCGCAGCCATCGTCGATGATCTCGATCACCGCCCTGTTGCCCTGCATTCCGAGAGATATCTGGACCAGGCCGCCGTCGCCGACCGCTTCCTTCGCGTTCTGCACCAGGTGGCGCAAGACCGCCGCAAGACGGTCTTGGTCGCAAGACACCGCCACGTCCTCCGCGTCAAGCTTAATGTCGAGCAGCACGGAGGAGCCTGATTCGAGCGCCATCAGCTGGCGCATCAGAGGCTTCAGCCAAACCAAATCCTGCTCCGGTTCCATTATCTGATCGGTCTTCAGGCGCTCCATGAGGCGCTTCATCTGGCTGCTGGCGTCCTTCAGGGTGGTTACCATGTCGGCACGGAAGTCTGGATTCTCGCCGTGACGCTCGAAGTTCGAAGCCAAGAGCGAGATCTGGCTGGCGAGATTCTTGATATCGTGCAACACGAAAGCAAAGCGACGATTAAGTTTCTCGAATTCCCGCGCTTCGGCAAGCGCTCTGCCGAGCTGCTGTTCCGCCAAGTAGCTGGCCGCGTGGCGACTGATCGTCTTTAGGAGATCGAAATCCTCCCATCCGAGCGGCCTGGGCGCACGCGGCCGAGCGAGGATTACGAAGCCGAGCACGGCGTCCCGGTGGCGTAAGGGCACGATCACCCAGGCATCGCCGATTCGCGCGATTACCTCCGGGATCACCAGATTCTCATACTTTTCCGGCCGCGCCTTCTGCTCGTCCAGGTCGATGATCCAACCGGTGCGCCCGAGAAAATCAAGGAAATCCGCCGCCTCGGCCGCGCTCAGGCTGCGCGCCGACATGTTCCAGGCCGAGGCCAAGACACAGTTGTCACGGTCCCGTAGCCACATGGCGCCACCGGGGCTATCAAGGATGTCGGCGATCGCGTTAACCACTCGTCCGGGCAGGGCCTGCGCGGTTTCGCTGCCCGACACGGTGTCGGTGAAACGTAGCCACACCGTCCGGTAGTCGTAGCGGTACTGAAAAAAGTGCTTGCTGACGAACACCCTGAGATGGGCCCGGAAGGCGCCGGACAGGAGTAACAGCGCGAGCACCACCGCGGCGCCGAACAGGAACACCGCCTGAATGACCGCGCCCCAGGTACCGCCCACTTCGCGGACGTAGTAGGCAGCCGCCGCCATTAGAGAGAGATAGACGCCGCTCGCGGTCAGCGCCGTGGTGTAGAGCGCCGATGTTCTGGAAAAGGTAACGTTTGTGCGCCACATGGCGTTGCGATGGGAGGAAACCGCCAGCAACGGCATGATTAAGGCGTAGACGTAGCCACGGGCGACGGTCAGCGCCGCGCTGGTCTCGCTGAACAGCAAGGCATCGGCAAAGTAGAACAAATCAAAAACAAGTACGCCGCCCAGGCCAATGCACAGGAATTTGATACGCCAGCGGTCCTCCGTTGGCGTGTTGCGCAAGAGGCTTTCGGCCAAAATCAGGCCGAGCACGACCACGACCAGATGTGCCAGCACTTGGCACTTGAAGTTCAGATCGTCCGACCACGGCTGCAGCGCCTCGGTCGCCAACCAGGCCCCCACCAGCAGGCCAACCAGGCCCAGCCCGGCGCGCAGCCAAGGCGAAGCCAGACGTTGGCGCAGATCCGATTGCACCAGGCTCGACAGAAAGGCGACCCAAAGCAGGGCGCAAACGGCATCGAGCAGGGATGCCAGCGTGCCCATACCGCCGCTGTAGGCGATCTGATAGGCCTCGGCCGCCGACCAGGCGGCGGTTGCGAAACAGGCGGCCAGCATCAGGAAGCCCTGCACACCGTGCCGGCCGCTGACGAGCAATATGACCGTCAGAGCCAGAAAGGCGAGCGCGCTGGCGCCATAGCCGATCAGGCCGATCAGCACTACATCTTCGATCATCGCGCCACTATAGCAGACCGCGGTTAAACTCCAGGGACATTCAAAGAAACGCCATAGCCTGCACTATATCGATCAAGAGGCTGTGAAAATGGTTAATCACACAAGGGACATGCACGAGCCTTTTTTCAGCCATATTTGGCGACATGATGACCATTTGGGGGGACCCGGTGCCTGGCTCCGTGCTGTGGCGCCGTCCTGCGCCTCCCAAACGTTGAAACTCAAGAGATGCGGCCGCCCGGCTGCTAGGAGCTGAACAGCTTTGTAGACCTGAAACCCACGACATCCCGGTGGTCCGTTCGACTGGTAGCGGCGGACACCGTCTCCCACACGTTTAGGGTTAACGGGCGCTCGCCTCAAGTTTCCCTAAAATCAAGTGCTTAACGCCAGTTTAGCCTTTAGCTGGCATCCTGATCGACGCTTCGCAAAAGCGGCGACTGACATAGGTAGATGTCACGCCAAGAAGCAGGGAGTTGGTATGGTTGACATTGCCTATGCATCCCCGTTGAGGCCCGTTACGGCCAGGCGGGTAAGAACACCGCGACAGAGTCCGAGCGACCACGACTTGGTCGCACTGTTCGAGCGCTACTTCGAGCTCATTCCAGCGACAACCCCCGCCTTGCTCGACGAGGCCATGGCGTTGCGCTACCAGGTCTACTGCATTGAGAACGACTTCGAGGACCCGGCCCAGAACCCCGGCGAACGCGAGAGCGACGTCTTCGATAGCCACTCGGTGCACTGCTTGCTGCGCCACCGGCAAAGCCGCGCGCTGGCCGGTGTGGTGCGCATGGTGCTGCCAAATCCCGACGATCTGAGCCGTAGCTTCCCCATGCAGGAGGTCTGCGAGCTTCATCAATTACGCGCCAAGTACCCGGATTTCCGAATCGAGCGGGCCGCCGAGGTTTCGCGCTTTTGCATTTCCCGGCACTTCCGGCGGCGCATCGGCGAGTCCCGCTACCCGGATCTGGGTGCTGGCGATATCTTCGCGGGCCAGCCGACGCCGATTCGCGAGCGTCGGGTCATGCCACACATCACATTGGGCCTTATGAAAGCCACCGTGCAGATCGGCCTGGATTACGGCATAGATCACTTCATCTCGGTCATGGACCCGGCCTTCCTGCGCCTGCTGCACCGCACCGGAGTCGACTGGCAGCCGTTCGGCCCGGCGGTTAACTACCATGGCCGGCGCCTACCTTGTCACGGGCGCCTGAACGACCTGGTGGAGGGCCTGCGGGAACACAACCCCTCTTTCGGCGAGTTCGTCGCCGACGGCCGTCCCATCCCCCAGTAAAACATCACCCTCGAGTCAAAGAGGCCTCCGGTGCGCGTGTCCGGAGGCCTTAAGTGCTGCCCGCATTGAGCGCTGGCGCTAGAACTCAGGCACAAAAAATCCCCGGGGACCTTTGTGGTCCCCGGGGTTTTTCTTAGCGGTCGCTTAAGTCAGGAGCCTAGATCAGGCGGCTGCCTTGCGACGGCGGGCAAAGGCGCCCAGACCGAGCAGGCCAACACCCATCAGCAGAAGGGCGGACGGCTCCGGAACCTGGGCCTTGGCGGCGGTGCCGCTATAGTTGATGCCCAGATCCAGCGCCAAGCGGAAGGTGCCGTTCAGGAGGATCGTCGTGGCGGAGAAGCCAGTCTGACCACCGGCGCCGTTGTCGCAGGTGAAGCTGAAGGCCTCTTCACTGCCCTGCTGCAGGCCCTGCTCGATGTTGAGCGAGCAAGGAGACGTCTCGGCGACGATACCCACGGACGAAACGCCGGGCTGCCAGTTAACCAACTCGGTGCCGGACAGATCGGTGATCGTCAGAGCCGCCACGAAGGAGATGGAGCCACCGGAGTTGGGCAGAACGTCGGGATGCAAGAAGCCCATGGTGTCGAGCAACGCATCGAACGTCAGAGTGACCGAGCCATTGATGTCGATCGTGGCATCCAGGTCGAAGTTGGTGTTGCCCGAGTTCAGGAAGGTGGTCGCCGCCAGCTGCAACTCGCCAACCTGATCAAGGTTCGCGCCAGGGCCGACGAAAACGTTGCCAGCCGCGGCCGCGTCGGCGCGGGAATAGGTGATCCCGTCCGGCTGCATCGTGAAGACATCCTCGCCCGGGCAGTTCGGCCCGTTCACACCGCTCGGATCGATGCACGACTGTGCCGGGTTCGGCGCCGGGTTCGGCGGGAAGCCGTCGTTGTTGATCGGATCGATGCCGCCCAGCAGCGCCTGCGTCTGCGAGCTAATGGTGATGCTGTTCGGATCGAGCGGACCGTTGCTGCTCGTGAGGAACACGTTGTCCAGATCGTAGACACCGAAGATCTTGAGACCGGCATTTGCCGTGCCCGAGAAGCCGGTAACCAGGAGCGCAGCCGCCGCCGCCGCGAGGAGGCCCCTACCTAGCCCTGTTTGAACTCTCATAGTCATTGTCTAAACTCCCATTTCGACCGCCGCCTGCCTCCTTGGACACCAGCGGCACAATGCTTCGGCCACTACCCATGCAAGATCCGTGCCAACTTTTGAAAACCACGTTTTATCAATGAGTTAGTTTTTCACGAAGCCCTTGCGCTTAAGAATGTGTAAAGAATTTTGACACCTTTCTTTAGGATATTTTTCCGATCAGATGAGTGGTTAGCAAAGCGTAACCACTTAACTATTTGATAATTAATGATTTTATCGCGAATTTGAGAAATTAATCAGGTGTAAAGCCTACTTTACACTTTTCCAGGGTCCCCTTTAGGGCAGGTCTCAAGAGCCTTCGGCAGGGGCCTCGGCAGCTACGCAAAATCATATATTTAACAATACCTTAAGCAGTTACTCGCAAGCTTGTAGCGGCCCGACACTTTGCTTTACAGCGGGCCGGCGCGACGGCTGGACAAGTCCCTCCAATGGCGTTAATCGATAGCCCTATGAGTGAGAGCGCAGAGAGCCGCGGCAAAGCCTTGCCGCTCGAGGAAATGCGGGCCTTGATCGCCGACCTGGACCGGCCGAAACCCTGGATCTATTGGGTCGATTTTCTGACCAGCGTGACACTCGGCTGGGGCGCCTTTGCCGCCAGTCTGATGCTCGCGCCCATCTCGGTCCTGCAGATCATCTTGATTTTGGTCTCGGGCGCCGCGCTATACCGGGGTCTGGCCTTCATCCACGAGATCACCCACCTGAGGCAGGATGGCGTGCCAGGCTTCCGCTTGGCCTGGAACCTGCTGTGCGGCGTGCCGGTGCTGATCCCGGATTTCATGTATGTGGGCATCCACCTGGTGCACCACACCAAGCGCGGCTACGGCACCGGGCGGGACGCCGAGTACCTGCCCTTCACATCGCGCTCCAAGGGTTTCCTGCTGGGCCAGGTTCCCGGGCTCCTCGTGCTGCCAATGATGGCGCTCATTCGCTTCGGGCTGCTCAGCCCGCTCTCCCTGGTCATTCCGCCTTTGCGCCAATGGGTTAAGGAGCACATGTCGGCGGTCTCCATGAAGCTGCCCTACAAGCGCGCACTGCCCAGCAAACGTACCGATTGGCGCTGGTGGCGCCTGGAAGAGACCGGCTGCAGCGTGCTCGTGCTCGGCGTCGCGGCCGGCATCGCCGCCGGATTCCTGCCGGTGGCGCTCGCGGTCCACTGGTACCTGGTGCTGGTCACCATCACTCTGCTCAACTTCGTGCGTGCGATTGGCGCGACCCATCGCTACAGCGGCGACGAGAGCGTCATGAGCTTCTCGGAGCAGTTCGACGACTCAGTCAACGTCACCGGCAGCTCGCCGCTCACCCTGATCATCTGTCCCGTGGGCCTGCGATTTCACGCCCTGCACCACCTTTTCCCGGCCCTGCCGTACCACGGCCTGGGTGCCGCCCACCGGCGACTTGCAGAGGCCCTGCCGCCCGACTCGCCCTATGCAGCGGCCTCGGTGCCGGGCATCTTGGCGGGTTGTGCCCAATTGTGGCGCAGCGCCGGGACCGGCGCCGTCCTGCCGAGCCACGCCCACCCAGTGGACCAGACCGGCCTATCCGAGGCCTGAGACCGGGCCCTTAACTATTCGAGAGATGATCGGCGACCCGCAGGGCGTTTGCGGCGATCGTCAAGCTCGGGTTGGTGCCGCCGCTGGACGGAAAGAACGAGCTGTCGACCACATAGAGGTTGTCCAGCTCGTGGGCCTTGTTGTTGGGGTCCAGCACGCTGGTCGCCGGGTCTTCGCCGAAACGGCAGGTGCCGCAGACGTGGGCCAAACGCTGATTGTTTGCGGCCTGCTTCAGCAGCATGGCCTCAAACGGTTTGAAAAGCGCCGTTAGGCGATCGCGAAAAAGCGCCAGCCGCGCCGCGTCATAGGGCTGAATACGGTACTCCAGAATCGGCCCGTCAGAACCCGGGCGCACTCGATTGCTGGGGTGCGGCAGGTCTTCCAGGATGCCCGCCACGATCAGAGAGCAGGCAAATTTCTGCCCCAGCACGGGCCTTAAGATCGGCTTCGCCAGGCCGGCGACGGCGGCTGGCAGGGACTTGCCGGCACTCCGAAGCTCATCGATGAAGGCATCGACGATCATCGGCGCCGGCGGCAGTCGCCCAAACGACTGTACCGTGCCGAGCGGCCCATTTGAGTCCAGATAGAGGTCGTTAAAGGCGAGCTCCTTGGGGTTTTCGTCCTCACCAGGCGCCGCCTGGGGGGTCAGAGCATAGAGATCGACCAGATGGCGCATGAGGTTCCGGCCGACCTGGTCGGACCCGTTGGCCAGACCGTTCGGACAGTCAGCGGAAACCGAGCCCAGGAGCAGAGCCGGGCTCGCGAGCGCGCCAGCGGCCAATATGACGATCTGCCCAGTCAAGGTCAGCGACCGACCCTCCCAGGTACACTCGACAGCCGCCACCCGGCCGTTCTGGGTGTCTAGGCGGGTGACCCGGCAGTCGCTTAAGAGGCGCGCCCCGTGGTCTCTGACGGCCGGCCCGAGGCAGACCTGCGCGCTGTCGTTTTTGCAGACCTTCGAGCAGAGATAGCCCTGGCAGCCGCGACAGCCAACCACGAAGCGACAGGCCGCAGGCAGACGGTAGGGTGTGAGGCCCTGACCGGCCAGATAGTCGTGGAGCTCTTGATTGGCGGCTGACAGGGGGGGCGCGGCCTCTGCCGGCCCTGGGTCCTCGGACGGTCGCAGGGGATCGCGGCCGCCGCGCACGCCATAGAGGGTCTCGGCAGCGCTGTAGTAAGGCGCCAAATCCTGATAGCTTATTGGCCAAAGCGCCGGCAGGCTGCTGTCGCCCGCCTCCGGGTGCTTGCGCGCCGGCTCGAAGTCCTCGGGGAAGAAGCGCTCCAGCGCCATGCCATAGAGCGCGCTGGAGCCACCGGCGCCGGCACCAATGAAGGGCACGAAACGATCCGGCCGCGGGCCCGAGCGGTCCTCGATCGGCTCGATTGCTCGGCCGGCTCGGCTGAGGAGTGCCGCCTGGTCTGGTCGGGCCACCTTCGGCCCTTCGAACGCCATTTCCGGGTATTCCCCGAGCAAAGCCGAGTTCGCATCGCTATGCGCGGCGCCCTGCTCGCAGAACACGACCCGCCAACCGCGAGCCGCCAGGGCATGGCCAATGGTCGCCCCGCCCATGCCCGTGCCGACCACGATCGCGTCCCAGGACTGCCGTTCGGGCGATTCTAGGCTCATTAGATCGTGGCCAGGACTTCGGAGAGAATCTTAGGTGGTTGATATCCTTTAAGCTGGTCCTGAACCTGCTCTATGCGCGCGCGCACCCGCCGATTCCCCAGTATCCTGGTGACAGCCTCCAAAAGCGCCGATTTGCTGAAACGATCCGGGCGTAGAATGGTACCCAGCCCGGCCCGCTCGAAGTAGGCCATGTTGAGGAACTGATCGAAGTTGCTCGGCAGGCCGATGACCGGCGTTCCAGCCGCGACCGCCTGAAGTGCGCTCGGGCTGCCGCCGTTGCAAATCATCAGATCGGCCCGCTGGGCGGCCTGGTCGCCAGGCAGATAATCAGCTTCGAAGGTGTTGTCGCCGACGCCGTCGAGGTGGCAGCGCCCGGCCGTCGCGACCATGGTCCTAACTTCTAACTCGCCGAGGCTTTCCAGCACGGTCGGCAGCAGCTCGCCAAGGCCTGAGCTGCCCAGGTTGACGTAAACGAGGGGCCGATCGTCCGGTAACTCCTCCCACCAGTCGGGCAAATCGATCTCGGGCTGCCAGGGTACGTGACCCATGTAGAGATGATGGTCGGGCCGATTAACCGTCGGTATCAGCTCTGGAATGTCGGCGTAGAGCGTCCTGTCCGCGATCGTGAAGTAGCGCCTGATGTCTGAGCCAAGATCGTCCAGCCCATGATGCCGGCGAACCTTTGCCATGGGCCGGCAATGGTAGGCGAACACCATTGGGCGGATGCGATCGAAGATCCATTGGCTTAGGGGCAAGCCAAGCACGCCCGTGACCGGGATGTTGGGCACCATGAAGCGCGGCTCGGCATAGGGGCTCCAATAGGCGTTGCTGATCGCTACATAGGGCTTTCCGGCAAGCTTCGAGCTGACCGTGAGGGACAAGCGAAAATCACCGACAACGATGTCAGGATCAACCGCCTCGATCAGCCGCAGGTCGTCGGCGATATAGGTCTCGAGGGTTTCGGCGCTAAATACCGGGCTACCCCGCGATAGCCGCGCCAGAAACTCCTCGGACGGGATCGAGTAGAGCTCGTGCCGTGGCAGCTCTAGGGTCTTGAAAAGATTGGAATAGCGTGCGTCGCAAGCGATGTGGGCATCGAAGCTGGCGCGGTCGAGCGACTCTGCCAAGGCCACGGGCCGCGCCACGTGGGCCAGAGTTACCGCCTCGCAGAAGAACAGAACACGGGTTCTCCCAGGCGCACCGGATCCAGTCATTCCATCCACCGGTCAATCAAAGCACGCTTTGGGTTAAGGGCCTTTTAACTCAATCGCGCGGCGAATGGCGCTTTGCGCCGGAAAATGTTACCGCTGTGATCTCGCGCGGCCCGGCTGATAACGGCCGGGCGCGATCATCCCTTCCGGATCCAAGGCCGCCTTAATCTCGGCCGCGACGTCCCAGAAGACGTCCGAGCCTTGGTCGAGCTGGGCCATGGATTGGATTCCGACACGGTAGGGCGGCAGACCTTCCGCCATGAGACTGTCGAGCAGCTGGTCGTAGCAGCCCCGGGCGCGCGTGGCCTCTTCAGGGTCCGCTTTGTCGTAAACGATGTTGAGAACGGCGCCCAGGGCGCGCTCGGTGACCAGGTTCAAGGTCACGAAGAGGTCGAAGCCGTGGGCCGCGTAGATCGGTGCTATCAGCGCCATAAAGCGCGTTACCGCCGGTCCGGTCATGGGCATGACCGGTGACAGCCAAAGCACGCCGCAGCCATCGGTCCGCGGATCCGCGTCGCCGGCGGGCCGGCCACCTGGCCGCCGCCAGTAGACGCCGGTCAAGAAATGGTCGGTCGGACGGCCACGCACCAGATCCAGGGCCGCCGCGACCGCATCCAACTTGTGGCGCAAGCCGCGGCCGAGCGAGGTACGGGCGAAGACCCGGGCCAGCTTTAGCTTGCGCTCGTCCATGATCACCAGCTTTCGCCCTGGTTTCTTGAGCGCGCGCTTGACGGCCCTTCGGGCGACCGCCACTTGGGCGCTCGATCCGCTCAAGCCGCCCCAGGCCGTCCAGGCGCCGACCCCTAGCTCTCTGCGCAGCTCACCCCGAAGCTCCGGGCTTAAGGGAGGTCCCTCACGGGCGCGATCGAGTGGGAAGCCGCCCTCGCCGGAAAAAGCCCTCAGTTCGTTACCGATGTGGACGATGCTTCTAAGATCGCCATTCAGGCGCAATCGCCGCAGGTCCTCGACCAGGCCAGCGATACCGCTTTCCGCCTCGACGCTGCAGATGAATACCTGAGTGACCGCCGGCTTGGGCTGCAGCCAAAGCCCCATTTTGGTGACGATGCCGAAGTTGGACTGAGTAAAGAGGCCATCCAGGACCGGCCCAACGCCGTAGGGGAAAACTCGCGACGCCTGGGCATCCTGGTAGTGGCCGAATCCGGTCTCGAGCACGCGACCGTCAGCCAACACCACCTGGAGGCCACAAATGCTCCGAAAGCGATCGCCGGCCGGCGAGTGGCCGTAGCCACGTTCAAGCACGTTGCCGACTAGGCTGGTCTCGGGTCCGGCGCCGGTAGCGTCGATGCAAAGCGCCAGGCCATTATCCTCGATGTAGCGCGCCAGCTGACCCTGGGTCACGCCGGGCTCGATCACCGCATAGCCAAGGTCAGGGTCGACCTCGAGAATACGGTTCATGCGCCCCAGATCCACGACCACTTGGCCTTCGGTCACAGGGCAGGCGTCCCCATAGCCCCAGTTGCGGCCGCGGCTGATCGGATAGAGAGGCACGGCGCATTCCCGGGCGATGGCAAGCGCCTCGATCAACTGATCACGAGACCCAGGTCTCAGCACCGCCCAAGCCGATGGGGCCGCGGGCAATGTCGATTGGCGGTAGGCCTCAAGATCGGTGCCCTGCGCCAGCACATGATCGGCCCCGAGCAGCGCGGTCCAGCGATCCAGGGCCCGGGCCAATGAGGTACCGTGGTCCCCTTCAGTCTCGCTAAACGCTGTTTGCTCTGGTCTCATCACCGCCCGCATCGGCTGCGGCATGACAGGTTGGGGCCGTTTCTAACCTTCGAGTTCGTCAAGCAGGGCCTCGGCCTGCTGGCGCTGGCTGAAGGGGCGCGAATCAGCCAAGAGGCCGCGCAGGACATCGATCGCTTCCTGACGGCTACCATGCTCTGCCAAGACTTGTGCCAAATGGAACTTGATCGCCGGGGTCTTGCTCGATCGCGCCGCGATTTGCAACAGCTCGAGAGCCTCGTCCATACGACCCATCTTGAGATAGATTCCCGCCAAGGTATCCATCACCGTGGTGTCGTTGGGTTCCAGGACACGCGCACGCTCGGCATGTGTCAGAGCTGCTTCCAGCTCACCGCGCTCCGCAAGAAGCGATGCAAGATTGTTCTGGGCCGAAGCGACGTCCGGGTAGCGCTCCAACAAGCTCTTGTAGAGTTCGAGAGCTTTGTCGTTCTGACCTTGAGTCAGGTACATGTCTGCGAGAACGAACCGGTTCCCCGTATCAATCGGATGGTCAGCCAACCATTTCTCCATCCGCTCTATGGCCACGTCGCCTTTGCCGATAAGCGTTTCGGCACCGGACAGGCGCCGCAGCAAGTTGCTTTCCTTTCGAATTTCCCAAGCATCGCCATAGGCCTTGGCCGCCTCGGCGACCTGCCCGCGCGCAATGGCAATGTCACCGGCCAGCGTGGCAACATCCGCACTCTCCGGGTGATCCCGGCGCAGCGCGCGCAGTTCCTTCTCGGCCTTATCGAGCTGCTGTGTCCTGGCCAGCAAACGACCATAGAAGTAGCGGGCCGAGATATCCTCAGGCGAGCCCTTCTCGGCAAGCCTCAAGGCCTCCGCGATTTCTCGACCGGACTGGAAGAACTCGCCCTGTTCCTCGTAAATCCGTGCGAGATAGAGATAGGGCGCCGCCATGTTCGGGTGGGCTTCTTTCCAAGCCTCGTGGGTCGCGATCGCTTCCGGCATTTGCTGACTCGCCAAATAGGCGTTGCCAGTCAGCTCAAAGAGCGCCGGATTGCGGGCTTCGCGCGTGCTCACCCCTTCGATTTGGTCGAGTGCCTTGAGCGGCTCGCCGGTTCTCATGTAAAGGCGTGCCAGCGACATCTTCAGGCCGTCGTCGTTTGGATAGAGCTCGACGACCCGCTCCACAAGGTCGCGCGCAGCCTGGGTCTCGCCCATGTTTAGGCGCATCTGCGCCACCTTGAGCAGCAAGGGCCCGTGGTTCGGGTTGACCTCAAGCGCCTCTTCGTAGAGCTGCTGCGCCTCTTGTTCCTCACCGCGATCGATCAGGATCAAGGCGAGATTGTTGGTCGCATTGTAGTCGCCTGGGCTGACCTCTAAGGCTCTTCTGAACTCCTGCACCGCGCCGTCGACATCCCCCTTACCTGCCTCCGCCAAGCCGGCCAGGGTGTAGCCATGTGGCGATTCAGGGTTGGTTTGCTGCATCTCGAGCGAACTGCGAAGGGCCTCGTCATACTTTCCGTCGTTGAGGTAGTTCACGATCAGGAGGGCCGCGGCACCGACATTTCCAGGATTGGCTTGGAGCGCGCGCTCGAGCTCCTCGATCGAAGTTTCAGTCTCGCCCAGCCCAAGATTGGCGGCCGCCAGGCCAGTGCGCCCGTGAGAGCTTTCCGGCCTGATCTCGACCACACGCTCGAAGATCTCTCGACTGGCCTCAAGGTCGCCATCCCGCAGTACCTGCTGTCCGATCGCGGCCAGCAGCTGGGTGTCGTTTGTGGTTTCGATTTCCACGCCTTCGAGCGTCTCGGCCGCTTCCTTGTTGCGCCCCACGGCAAGCTGTGACGCGGCAAGGGTTTTTCGGGCCAGTGCGTGATCTGGTACATCGGCGACGTAAGCCGCCAAATGGCGGCGTGCCTGTTCATGGGCGCCCAGCATGTAGCTGGAGATTCCTGCGATCAACCGGCTCGGCAGGTGATTGCGACTGGCCAACAGCGCTGCCTCGGCGTGGTCTTTGGCCAGCTGGAACTCCTGCTTGTCGAAGTAAGCGACAGAGTTCAAGTAGTTCAAGATCGGGTCATCGGGCCGGACCTTGAGCAGAGGCTTTACGGTCTCGAGCGCTCCGTCGGCATTCTTGTTCTGCAGCTGCGCCCAGATCAGGCCCAGGCGCGCCTCGGGCGCTAGCCCATTAACCTCGACCGCTTTGGCGAAGGCAGTCTCGGAGCGTTCGAAATCCCGTTCCCGAGAGGCGATATCGCCATCCAACAGGTGTACATGTAGATTGTTCTCGTCGATTTCTCGGGCCTGAGAGAGCTGCTTTTCCGCCGTCTCCTGATCGCCGCGGGCCAAGGCAACGGCACCAACGCCAATGATGGCTTCGACGTGATCGGGCTTTTCACCGAGCGCACGATTGAACTCCGCCTCGGACTCCTCGTGATGGCCTTGCCTAAGCCTGACCTGGCCGTGTAACACGTGAATGTCCGCGCGCTGCTCTGGTGTCATCTCGTCATTCACTTCGGCCTCGGCGAGAATCCACGGAAAGTCTCCGGCCAGGTACTTCACTCGGCTAAGCGGCACCACAACACTGTTCTCATCGGCACCCATGGCGCTCGCACGCTCTAGTTCTTTTTGAGCGCCCTGCCAGTTGTACATCTCCAGATAGGTTTCGCCCAACAGCAGGCGGGCCTCGGCATTTTCCGGCTCGGCTTGCAGCGCATTCTTGAGCTCGATCACGCTTGCTTGGTAGTCGCCCGAGGCAAGATAATCGCGCGCTTTCTCGATGGATTCGGTGGGCGAGCTCACGCCCGCTTCGTCACAGGCGGCAAGCATCATGGCTGCAAAGCCCAGAACCATAACAGCCGCCCGCGGACGGGGAAGCCTGATCAACGTTTTGCTCAATGTCATGCTCGACCTTCTTAGTCGCTTACTCTCATCCAATGCCTAGATCGACTAACCTATTGCGAACCAGCGCGCCAGCCTTACTTTTGTGGCATCCGGCGCAATGTCATAAGACCATCCGATTGTGGCATCGAGCGGGCGATACCTGCTTAGCCCTAAGGAATTAATATAATCCTTTTCGCGGCAAATTGCGCTTAGAATTGTACACCTTTCGTTCTTTAAAGTCCACGGCACGCAATCCAGAACACCAATGTGTCGGCCGCATCGAGTGGAAAGCGATCTAGCGCCCTGCTCTAGGTTCTTGGCACATCTTTTGTTCTTAACAGTCCATGGTTTATCTTGGGCTGAGGTGCAACGGAATTGAAAGACTGCCAGGGTCACGACTTCTATCGACGACCGGGCCCGCCATCATCCGAAGACCTCCCAATGCCGGCCCAACCTATCCGGAATCGTTTCCTTGATAGAACTCCATAAGGTCAAGTTTTCGCGATCCGAGCCAGCGCACACCTCTCGGCGTGCGGACCTGCTGGTCGTTGTCGCTGCCTTGGCAATCGCGATGGCACTCGTCGTTTGGGTGCGGACCCTGCCCATGACATTGGCGGGCGTCGATGATGTGGCCCGGATGCTGGTGCGCCAAAGCGTGAGCTTTGAGAATTTGGCCGAGCTGGGCGACAACGACGACCAACTTGGCTCAATTGTGAAAGATTGGCTGGCCTCCAATCCCCATGGAACGCTTGATACGATCCATTTGCGCAATGACCTGGCATTCGAGCGGTGGATCGAAGAAAACCCCCGTGATTTTGAGGTTCGCCAGGCCTTGGCAGAGATCGAGCTGCGCGACAGCATGACTTTCTTCGGCGAGGATGGCCGAAACCATCCTTATCTCGATGGCGCCGATAGTTATTATTGGTTGCGAGCTTCTCGCAATACTCTTGAAAAAGGAACGGCCTGCGATCGTACTACCGATGGAGATTGCCGGGACGCACTGGCCCTCGCGCCTGTCGGCACCACAATGGTTTACGGTGATTCGCTTCATATCCCAGCGCTCGCGGCGCTTCACACGCTCATCACGACAGTCAGGCCGGGCTATCCCCTCTCCAGCAGCGCGATGATCGCCTCCGTCGTGATCGGGCTGTTGGGCGTTGTACCGGCATTCTTTCTCGGTCGACGTTTGTCGGGCACCCTTGGCGGCTTCGCAGCCAGCTTGGTGATTGGCTTCAGTCCAGCGATTCTGGAGCGCACGCTCAGCGCCGACAACGATATCTGGAACATCGTCCTGCCCCTCTACATGATGTGGCTCATTGTCGAGGCGATTCAGGCCCGCAAGGGGCTTTTCCAGATCGGATTCGCAGCGCTTGCGGGCGCCATGGTTGGACTCCACGCGTTGATCTGGAGCGGTTGGTCGATCTTCTTCACCCTAAGCGTGGCGTCGCTGCTGCTCCTGGTGCTGATCGAGAGCATGCGCTCTTGGCGCCAAACCGGGCTCCTAGGCGTTTGGCGCGACCCGGCGCCGGCACTTGTCATTCGCGTCGGTCTGGCTTTTCTAGTGACAAGCCTCGCGATCACTATCCCATCGGGTCACGGAGATGCGATCTTTAGGGCTGCGGCGTCCGCTTGGCACCTGATAAGCAGTTCCCCAAGGACCGGGACCGTCGACCAAGCCCTGCCGTGGCCCAACATCTTCTCGACCGTCAATGAGCTGCAAAGCTTTGGCGCGCTCGGTATTCAAACGCTGATCGGCAAGCCGCTTTTCGCTCTTGGTCTGGTCGGGGTCGCCTTCGCTCTCTTCCCGCAAGCGAGCCAAAAGCTTCGCTATGGACTGCTGCTCGCTTTACTCGGCGTCGCCATGCTGTTGTTGTTTCAGACGGTCAGCGCCAAGCTTTTCTTCGGCATACAGGTCGGGCTGCTGGTTGTCGCCCTTGCCATCCAGATCCTGGCCCGCCCTGGTCCGCCGCCGGCGCGCCTCGCCTGCACCGTGATCCTGGCGGTCTGGTTCATCGGGCTGATGGTCATGGCTGGCAGGAGCGAACGTTTTGTCATGTTTTTCGCCATACCCTTCGGTCTCGCCTTTGGCGTTGCCTTGGACCGAACAGCCCATTACATCCCGCAAGCCCTCGAGACGCTCCGCTTACCGCTTCCCCAAGCGCTGCGGCCGCTGACGGGCTTGGTCGTCCTTGGTCTTCTGATACCGCCGATCACCGCGGGAATCGCCCAAGCAAAGAAGCCGCCGGCGATGAACGATGCCTGGTGGGAAAGCCTCAGCTACCTTCGGGACAACAGTCCGCCTGACGCCATTGTCACATTGGCTGATTGGACCTATGGACATTGGGCGAAGTATGTGGCCGAGCGGCCGGTCACCGCGGACGGTGCGACACTACGGCACAACCGGCTTCACCACTGGGTCTTGCGCGCCCTGTCAGCCCAAGATTGGGCCGAGACGACCGGTCTTCTGCGCATGCTCAACTGCGGCTCAGACGCGGCGCCTTTACCGGAGGCGCGCCACAGCGCTTTCGACAAGTTGCTGGCCCTGGGTCTGGAGCCGGCCGATGCTTACGGCATACTGCTCGACGTCGTTCAGCTCGAAGCCCCGGCGGCGCGCGCCCATCTCGCTGAGCTCGGCCTTGATGATGATGCCCAAGACACGCTCCTCGCTTCGACCCACTGTGCGGCGCCAGAGAGTTACTTGGTTACGAATAGCTCCAACTTGGCACCGGCCAAACGAACGGTAGTGACCAACCTGTGGGATTTTGACAGAGTGCGCGCGCGAGATCTCGCGCGTCGTGGTTTCGATCACGATGCCCTTGAGATACTCACGACCACCCATGGCCTGGATCGGCAGCGCGCCGAAACAATGCTGGCCGATCAGCCCGAGCTCGGCGATCTTGAACTCTTGCCCAAAGACATGTTGGCGTCGCGCAGTTGGCATCAATGCCAGCTCGACGAAGGCCTATGGCAATGCCCTCTGTTCCTCACCGGCGCGAGCTTGGGCGGGCTGTATCAATCGTTCACCTATCCGCCCAACAACCCTGCCGCGGGCCGCATTCCATTCAAGGCGTGGGATAGTGACGGTCCGGAAGATTTGACCCCGGGCTTGCTCCTGATCGCGCGGATCGACGACCTGGAGGTCATTCAACCGGCCGAGCCATCGCTTCCAAAGGTTGGTGTGCTGATCGACGACGTGAGAAAGCTGGTGTTCATGGGGCCGATCCCATTGATTCGCTCAACCCTCGTCCAACTGCTCCTGTTGAACGGCCGCTACCAGGATCACTTTGAGCTGGTCCACCAAAAGTTCTCCAAGACCGGAGAACTCATTCAGGTCTGGCGCATCAATTTTCCAGATGTGGCCCCGAATGGGGATAGCTAAAAGCTTCGGCTGCTAGCTATCTATTTCGGTAAGCAGGGCTTGCGCTTGGTCGCGCTCGGCAAAGGACGGGTTCTGCGCCAACACGTCGCGCAGCACCTGGGCCGCTTCGCTTTGTTCGCCGTTGCTGTGGAGGGCTTGAGCCAAATGGAACTGGACGTTCGGGTCATCGCTGGTGCGAACGGCTGCGCGCAGCAATTCGACCGCCTCTTCACTGCGTCCAGCGCCGAGGTAGATGACAGCCAGCGTGTCCATGACGGAGGGATTGTCGGGCATCAGAACGCGCGCGTGCTCGGCGTGCTTCAAGGCCGCTTCGCTTTCCCCCAGCTCGTTCAGCACCCACGCCAGGTTATTGTTGACCACACCGTGGTCCGGGGTCCGCTCCAAGATCGCCTGATACTGCTCCTTGGCCTTCTCAAGGTCACCATCCTGAAGCTCGAATTCAGCCAAAACGAAGCGAATCAAGACGTCGTCCGGATGGGTTTCGATCCAAGTGCTGAGACGATCTATGGCTTCGGCCGTCTTCCCGGCGATCCGTTCGGCGCGCGCGAATTGGGCTAGGCTCCGGCTGGTCTGTCGCTTATCCCAGGCCTGCTGGTAGAGCGACAGGGCTTCATGAACCTGACCTTGCTGGAGCGCGATGCTAGCCGACAGCTCGATGACATCGGCGTTGTCCGGATACTCCTCTCGCAGAGCCGTAAGCAGCTCTTTCGCCTTGGCGTTTTGCGCAGTCTTTGCCAGCAAGCGTGCATGCGCAAAGCGCGCCTGCGCGTTTTCCGGATCGCGTTCCAGAGCCAGATCGATCTGCCGACCGGCTTTGAACAGATCGCCCTGTTCCTCGTAAATGCGAGCCAAGTTGATGTACGCGGTCGGCGAGTCTGGCTGGACTTCGGTCAGAGTTTGAAGCGTTTCCGTCGCTTCGGGCAACAGTTGAGACTGCATCTGGGCTTGACCCAGCACCGCCAGGAGCTGCGGGTCTTTCGGCGTAGCAAGGCGCACGCTCTCGATCACGTCCAAGGCCTTCAAGGGCTCGCTCGCCCTCAAATACAAGCTGGCCAACGCCAGGCGGTAGTTGGCATTTTCACCATCGAGCTCGACCGCCGTCTTGAGATGACCAATGGCTTCTTGCTCCCGACCGATCTGGGTCTTTAGCTCCGCCAAGCGGACATGGCTGTGGAGATTTTCCGGATTATGTTCCAGAACCCCGTCCATGAGCTCGATCGCAGCCTCGCGGTTGCCCTCCGCGATGCGGATCAGCGCCAAGTTGTTCGACGCATTGTAATCGCCCGGCTGGATCGTGAGCGCTTGCTCGAACTGATCAACCGCAGCCGGGATGTCGCCCTTACCGGCATGAGACATGCCAGCCAATGTATGGCCGTGGGGGCTTTCCGGTGATTCTTCGATGAAGGTAAGCGACTGGTCCAGAGCGTCGTCGAACCTACCTTCTTTCAAGTAGGTCATGATCAGGAGGACCGCCGCCGATTGGCTCTCGGGGTTGAGCTCGATCGCTCTCTTCAGTGCCTCGACCGCCTCTTCGTTTTCGCCAAGCGCCAACTGCGCCGCCGCCAGATTGGTGCGTGCCCCGGCGTCGTCTGGATTGAGCGAGACCACGCGCTCGAAGTAATCCCGGCTCGAGGCATGGTCGCCCTGGTTCAAGACCTGTCGGCCGATGGCAGAGAGCAGCTGGGCGTCGTTCGCGCCCTCGAGCTCGAGGCCGTCAACCTGCTCGGCCGCCTCTTCACCTCGGCCGAGCGCCAACAAGGAAGCGGCCATCACCTTGCGGGCATGAACATGATCCGGGTCGGCGCCAAGCACCACTTCCATGTGCTGGCGGGCCTGCTCGTGGGAGCCCAGGGCATAACTCGTGGTCCCGGCAATCAACCGGCTCGGCAAGTGCCGGCCGTTGGCATTGAGAACGGCTTGAGCATGCTCGTTCGCTTTCTGAAAATTTTGCTCCTGGAAGTGACCCAGCGCGGCAAAAAAGTTGAGCGCCATGCTATGAGGGCTGTTGCGCAGGAGGTTGTCCGTACGCTCGATCGCTTCTTTGTTGTTGCCGTTGTTCAGTTGGGCCCAGATCAGGCCCATTTGCCCAGCGATCATCTCAGGCTGTATGTCGACCGCATTCTTATAGGCTGCCTCCGCGCGGGCAAAGTCTCCCTGATTTACGCCGATGTCGCCTTCCAGAAGCTCGACCAAGACCTCCGTGCCCTCGATCTTGCGCACTTCCTCCAGCTTCTGCTCGGCCAGCGTCACGTCGTCGCGCGCCAGGCCAACCTGACCAAGTCCGACCAGGGCCTTGATATGCTTTGGATCGATCGCCAAGGCCGCGTCAAACTCCCTCTCGGCGTCGTCGACTTGCCCCAGCCGCAACTGCGCTTGACCTCGAAGCGCGTGTACCTCGGCACGCACCTCGTCGGGCCAATCGCTCATGGGCTGGATACCCTGGACGAGGCTCGCCAAGTCGCCCTTCATAATCAGGGCCCTGGCTTGAGGCACGGCCAACCGTCGATCTTCTATGCCCAGGTCCTGCGCGCGCTTTAGCTCCTTCTCGGCACCCCTGGCGTCGAACAACGCCAGATAGGAGGTGCCTAGAAGAAACCGCGCCTCGGCGTTCTTCGGCTCAATCTGCAGCGCGTTCTTGAGTTCAATTACGCCGGCCCGATACTCACCGGTGGCAATATGCTGTTTTGCCAGCTCGATGTACTCGTCCGTGGTCTTGGGCGCTGGATCGTCACAAGCCGCGAGAGTGCCGGCGATCACCGCAATGGCGATGCCAATCGCCGTTGGCCGCAGAAGCTTAGTGATAGGTCGGGTCTTGCTCATGATCGATATTGTCCTGGTCATCCAAGGGAACAGCCGCACTCGACTGGCCTGCCTATGGTTCTTGTGTCGCTGGCCCTAAACATCCGCTCCGAAGTTCTCTACCTGACACTGGTTAATATATTGCCTTCACGCCCCCGATGAACCCCCTACGTTTAACTCGTCAATCGGGACCACAACTTCCCATTCCTGGACACCGCGTAAGCACCTGATCCCCTTAATCAAAGACTTCAGCACAAACCCGAGAACTTGGTCAGTATTCCTAATCCGAACCGATATCCTCAGGCATTATCCGCCCACTCCTGATTATTAAGGTTCGGTCGAATGCAAGATAATCAAGTTATTCTATAAGTTGCGTAGAATCAATTAAAGAGAAAATTCTTCCAAATTTTTTGATTAACGAGATTTAATCTGGCCAAAAACGGCAATCCGATGTCGGTCCTTTCGGCCGTTTAGCGAGTATTTACCATTTCTTGGGTCTCCCCCGGGTATTTTTTTAGGAATGCTTGAGCCGGGCGCCGATAGACCCGGCACCCCCTGGCCAAGGGCAGTACCAGAGATGAAACGTACCTATCTAGTGGCAGGATTGCTGTTCGTCGCAGTCGCACTTTGGCTTGCGTCCGGGCAGTTGCGCGCCACCGATCAATCGCCGCAGACTCAGGTTTCGCTTGCCGGGTCTGAAGGATCCATGGACCTGCCGAAAGTTCGCGTGCGCCAGCAAACCGCCCAAAACTACATTCAGGAAGTCGTTGTGCGCGGCCGAAGCGAAGCGGTTCGGCGGGTCGAGGTCGAGGCCGAGATCCCCGGCCGGATCGTCGAGGTGTTGGTCGATCGCGGCGCCTGGGTCGAGGAGGGCGACGTCTTGGCGCGTCTCTCGGTAGACGACCGCCAAGCCCGCGTGAACGAGGCCCTTGCGCTCGCCAAGCAGCGTGACCTGGCCCACGAAGCGGTCAAAAAGCTCAACAAGAAGGGCTTCAAGGCCGCGGTTCAGGTCGCGGAAACAGAAGCTGCTCTGGCGGCCGCCAGGGCCGCTGTCAAGAAGGCCCAGGTCGCGCTCGCTAACACCGTGCTGCGTGCACCCTTCGCCGGGGTCGTCGAGAGCCGGGTGGTCGAAATAGGCGACTACGTTGAGCCGGGCGACGACGTGGCGTGGATCGTTGACCTAAACCCGATGCTCATGGTCGGGCACGTCAGCGAGCAGCAGATGGGCCGGCTCGCCGTCGGCGCCCAAGGTCGTGCCCGTTTGGTCACCGGATCGGCGGTAGAGGGCACCTTGCGATTCATCTCATCGGTCGCCGACCAGGCGACCCGGACCTTTCGCATCGAGCTTCAGGTGGACAATCCCGAAGGACGCATCCCCGACGGTGTCACGGCGGAGATCCGCCTGCCTCTTGAGCGTCTTGCGGCCCACCTCGTTTCACCCGCGATCCTGACCCTCGACGATGCCGGGCGCCTCGGCGTCAAGACGCTGACCGAAGAGGGAACGGTCGGATTCTTCCCGGTCAAGGTCCTGGAGACTGGCCCCGATGGCGTCTGGCTGGACGGCTTGCCCGCGACGGTCACTTTCATCACGGTCGGCCAGGAGTTCGTAAAGATTGGACAAAAGGTGCGCGCGGTTGAGGAGCCGGCAATGGCCGCGCGGGACGCTGCCCAGTGAGCGCGCTGATCGAAGCGGCCCTATCGCGCGCCCGTTCGGTTCTAGCCTGCCTCTTTCTGATTTTCGTTCTTGGCGCCTACTCCTACGCGACGATTCCGCGTGAGAGCGAGCCTGACATCACGATTCCCCTGCTTCACGTAAACCTCAACCACGAGGGCATTTCGCCCCAAGACGCCGAGCGCCTGCTGATCAAGCCGGTGGAACAGCAGCTGCGCGACCTCGAGGGCCTCAAGGAGATGCGCGCAACCGGCTATCTGGGCGGCGCCAACGTGGTGCTCGAGTTCGACGCCGGCTTCGATGTGGATGTCGCCATGGCGGATGTGCGCGCCGGGCTCGACGCGGCACGGGCCGACCTGCCGGAGGACAGCGACGAGCCGAGCGTTCACGAGATCAATTTAAGCCTCTTTCCGGTTCTGGTCGTGAGCCTGTCCGGCACCGTGCCGGAACGCACCTTGTTGGAGCTGGCCCGCGACCTGCGCGAGCGCATCGAGCGAATCTCCTCGGTTCTGCGGGTCGAGATTGCGGGCGATCGGGAAGAGCTGCTCGAGGTCGTGATCGATCCTTTGGTGTTGGAGAGCTACCAGCTGGATGCCCGCGACATCATCGCCGCGGTCGAGCGCTCAAACCGCCTGGTCGCGGCGGGTGCGCTGGATACCGGCCAGGGGCGCTTTGCCATCAAGCTGCCGGGTCTCTTCGAGAATGCCGACGATATTCTAGAGATGCCGGTCAAGGTGGCGGGCGACGCGGTCGTGCGTTTTCGCGACATCGCCCAACTACGGCGCGCCTTCAAGGATCCGGAGGGTTTTGCCAGGATCAACGGCCGACCCGCGGTCGCGCTGGAGGTCACCAAGCGCACCGGCGAGAACATCATCGAGACGATCTCCAGGACCCGCGCCGTGGTAGAGGCAGCCCGGGCTCACTTCCCGCCGGGTGTCGAGGTCACCTTTAGCCAGGACAAGTCGACCGAGATCCGCACCATGTTGGGCGACCTGCAGAACAATGTGCTGAGCGCGATCCTGCTGGTCATGATGGTCGTAGTGGCCGCGCTTGGCCTGCGCTCCGGCTTGCTGGTGGGTGTCGCTATTCCCGGCTCCTTCCTGGCCGGAATTCTGGTGCTGGCGGTGTTCGGTCTAACCATCAACATCGTCGTGCTGTTCAGCTTGATCCTTTCGGTCGGCATGCTGGTCGACGGCGCGATCGTGGTCACCGAGTACGCCGACCGAAAGATGAACGAGGGCATGGAGCGACGCGCCGCCTACGGTCTGGCGGCCAAGCGCATGGCCTGGCCGATTATCGCGGCGACCGCCACCACCCTGGCGGCCTTCCTGCCTCTGGTGTTCTGGCCAGGCATGGTCGGCGAATTCATGAAGTATCTGCCGATCACTCTGCTCGCCGTGCTTTGCGCCTCCCTTGTGATGGCCTTGATCTTCGTACCGACTCTGGGCTCTCTGGTCGGCGAGCCGAGCGAGGCGACCGACGAGGCAACCACCAGGGCGCTCAATGGCAGCAGCGAGGCGGCCCTGGACGGCCTGGGCGGCATTAGCGGCTTCTATCTCCGCGCGCTGCGTCGGGTGCTCGACCATCCAGGCAAGGTCCTGCTGGGCGCCGCCGGACTGCTGATTTGCGCCCAAGTGCTTTACATAACGCTCGGCAGAGGGATCGAGTTCTTCCCGGCGGTCGAGCCGGACAACGCGGTGGTCCAGATCCGCGCCCGGGGCAATCTGTCGATCTGGGAGCGCGACCAGCTTCTTGGTCAGGTCGAGCAAGAGGTGCTCGAGCTGCAGCGAGCAAGCGGCGCGTTCCATGCCGTCTACGCCCGTAGCCAGGCCGCCGCCGGGACCCAGCGCGACGACGAGCCGGAAGACCTGATCGGCACAATCCAGCTGGAGTTCGCCCCCTGGCAATTCAGACCTCCGGCGGAGGAGATCCTGACCCGGCTGCGTACCCGCACGGAGCACCTGGCTGGGATCTGGATTGCCACGCAGGTGGAAAAGGCCGGCCCGCCGGTCGGCAAGCCTGTAGAGCTGCGCCTCTCATCCGACGATCCCGCCTTGCTGGACCAGGCGGCAAGCCATTTGGCCGCGGCAACGACGGCGATCGGCGGCTTCGTCGACGTGGAGGACGGCCTGCCGGCGCCCGGTATCGAGTGGCAGCTCAGGGTCGATCGTCCCCAGGCCGCCAAATTCGGCGCGGACGTCTCGCTCATCGGCTCCTACGTGCAAATGCTGACCAACGGCATGAAGCTCGGCCTCTGGCGCCCCGACCACAGCGAGCAGGAAATCGACATCGTCATTCGCCTGCCCGAGGCCTACCGCAACTTGGCTCAGCTCGATCAAACCCGGGTGCAGACCAATGCCGGGCCGATCCCAATCTCCCATTTCGTCGAGCGCACGCCGATTCCCAAGCGCAGCCTGATACACCGTGCCGATTCAGCGCGCACCGTCACGCTCAAGGCCGAGGTCGCGCCTGGCCTGCTGGTCGATGACCAAGTCGCCAAGCTGCAAGACTGGCTCGCGGACAACCCGCTCGACCCACGCATCGAGGTCGCCTTCAAGGGCGAAGACGAAGAGCAGCGGGCCGCCCAGGCGTTCCTGATCAAGGCCTTCGCGGTCGCGCTCTTCCTCATGGCGATCATCCTGGTAACCCAGTTCAATTCCTTCTACGCCGCCCTGGTGATCCTCTCGGCGGTCGTGCTCTCGACCATCGGCGTGATGCTCGGGCTCCTGGTGACCGGCCAGGCCTTCAGCGTGGTGATGTCCGGAATCGGCGTGATCGCGCTGGCCGGCATCGTGGTGAACAACAACATCGTGCTGATCGACACCTTCGACCGCCTGCGCAAGACCGCGCCCAGCCCACGGGACGCGATCCTGCTGACCGGCGCCCAGCGCCTGCGCCCGGTGTTGCTGACCACGGTGACCACGGTGTTGGGGCTGATGCCCATGGCACTCGGCCTCAACATCGACCTGGTTCACCGCACGATCGAGATCGGCGCGCCGGCGACCCAATGGTGGCGTCAATTGGCGATCGCCATCGTCTCGGGCCTGACCTTTGCGACCGTGCTCACCCTGTTGATCACGCCGGCCGCCCTGATGCTGCGCGAGGATACCCGCATGCAGTGGATCTTGCGCCGCATGCGCCGGGCCGCACGGAACTCGAAAGCCGCGCCGATTCTGCAGAACCTGGCCCGCGCCAAGCGCGGGACCTCGGCCTAGACCCCCGCCGCTACGCCCGCCTTGAAGCGGGCGTCGGCCTCCCGGAACACCGCGCGGGTGTGGTCCATGTCCCAGGGCTGCTCGACCAGGGTTTCGTGGTCCCATTGGCTGCGCGGCGTCGGCGGGTTGAAGAAATCGCCGCCATAGACGTGGATCGCGCTGGTCAGCTTGGTGATCGGGTTGGCAACCGAGTGGATGATGTCGCGGCCAAGCGTCGCCACCTGCCCCGTGCCCATCGAATCGGCGCCCGCGGCCTCTATGGTTGGGCTTCTGCCGGACCCATCATCGATACGGCGCCAAAACATGTTGTCTTCCCGGCCGTTGTAGATACCGATCACGGCGAACATGTTGTGGTTATGGGGCAGAAGCGTCATGTAGGGCGCCCAGACGAAATTGATCACAGTCAAATCTTCCGCCTGGTACAGTGGCGTTACGCCGGCCTGGCTCGGCTCGCCCAGGTCGCGCGTGATGCCGGCAGGATCGGCCACCGCCTCCAGAACGACCTCACGCACTGCCTTCTGCCCTTCGCTGACGGCGCGCCGGCAGTCCTCGAGAAACTGGTCTTTCTGAAACATCTGAGGCTCCTCCCTCGATCCGACTGAGCACACCGCGTGGCCCCCATGCCGCGCCGCAAGTTTAGCCCGGCCGTGGCCACGACTCTAGGACTCCATGCAGGGCCTCAATCAAGGGACTGCGCGTAGGGCACGCTGACCCACAGCATGCGGGTCGGCGAAATTGCGCGCTCCACGCCCTCCTCCGGGGACAGCGCGATCAGGGCGTGCGGAATGCGGCCATCCATCTGCAGCGAATCTCCTGCTTGAAGCTCCACAGTAGCCCTTCCTTCCAAATGGACAGCAACCGCGCCGGTTAGCACATAGAGGAAGTCTTCGCTGTCGTGGCGATCCCAGGTGTCGTAGTCGTCGAGGGTCGTCGCTTTGACCTCGGTCTCGAACGCAAAGATCGAACGCTCGGCGAATTCCGGCGCCAGGAGCTGGTGGCTGAAGCGTTCCGTGTGATGCGCCGCACCATCGCCGGCCCGCGTCACCGCGACCTCGCCGGTCGTTTGCGCGCGCTCGGACACCAGTGCCGCTAAATCGACCCGAAGCCCCTTCGCCAGCTTGCAGAGGCTGTCATAGGTCGGCGACATCTCGCCACGCTCTATCTTGGAAAGCGCGGCACGGGAAATGCCCGTTGCGGCACTGGCCGCCTCCAGGGTCAACCGAGCCGCCTTGCGGATCCCATGGACCCGCCGGCCGAGCGATGCCGTCGCTGGATAGCTTCCGGGGTCATGGGTCTCGGATTCGATGGCGGGCGGGTAGCTGGGCATCTTGACTCGTGATTTCCACTATAATAGAATTCCACTATTATAGAATTTATCGAAAGGCCTGTCCATGATTGGCAGACCCGTCCTCGGCACTATGCTGCCCCATCCGTCGGACCGCTCGATAGGCCTGGTGCTGGCCGCCCTGGCAGCCCTCTTCGCCAGCAGCGCCGGCGTGCTTGTGCGACAGGTCGAGGGTGCCGACGCCTGGAGCGTGCTTGTCTATCGCGCTTTGGGCTTCGTTGCCGCGGTGTTGCTCTTCATCCTCATCCGCCACGGCAAGAATACCGCTGCCAGCTTCGTCCGGATCGGCCGGCCGGGCCTGGTCGTCGCGGTTAGTCTCGGCAGCGCCTTCGTCGCCTTTGTGCTGGCCTTGATCCAAACCAATGTCGCGACCGTCGTGGCGGTCCTCGGCGTGTCGCCAATGGTGGCCGCGCTGGTCAGCTGGGCAGCACTCGGGGAACGGCCGCCGCTGCTGGGCTGGCTTGCCATGGCAATCGCATTCCTCGGGGTGGCGGTGGTTGTGTGGGGCGGCCTTCAAGCCGGCTCGCTCGCCGGCCTCGCGCTCGCGATCTTCGCCTGCCTCGGCTATGCCGTGGCGATCGTTGGGCTGCGCGCTGGAAAAGCGATAGACATGAGCCCGGCAATTTGCTTGTCCGGCATCGTGGCCGGCCTCGTTTCGCTTCTATTGGTGGACGGCATGATCACGTCGCGCGATGTTGTCGTCGTGGGGCTGCTGCTGGGCACGGTGCAAATTGGCGCCCAATACATCCTTTTGACCATTGCGACGCGCTTTGCGCCCGCTTCGGACGTCGCCTTGGTGATGATCCTAGAGGTGGTCTTGGCACCCTTATGGGTTTGGATTTTCGTCGGCGAGAGCGTGCCGGCCTTGGCACTTGCTGGCGGTGGGATAATCATAGGCGCCCTTGTCTTGAATGCCCTTGCGTCGCGCGGCCGTGTCACGGCGCAGTCGCCTTGAGGCTTTGGGCCTAGCCCTGGCCGTTCTCCTCCTCGTCCTCGCCGGCCGGTGGCACCGGGAAGGGGCTTTCGCGCTGGTACTTCTTGTAGAGGTGTGCCGCGTAGGGGATCGAGACCAGATAGGTCACGGCGCCGACCGACAGCGTGATCCAGGGCGTTGAAATCAAAAAGGCGGCGAAGGCGCCAACCCCAAGCAGCACGACCACCACATAGCGCGGCGCGATGCGCACCTGCTTTAGGGCCAAGGTCGGGATCCGGCTGACCATGAGGCCGGAGACCGCCAGCAACACGAGGCCGTTCAATCCGGCATGGCTGAAGGCGTCGCTCTCGGTCTCGAGACCCAGGTAGATCGGCAGCAAGGCCAACAGGCCGGCGACCGGCGCCGGGACGCCGACGAAGAAGTTTTTGGACCAAGCCGGCACCACGCCCTCCGAGAGCGAGGCGGTGTTGAAGCGCGCCAGGCGCAGACCGCAGCAAACGCCGAACAGCAGCGCCAGCGCCCAGCCGAAGCCGCCCGCGCTCTGCAGGCTCCAGAGGTAGACGATGAAGGCCGGCGCGACCCCGAAGGAGATAAAGTCCGAGAGCGAGTCGAGCTCAGCACCGAAGCGGCTGGCGGCGCCAAGCACCCGGGCGATACGGCCGTCCAAGCCGTCGAGCACCGCGGCCACCACAATCGCGATCGCCGCCCGGTCCCATGCGCCCTCCAGGGCGAACCGCATGGCAGTCATGCCGGCACAAAGCGCGAGCAAGGTCAGCATGTTCGGGATCAAGCGGTTGATCGAGTGGCCCCGCAAGCGGGATTGGCGCTTGAACTCCATCAGCGCTCCTCCGAAACCCGGGGCGGCTCATCCGAGGCGAGATCGGCCAGCACGGTCTCGCCGCCGAGCGCCCTTTGGCCGACCGTGACCAGCGGCGCCACGCCATCGGGCAGAAAGATGTCGGTCCGACTGCCGAAACGGATCAGGCCGAAGCGCTCGCCCGTGCGCACGGACTGGCCCTGATGCAGATTGCAGATGATTCGCCGGGCCACCAGGCCGGCGATCTGGATCACCGCCAGGGTGCGCCCGTCGGCCATCTCGAGCAGCACTGACTGGCGCTCGTTGTCGTCCGAGGCCTTGTCGTGGGCGGCATTGAGGAACTTGCCCTTGTGATAGTGCAGCAGGTTCACGCTGCCTTCGATCGGAATCCGATTGACGTGAACATCGAAGACATTGAGGAAGATCGAGATCCGGGTCATGGGGTCATCGCCCAGGCCAAGCTCGGCCGGCGCCTTGGCCGGCCCCACATAGATGACCATCCCGTCGGCCGGGCTGACCACCAAGCCGGGCCTCGTCGGCGTTTGGCGCGGCGGGTCGCGAAAGAAATAGACGCACCAGGCGGTCGCGATGAGGCCGAACCAGAACAGCGGCGTCCACAGGAAGCCGAGGATCACGGCGAGCGCGAAGAAGATCGCGATGAAGGGCCAGCCGGCCGGATGGATGGGAACGAGCAAGCAAAATCCTCCAGTAGCAAGGCCCGCGAACCTGACCACGGACGGGCGCCGGCAGCATAACCCCGCAGCCCGGGAAGCGTAAGCCCCAGCGGACTAGGCCGTGAGGGCTCGATAGACCAGGCGCTGAAAGAAATGCACGTGGTGTTCGGAGAACTCCGGATGGTTCCGGTCGACCACGAACTTGCCTTGCCGATAGCCCCGAGAGTGCAGATTTTTCTGGACCTTCTCGCATAGCGAGACGTCTTCGCGGGCCAGGGTGTCGGAGAACCAATCCATCAGGGCCCGCTCCTGCTCGCTCGGTTGGCGGCTCAGCAGGAAATAGTCGTGACGGACCCGCGAGGTTTCCGGCCCGGTTGGCAGGATCTGAAACATGACCATGCTGGGCGTGCCTGGATAAAACAGCGGTACATGGACCGGCCAGATGTAGCCGAATAAGGAGTCCTGCTCGATCGATTGTGCATCGACCCCATAGGCGCTGTTGTCGAGCTGCTTGCGCTCGACCCTATGGGTGAAGGTGATCCCGTCGTCTGACCAAACCGCATTGTTTTCGTAATCCACCAGCTCCATGAGTGACGGGTGGTTGACCGCGCAGTGATAGCATTCGTGGTTGTTGTCCACCAATGTCTTCCAGTTTGCCGCCACATCGAATTCCCGCCGCTCGACCCGCAAGAGCTCATCCAGACGGGGGCAGCAGGCGGCGATATCGCGCAGAAACTGGGGCGCCTGGTCTTTGAGCGGCACGGCATCGGGATCGAGATTGACGAAGAGAAAGCCGCCGTAGTCCTCGACCCGCACCGGCTTGAGGTCGGCGTTCTCTGGATACCAGTCCTTCAGCGAGTCTCGGCCCCGCGCCATGCAAAAGGTGCCATTGGTCTGGTAGCTCCACTGATGATAGGGGCAGACGATGAGGCGCTTGTTGCCCGCGCCTTCCAGCAAGGGATGAGCCCGGTGGCTGCAAACGTTGTAGAACGCCCGCAGGTGGCCGTCCTGACCGCGCACAATGAAGACACCCTGGTCGGCGACCGTGCCGCAGTGAAAGTCGCCGGGGTTCGGCAGGTCAGAAACGTGGCACTGGTACCACCAGGCGCGATAGAAGATCGCCTCGTGCTCTCGGCGATAGACGTCTGGTTCGTAGTACCACTCGGCCGGCAAGGTCCAGGAGACCTCGGCGCTTTCGGGGTCGAAGCGCCCGGCATCCAGTGCGGGGGGACGATGTGGCGGCGAGATTCCGTTCATTTTCTGTACCCGATTGGGGCGCCAAGGCCTCAATTATCCACAAGTCGCGCGCCCGAGACTATTCGAATTTCGCGCCGAGCGTAGGCACCGTGCGGCCGCCGGCTCAGCGCCCAGAACCTCTGCCTATGTACGGCCAGAAGGGTCGGCCGGCACGAAGAGAATTTGGTGCTAATGGACTAGCCGGATTCTGACGCCTGATCGCGGCGACTATGGACGTCCTTGAACGCGAGCATCTGAAGCAGCTTCTGTTCCTTGGCGTCATCGAACCCGCATGTGCGGTCCCAGTCCTTCGGGTTCTCGTAAGTACCAAACAGCATGTCCCACCAAGTAATGTCGCCGTAGTTGTTCTTATGCCGGCCATGTTGATGGTGGATCCGGTGCATCTCGGGACGCTGGAAGACGAGGCCAACCCATCGCGGCGTTTTGATGTTGGTGTGATAGAAGAACTCGCCCAACGCGGTGCAGAGCGTGTAGACCGCTCCGGCCTCGACCGAGAGGCCGAGAACTGCGAAGACCAGAACGCCGCCGAGAACCGAATTGACGATCATTTCAAGCGGGTGCTTGTAAAACGAGGTGATGACCTCGAGCCGTTGCGGGCTGTGGTGAATCTGGTGAAACACCCGCCACAAAACATCGGATTCGTGGCGCCAGCGATGCCACCAATAGAAAATGAAGGTCGCGATCACGTAGGCGACGAGTCCGCCGGCCGCTGGCGAGAGCTGCTCCGAGAGATGGAACAGCGACGCCGAAGACAGCCATCGCTCCCAGGTAAGGCCCCCGACCAAGACGACGCCCAGTTGGGCCCCATTGATCAAGAAAACCCTGGCGGGCCAAGTTCGAACCTGCGGCAAAGTCCATCCTGGGGTGACCCGCTCGAGAGAGAAGCAAACCGCGAAGGTGGCGAAGATTGTCGCAAGCACTGTTGGCTATCTCCGTCGTCAGCACCGCCTCCCGATCACTCGCCGGGTGCGGCTTCGGAAAGGTCTCGAATGAGCTTCTCGGTGTTGGGCGATCGCTACCGCCAATGCTATGCGGGCCATGTCGACCGTCGCACCGCAATCCCGAATGTGCTGATCGAGGATCACTTGGGCGTTTCGGCCGGTCTGCGCCTCGGCAGCGTCATTCGTAGTACCTCAAATCGGAGTTAGGAGAGGTTTGAACATCTGTCGATATCGTGTAATGAACTATGTTCAATTTAAATGGGGTTAGTACAGAGTTTCGTCAACGAATTATTTGAACAATGTTCATTATCATGCAAGAAACTGGAGAGGCAGCATCGCTCATCCCGGCCGCAGGTCGGTCAGCTCCAGGTGGTACATAGCGTGGGTTGGCACATCGCCGGGCTGGCTCAATAGCCCTCCCGGCCCCACATCTCGTCGAATGGTATCATCACGTGGTCCTGGTAGGCCCCGCGCGCGGATAGCCGCTCGTGCCAGGCCGCCACATGGTCCGGCAAGACCAGTCCCTCGAGGCCCATCTCGACCGTACGGTAGAGGCTCGTGCCAACGGGAATGTCGGCCATGGTGAAGCTTTCGCCTGCCAGATAGGGCTGGGCCGCCAAGTGCCGGTCGAGAAGGCCCAAGAGCTTGCCGTAGCGCCGCAAAACGGCGCGCAGGCGCGGCCAGTCGCGCGCTTCGGGCGGCCGGCGCACATAGCCCCAGAAGAGCCGCATGAAATCGGGCTGCAGGGTGGTCTGCATCCAGTCCATCCAGAGGTCGGCGCCGGACCGCGCGCCCGGCTCTTCCGGCCACAGGCCGCCGGCGCCATAGCGCGCAGCCAAGTAGCGGACGATCGCGTGGCTCTCCCAGACCGTCACCGCGCCGTCGTTAAGGACCGGGATCGTGCCGTTGGGATTACGGGATAGAAAAGCAGGGTCGTCGAGCCCGCCGAAGGCGCCACCGACATCGATACGCTCGTGGGCCACGCCAAGCTCGCCCACGGCCCACATGACCTTCTGTACGTTAAAGGCATTGGCCCGGCCCCAGACGGTCAGCACCCGAGCAACCGTCCGCCTAGTTGACCTTGGGCAACACGAAGATCTGGCCCGGATAGATCAGATGGGGATCGCCGATCTGATCGTTGTTGGCCTGGTGAATCACTGTGAAGTGCAGGCCGCGGCCATAGGTCCGCCGGGCGATCCGCCACAGACTGTTGCCTGGCTGGACCACGACGAAACCCTTCCCCTTGAGGTCGGCGACCACCGAGGAGCGCTCGAAAGGCGTCTCGACCCGGGCAACCACGCTGCCGTCGGCGCCGATCATGTCGATTCTCAGCGTATGCAGCCCCGGCAGCACCACCTGGGTCACCTTGTAGAGCCAGTGGCCCTCGACGCCCACGGTGAGCTGGCCGAGCGCCTCGTTATCCAGATAGACCACCAGGGTCGCGCCAGGTGTCGCCAGGCCGCTAATCGTAACCCGGCCCTCCAGGTCGTAGTCGACCGCGTTGAGCACCAGATCGTGGTCGATAATGCCCTCGCCGGGTCCCTGGAGGATCCGGGTCGCGCCTTCGCCATCCTTTGAGGCAAGCACGGCGACAGGCGTGTCGGGGATCTCGTCGAGACCGTCATTCGTCCGGTCGGGCACCGTGACCAACACCACGTCCTTGGATGCGACACTGGCCGGGCCGCTACTCAGCCCATCCTCTACTGGATCGGACTCGGCGATCTCGGTGACTGGCGACGGCTCTTTCTCGGTGCTGGCGAAGGGGATCGTTTCGGGATTGCCGCCGGCCGGGCTGGTCGCGCGTAGGCTGAGCTCATGGCTGCCGGGGCCCAGGGGCGCCTCGGGCACGAGCACCCATTCGCCGGTCGGACCGGCCGTGGTCTCGCCGATTGTCTCTTCCCCGTCCAGCACCTCAACCTTGCTGCCGGGCACCGCGCGGCCCGCCATCACCGTGTCGCCGCTCGGTTCGACGCGCACGATGTCGAAACTCGGCGGCTCAATGGCCTCGTCCACGCTAGGGGCCAAAGCCGGCTCGGTTTCGGCCGTCTGGTCAGGCTCGACAGGACCTTCGTTTGAGGGAACAGCTTTCGCGACCGACGGCGCCGGGCCGTCGGTGTATTGGTAGTACAGTGCCGCCGCCACGCCAACCAAAAGCAGCAAGGCGACCGCGATCAAGGCCGAGCGCTTCAAGATCGGCGACTCCAACCGTCACATGTAACCAACCCTAATACGCCCGAGGCCGCGGCGCAATGGCGCTGCCATAAAATTGACATATTCTGAAATGGCCCTTTTTGGCTACTTTTCCGAGGCGGCTTGATAGGTTAGAGCCGACCGGCCAGCATGTGGAGGTGGGAGTAATCATGGCGAAAATCGGATCTGTTTGCGTCTATTGCGGCTCGTCCAACCAAGTCGATGTAGCACATCTAACTGCCGCGCGGGACTTTGGCCGCACATTGGCCGAAGAGGGCGTGCGGCTGGTGTTCGGCGGCGGACGGGTCGGCCTGATGGGCGCCATGGCGGACGGCGCGCTCGACGCCGGCGGGCGCACCACCGGGGTAATCCCGACCTTTTTGCAGGACCTGGAGGTCGGCCACGACGGGCTGGAGTCCATGGAGGTGGTCGATGCCATGCACCCGCGCAAGGCGCGCATGGTTGAGCTGGCCGACGCCTTCTGCGTCCTGCCCGGCGGTCTGGGCACCTTGGACGAGGCCTTCGAGGTGATCACCTGGCGCCAGCTTGGCCTGCACGACAAGCCGATCGTCCTGGTCAACTTGGGCGGCTTCTGGCAGCCGCTGCTGGACTTGATCGCCCACCAGGCGTCGAACGGCTACATCCGCCAGCCGATGGAAAAGCTCGTTATAGTGGTCGACCGCATCGCCGATATTTTGCCGGCGCTCGAATCGGCCCCGGACTCTGAATTGGAAAGCGCCACTGACAAACTGTGACGCGGAAAATCGCGCCCGGCCAGGCTTGAATTAACATGCGGTCAGCATCCCCAGGGGCGGCTTGCGCTCCCGCGCTAGACTGTTATCTTCGCCGCCGCCGGGCGCTGGTTGAGCGCGCCCGTGCATAGGTAGTTTGCGCTGGCTGAAGTGTGGGGGCGAGAGGCAAGAATGGCGAAGATCAAGGTCAAAAATCCGGTCGTCGAGATCGACGGCGACGAGATGACCCGGATCATCTGGGCGATGATCAAGGACAAGCTGATCCTGCCCTATCTGGATGTGGATCTGGACCGCTACGACCTATCCATCGAGCACCGGGACGAAACCGACGACCAGGTCACGATCGACGCCGCCCATGCCATCCAGCGCCACGGCGTCGGCGTCAAATGCGCCACCATCACGCCCGACGAGGCGCGGGTTGAGGAGTTCGGGCTCAAGAAGATGTGGCGCTCGCCCAACGGCACGATCCGAAACATCCTGGGCGGCACGGTGTTCCGCCAACCGATTATCATGCAGAACGTGCCGCGATTGGTGCCCGGCTGGACCGAGCCGATCGTGATCGGCCGTCACGCCTTCGGCGACCAGTATCGGGCGACCGACTTCGTGGTGCCGGGCGCCGGTAAGCTGACCCTGACCTTTCAGCCGGCCGACGGCGGCGAGGCGATCACCCGCGAGGTCTTCGACTTCCCGGGCGGCGGCGTTGCCCTCAGCATGTACAATCTGGATGATTCGATCCGTGGTTTCGCTCGGGCCTGCATGAACTATGGCCTGGACCTCGGGTGGCCGGTCTATCTATCCACCAAGAACACGATCCTCAAGGCCTACGACGGGCGCTTCAAGGACCTCTTTCAAGAAATCTACGATCAGGAGTTCAAGGATCGCTTCGAGGCCAAGGGTATCAGCTATGAGCATCGCCTGATCGACGACATGGTGGCCGCCGCGCTCAAGTGGTCGGGCGGCTTCGTTTGGGCCTGTAAGAACTACGATGGCGACGTGCAGTCGGACACGGTGGCCCAGGGCTTCGGCTCGCTCGGCCTCATGACCTCGGTGCTGATGACGCCCGACGGCAAGACCATCGAGGCCGAGGCGGCCCACGGCACGGTGACCCGCCACTACCGCCTGCATCAGCAGGGCAAGGATACCTCGACCAACCCAATCGCCTCGATCTTCGCCTGGACCCGGGCCCTTTCCCACCGGGGCCGGTTCGACGACACGCCCGCGGTCACCCAGTTCGCCGAGACGCTCGAGCGGGTCTGCGTGGAGACCGTGGAATCGGGCGACATGACCAAGGATCTGGCGCTCCTGATCAGCCCGGACCAGAAATGGCTGACCACCGGCCAGTTCATGGACAAGCTTGATGAAAACCTGAAGACGGCCGCCAGTTAGACGAGGCGTGGCCTAGCTTCCATAAGAAACGGGAACCACCGAACCATGCAGAGCGTCCTCAAGTCACGCCTTCTCACCCCTCTTATCTTGATGATTGGATTGATCATGGCCCAACCCGCCTCCGCCGCTGACCCGGAAAACGTCTTGGTGATGGAGACCGAACACGGCGTCGTCGAAATCGAGATGCTGCCCGAGCTTGCACCGACTCACGTCGACCGGATCCGCGAGTTGACCCGCGAAGGCTTCTACGACGGTGTCGTGTTCCACCGGGTGATGGAGGGCTTCATGGCCCAGACCGGCGATCCGACCGGCACCGGCCGGGGCGGCTCGGGCAAGAACCTGCCGGCCGAGTTCACCAGCGAGCCCTTCGTGCGCGGCGTGGTCGGCATGGCCCGCGCCCAGTCCCCGGACAGCGGCGACAGCCAGTTCTTCATCGTATTCGACGACGCTTCGTTCTTGAATGGCCAGTACACCGTTTGGGGCAAGGTGATCGACGGCATGGACGCAGTCGACAAGATCAAGAAGGCCCCGGCCGGCCGCCAGAGCGGCCAGGTCGACGACCCGGACAAGATCGTGCGCATGCGGGTCAAGGCCGACATTGACGGCTAAGCGACTGACGGCCGGCTAGCTTCGGTTAGCCGGCCTTCTTGCGGATCAAGAAGGTGTAGACGTCGCCTTCCTCGGTCGACTCTACAAGCTCGTCCCCGGTCGTGTCGCAAAAGTTCTTGAAGTCCTGCACCGAAGAGGGGTCGGTCGCCTCGACCTGGAGCAGACCGCCGGGTTCGACCCGCTTCATGGCCTTGCGCGCCCGCAAGACAGGCAGCGGGCACTTGAGGCCCTTGGTGTCCAGTTCTGTAGTGGTCATCGCCTCCCTCCCTTGGCGGTCCTTGACCCAAACCTAGCAGTCGTAAGGAACGTCAGCCATCCCGCTTTACCAGCCGTCAACGCGGTTTCGGGGAGCGGACCCACCGCCGAAAGAATGCCTTTTGCTCCTCAATGGTTCCAACCTGGTGCGCGGCACAAGGGTCGAAGGTAGAGATCAGGTGCTTTGTCAACGCATGTCTTCCCAACACCAGTACATAGAGGCCGAAGCCCCCACCCATGTCACGCGCCATTCCAGACGGATAAGCGTCTTTACGCGCACCATTGCAAAGTACACGCCATCCCATCGGTTCGATCAGACGGCGTAGCTTGATGAGACACTCGAACACGTCATTGGCCTCAAAGCTTTGGTGAAGAAGATCAGGAATTTCAACATTAATCCGATAGTCCGGATTGCCGCCCAGATAAGTTATTGAGATCCGGGACACACGCTCCTCACCGATGTCAATGTTAAGAAAGGTGATGGTGTGCTCCGTTATGTCCTCGGGGTCGCACAGGGAGCCTTCTGACATCGGAGGCTACTCCTTCGCCACCGGCGGCACGTAGGCTGCAATCCAGCGGTCCCGAAAGGCGATCTGCTCGTCGATCGTTGCCACCAGATGGGCATCGCAGGGATCAAACACATTGACCAGGTATTCCGGGCCACTCGGCTTTCCCATCTTCATGACGTAGGCCAAGCGACCACTGGCCATGCTTAAACACATGCCTGATGGCCAAACGTCGCGACGCGAGCCGTTGCAGAGGATCCGCCAACCGAGCGGCTCGATCACCCGCCGAACGCCGATAAGCGCCCAAAACTTATCCCCAGCTTCACAGCCGCAGCTCAGCACACCAGGTACTGTCAGCCCAAACGTGTATTTTCGTCTTGACCCGGTGTAACCAATCACGACCTCAGCGACGCGCTCTTCGCCTGTATCTACCAGCCGTACTTTAAGCGCGTGGCGTTCCTCCATCCCTCATACCCTAAGCGCCGTCACAAGGAGCCCGACCCAGCCGGCCAAGAAGGCCAGGCCACCCAGAGGCACCACGACGCCGAGGCCGCGGGTGCCGGTCAGCGCCATGAGGTAGAGCAGGCCGGAGAAGAGGACGCAGCCGGCCAGGAAGCCCCAGCCGGCAAGCTGCAGGCTCCAGCCCTGCACATCCTCCCGGCTCGCCAGCCAGGCAACCGCGAGCAGGGCGAGAGTATGGAACATCTGGTACTGCACGCCGGTCTCGACCCAGCCGAGCGCCTGGGCGTCAAGCCGGTCTTTTAGGCCGTGGGCAGCAAAGGCACCCAGCGCCACCGCCAGGAAGCCGTTGACCGCGCCGGCCGCCAGCCAGAGGCTCATCACGCGCCCTCCACGCCGCCGAACGCGGCAGTTTCCGCCCTTGTTGTCATGCTGGCCAAAAGGCATTTTGTCGAAGCGCGGTCAAGGCTCTTCGACCGGCGGAGCCGGCGCCCATCGGGCGGCCTTAAGCGCGCTTCGACAAAATGCACCCCGCTCATCATGACGACAAGGGCCGGGTGCGGTCAGTCACTTTGAAGCTGAAGGGGCCCGCCATGACCGACGAGATCCTGCTTTACCACGCCGCCGAGGACGTCGCCCGGATCACCCTGAACCGGCCGGACAAGCTGAACGCGCTGACCCGCCCGCTCCTGGTCGCCCTGGCCGAGGCGCTCGGCCGAGCAGCCGATGATCGGGCCGTGCGGGCGGTCATCCTGACCGGTGCCGGCCGGGCCTTTTGCGCGGGGCAGGACCTGGGCGAGGCGGCGGTGATCGGCGAGGACGCCGGGGCCGAGGTGGCCCAGTCGCTCGACCAGTTCTACCACCCGGTCTTGAAGCGCCTGCAGGCTTTGCCGGTTCCGGTGATCGCCGCCGTCAACGGCATCGCGGCCGGGGCCGGGGCCAACCTGGCGCTTAACTGCGACATCGTGCTGGCGGCCCGCTCGGCGACTTTCGTCCAAGCCTTCACCCGCATCGCCCTGGTGCCCGACTGCGGCGGCACCTGGCTCCTGCCCCGCTTGGTCGGCCTCGCCCGGGCCAAGCAGCTGATGCTGCTGGCCGAGCCCCTTTCCGCCGAGGACGCCGCCAATTGGGGCCTAATCGCCCAAGCGATCCACGACGAGACCTTCGAGCCCGAGGTCGAGGCCTTGGCCGCCCGTCTGGCCCAAGGCCCGACCCTCGCCTACGGGGCCTTGAAAGAGGCGCTTGCCGCCTCCACGACCAACGACTTCGCCGCCCAGCTCGACCTGGAGCGGGACCTTCAGGCCAAGGCGGCCAGCAGCGCAGATTTCCGCGAGGGGGTGGCGGCCTTCGCGGAGAAGCGGGCGGCAAGGTTTGAGGGGAAGTAGTGGAAGGGGCTCTAGCCCTATTCCTCGCGCATCATCAGACGCGGCTCCTCCGGCACGCCGCGCCCGTTGCGCCGCGGCCCCGGCGGGCGCTGATTGGCGATCCGCTCGAGCATCTGGCAGATGCGGCCGAAGGTGGCGAGCAGGAGGGCGACGACCAGGCCGCCGGCGGCCAGGAACATCACATCCGGGTCTTGGACGCCGAGACCCGAAATGGCGCCTGTCAAAAGATAAACACTGGCCGCAAGTGTCGCTACGGCCACCAAATAGCAAAGTAGCGGCAGCATCCCCTTCTCCTCCCCATCACCCGCGCCACCAAACGAGTCTCTGTCGCCCCGCCCGCCGTCGCTCCTGGCAACCGCCGAGGCAGGGCACATCCGCGCCCCTACTCAGGTTAGCACTACACTGTGCAAAGAGGGCAAAATATGGGCCGCATGCACCCGCCGGAAAACTGGCTGAAAATGGTATTCTGGGAACCGGTTGATCTCAAAGAGAATATTTCCTTAGCTCGCATTCTCGACCGGCGCAGCCCCGCTTTCGCCCATCAATCGCTCATAGACCTCCATGGTCAGGGCCACGTCAGAGAGGGCCCGGTGCGCCTGGGGCGTCTCGATGCGGTAGTGCGCGGCCAGATCAGCCAGGCGATGGCGCTTCAGCTGGGGCAGGCGTTGACGCGCCTCAGCCAGCAGGCAGTAGTAGCTTAGCTCGGCGCCGAGGCCCTGGCGCGCGGCTTCGGCCAGGATGAAGCGGACATCGAAAGGCGCGTTGTAGGCGATCACCGGCAGCTTGCCGATAAAGTCGAGTAGCGCCGGCAGAGCGGTTTCGATCGGCTCGCCCTGCTCGGCCGCCATCTGGTCGGTAATCCCGGTAAGCTCGGTGACCTGTCGCGGGATCTTGCGGCCCGAATCGATCAGGACCGACAGGGATGCCTGCTTGCCCTCGAAGACGCGCACGGCGGCCAGCTCGATGATCCGGTCCCGCTCCGAATCCAAGCCCGTGGTCTCCAGGTCCAGGAACACCACATCGCTTAGCTCGGTCGGGGCGGCCCTTTTCGCGGCCTGGGCCGAACCGGCATCAGCCAGCTGCGCGTTACCCCGCTCCAGAAGCTCCTCAAAGAACTCGTAGGCTTCATCAGGGTCTTCGATCACGTCCCGGGTTTGGGCGACGGTCAGCTGCTCGATCTGCGATACCTTGAAGTGGCGGATGTCCTCCCGCAGATAGCAGTAAGCCTGAATCGTGATATCGTCGCCCTCGTCGCGCAGCCCCTTGAGATCGATCGTCCGCCGGGTCTCGTTGCCGCGGGAATCTCGATAGGCAATGGCGAAGCGCCCACTGGCCGGGACCGGCAAGGGCGCTACCTCATCGGGTGTCGACGGAGCGCTGTCGGACCCATCCGGCTCGGGACTTTCCCGGTCCTCCGCGACCGCGCGGGCCAGCCGGTCGAGCGTCGGATTGGCCGCGCTCCGGGCGGTTGCCGCACTGCTTCTCTGCATCATGCGGGAAACCAGCCAGGCACCCAGCATGATCGCGATGCCGGCGGCAATCAGTAGCTCGGCTAGTCCCATGGCCTCGATCTTCCCGTCACATCAAGATGCCCGTGCTGCTACCTCGGCCTAATCCGCTCCAGCGCCTTTTCCAATTCCGCCTCGAAGGCCGCTTCTTCGCGTGAGACCGCGCCGTCGGCGGCAATCAGGCGCCGGGCGTAGTAACCAATTGCGATCAACGCGTCCTTGTCCTGTCGCAGGGCCCGCAGCGCGCGAGCAAAGTCGACCTCGTCGACCTGGACGGACTCGAGGCGAGCCTCGACCCCGGCCGGGTCGAATTGGACCCCCTCCTCCTCGGCCACGGCCTTGAGATAACCCAGAATGACCGCGGTTTCCGAGGGGTGCTGCTCGCCGTCGCAGCGTGCCAGAAACAGAAGGATCTTGAGCGCCCGGCGCTGACGGTAGGCCAGGCTATTGTCAGCCCGGGCATCCGCCAACAGTCCGTCGAAGTGGTTGGCGACCGCTTCGGCACCTTCGATCGTGTGGTTGCTCAGAAGATCGGTCGCAGCGGAGATGCGCCTGACCCGGAACGCGCGCGCGCCGTGGCTCTCCAGGCAGTAGGCAAGCAGCCCCAGACCGCCGTCCTCCGAGAGACGCAAGCCATGTAGGCCGACCGCTCGCCGGCTCGCTTGGCCAGCCGCATCCTGGTAGGAAATCAGCAGCTCGCCGCCCAGCAGGTCGACCACCTGCTCGTCGTCGAGCGCCTCGTAGGCGACGTCGTCCTTGTCCTTGGCTGGCAGCACCACCTCGGCTTCGTGAAAACGCGCCCGGCTCGCCAGGCCGCCGCTGGCGTTGGCCCGCCCGGCGAAGATCCCGACCAGGTCCTCGAATCTCAGATCGCTCGTCATGACCGCCCCCCTTCCCGCTTGCGGCAAGGGAGGCAGTCTAGCAGCAAATCACCCCGAGCGGGGCGCCTAGAAATGCACCACCAGGTCGGTGGTCACCCGGGTGCCGAAGACGCTCTGATCGTTGTCGGTGATCTCGGTGGTCGCCGCCACGCCGAACAACACGTGCTCGGTGAAGCGATAGCGGAAGCCGCCGCCGAAGGTCACCGTCGTGCCCCGGTCGTCGCTGCCGAAATTGAGATAGTCCGCGCCGTCCAGCTCGCCGAGCGCGCCGGTCAGGCGGTCGGCCTGGTTGAACGCAGTCCAGCCGTTGAGCTCGATCAGCGGGAAGAAGTTCTCAAAGAGCTCGTAGTCGGCGTGCAGCGAGTAGGTCACGAAGGAGTTGTCGACGTCCGGCTCGAGCGCGAAGTTGGCCCCGAACATGCCCTGCAGGCCGAAGTCCCCGAAGACTGTGCTGGCGGTGACGAAGGGATTCAAAAAACCGTCGCCGTCGCCGGCCAGCTCGATGCCGCCGGAGCTGAGATCGTTGACCGGGATCTCGTAGCGCAGGCCGGCGGTGACCAGGGATTCGGACTCCGGAATGGAGATGAAGTTATACTTCAGGCCGGCGGCGATGTTGTTCCAGCCGTCGGTGTCGGGCAGCACGTTGTCGAAGTTGAGCCAGGAATAACCGTCCTTGGTGGCGATGAAGCCAAGCCGCTCGGTGATCGCAAGACGCGCCTGTAGGGCAATGACCTGGGCATTTCCGCCGCCGGTCACGAAGTCGTTGGAGAGCTCGTGGTAGGCGAAGAGCGGTACCAGCTCGGTCGTGATGTAGGGCGTCTCGTTGAAGATGAAGTTGCTGACCGGCGGCACGTAGCGGCTATGGCCACCCTTGCCGAGCGAGCCGTCCAGGTGCAGGCCCAGGAAGTTGCCCTCGTCCTCGGCCGCGCTCGCGCCGGTCGCCGCGCAGACCATCACGAGCAGGCCGACCAGGCCCGCGCGTACAGCAGGTTTGAACACCAATCTACTCCTCTTCTTTCGAGCTGGAAATCCGGTCCGTGCCGGGTCATGGGAAGGCGGCGCGCGCGGCATCCAGCGAACCCCGCCGCGCACGCCGGGATGGCCCATCAACCCCATTCGGCCGATGGCTCGCTATGATCTGAATCAATTGTGAATAGGCGGGCGCCAGGGTTCGCCTCTTGTCGGAGTCCGGCTCTGGGAGCGTGCCCTTAGCCGGCGAGGGTCGTGCCCGCGCACATGCTGACAATGGTGAAGGCGATGGCCAGGAAGCAGTATTTGAGGTCTTCGCGGCGGCGGGTCATATCGGCTCTCCTTAAAATGAGAAACCGCGCGAGGCAGGCCCTATGCCAGTGCGTGCAGCGTCTCTAGTCCCAATATGAGACTCTCAGGTTTCAGTACGATTTCGCCGCGCGGGGTTTCGTGTTTCAAATGTAACGAGCGCGCGCCCGGGGGCTCAGACCTCTTGGCCGGGAAATGTCATCGGCGCCAGCGCTTCGGCGGTTTGGGCCTTTCGCATATGCTCCACAACCAGCGGATCGAGCTCCCGGCTGCGGGCGGGGAAAGAGCCGCAGCGCGCCAAGGCCTCGCGCAGGCTGGTGCGCGCGCGCAGGCGCTTCCAGATGCAGCGGCTGGCGAAGGGCTTGCGCGTGCGCCAGGAGAAGCCGAGGGTCAGCCCGAACAGCCAGTCCCTGGTCCCCCGATGGGCCGGCTGAAGCACGGTCTCGGCGATGCCGCCGTGCAGGTTGCGGCCCCGCTCCACCAAGAAGACCGCGCCGTCGTGCAGCGCCACCAGGCCGCTGTAGCGCGCCCGGCTGACCAGCCCGGTGACTGGGTCGCGGTCGCGCTCCACCGTGCGCGAGTAAAAGAGGCCGTCGGTCTCGGCAACTTGGATCAGCGCACGCACGATCCGCTCCGGCGACGAGGGCGAGCTGTAGTGCCCATGGTAATAGCCCACCAGCGGCCGCATCTGGCGCACCACGCCGCGGAACGCCGATACCAGCACCTCGGCCTGCCGCTCCGAACCCTCCCGCGCGGCATCGTGCCAGTCGAGAAACTCCTCGTGCGGCAGCCTGAGCCGGGATTCCGACAAACCGAAGTATTGGCTGATGCGCCGCAGGTTGTGGGGTGACGGCCGCGCCGTGGCCCCCAGATAGCGCGCGAACTGCTGGCGATTGATGCCGACCTGACGGCAGACCTCAGACACCGAGCGCTCCTCGGCGCAGAGGAAGCGCAGGTTCAGAGCGAAGTCACTTTCTCGTGTCATTGGGCGGTTTGTCCCAGAACGCCGGATGGTCGAGGCCAACAGTATTCCCATGCGCGAAAAATCGCGCAAGACCGCGAAAAAATGCGAACTTGCGCCAAAGCCACGTTCGTTTGAGAATTGACCCCAATCGCCGCCTTTGGCGACCGCAGATGCGCATTCAACAGATGGAAAAGGGGAGGACCGACGAAATGTCGAAAACGTCCGTTTCGGCCGGCCGCGATGGTGGCCTCTTCTCGATGAACCGACGAGACATGCTGCAGGGCGCGACGGCTCTTGGCTTGTCCGCCATGGCGGCGCCGGGCCTGCTGGCCAGTCCCGCCCAGGCGGCACCAAAAAAGGGCGGTCTGCTGCGCGCCGGCTTGGCCGAGGGCGCGACGTCTGATTCGCTCAATCCCCAGACCTACACCGACATCTACATGCTCTCGATCGGCTTCGCGACCCACAACACGCTGACCGAGATCAATCCCCAGGGCGAGCTGGTCGGCGATGCGTCCGAGAGCTGGGAGGCTTCGGACGACGCCAAGCAGTGGGTCTTTAAGCTGCGCAAGGGCATCGAGTTCTCCAACGGCAAGAGCCTGACGCCCCAGGACGTCATCACCTCGATCAACTTCCACCGGGGCGAGGATTCCAAATCGGCGGCCAAGTCCAACGTGGAGCCGATCGCCGACATGAAAGCCGACGGACCGGACACGGTGGTCTTTGATCTGAAAGCAAGCAACGCCGACTTTCCCTACCTAATGGCCGACTACCACCTGCTGATCATGCCGGACGTGGACGGCCAGGCGTATTGGAAGAACTATGTGGGCACCGGCGGCTACGTGCTGGACGAGTTCGATCCCGGTGTGCGCACGACGCTTAAGCGCAATCCGAATTACTGGAAGGACGGCCGCGCCCATTTCGACGAGCTCGAGCTTCTGGTGATCGCGGACATCAACGCCCGCCAGAACGCGGTCGCGACCGGCGACGTGGACGTGATCAGCCGCTGCGATCTAAAGACAGTGCATCTGCTGGCCCGCAAGCCGGGCGTCAAGGTCGAGGAGGCAACTGGCTTCCTGCATTACACGGCGCCGATGAACACCAAGCAGGCACCCTTCGACAACAACGATCTTCGCCTGGCGCTGAAGTACGCGATCGACCGGGAGCAGCTGCTGGAGAAGATCCTCAAGGGCCATGGCACCTTCGGCAACGATCACCCGATCGCGCCCTCGGTGCCGTTCCACGCCGAAATCGAGCAACGCCTCTACGATCCGGACAAGGCCAAGCATCACCTCAAGAAAGCCGGCATGGACGGCATCACCCTCGATCTCTCGGCCGCCGATGCCGCCTTCGGCGGCGCGGTCGACGCGGCCGTCTTGATGAAGGAGCAGATGTCCAAGGCAGGCATCGACATCAACATCATTCGCGAGCCCAACGACGGCTACTGGTCGAACGTCTGGATGAAGAAGCCTTGGTGCATGTGCTACTGGGGGGGCCGGCCGACCTGCGACTGGATGTTCTCGCAGGCCTACGCCGAGGGCGCCAATTGGAACGACACCTTCTGGTCCAACGAGCGCTTCAACAAGCTGCTGCTGGAAGGCCGCGGCGAGCTCGATCCGGCCAAGCGCGGCGAGATCTACGGCGAGATGCAGCGCCTGGTGCGCGACGACGGCGGGGTCGTGGTCTGGGCCTTCGCCAACTACGTCTATGCGCTTAACGAGAGCATCGCGCACGGCCCCGACGTGGCGGCCAACTGGGAACTCGACGGCGGGCGCTACGTGGAGCGTTGGTGGAAGGCTTGAGACGCGGGTAACTGGGCCGACGGCTCAACTTCCCGCGAGCCGGGCTGACGGGACACGGCGCTCTGGTAGACTGCGCGCCATGTCCCTCGCCCGTTCCATCTCTGGCGCTCTGCTCGCCGCAATCATACTGACAACCGGCCCGGTCCGTTCCCAGGACAGTCTGAGCGGCACGCCCTTGGTTCTGGCCGGCGACCTGCTTGAGCTCTCGGGCCAGCGTCTGCGTCTCGTTGGCATCGACGCGCCGAAACCCGGCCAGCAATGCCTGATCAAGACCCGGCTTTACGACTGCGGCAAGGTCTCGGCGACCGCGCTCATGGATCTGACCGCCGGCGTAGAGATCTCATGCGACCTGGAGGGTCCGGCAGATGCCGACGGCGCACGCCCGGCGCGTTGCCTGGCCGATGACTACGACCTCTCCGAGGGCATGGTCTACACCGGCTGGGCGCTCGCAGATCCTGAGGTCGGGCGGCGCTACGTGCCTTTTCAGACCCTGGCCGAGGCGAAGCAGCACGGTCTTTGGAAAGGCCGCTTCATCACCCCCTGGGACTGGGCCCAAGGCGAGCGTTTGCCAGAGGAGCAAAACGACCAGGAGGGCTGAGCCTGCAGCTCTACCGCTTGCGCGCGTCCGATGTGGCTTTGTAGTGTAGCGGAATCATGACCAAAGCCACTTCAAGCGACATCCTAGCCGCCGTCGAGACCGGGTTCGCGGAGCAGGTCGATTTTACCCAGGACCTGATCCGCCATCCTTCCCTGCGTGGACAAGAGCACACCTGTCAGGATTTTCTGTTCGGGGCCCTGCGGGACCGCGGCTACGCCATGGACCGTTGGGCGATCGATGTCGACGAAATCCGTAACCACCCAGGCTTCTCGCCGGTGAAGGTCGACTACGATAATGCCATCAACGTGGTCGGCACCCACCGACCGCGTGAGGAAAGCGGCCGATCCCTGATCCTCAACGGACATGTGGACGTGGTACCGACCGGTCCCCTGGACATGTGGACCCGCCCGCCTTTCGAGCCCTGGATCAAGGGCGATTGGCTTTATGGCCGAGGCGGCGGAGACATGAAGGCCGGTTTGGCCGCCAACATCTTTGCGCTGGATGCCCTGCGGCGTCTCGGCTGCCAGCCGGCGGCGACGGTCTATATTCAATCGGTCACCGAGGAGGAGTGCACCGGCAATGGCGCCTTGTCCTGCCTGGCACGGGGTTACCGGGCTGATGCCGCGCTGATCCCGGAGCCGGAGGACGACATGCTGGTGCGCGCCAATGTGGGCGTCATCTGGTTTCGCGTCCATGTCAGGGGATCACCGGTTCACGTGCGCGATGCCGGCGCCGGCGCCAACGCCATTGAAGCCTGTTTTCCCCTCATGGAAGCCCTGCACGGTCTCGAGGCAGCCTGGAACGAGCGAAAGAGCGCGCACCGCCACTTCCAGGATCTCGCCCATCCGATCAACCTCAACATTGGTAAAATTGCCGGCGGCGATTGGGCTTCGTCGGTGCCCGCTTGGTGCACCTTCGACTGCCGGATCGCGATCTATCCGGGAGTCGATCCCCGTGACGCGGCGCGGGAGATCGAGGCGGCCATACGGGAGGCCAGCCAAAAAGTGCCGTTTCTCGCCAACAATCCGCCCGAGGTCGAATGGAACGGCTTCTTCGCCGAAGGCTACGTACTGGAAGAAGGCACAGAGGCGGAGCGAACGCTCGGCCGGGCCCATGCCCAAGCCTACGGCAAGAGCCTGGAGAGCTTTGTCACGGCGGGCTACTTGGACGGCCGGGTCTTCGTGCTCTATGGCGACTGCCCAGCCTTGGTCTACGGCCCGACCTCTGAGAACATTCACGCTTTCGACGAGCGGGTCAGCCTTTCGTCGCTCAAGCGTGTCACCGGATCGATCGCCCTCTTCATCTCCGAATGGTGCGGCCTCGAAGCCACCGCGTAAGCCAAAAGCCCTCGAGCCGCCTAACTTTTCGGGCATTCCGGGCCCGGCCGCTGCGCCAGAAGATGGCTCCGGTGCATGGGGTCGTTCCCACGTGACTCGAGTTGGGTATATACCTATCTCATATTGAAATTATGTATAAGCTGAGTTAGTTCGAGGCACTGCACCAAATCTCAGTGTCCTTCTGTTAGAAATTGAAGAAACATCTCCTTTTGAAGCTAAATTAAGTTTTGATAACTATCGCTCTCCCAGCGTAGGTGAATTTCAGGGGACTGGAGAAACGGGCGCTGCGCTCGAGCGCGTCGAATCGGCGTTCAAAGCTCTTGATCCCCTGCGCCAGGTTGGCCACCTGGTTGTCGCTCTTGATGACCTGCTTACGCGTTTCGAGTCAGAGCCTTGGTTGGGCGCTGAGGCCTCGAGTTGAACCATAGCCTCGGTCAATGGATGTGCCCTCCTCTCCAGGCGGAAACCAT
>JBCCGG010000033.1:0-69571 GCA_039029395.1 Pseudomonadota bacterium | reverse complement strand
TCGGGTGGTCCTGTGAGCGATGTGTCTGATAGTCCCAACCCTGCAGATACGGGTGATGATCGCCGGGTTTGGGCGATCGCTTCCGTGCACGGTGAGGCCGAGCGCCTGGAGCGCCTGCACCATGCCCTTCTGGGCCGCCTCCAGCCAGGCGACCGCATCGTCTATCTGGGCAATCTAATCGGCCGCGGCCCGGCGATCGGCGCCGCGATCGATCGCCTGTTACGCTTCCGCCGGGCGGTCCTGGCCGGCCAGTACAGCTTCGCCTGCGAGCTCGCCTATCTGCGCGGCAGCCAGGAGGAGATGTGGCAAAAGCTTCTGCAGCTGCAGTTCGCGCCGGACCCCAAGGGCACTGTCGAGTGGCTGCTCAGCCGCGGCGTTGGTCCGGTGCTTGAGACCTACGGCAGCTCGGCTATCGAGGCCCGACGCCAGGCAGCGGCCGGGCCGCTCGGTCTGACCCGCTGGACCAACCAGCTGCGCGCCGCGATCCAAGCCCGGGCTGGCCACGTGCAGTTCTATGCCAGTTTGCGCCGGGCCGCCTACACCCACGACGGCGCCTTGCTGTTCGTCAACAGCGGGCTCGATCCAGAGCGCCCCCTGGAGACCCAGCGGGATTCCTTCTGGTGGAACAGCAGCGCCTTCGAGCGCATCGATCAGCCTTACGGCAGCTACAAGAAGGTGGTGCGCGGCTTCGATCCGGCCCACCCGGGCCTGCGCGCGACCGATTGGACGATCACGGTCGATGGAGGCGCCGGCTATGGCGGCCCCTTGCTGGCGGCCTGCGTCGGCCTCGACGGTCAGATTATCGATCACCTTGAGGTGTGAGCCTGAGCACCTCGGTCTCCTCGTCCCGGCCGACCAGGCGGTGGCGGCCGACCGGCTCAAGATTGAAACCGGGTTCGAGGGCTTCGGCGGTGGCGGCGCTGATCAGGATCGTCACCGCGCCCGAGGGATCGTCGGCGTCCATGTATTTCTTGCCGAGCCCTTCCAGACGCTGGGCGGTGTTCACCGTGTCGCCGATCAGGGTGTAGTTGACCCGGCCCGGCGCGCCGATGTTGCCGACCACGGCCGGCCCACTATGCAGGCCGATGCGCAGCTTGAGGCCCGGCTCCCGGCCGGCGAAGTCGCGCGCGAAATCCTCGGCGATGGCGAGCGCTGTGCGGCAGGCCAGGCTGGCCTGGTCGGGCTGGGGCTCGGGTGCGCCCCAATAGGCCATGACCGCGTCACCGATAAACTTGTCGACCGTGCCGCCATGAGCCTCGATCTCGCTGGTGATCAGGCCGAAGTGTTGGTTCAGGATCTCGGCCACCTCGCCGGCCGACAGGCGGCTGCTCATAGCGGTGAAGCCGACGATGTCGGTGAACATCACGGTAACCTGGCGCTCCTCGGAACCGAGCGCCCCTTCGCCAAGGCGCATGAGGCGCAAGACCAGTGTGCGCGGCACGTAGGCCTCGAACCAGCGCAGGCCGCTGAGCATGGCGTTGTAGGCCTCGGCCGCGCTGTCGAGCTCTCGGTAGGCACTGCCGCCAAGCGGCTTGACGTCGCGCAGGTCTAAGTTGCCGATTGCGCGCGAAGCCTCGGAGAGCCGCAGGATCGGCCTGGCCAGGGTGCGTCCCAGCAGAAAGGCAAGGCCGACGGCGATCATCAGAATCACCAGGGCGATGATGCCGGCCCACTTCAGGCGCTCCAGCTCGAGGCCGGCTTCGCTCTCCGGCCAATGGACTCCGACGTAGACCGGCTCCGGGCCAATCGCGTCGATCCGCTGGTAGATGAAGATCTGTTCTTCATTCGTGCCCTGGACGATGCGCGCTTCGATGTCTTCGGCCAGCGAGACCTCCGTGGAGTCGTAGATCGCCGGGTGCCAGATTGCGCCCAAGACCTTGTCTTGAAATTGGTCGAGCGTTGGCAAGGGATACTCGGCCGAACTGCCCGGGTAGCCGGTCGCCAGGTCCGGGTGGGCCAGCACGTGATCCCGGCCGTAGAGGATGAAGCTGTTGGTGCCGAACTCCTGGTCGAAACGGGCCAAATCGGCTGAAAGCGCGCGCAGAGAGATCAGCGAGACCATGGCGCCCAGGTCGCTGTCTTTGCGCGTGATCGGCACCGCGATGGCCGCGTTCGGCGCCTTGATCTCCGGCACCCAGATGATCTCGAACCAGTCCCCCGTGTCCGCGCTCCTGGTGCCGGCGAAGAGATCGCGCAGGATCTTGCTGTCGCGCAGCTCGGCCGATTGGCGGATGATTTGGCCGTCCTTGCGGCCGACGAAGGTCGAGCTGAACTCGGGGTCCACGTAGCCGATCGCGGTCACCTCGGGCCGCCCCGCCAGCGCGCCCATAAGCACGTTTTCCAAATGCACCCTATCCTGCGGATCGAGCTCGCCCCGCGCGATCAGCTCGCCGACGAAGGCCGAGGCCTTGAGCGACGAGTCCGAGAGCCGGTAAACCGAATCGACGACCGAGCTGACCGCGGTGTTGGCCTGCTGGCCAAGCAGCTCCATGGTGCTATCGCGCGCCGTGCCGAGCACGACCAACATGACCGCGCCGACCGCGACCACCACCAGCACGCCGAAGCCAAAGATCAGCACGCTGGCAATGGAAGGCCGCCAATGGGCCGGCGGAGGGCCGGGCTTTCTCTGACTGGGCTCGCTTGGCGGGCTTGTCATTGGGTGATGATCTTGACCTGCTGGCCGGGGCTCACCGCCACATTGCGGTCGAAGCCATTGAGCACCAGGAAGCGTTCCAGTCGGAAGCTGTCGAAGGGAAAGCGCTCGGCGATCGAAGCCGCCGTCTCGCCGGCCTGAACCTGGTGGATGCGCAGGCGCATTGGCTTTATCTCGGCGGCTTCGGCCGCGCTCAGCTTGCGGAAGCTATAGGTCGTGCGCTTGAAGGCTTCGGCCAGGCCCGGGGTTTGGCTTGGGTTGGTTAGGAACAGGAAGCGGTACATGTAGGTGTTGTCGTAGCGCACCACCACCAGCCGCGCGTCCTTGGCGCCGCCCCTGGTCGAGATGCGCGCCTGCCCGGTTGCCGCCGCCATGCCGTTGATGTTGATGTTTTCGACGTTCTGCAGGCTGATATTCTTGGCCCACACCTGGGTCAGATAGTCGCGCGGCGCGATGCCTTGGGACTTGGGCGCCAAGTTGAACGCGATGCCGGCACCCTCGGGCCCAAGCGCCAACACCTGGCTCTGTGAATTGATCAGGCGAAAGCCCTGGGGCACCTCGAAGGCGAGACGCAGCACGGGGTGGAGGAAGCGCTGGCCGCGCACGAAACCGTTCTCCGGCGAATCGCCGTAGACGATGCCGTCGATCTTCTTCAGATAGATGTCGCGCCCGACGATCGGATCGGGCACTGCCTGAATGCCGGCCTGCTTCATTGCCACCTCGATGCGGTCGGTCGTGCGCGGGTGGGTCTGCAGCAAGCTGAACTCGTCGGCCGCGCCCGGCCTGCCGGCGATCTCGGCCTCCAGGCGGGCATGAGCCTGGAGCGCCTCTAGGAAGCCGGCCATGGCCTGGGGGTCGAAGCCGGCCCGGGTCAGGTAGCGCACGCCCAGAAGATCGGCCTCGAACTCCTGGTCGCGCGACCAGCTCTTCAGCGCCAGGACCGAGACGCCTTGCACCGCCTGGGTCTCGGCGCCGCCGCCGAACACTAGGCCGACGGCGCCGGCCAAGACCTGGGCGCCGACCGCCTGGCCGTAGCGCTCGGCCGAGTGGCGCGCCGTGACGTGGCCGATCTCGTGGGCCATCACGCCGGCCAGCTCGGCCTCGTTGTCGGCCAGCGCGACTAGGCCGCGGGTCACGTAGACATATCCGCCGGGCAGGGCGAAGGCGTTGATGATCGGCGAATCGAGCACCGTGAAGGTGAATTCGAGATCTGGCAGCTCCGAGGTTTCGGCCAGGAAGTTACCCAGGCTCGTGACGTAGGCGGACAGCGCCGGATCGTCGTAGGGGCCACCGAATTGCTGCTGTACCTTGCCGTGCTGCTCGGCCCCAAGCTTAGCTTCGTCCTCGGCGCTCATGCCGCCGGAAAAGAAGGTGCGCCCGGTCGCCGGCGACGTCTCGCAGCCGGTCAGAACCGCCAGGGCCAGCAGCAAGGCGGCGCGTGCAAGGACTCGCAGGGTCGACAGCGTCATGGTTCCAGCACCTCGATCTGTTCTGGATGAGTGACTTCAATCATGGGACCGTTGAACGACTTTAGCCAACCGCGAACGCGCACCCAACGGTCTTGGTAGGCCTTGGGGGCGATGCCCTCGGCCTCGAACTTGCGGCGCACCGCGGGCTTCAAAGTGACGGTGAAGTCGCTGCGCCAGTCCGGGCCGAAGTTTAGGTAGACCCGGCCGCGCACCTCGGCGACCGCCAGGACCCGGCCTTCGACCAGCTGGAAGCTGCCGATATCCCGCTCGATCTGGTCGACATCGCGCACCTGGTAGAAGCGGTCGTCCCAGATGCCCCGTTCGGCGGCGCGGGCGGCGCGCTCGAGGGCCAGCATCTCGGCGATCCGCCAGCGGTTGTCGGCAAAGCTGTAGACCCGCGCCATGCCTTGCTCGAGCAAGGCGCCCTGGAGCCAGAGCGTCGTGCCGTCCGGCTCGGCCACCGTGACGTGGGCGAGCAAACGGTCGTGGCGATCGACCCGGCGTCCGCCGTAGGCAAGCGTGACCTCCCGGCCCAGGGCGAGATCCTCGAGCGCCTGCTTGGCGGCGTCGGCCAACGGCCAGGGCGTGAAGTTCTTGCGGCCGAGCGGCAATTTAGGCGCCTGGATGCCGACCAGGCGCACCTCGCGGCCGTTTTCCAAGACCACCGTGTCGCCGTCGATCACCCCGGTCACCCGTCCACGCGCCGGCTCGCCGGCCACAGCGGAGCAGGTCACCATCAAAACACAAAGAGCTGCCAGAGCCGTTCGCGCCATGGCCTAATGATAGCGGCTTTAGTACCCTTTGCGGCAAGAGGTCAATGCAGGGGGCCGGGATGCCAGCAGAGGACTTGTTTCCGCCGATCGAGCCGAATCGCACCGGCATACTTCAGGTCGACGAGCGCCACAGCATTTACTGGGAGGAATCGGGCAATCCGGAGGGGCGCCCCGTGGTGTTTCTGCACGGCGGGCCGGGTGCCGGCGCCTCGGCCGATCACCGGCGCTTCTTCGATCCGGCGGACTATCGGATCGTCATACTGGACCAGCGCGGCAGCGGCCGATCCACGCCCCTGGGCGAGACCATCGACAACACCACCGGCCACCTGGTGGCCGATATCGAGCGCCTGCGCGAAGAGCTTAGCGTCGGCCGCTGGCTGGTGTTCGGCGGCTCATGGGGCAGCACGCTGGCGCTGGCCTATGCCCAGGCCCACCCGGCGCGGGTCACTGCTCTGGTGTTGCGCGGCATCTTCCTGTGCCGCAAGAGCGAGATCGACTGGTTCCTCTACGGTATGAAGGCGGTCTTTCCGGAGTCCTGGGATGCCTTCGCCGGCCACCTGCCCGAGGCCGAGCGAGACGACCTGCTGGGGGGCTACTGCCGACGCCTGACCGACCCGGACCCGGCGGTCCACCTGCCGGCCGCGCGCGCCTGGAGCACCTACGAGGGCGCCGGCTCGACCCTGCTGCCGAGCCCCCAGACCGTCGCCGCGTTCGGCGCCGAGCGCATGGCGCTTGGCCTGGCGCGCCTGGAATCCCAATACTTTCGCCATGGCGGCTTCATGGCCGAGGGCGCGTTGCTCGAGGGCGTGCCGCGGATCCGGGACATACCCGCGGTTATCGTCCAGGGCCGCTATGACATGATCTGCCCGATCGTCTCGGCCGACGCCCTGCATCGCGCCTGGCCGGAGGCCGATTACCATATCGTGCCGGATGCCGGTCATTCGGCCATGGAGCCAGGTATCCGCCGGGCCCTGGTCGCGGCGACCGAACGGTTCAAGACATTGTTATGAGAAGGCCGGCGCTGGGGCCCGTCATGTGCCTTGCGCCGACTCGCGTCACGGGATCATAATCCGGACGCTAGTTCTAAATGCCGTGGATCAACCTGTGAGCAAGAGCCTCACCCTCGCGATCGCACTGTTTCTGCTCATCGCCGCGCCGGCCGAGCGTGCCTGGGGGCAGGTCTTCCAGGACGACCCGGCTCAGCTGGCTTTCGGCGCCGGCTACTTCGACTTCATCGAGCAGGAGGACCCCTCGGCCGAGTTCCGCATCGATTACCGCTCGGACTGGAACCTGTGGCACTTCCGGCCTTGGCTCGGCCTTCAGGTCAACACCGATGGCGGGTTGTGGGGCGGCGCCGGGGCGCTGATCGATCTGCACTTTGGCAACTTCGTGCTGACGCCCAGTGCCGGGGTCGGCGGCTGGTCGGAAGGCGACAGCCGGGACCTGGGCTCGGTCCTGGAGTTCCGCACCCAGGCCGAACTCGCCTATCAGTTCGAAAACCGCTCGCGCTTGGCGCTTTATTTCTCCCACCTCTCCAACGCCGGGATCGGCGACAGCAATCCTGGCACCGAGATCATCGGCCTCTACTATATCGTGCCGACCGACTGGCTGTTCTAAACCCTCACTCCATGAACCAGCCATGGCTGACCACGACCGATTGGCCGGTCAGCGCATTGGACGGGAAAGATGCCAGGAAGATCGCGGTCTCGGCGACGTCCTGAACGGTCGTGAACTCGCCGTCGACGGTCTCCTTCAGCATGACGTTCTTGACCACCTCTTCCTCGGAGATGCCGAGCTCCTTGGCCTGCTCGGGTATCTGCTTGTCGACCAGAGGGGTGCGCACGAAGCCCGGGCAGATCACGTTGGCGCGCACGCCATAGGCCGCGCCCTCGACCGCGACCAGCTTGGCGAGGCCGATCAGGCCGTGCTTGGCGGTAACGTAGGGCGCCTTCAAGGGCGAGGCGACCTTGGAGTGGACCGAGCCCATGTAGATCACGCTGCCGCCGCGCCCTTGGGCCTTCATCTGGCGCATGCAGGCCCGGGTGGTCAGGAAAGCGCCGTCCAGATGGATCGCCAGCAGAAGCTTCCAGTCCTTGAACTGAAGGTCGGTAATCTCGTCGATATGCTGGATGCCGGCGTTGCTGATCAAGACGTCGACCCCGCCCAGCTTCTCGACCGTCTCGGCGACGCCGGCATCGACCGCGGCTTCGTCGGTCACGTTCATGGCGACCGCGATCGCCCGGTGGCCGGCCGCCTCGAGCTCGTCGGCGGTCGCCTGGGCGCCCTCCAGATTGAGATCGGCGATGCAGATCTTGGCGCCCTCCCGGGCGTACTCGAAGGCGATCTCCTTGCCGATGCCGCTGGCGGCGCCGGTGATGATGGCGACTTTGTCCTTGAGGCGCATGGCCCTCGTCTCCCCTTAATCAGCCTGCCAGATAGTCGTGTACCACCTCGCCGTAGGGCAAGGTCAAATCGGTGTTGAAGTGCACCGCCGAGATCACCTCGCGCACCGGCAGGCTGGCGACCGGCGCCAGCGCATGGGGATGCAGCTCGAGCGCGCCGGGGCCCGACCAGGCGCCTTTCAGGGTGACCTCCTCCAGGTAATAGCGGACCAGCTCGCAGACCCTGGGTGTGCCGTCCACGTGCGGGATGATCTTGAGCATGAAGTTGGGCACGGCGAGCGCCTCGAGCACCTTGTCGTGATCCAGGCTCTGGTGCTTGAAACCCATTGTGCCGGTCGCGATGCGCAGGTCCCAGTAGTCCAGGGTGCCGACGAGGGTGTCCTTCTGGATCTCCACGTGGGGCGTCGCGAGCTTTTTCGGGAAGCCCCAGATTTCGCGCCCGCCGGCGATCGGCGAGTGGTCGTTCAGGTACATGGCGTGGACATAGCCGCCGCTCACCCCCTCGAAGGTCACGGGGATCACCTGGCCGGATTCGCAGTAGTGCCCGAAGCCCGTGGAATCGGGCATCTTGATGAACTCGAACTTGACCACCGGCTCGGCGACCTCCAGCGGCGCCGGCACCACGGCGGCCAGGGCCTCGGGGTCGGTGCGGTAGGTGATCACCAGGAACTCCCGGTCGATGAAGCGATAGGGCCCGGGCGGGTAGGAGGGGCAGGCGAAGGGCATGGCGAAGGCCCGCTCGCGCACCAACTGCTCGGTCAGCTTGCCGTCGTTGGACATGATTGGCTCCTTGGGTCGGAAAGTGAAGGGCGCCGTTCAGGCGGCGGCGATTTGCGAAAGGTCGTAAACCGCGACGCCGTCGCGCGCGGGCTTGCGCTTCTTCCACTGAGGTGACGCGAGCGCCTTGGCGGTGGTCTCGTAGCCGAACTGCCAGCGCCCCTCCATGGTCGAGCGCGAGAACTCGTAGTCCTTGGAGGACAGGTCGCTGCCGGTCGGGTGATAGATCAGATGGGCGATGTGCATGCGGGTCTTGCAGCCCATGGCCTTGATCTCCTTGACGTCCGGGTCGTCGTGCAGCTCGGCCGGCAGCTTGTCGGCGAGCTGCGTGAGCTTGTGGCGCAGGCGGTGCATGCGGCGGAAGGTGTCGGTATTGAGCCGGGTCCGGCTGGAATAGCGGATGTCCTTCAGGCGCGCCTCGACCTCGCCCATGGTGGTCGGCTTGGGCCCCTCGGCCGGAAAGAGGTCGACCTGGAAGGCGAGCGTGCTGGCCCGGGGCTTGTCCTCCAGCACGATGCCGAGTGGCGTGTTGGAGACCAGGCCGCCGTCCCAGTATTGGGCTTCGCCGACCTCGACCGCCGGAAAGCCGGGCGGCAGCGCGCCGCTCGCCATGACGTGCTCGGGCACGATCTTTTGGTGCTTGCTATCGAAGTAGCAGAAGTTGCCGCTCTCCACGTCGACCGCGCCGACCGACAGACGCACATCGCCTCGGTTGATCCGCTCGAAGTCGATCAGCTCTTCCAGGGTCTCCTTCAGCGGGCGAGTGTCGTAGTAGCTGGTCTCCGGGTTGACGTTGGGCAGGGCCAGCCAGGGGTTGGGCGGGCGCGGCGTGAAGAAGCCCTCGACCCCGAAGAAGATCGCCTCGGCGGCGCTGAACTCGTTCAGATAGCGCCGGGTGGTCTCGCCCTCGGCCGCCTTCTGCCAGCCGTGGTCCCGGGTCACCTGGGTCCAGAACTGCTGGAGCTTCTCGACCCGCTCCTCGGGCGGATTGCCGGCGATGATGGCCGCGTTGATCGCGCCGATCGAGATGCCGGCGACCCAATCGGGCTGGTAGCCGGCCTCGCCTAGCGCTTGGGTTACCCCGGCCTGGTATGAGCCCAGCGCGCCGCCGCCCTGAAGCACCAGGGCAACCCGCTCGCACTCGCCGCGCAGCTTCTTCGCCGTCTCGCTCACCGCCGGTGTTTCCTTCAGATAGCTTTCGTGGACCCTTCGAGATGGCTTAGATGGCGCGCGCCCGGGCGACCGTCAATGGCGCCCCCGCTGACAGGGGCTCACAAATTGGCAATGACTTTACTTTAGCCCGGGGATGACGCTATGGATATCGGCATATATCCACAGGCCACGGCCCCGTAGCTCAGTTGGATAGAGCGACAGATTCCTAATCTGTAGGTCGCAGGTTCGAATCCTGCCGGGGTCGCCAGATCACTCTCCCACGGCCTTTTCCAACCGCGCGACGAAGCTCTCCACCACCTTGACCCGCGCGAATGGCTTGTCGTTGCCCTCGACCAGGGTCCAGGGCGCGGCTTGGGTGCTGGTGAACTGCACCATGTCGTTGACCGCCTGCTCGTAGGCCGGCCACTTGTCCCGGTTGCGCCAGTCTTCCTCGGTCAGCTTCCAGCGCTTGTAGGGTGTCTTCTCGCGCAGCTTGAAGCGGGCCAGCTGCTCGTCCTGGGTGATGTGGATCCAGTATTTCATCAGCACGACGCCGTGCTCGATTAGCTGCTCCTCGAAGTCGTTGATCTCGCCGTAGGCCCGGCGCCACTCGTCGTCGCTGGCGAAGCCCTCGACTCGTTCGACCAAGACCCGGCCGTACCAGGAGCGGTCGAAGATCGTCACCTGGCCGGCGCGCGACAGGGAGCGCCAGAAACGCCAGAGATAGTGGCGGGCCTTCTCCTCGTCGCTTGGGGCCGCGATGCCGTGGACCTGGTAGTCGCGCGCGTCGAGCGCCGCGTTGACCCGGCGGATCGCGCCGCCCTTGCCGGCCGCGTCCGGGCCCTCGAAAAGCAGAATGCTCGAGACGCCCTTGGCCTTGGCCTGGCGATGCAGGGCATGGAGGCGCGCCTGGGCCTCGACCAGGCGCTTGCGGTAGGCCGCCTTGGCCAGGCGCTGGGTCATCTCCAGGCCGCCGAGCACGGTCAGCGCCGTGGCCGCGCTGAGGCCCCGGTCGGCCGGCTTGGCGCGCCCCTTGGCCTTGCCCGCCTTCGCGGTCTTGGCCTTGGTCGGCTTGTCCTTGGCCGGCTTGTCCTCGGCGTCGGCTGCCAAGGCCGAAAGGCGCGCCGCCAGGGCATCGCGCAGCAGGGTGGCGACGGAGACCGCGCGGTAGTTCGGCTCGGTCCCCTCGACCACGGTCCAGGGCGCAACCCCCCGGTTGGTCCGGGTGATGACCTGCTCGGCGGTCTCGATAAAACGCTCGTAGAGCCGCCAGTTGGCCCAGTCCTGCTCGGTCACCCGGGCCTTGGTCAGCGGGTCGCGCTCCAGGCTCTTCAGGCGCGCCTCCTGGGCCTCGCGGCTCAGATGCATCCAGACCTTGAGCACCAGGGCGCCGTCGCGCGCCAGGGCCCGCTCGAACTTCACGATGCGGTCGAGCTGCTTGAGGAAGGCGGCCTCGTCGCTCGCCTCGTGGACCCGGTCGAGCAGGGGCCGGGAGTACCAGGCGCTCAGGAACATGCCGATCCGCCCGCGCGGCGGCAGGTCGCGCCAATAGCGCCAAAACTCCGGGCGCTCGCGCTCCTCGTCGCTGGGCGCGCCGTAAGCCCGGGTGATCAGCCAGCGCGGGTCCATCCAGGCGTTGAGCAGGCTGACCGTCTCGCCCTTGCCGCCGCCGTCGACCCCGGCGAACACCAGCACCACCTGGAAGGCGCCGGTCTTGCGCAAGGCGTCCTGCAGCTCGAGCAGCTCCTGGCGCAGGTGCGGCGCGGTTTTCTTGAAGTCCTTCTTCGATATCTCGCGGCCGAGCTCGGCGGTTTCGAACATAAGATCCCTCCAAAGTGCCCGGCCGTCAGTCTGCCGCGATTGGGGCGCCGGTCAATTGATCGGGATCAATTCTTGGGCGGTGCCCTCACAGGCCACGCCGGGGGACGCGAAGATGGCCGAATGTTAATCCGCCGGCCAGCCGGCCTTCACCTTGGCTGCCCACCTCTAAGTGAGGCGGAGGCAAGAGGCCTCCGGACCACATCATTCCAGACCGAAAAGGTGAAGGTCCATGTCCAAGATGACCAATACGACCCGCATGACCACGACGATCCTAGGCGCCACGCTGGCCGCCGCTCTGGTGGCGCTCTCCCTAGGCGCCGCGCAGGCCGAGACCCCGGCGAGCCTGAGCGAGGAGCTCGGCGTCAACAACGCGATCGGCTTCATCGACGAGACCGGCGCGCAATGCTATGTGATCGAGCTCGAGGACGGCCAGCTGCCCGGCATGGACGGCGAGGCCGGCCAAAGGCTCCAGGTGATCTGCGGCGCCGGCGCCGACACGCTCATCGTCTAACACGAAAGGGGGGCCGTCCGGACGGGACGGGCCCCTTTTCGAACGCGCTTTTTTCCGGTGCATGGGGTCGTTCCTTTGCATGGGGTCGTTCCTCACGGAATCCGGTGGAGGATGCATACCTCCGCCCACCGCCGCAAAAATCCCGGCGCTTGACACCAAGGTCTCCAAAGCCTTGCCGGTGCCGGCTCCCGGTCCGTCCGAGCGCTTTGTGCCAACGCCCGGCCTCGCAACGCCTTTCCCGCTTCTGTCAGCAGCGCGTGCCTGGCCTCTCGACAGCCCCGCCGGGCTCCGGCAGGATGCGCCCCGCCATGGCCAAATCCGCAGCACCCTACAAGCACCTCTACCTGGTCGACGGTTCGGGCTACATCTTCCGGGCCTACTTCGCGATTCCGCCGAGGAACGCCTCGGACGGCACGCCGACCAACGCCACCTTCGGCTTCACCAACATGCTGATCAAGCTGCTGCGCGAGAGCGACGCCGACGGCCTGGCGGTGATCTTCGACAAGGGCTCGCGCTCCTTCCGCAACGAGATCTATCCGGACTACAAGGCCCAGCGCCCGGATCCGCCGGAGGACCTGATCCCCCAGTTCGAGATGATCCGCGAGGCGACCCGGGCCTTTAACCTGCCCTGCATCGAGATGGCCGACTTCGAGGCCGACGACCTGATCGCGACCTACGCCCGCCAAGCCCGTGCCGAGGGCATCCAGGTCACCGTGGTGTCCTCCGACAAGGACCTGATGCAGCTGGTCGGCGAGGGCGTCACCATGCTCGACCCCATGAAGAATATCGAGATCGGGCCCGAGCAGGTGGTCGAGAAGTTTGGCGTGCCGCCCGACAAGGTGGTCGAGGTCCAGGCGCTGGCCGGCGATTCGGTCGACAACGTGCCGGGCGTGCCGGGCATCGGCATCAAGACTGCGGCCCAGCTGATCGGCGAGTACGGCGACCTGGAGAGCCTCTTGGCGCGCGCCGAGGAGATCAAGCAGCCCAAGCGCCGCCAGAACCTGATCGAGCACGCTGACCTCGCCCGGGTCAGCCGCCGCCTGGTCGAGCTCAAGGACGACGTCGAGACGCCCGAGCCCTTGAGTGCATTCGGCTTGAAGGAGCCCCAGCCCGAGGATCTGCGCGCCTTTCTGGAGCGTTACGAATTCCGCTCGGTCTTGACCCGCCTGGCCGAGCAGCTCGGCGAGGGCCCGCCGGAAGCGCCGCCGGTGGCGGAAGCCGCGGCCGGCTACGAGCTGGTGCGCGACGCCAAGGCGCTCGAGCGCTGGGTCGCCGAAGCGCGCGCCGCCGGCCTGGTCGCGGTCGATACCGAAACCACCAGCTTGGACGCCTTGCGCGCCGAGCTGGTCGGCGTGTCCATGGCTGTCATCCCCGGCAAGGCCTGCTACATCCCGCTGGCCCATCGCCCGCCCCAGGCCGACGGCGAGCTGGCCCTGGAAGGTGGCGGCCTTGTGCCCGAGCAGATCCCCATGGATCAGGCGCTGGCGATCCTGAAGCCTCTGCTTGAGGACGAAGCCGTGCTCAAGGTCGGCCAGAACCTGAAGTACGATATGCTGGTGCTCGGCCGTCACGGTGTGCGGGTCGCGCCGATCGACGACACCATGCTGCTTTCTTACGTGCTCGACGGCGGCGCCCACGGCCACGGCATGGACGAGCTGGCTCAGCTCCACCTCGACTACCAGACCATCAAGTTCAAGGACGTCGCCGGCAGCGGCAAGAGCCAGGTGACCTTCGACCGGGTGCCCCTCGACAAGGCACTCGACTATGCCGCAGAGGACGCCGACATCACGCTCCGCCTGCATCAGGCCTTGAAGCCGCGCCTACTGTCGGAGCATCTGGTCACGGTCTACGAGACCCTGGAGCGCCGCCTGGTGCCGGTGCTCCAGCAGATGGAGGAGACCGGCATCAAGCTTGACCGGGAGACGCTGCGGCGCATGTCAAACGACTTCGCCACCCGCATGGCCGAGCTGGAGGAGGAGATCTACAAGCTGGCCGGCCACGCCTTCACGATCGGCTCGCCCAAGCAGCTGGGCGAGATCCTGTTCGGCGAGATGGGCCTGGAGGGCGGCAAGAAGACCAAGACCGGCGCCTATGCGACCGGCGCCGACGTGCTCGAGGGCCTGGCCAACCAGGGCCACGCCCTGCCGGCCCGGGTGCTCGACTGGCGGCTCTTGTCCAAGCTTAAGAGCACCTATACCGATTCGCTACAGGAGCAGATCGATCCGCGCACCGGGCGGGTCCACACCTCCTACAGCCAGGCGGTCGCCTCGACCGGGCGCCTCTCGTCAAACGATCCCAACCTGCAGAACATTCCGGTGCGCACCGAGGAAGGCCGCAAGATCCGCGAGGCCTTCGTGGCCGAGAAGGGCATGGTGCTGCTATCGGTCGACTACAGCCAGATCGAGCTGCGCCTGACCGCCCACATCGCCGAGGTCGACGCCCTGAAGGAGGCCTTCCGCGACGGCCAGGACATCCACGCGATCACCGCCAGCCAAGTCTTCGGCGTGCCGGTGGAAGGCATGGACCCCATGGTCCGGCGCCAGGCCAAGGCGATCAACTTCGGCATCATCTACGGCATCTCGGCCTTCGGCCTGGCGCAAAACCTGGGCATCCCCCAGAAGGAGGCCAAGGCCTACATCGAGGCCTATTTCGAGCGCTATCCGGGCATCAAGGATTACATGGCCAAGACCCGCGAGAGCGCTCGGGAGCAAGGCTATGTCATGACCCTGTTCGGGCGCCGGGTGCACATTCCGGGGATCCGCGACAAGAACCCGGCCCGGCGCGGCTTCTCGGAGCGCGCCGCGATCAACGCGCCGATCCAAGGCACCGCCGCCGACATTATCAAGCGCGCCATGATCCGCGTGCCGCCGGCCCTGGCCGAGGCGGGCCTCGGCGCGCGCATGCTGCTCCAGGTCCACGACGAGCTGCTGTTCGAAGTGCCCAAGGGGGAGCTGAAGGAAACCTCGGCGCTCGTGAAGCAGGTCATGGAGGGCGCATCGGCGCCGGCGGTCGCGCTTTCCGTCCCCCTGGTCGCCGACGCCGGCAGCGGCAAAAACTGGGCGGCGGCCCACTGACCGGCGCGGCGCTGCGCAGGTTCGGTTTCTTGCGACTCGCGTGCCAAGCGTTTATAGAATGGCGGCACGAGATCCCAAAAAATCACGGAGCGAACTGGCATGGGCGAAGCGGCACGAGCCGAAGAGGGCACGGGCGCGAATAAGCGTGCGCGCTTGCGCGATCTGATCGCCGAGCTGTCCTATCAAAGCGGGCGGACCTTCACGCTGGCCTCGGGCAAGACGTCCGGGCACTTCTTCAATATGAAGCAGTCCATGCTCCATCCCGAGGCCTCGACCCTGATGGCCGAGATGATCCTCGAGGTCATGGAGCGTGAGGGCCTGCATTCCTTGGGCGGGCTGGAGATGGGCGCGGTGCCACTGGTCTCGGCGGCCTGCACCCGCAGCCACGGCGGCCATGAGATCCGGGCCTTCTTCGTGCGCAAGCAGAAGAAGGACCACGGTGCCGAGCAGCAAGTCGACGGCTACCTGGCCGAAGGCGACGAGGTCATGGTGATCGACGACGTGGTCACGACCGGCGGCTCGACTCTCCAGGCGGTGCACGCGATCCGTGCGAGGGGCGCCAGCGTGACCAAGGCGCTCACCATCGTCGACCGCCTGGAAGGGGCGCGCGAGAACCTTGCGGCCGAGGGCATCGAGCTGATCGCGCTTTACGATACCAGCGACTTCTCGATCTGAACCTCAGCGTTCAATCGAATTTGCCGATAAGCGGTCTGCGAACAATTCGTTCGCGGCGGGGCGGTCTTGTGGCGTAATATCCCGCGCCGAAAGGAGGGCTACGCCATGACCGACCGTCCGTTCCGCATCGATCCCATCACGCCGGCGATCGGTGCCGAGATCTCCGGCCTCGATCTCAACCGACCGCTCGATCCCGCGACCCAGGACGCGGTCTACCAAGCCCTGCTTGACCATCTGATGATCGTCTTTCGGGGCCAGGAGATCACGCCCGAGGCGCACTTGGCGCTGGCCCAAAGCTTCGGCGCGCTCGACCGGCCCCATCCGATTTACCCCCACGTCGAGGGGTTCGACCGGATCATGCTGCTGGAGAACGGCCCGGGCAAACCGCCGGACACCAACGACTGGCACACCGACCTGACCTATTATCAGAACCCGCCTTTCGCCTCGGTGCTTTACGCCGTCCAGGTGCCGCCGGCCGGCGGCGACACCCTGTGGGCCTCCATGTACGCCGCCTACGATGCTCTGCCGGAGGATATGAAGCGGCACCTGGAGGGACGCGAGGCGGTCCACGACATGGGCAACTTCCGCAACGGCTACCTGGCCGACGGCGGCCCCGCCGCGCTCAACGCCGCCATGGCGAAGATCGGCTCGGCGGTCCATCGGATGGTGCAGCGCCATCCGGTGACCGGCCGGCCTCACCTCTACGTCAATCCGAGCTTCACCCAGCTGGTGGTCGGCGAGACCCAGAGGGACAGCGACCGCCTTCTGACCTACCTCTACGATCACCAGGCCCGGCCCGAGTTCCAAATGCGCCACCGTTGGGCCCGCCACGACTTGGTGATGTGGGACAACAGGGTGACCCAGCACTACGCCTGCGCCGACTACCTGCCCCAGCACCGGCGCATGCACCGGGTCACCGTGGTGGAAGACCGGCGCGCCGCGGCCGAGGCACCCCGCCGGGCGGTCGGCTGAGCTGGTGGCGCCGGACAAGAGCCCGGCGACCGAGGCCTTCTGGCAGGCCTACAAGCGCGCGACCGGCGCGCCCGAGCGCGACTACCAGGTGGCCGCCTTCGGCGACATGCCGGACCTGCGCGACGAGCTGGCGGCGCTCGCGGCCGCTGGCACCAAGCGCGCCACGGCCGCGTTGCGGCGGGATTTCGACGATGAGACCCTGCCCAAGGTCGGCGATCTGGTGGTGCTGCTCGACGGCAGCTTGACGCCCGTCTTCATCTGGCGCACGACCGAGATCACCATCAAGCCGATGAACCAGGTCGACGCCGCCTTCGCTTGGGACGAGGGCGAGGGCGCGCGCACGGTCGAATCCTGGCTGGCCGACCACCGGGCCTACTTCGCCGATCAGGCGCGGCACGAGGGCTTCCAAATGCACGATGACATCGAGCTGGTCTTCGAGCGCTTCAAGGTCGTCTGGCCGCCCGAGCTGGCGGATCCAGATCGCTAGTCATTCTGCTTCACACCGCGTTTGAAAACAGCGAAGCCCGCGCCACCGGCAGCAAGTAGCCCAAGAGTAACGAATTGGTAGAACGGCGCGATGCCAACCAAAATCTTGCCTTGGCCCAGGTGCCTCGCCGAGTCGAGCCCGATCTCGGCCAGGACAGTCGCCAGCATTGGCGAGCTCGTCGAGATCGTGATCACCAGGAGCGTTCCCACCGAGATCAGATACCAGACGCGAAGACTGGGGTGGCGGATCTTGAGCTCAAGGATGAGCGTCAGCGCGACGAAGGCGACGTAGGGTGCATTGATCCAAAGGAGCATTCGGACGAGCCAGGACAGAGGCGGCAAAGGGACGTCTGCCCAGCGTCCGGTTTGGGTGAATGCGAGGTATAGGCCGGTCCCGTAGGCGATGCCGATTGCAACGAGCGCATAGGTTGGACAAGCCTTGTGGGTCAGGGTGCCGAACACCGTCACGGTCTCTCATCGCAATCCATGATCGTCACACAGGTTGGAACTATTATGAGGCAAGCGTTGGTCGGAATTGAGGCCGCCCGCTCTCACCGCAGATAGCGGATCCAGCGCCAGAGGTTGAGTAGGCTGGCGAGCGAGGCGGCGACATAGGTCAGCGCACAGGCGCGCAGGATGCTGCGGGCCGCCGGCAGGTCGCGCTTGGGCAGATAGCCGCCGCGCTCCAGGATCGGCAGGGCGCGCTTGAAGGAGGCGTCGAACTCGACCGGCAGGGTCGCCAGGTGGACCACCACGGCGCTTGCCATGGTCGCGATGCCGGCGCCGAGCCCCAAGAGGGCGACCACCGGCGAACGGGAGACCGCGCCCAAGGCGAAGGTGCCGAACAGGATGATCGAGCCGAGCTTCTGGATGCCGCCCAAGGACTTGACCAGCCGGGTGCGGGTCTTGAGCGGCAGATAGTGCTCCTTGTCCTGGAGCGCGTGGCCGACCTCGTGGGCGGCGACCGCGACCGCGGTCAGCGAACGGCCGTCCAGGTTGTCCCGGGACAGGCGCACCACCTTGTTCTCTGGATCGTAATGGTCGCCGCCGTCGGTCGCCTCGACCGGCACCTCGGGCAGCCCGGCCTCGTCCAACAGGTGGCGCGCCAGCTCGCCGCCGGTGCCCGGAAAGTCCGGCCGGTCCTGGGCGTGGTGCTTGAGCACCCATTTGGCCCAAAGGCTTGGCCCGAAGACCACGGCCACGACCAGGAGGAGAAGGATAAGCCAGGGCATTGCGAGCGCGATCATAGCACGAAAGATTTAACCCTTGTCCTCTATACAACCGCGTTTCGCCCGGGCTTGCCGACCTGTAGCGCGGCTGCTACACGGGCGCTCTTAATCTTCAGCACGCCGAGGACATGAGGACATGACCGCCCAGCCCGTCACCGTGGAAAACGACTACAAGGTTGCCGACATCAAGCTCGCCGAGTGGGGCCGCAAGGAGATCGCGCTCGCCGAGGTCGAGATGCCCGGCTTGATGGCCCTGCGCGAGGAGTACGGCGCCGCCAAGCCGCTTTCGGGCGCGCGCATCACCGGCTGCCTGCACATGACGATTCAGACCGCGGTCTTGATCGAGACCCTGGCCGCCCTGGGCGCCGAGATCCGCTGGTCGTCGTGCAACATCTTCTCGACCCAGGATCACGCCGCGGCGGCGATCGCGGCGGCCGGCATTCCGGTCTTCGCCTGGAAGGGCGAGAGCGAGGAGGAGTACGACTGGTGCATCAAGCAGACCATCGAGGGCCCGGACGGCTGGCGGCCCAACATGCTGCTCGATGACGGCGGCGATCTGACCAAGATGATGCACGACGACTATCCCGAGCTGATGGCCGAGGTGCGCGGCCTCTCGGAGGAGACCACGACCGGCGTCCACCGCCTGCACGAGATGGCCAAGGCCGGCAAGCTTCAGGTGCCGACCTTCGACGTCAACAACTCGGTGACCAAATCCAAGTTCGACAACATCTACGGCTGCCGGGAGAGCTTGGTCGACGGCATTCGTCGGGCGACCGACCTGATGCTGGCCGGCAAGGTGGCCATGGTCAACGGCTTCGGCGACGTCGGCAAGGGCTCGGCCGCTGCCCTGCGCAACGCCGGCTGCCGGGTCATGGTCAGCGAGGTCGATCCGATCTGCGCGCTCCAGGCCGCCATGGAAGGCTACGAGGTGGCGACCATGGACGACGTTGCGCCGGCCGCCGACATCTTCGTCACGGCGACCGGCAACGCCGACATCATCACGGTCGAGCACATGCGGGCCATGAAGGACCGGGCGGTGGTGTGCAACATCGGCCACTTCGACAACGAGATCCAGGTCGACGCCCTCAGGAATCTCAAATGGAACAACATTAAGCCCCAGGTCGACGAGATCGAGTTCCCCGACGGCAAGCGCATCGTGCTGCTCGCCGAGGGCCGGCTGGTCAATCTGGGCTGCGCCATGGGCCACCCGAGCTTCGTGATGAGCAGCTCCTTCACCAACCAGGTGCTGGCCCAGATCGAGCTGTGGCAGAATCCTGGCAAGTATGAGAAGGCGGTCTACGTGCTGCCCAAGAAGCTCGACGAGAAGGTCGCCGCGCTTCATCTGGCCAAGGTCGGCGCCAAGCTGACCCAGCTGACCCAGCACCAGGCGGACTACATCGGCGTGCCCGTCGAAGGGCCCTACAAGCCCGAAGGCTATCGCTATTAGTTCCCGAAAAGTTCTCGCTCAAACCCCAACTTAATGGGGTTCGACGATTTTCGGCTACTAAGTCTTGTGTCTTCCTGGCCCTTTGTCCTAAGATCGCGAATCTGAGGACGCAAAGGAAGGAAGCGCTTCGTCGTGGCTGCTGCGCGGGCATCGCGGCACCGAATCGCGTCTTGCTCCTGGCCCTCGCGCGACATAGGGGCGAAGTCGTGATCGGGGTTTCCGGCTACATCTTGACGGTGGTTGCCAGCCTGTCCGTTCTGGTCATGGCGGCCTTGCTTGGTCTCTTGGTCTGGCGCCGCCTGGTGCTGACTCAAAGGCGCGCCAACAAGGCCGAGATCCGGGCGGCGGCGGCCGAGGCCTGCCTGGCCGCGGCGCCGGTCGGCTGCTACGCCTTTGCCCATCTGGACGGCGCCGCGCGCTGTTCGGCCGAGCTTAGCCGCATGCTCGATCTGGAAGCCGGCACGGTCGATTTCGACGCCCTGCTGGAGCGTCTGGAGAAGACCGACGCCGAGGCGCTGCAGCAGGCCGCCACGGGGCTGGTGGAGGATGGCACCCACTTCCACATGACCGTCGCGCGCCGGGACCAAAGCCACATGTTCGAAGTCATCGGTACCCGGGCCCGGGCGGCAACCGGCGGGATTTCCACCGCGCTCCTGTGGTTCTCCGACTCGACGGAGCAGACCCAGGCGCTTGCCGCCGCCCAAGCCGAGCGAGACGCAACCGCCGCGCTGCTCGATCAGGTGCCTTTGCCGCTCTGGCGGCGCGACACCAACCTCGATCTGGTTTACTGCAATCTGGCCTATGCCCAGGCGGTCGACCGGACCCGCGAGGAGGTGCTTGCCAAGGGCACGGAACTGGCCGGACAGAAGATGACCGAGGTCAGCCGGGCCATGGCGCGCCGCGCCCAACAGTCCGGCGCGACCGAGCGCGAGAGCCATCACGTTGTGGTGTCCGGCGAACGGCGCCTACTTGAGCTGGCCGAGCAGGTCATTCCTGGCGGCTCGGCCGGTTGGGCGCTCGACCTGACGGCGCAGGCGGATTTGAAGGACCAACTGACCCGCCACGCCAGCGCCCATGCGGAGGTGCTGGAGAACCTGGCGACGGCGATCGCGATCTACGGCTCGGATCTGCACCTCAAGTTCTTCAACAGCGCCTATGCGCGCCTCTGGGGCCTGGACGAGGACCGCCTGACCGGCGAGCCCCATCTGAGCGACGTGCTCGAGCTGCAGCGCGAGCGCCGGCGCCTGCCCGAACAGTCCGATTTCCCGGCCTATAAGCGCGAGCGCCAGAAGCTCTACAGCACCTTGATCGCGCCCATGGAGGAGCTGCAGCACCTGCCCGACGGCACCACATTGCGCATGACCGTGGCGCCCCATCCTTTCGGTGGCGTGCTGTTCACCTTCGAGGACGTGACCGACCGCCTGGCCCTGGAGAGCTCCTACAACACCCTGATCGCGGTCCAGCGGGAAACCCTCAACAATCTATACGAGGGTGTCGCGGTTTACGGCGCCGATGGCCGGCTCAAGCTGCACAACGCCGCCTTCGCGCGGATCTGGCGCCTGCCCGGTGAGCTGCTGCAAGCCGAGCCCCATGCCCGCGACGTGGTGCTCCTGACCCGGCGCTTCTTCGGAGTCTCCGACGAGGAGTGGCCGCGCCTGATGGAGAACATGGTGGTCCAGAGCACCGAGCCCTCGGCCAACAACGGGCGTTTGGAGCGGGCCGACCAGTCGGTCGTCGATTGGGCCCAGGTGCCCCTGCCGGACGGTGCCTCGCTGTTCACCTATCTGGACGTGACAGATTCGATCCGGGTCGAGCGGGCCCTGCGCGAGCGCACCGAGGCGCTCGAGACCACCGACCGGCTGAAGTCCGAGTTCCTGGCCAATATCTCCTACGAGCTGCGTACGCCGCTCAATGCCATCGTCGGCTTTGCCGAGATCCTCGAGCACAAGTACTTCGGCGAGCTCAACGAGCGCCAACTGGAGTATGCCCGGGCGATCGTCGAATCGTCCCAGCGCCTGCTTACCCTGATCAACGACATTCTCGACCTGGCGACTATCGAGGCTGGCTATCTGCAGCTCGACCTTGCGCCGGTTGATCTGACGGCACTGCTCGAGACCATCCACACGCTCAGCCACGAGCGGGCGCGCAGCCGTGGCGTCGAGCTGGAAATCCACTGCCCCGACGAGATCCCGCCACTGGTCGCCGACGAACGTCGCCTCAAGCAGGCGCTATTCAACCTGCTGTCCAACTCGCTCAAGTTCACCCCCAGCGGTGGCCGGGTCACGGTCTCGGTCGAGCAGCAGGAGGACGACGTGCTTCTGGCGGTCGCCGACACCGGCATCGGCATCCCGCCCGAGCAGCACTCCAAGGTGTTCGACAAGTTCGAACGGGGCAGCGGCCAGGGCCGCCAGGCGGGCGCCGGCCTCGGCCTCTCGCTGGTCAAGAGCCTGATCGAGCTGCACCACGGCCGGATCGAGCTGCGCTCGACCCCGAACAGCGGCACCAGCGTGATCTGTTACCTGCCCAAGCGCCCGCCCGAGGGCGAGCTTGAGGCGCCGGCGGAAACGATCGAGCACCAAGAGCTGCCGCCGCCGGACGAAGCCGCGGCCCAAGCCTAAGCTTCGCTTTCGCTGTCCTGCTTTGCCGCCGGAGGCGGCGGTGCGATCTTGTCGCTCTCTTCCAGCGGCGTCACCTTGATCGAAGTGATTTGATTGCGCTGACGCTCGATGATCTCGAAGCGGAAGCCGTGGAACACGAAGACCTGGCCGACTTCGGGAATGCGCCGCGCCTCATAGAGGATCAGGCCGGCCAGGGTCGAGGCCTCGTCGTCGGGCAGGCGCCACTCGAACATGCGGTTGATGTCGCGCAGGGTGACGCTGCCGTCGACCACGCAGGAGCCGTCGGCCAGCCAGGTGACGCCCTCGACCTCGACGTCGTGCTCGTCCTCGATCTCGCCGACGATTTCCTCAAGGATATCCTCCAGGGTGACGATGCCGAGCAGCTCGCCGTACTCGTCGACCACGATGGCGAAGTGCTTGTGGCGCTCGCGGAACTCCTGGAGCTGGGACAGCAAATCGGTGGTCTCCGGGATGAACCAGGGCTCGGTTGCAATCGCCGTCACGTCGAGCTTGTCGAGCCGTCCACCCGAGGCCTGAACCGCGCGCAACAGCGCCTTGGCGTGCAGCACGCCGATGATGTTGTCGCTGTTCTCTCGCCACAGGGGAAAGCGCGTGTAGGGGCTGGCCAGCATTTCCTCGACGATCTTCTCCGGCGGGTTGTCGGCATTGATCGTCACCACGCTGGAACGGTGGGTCATGATTTCCTCGACCCAGACGTCGGCCAGGTCCAGGATCGAGCGCAGCATTTGGCGCTCGTGCTGGATCTCCTCGCTCTTGCCCTCGTGCAGGTCGATCACGCCGCGCAATTCTTCTTCGCTCTGCTCGTCGCTGAGACCGCCCAGGGTCGTGATGCCGAACAGCCTGAGGGTCGCGCGCACGATCATCTCGACGGCGCGGGTGACCGGCGAGAACAGGCTGACGACCGGCTTCATCACCGGCGCGACCACCAGCGCCATGCGGTCGGCGTTGTGGATCGCGTAGGTTTTGGGCAGCACCTCGGCGAAGATCAGCACCAGGAGGGTCATGGCGATTGTCGCATAGGCGACCCCGGCCTCGCCGAAGAAGCCGATCAGGACGCTGGTCGCCAGGGCCGAGGCCATGATGTTGACCAGGTTGTTGCCGAGCAGGATCGCGCCGATCAGGCGCTCCTTGCGGGCGAACAGCTGGTTGACCAACTTGGCCCGGTGGTCGCCCTGCTGCTCCAGGGTGTGCATGCGTGGGCGGGAGACCGCGGTCAGCGAGGTCTCGGATCCCGAAAAGAAGGCCGAGAACAGCAAGAGGACGACGATCGCGCCGAGGGTGAAGAGGAGAGTTGGTTCCATTGAACTGGTGTGGTTGGGGGAGGAGTTAGGCCGCCGCCGCGCTGCTCAAGAGCGCCTCGACCTCGGCCAGCGCGACCTCATTGGTCAAGAAGGCTTTGCCGATACCGCGCGCCAGGACGAAGGTGATGCGCCCGGCCTCGACCTTCTTGTCCCGGGTCATGTGGTCGAGCAGTGACTCGATGCACCAAGACCGCGCGCCCAGGGACTCCAGGCCGGTCGGCAGACCGATCGCGGCCAGATGGTGGCGCACGCGCGCCGCGTCCTCGGGTGGGCAGAGGCCGAGCTGCGCCGAGAGATCGAAGGCCATGACCATACCGATCGCAACCGCCTCGCCGTGCAGCAGCTCGTCGCCGTAGCCGACCTCGGCCTCCAGGGCGTGGCCGAAGGTGTGACCCAGGTTGAGCAGGGCCCGCCGGCCCGCCTCGCGCTCGTCGTCGGCGACCACCTCGGCCTTGACCGCGCAGCTGGTCACCACCGCGTGGCGCCGGGCGGCGCGGTCGCCCTCGATTACCGACGGCCCGTGGCCCTCGAGCCAGGTGAAGAAGGCCGGGTCTTGGATCAGCCCGTACTTGACAACCTCGGCATAGCCGGCCAGAAGCGCGCGCCGGGGCAGGGTTGAAAGCGCCCCGGTGTCGGCCAGCACCAGTCGGGGCTGATAGAAGGTTCCGACCAGGTTCTTGCCCCAGGGCGTGTTGATCCCGGTTTTGCCGCCGACCGAGCTATCGACCTGGGCCAGCAGGGTGGTCGGGATCTGCACGAAGTCGATGCCGCGCAGCACGATCGAAGCGGTAAAACCGATCAGGTCGCCTATCACCCCGCCGCCCAGCGCGATCAAGGTGGTCCGCCGCTCCACCTTGGCCTCCAGAAGCTGATCGATCAGCCGCTCCAGGTGATCGAAGCTCTTGGTCTCCTCGCCGGCCGGCAGCACGAAGGCCTGATGGTCGATTGCGTGGTCGGAAAGCGCGCGCTCCAAGGCCGCCAGATGCAGCTCGGCGACCGTGCGGTCGGTCACGATGATCGCCCGCTCGCCCTTCATCAGAGGCCGCAGGTGAAGGCCGGCCTCGGCGATCAGCCCGCCGCCGACCAGTATCTCGTAGCTGCGCTCGCCCAAGCTCACCGGCAGGCGCTCGATGGTGTTCATGCCGAAGCCTCTAGCGGTGCCGCGCCGTCATGGACCTCGATCGCCTGGAGCACCCGGTCGACGGTCGCCTCGGGCGGGCCGTCCCGGCTGTCGACCACCACGTCGGCTTCGGCATAGACCGGATAGCGCAGCTCGATCAGGTCGCTCAGGATGGTTCGCGGATCGCCGCGCTTGAGCAGCGGGCGGTTGTTGCGCCGGGAGGTGCGCCTGAGCAGAAGCTCCAGATCGGCGCGCAGCCAGACCGAGAGCGCGGCCGCGCGGATCGCGGCCCGGGTGCGCGGGTCCATGAAGGTGCCGCCCCCGGTCGCGATGACCTGGCGCGGGCCCTCCAGCAGGCGCGCCATGACCCTTCGCTCGCCGGCCCGGAACTCGGCCTCGCCGTGGCGGGCAAAGATCTCCTCGATGGTGCAGCCGGCGGCCGCCTCAATCTCCGCGTCAGCGTCGACGAAGGGCAGCTCCAAGCGATGGGCCAGGCGGCGCCCGATACAGGTCTTTCCGGCCCCCATGAGGCCGACCAGGACAATCGAACGTGCTTCGCTTTCAGGCATCTAACGGCGCCCCTCGTACGGCGCTCTAAAGCTGCGGGCGATCATTGCCAGGCCATCCGCGCGGGGATAGACTGCCGCAGAGTCGCCAAAGTCCGAATCTAGCATAACCTGGCCGGTCGGATGCAAGCTTGTGTCCATAGGTAAGGTTCCACGGAGCGCCGTCTCATTTCGCTTTCCCTATCGCGTGTTAGGAGCTCATGCGCAAGACAACTCTGCTGCTTCTCCTGCTCGTCGTCCTGTTGTTGGGCGCGGGCGGGCTGTTCATCGTGACTTGGGAGATCCCGCCTCCGACCGTTCAGGTCGAGAAGGTGCTGCCCGATGACCGCTTCCCTCAATAGCGCCATGCGGTCTGTTTGCTGGCTTATTGCCGGGGCATTGGTCGCCGCCACGCCGGCTTGGGCCCAGCAGGCGCCGGCCGAGCCCGAGGCCGGCGCACCGGTGCCGCTCGGCGCGCCGATCCAGCTGCTGCCCAGCGAGCTGCCACCGGTCCAGCCGGCGCCGGCGCAGCCAGTCCCGAGCGCGCCCAGCGGCATCCAAATCGACACTCTGGCCGAGCTCGATCCCAACGCACTGGGCCCGATCGACGATCTGAGCGGCGGGCTCGGCAGCCTGATGTGGCAGGGCAGCGAGCGGGGGCTGATCGAGCGGCTCTTCGCGCGTCTGCCGACCGAAAGCGAGTCGGCGGCCGTGCGGGCGCTGGCCCGGCGCCTTCTGCTGTCCGCCGCGGCGCCGCCCGTCGAGCTGGCGGGTCCGGCGTCGGGCGCCTCGCCGACCGCCTTTCTGGCCGCCCGGCTTGAGGCTTTACGGGCGCTCGGCGACACCGAAGGCATGGCCCAGCTGCTTCAGGCCGTGCCCCGGCGCAGCGACGACGCGGCGATCGCCCAGGGCCGGGTCGAGCTGCTGCTGCTCGACGGCCTGCCCGAGCAGGCCTGCCAGGAGGTGCGCAACAACCTGACTCGCTTTGGCGACTCCGACTTCTGGCAGAAAGCGCAGATCGCGTGCCACCTCCAGGCCGGCGAGGAAGACCAGGCCCAGTTTGCGCTCAACCTGCTGCGTGAATCGGGCGGCGCCGACGATCCCGAGCTGCTCGCCCTGGTGGGGGCCAGCGACGCCCCGCTCGAGCTGGCCGGCAACCGTCCGCCCTCGGTGCTGCGCTTTGCCTTTAGCGACGGCGCCCTGGACCAGGTCGACGGCGATCAGGTGGCGGCGGTCGCGCCCAGCCTGCTCGGCGCCTTGGTGACCGCGCCCGAGCTTGACCAGAGAACCCGGACCCTGGCCGTCGAGCGGGCGGTCACCTTGGGCTATCTGGATCCGGTCGAGCTGGCGGCGATCTACCGAAGCTTTTCCTTCGATCCGGGCGAGCTGGACAACGCCTTGACCGTGGCGGCCGGCCTCGAGGGGCCGGAAGCCCGCGCGCTGCTCTACCAGTCGACTCAGCGCCAGGCCTTGCCGGCGGTGCGCGCCGAGATCCTGCGGGTCGCGCTCGACAGCGCGCTCGCGAACGGCGGCTATGTGGCGACCGCGGCGGTGCTCGAGCCTGATCTCCTGGCAATCCCGGCGGTGCCCGAGCTCGGCTGGTTCGCCGAGGCCGCCGGCCGGGCGCTCTATGCCCGCGGCCGCTTCGAGGAGGCCAATCGCTGGTTCACCGTGGCACGCCTACAGGCTGGCCGGGACCAGCAGGCGGCCCAGACCGCCGCCGCGCTGTGGCCCTATGCCGCTATGGCAGGCCATCCCATGGCGCCGCGCACCGGCAACCTGGCGACCTGGCAAGCGGCCCGCGGTCTGCCGACCGAGCTGGCGCGCGACGACCTCAGCCTGCTGCGCGGCAGCCTCGAAGCGCTGCAGCAGATCGATCCCTTGCCGTGGAGCGAGCTCGCGGCATTGCCCTCGGCGCAGACCGCCACCGCGCCCGACGCGGCGGTCATCCATGCGCTGCAGGATGCCAGCCAGGACGGACGCCGGGGCGAGACCGTGCTGCTCGCCCTCATGGCCTTGGGAGATCCCGGGCCGGCCGACGGCCATCCGCTGGCACTCGCGGCCAGCGTCGCCGCGCTGGTCGCGATTGGGTTGCCCGCCGAGGCCCAAAGCCTGGCCGTGGAGGCGGCCCTGGCGCGCGGGCTGTGAGCGGCCGGCCATGTCGACATCGGCGGCGCAAGATGGTCGGGAGCAGTTCCTCGAAATGCTGGCCGCCGAGCGCGGCGCCTCGCTCAACACCCTGGAAGCCTACCGCCGGGACCTAGACCAGGTTGCGGCTTTCCTGAACGGCCGTGGCCGCGCTTTGGCGGACGCCGGCACGGAGGATCTGCGCGCCTACCTGGCGCAGCTCGGCAAGGCCGGCATGGCGCCGCGCACCGCGGCCCGGCGGCTTTCCGCCCTGCGCCAGTTTTATCGCTTCCTGTTTCGCGAGGGCCTGCGCGCCGACGACCCGGCCCAGGCGATCGAGAGCCCGCGGCGCGGACGGCCCCTGCCCAAGATCCTGAACGAAGACGAAGTCGAGCGGCTGCTTTCAGCGGCGGCCAAAAGCGAAGGGCCCAGCGGGCTGCGCCTGGCGGCCTTGGTCGAGCTGCTCTACGCCACCGGCCTTCGGGTCTCCGAGCTGGTCGGCCTGCCCCACGGCGCCGTCGCGCGCGATCCCCAGGTGCTGGTGGTGCGCGGCAAGGGCGGGCGCGAGCGCATGGTGCCCTTGAGCGAGGCGGCGCGCGACGCCCTTAAGGCCTATTTGGAGGTGCGCGGCCAGTTCGCCGGGCCCGAGGGCTCCAAGTGGCTTTTCCCTTCGCGCGCCAAGGCCGGCCACCTGACCCGGCACCGCTTCGGCCAGCTGCTCAAGGCCTTGGCGATCGACAGCGGTTTGGATCCGGCCAAGGTCTCGCCCCATGTGCTGCGCCACGCTTTCGCGAGCCACCTGCTCGATCATGGGGCCGATTTGCGCTCGGTTCAGAAGATGCTCGGTCACGCCGACATCTCAACCACGCAGATCTATACCCACGTGCTAAGCGAGCGTCTGCGCGCCCTGGTTCAAGAGCATCACCCCCTGGCGGAGAAACCAGTCACGGGCGGTTGACTTTGGGTCGGCCAACTGCTTCTTAGCGGCCCGCAGGGACTTCCCACAGGGATCGAAAGAGGGGGACTGAATTCATGAGCTTTACCATCGTCGAGCAGGCGCCGGCGCGTCTTAACCGCAGCGAACTGGCGGTACCCGGCAGCAACCCGAAGCTCTTCGAGAAGGCGGCCAGCTCGGCGGCCGACGTGGTGTTCCTGGACCTGGAGGACGCGGTCGCGCCCGACGACAAGGAGCAGGCCCGCAAGAACGTCATTGAGGCGATCAACGACATCGACTGGGGCACGAAGACCCTGTCGCTACGCATCAATGGCCTGGATACCCACTACATGTACAGGGATGTGGTCGACGTCATCGAACAGACCGGCGACCGGCTCGACATGATCATGATCCCCAAGGTCGGCACCGCGGCCGACGTCTACGCGGTGGACATGCTGGTTACCCAGTGCGAGGACGCCAAGGGCCGGACCAAGCGCATCGGCTTCGAGCACATCATCGAGACCGCGCTCGGCATGGCCAACGTGGACGAGATCGCCGGCGCCTCCAAGCGCAACGAGAGCCTGCATTTCGGCGTCGCCGACTACGCTGCCTCGACCAAGGCGCGCACCACCGTGATCGGCGGCCCGAACCCGCTCTACGGCGTCTTGACCGACAAGGACGGCGACAATCCCAGGGACTTCCACTGGGGCGACATGTGGCACTACGCGGTCGCCCGCATGGTGGTTGCCGCCCGGGCCAACGGTCTCAGGCCGATCGACGGCCCGTTCGGCGACTTCTCTGATCCGGACGGCTTCACCGCCCAGGCGCGCCGCGCGGCGGTGCTCGGCTGCGAGGGCAAGTGGGCGATCCATCCGAGCCAGATCGCGCTCGCCAACGAGGTCAACAGCCCCTCGGAGGCCGAGGTCACCAAGGCCAAGCGCATCCTCGAGGCCATGGAGCAGGCCCAGAAGGAAGGCAAGGGCGCGGTCGCGCTGGACGGCCGGCTGATCGACATCGCTTCGATCAAGCAGGCCGAGGTTATGGTACGCAAGTCCGAACAGATCGCCGCGGCCGGCTGACTCATTCCTGATTAGGGGCGCGGGGGGGTCCTCTGCGCCCTTTCCTCCGGCTAAATTCAGGCGTGCTTGCCGAGCAGCATCCGCTTCGGATCGCCTTTCGCTTGATGTATCGCGAACAGGATGTAGGGAAAGCCGAACATCCCGCCGAAGGATATGCTCAAGAAACCGAAGAGGTAGCCCTTCGGCGAGAAGCCTTCGCGCCAGGCGATCCAGCTCGCCAGCAGGAAGAGGTGGATCAGGAAGTCGGCGTTGAACTGGGAGCGCCAATCGAGTCGGACTAGATCGCCGAAGTAGACCGCCGGCCAATTGAACCCGAACTTGGCAACGGCGGCCAGAGTGATGGCATAGATGGCAAGCGTGGAAAGGATCAAGAAGATCCGCAGTCCGCTCATCGCGACGATCTCCGCAAATTAGACGGTGCCGGCTGACCCGAAGGGTTGCCTCGGGCGGGTCACGGCCCCCCGCGCGGCGATTTTCGCCGCTGGGCGCACTTTGTGAAGGCCTCGTGCGTGGAGCAGAGTCCCCCTCACCCTAACCCTCACCCCCAGTGGGGGAGAGGGGATTCTTAGCCGAGGCCGGGCAACCGCGTTTCCTCTCCCTCTAGGAGAGGGACAGGGTGAGGGCTGCGCTCAGTGGCGCTGGCTGAGCTTTGGTAGCACCAGCTGCTCGATCCAGTTGCGCACCTCGGCCTGGCGGATGTCCGGATTCGTGACATCCTGGTCGATGCCGAGCAGCCAGGCGATGTCCTTGCGGGACGGGTCCTGGTAGAGCGCCTCCAGTTTGTCGACGAAGTCCTGCGCCGCCTCCAGGTCCCGGAAGAAGCCCTTGTCGACCAGCTTCTGCTTGCGGCAGTAGCACAGGCGAGCCAGCTCGTGCAGGTCGTACTCCGGATGATACTGCACGCTCCAGAAAGCGCCGCCCTGGAAGGTCACGGCGAGCGCCTGGACCTGGCTGTGGTCGTTCGAGGCCAGCAGCACGCCGCCCGGCGGCAGGTGGGTGATCTCGTCGTCGTGGCTGATGAAGGCGTCAAAGGTGCTCTTCTTGTCCCGATAGAGCGGGTGGCCGCGGCCCTCTGGGGTCAGGGTGATCTTGCGGGCGATGCCCATCTCGCGGCCCTTGGGGTTGACCGCGCAAATGCCGCCGGCCGCGACCGCCGCGATCTGCGCCGCCCAGCAGCTGCCGAAGCTCGGCACCTGGGCTGCGAAGGCCGCTTTGGCGAACTCAATCTGGGGCGTAACCTGGGGATCGTCGGAATGGATCGTCAGGCTCGAGCCGGTCCAGGCGATGCCGGCGTAGTCGCCAAGCCCCGCGCCGGTCGGCAGGCTGGCGTCGGGATCGGCCGGGCTCACGATGTCGACCTGACTGCCCGGCAAGCAGGCGCCCAGCATTTTTTCATAGAGCTCGCCGGCGGTGGTCGCGCCGCCGGCTCTGAGGTCCTCGCGGCCGGCCCGGGAGTAGCCGTCGACCACGAGAAAACGGGCGGTTTCGGCCATTGCGCTCCTGCTCCTATCAGCTTGCCGCCAGGCGGTCGACGATTGCCGGCAGATCCTGGAGACGGTCGCAAATCGCGTCGGCCGAGGTGATGGCTTTGTCGTTGGCCCGCGCGGCGGTGAGCAGTATCGCCTTCATGCCGGCGGCCTGCGGCCCCTTGACATCGTTGTGGTCCCGGTCGCCCAGGTGAACCATTTCGTGGATCTCGACCCCGAGCTGGCTGGCGGCGGACTCGAACATCGCCCGGTGCGGCTTGGAGTGGCCGACCTCGTCCGAAAAGGCGAAGCCGGAGAAGTAGTCCTTCAAACCGTGCTTGGACAGCAACTCGCGCAGGCCTCGGCCCGGTGTCACGATGGCGTCCGAGACGATGCAGAGCTTGTAGCGTTGGGACAGATCGTTGAGCGCCTCGCCGATGCCCTCGATCGCATCGGGATAAATCTCCACTTCCATGATCTCGTGGGCGCGCACGACCTCGGCCAGCGCCTCGGCCGGCAAGCTGCGCTTCAAGCCGGCAAGCGCGACCATGAGCCGCTCCTCGACGGTCCAAGTGACATGCTGGTCGTGCCAGACCTTGTTGAAGGCGGCTTCCATCACGTCGTAGGCCAACCAGACCCGGTCCTTGTCGATCGGCGCCTGCTGCTCAAGCGCCAGCCACAGGAGATGGCGTCGCTCCTCCTTCTTGGAGCGCAAGCCTTGCGCCGCTCGCTTGGGCTCGTCGGTGTCGTCGTAGACTATGGTATCCCACAGGTCGAAGGTAACCGCCTTGATCATGCGAAAAGGCTCCCGCTAGCGAAATGGCGGCCGGACAGTACTCATTGGGTCGAAGGAAATCAATCAGATTGAGGTATCAAACAAGGCCAATTTCGTCGAGCGGGAATCCCGTGTCCGATCCAAAGAAAAATGGGCCCCGCATTGCGGGGCCCAAAAAGGTATTGGTCAGGAAGGATGTTGGGAGTGGGTTGGGAGGAAAGGTAAAGAACGACTAGGTAAGGTAACGAAAGGCTTGGGAGGGTTCAGGCGTGCAACACGTGGATTTCGGCCTCGTGGGGCGCGTCCTGGTCTTGGTCTTGGTCGTGGTCGTGTTTGTGGTCACAGCAGGTGTTTCGATCGAGGTCTTCGCGCAGGTTGGTCCAGTCGGCTTCCTCGCCGCACACCATGCAGCGCACCTGACCTTCGAGCTTGATGCCCCGATCGAAGAACGAGAGATTGAAGCAGCCGCAGCTACAGCGGAGAACGAAGGTGTCGCGTGACTTGGAAAGGTAAAGCATGGTTGAACCTACCTGGTTCTTGTCCCTGTGGAGGGGACCCCGTCAAAGGTCCGTGAAAAGAAGCTAACAATTAGATGTAAATTTGGCGTTAACGTGGAGAGCTTTTAAGTCATTGAATTCGTTAACGGATCTTAACCATTTTGGAGACTACGCACGGTGCCGCTCAGCCCTCCGGCGCCACCGGGCCGGTGGAGTCCCGGACCACAAGATCGACCGGGATGCGCAGGTGGCGGGGCGGGCTCTCGCCGTTCAGCTGGGCGATCAGGTGCTCAGCCGCGCGCAAGCCCATGTCCTCGACCGGGACGTCGATGGTGGTCAGGCTGGGATTGATGTGGGCGGCGAACTCGACGTCGTCGAAGCCGGTCACCGAGAGATCCTCGGGCACGCGCAGGCCCTGCTCCTGGGCCTCCAGGATGGTGCCGAAGGCGAGCACGTCTTGGCCGCAGACGATTGCCGTCGGTCGCGGCCGGCGGCTCAATAGCTCGCGCGCACCGTCCCGGGCGTGGGCGATCGAGTATTTGCGCTCGACGATAAGGGACTCCGGCAACGCGAGGCCTCTGGCGGTGAGCGCCTCGCGGATTCCAGCGACCCTGTAGACCATGCGGTCGTTGGTCGCGCGCGGGCCGGGCAGGGCAGCGATGCGCCGATGGCCCAGGCTGATCAGGTAGTCCGTCACGCGTCGGGTCGCCGCCCGATTGTCGTAGCCGACCGTGGGGTGCGGGCTATCGGGGCTGAACACACTGGTGTGCACATAAGGCACGCGACGCTTCGCGAGCAGTCGGTGCAGCTCCGGATCGTGGGTCTCGCCGGCCAATAGAAAGCCCTCGATGCCGTAGCTCAAGAGGTTCCTTACCTCGGCGAGCTCTCTGGCCGCGTCAAAGTGGGTGTTGGCCATGACAATCCGATAGCCGAGCGCCTCGGCCCGGCTCTGGTAGGCGTCAATGAAGGCGGCGAAGACCGAGTGGCCGAGGGTCGGGATGACCGCGCCGATCGTGTTCATGCGCTGGCGCGAGAGCGCCCGGGCGGCGCTGTTCGGGATGTAGTTGAGACGCTCGATCGCGTCTTGGACCCGCTCAAGGGCCTTGGCGCTCAAGAGATCGGGCTGGTTGAGTGCGCGGGACACCGAGGCGACCGACATGCCGGCTTCGCGCGCCACGTCACGGATGCCGACCGAGGCACCGTCACCGTCCTTGCGCTGCTCCATTCTGCCGCTCGACATGGCGTGTGCCCGAGTCATGTGAGTCCAGACCGAAAGCACTGTAACCGGTTTGCAGAAAAAAGGGAAGCATTCTAGGAACGCACGGAATGCTTACGAGGGCCCGGCTGAAAAAGTTTAACTTTCCTCTGGACATCTGCCTGATCATCCGGTATGTAACCGGTTACAATAAATTGTTTATGAACTGCGGTTCGGTTCGACCCGGCCGCTGACCTCGTGGGGCGTTCCGGTAGCTCCGTTCGCCCGACACACACCCACTAGGGAGGCAAACCATGTCAGAGGACCACAAGCTCCAGCGGCCCTTCCGCGCCGACTATCTGTCGCGCCGGGACTTCATGGCGCAGACCACCGCCATCGGTGCCGCGGCCACGCTCGGCACCGGCCTGCTCGGCCGGCCGGCCCAGGCGTCGCCCCAGCAAGGCGGTCACTTCAAGCTCGGGATCGGCAGCGGCTCGACCACCGACACCCTCGACCCGGCCCACATCGAGAGCACCTGGAATCAGAACTTCTGCTTCGGCACTCTGCGCAACGCGCTGACCAATGTTGAGCCGAGCGGCGATCTGGGCCCCGAGCTGGCGGAAAGCTGGGAGGCCTCGGACGACGCCACCCAATGGACCTTTAATCTTCGCAAGGACGTCACTTTCCACAGCGGCAAGACCATGGAGTCGGAGGATGTCATCGCCTCCCTGCGCCACCACATGGGCGAAGACTCCAAGTCGGCCGGCAAGGCGCTTTTGGCCGATGTCGCGAACATGGAGGCCGACGGTAAGAACCGGGTGATCATCACTCTGAACGGCGGCAATGCCGACTTCCCGTTCCTCATGTCGGACTACCACTTCTGCATCCTGCCTTCGAAAGACGGCCACGCGGATGCCCATTCGGGCGACGGCACGGGCCCCTACGTGCTGGAGAATTTCGATCCCGGCGTGAAAGGCCTGGCCAAGCGCAATCCGAACTACTTCAAGTCGGGCATGCCCTACTTCGACTCGGTTGAGCTGATCGCGATCCAGGACCCGGTGGCGCGCACCAACGCCATGACCACCGGAGAGGTCCACATCATGGACCGCTGCGACCTTAAGACGGTGCATCTGCTGAAGCGCCACCCCGATGTGGATGTCACCGAGGTGACCGGCACCCTGCACTACACCTTCCCCATGCGCACCGACATGGCGCCGTTCGACAACAACGACGTGCGCCTGGCGCTCAAGTACGCGGTCAACCGAGAGGAATTGGTTGCCAAGATCCTGCGCGGCTACGGCGGGCTCGGCAACGATCATCCGATCTCGACCGCCAACCGCTACCACGCCTCCAACCTGGCCCAGCGCAACTACGATCCGGACAAGGCCAAGTTCCACCTCAAGAAGGCTGGCGCCGAAGGCCTCAGGGTCGAGCTCTCGGCGGCCGACGCGGCCTTTGCCGGGGCGGTCGATTCGGCGGTGCTCATGCGCGAGCACGCGGCGGCGGCCGGCATCACGATCGACGTGGTGCGCGAGCCGAACGACGGCTATTGGTCGAACGTCTGGATGAAGAAGGCCTGGTGCGCCTGCTACTGGAGTGGTCGCCCGACCGAAGACCTGATGTTCTCGACCGAGTATGCCCGGGGCGTGCCTTGGAACGACTCCTTCTGGGATCACGATCTCTTCAACGAGCTCCTGGTCCAGGCCCGCGCCGAGCTCGACACCACCAAGCGCCGCGCCATGTACGAGGAAATGCAGGAGATCGTGCGCGACGAGGGCGGTGTGTTGATCCCGATGTTCGCCAACTACGTGGGCGCCAACTCGACCAAGCTCGGGCACGCCACGATCGGCTCCAACTATGACATGGACGGCGCCAAGGTCACTGAGCGCTGGTGGTTCGTCTAACCTTCTCCTTTGGTCGTGGTCCGGCACGTCCTGCCGGCTCTGCATACGGCCTACCTCGGGGGACCCGCTGGGTCCCCCGTTTTCTTTGCGCGCGAAACGTTGCGAAAAAAAGGATCTTGCCTTTGCCGGGCCTGGCGGCCATATAAAAAATGTAAACAGCATACATTTTTAGAGACGACCGGGAGTTCGGGTGTGGCGATGGCTGGGTCCGGGGAACAGCGGGAGCGGCGGGGCGCGGTTCCACGCTATAGGGCGACTGGCGGCCCGGCGCTCCTGAGCCAGGGGTTTCGGCCGTTTTTCCTGGCGGCCGGGCTGTGGGCCGTGGCCGCAATGGGTCTGTTCCTGGCGATGCTTGCGGGACTCATCGGGTTGGCCGGCCCGCTCGATGGAATCTCCTGGCACGTTCACGAGATGCTGTTCGGTGTGGTCGGCGCGGCGCTCGCCGGCTTTTTGCTGACCGCAATCCCCAATTGGACGGGACGCCTGCCGTTGCAAGGCGCGAGCTTGGCGCTGCTCGTCGGCCTATGGCTCTTGGCCCGCCTGGCGCTCGGCCTGCCGTTTGGGCTCTCGCCAGGTGCTGTACTGGTCCTGGCGCTGGCCTTTCCAGCCATCTTGCTAGCGGCTTGCGCGCGCGAGATCGTGGCCGGCCGGGCCTGGCGCAATCTGCCGCTGATCGTGGCGCTCGCCGTGCTGTTGCTGGCCGACGGCCTGTATCTGGCCGACCGCCTTGGCCTGGCGGATCTCGGCGGCTGGCCAATGCGCCTTGGTCTTGGCGTATTTGCGGCACTCATCTCGCTGATCGGCGGTCGGATCATCCCGAGCTTCACCGGCAACTGGCTCAAGGCCCGGGGCGAGTCCGTTCGGCCGGCGTCGTTCGGCCCCTTCGACCGGGCTGCGCTTGTGGTCACTGTCGTGGCGCTGATCGCTTGGGTCGCGGTGCCCGAGGGCCCGGTCACCGGCCTCGCCTGCGCGCTGGCTGCCCTTGTCAACGGCGTGCGTTTGGCCCGGTGGCAAGGGCACCGGGTGCTCGGCGAGCCGCTCCTCGCGGTGCTCCATTTGGGCTATGGCTGGCTGGTGGTCTCCCTCGGGCTCCTCGGTGCCGGCGCCATCACGCCCGCAATTCCCCAGGTCGCGGCGCTCCACGCGCTGACGGTGGGGGCCATGGGCACCATGATCCTGGCAGTTATGAGCCGGGCGACCTTGGGCCACACCGGGCGCCGCCTCGTCTCGAGCCCGGGGCTCACGGCCGCCTTCGCTCTCATCACCCTGGCCGCGCTCGCCCGGGTCGCGGCGCCGGTCATGGGCACCGACGCTCTGCTTCTACCGGCGGGCCTCGCCTGGATTGCTGCCTTCGCGAGCTTCCTCTGGGTCACCGCGCCCCTGCTTCTGGGCCCGCGCCCGGTCAAATGATTTGTAGGGGCCGGTCGCTGGGCGGCAGGTAGACCCGCTGGTAGATTGCCGGCTGGTCCCGGTAGCTGCGGGCCATCAGCTCCCAGTGCAGGCCGCTGGTCTCGCGCGGCACCTCGACGAGGGGGCAGACCCGGGGCGGCAGTGGGCCGACGGTCATGCGCTGCTCGACCGACAGGGTCGGGCAGTTGAAGTGCTGGGTCAGGTAGTCGCGGATCAGGACGCCGTCGAAGGCTTTCGGATCAAGCGCCAGCAGGGCCTCGAAGCGCGGGCCGGCCAGGGTCAGCTCGCTGTAGACCTTGAACTCGCCGTTCACGTCGAGCAGGCGCCGAAGCAGCACGAAAAAGGGCGCGGCGCCCAGGAAGGCGGCCCAAGGCCCGGCCGGTCCGACGTGCTCGATCGCGAGCAGGGTCGAAGTGACCGGCAAGATGGTCTCGCCGTCCTGGTCCAGGAAGCGGAAGTGCTTCAGGTCCTGGGCCGGCGTCTCGGCACTCGCCACGAAGGTGCCGCGACCGTGACGGCGCACCAGGACGCCGCTCTCCGCCAAGTGATTAAGGCTGCGCTGGACCGTGCCCAGACTGACCGATTCCAGCTCGGCCAGCTTGGCCTCCGACGGTAGTTGCGCGCCGGGCCGCAGCTCGCCCGCCTCGATCCGCTGGACGATGCGGTTGGCGAGACGCAGGTAGATGGGTTCGGTCATTTAGAGTTACTCCAAGTCCTATAGAGTGCGTTAGGGCATCTTTTCGCGCAAGTGGGAAAATTGTTGAGAAACCGACTCGACTCCTCAATATAAGTCCTATATAGGTCTTTAGGTGAAACCCCAAGGCAACGAGAGCACCCGATGGCTGAGCTGGATGTCAGGCTGTGGCGCGGCGATGGCGCCGGGCGCTTCGAGCGCTACCGGGTGCCCCGGCGCGCCAACCAGACCGTGCTCGACGTTGTGACTTGGGTGCAGCGCCATCTGGCGCCCGATCTGGCCTATCGCTTCGCCTGCCGGGTCGGCATGTGCGGCTCCTGCGCCATGACCGTCAACGGCCGGCCACGCTGGACCTGCCGCAGCCACGTCTCAAAGGTGGTCAAGGACGACCGGCTCGAGATTGGCCCTCTACGCAACTTGCCGGTGATCCGCGATTTGGCGGTCGACATGTCGGGCTTCTTCGACAAGTGGCAGGACGCCCGGGGGCGATTCGCCGGCACCGCCGACCGGCACCAGCGGCCGGCTCCGATCGATGCGACGAGTCCGGCCCGGCGCCAAGCGGACGCGGCGATCGAATGCATCAACTGCGCGGTATGCTACGCGGCCTGCGAGACCGTCGCCTGGCGTCCTGGCTACTTGGGCCCGGCGGCGCTCAACCGGGCCTGGACCTTGGCACAGGACGAGCGCGACGGCGATGGAGCGGCACGGCGCGCGGCGTTGGGGGCCGACGATGGGGTCTTCACCTGTCACAGCCACGGCGCCTGTAGCGAGCACTGCCCGGTTGGCCTCGACCCGGCCGGCTCGATCGCGGACTTGAAGCGCTGGGCGCTTTTCGGGGGCTGACGGTATGGAAGGGCGGCTCTTTCTCCTGCAACGCTTTTCGGCGGCGGTTCTGGCCCCACTAGTGTTGATCCATTTGGGCCTCATCCTCTACGCGACCCGCCAGGGCATTTCAGCGGAGGCGATCCTTGGGCGCACCGAGGGCAGCCTGCTTTGGGCCCTGTTCTACGGCCTCTTCGTGCTGGCCGCCGCGCTCCACGCGCCGATTGGTCTGCGCACGGTTCTGCGGGAGTGGAGCCCATGGCGCGGCCGCTCGCTGGACGTCGCGGCGCTCCTCTTCGGGTTGCTGTTGTTGGGATTGGGCGGCCGCGCGGTCGTCGCGGTGATCTGGCCGTGATGCGCGCCTCTCAGAAACATTGGGGCTTTGCGGCGGCCCTGCTGCACCGGCTGTCCGGCCTGACACTGGCGGTTTTCTTGCCGCTGCACTTTCTGGCGCTCGGCCTGGCGCTCCAGGGCGAGGCCCGCTTCGAATCCTTCCTGCGCTGGACCGAACATCCCCTGGTCAAGGCCAGCGAGTTCGCGCTGCTGGCGGCACTCACCTTGCACATGGCGCTGGGACTGAGAGTCTTGGCTTTGGAGTTTCTGCCTTGGCGGGGCGCGCGCAAGGCCCTGGTGCCGGCCGCACTGCTGCTCGCGCTCGCGGCCGGGCTCGGCTTCCTGGCGGCGCTGCGCTGATGGACCGGCTCGACACCGACATATTGATCCTGGGCACCGGCGGCGCCGGCCTGTTCGCCGCGCTCCACGCGCTACAGGCCGATTTCGAGCTGGACGTTACGGTGGCGGTCAAGGGTCTGCTGGGAAAATGCGGTTGCACCCGCATGGTCCAAGGCGGCTACAACGTGGCGCTGGCGGCCGGCGATTCCCTGGAACGCCATTTCATGGACACCATCGAAGGCGGCAAGTGGTTGCCCGACCAGGATCTCGCCTGGCGCCTGGTGGAGACCGCGGTCGAGCGCATCCAGGAGCTGGAGAACGAGCTCGGCTGCTTCTTCGACCGCAACCCGGACGGCTCGCTCCATCAAAAGGCCTTCGCCGGCCAGACCTTCGACCGCACGGTGCACAAAGGCGATCTGACCGGCATCGAGATTATCAACCGCTTGATCGAGCAGGTCTGGCGTCTGGGCGTCCGACGCCTGGAGGAGCACCGCGCGGTCGCCCTGATCCCTGAACGGGGTGGGGATGCCGTCGCCGCGGTTCTCTTCGTTGATATGCGTAGCGGCGGGTTTCGCCTGGTCCGCGCCAAGGCGGTGTTGTTGGCTACCGGCGGCGGGCCGACCATGTACCGCTACCATACGCCGTCGGGCGACAAAGCCTCGGACGGCCTTGCCATGGCCTTGCGCCTGGGCCTGCCTCTGCGCGATATGGAGATGGTGCAGTTCCACCCGACCGGCCTCTTGGCCGGGCCCGAGACCCGCATGACCGGGACCGTGCTGGAGGAGGGCCTGCGTGGCGCCGGCGGCTATCTGCTGGACGGCGCCGGCCGGCGCTTCATGTTCGATTACGACGACAAGGGCGAGCGGGCGACCCGGGACATCGTCTCGCGCGCCATGTACGCCGAGATGCGCTCTGGGCGTACCGGGCCCATGGGCGGCCTGTTCATCGAGATGAAGCATCTGGGCCCCGATCAGGTGCGCCGCCAGTTCAAGGGCATGGTCGAGCGCTGCGCCGACTGCGGCTTCGATCTGGCGGGAGACCGGGTCGAGGTGGTGCCGACCGCCCATTACATGATGGGCGGCCTGGTGTTCGGCCAGGACTGCGCGACCGAGCGGCCCGGCCTCTACGTCGCTGGGGAAGATGCCGGCGGGGTGCACGGCGCCAACCGCCTTGGCGGCAATGGGGTTGCCAACTCCACGGTCTACGGCGGGATCGCCGGCGATTTCATGGCCGGCGCCGTGCGACGCGAGGGCGCCTGGCGCGATCCCGACCAAAGCGCAGTCGAGGCCGCCGTGGCGGCCTGCGAAGCGCCCTTTGCCCGGCCCATGGGCGATCTGGAGAGCCTGCGCGAGCGCCTGGCTGGTCTGATGTGGGACGATGTCGGCATACTGCGTGATGCGGCCGGATTGGAACGGGCGCTGGCCGGCTTGGCCGATCTGGCTGGCGAGCTTACGGCGACCGGCATCGGTGCGCAGCCGCGCAGCTTCAACCTCACTTGGCACGACTGGCTCAACCTGGAGAGCCAAATCCTGGTCGGCCAGGCAATTGCCAGGGCGGCGCTGGCGCGGGAGAACTCCCGCGGCGCCCACTTCCGGGAGGACTTTCCCGAGCCTGGCGATCTCGCCCAGTCGCGCTATACCATCGTTCGCGGAACGGAGGACGGCCTGGCGGTGACCAGCCAGCCGGTCGCCTTCACCAGGGTGCGGCCCGGCCAGTCCCTTCTCGCCGAGCCGGCCCTGCAAGGAGAAGCGTCATGATCACCCAAGCCACCATCGAGGCAACCGCCGAGGAGCTGATGCGCCGGGCGGCGATCGACATCCCCGAGGACTACCTGACCGGCATCAAGTCCATGATCGATCTGGAGACCGGCGACCTCAGCGCCTTCGTACTCCAGTCCATGGTCGAGAACTGGGAGGCGGCCAGTTCGGACCGAAGGCCCATGTGTGCCGACACGGGCGTGCCGCGCTATTTCGTCAAGGCCGGCAACGAGGCGAAGATCGAAGGAGGCTTCTGCGCGCTGGAGCAGTCCCTGCGCCAGGCGACCGCGACCGCGACCCACGAGATTCCCTTGCGGCCCAACCGGGTTCATCCTTTGAGTCGCTTGGACCACAACAACAACGTCGGCCTCAACGCGCCGGAGATCGAGTTCTCCTTCGAGCCCGAGGCCGACTGGCTCGACATCACCACGGTGCACAAGGGCGGCCTGTTCGGCACCGACTACCGCATGCTCTTTCCGGGCGACGGCATCGACGGCATCAAGCGATTCTTCCTGGATGTCATGATCGCCTTCGGCAAGCGGGGCCTGGCCTGCCAGCCGGCGATCGTCGGCATCGGTCTTGGTGGCTCCAAGGATACCTGCATGCAGCTCGGCAAGCAGGCCGCCTGCCTGCGCACGGTGGGCGACCGCAACCCGGACCCAGAGGTGGCCGCCTTGGAAGCCGAGCTGAAAGAACTCGGCAACTCGATCGGCATGGGCGCCATGGGCTTCGTCGGCTCCTCCATGGTGGTCGACTGCCATATCGAGTGCGGCTACACCCACACCGGCGGCATGCCCATGTCGGTGCACGCCTTTTGCCTCTCCTCGCGCCGGGCGGTGGCGCGCATCGCGGCCGACGGATCGGTCGCCTACCGCACCGACCCGGCCTGGTTCACCCCCTATATGAGACGGGATACCGTGGAATGGACGACCCAAAGCCAAAGCTCACGCAAGTCCGCATGAAGACCCCGGTCACGCCGGAAGATCTGGCCAAGCTGGAAATCGGCAATGTGGTCTTCCTGGATGGGGTGATCTACACCGGCCGGGAAGGGGTCTACAAAAAGGTCGTCGACCAGGGCGCCGCGCCGCCGGTCGACTTGAAGGCGCTGACCAACGTCAACTTCCACTGCTCGCCGGCGGCCAGCGTGCGCGAGGACGGCAGCTACAATCTTGGTGCGGTCACCGCGACCGCGAGCTTTCGCTTCGCCAAGTGGATGGAGCGCTGGTTCGAGGTCTCCGGCGCCAAGATCATCATCGGCAAGGGCGGCATGTCGGAGGCCGACTACAAGCGCCTCTTCGTGCCGGCCGGCGCGCTCTATCTCACGACGGTAGGCTACGGCACCGGCGCGCTTCTGGGCCGGGGGATCAAGCGGGTCCGCGATGCGCACTGGCTCGACGAGCTGGGCATCGCCCAGGCGCTCTGGGTGCTCGAGGTGGAGAACTTCGGGCCGCTCTTGGTGGAAAGCGACCTGGAGGGCAACAGCCTCTTCGAGCACAACAACCGCACGGTCAACGCCGGGCTCGAGAAGCTATACGAAGGCTTGAAGCCACCCAGCCTGTCGCGCTACGGGGAGACCCGCAACAAGACCGAAGAGCTGATTTAAGGGGAGAAGGGGACTCGCGTTGAAGACTGTCGATGTATTAGCCCAGCGCCTGGCGCTGGCGGGCTGCCGCTATGCCTTCGGCATGCCGGGCGGCGAGGTGCTGACCCTGCTGGAAGCCCTGCGCGCGGCGGGCATCGGGTTCCACATGGCCAAGCACGAGAACGCCGCCGGTTTCATGGCCGAGGGCACCAGCCATCGCACCGGCGCGCCGGGCATCCTGCTGGCGACCATCGGGCCGGGCGCTGCCAACTGCATAAACGTCGCCGCCAACGCGCTCCAGGACCGGGTGCCGCTGGTCATCCTGACCGGCTGCCTGGAGGATTCCGAGACGCTGACCTACACCCACCAGATCATGGACCACCAGGCGGTTTTTCGGCCGGTGGTCAAGGCGAGCTTCAAGCTGACGGCGAAGAACGTCAACGTGCTGGCCGACAAGGCGCTCCGCATCGCGCTGGATGGCCGGCCCGGCCCGGTCCACATCGACGTGCCCATGGCGGTCGCCGAGCAGGCCAGCGAGGAGCGCGCCGAAATCCGCAATTCGGGCCCGCGGCCGGTCGGCCCCTTGCCGGGCCCGGACCTGGAGGCGGCGCGCGGCTGGCTGGCCGAGGCGGAGCGGCCGGTCATGATCGCGGGCGTCGACGTGCTGAACCAAGGCGCCGCCCAGCAGGTCGCCGCCGTTGCCCAGCGATTCAACATTCCGCTGATCACCAGCTACAAGGCCAAGGGCGTGCTGCCCGAGGATCATCCCTTGGCGCTCGGCGGTGCTGGCCTCTCGCCCTTGGCCGATGGCCAGCTGCTGCCGCTGATCTCCGAGGCCGATGTGGTGCTGCTGGTGGGCTACGACCCGATCGAGATGCGCAGCGGCTGGCGCGATCCTTGGGATCTTCAGCGTCAGAAGGTGATCGACCTGGTCGCCGCGCCCAACCACCACGATATGCACCGGGCCAGCCTGGAGTTCGTCGGCGACTGCGGCCTCGGCCTGCAGACCTTGTGCGACGGGCTGACGCCCCGCGCCACCTGGCCCGATGGCCGCCCGGCGGCGGTGCGCGCGGCCCTGCGGCAAGATTTCGGCCAGGGCGAAGAGTGGGGCCCGACCGCGGTGATCGAGGAAGTGCGCGCCGCCCTGCCGCGGGACGCGCTGGCCACGGTCGATTCCGGCGCTCACCGGATTCTGCTCTCCCAGATCTACGACTGCTATGAAGAGAAGGGCCTGAATCAATCGACCGGGCTCTGCACCATGGGCTGCGCCCTGCCGCTCGCCATCGGGCAAAAGCTCGCGGACCCGGGGCGCCCGGTGGTCGCCCTCACCGGCGACGCCGGCCTGCTCATGGTGCTGGGCGAGCTGTCGACCTTGGCCGAGCTGAAGCTGCCGGTCGTCGTCGTGGTCTTCCTCGACGCCAACCTGGCGCTCATCGACTTGAAGCAGCGGCGCATGCAGCTGCCCAATGTGGGCGTCCACCTGGACGGCGTCGACTTCTCCGGCATCGCCCGCTCCTTCGGCGGCCTGGGCCTGGAAGCCGGCACCCGCGCGGAGCTGAAAGAGGCGATGGAGGCGGCGCTAAAGGCCGAGCGCTTCTCGATCATTACCTGCCACATCGAACGCCAGACCTACGAAGGGCGGCTATGACGCGGGGCAGGCCTCAACTGCATTGAGCGGTGCGGGCAAGGAAATAGACCTCAGACGCAAGGCCAGCTGTTCCGCTTTCTTGCGACTAAACGGCCCTCTAAGTACCGTGCGTTCGCGATGCAGATCCCCGGCGAGCACGGTGGCGACGATCTGGTCGTCCAGGATGATCGCGATCAGCTGGGTGTCCGGCCCCAATTCCCTGATTCGCTGATTGCGGGTGAAGATGTCGAAGCGGAGTACGACGATCGGGTTGCCGTCTTCGGACTCCACCTGTGCATCAACAATGTGCTGTCCCGTCGTGATGGCCCTTTTTCGCACCGTCATGGAGCCGGGATAAACGTCGTAGAAGTCCTTGATCCACGGGAGCGACTCGGTGCTGGCTGCCGAGGGGTTAAGGAGATCGACTTTTCGGAAACTGAGTGCGGATCGCGAACTAGCTATCCTACTGCACTTTACTACCGCTTCATAAACTTCACGGGGCATAAGGATACACCGACTTCCTGAAATGCGAGCGCTATTGCGGTCAAATCCACGGTGGGAAAGATCCGCTCGGAGGGCGGATAGAGTTTGCTGGAGTATGTCCTGGCGCGCCCGATCCAGTACCGCCTCAGGGAAATAGGCTTCAACAAGCCCGCCTTCGTTCGAGATGACGATCTCCGGCCAAACTCTCAATATTCTCTCGACGGATGTATCGCCCCGATCGTTTGGTTCGACCGTGGCTCGGATCTTGAAGCCATCGATAGAAAGCCCGTCCACACGAGACCCAGCACGCCGCATTTCGAGCCTTATGGCTTCCGCAATTTTCAGTAACCCGTCACCTATGACCGAGTCCACATCGACTTCGAGCGCTTGGTCGCCGGCGCTTCCGTGGCGCTCCCGACCCCAGAACCAGAACACGGCTCCACCAAGGGTCAGGAGGCCCATTCCGGCGACCGTGACGATCAATCGGCGCCGCCCGTGAGAGAGGGAATCGCTCATAACTGGAATATTGCGCCAATGATCAGATACGCAAGTGTCGGTCGAAATTGATCCAGCTGCGGAACAGTGTTTTCTATTTTACCGCACTAGTGAGACAAACAATCGACCCAATGTTCTTCCTGCACGGCTCACTCCGTGTCTAAATTCTCGGGAGGCTCCCATGCTCGACGTTCAGCATATCGATCATATCGGCATCCGCATCAGCGACCGGGCGGTCTCGACCGCGTTTTACGAGAAGCTCGGCTTCGCGACCGTGACCGATGCCGGCTTCGATGAGGGCCATCCGATCATCATGCGCCATCCAAGCGGGGTCACGCTCAATCTGCTGGGACCGAGCACGGCGGGCGAGGGGACGAACATCCTGATGGACGTGAGCGACAAGCACCCGGGCATCACCCACTTCGCGCTGCACGTGCGCTCGCTGGACGACACCAAGGCCTTCCTGGCGCGCGAGGGCATCGCGATCACCGGGTCCTTCTCCTTCGGCCCCTTGAGCGCGGTCTTCATCCGCGACCCGGACCGCACGGTGATCGAGCTGGACGCCCGGGTCGAAGCGGCGGACAAGTCCGGCAGCTATTCCGATCACCCCTGAGCCTCGGCGACCAGCCAATCGCGCAGGCGCTTTAGGGTCGGATTGCGCAGGGCGCCCTTCGGATAGACCAGGTAGTAGGCCCGGCTGGGCTCGATCGCCAGGTCGAGCGGCCGGATCAGGCGTCCGGCGGCGATATCGTCGGCGATGAAGGGCGGGATGCCGAGCGCGACGCCCTGGCCTTCGATCGCCGCCTGGAGCACCACGTGGGCGTCCTCGATAACGATCGAGGCGCCGGCCTCCGGATCGCCCAGGCCGGCATGGCCGAACCACTCCCGCCAGCCGTCCCGGTCGCGCTGGTGCAAGAGGGGGTAGCGCAGCAGGTCTTGAGGCGTCTCCAGCCCGGTGCCGTCCGCCAATAGCCGCGGGCTCATCACCGGCGTCACCTGGATCTTGAGCAAGGGCTCGACCGCAACCTCGCGCCAGGCGCCGTCGCCCCAGGCGATCGCCAGGTCGATGTCGCTTTCCCGGAAGTCGATCGAGAGCGGCGAGTGGTGCAGCCGAAGGTCGACCCCAGGGCAGCTTTGCCAGAAGCCGGATAGGCGCGGGGTCAGCCACTTGGCGGCGACCAGGGGCCCGACGCCGACGATCACCCGGGCCCGGCCGACCCCGGCCCGAAGCCGTGCCAGTGCGGCTTCCAAGCCGTCGAAGGACTCCCGGCAGGCCTCCAGCAGCAGGCGCCCAGCCTCGGTCAATCGGACCTGGCGAACCCGCCGGTGAAACAGCGGCTGGCCCACATCGCGCTCGAGCTGCTTGACCTGATGGCTGACCGCGGTCGGCGTCACGGCGAGCTCGGCGGCCGCCCGCTTGAAGGACTCATGGCGCGCCGCGGCCTCGAAGGTGCGCAGGGTGGATAGTGCTGGGAGGGTCCGGGCCATGTCTCACTATAAGATAGTTGCATTCATCTATCACCATAGAATTCAATGTTTGCAAGCGGTATCGAAAGCGTTTTAGGGTGACCTGGGTGAAATTCGACTCAGTCATCTGTTCGATCGGCGGCGAGACATGAGGAACATGGCGGAGGCAAGCGCGCGCCGGGATCTGGCGGCGGCCCATCGCTTGGCGGTGCGCGACGGCCTCAACGAAGGCACTTGGAACCACATGAGCCTGGAGTCGCCCGACGATCCCGCCCTCACGCTGATCACCCCGGGCTACACCCATTGGCGTCAGGTGAGCGCCTCGACCTTGGCGTTGATGTCGCCTGAGGGTGAGATGGTGGCCGGTAGTCGGCCGCCGATCCGCGCCGGCTGGATCATCCACGGCCCGGTGCAGAAAGCGCGGCCCGATGCCAAGTGCCTGATGCACGTCCACGCGCCCAACATCGTCGCGCTCTCCATGGGCCGCGAAGGGCGCCTGGACACCTGCGGCTCCCAGCTGGCTGCACAGTTCCACGACGACATCGCTTACTTCGAGGTCTACGACGGTGTGCTTCGAGAGGAGGACGAAGGCGCGCGCATGGCGGATGCCCTCGGTGACAAGCGGGTCCTGATCCTGGCCAACCATGGCTGCCTTGTCGCTGGGCCCAACGTCGCACGGGCCTATCTGGATCTCTATCAGCTGGAGCGCGCCTGCCTGTTCCAGCTGCTCGCAACCGCTGGCGGCCGGGAGCTGCGCGGCATCCCCGAGGGTATCGCGGCCGAGATGGGCGCGATGTCGCGCGAGGGTCACTCGGACCGCCACTTCGAGGCCATGACCCGGCTGCTCGACGAGGACGAGCCGGACTATGCCCAGTGAAGCCCTGGCGGATCGGGACGAGCGGCCCCAGCGGCGCGGCCGCCGGGCCCGGATGGCAGAGCGCGCCCAGCCGATTGCCATCGAGGAGCGGGCGGTCTGGCCCGGCGTCGAGGGCGGTGGCTTCCGCCCCCTGAGCGAGGCGGAGGTCAAGCGCATTCACGCCACGGCGCTCGACCTGCTGGACCAGGTCGGCCTGGACTCGGCGATCCCCTCCATGGTCCAGCGGATCACCGACGCCGGCGGGCGCCTCACCGACCGGGGCCGGCTGATCTTCCCCCGCGGCTTGGTCGAGGATGTCATCGCAGCGGCCCGACGCTCCTTCACGATTCATGGCCGGCGCCCCGGTCTCGAGCTTGAGGTCAGCGGCACCCAGGTACACGTGGGCTCGGGCGGCGCCTCGCCCAACCTGCTCGATCTGGAGACCGGCTGTTACCGCGAGGCGACCCTCAAGGACCTGTACGATGCCGCCCGCCTGGTCGACCGGTTGGACAACATCCATTTCTTCCACCGCTCCCTAGTCGCCCGGGACGTGGCCGACACCCGGGCCTTCGATCTCAACACCGCCTACGCCATCCTGGCCGGCACCGCGAAGCCGCTGGGCACCAGCTTCTCTCATCCGGACCACGTGCGCGACGTGGTCGAGATGTTCGACATCGCGGCCGGCGGCGAAGGACGCACTCGGGAAAAGCCTTTCTGCACTCTGTTGTCCTGCCACGTGGTGCCGCCGCTGCGCTTCGCCGAGGAGGCCTGTGCCGCGCTCGAGGAAGGCGTGCGTCTGGGCATTCCGGTGATGCTGATCTCGGCCGGGCAAGCCGGTGCCACCAGCCCGGCCCAGCTCGCCGGCTCGGTGGTGCAGGCCGTCGCGGAAGTGCTGGCCGGCCTGGTCTTCGTCTACCTCGTGGATCCGGCCTGCAAGGTGGTGCTGGCGCCCAAGCCGGTGGTCTCCGACCTGCGCACCGGCGCCATGTGCGGCGGCAGCGGCGAGCAGGCGGTGCTCATGGCGGCGGCGACCCAGATGGCCAACTTCTACGGCCTGCCGTCGAGCGCCATGGCCGGCATGACCGACTCCAAGGTGCCCGATGCCCAGCACGGCTACGAGAAGGGCTACACCGTCACCTTGGCGGCCCAAGCCGGCGCCAATCTGATCTCCCAAAGCTGCGGCATGGAAGCCAGCCTGCTCGGTTGCTCGCTCGAGGGCTACGTCATCGACAACGACATGCTGGGCGCGATCCTGCGTTCTGTGCGCGGGATCGAGGTGAATGACGACACGCTGTCCTTCGAGACGATCCGCGAGGTGGTCGAGGGCGAGGGCCACTATCTCGGCCACGCCCAGACCTTGGAGGGCATGACCCGGGACTATCTCTATCCCGAGGTCGGCGACCGGGCCTCGCCCGACGATTGGGTCGAGGCCGGCGCAAAGGATATCCGCGAGCGCGCGCGCGAGCGGGCCCGGGAGATCCTCGCACAGCCTCGGCCGGATCATCTGTCGCGGGCCGCCGATCAGCGCATACGGGCGCGCTTCCCAATCCTTTTGCCTGAAGAGGTCATGGGATGAACCTGGCTGAGCTTGGCGCGCCCTTCGAGGCCATGGTGATCGCCGGTAGACGCAGGACGGCGCTTTCCGGCGACAGCTTCGAGACCTTGGATCCCGGGCGCGGCGAGCCCTTGGGCGCGGTGCCGGCCGGCGGCGCCGAAGATGTGGATCTGGCGGTCCAGGATGCCAAGGCGGCGCTCAAAGGGCCTTGGCGCGATTGCGAGCCCAAGGAGCGCGGCCGCCTCCTGCGCCGGGTTGCCGAGCTGATGCGCGCCGGTGGAGAGCGCTTGGCCAAGGTCGAGTCCTTGGACAGCGGCAAGCCGATTTCGGCGGCCCGGCGCGACGTTGCCCGCTCGGCCGACTACTTCGACTACTACGCCGGCCTTTGCGACAAGCTGGAGGGAACCACCATTCCCCTGGGCCGGGACAAGCTCAGCTACACCTTGCGCGCGCCGCTTGGCGTGACCGCCCACATCGTGCCTTGGAACGTGCCGCTGCCGATTGCCGCGCGCGGTCTGGCGCCGGCCCTTGCCTGCGGCAACACCGCGGTGGTCAAGCCGGCCGAAGAAACGCCGCTCTCCGCCGTCATACTGGCCGAGATCCTGCTTGAGGCCGGGCTGCCGCCGGGCGTCTGCAACGTGGTGACCGGCACGGGCGAAGCGGCCGGCGCGCCCCTCGCCCGCCACCCGGACATCGCCCAGGTGACTTTCACCGGCTCGCGCGAGACCGGCGTGGCTGTCATGAAGGCGGCGGCCGAGCACGTCGCCGCCGTCACCTTGGAGCTCGGCGGCAAGTCGCCGGTCGTGGTTTTGGGCGACGCCGATCCGGCGCGCGCCGTGGCCGGCGTGCTGAAGGCCTTCACCCACAATGCCGGGCAAATCTGCTCGGCCGGCACTCGCCTGGTGGTCGAGCGCCAGATTCACGACCAGCTCCTTGACGGGCTCGGCGCGCGCGCGCGCGGGCTCAGCCTCGGTCACGGCCTGGACGACCCGGCGCTCGGCCCGCTGATCTCCGAGACCCAGCGCAATAGGGTCTCGGGTTTCGTCGCGGGGGCCCGGGACCGCGGCCTAGCGCTGGTCACCGGTGGCGCGGCGGCCCGGGTCGATCGCTGCGAGGCCGGCTTCTTCTATCAGCCGACGATCCTGGACCAGGTGCCGCCCGAAGACGAGATTGCCCAAGAGGAAGTCTTCGGGCCGGTGCTCTGCGTCCAACCGGTCGACTCCCTCGAGGAAGCGATCGCCATCGCCAACGGCACCCGCTACGGCCTGGCGGCCGGCATCTACACCCAAGACATCTCCAAGGCCCTGATCTTCGCGCGCGAGGTCGAGGCCGGCCAGGTCTTCATCAACGGCTATCACAATGCCGGCGACACGGTGCCCTTCGGCGGCTTCAAGGAAAGCGGCACGGGCCGGGAAAAGGGCCTAGCGGCGCTTGCCAACTACTGTCAGATCAAGGCGGTGACGGTCGATCTCTAATGTCCGCCTTCCCCCACCTCTTCGCCGAGCTCGATCTGCGGGGCACGACCTTGCGTAACCGCATCGTCTCGACCAGCCACCACACCTACTTGGCCTCGGACGTTCCCAACGAGGCGCTGATCGCCTACCACGAAGCGCGGGCGCGCGGCGGGGCTGGCCTCATCATCACCGAGATCGCGGCGATTCACGAGACGGCGCTCTATTCCGACAAGCTCCTCATTGCAACCACGGACGACTGCGTTGCGCCCTACCGCCGCCTGGCCGAGGCCTGTCAGGCCCGAGGCGCGAAAGTTTTCGCCCAGCTGTTCCATCCGGGCCGGGAGATCAAAGAATCCCAGGACGGGCTGCACCCGATTGCCTATGCGCCCTCGGCAAGCCCCAACGAGCGCTTTCACATCATGCCCCGGCCCATGTCGCGCGCGCTGATCGAAGAGGTCGTGCAAGGCTATGGGCGGGCGGCGGCTTATCTGAGCGAGGCCGGACTTGACGGGGTCGAGGTCGTTGCCAGTCACGGTTACTTGCCGGCGCAATTCCTAAGCCCCCGGATCAATCGGCGACAGGACGACTACGGCGGCGACTTCGAGGGCCGATTACGCTTCCTGCGCGAGGTCATCGCCGCGGTGCGGGCCGGCGCTGGCGAGCGGGTGGTGGGCTTGCGCATCTCGGCCGACGAGCTGGAGCCGGGCGGCCTCGACGAAGCGGAGGTCTTGGCAGTTTGCCGCGCACTCGATGGCGACGGCGCGCTCGACTACTTCAACGTCACGGTGGGGTCCTCCGCCGCGCTCGGCGCCTCGGTGCACATTACCCCGCCGATGGGCTTTGCCGCCGGTTACACCGCGCCCCACGGCGCGGCGCTCAAGGCCCAGGTCAGCCGGCCGGTGCTGGTAACCGGGCGCATCAACCAGCCTCAGGTCGCCGAGCAGATCCTGGCGGCCGGACAGGCCGATCTCTGCGGCATGACCCGGGCGCTGATCTGCGATCCGGAGATGCCCAACAAGGCGCGGGCCGGCCAGCTCGACGAGATCCGCGCCTGCATCGCGTGCAATCAGTCCTGCATTGGCCGGGCCCACAAGGGCTTCGGCATCTCCTGTCTGCAATATCCCGAGAGCGGGCGCGAGCTCGAGTTCGGCGAAATCGAGCCGGCCGCGCGCGCCAAGCGGGTGCTGATCGCCGGCGGCGGCCCGGCCGGTCTCAAAGCGGCGGCGGTCGCCGCCCGGCGCGGCCACCAGGTGGCGCTCTACGACAAAGCCCGCCAGATCGGTGGCCAGGCCCTGCTCGCCCAGCGCCTGCCGGGCCGTGAGGAATTCGGCGGCCTGATCACCAATCTGCAGCAGGAGCTGATGGCGACATCGGCGCGGGTCGTCACTGGCCAAGAGGTGACCGCCGCGCTGATCGCCCAGGAGTCGCCCGACACGGTGATTCTAGCAACCGGTGCGCAGCCCCACTTGCCCGAGATTCCCGGCGTGGCAGAGGCGCACCAGTTGGATGCCTGGCAGGTTATCGAGAACCCGGCGCTGGTTGGCGCCTCGGTGGTGATCGCCGACTGGCGCTGCGATTGGGTCGGTCTTGGCCTGGCGGAGCTTTTGGCGGCGCATGGCTGCCGGGTCCGTCTCTGCGTCAATGGCGCGCAAGCCGGCGAGCTGCTCCAGCTCTACACGCGCAACCACTATGTCGGCCGCCTGCATTCGCTCGGCGTGGAGATCCGCCCCTATCTGCGCTTGTATGGCGCCGATGCGGACACGGCCTATTTTCAGGACACACTAAGCGACGAGGCGGTCGTGCTCGAGGAAATGGACACCTTGGTGCTCGCCCTGGGCCACCAGGCCGAGTCCACCCTTGAGCAGTCACTTACCGCCTTTGACGGCGAGCTGCGGGTGATCGGCGACTGCCTGGTGCCGCGTACGGCCGAGGAGGCGGTATTGGAGGGGCTCAAGGTTGGATCGGAGATCTAGATGAACGGTGGCGAGGCGGTGGCCGAGGTCCTGCGGCGGGCCCGGGTGCGCACGGTATTCGGTCTGCTTGGCGGCTCCATGCTCGAGCTTTACGACGCGCTCCAGCAGCAGACCGAGATCGGCTACGTGGGCGCCCGGGACGAGCGGGCGGCGACCCACATGGCCGACGGCTACGCCCGCATGATCGGCGGCCCGGGCGTCGTGCTGGGCGCTCAGGCCGGTCCCGGCGCGGCCAACCTGGCGACCGGTTTGGCAGAGGCGCACCTGGCCTACTCCCCCGTGGTCGCGATCGCCGGCATGATCCCGCGCGGCCACCAGGGGCGCGACACCTTCCAGGAGATCGACCAGCAGGCGCTGTTCACCCCGATCACCAAGCGCAGCTTCGTGGTGCCGGCGCCCGAGCGCCTGCCGGAGATGCTTCACGAGGCGATGCGCCTGGCCATGAGCGGGCGCCGGGGGCCGGTCGTGCTCAACGTGCCGCGCGATCTGTTTGCCGCCGAGGTCGCCCTAGAGGACCGCTTCGGCCGGCTCGATCCACAGTGCGGCGCCGCGCCCGAAGAAAGACAGCTTCTGGCGATCCTCGACCTACTCAAGGGCGCCAAGGCGCCAGTCATCGTCGCCGGCGCCGGTTTCAAGTGGAGCCGGGGCAGCACTGCCCTGTCCGCTTTGGCCGAGGCAGCGCAGATCCCGGTCGCCGCCTCGGTCGGCCACGGCGATGTCTTGCCGGGCGACCACCCGCTGTTCGCCGGGCAGATGGGCCCGCGGGGCAACGCCGTCGCCAACCATCTGACCAGGGAGGCCGACGTCATCCTGGCGCTCGGCACGCGCCTGGCTTTCAACTCGACCTTTCACAGCCACGACTACGTCTCGGCCAAGGCGGCCATCGTGCAAGTCGACATCGAGCCGGCCGCGCTCGGCCGCTACTTCCCGGTCCGCTTGGCCATCGCCGCCGATGCCCGGGTGACCGCCGAGGCGCTGACCTCCACCGGCTTGAGACCTGGCGGCTGGCAGGACTGGTTGGAAGAGTTTCGCCGCCGCCGCGGGGACTTGCAGGCCGAGCGCGCCCATGAGGCGGCCGCGGAAAGCTTGCCTTTGTCGCCTGGCCGAGTTTTCGGCGAGCTGCGCCAGGCCTTGCCCGACGACGCGGTGATCACGCTCGACACCGGCGCCATGTGCCTGCAAGCGGCCGACCGGCTGCGCCACGACCAGGCGCCGGGGCTGATCACCCCGCTCGACTTCGGCCTGGTCGGCTTCGGCTATGCGGCGGCCCTGGGCGCGGCGGCGGCGGCCCCCGAGCGGCCGGTGGTCGCGGTCATGGGCGACGGCGGCTTCGGCATGACCATGATTGAGCTGACCACGGCCGTGCAGCATCGCCTGCCGGTCGTCGCCGTGGTGCTCGACAACGGCGCCTGGGGCGCCGAAAAGGCCTATCAGCGGGACTTCTTCGATGGGCGCTTCCTGGGCGCCGACCTGGTCAACCCGCCATTTGATCAGGTTGCCAAGCTATGCGGCGCCCAAGGCTTCGCGGTCCGCGCGCCAGGCGAGACCGCCGCCGCGCTGACCGCCGCCCTGGAAGCCCGGGCGCCGGCGGTGATCCATGTCAAGGTCGATCCGGACGCCATCCAAAGCCTGCGCAAGGACCTGTTCCGCAAGGCCTGATGCGGGCTAAGCTGAGCCCATGGCCTTGAAGATCACCCCGTACGAGACCGTGATCGGCGCCCGGGTCGAGGGGCTCGGCCTCACCGCGCCGCCCGACCTAGCGGAGGTGCATGCTTTGGAGGCCGCGCTCGAGCTTCACGGCGTGCTCCTGTTCCGGGATCAGCGGGCGAGTCCGGCCCAGCAAGTTGCCTTCACCGGCGCCTTCGGCCCGCTTGCGCCGACCGAGGAGGCCGACGCACGCCTGCCGGATCAACCGGAGATCTTCGTGGTCGGCAACGTCGGTGATCACCCGGTGATTTTCTCCTCACCGGAGCCCGACGGTCCGCTCGAGTGGCACACCGACCACAGCCACCGCAAGGAAGCCGCCCGGGCCTCCCTGCTCTACGCCCTTGAGGTGCCGCCGGCCGGCGGCGACACGCTCTTCGCCTGCATGTACAGCGCCTATGATAGCCTGCCGCCGAAGCGGCAAGCGTTGTGCGACGGCTTGCGGTTAATTCACTCGGCGAGCGGCTTGCGGGATTTCATCGAGGAACAGGGCATCGCGCCGACCGCCGCCAAGCGAACGACCGTGCCCGATCCGCCGGTCGAGCGGCCCCTGGTGCGCCGCCACCCCTTGACCGGCCGCAAGGCGCTCTACTTCGGCTCCCGGGTCTCGGTCGCTATCGTCGGCTGGCCGGACAACGACGCGCGCGCCTTCATCGCCGAGCTGACCGAGCACGCCTGCCAGGAGGCCTTCCAGTATCGCCACAGCTGGCGCGCCGGCGACGCGCTCTTCTGGGACAACCGGCGCCTGTTGCATGCCGGTACGCCCTACGACACGCAAGGCACCGTGCGCCTCATGCACCGCACGACCCTGCGCGAGACCGAGCCAATCCGCTAGGCCTCGCCGCGCGCTTCGGCGAGCAGCCAGTCTTGGAACAGCAAGGCCTCGGGGCGGAGCTGCTCGCCGCTGTCCGGCCGCACGACGTAGTGGGCCTGGTTGATCGGCAGCTCAAGCGCGATCGGTTGGACCAGGCGGCCCTCGGCGAGCCGCGCTTCGGCGAAGCTCTTGATCACCAGCGCGCAGCCCCAGCCGGCGGCAACCAGCTCGAGCGCGGCCAGGGTTGTGTCGATCTTGGGGCCTTTGCGGGGCGGTGCCGTGTTGAGCGCGGCCGAACGGAAGAGCTGCAGCCAAGCGTCCTCCAGACCCATTATGTGGATTAGGTCGTAGCGCGGAAAATCCGCCACCTGGGTGATTGGGCCCCGAGCCGCCAGATAATCGGGGCTGACCAGGGGCACGACGCTCTCGGCCGCGATCCACTCGGCCTGATGTCCGGGCCAGCGGCCGTCGCCGAAGCGGATGTCCAGGTCGATGCGTTCGGCGGGCAGGGAATCGGCCCAGATCGCCGAGCAAAGCCGCACATCGATATCGGGATAGGCTTCGAGAAAGCTCTTCAGGCGCGGCGCCAGCCAGAGCACCGCGTGGGAGACCGGCGCGCGTACCGTGATCGCCCGGTTGCCGATCGGCCCGAACAGCCCGGCGGTCGAGGTCGAGAGTGCCTCGAAGGCCTGACGCACCGAGGGAAGATAGGCCGTGCCCATGTCGGTTAGGCGCAGGCTGCGGGCCAGGCGCTCGAACAGGGCGAAGCCCAGGTGGCTCTCCAGGGTGCGGACCTGATGGCTGACCGCGGCCTGGGTCAAGTTGAGCTCCCGCGCGGCGGCGGTGAAGGAGCCCAGGCGGGCCGCGGCCTCGAAAGCGCGCAAAGCAGGCAAGGGCGGCAGTTGGTAGGACATAGGCGCAACTTATCTACAAATAATCTGGGGTCTCAGCAAGCTAATCCTTCGCTTGATTTGTTCCACAGTCGACCGGCACACTGACCGCGTCCTTTGTGACGGGTTGGCCCAATCGGGAGAGCGGCACCATGAGAATCGGATTCATCGGCCTCGGCAACGTCGGCGGCAAGCTGGCCGGCAGCCTGCTGCGCAACGGCTTCGCGCTGACCGTGCGTGACCTCAACCGAGAGCTGGCTCAGCCGTTCCTGGACCAGGGCGCCAGCTGGGCCGATTCGCCCAAGCAAATGGCCGAGTCGGTCGACATGGTGATCACCTGCTTGCCCAGCCCGGCCGCGAGCGCCGCGGTCATGGAGGCTGAGGACGGCATCCTGGCCGGCTTGTCCGCGGGCAAGATCTGGGCCGAGATGAGCACGACCGACGAGGCCGAGGTGCTGCGCCTGGGCGCCCTGGTCGAGGCGAAAGGGGCCCTGCCGATCGACTGCCCGGTCTCGGGCGGCTGTCATCGCGCCGCGACCGGCAACATCTCGATCTTTGTCGGCGGCGAGCGGGCCGCCTTCGAGCGGGCCTTCCCGGCGATCCAGGCCATGGGCCGGCGCATTCTGCACTGCGGCCCGCTGGGTGCCGCCTCGGTACTGAAGGTGGTGACCAACTACCTCTGCTCGGTGCACCTGGCGGCGCTCGGCGAGGCGCTGATGGTCTCCAAGCAGGCCGGCATGGACCTCAAGACCGCCTACGAGGCGATCCGCATCTCCTCAGGAAACTCCTTCGTCCACGAGACCGAGAGCCAGGTGATCCTCAACGGCAGCCGCAACATCAACTTCACCCTGGATCTGGTGGTCAAGGACATGAGCCTGTTTCAGCAGGTCGCCGACCGCTGTGATGTAGCGCTCGAGATCTCGCCCCTGGTGCTCGGCATATTCAAGGACGGCCAAGAGCGCTACGGCGCGCGCGAGTGGTCGCCCAACATCGTGCGCCGACTGGAAGAAGCCTGCGGCGCCGAGCTTGTGGCGCCGGGCTTTCCGGAAGAGATCCTCGACGACGAGCCCGAGGAGCCGGGCCACGAGGTGGTCGTGCACGGTGCCCGGGCGGCCGCCGAGTAAGGCGGCCGACCGAGCGCCGATGGGTTTGAGCTAGCTAGTAACGCGCCGGCTTGGCGGGCAGGCGCAGCCAGGAGCCGTCGGGCTGGAGGCAGGCATCGCCGTAGCCGGGCACGATCCGGTTGCCGACGATGATCTCGGTCTGATACTCGCGGGTCATGAGGCAGCTGGAGGTGCCAGCGGCGGCGGCGGTCACCACCTGGTTTGTGGTCGGCTGAACCACCACTTGGGATGGTTGCCGCACCACGACCGGCGCGGGCTGATAAACCGGGGCCGCGGGCACGTAGGTGCGCTGCACCGGGGCCGACCAGGCGAAGTTGAAGACCGTGCCGCCGGAGCGGTAATAGGGCCGATAGTAAGGCTTATAGTAGGGCCGGTAGCCGTTGTAGTGGGGCCGCTTGTAGCCGTGCTTGTAGCCATGTTTGTAGCCCTGCTTGTACGCATGTTTCTTTCCGTGCTTGTACGCGTGCTTATGGGCGTGCTTTTTGCCGTGCTTGTAACCCTGCTTGTAGGCCTGCTTATAGCCATGCTTGTAGCCATGACTATGCCCGTGACCATGGCCATGCTTGTGGCCGCTGCCGGCCATCACGGGGCTTGCCGCTAGCGCTACGACGGTCGCGAGAACAACGAAAAGCGCTCTCGGTTTCAAGGCGTTAGCCATGGTTACCCTCCGGGTTTCCGCATCTGTTTCCGCTTTGACCCATGGTACGGGGCGGCCCGTCCGATCATCCCCGGGCAAGCATCCGCCCAGTCAGGGTGAAAAAGCGCACGGCCAACAGGCTGCCGGTCACGATTAGCCCGAGTCCGAGTCCGAGCCACAGCCCGACCGCGCCCATACCGACCACAAAGGTCAGCAAACAGCCGCCGCCAATGCCCAAAACCCAGTAGCCGAAGCCGGCGATCCACAAAGGCGCCAAGGTGTCCTTGGCACCGCGCAGGGCGTGGGCGGCGATCGCCTGCAGGCCGTCGAAGACCTGAAACACCGCGGCGATCACAAAGAGTTGAGCGGCCAAGGCGGCGACCTCGTCGAAGCCCGCGTCTTCGGGCTCGAGAAAGACCCGCATGACCACATCGGGTAGGCCGAGGGGTACGACCAGCAGGGCCAGCAGAACCGTGACGCCAATTCCCATGCCAAGCAGGCCGGCTTGGCGGGCCGCCGCCGGGCTACCCCGGCCAAGGCCGTAGGCGACTCGCACCATGGCGGCCTCCGAGAGCCCCAGGGCGATCACGAAGGGGATGCCGATCCAACCCATCAGCACTTCGTAGGCGGCTAGGCTGACCGCGCCCAGCACGCCCGAAAGGATCGAGACGGTCATGAAGAGCCCGGCCTCGATCACCACCAGGGCGCCGACCGGCAGACCGAGCTTGAAGATCTCGCCGATCACCGCCGGCTCGACTCGCAGGCGTCCGCGGAATAGGCCGTAGCCGCGCAAGGAGGGCGTAATGTAGATGTAGACCACAAGACACAGCACCATGAGCCAGGAGACGATAGTGGTCGCCCAGCCGGCGCCGGCAAGGCCCAGGTGCGGCAGGCCAAACTCGCCCAGCACAAATCCCCGGGTCAGCACGTAGTTGAGGCCGACCGCGCCGACCGTAATCACCATGACCGCGCCGGTGCGCGCCAACGCCGCGACGAAGGTGCGTAGCACCGAAAACCACAACACCGGCAAGACCACGCCGGCGAGCGCGTGAAGATAGGGCTCGGCCAGCTCGACGACGATCGGATCCTGGCCGATCAAGGGCATCACCGCCGCCAGGTTCCAGATCAGGACGGTCGCCGGGATGCCGCAGAGGGTGGCGACGATCAGGCCCTGGCGCGCCGCCTGGCCGGCGTCCCGCTTGCGCCCGGCGCCCTCGGCTTGCGCCACCAGCACGCCGACGATCGAGAGGAAGCCCATGAGGATGATCAGCGCCTCGAAGGAGAGGTCGGCGGCCAGTCCAACCGCCGCCAGCTCCTGGTAGCCCAGCGTGCCGACCACGATCTTGGTGGTCACGAACATGGCGAACTCGGCCAGATAGGCGGCGATCAGGGGCAGCGCGATCTTGAGCAGCACCGCGCTTTCCGACAGGCGCGAGGGTAGCTCCGGGCCGGCCGGGTTCAGGGCATCGCTTGGGGCGCTGACGCCCGGCTGTGCAGGATCGTGGGGTTGCATCGGGTCCGCGCCGCTTGCGGCGCTTCGGAATTGAGAAGCGCAACCAATCGATCAGTGGCCCGACGCCCTGTCAAGAGCGGGCGGTGTTTCAGGTCAGATCGGCCATATCCGCCCGGTAGGCAAAGACCGCCGGCGTGCCGCCGGTATGCAGGAACAGGATTCTTCGCGATGCCGCGCCCTCTTTGGCCCGAGCCAGGGCGCCGGCCATGGTCTTGCCGCTATAGATCGGGTCAAGAATCAGACCCTCGCTGCGCGCGGCCGCCGCGATCGCCAATCGGGTTGCATCGTTGAGCTGGCCATAGCCGGGCGCCAGCACGTCGTCGACCAAGACCACGTCGTCTTCCGTCACCACGGGATCGACCCCAAGCAGCTCGGCGATTTCCTTGCAGCGGGTGACGATCCGATCGTGCTGCAGGGCAGCCGGGCGGCGCACGCAAATACCGGTGACCGGAATACTGCAGCCGAGGGCGCGCAGACCGAACAAAAAGCCGCCATGGGTCGCGCCGCTGCCAGAGGGCACGACGATCTCGTCGAAGGTGAGATCTTGGGTCTCCATTTGCTGGAGAAGTTCCCGCGCGGCGACCACGTAACCGAGCGCGCCGAGCGGCTTGTGGCCGGGCGCCAGGTGGATGATGTAGGGCTTGCGGCCCTCTTGCCGCAGTTCCTCCGCGATCTCCTCCAGGCGGGCGTCGGCGCCGGCCTCGTCCTCGCCGGCCGGGAAGCTGTGCAGAGTGGCGCCCAGCATCTTGTCGAGCAGCACATTGCCCGAAGCCCGGTAGTCCGGATCGCTCTTGGACACCCGTTCCTCGAGCTGGATGTGGCAGGCCATGCCCAGCTTGCCGGCCGAGGCGGCGGCCAGGCGCACGAAGTTGGACTGCACGGCGCCTGTGATCAGCACCGTATCGGCGCCCTCGGCCTCGGCCTCGCCCAGATAGAACTCGAGCTGGCGCACCTTGTTGCCGCCGAAGGCGAGGCCGGTGCAATCGTCGCGCTTGGCCCACAGCCGCGCGCCGCCGGCCTTGGCGGAGAGGTTCGCCAAAGGCTCGAGCGGCGTCGGCGCATGACCCAAAGTGGCCCGGGGCAGGTTGTCGAGGCGGCCGAGAGATCGTGTCATGAGCGGCTCCGAGAAACGGAAGGTGCGGGTTGGGATTGGCCAAGAGGTACGGATCAAGTAATAAAAGATCCAGGCATTTTAACTTCTAATAATATGCCTTAATATTATGTTTTACATGACACTCAACCATCGCCAGATCGAGGCCTTTAGGGCCGCCATGCAGCTGGGCTCGGCTTCGGCCGCCGCCGAGGCCATGCACGTTACCCAGCCTGCGGTCAGCCGACTGATCGCGGACCTGGAGCGCCGGGTCGGCTTCGCCCTGTTCGAGCGGCGCCGGCGCGGGCTTCATCCGACCGGCGACGGCGCGCTGCTCTACGAAGAGGTCGAGCGCTCATTCCGGGGCCTAGAGCTGATTGCCGAAACGGCCGAGGCGATCCGCACCAAGCAAAGCGGGCGGGTTCGGGTGATCGCCATGCCGGCCTACGGCGACGGCTTCCTCTCGACGCTCATCGGCCGCTTTGTGGCCCGACGCCCTGGCATCCGGGTCGAGCTCGAAACCGCGCCCAAGTCGGCCATCGTCGGGCCACTGATCACCGAGCAGTTCGACCTGGGCATTGCGACCCTGCCGCTGCCGGAGACCGGGCTGGAGGTGCGCGCCTTGACCCATCAGGAGGCCTGTTGCATCTGTCCCGCCCGGCATCCACTCGCGGCTGGCGGCCCCTTGAGCCTGGCCGCGCTGGCCGAGCAGCCATTGGTCCTGCTGGCCCAGGGCAGCCCATTCCGCACGGCGGTCGAGCAGCTCTTCGAGCAAGCCGGGTTGACGCCGCGCATTGCCGCCGAGGCGCGCACCCAAAGGGCGATCTGCAACATGGTGGCCGCCGGCGCCGGCCTGGCTATCCTCGATCCCGGCGTGGCCCGAGACCATGGCGCAGGCGCGCTTGCGGTGGTCGAGCTTGAGACGTCGCTCAACTGGGCCTTGGCGGCGATCACGCCTCAGCGCCGGGCCCCCTCTCAGGCGACTCAGGCACTGCTGGCCGAGCTGATCGCTCACTTCAAGTGATCAGTAGCCGTGGTCCAGGTCGACCACGTTGTCCAACGCTTTGCCGGCCTCGAAGCGCCGGATGCCCTCGACCACGGTCTTGGCGGCACTGTCGGGCACGGTGATCGAAGCGATGTGGGGCGTCATGAGGACCCGGGGATGGGACCAGAAGGGGTGCTCGGGCGGCAGAGGTTCTTGGCTGTAGACGTCCAGATAGGCCGCGCCCACCTGGCCGGATTCGAGCGCCGCCAGGAGATCGTCCTCGACCAAATGGGCGCCCCGGCCGGCGTTGATCACCCCGGCGCCGCGGGGCATAGCGGCGAAGGCATCGGCGTTCAGCACGCCGTTGGTCTCCTCGGTCAGCGGCAGCAGGCAGGCGACGATCTCGCTGCGCGCCAGAAAGGGCTTCAGGCCGTCGGCCCCGTGAAAGCTTTCGACGCCGTCGACCGACTTGGGCGAGCGGCTCCAACCGGCCACCTTGAATCCGAGCGCGACCAGGGCGCGCGCCGCTTCGCTGCCGAGCACGCCTAGGCCCAGGATGCCGACGCTGCGCTGGGGTGCGATCGGCACCTCCAGCATGTCCCAGTCCGTGGCGCGCTGGAGGGCTTGGACGTCGAGCAGCCGCCGGTGATGGGCCAGCACATTGAAGACCACGTACTCGGTCATGCCGGCGGTCAGCCCGGGCTCGACCATGCGCACCACCGGCAGGTGGCGCGGCAGCTCCGGGTCGGAGGCCAAATGGTCGATGCCGGCGCCGATCGAGAAGATCACCTTGAGGCTCGGGAAAGTCTTGAGCAGGCCGCGCGGCGGCTTCCAGACCAGCGCATAGTCGATTTCGGCCAAATCGCCCGCGTCGGGCCAGATACGCACATCGAGCTCAGGCCCGTAGTGGCGCAGGGCGGCGACCCAGGGCTCGGCCCGGTCGTCCTTGGATTGGAAAAGCAGTGCCATGACGGCAACCTGCTTACATGGAGACCACGCCGCTTTCAACGGCTTCCAGCTCGAAGGCGGCTTTCATCAGAGCCTGGGTGTAGGCCGTGGCCGGCGCATCGAAGATCTGCTCGGAGCGGCCCTGCTCCATGACCCGGCCGTCCTTCATGACGATGACCTCGTCGGCAAGGGCGCGCACCACCTTGAGGTCGTGGCTGATGAACAGATAGGCCAGCTTGTGGCGGGTCTGCAGATCGCGCAGCAGGTCGACGATCTGAGCTTGGACCGACATGTCGAGCGCCGAAGTCGGCTCGTCGAGCACCACGAAGCGGGGCTTCAGCACCATGGCGCGGGCGATCGCGATGCGCTGGCGCTGACCGCCGGAAAACTCGTGGGGATAGCGGTAGCGGCTCTCCGGGTCGAGGCCGACCTCTTCCAAGGCGGCAACGATCAGCTTCTCGCGCTCGGCCGACGAGCCGCCCAGCTCGTGCACCTTGAGGCCTTCCTCGACGATCTGGCCGATCGAGAGCCGCGGGCTGAGCGAGCCATAGGGGTCCTGAAACACGATCTGCATCTCGCGCCGGAGCGGACGAAGGGCCTTGGACTTGAGCCCCTGGATCGCGGCACCCTTGAATCGGATCGGACCGTCGCTGGAGATCAGCCGCAGTAGGGCCAGACCCAGCGTGGTTTTGCCCGAGCCGCTCTCGCCAACCACGCCCAGCGTGTGGCCCTCGCGCACGGCGAGCGAGATGCCGTCGACCGCCTTGACGTGGTCGACGGTGCGCTTGAGCACCCCGGCCTTGATCGGAAAGTAGACCTTAAGGTCGTCGCCCTCCATGACGACCGGCGCGTCGGCCGGCGCCTGGACTGGCTGGCCGCTCGGCTCGGCGGCCAGCAGCTTTTGGGTGTAGGGGTGCTGGGGCCGGTCGAAGACCTCGGCGGCGGCGCCTTGCTCGACGATCTCGCCCTTGGTCATGACCGAGACCTGGTCGGCCATCTTGCGCACGATGCCCAAATCGTGGGTGATCAGCAGCATGGCCATGCCGAGGCCTTGCTGGAGCTCCTTGAGCAACTTGAGGATCTGCGCTTGGATCGTCACGTCGAGCGCCGTGGTCGGCTCGTCGGCGATCAGAAGGTCGGGCTCATTGGCGAGCGCCATGGCGATCATGACCCGCTGGCGCTGACCGCCCGACAGCTCGTGCGGGAAGGCGGAGAGGCGTTTTTCCGGCTCCTGAATGCCGACAAGGTCGAGCAGCTCCAAGGTGCGTTTGCGCGCGGCATTGCCGCTCAGGCCCTTGTGCAGCAGCAGAGTCTCGTTGATCTGCTTTTCGACCCGGTGCAGCGGGTTCAGCGAGGTCATGGGCTCCTGGAAGATCATCGCGATCTCGTTGCCGCGGACTTCGCGCAGCTTTTGCTCGCCGGCGCCGACCAGCTCCTCGCCGCGGAAGCGGATCGAGCTGCCGGCGCCGTGGCGCGCCAGGGGATAGGGCAGTAGCTGCAGCACGGAAAGGGCGCTCACCGATTTGCCCGAGCCGCTTTCACCGACCAGGGCTGTGGTCTGTCCCTTCTCGATGTCGAAGGAAACGCCCTTGACCGCATCGACCGCGGCGCCGGCCTGGTGGAAGCTGACGCCGAGATTGCGCACCTGGAGCAGGGCCTCGCTCATCGGCCAGCCCCTTGCATGCTGGGCGGCGCCGTCTGGGCCATCTCCTCGACCGCGTCCTCGGCGGCCGCGGCACCGGAAAAGAGCTTGCGCGGGTCGAAGGCGTCGCGCGCCGCCTCGCCGATGAATATGAGCAGGCTCAGCATGATCGCGATTACGAAGAAGGCCGTGAGGCCCAGCCACGGCGCCTGCAGGTTGGCCTTGCCTTGGGCCAAGAGCTCGCCCAGCGAGGCCGAGCCCGGCGGCAGGCCAAAGCCTAGGAAGTCGAGCGCGGTCAAGGTGGTGATCGAACCTGACATGATGAAGGGCAGAAAGGTAAGCGTCGCGACCATGGCGTTGGGCAGGGCGTGACGGACCATGATAACCGGATTGCTGACACCCAGCGCGCGCGCCGCGCGCACGTAATCGAAATTGCGCACCCGCAGGAACTCCGCGCGCACGACGCCGACCAATGCCATCCAGCTGAACAGAAGCATGATGCCGAGCAGCCACCAGAAATTGGGTTCGACGACGCTGGCCAGAATGATCAGCAGGAACAACAGGGGCAAGCTGGACCAGATCTCGATAAAGCGCTGAAACAGAAGATCCGTCCAGCCGCCTAGATAACCTTGGATCGCGCCGGCGGTCACACCGATGATCGAGCTGAGGCCGGTCAAAACGAGCCCGAACAACACGGAGATGCGGAAGCCGTAGATCAATCTCGCCGTAACGTCGCGCGCCTGGTCGTCGGTGCCCAGCCAATGCTCGGCGTCGGGCGGTGAGGGGGCCGGGACCGGCAGGTCCCAGGCAACCGTGCGATTGCCGTAGGGAATCAGTGGCCAGACGATCCAGCCCTTCTCCTCGATCAACTCCTGGACAAAGGGGTCGGTGTAGTCGGCCTCAAGCTCGAACTCGCCGCCGAAATCAGTTTCAGGATAGCTCACCAGTACCGGCACGAAGAAGCCGCCATCGTAGTAGATCAGGAGCGGCTTGTCGTTTGCGATGAACTCGGCGAACAGGCTAATGATGAAAAGAAACAGGAAAATCCAAAGCGACCAGAAGCCCCGCCTGTTGGCGCGGAAGTTGCGTAGCCGACGACGGGCCATCGGAGTCACATTGAAGCCGAGGAAACGGTCGTGGCGGGAGGCGGTTTCCGTCGCCATTGCCTAGACCTCGCGGCTCTCGAAATCGATCCGGGGATCGATGATGGTGTACATGACGTCGCCCAGAAGGTTCATCAGTAAGCCAAGCAGCGCGAAGACGTAGAGCGTGCCGAACATCACCGGATAGTCCCGGTTGATCACCGCCTCGAAGCCCAACAGGCCCAGTCCGTCGAGCGAAAAGATCACCTCGATCAGGAGCGCGCCGGTGAACAGGATGCCAATGAAGGCGCTCGGGAAGCCGGCGATCACGATCAGCATGGCGTTGCGGAAGACGTGGCCGTAGAGCACGCGGCTCTCGGTCAGACCCTTGGCGCGCGCGGTGACGACGTATTGCTGATTGATCTGATCAAGAAAGGAGTTCTTGGTCAGCATGGTCAGCGTTGCGAAACCGCTGATCACGAGGGCTAGGATCGGCAAGGTGATATGCCAAAAGTAATCCGCAATCTTGTTCGGCCAGGAAAGCTCGTCCCAGTTCTCAGACACCAGGCCGCGCAAGGGGAACCAGTCGAAATAGCTGCCGCCGGCAAACAGCACGATCAGTAGGATGGCAAAGAGGAAACCCGGCACGGCATTGCCAACGATGATCACGCCGCTGGTCCAGACGTCGAATTGGCTGCCGTCCCGCACGGCCTTTCGAATGCCCAAGGGGATCGAGATGAGGTAGGTCAGAAGCGTGGTCCACAAACCAATCGAGATCGACACCGGCAGCTTGTCGATCACCAGGTCGACGACCCTTTGGTCCCGAAAATAGCTGTCACCGAAGTCGAACTGAACGTAGTTGCCCATCATCAGCAGGAAGCGTTCGTGCATCGGCTTATCGAAGCCGAACATCTCCTCGATCTCGGCGATCACGTCGGGGTGCAGCCCCTGGGCGCCACGATACTTGCTGGTGGTCGGGGAGCCGCCCACCTCGGCCTGCTGCTGGCCGCCTTGGATGTCGCCGCCGCCACCGCTCACGCGCGCGGTCGCCTCGACCGCCTCGCCCTGAAGCTGGGCCAGCATCTGCTCGACCGGTCCGCCGGGCGCAAGCTGCACGATCAAGAAGTTCAGGATCATGATGCCGAGCAGGGTCGGCACGATCAGGAGCAGGCGGCGGATGATGTAGGCGAGCATGGGCGTCGGTTAACTGTCGCGCGTGTGGGGCGGGCCGAGGCTCATTTCCGCGCCAGCTCCGCCTCGAGCTTTTCATCGAGCCACCAGGTGGCCGGGAAGCCGATCGAATAGCGCGGGCGCCGCTCGGGCCGGCCGAACTTGTTCCAATAGGCGAACCAGCTTTCGTCGGGATAGTACTGGGGTATGATGTTGAAGTTCCACAAGAGCACTCGATCAAGCGCGCGGGTGGTTGCCTTGAGGGTTGCCAAGTCCTTGGCGCCGATGATCTGGTCGATCAGCGCGTCGGCCACCGGGTTGGAGTAGCCCATGCGGTTGCCGGTGCCCGGATTGCCCTCGACCTCGCTGCCGAAGTAGATGCGCAGCTCCGTCCCGGGTGGCGGAAAGAAGTTATTGCGCGCGGAATAGACATCGAAGTCGTACTGCTCGATCCGGCTGCGCCATTGGGCCGGCTCGACCAGGCGCAAGGAGGCGTCGATGCCAGCGCGCCGCAGATTCTCGATGAAAGGCAGGGTGAGGCGCTTGGTCTCCGGGCTGCCGGTCAAGATCTCGAGCTTCATCTGCTCGCCGCTATCTTCGTTGACCAGCTTGCCGTTATTCAAGGTCCAGCCGGCCTCTCGGAAAAGCGCCATGGCCTTGCGCAGATTTGCGCGGATGCGTCCGCTGCCGTCTGTTTTGGGGGGCTGGAAGGCCTCGGTGAAGACTTCCGGTGGCAGCTCATCCCGATAGGACTCGAGAACTTCCAGCTCCTCGGGAGTCGGTGGACCCGAAGCGCCGTAGTCCGAATTCGGGAAATAGCTACCCACACGCTGGTACTCGCCGAAAAGCAGCGTGCGCTGCATCGCCTCGAAATCGTAGAGGTAGCCGATCGCCTGACGGACCCGCGCATCTTCAAAGTGTGGCCGGCGCAGATTGAAGAAGAAAGCGTGCGCGCCTTGGGGCACTTCACTGGGCTCGTTGGCTAGGATGATTCGCTTCTCCTGGACCGCCGGAAGCTCGTAGCCGGTCTTCCAGCGTTTGGCGGAATTCTCGCCGCGATAGTCGATTTGCCCGGCCTTGAAGGCCTCGAACATGACTGTCTGGTCCAGGTAGTGCTCATAGCGAATTTCATCGAAGTTGTTGAGCCCGCGGTTGACCGGCAGGTCGGCGCCCCAGTAGTCCTTGATGCGCTCGTAGGTGATCGAGCGGCCTGGATCGACCGTCTTGATCCGATAGGCGCCGCTCGAGGGCGGCGGGTCCAGCGTGGTCTTGGTGACGTCGTGGTTGTCACCCCAAAAGTGGCGCGGCATGGGCGAGAAACCCGACACCATCATCAGCGGCTTCATGGAATGACGGGTCTTCATGTTGTACTTGATGCGGTGGTCCGAGAGCACCTCGGCGCTCTCGATGTCTTCGAGGAAAGACCGCAGCAAGGGCCGGCCGTGTTCTTTCAGCACGTCGAAGCCGTACTTGAAATCGTGGGCGGTGATCGGCACCCCGTCGCTGTAGCGCGCCTCGGGCCGCAGGTTGAAGATGATCCAGCTCTTGTCCTCCGGAAACTCGGCCGACTCCGCGATCAGGCCATAGGCGCTCATCAGCTCGTCGCCGGAGGAGGTCATCAGGCCGTCGTAAATCAGACCGATCGACGACGGGAACTCACCTTTGAGGATGACCGTGTTGAAGCTGTCGAAGGAACCGTAGGCGCCGAGCGTGACCTTGCCGCCCTTGGGCGCGTCCGGATTGACGTAGGGCCAGTGCTCGATGCCGTCCTTGTAGAGCGGCTCGCCGAACTCGGCCATGGACCAGGTCTTGGTGATCGTGTGCTCTTCGGCCCGGGCCGCGGGCAGGGCCAGCCCGATCGCCAGGAGGCCGGCAGCCGCCGCCCGCGCCAACACCCGGCGCCCGCTCACGAGCGCCGCTCCGCTGTCATGAAGATGATCGTCCTGCCCACGCTGTTGTCCTTGACGGCCCTTGGAACTACCTGGCGGCCTGACTGGTTAAGAGATCGTTAACCCACGACCGGCGTCCCGGTCAGTTCTGCTTCGCCAGTTTGCTCTCTAGCGCCTGGTCGATCCACCAGCTGCCCGGGAACCCGTAGCTGTACCGCGGATTGGTGTCCGGGTAACCGAAGCGGTTGCGATAGGCCAGCCGGTGAATGTCGTTATAGAACTGCGGGATGACATAGTAGTTCCACAGCAACACCCGATCGAGCGCCCGGTTGGTCGCCTTCAGGGTCTCCAGGTCCTTGGACGCGACGATCTGCTCGATCAGCTCGTCGGCGACCGGGTTCTTGATCCCCGCCATGTTCGCTGAGCCGCGGATGTCGGCCGCCTCTGAGCCGTAGTAGGAGCGCAACTCCGGGCCCGGCGGCGGAAAGAAATTGAGCCGTACCGTGATGACGTCGAAGTCCCGCTCGTCGATGCGCTCTTGGTACTGAGCGCTGTCGACGATTCTCATTCTGGCTTCGATCCCGGCGCGCTTCAGATTGGCGACGAAGGGCGCGGTCAGGCGCTCCATGTCGGGCGAGACCATCAAGAACTCCAGGGTGAAGGGCTCGCCGGTCTCGCTGTTGACCAGCTTGCCGCCCTCGACCACCCAGCCGGCGTCCTTCAGCAGCGCCAGCGCCTTGCGCAAGTTGGCGCGAATTCGGCCGCTTCCGTCGGTCTTGGAGGGTTGCCAAGCTTCGCTCAGCACCTCAGGCGCAAGCTGATCGGCGAATGGCTCCAGGATCGCCACCTCCTCCGGGGTCGGTGCGCCCGAAGCGCCGAAGTCGGAGTTGGGGAAGTAGCTCTCGACGCGCGAGTACTGATTGAAGAGAAGCGTGCGCCGAATGGCTTCGAAGTCGTAGAGCAGGCCCAGCGCTTCGCGCACCCGGGCGTCCTCGAACTGGGGCCGGCGCAGATTGAAGAAGTAGGCCTGGATCCCGCCCGGCAACTCGTCCTTGACCTCGCGCAGCACGATCTCGCCCTGCTCGACCGGCTTGATGTTGTAGCCCGACGCCCAGCGCTTGGAGCTGTTCTCCGCGCGGAAATCGATCTTACCGGCCTTAAAGGCCTCGAACATCACGCCGAGATCCCGGTAGTAGTCGTAGCGAATCTCGTCAAAGTTATCGAGGCCACGGTTGATCGGCAGATCGGCGCCCCAATAGTCGTCGACGCGCTCGTAGGTGATCGTGCGGCCTGGATCCAACGCCTTGATCCTGTAGGCACCGCTCCCCAGCAGCGGCTCCAGCGTGGTTTTCGAGATGTCGCGGCTTTCCCAATAATGGCGGGGTTGGGGGCTCAGCTCAGCGACCTTGATCAGCGGCTTCATGTTGTCGCGGGTCTTGAAATTGAACTTGACCCGGTGATCGTCGAGCACCTCTACGTTCTCCACGTCCTCGTAGAAGGACTTCAGGAACGGCCGGCCGTGCTCGAGGATCATTTCGAAACCAAAGGCGATGTCGCCGGCGGTGATCGGCGTGCCGTCGTGCCAACGCGCCTCGGGCCGCATGTTGAAGATGATCCAGCTTTTGTCGTCCGGGTACTCGGCCGATTCCGCCAAGAGGCCATAGACGACCGACAGCTCGTCGGCGGAAGGGACCATCAGGCTGTCTGAGATCAGTCCGATGCTCCTCGGCCACTCGCCCTTCAGGATGATCGGATTGAGGCTGTCGTAAGAGCCGAAGGCGCCTAGCGTAACCCGCCCGCCTTTCGGCGCGTTCGGGTTGGCGTAGGGCCAGTGCTCGAAGCCGTCTTGATAGAGCGGCTCGCCGAACTCGGCCAAGGCCCAGGTCTTGGTGACCTCTTGGTCTTGGGCGCGGCTGGCGCTGGTCGGGGCGGAAAGGAGGAGGGCGAGGCCGAGTGCGGCCAAGGTTTTCGAGGGTGCTGCTGTTCGAAAGAGCATGCGCTCAAGTCACCTTGGTTGGAGTTCCGGATGTCAGGCAAGTAGGCCCTTGGCGCGGCGGGCGCAAGTCGAAATCCCGTGATCTAACCAAGCTTTAATCGAGCGCAAGTAGCGCCAGCGCAGCCTCGTGCACCTTGGGGTCGCCGGCCGCCAGGACCCGGCCCGTGGCGCCCTCCAGGCCGAGCGTCTGACCGCGCCAGTCGGTCACCAGGCCGCC
>JBCCGG010000032.1:0-77506 GCA_039029395.1 Pseudomonadota bacterium | reverse complement strand
GACCAGTTCCAGATCCTGGTGGGCGCCGGCAATCAGGACCCGGTGGCCCAGAACGACGCTTTCGGGGTTCTGGAGAACGGCCTGCTTGCGGGCAACGTTCTGGCCGACAACGGCGGCGGGGCGGACTTCGACCCGGACGAGGACCCCCTGACAGTCGACCAGGTGAACGGCAGCGCGGCCAGTGTCGGCCAGCAGATCGTGCTTGGCTCTGGCGCGCTCCTGACGCTGGGCGCCGACGGCACCTTCGACTACGACCCGAACGGGGCCTTCGAGGCCCTGGCCCAGGACGGGCCCAACGGCAACGACGGCTTCAGCTACCGTATCGCCGACGGCCAGGGCGGCTTCGCGACCGCGAACGTCACGATCACGGTGACCGGCGAGAACGATCCGCCGTTTGTTGCTATGCCCCTAGCGGACCAGGGGGCGGTGGTCGGCGAGCTGTTCAATTTCATGGTGCCGGCCGGCACCTTCGATGACGTGGACACCGGCGACCTGCTCATCTTGAGCGCCACCCAGGCCGATGGCTCCGCCTTGCCAGCCTGGTTGACCTTCGACCCGGAGGTCAACAGCTTCACGGGTACGCCGGGCGCCGAGGACGAGGCAACCTTGACCCTGCGGGTGACCGCGACAGACCCCTCCCAGGCCTCGGTGTTCGACGATTTCGAGCTGACGGTGGTACCGCTGGCCGGCGGGATCTTCGATGCCACCTGGACTGGGGGCAACGGCTTGTTCAGCAGCGCGATGTGGAGCTTCGACCCCACCGGTACCAACGCGGTATTCCCAAACAATGACGGGGTCGATTTCTTCAATGCCTTCATCGACGGTGGCAACGGCGCCCTATCCACGGTGACGCTCGACATCGACGCCACGCTCGACCGCCTGTCGATCGACAACAACGACAGCTTGAGTTTCAGCGGCGACCACAGCCTGACAGTGGCCCAGGACGCGGCGCGGCCCGGCAGCGGCGTGATTGGTATCGCCGGCAGCCTCAACCTCATCTTTCCGGGCGCGAACCTGCAGGCCGAGCAGTTGGATATCGGCCATGCCAACCTCGCAAACCTCGGCGTGTTCAACGGTACCGCCTCGGCCAACACCGTTCGTCTCGGGATTGATCCCGGAACGACGGGGTCCATGAGCGTTTCCGGTCTGCAATCCCAGTTCAACGCCACCGGCACCAACAACGGAATCAATGTGGGCCTGGCGGGCAACGGTTTCTTCGACATCAACAACGGAGCGAGCGTCTCTGCCCTGTTCTTGGGCGTGGGCGACGCCGCGGGAAGTTTCGGCTCCGTGAGTGTCACCGGCATCAATAGCCTTCTGACCCTGCAAGGCGCGTTCGCGCCGCCGTTCGGGCCCTTCGGCGCAACGGCGGACATCGGGGTCGACGGCACGGGCAGCGTGACCGTGAGCGACGGCGGTGAAGTGCAGGTCATCGGCCAAGCGGGCTCACAGTTTCCCGGCGTCAACCTGGGCGCCAACGCGGGCGGCAACGGCATCCTCTCCGTTACGGGTCCCGGCTCGAGCTTTACGATCTCCGATCCCTTTGGGGGCATCCCTGTCTTGATCCTGGGCGGCGCGGGCACCGGCACCCTCGTGGTCACAGCCGAGGCGGAATTCTTGATTGAGGGACCGGGCGCAGAGGTTTCGGTCGGGCAAAACAGCAGCGTTGTGCCGAGCCAACAATCTGGCTCCCTGGCGGTTATCTCCGGCGGCAGCTTCACCGTGAACGGTATGGGCGGAGCCGCGCGCTTGGCGATAGGCGACCAGAGCGCCGATGCCAGGGGCGTGGTGTCGGTCGACGGCACCGACGGCCCCTCAACCATTTCGGTCATGGGCGACACCTCGAGGCTCGAGGTCGGCAACTTCGGCGACGGCACGCTCCTCGTGACAACGGGCGGTGTCGCGAGCAGCGACCAGATCTATATAGCGATTGACCCCGGCAGCGTTGGATTCGTCAACGTCACGGGCCAAGGTTCGCTGCTCAATGCCGGTAGCTTCCTGGGAATCGGCGTGCAGACCAGCCAAGCCACGAACGGCGGCACGGCAACCGTTTTCATCGACAGCGGTGGCGAGATCGCCGCGCCGACAGTGCGGATCGGCACAAGCGCACGTTTGGCGGGAGACTCTCAGGTCACCGGAAGCGTGACGTCCTTTGGCACCATCGAACCGGGCTTTGTGGTCGGCACTCTGACGATCGTCGGTGACTACCTGCAGGACGTCGGCGGAACGCTCGATGTCGAGGTTGCCGGCAACGAAGCCGATCTCCTGATGGTCGATGGCTCGGCGACTCTTGTGGATGGCGCGATCATTGACGTTTCGGTGTTCGCCGTGCCGCCGGTGCCAGGCGATTATACCATTCTCGAGACGACGGGCGGCATCATCGGAAACGCGGCAAACCTTGTCGTCGTCGATGATGACCCGGATGACGCCTTCACGTACTCGGTGCAAATCGTCGGCATGTCGCTGGTCTTGACGGTGGCCACGACAATGAGCCAGCCACCCGTCATCTCCACCAACACCGGTGTGAGCGTCAGTACCGGCGGTACGGCGGATATCACCTTTATGGAGCTGGAAGCGAGCGACCTGGACAACGATCCCTTCGAGCTGACCTTCAACTTGATCGATCTACCGGACTTCGGCTCGCTCGAGCTCGGCACCGGCCTAGAGGGCGACCCGCCGCCGGTCATCCTGGGCCTGGGCGAGAGCTTCACCCAGGAGGATATCTTCAGCAACGCCTTACGCTACATACATGACGGCGGCGACTCTCAGGCGGATAGTTTCGGCTTCGTGCTCGACGATTCCACCGGCAACATACTGCCGCCGGAGACCTTCGTCGTTACCGTAGGCGGAAGCGGCCAAACTCTGCCTGGCACGCCCGAACCCGACCTATTGGCAGGCGGCGACGGCGACGATACCCTGCTCGGCTTCGCCAGCAGCGATATCCTCGACGGCGGGGCGGGCTTCGACACGGCGGACTACAGCGGCGACGCGGCGCAAGGCGGCGCGAACGGAGTCACAGTCAACCTGAGCACTGGTATAGCAACCGACGGCTTCGGCGATATGGACGCCTTGATCAGCATCGAGGCAGTCGTCGGCACCCAGTTCATCGACACCCTGATCGGCGACGCCAACGACAACCGCCTGAGCGGCGAGAGCGGCGATGACATACTGGATGGCGGTGCGGGCGATGACCGTCTGACCGGCGGATTAGGCGTGGACGTGATCGACGGCGGCGCCGACATCGACACCGCCGAGTTCGTCAACCGGGTGCGCGCCGATCTGCAGGCCAGCGACGCCGTGACGCGGGTTGACGAGGCGTCCACCATCGAGACGCTGAACACGATGACCGGCGCCGTCGTCACGACTCCCTTCCCCGACACGCTCTTCCTCGACGGTTTTGGCGTTAACGCCAACGGCATCCTCTACAGTGTGGAGGGCGGCTCAGACCAAGTGTTCGAGATCAATTTGGGCACGACGACGATCACCGCTCTTGGCAGCGTGGGGGCAGGCGGCAGCGTCAGCGACGTGGATTTCCTCGCCAACGGGATGATGCTCGGCGTGACCGGCCGTAATGTCGGCAGCGAGCTTTGGAGCATCGACCCGAGCACGGGCGCCGGCACCTTCATCGGCGACACGGGCCTGAGCGGCGGCTTGTCCGGTCTCGCGATCAACTCGACCGATCAGGTCTATGCCTCGACGGTCGACGGCATCCCGCGGATCAGTACATTGGTGCAATTGAACCCGGCGACCGCCGCGGTTATCGGCGCGCCGATCCCAATACTAGACGGCATGGGCAACCAGTTGGTGATCGGCGATCTCGCCTTTCAGCCCGGCACAGACGTCCTGTTCGGCGTGCTCGGCGGCTCGAACCGTTCTTCCTTGGAACCCTCGCCGACCGAGCTCTATACGATCGACGTGACAACAGGCCTGGCAACCCTGGTCGGGCCGATCACCGATGGCGTGGAGGACCGAACTTTCAGTGGCGGTTTGGGCTTCGGGCCGGACGGCACTTTGATCCACGGCGGCTTCTACGCCATCCTCGAGACCGATTTGCTGATCTCGATCGAAAACGTCTCCGGCACAGACCTCAACGACATCCTGATCGGTGATATCAACGACAACATCCTCGACGCCTTTGGCGGCGTCGACCGGCTCGAGAGCGGCGGCGGCAGCGATAGCCTGTTCGGCGGCGGCGGGACGGATTTCTTTGTGTTCTCCAGCGCGACCATCGGAACCGGCCTGCCGCGCATCGAGGATCCCGAGATCAACGAGATAATCCGCGTCGACGGTGCCGATTTCTCCGGCAACGTGATCGACGGCGACGGTTCGACGGTCGGGCCCGGCGAGGTACAGCTCGCCGTCAACGGCGGCATCTCGACCCTGTTTCTCGGGCTGGACGCGGTTGCCGGATCTGACGGCGCGTTCGAGCTGGTCGGCAACTTCCTGGCGGCCGACTTTGCGCTCAGCGGCAGCCAGATCACAATCATCAACAACTGGAACCAAGACGAGGGCTTTGTTCCGAACGTCGGCGCGAAGGACAGCGAGCACCCTGTTGTGCAGGGCGACGATAAAGACAACAGCCTGCAAGGCAGCGATGGAGACGATGTCCTAATCGGCGGCGGCGGCATGGATACGCTGGTCGGCGGCGCCGGAGCGGACAAGTTCTTCTTCTTGACCCCTGAGGACGGCGCCACGGTCGGGCAGAACCAGCCGGTCTCGGTCAGCGGCGCCTCGGGCGACATCATCGCCGACTTCCAGATCAGCCAGGGCGACACCATCGGCATCAATGGCGAGGCCTTCGGCGTGACCGACTTGACGGCGGCTAACTTCGCGACGATCGAGGGCGAGTACGATGGCACAAACAGCCAGGGAGAAGCCTACGGCAATGGCGACCCGGCCTTCTTGGCCGATGGCCAGGGCAACTTGATCTACGATCAAAATGGCGCGGCCGAAGGCTATACGATCGTTGCCAATGTCGGCGAAGCGAGCCTGTCGGAAGAGTCGATCCAAATCGCCTAAAATCTGCTATAATGGCGCCACCGATCAGGGTGGCACGACGAATTCACCAAGAATAAGAACTTAGAGTTGTTTCATGATATTTGGCTCGCGCACGTGGCTAGGTCCCGCTCTCAAGCCAATCCGCGGGCTTTATCGTGAAATCTTAACGGTTTCGCTCTTTACCAACCTGATTGCGCTGAGCGTTCCCCTGTTCGTGCTGCAGGTCTACGATAAGGTAGTGGGCCATGCCGGCCTTACTACCCTTCAGGCGCTGATCATCGGCATGGGCGTGGCGCTGGGTTTCGATTTCGTCCTGCGCCAGGCGCGCAGCCGCACTTTGCAGCGGGTCGGTTTGCGCATCGACGTGCAAGTCGGACGGGCGCTGTTCAGCAAGTTTTCCGCCCTGCCCCTGGCCACCCTGGAGTCCCGGCCGACGTCTTTCTGGCAGGCGCTATTCCATGACGTGGAGATGGTCCGCAATGGCCTCTCCGGTGCCGCGGCGGCGGTGATCGCCGACTTGCCCTTCATCGTGTTCTACTTCGGCCTGATTGCCGTGATCGCGGCGCCGATCGCCTGGGTGCTGCTGGTCATGCTCGGGCTGCTGGTGCTCTTGGCGATTGCCAGCGCGGTCGTGGTCGGCCGCTCGAGCAGTCGGGAGCGGGAACAAGCGCTCGCGCGCGACGGGCTGCTCGGCGAGATGATCGCCGGCCGCACCACGGTCAAGGCCCTGTCGCTCGACAAGGACATGAGCGCCCAGTGGGAAGCGCGGCAGGCCGATCTGATCGAAAGCGCGCTGACCCGCGGGCGCCAGGCGGATGCCTTCCACAATCTTGGCTTCACGGTCAACATGACCACGACCGTCCTGCTGACGTCGTTCGGCGCCCTTGCGGTACTCGAGCAGTCCATGACCATTGGCGCCTTGGTCGCGGCCAACATTTTGGGCTCCCGCTTCATCGCGCCGATCGTTCAGCTGCTCAACAATTGGCGAACCTTCGCCGGCTTGCGTCAATCGGCCGCGCGCCTGGACGAGGTCTTCGCCTTGGCCGAGGACCGCACCGACGCCACGCTCGAGCTGCCGCGCCCCATGGGCCGGCTCGCAACGGAGAATGTCAGCTTCGCTTACCAGGAAGAGTCGGCCCCGGTCATCTCGCAGATCACCATGCGCCTCGGCCCGAGCGGGCTACACGCCATTGTCGGCCCGAACGGCAGCGGCAAGACGACTCTTCTGAATCTGCTGCAGGGTCTCTACGCGCCGAGCGATGGCCGGGTTCTGCTCGACGAGGCGGACGTGTCGCAGTTTTCGCGCAAGCAGCTGAGTGAGCGAATTGGCTATGTGCCGCAGGACTGCTTCCTCTTCGCCGGCACGATCCACGACAACATCGCGAAGGGCGCCGAGATGGCCAACGACGAGGCTGTCTTGAAGGCTGCCCAATTGGCTGGTGTCCATGACTTCGTTATCGATCTGCCGGACGGCTACGGCACCGAGATCGGCGAGGCCGGGCGGCGCCTGTCCGGCGGTCAGCGCCAGCGGATCTCCATCGCCCGCGCGCTGCTGCGTGACCCGCCGATCCTTCTGCTCGACGAGCCGACCGCCAATCTGGACCAGGAGGCGACCGACGAATTGGCTGGCCGGCTGGTCGAACTGGCCAAAACGCGCACTATTGTGGTCGTCACGCATAGCCCGGCCGTGCTGCGCCTGTCCGACAGCATCATGGTGCTGCAGAAAGGCAAGATCGCCCTGGCCGGGCGCGGCGCGGAGATCCTGCCGCGTATCCTCAACCGCAATCTGCGTCCTGCGGCATCGGAGTAGGATCATGGCGAAGCTCGACGATCTGCTCGCGCGGCAAGGCTCCACCACCTGGCGGCCGCTGGCCTGGGCGGTCATGCTCATGGTCGGCGCAGGGATCGCCTGGGCGGCGTTGGCCAAGCTCGACGAGGTCGCGGTCGCCGAAGGCGAGGTGGTGCCGCTCGACAAGGTCAAGGTGATCCAGCACCTGGAAGGCGGCCTGATCGAGGAAATCTTCGTCAAGGAAGGCCAGGTGGTCGCCGCCGGCGATGCCTTGTTCCAACTCAAGCTTCCGGTCAGCGGGCTCAATCGGGAGGAGCTGCAGGTCCAGCTCGACGGCCTCTTGCTGACCCAGTCGCGCCTCGCCTCGGAGGCCGCCGGCGAAGCAGTCGCGCTGCCCGAGACCGCCGCCGCGCGCCGGCCCGACTTGGCGGCGATCGAGCAGCAGGCCCACGACGCGCGCAAAGCCGAGCTGGTCAGCGAGCTTGAGGCGCTCAACGACCAAACCGCCCAGCGCGGCCTGGCGATCAAGGAGCTGCAAGCCGCGCGCCAAGCGCTGCGGGTCGACCTGGGCATGGCAAGAAAACACCTGGCGATTTCCTCGGACTTGGTCAAGGACGGCCTGACCTCCCAGGTCGAGCACCTGCAAAGGGAGCGCGAGGTCAAGCGCCTGGAGGGCGAGCTCTCCGCGCTCAAGCCGGCGATCCCCCGTGCCGAGGCCGCCTTGCAGGAGGCCGAGCAACGGATCGAGCAGGCCAAGCTGACCTTCCACCGCCAGGTCATGGAGGAGCTGCGCGAGACCGAGATCGAGATCGCCCGGACCCGCGAGCTGCTCGACGTAGCAACCGATCAGGATCTGCGCACGGTGGTCCGCAGCCCCGAGGAGGGCATCGTCAAGAACCTGCGCTACCACACCATCGGCGGCGTGGTCGGGCCCGGCGAAGCGATCATGGAGATCGTGCCGAGCCGCGGCAACCTGGTGATCGAGGCGCGCCTCAGCCCAGCCGACCGAGGCCACGTGGCGGTCGGCCAGAGCGCCCGGGCCAAGATCAGCACCTACGATTTCATCCGCTACGGCGTGCTCGACGGCAAGATCGTACAGATCTCGGCGGACTCCACCACCAGCGCCGAGGGCGAGCCCTTCTACCGGGTGGTCATGGAGCCGGAGCGCGCCCATCTGGGCGACTCGGCCGGGCAGTTCCCGATCATGCCGGGCATGGTTGTGACCCTGGACATCAAGACCGGGCGCAAATCGATTCTCTCCTTCATCATCGAGCCGGTCTTGAGGATCAGGGAAGAAGCCTTCCGGGAGCGGAGCTGAGCCGCCATGCGCTTTCCCCGCCTCGCGCCGCTGTTCAGGAAGGGCCGCCTTTGGGGGATCGTTCTGCTCGTCGGGCTACTGGCGTTGCGCGCTTGGGATCCATGGCCTGTCGAGGTGTCACGCCTGCGCGTGTTCGACTTCTACCAACAGCTTTCGCCGCGGCCGAACGCGGACCTTCCTGTCGCCATCGTCGATATCGATGAGGGGAGTTTGGCCAAGTTCGGTCAATGGCCGTGGCCACGCACCCTCTTAGCCGAGCTGGTCGACAAAATCACGGCTTCGGGCGCAGCTACGATCGGCTTTGCCATCGTATTTCCAGAAGCGGACCGCATGTCGCCGTCGCAACTGGGACGACACTTACCTAACTTGGCGCCGAGCTTGGCGGAAGCGCTCAAGATCATGCCGTCAAACGACGATGTTTTGGCGGTCAGCTTGCGCCGCAGTCGGGTGGTTTTAGGGCAGTCACTCGCTACAGGTCCGACCCGCCCGGTGTTGGGCGCGGAACAACAAGCACAAGATACCGTGGGCTTCGGCGGCGTCTCCCCACAGTCATTGGAGTTTGGAACGAACGGCGATGTGGGTTTGGGCCAAGCGCCACCGCCTCGCACCATGCCAATCGGCCAGTTGGGCAACGTTGATCCTGTGCTCTTTCTGCAACCGCAAAAGGGCCTAATCACCAACACCGAAACGCTAGATGCAAATGCTGCGGGTAGGGGACTGTTCAGCTTTGAACCGGAAGTGGACGGTGTGGTAAGGCGAATCCCCTCGTTAAGCAACATCAATGGGGTAATCCATCCCTTCCTCGCTATTGAGATGCTACGCATTGCGACCGGCCCGGCTTCGAACCCCGTTAACGTCAAGACCTACGAGACCAAGGTGCACGAAACCGAGCTGGATGCAGGGATTTCGGGCTTGGTTATCAGTAACGTGCTTGTCCCAACTGACAAGCAAGGACGGGTCTGGATCCGCTATGCGCCGACCTCGGCACACCGTTTCGTATCGGCCAGCGATGTGCTCAACGAGCGCATGCAAGCCAACCGCCTGGCTGGCCGCTTGGTTATTGTCGGTACTACGGCTACTGGGATCGGCAGTATTTGGGGCAGTCCTCTGGGCGGGTTTATATCGGGTGTCGAGATTCACGCGCAGGCTCTGGAGACGATCCTATCTCAGAACCATTTGATCCAACCGAACAACGCTTTCGATATCGAGATGGCCGCCGTCTTGGGCGCTGGCATTCTGTTGATCATCCTCGTGCCCATGATGGGTGCGCGCTGGACGGTGGCGCTGGTCGTGGTCATATCCGGCTCTCTGCTTTGGGCCTCTTGGCACCTCTTCGAGGGCTCCTCGAAACTGATCGACGCCTCCTATCCGATCTTCGCGGCGGTGGTGCTCTACTCTTTCCTCGCCTATGTGGGCTACTACACCGAGGAGCGCAGCAAGACCCAGATCCGCTCCGCCTTCGGGCGCTACCTCTCGCCGGTCGTGGTCGAGCGCCTGAGCAAGAACCCCGAGCAGCTCGAGCTCGGCGGCGAGGAGCGCACCATGACCGTGATGTTCGCCGACATCCGCGGCTTCACCACCATCTCCGAGCGCTTCAAGGATGACCCCCAGGGCCTGACCAGCCTGATCAACCGCTTCTTGACGCCCATGACAGAGGCCGTGCTCGACCACCAGGGCACCATCGACAAGTACATCGGCGACTGCCTCATGGCGTTCTGGAACGCGCCGCTCGCGGACGAAGCGCACGGCCGCAACGCCTGCCAGGCAGCGCTGGAAATGCAGCGACTGCTGGCGCGTCTCAACGAGGAGCTCGCGGCCGAGACCGGTTCCGGCGACACCCAAAGAGGCGCCAACTACACGCTCGCCAAACAGTATGGCGCCGGGGCCGGGGTCGAACACGACCCCCACAAAGCCTTCGCATTGCTCAAAGCCGAAGCCGAGAACGGCATGGCCAACGCTCAATATAGCCTGGCCAAAGCCTATCGGGACGGTGCCGGGACGACGCGCGATCCGGCTCAGGCGGCCCAGTGGTTCGAGCGCGCCGCCGAACAGGGCTACGCCAAGGCCCAAGAGCGGATCGGCGCGCGCTACGCCATCGGCGAGGGAGTTAAGCGGGACGATGAGCGCGCCTTGTTCTGGCTCTCTCTCGCCGAGCAGCAAGGCCTGACCAGTGCGCTCGAGCTACGGGCCAAGGCCAGGCAAGCTTTGGGCGCCGAGCAGATCGAACAGATCGAAGCGCGGCTTAGGGTTTGGAAGCCCGCGGCGCAGAAAGGCGCGCTCCGCCTGGAGATCGGAATCGGGATTGCGACAGGCAACTGCGTGGTCGGAAACCTGGGCTCAAAGTTGCGATTCGACTATTCGGTGCTCGGTGATGACGTCAACCTGGCGTCCCGCCTGGAGGGCCAGACCAAAAGTTACGGCATCGGCGTCATCGTCAGCGAGCGTTGCCGGGAGCTGGTGGATGACCTGGCCTTCCTGGAGCTTGATCTGATCGCCGTCAAAGGCAAACGCGAGCCGGTCAAGATCTTCGGCCTAATCGGCGGTGCAGATTTAGCCCAGTCAGCGCCGTTTCAAGAAACGCGGGTGTTGCACGATCAGATGATCGAAGCCTACCGGTCGCAATGCTGGGACAAGGCAGCTGATCTGGTTGACCGCTGCTACCGACGCTCCAGCGAGTTGGAGGACTTTTATGACCTCTACGCCCGGAGAATCGACGCCTACCGCAGGACCCCGCCCGGCGATCATTGGGATGGCGTTCATATCGCGCAGTTCAAGTGAACCTCAGGGTGGTCGGCTCCTCGGCTTTGTCCGCGTAACCCGGTTCATAGAGTTGCATCAGGCGCGCGCCATAAGAAGCCGCGCGATGCCTCCGGGGGAGTAGGCGACCGTGATTGGCATCCTAATGATCAAACCGGATCGAGTGGTAGGTTTTAGGCAACAACCCTATCCGGTTCGCGCTATGGCCCATAGCTGCCGAACGGACGGAACCGCTGTCTTTTTAAGTTGTTGAATTTCTGAAAAAAATGGAGCGGGCGATGAGATTCGAACTCACGACTTCAACCTTGGCAAGGTTGCGCTCTACCCCTGAGCTACGCCCGCATGTCCATGGGGTGATTACGAACTGCCGGGAGATAATACGTTCCCCGGCCGATTGCAAGGCCTGATTGGCCGGTCCGGCAACGATCTCTTGAGCGCTTGCCGCGGCGGTTCGCCGGCCCTATGGTCCGGCCGCCATGACCGAAACCGACGCCCCCAGCCCAGAGATCCCCTTCCGCCTGCTCGACGGCGCAACGCCCGCCGGCCCCCAAGAGCTCCTCGCGCGCCTGGAGGCGCTCGGCCTCGAAAGCACCACGGTCGAGCATGCGCCGGTCTTCACCGTGGAGGAGTCCCAGGCGCTCTGCGGCGATCTGCCCGGCGGCCACATCAAGAACCTCTTCCTGCGCAACAAGAAGGGCCGCATGTGGCTGGTCACCTGCCTGGAGGACCAGCCGGTCGATCTGAAGGCGCTGACCGCCAAGCTGGAGGCCGGGCGCCTGTCCTTCGGCAGCGCCCAACGCCTGATGGATCACCTGGGCATCCGGCCCGGATCGGTCACGCCCTTCGCGGTGATGAACGACCCCGGCGGCCAGGTCCAGATGGTGCTCGAAAAGAAGGTATTGGAAGAAAATCCGGTCAACTGCCATCCCCTGGTCAACCACATGACCACGGCGCTGAGCCCAACCGCCCTGCTCCAGTTCCTGGAGGCCGAGGGCCACCCGCCCCTAGTGATTGATCTGGAGGCATAAGAAAGCCCCGTCCGACGGTCTGCCGGACGGGGCTCGAGGTGCGTGGGAAGGGTTCAGATCGCTTGGGAGCCGGTACCGAACTCCGGATAGGCCTCCATGCCGAGCTCGGCCTTGTCGAGGCCTAGGTGCTCCTGCTCCTCGCTGGTCCTGAGGCCGATCGTCAGCTTCATGAGGAACCACAGGGGGGCGCTCACCGCGAGCACGAAGCCGCCGACCGCGAGCACGCCGATCAGCTGGACCAGAAGGTCGCCGGCGCCGAAGATGCCGACCGCCAGCGTGCCCCAAATGCCGGCCACCAGGTGGGCCGGGATGGCGCCGACCACGTCGTCGATCTTGAGCTTGTCCAGGAGCGGCACCGCGGCCACCACGAGACAACCGCCGACTCCGCCGATCAAGACGGAGAGCAGATGGTTCTGCAGGTCGGGCCCAGCGGTGATCGAGACCAGGCCTGCGATCGCGCCGTTGAGCGCCATGGTCAGGTCGATCTTCTTGTAGACCAGCTGGGTCGCCACGATCGCCGCCATGACGCCGCCGGCCGCCGCCAGATTGGTGTTGACGTAGACGATCGCCATGGCCGAGACGTCCAGCGCGGAGCCCAGCGCCAGCTGGGAGCCGCCGTTGAAGCCGAACCAGCCGAACCACAGGATGAAGGTGCCCAGCGTGGCGAGTGGCAGGTTGGCGCCGGGCATGGGGTTGACCCGGCCGCCGGGACCGTACTTGCCCTTGCGCGCACCCAGGATGACCGCGCCGGCCAAGGCCGCCCAGCCGCCCACGGAATGGACCACGGTGGAGCCGGCGAAGTCCGAGAAGCCCATCTCGGCAAGCCAGCCGCCGCCCCAGATCCAGGCGCCCTGGATCGGGTAGATCAGCGCCGCGAGGATCGCGACGAAGATCATGAAGGGCCAGAACTTGATGCGCTCGGCCAAGGTGCCCGAGACGATCGAGGCGGCGGTCGCCACGAAGACCATCTGGAAGAACCAGTCGGACATGGAGGAATAGCCCTGCTCGGCCACAGCGCTGGCCATGCCGGGCGCCGGGTCCTCGGCGTTGATCAGCGCCAGCTCCGCCTCGGCCGGGTTGTAGAGCAGAGTGATCTTGCCCAGGAAGGATCCAACGTCGACGTACATCAGGTTGTAGCCGATGAAGTAGAACATCAGGCCCGCCAGGGAATAGAGCGTCATGTTCTTGAGGCAGATGGCGGCGGTGTTCTTGGTGCGCACCAGGCCCGACTCCAGCATGGCGAAGCCTGCCGCCATGAACATCACCAGGACGCCGTGGATCAGGAAGGAAAAACTGTTCAAGACAAACTGTGTCTCGGCCGAGACCTCGGCCCGGGCGGGCTCGCCCAAGGCCACCAGGAAAAGCCCGGCCAGCGCCAGACCACCCATCAAACGTCGCACTCCACGCATCCTCTTCGCTCCTCTAAATCTCTCAACAAGGCACAGCGGGCCTCAAGAAGACGCAGGCCCTTGGCTTTCCCTATTCAAGAATCGTGCCAACTTGAGAAAATCCCGGATTCCTCTCGATTAGAAGCGGCTACGGCCGTTGAACGCTCCCTCAACTGCCTGAATTTTAGGCAGCACGCTGCATTCGCCTACATTTTAGGCGATAGAATTTGAGCAAAGTGGCTGGACGCGGAGGCCTCCGGAGCGCCACTCTAAGCGCCCAGTCAACTTCGGGACCGAAGGCCATGGCGCGCGACGAGATGATGGACTGCGATCTGCTGGTGGTCGGCGGCGGCATGGTAGGGCTCACTCTTGGGCTCACTTTGGCCGGCGCCGGCGTCCAGGTCGTGGTGGTCGACCGCCAGGCGCCGGGGGACGTCCAGGCCGCGCCGTTCGACGGGCGCTCCTCCGCGATTGCCCGAGGCTCCAAGCAAGCCCTGGACGGGGCCGGGCTGTGGGACGCCATGGCCGCGCACGCCGAGCCGATCCTCGACATCCGGGTATCGGACGGGCGCATCGGCCGCCCCGCCTCGGGCCTGTTCCTGCACTACGATACCGAAGAGCTGGACGGCCGCCCCCTCGGCTATATCATCGAAAATCGCCAAATACGCCGCGCCCTGTTCGGCGCCTTGGCTGCGCAGCCGACCTTGACGCACCTGGCGCCGGCCGTTGTGAGCACGCTTGAGCGGGACGGCGCCTGGGCTTCCGCGGTCCTGGCCGACGGACGGACGATCCGTGCCCGCCTGGCGGTCGCCGCCGACGGCCGCGAATCGACGGTGCGGGCCTGGGCCGGCATCACCGCGACCCGGTGGCGCTACGCTCAGCACGGAATCGTCTGCACGATTGGCCACGCCGAGCCCCACCACGGGGTGGCCCATGAGAACTTTCTGCCATCGGGACCCTTCGCCGTCCTGCCCATGACCGACGACGAAGAGGGCCGGCACCGCTCCTCGATCGTCTGGACCGAGCGCAAGGACCTGGTGCCGGTCATGATGGCGCTCGACGACGAGGCCTTCTCGAACGAAATGCAGCGCCGCTTTGGCGACAGCCTTGGGGCGCTCCAGGTGATCGGCCGGCGCTGGAGCTACCCGCTTGCCTTCCTTCAGGCCTCGCGCATGATCGCGCCGCGCCTGGCTCTGATCGGCGATGCCGCCCACGCGATCCACCCGATCGCCGGCCAAGGCCTCAATTTGGGCCTGCGCGACGTGGCGGCCCTGGCCGAGGTGGTGGTCGACGCCCTGCGTCTCGGCCTGGATCCGGGCCAGATCGACCAGCTGCAGCGCTACGAGCGCTGGCGCCGGCTCGACAGTCTATCCCTGGCCGCGGCGACCGACGGCCTGAACCGCCTGTTTTCCAACGACATCGGACCGGTCCGCCTGGCCCGCGACCTGGGCCTTGCCGCGGTCAACCGTCTGCCGCCGGTCAAGCGCCTCTTCATGCGCCACGCCATGGGCCTGGTCGGCGATCTGCCCCGCCTGGTGCGCGGCCAGGCGCTATAGGGGCGGGTGCCTCTGGTGCCACGGCGTCGCCCGCTCGAAAGCGGCCGCAATTCGCAGCACCTTATCATCCTCGAAAGGACGCCCGGTCAGCATCAGACCGACCGGCAGGCCGTCGGGCGTGAAGCCGCAGGGCATCGAGATAGAGGGCTGGCCGGTGAAGTTGAAGATACCGGTGTTCTTCCAGCCCAGCCGGCCGTAGTCTTTCGGTCGCTCGGCGATCGCTGCCGCCGCGACCGTCGCGGTCGGGGCCACGAGCACATCGCAAGCGGCCATCAGCTGGTCCATTCGCGCGATGAAGCCGCGGCGGAAGTGCTGCGCCCTGACGTACTCCATCGGCCCCTTGTCCAGCGCCCCTTGCAGCTTGCCGCGCAGCTCGTCGCTGAAGTCCTCGGGCCGCTTGCTCAGGTCCTGCTCGTAGATCGCGCTCGCCTCTGCGAAGGTCGTGGCGGCCGCGCCGATCGCCTCGTCCAGGTCGGGGATGTCCAGTTCCAGCAACTGCACGCCTTGGTCGCGCAGCACCTTCAAGGCGGCCTCGACCAAGTCGATGACCTCCGGCCGACCCTCGAAAAAGTAGCGCCTGATCACGCCGATCCGCGTGCCTTCAAGCGACCCACAGGCCGCATCGAAAGGACCTGCGGACGCCCCAGGGACGGAGTAAGGGTCGCTCGGGTCGGGGCCCGCGATCGCGCTCAGGACCATCGCCGCATCCGCAACGCACCGGGTAAGCGGACCCACGTGGTCCATGGTCCAAACCAGCGGGAGCACGCCCGCCTTGCTGACCAGGCCGAAGGTCGGCTTGTGCCCGACGATGCCGCAGCAGTGGGCCGGCTGTCGGATCGAACAGCCGGTGTCGCTGCCGAGCGCCGCATAGGCCAAGCCGGCAGCAACCGCTGCGGCCGAACCGCCGCTCGAGCCGCCGGGATCGTGGTCTGGCGCCCAGGGATTGCCGATAGCTCCGTACCAGGCGTTGATGCTGGTGTTGCCATAGGCCAGCTCGTGCATGCCGGTCTTGCCGAGCAGCACGGCGCCGGCCTCGCGCAAGCGGATCACAACGGTGGCATCGTGATCCGGCGCCCAGTCTTCGAACAGCTTGGAGCCGCCGGTGGTGCGGATGCCCGCCGTGGCGAAGAGGTCCTTCAGCGCGATCGGGATACCGTGCAGCGGCCCCCGATCCCGGCCGCTGGCGAGCTCCGCATCCGCTTGGTCTGCCTGTTCGCGGGCCAAGGCGTCGGTCACCGTGATGTAGGCATTGAGTCTGCCGTCGTGCTCGGCGATGCGCGCGAGCATGAGCTCGGTCAGGTCACGCGCGCTGACCTCTCCGGCACGCAGTGTCTTGCCGACCTGAGAAATCCTCTGGAAGTGAAGCGGTGTCATGGCGGCTCCATTTTGCTCACATCAGCGCGGCGACTCGGTTCCGCAGCTCGGGCAGCAGGTCTTTCTCGAACCAGGGGTTCTTCTTGAGCCAGCCGGTGTTGCGCCAGCTCGGGTGGGGCAAAGGCATCCGCTCGTCACCATAGTCGCGCCAGGCCTTCACGGTCTCTGTGAGCGAACCCTTGCGGGCCTTGCCGAGATAGTGGCCTTGAGCGTAGAGCCCGACCAGCAGAGTGAGTGAGATGTTGGGCAGCTGCGCAGTCACTGGCGGGTGCCAGAGCGGCGCGCACTCCGGGCGAGGCGGCAAGTCGCCGCCACGCGGGTCGCGGCCCGGATAGCAGAGCCCCATGGGCAAGATCGCGATGCGGCTGTCGTCGTAGAAATCTTCCTTTTCCAATGCCAGCCAGTCGCGCAGGCGGTCGCCGCTGGCGTCGTTCCAGGGGATCCCGCTTTCGTGCACCTTGGTGCCCGGCGCCTGGCCGACGATCAGGAGTCGGGCGCTGGCCTGCGCGCGCAATACCGGCCGAGGCCCAAGCGGCAGGTGGGCTTCGCAGACCCGGCAAGCACGGGCTTGGGCAAGCAAAGCGGCGAGCTCCTCGGCACCATTCATCGACCGGTCAACAGCTGTTCCACATAGGCCGGCACCACTTCCGTGGCCGGGCCATAGATCCGTTCGGCGAAAAGGCTGTGGCCTTCCGACGGCTCCAGGTTCAGCTCGACCGTATAGGCGTCGCCCACCATCCGCGCCTCCTGGACGAAGCCGGCCGCCGGATAGACGTTGCCCGAGGTGCCGATCGAGAGAAAGAGGCCGCAGCGCGCCAGGGCCTGATAAATCATGTCCATGGCAAAGGGCATCTCGCCGAACCAGACCACGTTGACCCGCATGTGGCCGACCTGCCCGCAGCTTGGGCAGCTGCTTTCCAAGGACATGTCGCCCACCCAAGGGCTGACCTGACCGCAAGCAAGGCAGCGCGCTTTGAGGATCTCGCCATGCATATGGAGCAGGTTGCGCGATCCTGCGCGCTCGTGCAGGTCGTCGATGTTCTGAGTCACCAGAAGGATCTCGCCGGGCCATTCACGCTCCAAGCGGACCAAAGCCTCGTGGGCACCGTTGGGTGCAACGCCGTTTTCCATAAGCCCCTGGCGCCGGGCGTTGTAGAAGCCGTGCACCTTGGCCGGGTCGCGCCGGAAGGCCTCCGGCGTCGCGACCTCCTCGATCGAGACCTTCGCCCAGATGCCGTCGGCATCGCGAAAGGTATCCAGACCGGACTCCTTGGAGATTCCAGCGCCAGTCAAGACAACGATGGGCGGGGCCTCTGGTTGCGGCATGACGGCGGCGATGATAGACGAGGAGCTGTCCCGCACCAAGCTTGTGAGCGTGCTCTCCATGAGCGAGATCAAGGTTCTATTCGTCTGCACCGGCAACATCTGCCGCTCGCCGACAGCCGAAGGCGTGCTGCGCGGCCAGCTGACGGCGGCCAAGCTGGAGGCGCGGGTCGCGGTCGATTCCTGCGGCCTGATCGACTTTCACGCCGGCGATCCGCCGACTCCCATGGCGATCGAGTACGCCCAGCAGCGCGGCTACGATCTTTCCGAGCTGCGCGCCCGCCGTTTCCGCAAGAAGGACTTCGAGGAGTTCGACCTCATCGTTTCCATGGATCGGGGCCACCACATGCAGCTGCTCGGCATGTGCCCTGACCGGGCGGTCGGCAAGCTACACCTCTTCATGGATTTCGCAACGCCGCCCGTGCGTAACCCGGACGTGCCCGACCCCTACTACGGCGGCCCGGGCGACTACACCCACGCCCTCGATCTGATCGAGGACGGCGTCGGCGGTCTCATCAAGGCGCTGCAGCGCGACCATCTCTAAGCATCATGGCCGAGGTCAAGGTTCTCTTCCTCTGCTCCGGCAACACCTGCCGCTCGCCGAGCGCCGAGGCGGTCTTGCGCGCCAAGCTGGCCGACGCTGGGCTGACCGCGCGGGTCGACGTGGCCTCCGCCGGCCTGGCCGGGCCACCGGTCGGCCAGCCGGCCAGTGCGCTCGCGGTGAGCTGCGCCGCCACGCGCGGCTACGACCTCAGCGCCCACCGCACCCGACCCCTCGTGTCGGCCGATCTGGAGGCCTTCGAACTGATTGTCATGATGGACCGAGGCCACCGGGACAAGTTGCGGGTGCTCTGCCCGGAGAACACGATCGCCAAGTGCCATCTGCTGCGCGCCTTCAGCGACGATCCCGATGGCGAGGTGTCCGATCCCTTCGGCGGTGACGAGGCCGATTACCGACGGGCTCTAGCGCAGATCGAAGAGGCGATGCCGGGGCTCATCGCCGCACTGCGCCACGCACTTGCGTGAGCCTGCTGACGCCGCAGCTGCGCGCCCGCTTGGCGAACATCACCGGCCAGGAGCCGCTGGCCGCAACCCCCTTAAGCGGTGGTTGCATCGCGCAGGTCGCCAAGGTCGAGCTAGCCGACGACACGGTGGTGGTGGTCAAGCTTGCGCCGGAGGGCGGCCTGGCCTTGGAGGGCCGCATGTTGCGCGACCTGGCAAAGGTCGACAAGGTTCCGGTGCCCGAGGTGTTGGCCGCCAGCGACAATCTGCTGGTGCTGGCGTTCATCCCATCGGATGGGCGCCTCGACGCCAGCGCCGAGCGCCACGCGGCCGAGCTTCTGGCCGGGCTGCATGGGGTCGGCGCAGAGGCTTTCGGCTATCCCTACGACACCCTGATCGGCGCCCTGCCCCAGCCCAATCCCTGGAGTGAAAGCTGGATCGATTTCTTCCGGGACCAGCGTCTGCTCACCATGGGCCGTCGGGCGCTCGAAGCCGGCCGCCTGCCGGCCGCGAGCTTCGGGCGTCTGGAGACACTTTGCGGCCGCCTGGAGACCTGGATCGACGAGCCGAACCGGCCCGCGCTGATCCATGGCGACCTTTGGGACGGCAACATCCTTGCTGCGGGAGGGCGCATCGCCGCCCTGCTAGACCCGGCGATCTACTATGCCGATCCGGAGATTGAGCTCGCCTTCACAACTCTTTTCGGTACCTTCGGTGAGGCCTTCTTCGAGCGCTATGGCGAGCTGCGGCCCATCGCTCCTGGCTTTTTCGAGACCCGGCGCGAGCTCTACAACCTCTACCCACTGCTGGTCCACGTGACACTTTTCGGCGGCGGCTACGTTCAGTCGGTCGAGCGCACGCTGGACCGTTTTCTCGGTTAAGCCTCGGGAGCGGCCACCAGCTCCGGACGCTCCAGGGGATAGTCGGCCTCGGCCCGGTAGATCGCGCCTTCGTGGGACAGGAAGCTGGAATAGAGCGTGAAGCTGGTTACCGGAAAGGGTGGCAAGCGAAACAGCGCGTGGTGAGCCAGAAACTCCTGCAGCTTGGACCCGGGGCTCGACTTGAAGCGGGCGAGCGTGACATGGGCCTTGAATTTGCGCCGCTCGGGCGCCAGGCCGGCGCGCACCACCGCCATCTCGATCTTGGACTGAAGGCGCGTGAGCGCCGGATTGGCCCCGACCCCGACCCACAGGGAGCGCACTTTGCGGCCGTCGCCGAAGTGGGATACCCCGGCCAGCTCGAGCTCGAAGCCGGGCAGGTGGATCTCGGTCAGCGCGGTGTCCACGTCGGCCGCCTCGGCGCCATCCAGCTCGCCCAGGAATCGCAAGGTCAGGTGCAGGCTATCGGCGTTGACCCAGCGCGCGCCGGGCAGGCCGTTGGCCAAGCCGGCCAGCTGGTCCTGCACCTCCTCCGGGAGGGTGATGGCGGTGAAGAGTCGCATGGTCGCTCGTCGGGTGGCTCGAAGTTTCTTCTTGTCGCCCTCAAGGGCAAGGATAGGGGTTTTCCTTATGGATCTTCTCTATGCCTTCCAACACCTCCGGGGCAAGATTCATGTCATGGGTGGCTAGGCTGTTGTTTAACTGATCCATGGTGGTGGCACCGATGATCGCCGATGTCATGAAGGGCTGGGCCAGCACGTAGGCCAAGGCCATCTGCAAGGGATCGAGGCCATGCTCGCGGGCGTGCGCCACATAGGCCGCCACTGCCCGGTCCGCATGGGGGCCCTGGTAGCGGCGATTGTCCGGGAACAGGGTGAAACGCGCGCCAGCCGGTTTCGCGCCGTTGAGGTACTTGCCGCCCAGGCTTCCGGCGCCTTGGGGCGCATAGGCCAGTAGGCCGCAGTCTTCGCGGATCGCGACCTCGGCCAGGCGGGTCTCGAAGGAGCGGTTGAGCAGGCTGTAGGGATTCTGGATCGACACCATGCGCGGTCCCAAGCCCTGCTCGGCCAGGTTCAGAAAGCGCATGGTGCCCCAAGCGGTCTCGTTGGACAGGCCGACCGTGCGGATCTTGCCGGCCGTGACCAAGTCGTCCAACACCGCCAGGGTCTCCTCCATGGGCACAGTCTCCGGGTGGTCGTCCTGGTGGTCGTAGCCCAGGACGCCGAACGCGCGGATGTTTCGCTCCGGCCAATGCAGCTGGTAGAGGTCGATGTAGTCGGTCTTGAGGCGCCTCAGGGAGTCCTCGACCGCGGCTTCGATGTGCTCCCGGTTGTGCCGGGTCTTGCCGTCGCGGATATACTGGAAATGGCTGCCCGGGCCGACCACCTTGGTGGCCAGCACCACCTTGTCACGATTGCCGCGCGCGGCCATCCAGTTGCCGATCACCTCCTCGCTGCGGCCGTAGGTTTCCTCGCGCGCCGGCACGGCATACATCTCGGCCGTGTCGATGAAGTTGACCCCCAGGTCGAAGGCCCGGTCCATCTGCTCGAAGCCCTCGGCCTCGCTGTTCTGCTCGCCCCAGGTCATGCTGCCGAGGCAAATTGCGCTGACCTTGATGTCGCTGCGGCCGAGACGCCGATAGTCCATGAGCTGCTCGCTGCCTTCCGATGTTTGGGAGAACGGTCTTTTGACAGAGCCAGGCTATAGGAACAAGGCCAAGACGCCGGTGTAGCCGTAAAGCCGGTTGTTGGAAATCTCGCCGTTGGCGTAGAAGCCTACCAAGGGCAAATCGCCCAGCTCGTCGCGCAAGAGACGTAGCTCCTCGGACTGGGGCCCAAAGAGATGAGGCCCACGCGCCAGACAGGAAAAGTAGACCGCTGCCTTGGGCGGCCGGTCGGCGCGCGCCTTGACGTCGCTCAGCATGCGCTTCAGATCCTGCTCGGCCGAGGCGTTGTCCCGTCGGCAGAATTGGATCGCCTGACCCTCGGTGACCAGCTCACCGACGCCGACCAATTGGCGCTCTAGATCCAGGCCGATCAGGTTGCGCACGAGGTAATCGCCGGTGTCGGTCCCAGGGATCGGAAAGGCGACGTGGATGTAGCCGCCGATGCGCCTGAGGTCGCGCGCCAGGATCTCGCCGATGTCTTCCTTAAGAACTTCGAGCGCCGGGCGGCCATCGAGGGTCTTGATGACGTTGCGCTCGCACTCGGTCACCAGGCGCTGCTGCCCGATCAACGAGCACCCCTGGGATAGGCCCGAGACGACCGCCAGACCTGGATCGAAAAGGACGCCGGAGAGGCCGCCCTCGACAACCCGCCCGGCGATCTGAGGCATGGCCTCGGGCGCGGCGCTCAGGCCGCCCACCAGAAAGGTCGAGGTGGCCGCCGAGAGCTCGCTCAGCACCTGGTCGATCTTGGCGTTGCGCGGGTCGCCGTGGACGATGCCGAAGAAGGGACCGTGCCGTTCGATCCATTCGCCGTGCTCGGCCTGAAACGGCGCCAGGCTGTCGACCACCGGTTGGAACACCCGAAAGCCGTCTTCCGGGAGGGCGGCCACCATGATCGAGACCGCCGGCTCCTCGTGATACTCGACGCCGCTCGAAGCGATGCCGCCGCCGACCGTGCCGACCCAGGTCTCGACCCGGGTGGTGTCGCGCAGCAGAGCCAGAATGTGGTCCAGGTCGCCGGCCAGCGGCGACGTGCCGTAGAGGAATCCCAGATTGGCCTCGGCTGGGGTCTCGCCCAGCTCGGCAAGGCAGGCCAGAGTCGCCTGACGCCAATCCCCGCCGCGTGCCGAGGCCGCCTTGAAGCGCACGCCTTCGTTGTCGCTCATTCGCTACTGTCCTTCCGGCCGGCCTGTTCGATTAGCGCGACCACGGCCGGGGTGATGCGCTCTACGATGACCCCGACACCGGCCGCGTTGGGGTGAATGCCGTCGGCTTGGTTGAGGCTTGGGTCCAGCGCGACGCCGTCCAGGAAAAAGGGATAAAGCGCGACATCGTGCTTTTCGGCCAGGCGCGGATAGACCGAGTCGAAGGCCTCGGTGTAGCGCGTGCCCAGATTGCGCGGCGCCAGCATCCCGGCCAGCAGGACCGGCAGGCCCTCGTCGCCGAGCCGAGTCAGGATGGCGTCCAGATTGGCATAGGTCTGGTCCGGATCGAGCCCGCGCAGGCTATCGTTGGCGCCAAGCTCTACCAGTACCGCGTCGGGCCGCTCGGCGAGCGACCAGTCCAGCCGCGCCCGGCCGGCAGCCGTGGTGTCGCCCGAGTTGCCGCCATTGATCACCTTTACGTCATGACCCGCCGCCTGGAGCGCCGCTTCGAGCTGCTCGGGAAAGGTATTGCCATCGGCCAAACCGTAGCCGTGCACCAGGCTGTCGCCGAAGGCGAGCAGCTTGAGCTCCGCCGCGCGCGCCTGTCCGGGCGCGACTAACAGCAGCGCCAAAAGGGCGAGGGCGCCGAGCGAGCGTCCGAGGATTGGCGGGAGCAAGGCAGGCATTGGCACTAGATCGCAACTGAAAGGCGGCGGGTCAAGATGGGCTATCAGTTGACTTATCAAGGGAACTGGCCATATGCCGGGGTTAGGCGCCGCGACCGGCTACAAGGAACTTCACCGCTCGATGGATATCTCCGCCACGCCAGGGCCCGGGGGGCCGACGATTCGACCAATGGTTCGCCTCGAGGGCCTTGAGCTTTGCCTCTCGGCGGCCGCCGGCCCAGTCGAGATCCTCAAGGGCATCGACCTCACAGTCGCACCCGGCGAAACGGTCAGCGTGGTCGGACCGTCCGGTTCAGGCAAAACCTCGATGATCATGGTGGTGGCCGGCCTGGAGCGCCCCACCGGCGGCCTGGTCGAGGTCGCCGGCGTCGACCTTTCAGGCTTGGACGAAGACCGCCTGGCGCTGTTCCGGCGCGCGCGCATCGGCATCGTGTTCCAAGCATTTCACCTGATCCCCAGCATGACCGCCCTGGAAAACGTCGCCGTGCCCTTGGAGTTCGCCGGCCGGGCCGACGCCTTCGAGCGCGCCAAGGCCTGCCTCGACCAGGTCGGCCTGAGCGACCGCCTGGGCCACTATCCGGGCCAGCTCTCGGGCGGCGAGCAGCAGCGGGTCGCCCTGGCGCGCGCTTTCGCGCCGGAGCCCGACCTGTTGCTGGCCGACGAGCCGACCGGCAACCTGGACGCCGAGACCGGCGGGGTCGTGGTCGATCTGCTGTTCCAGCTTCAGGCCGATCACGGCAGCACTCTTGTGATGATCACTCACGACCGCACCTTGGCGGCCCGCTGTCATCGCCAGATTGGCCTGCTGGACGGCCGCATCGAGGCCGACAGCGCGCTCGGCCCGGCGCTCGATAGGGCGGGCGCCCAAGGATGAGTCCAGCGCCATCGGGCAACGGCGTGGGTCTGGCGTTCCGGCTGATGCGGCGCGAGCTGCGCGGCGGACTTAGGGGCTTCGTGATCTTCCTGGCCTGCCTGACGCTCGGGGTCGGCGCGATCGCCGCGGTCGGATCCGTGTCGTCGTCCATGTTGAGCGGGCTGCAGGCCGACGGCCGAAAGCTGCTCGGCGGCGATTTGGACATGCGATTGGGATACCGCCCGGCGAGCGAGGAGGAGCGCGCCTTCCTAGAGACCCAAGGCGACCTGTCGGTCTCGACCCACACGCGGGCCATGGCCCGATCGACCGGAGAGAGTGGCCGTCGCAGCCTGGTTGAGCTGCGCGGCGTCGATGATCTCTATCCGCTCTACGGCCAGGTCAAGCTTGACCCGCCACTGCCCCTTGAGGAGGTGCTGGAAGAGCGCGACGGTATCTGGGGCGCGGCCGCGGATGCGACCTTGCTGGCCCGGCTCGATGCGAAGGTTGGCGATCTGGTCGAGCTGGGCGCCACCAGCTACCAGCTGCGCGCGGTCCTGGTCCAGGAGCCTGACCGCACCGCTCAAGCGCTGATCTTGGGCCCGGGCTTCATGGTCTCGAGCGACAGCGTGCCGGCCACCGGGCTGGTTCAACCCGGCAGCCTGGTGCATTACCACTACCGCTTACGCGTGCCCGAGGGCCAGTCCGTCACCGCGGTGCGCCAGGAGATCGAAACAACCTTTCCCGAGGCCGGCTGGCGCATCCGAGACAGCGTTCAGGCGGCGCCCGGCGTGACCCGTTTCATCGAGCGCCTGGGCCTTTTCCTCACACTGGTCGGCTTGACTTCGCTACTGGTCGGCGGTGTCGGCGTGGCCAATGCGGCGCGCGGCTATTTGGAAGGCAAGACCGAGACAATCGCGACCCTGAAGTGCCTCGGCGCCCCGAGCCGCCTAATCTTTCAACTTTATCTGATGCAGGTCCTGGTGATCGCCGGCCTGGGCATCGTGCTCGGCCTGGCGATCGGTGCTCTGGCGCCGCTCGCGGTCGCGGCGCTGCTGTCCGACCAGCTTGGCTGGAGCGCCGAGATCGCGCTCTATCCGGCGCCGCTGGCACTGGCCGCCCTGTTCGGCGTGCTGATCACGCTGACCTTCACACTCTGGCCGCTGGCACGCGCCCGGGCGGTCTCCGGGGGCCAGCTGTTCCGCGCCCTGGTGGCGCCGCCCCACGGCGGCATCGGCCGGCCCTTTTGGCTCGCGCTGGGCGTCTTGGCGGCGTTTTTGGCCGGGCTCACCATCGTTACCGCGGCGGACCGCTGGCTCGCCGCCTGGTTCGTGTTCGGCGCGGCCTGCGCGCTGGTGCTTTTCGCGCTGGCCGGCCGCCTGGTTCAAGCGCTCGCCCGTCGGGTGCCCAGGCTCAAGCACCCGGGTCTGCGCCTCGCCGTGGCCAACCTGCACCGACCGGGCGCGCCGACCAACAGCGTCGTGCTATCCCTGGGCCTCGGTCTGACGGTGCTGATCGCGATCGCCCAGGTCGAGGGCAACCTGGGCAATCAGCTCAAGGGCGACCTGGCCGACGAGGCGCCCTTCGCTTACTTCATCGACATTCAGCCGGATCAGGTGGCCGCCTTCGAGGAGACAATTGCCGCCCAGCCCGGGGTCGAGGAGATGAAGCGGGTGCCGATGCTGCGCGGCCGCATCTCGGCGGTGCGCGGCACACCCGTCTCGGAATTGACCATACCTGACGAGATCGACTGGGTGTTTCGCGGCGACCGCGGCCTGACCTGGACCCGGGAGCCGATCGAAGGCACCGAGCTGGTGTTGGGCGATTGGTGGCCGGCCGATTATGACGGCGAGCCCCTGGTCTCGCTCGACGCCGAGGTCGGCGAGCTGCTCGGCCTCGAACTGGGCGACCGCTTGAGCATCAACATCCTGGGCCGGGACATCGAGGTGACGATCGCCAACCTGCGGGTGATCGACTGGACCACCATGGGCATCAACTTCGTCATGGTGTTCTCACCTGGCCTGCTGGAATCGGCGCCCCAGACCCACATCGCCACGGTCCGCGCGGCGCCCGGCGCGGAGGACGCGATCGAGCGCGCGGTGATCGACAGCTTTGCGAACGTCTCGTCGATCCGCGTGCGCCAAGCCCTGGAGGCGGTCGCTCAACTGGTCGGCCAAATCGCCAATGCCCTGCGCGCCACCGCCGGCGTCGCCTTGCTGTCCGGCGTGCTGGTTCTCGCCGGTGCGATCGCCGCCGGCCACCGGCGCCGGGTTTACGACGCGGTGGTGCTCAAGGTGCTGGGCGCGACCCGGGGCGATCTGGGCCGCGCCTTTTTGATGGAGTACGGCCTTCTTGGCCTGGTCAGCGCCATCATCGCCGGCGTGGTCGGCACGATCGCGGCCTATGTTATTGTCACCGAGGTGATGGACATGCCCTTCGACTTCCTGCCGGAAGCTCTTGTGGCGACCGCGCTTTTGGCCGTTTCTACGACTCTGATCCTAGGATTTGCCGGCACTTGGCGAGCACTGACCCAAAAGGCTATGCCGCACCTTAGGAACGATTAAAGAAAATTAACGCCCTTGAGAGCAGAATCAGACACTTAGATGGTGGCGCCCGGGTCGAACTTGATTGATTCGTGACCTTTGTGTTCCAATATGAGACAAGACACTGCGATACACACGAAACGACGAGGAAAACATGGCATTCGGTCCTGATCGCAACACCATGACCCGCACCCAAGCGCGCAGTGCCGAGATCGATGTCGGCCTGCGCAGCTATATGCTGCGAGTCTACAATTACATGTCCTTGGGCGTTGCCTTCACCGGCATCGTTGCCCTTTTGGTCGCCATGAACCCGGCGATCATGCAAGCCATCGCCCTTGGGCCGATGCGCATCGTGCTGTTCTTCGGCATCATCGGCATGGGCTTCATCGCGCCGCGCATCATGATGTCCAAGTCGGTCGGCGCCGCACAGGCCTGTTTCTGGGTCTATGCGGGCATGTGGGGCGCGCTCATGGCGCCCATGTTCCTGCTCTACACCGGCGACAGCATGGTCCGGGTGTTCTTCATCACGGCCGCCTCCTTTGCGGGCTTGAGCCTCTATGGCTACACGACCAAGCGCAACCTGGCCCCAATGGGCGCCTTTCTCGCGATGGCAACCATCGGCATCCTGATCGCGGTGTTGGTCAATGCCTTCCTGCTCCAAAGCGGCATGTTCCACCTCGTGCTGGCGATCATCGTGGTCCTAGTCTTCGCGGGCTTGACCGCCTACGAGACCCAGATGATCAAGAACATGTACTACGAGTCGGACGGCCATGACGTGACGACACGCAAGGCAATCTTCGGCGCCTTCCTGCTCTACGGCAGCTTCGTGACCATCTTCATCTGGCTGCTCAGCATCCTAGGCGTCATGCGCGAATAAAAAGTGGAAACCTAGCCTTAACCACTAAAGGCCCGGGGTGAGCCAGCCCCGGGCCTTTTTTACGTGTGGGGTCTGAAGTCGTTTGGGGGTTACGACAGCGGGCCGGTGCCGCGCCAGATCTCAAAAGGGCCAGACGACGAGGATCATGGGCGTGGCGACCGCGACGATGATCACCTCCAGCGGCAGGCCCATGCGCCAATAGTCGCTGAAGCGGTAGCCGCCCGGTCCCATGACCAGCGCGTTGTTCTGATGGCCGATCGGGGTCAGAAAGGCGCAAGAAGCGCCAACCGCCACCGCCATCAGGAAGGGGTCGGCGGCAACCCCCAGGCGCTCTGCCAGGCTGATCCCAATCGGCGCCATGACGACCGCGGTGGCGGCGTTGTTGAGGATGTCCGACAGGGTCATGGTGACGACCATCAGAAGCACCAGAACGACGACCGGCGGCGCACCCACGGTGATCGTCACGATCCCATCGGCGATAACCTCGGTGGCGCCGGTCGACTGGAGCGCACCGCCGACCGGGATGAGGGCGCCCAGCAAGACGATGACCGGCCAATCGACCCCGTCATAAATCTCGCGCACCGGGATCATGTTGGCGACCACCATGACCGCGACCGCCAGGCCCAGCGCGATCGGTATGGTGACCAGTCCCAGACTGGCCGCCGCGATGGCCAAGGCGAAGATCCCGATCATCCAGGGCGCCTGGTGGCGCCGGCCGAAGTTGAGATCGCGCTCGGCAAGCGGCAGGCAGCCGAAGGAAGCGACGGCGTCGGCCAGATGCTCCTTATCGCCGTGCAACAGCAGCACGTCGCCGATCCGCAGCTTAATCTTGCGCAGGCGGCCCCGGTGCGGCTTACCCTGGCGCGAGAGCGCGATCAGATTGACTCCATAGCGGCTTGGCATGCGCAGGGACTCGACCGATCGTCCCTCGAGGCGCGAGCCCTGGGCGATGACCGCTTCCAATAGCTCGGCATCGGCGTTCTTGGTTAGGCTGCTCACCGCGTTGCCCCGGCCGACCAGCTCCAGGCCAAGCGCCGTAATGAACTTGTCGATCTCGGTCGGCGCCGCCTCGATCACCAGCACGTCGCGGGCCTGCAGGCGCTCCCGGCCCTCCGGCCGACTGGTCCGCTTGCGGCCCCGGATCAGGCCGACCACCTGGGCCTCGATGTCCTTGGTCATCTCTTCCAGCTCGTCGAGGGTCTTGTCCCAGGCCTTGCAGCTCTTGGGCACCCGGACCTCGGTGACGTAGTCCTCGATGTCGAACAGATCCTCGCCGTCGTCCCGCTGGCCGGCGCGCAGAGGCACCAGGCGCCAGCCGATCAGGGCCACGAAGGCGATACCGGCCAGCGCGCAGACCAGACCGACCGGGCTGTAGGAGAACATGCCGAAAGGCTCGCCGGCGACCTCGGCGCGGATGTTGGCGACGATGATGTTGGGCGGCGTGCCGATCAGGGTGACCAGGCCGCCCAAGATGCAGCCAAAGGAAAGCGGCATGAGAATGAGCGCCGCCGGGCGACCGGCCTTGCGTGCCGATTGCAAGGCAACCGGCATCAAGAGACCAAGGGTGCCGACATTGTTCATGAAGCTGGAGAGCGTGCCGCCGACGCCCATCAAGGCGCCGATATGGGTCTGGGTATGCCCGGTTGCCGGCATGACCAGTTTGGCAAGCAGATCGGTCGCTCCGGAGCTGGCCAGCGCACGGCTTAGGATCAGGACCGCCGCGACCGTGATGGTCGCCGGATGGCCGAAACCGGTGAAAGCCTCGCCGGCCGGCACCAGGCCGGTCACCACGGCGGCCAGTAAGGTCGCGAAGGCGACCACGTCATAGCGCCAGCGGCCCCACACCAGCAGGCCGAAAAGCGCCGCCAAGAGGACGAAGAGAATAATCTGGGGCGTGGTCACAGGCAGCAGGCTCCAGGCACCGTCAGGGCGCTCCCAGATGACGCTGAAAGCCTTGCCGGAGCGTTAATGGGCCAAGCTGGCGCGAGATGGCGGTCCCTCCCCCGAATGCGGTCGCCTGCGTCACAGCCTATCACAACGGCGTGTGACCGGCATGGCAAGCGGTCGTTCGGCCCCATCTCATAGTGGCGAGGTTTGTTGGTCCGGCCGGTGGCCCGGTTTCGGCCCCCATGGCAGGTTGTACGAGGTTTGTTGCGACTGAAACCGCGTAGGTGAGGCTCCCGATGAGAAGGCCACAAGCAACCACCGCGCTGCTCGGCGCCGCCGGCCTGGACCCGGGCGTGACCAAGGACTATCCGGTCGAACTAGAGCCGGGCGAGTACCTCTATTCCTGCCCGCTCAACACCATGCCCGACTACAAGCTCCTGGTCGAAGGATAAACCTTGTCCGGGACGAACCGATCTAAGCTCACCAAAAAGAGGTTCGCGCGCCGCGGTGGCTGGGGTAGCGTGCGACCGGGCATGAAGGAGCCGGCATGAAGGACCATGATGGCGCACAGGCTCGGGGGGGCCCAAGAATGACGAAGAGCTCAAGCGGCACGGCCAAGCGGTTCATTCCGCTGGTCGTGCTGGTCGCGATCGGCATCACGATCTTCGCGCTCGACCTGGACGAATATCTGACCTTCGAGGCGCTCAAGGAAAATCACGCGCTCTTGACGGATACCGTGGCGCGCCTGGGGCTCGCGGCAATCCTGGTCTACATGCTGATCTACGCGGTGGCGACGGCGGTCTCCCTGCCCGGCGGCCTGGTGCTGACGATTGTCGGCGGCCTTTTGTTCGGCACCTGGATCGGCACGATCGCGGTGGTGATCGGCGCGACAATCGGCGCAACCGCGATCTTTCTGATTGCCAAGACCGCTTTCGGCGACACGCTTCGCGCCCGCGCCGGGCCGGCAATCCAGAAGATGGAAGCGGGCTTCCAGGAGAACGCCTTCAACTACCTCCTGGTGCTGCGCCTGATTCCCCTGTTCCCCTTCTGGCTGGTCAATCTGGTGCCGGCGCTTCTGGGCGTGCGTTTGGGCACTTACATGGCGGCGACCTTCATCGGCATTATCCCCGGCACCTTCGTGATTGCCCTAACCGGCGCTGGCCTCGGCAGCGTGCTCGAGAACAACGAGGAGTTCTCCGCAGAAGGCATATTCACGCCCGAGATCCTGGCCGCCTTGGTCGGTTTGGCCGTGCTTGCGATTCTGCCGGTCGCCTACAAGAAGATCAAAGCCCGCAAGGACGGTGCCGGCTCCTGAACGAAGCGCCTCTCACCCGTGCAGCTTGGCGCCGCGGGTTACCTTGTCGACGATTTTGCGCTCAGCGCGTAGGCCCAGCCCGACGATCTTCATGTCCTCTGGCGCAACCTGCTTGACCGCCGCCCGGTTGGCCGCGTCGTGGCCGGTCGCGAACATCTCCTCGATGTAGAGCGCGAGCGGCACGCCCCGTTCCATGGCCCGGCGATAGATCTTGACAAGAGTGGCGTCGTCGGCCGCCAGCACGATGACCGGTTGGACCGATAGCCGGTGATAGCGGTTGCCGGCCGCGTCCTCGTATGGCTCGCCGATAATCTGCGGGTCGGCACCGACAACGCCACTGGTCAGGAAAGCGGTGACATTGAGCTTTTGCCACACCGCCAGGTCGTCGCGCACGACGATCGCGAACTTGGTATCGAACATCCTGCGCGCTCCGTTTACGGCCGGTTGCGTTGCAACCAGCCGCGCATGGTGGCGAGGCCCTGCTCGACATCCTTGCGGCCGAAGCCTATGCGGAAGTGGTCGTCCGGCACCGGGTTTAAGTCGGAGCGGTAGACGCTGGCCGGCAGCAGCAGCACGCCGGCTTCCTGGACCAGACGCTCCGCAAAGTCTTCGACCCCCTCCTCGCCCCGGTAGCGCACGAAGCCGACGCAAGCGCCCTCGGGCCGATGCCAGGAGAAGAGCTCGGCATAGTCGGCCAGAAAGCTCTCTGTCAGCGCCAAGTTGGCCTCGGCCAGACGGTTGGTGCGCGCGAGCAGCTTCTGGCGCGCGTTCAGCGCGATCAGCGCCAGGCGCTCGCTGGGCGCCGCGTTGCAGATCGTCGTGAAGTGCTTGTAGCGTTCCAGTCGCGCCAGAAGCGCGCGGTCCCGGCACGCAATCCAGCCGATGCGCAAGCCGGGCAGGCCGTAGGCTTTGGACATCACACCGAGCGACAGGCCGCGCTCGTAGGCGTCGGCCGCCTGGGGCAAACGCAACGCGGGGTCCCGCTCGATGCCCCGGTAAACCTCGTCGCTGAACAGCCAGATGTCGCGCGCCCGGCAGAGATCCACCAAGGCGTCGAAGCGGTCGTGCTCGAGAATCTTGCCGGTCGGGTTGTTGGGAAAGTTGATCGAGACCAGCTTGGTATTGGTCTTGAGGGCGGCGGCGACCCGGTCGATGTCGAGCGTCCAGCCCTGATCCGGCTCGAGCGGCACGCCGGTGACCTCGCAGACGCTGAGCGGCACGGTCTCGGCCGCTTGATAGTTGGGCGTCACGACCACCGCGTGGTCGTCCGCGCCCAGCAGCACCCGCATGGCGGTGTAGATACCTTCCTCCGCGCCGGCGAAGCAGAGCACGTCCTCGGCCGCGAGCCCCTCGTAGGTGTCGGCGATCGCCTGGCGCAGGTCCGGTGCGCCATAGGTCTCGGTGTAGCCCAGCCAAAGCGCCTCGAAGGCCGCCTTGTCGGCCGGCTCGGCGTAGGACAGCAGCTCGGCCAAGGTCATGCTCTCGGCGTCCGAAGCGGTCATGTTGTAGCGCGCCGAGAACTCCCAGCGCGACATGTGAACTTCCAGTGCGAAGTCCCGTTTTAGGGGTGTGGAAGCCTCGGCCATTTTAGTGCCTGAAGTGGCGCTGGCCGGTGAAGACCATGGCCAGGCCCGCGTCGTCGGCCGCCGCGATCACCTCGTTGTCCCGCATGGAGCCGCCTGGCTGGATGACCGCCGTGGCGCCGGCCTCGACCGCGGCCATCAGACCGTCGGCGAAGGGGAAGAAGGCGTCCGAGGCGACCACCGAGCCATCCGTGCCGGGCCGGGTGCCGCCGGAGGCCTCGACCGCCTCGCGGGATTTCAAGGCGGCGATGCGCGCCGAATCGACCCGGCTCATCTGGCCGGCGCCGATGCCGACCGTGAGCCCGTCCTTGACGTAGACGATGGCGTTCGACTTGACGTGCTTGGCGACCTGGAAGGCAAAGATCAGGTCGGCCAGCTCCCGGGCATCGGGCGCGCGCTTGGTCACCACACGGATGTCGTCCGCGCCGGTGCGACCGTCGTCCCGGCTCTGCAGCAACAGGCCGCCGGCCAACGCCTTCATGGTCATGCCGCCGGCCGCCGGGTCGGGCATGGCGCCGGTCACCAGGAGGCGGACGTTCTCCTTCTTGGCCAGTGTCTGGATCGCGCCGTCGCTGACCTCGGGCGCGATGATGACCTCAACGAAAAGCTTGGAAATCTCCGCCGCGGTGTCCGCCTCTAGCGACCGGTTGAGGGCGACGATGCCGCCGAAGGCGCTAACCGGGTCGCTCGACAGCGCCTTCAGATAGGCCTCGACCTGGGTCGTGCCGAGCGCCGCCCCGCAGGGATTGGCGTGCTTGATGATGGCGACCGCCGGCTGGTCGAACTCGGCGGCCAGCTCGAATGCCGCATCGGTGTCGTTCAGGTTGTTGTAGCTGAGCGCCTTGCCCTGGAGCTGGCGCGCCGTTGCGACTCCGGGCCGGGGCTCAACCGGGCCGCCGTCGGCCAAATAGAAGGCTGCCGTCTGGTGGGGGTTCTCGCCGTAGCGCAGGACCTCGGCCCGGCGCGCCGGAATCGACATTTGGGCTGGAAAGGCCTCGCCCTGCTGTGCCGCCATCCAATGGGCGATCGCCGCGTCGTAGGCCGCCGTGTGGGCATAGGCCGCTGCCGCCAGTCGCTGGCGCAGGGCAAGCGTGGTTGCGCCCTCGTGGGCGGCCAGCTCGTCAAGCACCGCCTGGTAGTCCCCCGGATCGGTCACAACAGTGACAAAGGGGTGGTTCTTGGCCGCCGCCCGGATCAGGGCCGGGCCGCCGATGTCGATATTCTCGATGCAGTCCGCCGGAGCCGCGCCCGACGCCACGGTCTCGCGAAAGGGGTAGAGGTTGACAACCACCAGGTCGATCGGCGCGATGGCGTGCTCGCTCATGGCGGCTTGGTCGCCCGGATTGTCTCGGCGCGCCAGGATGCCGCCGTGAATGCTGGGGTGCAGCGTCTTGACCCGACCGTCCATGACCTCGGGAAAGCCGGTATGGGCCGAGACCTCGGTGACCGGTACACCGGCATCGGCGAGCGTTCGGGCCGAGCCGCCGGTTGACAGCAGCTCGACTCCGCGCGCGGCCAAGGCCTGGCCGAGATCTGCCAGGCCACGCTTGTCGGAAACGGAGATCAGGGCGCGGCGAACCGCCTGAGTATCGGACATTTTTGGGACCTGGAAGCGAGGTGGCGCGGAGGCGCCCGGTTTAGGATGCGGCCGCCGGGCCGTCAAGACGCGGCGGCCGAGCGATCGCTCTCTTCCGGTGGGCTGTACTCGGGCACCAGGCGGGCCAGCGTGGCGTGCAGCTCGCGCTCACGATGGTGCAGCGCCTGCTCCTCCAGCTCGGCCAGGCCCCTCGCCAGAAGCTCCCGGTTCAGGGTGCGCGGGGCCGCCAGGCGCAGGCCGGAATGGTTGGTCGGCACCAGGGGCTCCTGGTCGTGAAACAGTTGCTCATGCAGCTTCTCGCCGGGGCGCAGGCCGGTGAAGACGATATCGATGTCTTTGCCAGGCCTGAGTCCCGCCAGGCGGATCATCTGGCTCGCCAGATCGACGATCTTGACCGGCTCGCCCATGTCCAACACGTAAATCTTGCCGGTGTCCTCGACCGGTGAGAGAGCGGCGAGCGCCGAGGCCTCGAGCACCAGCTCGACCGCCTCGCGCACGGTCATGAAGTAGCGGGTCATGTCCTCGTGGGTCACGGTGAGCGGCCCGCCGGCGGCCAGCTGGCGCTGGAACAGGGGCACGACGGAGCCGGTCGAGCCGAGCACGTTGCCGAAGCGCACGGTGACGAAGCGGGTACCCGAGCGGTCCCGCTCCTCCAAGTCGAGCGCCTGGCAGTAGCACTCGGCGAGTCGCTTGGTGGCGCCCATCACGCTGGAGGGATTGACCGCCTTGTCGGTCGAGATCAGCACCATCGCCTTGACTCCGGCCCGCCGGCAGGCCTCGGCCGTGTTGCGGGTACCGATGACATTGGTCAGCACGCCCTCGACCGGATTGGTCTCGACCAGGGGCACATGCTTCAAGGCAGCGGCGTGGAACACCAGCTCGGGCCGGCGTTCGGCCAGGATTTGGGCCAAACGCTCCTGGTCTCGCACGTCGGCCAAGGCCGCGTCGCGGGCCAGCTCCGGGTGACGCTCGGCGATTTCCAGGTCGATCTGGTAGAGCAGGAACTCCGAATTGTCGATCAGGGTCAGCTCGGCCGGCCCCTGCGCCGCCAGCTGGCGGGTCAGCTCCGAGCCGATTGTGCCGCCGGCGCCGGTCACCAGCACCCGGCGCCCGGCCACCAGGCGACCCATGATGTCCCGGTCGAGCTTGGCCTGGGGCCGGCGCAGCAGATCCTGGATCGCGATCGGCCGCAGCTTCAAGGGCGCGCCGCCATCGCTGCCGAAATCTGTCAACCTCGGCAGGCGGGACAGGGTCATACCCCGCTTTTCGGCGACCGCCAGCAGGTCGGCCATGGCCTCGCGTGTCAGCGGCTTGGTTAAGATCAGTCGTTGCGGCTCCCGGTAGCGGCTGACCCGGTCGATCAGCGCGGGCAGTTTGTCCAGATGGCCGATTACGCTGATACCGCGGATCTCCCGGCCGACCCGGCTGCCTTTCTCGTCGACCACGCCGAGCACCTCGTAGGGCGCTGTGCGGTCGCGCGCCATCTCGCGGATGAAGGCCTCAGCCCCGTCGCCGGCACCGATCAGCAGCACCGGCACGCCGGTTGGATCGTGGCGCTCGAGCAGATGCTTAAAGCCTTTGTCCTTGAGCACCCGGTAGATCAGGCGCGGGGCCGCCAGCATGAAAACCAGGACGAACCAGTTGATCACCAGCATGGAGCGCGGCACGGCCTCCAGGCGGGTCACCATGAAAGTGATCGGCAGGTAGATCAAAAGCGCCAGCGTGACCGCCTTGGCGATCGCGATCATGTCGCTCTGGGAGGCGTAGCGCCAGATGCCCCGGTAAAGCCCGGTGAACCAGAACACACCGGCGCATACCGCGGTGAACAGCACCAGCGGCCAGGTCAAGTACTGGGACAGCACAGAAAAGGCCAGATCTCCAAGGCGCAGATAGAGCGCCACCGCAAACGACAGCGCCGCCATGATCACGTCATGAGAGAAGGCAACCGCGATGCGCGTGAAGCGTGGCGATGGACTTGCCATGAATTCCCTGCGGTTCTGGCCGGATCAACAGCCCGGCGAGCCTAGCACAGGCGTGCGGGCGGCGACAGGCGAGGGTGAGCGCTACACGAAGGCGGCTCGAGAAGCAACCGCCACCAGCTTCAAAGTATATATTCCGCATACTTAGGTGTTGGAACAACATACTTATCTCCCTGTTCTGGAATATTTTCTTGCGCATTTTGATGACGCGCAGGCTGTGGCAAATATCACGGTCCTATTACTTAGCGGCCGATAATCTCCGCCTCGTTTTCATCAACAGCGTTATTTCATCAAGGAGAATTCCCATGCGAGGACCCAAGGTTCTTCGATCCGTCGCGCTCGGCCTCTTGGCTGCGGGCGCGGCTGTGGCGGCGCCCAGCGTCGCGCTTTCCCAATCTTTCGACCGCTGCCAAGGTCTCGTGTTCTCCACCGAGGAGGACTTCGTGACTCGCGCCGGCCGGCCGCCCGACGGCAACCCAATCGTGTCGGACGGCGATCTGATCGCGCGCGACCCGGCCACGGGAGCGACCGCGGTCTGCGCCCGCAACCGGGAACTGGTGCAGCGCTTCGACGTCTCCGAAGACATGGGGCTCGACGCGGTCGACGTGATTCTCGCTGAGAAGGGCGTGATCGGCTTTTCCACCGAGCTCGACAGCCCCCACGGCAACTTCACCAACGGCGACCTGCTGTTTCCCGACGGCACGGTGATCCCGAACGGCGTGCTGGTCCACCGCTTCAAGCTGCGCGACAACGTGGGGCTGGATGCTGTGCATTTCATCGGCGGCCGCGACCAGATCCTTCGGGTCATCGAAAAAGCGCGCTCGGCCGGCCGCGAGGCTCTGCGTGCCGAGCCGGAGCAATTGCTCAAGCTAATGGCCGAGCTCAAGGTGGACATCTGGTTCTCGATCGAGGGCACCGGCCCGACCCCCAAAGCGCCAGGGATCCTGGACGGCGATCTGCTGTCGGCGGTGACCGGCACCAAGGTGGTGCCCCAGTCCTCCCTGTTCGACCCACCGATTCCGGCCGGCGTGCCCAGCCGGGGCGTCGACTTCGGCCTGGATGCGGCGACCGCCCGGGACCGGGCCAACAAGCCCAAGGGCGTTTTGTTCTCCTCGGAGATCCTCTACCGGGGCTCCCCGGCGCCCTTCACCGACGGCGATGTCTTGCGCATCGGCGGCTCGGTCGCGATCAATAACAAGACCCTGGTGACGCCGCTGGAACCGGCCGCCGATTTCCTCGGCCTCGACGCCATTTCCTTGACCTTGCGCCAGGTCACCCAGGCGCCTCATCTGGACACCCTGTGTGGCGATCTGTACGACGCGGCCGATTTCAACGGCCAAGGCCTGTGGCGCGCCGGTTTCGCCGTCTCACCGCCGGGCAGCGAGCCGCGGCGGCCCTGCGGGCGCTATGTCCCGGTCGACGGCACCTTGACCCCTGCGATGGACGCCAAGCGCTTCCGCATCGCCTACCGGCCGGCCGCCACGCCGGCGCCGGCCCTGGGATCCGCCCCCGGAATCCAGACCTCCTGGACGCTGAGGAGCCCGGACCCAATCACCCTTCTCTGCTCGAGCGCGCCGGCTAACCTGGTGGGCTTGGCGACCGACGGCTCAGCCCAACAGTGGATGGACGCCAAGGACTACCTGGATGGCAAGATCGGTACCCTCGGCGGCATCTCGAACGGTTGCGCCAACTCCGGCCTGCGTCTTGCGGTTTGGAACACGCTCTCGTTGCCCGCGGCCGATCAGAACGAGCACTTCATCGTCTGGTTGGAGTGGGAGACCACGGGCGGCACCCTGATGCGCGATCCTTTCGAGTACCACGTGCAGCTCGACAACGAGGCGCCGGTCTTGCCGCCTTATCCCAACGGCATTCAGGTCAAGCTGGCCGACGGTTCGGGCAAGGTGGTGCCGGCCTGCGGCGAGGCACCCAGCGGGGCCAGCAAGTTCGAGGTGTGGGCCCAGTTCGAAGACGCCCACTACTGGTACTTCGATCTGCGCGTCGAGGGCGGCCTGCCGCCGGTCACCCATCTCTTCGACGGCGCCGTGGGCGCGCCCAACAACGGCGACAAGCGCCACGAGTACTGGGAAACCTATGACGGCACCCCGGGGCTCAAGGCGACCGACGACACCGGCACCACGCCCGACGGCCTGTTGGTCCATCTGCGCGACATCGACATGACGGTCCTGGGCGCGTCGTTCCAGCATTGCTGCTATCTCTTGCGGATCTGGGTCTACGACGCGGCGATCCGCCATAACTTCAGCGGCTTTGCGGCGACGCCGATCGGCGCCCACCGCAGTCAGGCCTTCGTCACCTTCGCCGCCGGCAGCTGAGCAGCACACCGCGGCAATGCCTTAGGGAGCGGTCCTTCGGGGCCGCTCCTTTCCTTTAAGCACTCAGGGTGCGTGGCGCTCCAGCTCGAAGAGCAGCGCGCCGGTCACCAAGGCGGCGCCAGCCAAGGAGACCCAGACCAAGTCGTTGGCCGCCAGGAAGGCAAACCAGATCAGCCCGAGATTGCCCGCCAGCACCCGAAGCGAGACCGCGGCGTGGCTGAGGCCGCCCTGCACGGCGCGCTGATAGGCGTGCTCCTTATGGGCCTGCCAGACCTTCTCGCCGCGCAGGCCGCGCTTTAGAAGTGTCAGAGTGGCGTCCGCCAGATAGTAGGCCGGCAGGATCACGGCGCAGGCCCAAAGACCCTCGGCGGCGGCGGCTAACAGCAGCCAGCCGAGCAGATAGCCGAGCGGCACCGAGCCGACGTCGCCCAGGAAGATCTTGGCCGGCGACCAGTTCCACGGCAGGAAGCCGAGCATCGCGCCGGCCAGGAGCATCGCCAGAGCGAGCGCGGCCGGCTGACCGCCCGCCAGCCACAAGCAAAGCGCCAAGCCGAACGCGATAGAGAGCGTCTCGACCCCAGTGATGCCGTCGATGCCGTCCATGAAGTTGAAGAGATTGACGAACCACAGCCAGGCGAAGCCGGCCGCCAGGGCATCGAGCCAGGGCGGCAGCAGGCCCTGAAAGACCGGCCCGCCGTCGCTGAGACCGACCATGCCGAGCGCCACCGCGCCGCCCTGGACCGCGAAGCGCAGGGCGCTTGAAAGGCCCTTCATGTCGTCGAGCCAGGAAAGACCCGCGAGCACCGCCGCACCGACCAGGACCAGCCAGAATCCCGGCGGAAGAGGACCGTGGCCCGCCGCCCAAAGCACCCAGGCGACGAGCGCCAGAGGAATCAGCGCCAGACCGCCACCACGCGGTGTCGGGATTTGGTGGCTGCTCCGCAGGTTCGGCCGGTCGAGCACCTGCCAGCGCAACAACTGGCGTCGCACCGCGCCCGTGACGAAGCCGACCAAGACAGCAAGAACGACTAAAGCCGCTAGCAGTACCGGGTCAAGCACCGGTCACGCCCCGAGTTTGGCCTCGCGGCGCAGGGCCCATTTGACCACGGTCTCCGGGGGATTGACCGGGCCCTCGAGCACGATCTGCCGGCTGCGCCGGGGTTGGCCGGCGGTGCCCAGGTAGATGCTGTCCTCGAGTCGCGGCTGAGCGCCCTCGGCGCGCATGCGCCAGCCGCCGCCCTTGCCGAGGCGCAGGATCACCCCGTCGCCGCTCTGGGTCAGATCGGCGGCGACCTCCGGGTGGAGGTGGAAGCGGATCTTGAAGGCCTCGCCGCCATCGCCCTCCAGGCAGTCCTCGCCACGCAGGTCGTCGCCATTGGTCGCCAGATAGAGCCGCCGGTGGTGGAGCTGATGGCAGCGCCGCCGGTAGCCGTCGTGGGTCATGTCGAGCCACTGACTGCCGTCCTGCTCCTCGCGGCGACAGTTCACCGCCTCGGGGCGGCGCCGAAGCGCGCCGTCGCGCGCCACCTCGGCACTGTTGATGTCGTCGAGCACCAGGGTCGAGTGGGCCGCGGTCAGGCGCTGGGCCCGCCGCCAGTCCGGATCGCCCTGATGGGCCCCGCAGTTGACGATCAGGCGTTCGCGCCCGACCGACATCTCGAAGCTGAGCGTGCCGGCGTGAGCTTGGCGGTCGGCGCCATGGGGCGGCGGCGCGCCGGCATCGACCAGCACCACCGTGCGCCCGGCGTGGAGGCGCTGAAAGCCGCTGTCGGGCGCGCTCATCCAGGGTCGGCTGCGGCCGCCGGCGCGCTGCAGCACCATGTCGACCTGCCAGCCCTCGCCCTCGTTGGAATCGTTAAACAGCGCGAGCCCGCCGTCGCCGTGCTGAAGCAGACGCACCATGGGCGCCAGGCCGTCGATCGCCGCCTGTATTTGGTCGGGCAGGTCCTGCCGGGCGCCACTCACCGCCGCGCGGATATCGATCAGGTCCCGCAGCAGCTCGACCATGCGCCGCGGGCTGCGCTCGATGTGGCCGCCGTCGCTCAAGAGTTGGCGCGGCAGTTCCTGGCATAGCAGCTGCAGGCCGCGGCGCAGCCAGGCCTCGCCGCCGGGCAGACAGGCGCCGGCGATGATCAGGCCCTTGAGCGCGGTCACTGCCGAGGCCGAGGTGAGACCCGCCGGCAAAGCGCGCGCCAAATGACGCGCCTGGCGGCAGGCTTCGTACAGCAGCCGGTGGCGGAAATCGACCTGGGCGCTGGCGGCGTAGAACTCGTAGTGGCCGAGCCAATGGGTCAGCCGCTCGCCCGTCACCTCCGGGCCCCAGATCAGGGAATCCCAACGGTTCGCGTTGTCGTCCATCCAACGCGCCACCAGGTCGCGAGCCCGGCGCCGGGCCCCGTCGCCGCCGGCCGCGCGCAGGTCGCGCAGCCACGCGAAACCGTGCAGGGCTTCACGCCAGGCCAGGCTGGATTCGCGCGGCGTCCAAAGCGGCTGCGGGTTCTGCAGGCATAGCCCGGCGAAGTCGAAGCGGCCTTGCACGATCTCGGCGCCAACCTCGGCATCGCCCGGCCAGGGATCGATCGGCGTGAAGGCCAGCTCTGTGGCGCCGGCACCGGCCAGGGTCACGCCATAGAACGGCAAGGCGAAGAGCGGCTGCTTGCAGCGATAGACGAAGCGCCCGAATCCTGGCCCGTGGCCGGCCGCCGGCTCCGGTCCGGTCTTGGCGCTCTCGCTTTGTTCGGTCATTGAGTCTCGCCTCTGAGACGGCTGATGTTCTCGGCATAGCGCGCCCGGCCGCCGGTGAAGGTCGCGGTACCGGCAACCAGCACGTCGGCGCCGGCGTCGCGCACCTCGGGCGCGGTCGCCTGGTTGATACCGCCGTCGACTTCCAAATCGATCGGCCGCTCGAGCTGATCGATCTTGGCGCGCAGGGCGGCGATCTTGTCGAGCGCGCTCGGAATGAACTTCTGGCCGCCATAGCCTGGGTTGACGCTCATCACCAGCACCAGGTCGAGCATATCGAGCACCGGCAGCACGGCCTCGACCGGCGTGCCCGGATTGAGCGCGACACCGGCCTTCTTGCCAAGCGAATGCACCAGTTGAAGGCTTCGATGGAAGTGGGGACCGGCCTCCGGGTGTAGAGTGATGATGTCGGCCCCGGCTTCGGCGAAGATCGGGATGTAGGGATCGACCGGCGCGATCATCAGGTGCACGTCGAAGGGCAGCTTGGAATGGGGCCGCAAGGCCTTCACCACCTCCGGACCGATCGTGATGTTGGGCACGAAGTGACCGTCCATCACGTCGATGTGCACGTAGTCGGCGCCGGCCTCATCGATCGCGCGCACCTCCTCGCCAAGACAGGCGAAATCGGAAGCGAGAATGGAGGGAGCGATGCGAACCGGCTGCTGCATGGACTCCTAGGTATCAAGTGCGCGGAGTCGCCGCAAGCGCTGTTAGAGTCTTCGCAAGCGGCAAGCGTAGAATCCGTCGAGTCCCCCTTGATCGGCCAAATGGCAGGGCAAGGTTCGAAGATCGCCCTCGGCGGTGACCGCCGCGCTCAGGCCGCCGAGCTCCTCGGCGCTCACGGGGACACGTTCGACGGGCGCGCCGGCGGCGAGCAGCGCGGCGATGCGCTCGGGCCCCTCCTCGGGCTGCAGGGAGCAGGTCGCATAGACCAGGAGGCCGCCGGGGCGCACCATCTCCAGCGCGGCGGCGAGTAGGCGGTCCTGCGCCCGGGCGACCGCGGCCACGTCCCGTGCGCTCTTCAAGTGGGCGATGTCCGGGTGGCGCCGCAGGGTGCCGGTCGCCGTGCAGGGCGCGTCCAGCAGCACCCCGTCGGCCAGGGTCTCCGGGCGCCAGAAGGTGCCGTCGGCGATCACCGTGCGGGCGCTTAAGCCCAGACGCGTGAGATTCTCGGTCAGCTGGCCAAGCCGCTCCTTGGCGCGCTCGACCGCGGTGACCTGCGCGCCGGCGGCGGCCAGCTGGGCGGTCTTGCCGCCGGGCGCGGCGCAGAGGTCGATCACCTGCCGGCCGCTGACGTCGCCGAACAGCTGGGCCGGCCAGGCGGCGGCGCCGTCCTGGACCCACCATTGGCCCTCGGCGTAGCCGGGCAGACGGGTCACATCCCGCTGACCGCCGGGCAGACGCAGGGAGCCGCTCGGCAGCTCCAGGGCGCCCAGGCGCTTGACCAGCAGATCGCGCTTGCCCTGGACCGTAATGTCGAGCGGCGGCTCGGCCAGGTGGGCCTCGGCGATCTGCCGCGCGGTGTCCTCGCCATAGGCGCCGATCCAACTGTTCCACAACCAGTCCGGTGTGTTGAGCCGGGCGGCATCTTGCGCTGCAAGCAGCGTCTCGGCCTCCCGGGACAAGCGCCGCAGAACCGCATTGATCAGACTTTTCGCGCCGGTTAGGCGGTTTTCCCCGGCCAGCGCCATGGTCGTGCTGACCGCGGCATGAGGCGGCGTGCGCAGGAAGGCGAGCTGGCAGGCGCCCAGGCGCAACAGATCCTCCAGCCGGCTCTGGCGCGCTTTCACCGGCTTCTCCAGGCAGGCGGCGAGCAGGCCGTCGATCTGGCCTAGGCGGCGCAGAGCGGTCGCCACCAGGTGGCGGGCGAAGGCCCGGTCGCGCGGCTCCAAGGCGGCAAAGGCGCTCGAGCGCGCGAGCGCCTGATCGAGCGGCCGGGCGCGGCGCAGCACACTGTCCAAGAGATCCAGCGCCGCGCGCCGGGCGACCAAACCCGAGGCGCTCATGATGTGAAGATCGGCCGGTAGATCATCCCCAAGGTCGGGGCGCGCCGCCCATCTCGTGGGCCATCTTGCGCAGGCGCGCGATGCGCTCCTCGGTGCGCGGGTGGGTCGAGAAGAGGCCGTCGATTGCGTGGGCGTGCAGCGGGTTGATGATGAACATGTGGGCGGTCGCCGGGTTCTTCTCGGCCTGCTGGTTGTCGATCGAAGCGGCCGCGCTTTGGATCTTGCCGAGCGCGGAGGCCAGCCACAGGGGCTGATTGCAGATCTCCGCGCCAATCCGGTCAGCCTCGTATTCCCGCGAGCGGCTGATCGCCATCTGCACCAGGGCGGCCGCCAAGGGCGCCAGAATCGCCACTAGGATCACACCCAGGATTCCCAGCGGGTTGTTGCGGTTGCCGCCGAACATGGAGGAGAACATGGCAAAGTTCGCGAGCATGGAGATCGCGCCGGCGATGGTTGCCGTGATCGTCATGGTGAGCGTATCGCGGTTCTTCACGTGGGCCAGCTCGTGAGCCATGACCCCGGCGACCTCTTGGGAGTTTAGCCGGCGCAAGAGGCCAGTGGTCGCGGCGACCGCGGCGTTCTCCGGGTTGCGCCCGGTGGCAAAGGCGTTGGGCTGGTCGTTCTCGATCAAATAGACCTTGGGCATGGGCAGGCCGGCATTGGTGGCGAGCTGCTCGACGATGCCGTAGAAGCCGGGCGCGCTGCGCTTGTCGACCTCTTTTGCCCGGTACATGCGCAAGACCACCTTGTCGGAGTTCCAATAGGCGAAGAGGTTCATGCCGAGCGCGAGTACCAGGGCAAACAGCATGCCGGCCTCGCCGCCGATCAGGAAGCCGACGGCCAGAAACAGGGCCGTCATCGCGGCCAGCAGGATTGCGGTGCGCATATAGTTCATGGCAAGCCTCTTGGTCTCGACCTCCTCGTCAGATCAAGCGTCAAGACATCAGGTGGCGCCGAAGGCCCGCCCGGTCAAGTCTTGGCAGGGCGCTCCGGCAATGCCATATCATGTAGATGGCCAACAGCTACACAAGCCATAATCCCAAGCCGGCCACCGGGAAGATCCGCCGACTGCCGAAGCCGCGCCCGGCCAAGGTGGTGACTCGCGCGGATCTGGACAAGGCGGCCGCCGTCAAGGAGTCCGCCGCGCCCGCCAAGGTGCCCGAGACCGGCGGCCCCGCCGGCCCCGAGCCGACCCGTTACGGCGACTGGGAAATCAAAGGGCGCTGTATCGACTTTTAGTCCGAGGCCCTGGTCAGCGCGCTGAGCGAGACCTTTTGCTTGCCCGCCTCGTCAAAATTCTCCTCCGCCAGCCACTCTTCGAAGCAGCCCCGCAGACGCGGCCATTCTCCGTCGAGGATCGAATACCAGGCGGAATCCCGGTTGCGGCCCTTGACGATCAGGTGCTGTCGGAAGATGCCTTCGAAGGTGAAGCCGAGGCGCAACGCGGCCTGGCGCGAGCCCTCGTTGAGCGCGTTGCACTTCCACTCCAGGCGCCGGTAGCTGAGCTCGTCGAAGGCCAGGCGCGCCATTAGGAAGAGCGCCTCGGTCGCCGCCGCCGTGCGCTGCAGGGCGGGGGCGAACCAGATGTGGCCGATCTCGATCACGCCCATCTCCGGGGTAATCCTGAGATAGCTCGCCATGCCGGCGGCCTTTCCGCTCTTATGGTCGCGTAGGGCGAAGAACAGCGGGTCTTCCGAGGCCTGGCGGTCTTTCAGCCAATCCTCGAAACTGGCCTGCTCCGGAAAGGGGCCATAGGGCATGTAGGTCCAGATCTCGGCCTCGGGATCGGCATCGCCGTGGGACAGCGCATAGAGTTCCGCGCCGTGGGTCGCCGGATCGACCGGCTCCAAGGTGATGCGCCGGCCGACGATCGGCGCCCGCGCCGGCCGTTCGCCCGAGGGCAGCCGCTCGACCACCGCCCCCAAGATGGGCTCTTCGCCGGCCATCAGTCGATTGCCACGCGCTTGAGATAGTCGGGCTCGGTGACCCCAGTCTTGAGCCGTCCATCGTCCACCGGCGTCCCGATCACCCGGCGGATCGGCACCTCGCCGGCCCAAACGTCCAGATCGTAATCGGGCTCGTCGTCGGCCGGCGGGCCGGTGCGCACCTTGGCGGCGACCTCCTTCAGCTCGAGGCCGAGCACCGTGGTCGCCTTGAGCTCCTGCGCTTCGACCGGGCGCAGCTCGGCCCAGCGGCCTGGGGTCAGGCGCTCGACGAAGAGCTCCAGCTGGCGCAGCTTCTCGGCCGGGTCCTCGATCAGCGTTGCGCTGCCGAAGGCCATCACCGAACGGTAATTGATCGAACTGTGAAAGCCTGAGCGGGCCAGCACCAAGCCGTCCATCAAAGTGACCGTGAAGCAAACCGGCACGGCGCTTTTCTGGCGTCGGAGCGCCCGGCTCGCCGAGGAGCCGTGCCAATAGACCCAGTCACCCTCGCGCCAATAGGCGGTCGCGGTCACGTAGGGCTGCTCGTCAATCGTGTAACCCACATGGCATTCGAGGCCGGCGTCCAAGATAGCGTGCACCGTCTTGCGGTCGTAGCAGGCCCGTTGGTGTAGGCGCTTGATCCGCGTGCGCGGGGTCGGTGGGAAATCGGGCGCGGCGGTCTGGTCCAAGGGCGGCATGGCGAAGATTCCCGTGAATGACGTGGAGGGCTGCCACGCTACAAACAATGTGGTATCTTCAAAAGATCCACTTATGAGTTTTTATAGGAGCCACTTTGAGTCGCCGAAACAGTGCGCCCCTGGTCGGCCTGGCGCTCGATCCGAGCGCCGCTGAGCCGCTGCACCGCCAGCTCTACGACCAGCTGCGCCACAAGGTGCTGAGCGGCAACCTAGCCGCCGGCAGCCGCCTGCCCTCGAGCCGAGCGCTCGCGCGCGAGCTGGGCTGCGCGCGCAACACGGTCCTCAGCGCCTTCGATCAGCTGACCGCCGAAGGCTATTTGGAGGCCTGCCAGGGCTCGGGTAGCTTCGTCACCTCGGTGCTGCCCGAGGAGCTGCTTGGCCTGTCCAGCGCGCCGGCGCGGCAGGGCGAGCGCGCCCAAAGGATGCCCAAGCTGTCGGAGCGCGGCAGGGCGCTGACCGCCGCACGGCGCGATGCCCGCTCGCCAGGCGTCGCCTTCACGGTTGGTATGCCGGACCTGGAGGCCTTTCCCTTCGAGCTTTGGGCGCGCCTGCTCGGCCGGGCCTGGCGAGTGCCGGCGGCCGAGCTGCTGCGCCACGGCGACCCGGCCGGCTACCCGCCCTTGCGCCAAGCGATTGCCGACTACCTCAATGCGGTGCGCGGCCTGGGCTGCCGGGCCGAACAGATCCTGATCACCTCCGGCTCTCAACAGGCGGTCGACCTGGTGGCGCGAATCCTGCTCGATCCGGGCGAGGGAGTCTGGCTCGAGGATCCCGGATACACCGGTCTTCGCGGGCCTTTGGTGGCGGCCGGCCTTAAGGTTTGCCCGGTGCCGGTCGACGATGACGGCTTTGATCTGGCGGCGGCGCGCGCTGGCTCGGATGCCACGCGCTTGGCGATCGTCACGCCGTCCCACCAGTATCCGCTGGGCCGCGTCTTGAGCCTGCAGCGGCGTCTGGCGCTGCTCGACTGGGCCTACGAGCAGGACGGCTGGATCCTCGAGGACGACTACGATAGCGAGTACCGCTATGCCGGCCGGCCGCTCGCGGCGCTGACCGGGCTCGACCGCAGCCGGCGCGACGGCGGCGGCCGGGTGATCTACCTGGGCAGCTTTTCCAAGGTGCTGTTCCCGGCCCTGCGCCTGGCCTACCTGGTGATCCCAGAGCCTCTAGTCGAAGCGGTGATCTCGGCCCGGCGCGCGCTCGACGACCACCCCTCCATGGTGGTCCAGCCGGCGCTCGCCCGCTTCATATCGGAGGGCCACTTCGCCAGCCACGTGCGCCGCATGCGGGTGCTCTACGCCGCCCGCCAGCAAGCCCTGCTGGCCGCCGCCGAGCGCCACTTGGCGGACCTGCTCGACCTGCGGCCCGACGAAGCCGGCATGCACTTGGTGGCGCGCCCGACACCGTTGCTTGCGGCGCGCATGGACGACCGGGAAGCGACCGCACGGGCCGCCGCGACCGGTCTCACGGTCAGCCCACTCTCGAGCTACTACCTTGGCGAGGCCAAGCAGCAGGGCCTGCTGCTCGGCTACGCGGCGGTGCCGGAGGCCGAGATGGAGCGGGCGGTTGCGCGGCTTGCAACCGCGCTGGCCTAGAGCGCATTGTGATCGCATCGCCCCGCTTGCCTTGCGCCCTTGACAATTCGTTGCATGGGGCCGTTCCAACGGAGATAAGATTAGGGGGTATATACCTGTCGTAAAATTGCCGCTAAGCCCATGAAAAAAGGGCGAAGACCGAAGTCTTCGCCCTGAATCGCGCCAAGTTTTTGATTTACTTAGCCAAACCACCATCGCTCGCCGCCGCGCGAGCCGTCGAGCGCCCAGTTGCCTGAGAGCTTCTCGTCGTGCATCACGTTGGCCCGGTGAGCAAAGACGTAGTTGCGGAAGAACGGAATGATCGTGCCGCCCTCGTCACGCATGATCTGCTGCATCTCGTAGTACATCTCGCCGCGCTTGGCGTCGTCGAGCTCGGCCCGTGCCTCGAGCAGCAGCTTGTTGAAGCGCTCGTGCTGAAAGTGGGACTCGTTCCAGTCGGCACCGGCCGAATAGGCCAGAGTGAACATCACGTCCGGCGTCGGCCGCTGACCCCAGGAGACCAGAGAGAACGGCTTCTTCAGCCAGACGTTGGACCAGTAGCCGTCGTTCGGCTCGCGCACCACGTCGATTTCGATGCCGGCCTTCTTGGCGCTCTCCTGGAACAGGATTGCGAAATCGACACCATTGGGCATCGGCACATCGGAGGCCGAGAAGGAGACCTTGAGGTTCTCCATGCCGGCCTTCTTGAGGTGGTGCCTGGCCTTGTCAGGGTCGTAGGTGCGCTGCTCCAAGCCCGCGGCGTGGTAGGGCAGCACCGCGCCGATCGGATGGTCGTTGCCGAGCGTGCCGTGACCCTTAAGGATCTTTTGCAGGGCCTCTTCCCGGTTGATCGCGTACTTCAGCGCCAGGCGCACGTCGTTGTTGTCGAAGGGCGCCACATCGGTGTGCATGGGCATGGTGATGTGGGTACCGCTCGGCACCTCGACCACGACCACGTTGGGATCACGGTCCAGCAGTTTCGCGGTCTTCAGGTCGACCTCGATCATGGCGTCCAGATCGCCTGTCTTGAGCCCGGTCTGGCGCGCGTTGACGTCGGGGATCGCGTAATAGGAGACCTCGTCGAAGTGCGCCCGACCTTCCTTCCAGTAGTTGGGGAAGCGCTTCATGGTCGCGCGCACGCCGGGCTCGAACTCTTCGAGCACATAGCCACCGGTACCTTCGCCCTTCTCCCAGGCCACGTTGCCCTCGCCGTCCGACGGCAGCATGGTGAAATGATAGTCGGTCAGCACGTAGGGGAAATCGGCGCTGCCGGCGTTCAGCTTGACGATCAGCGTGTGCGGGTCGTCGACCTTGATCTCCTCGACCGAGGCCAAGAGCGCCTTGCCGGCAGACTTGGTGTCCTCGCCGCGATGGTGGTTCAGAGAGTCCAAGGCATCGGTCGCGTCGAAGCTCTTACCGTTGTGGAACTCGACGCCCTTGCGCAGCTTCAGGACCCATTCCGAGGCGTCGTCAGAGGCCTCCCAGGATTCCGCCAGCTCCGGGCCAACCACATTATCGGGCGTGATCTCGGTCAGGTAGTTGCGGTGGGTGTGGGACATGGAGATCTGGAACTGGCCCTCATAAAGCGCCGGGTCCAGGCTGTCGGTGGTGTTGCCGTCGTCCAAGCCGACCCGGAAATGGCCGCCCTTTTGAGGCGTGCCGGCGAGAACCGTGGTGCTCCACAAGGTCGAGGCTGCGCTCACCGTCAGGCCGGCATAGAGCGCGCCCTCCATGAAACGCCGGCGGCTGACCTTGCCGTCGATGGCGCCGCTCTTAAGGGCGGCGAGAACGTCGTCGTTACGCTTATCCGTCATCAAGTCCTCCACTGCTCGTTTCTTTGATTGCTTGGCCAATATCATGCCGTCCCCGGCTCAGAGTGCAAGTTAAGAAACCAAACCCAAAAGAAAGGGGCGGGGATCAAATCCCCGCCCCAAGACTAATTCAGGTGCGTGAGGTGGCTTATCCGAACCACCAGCGCTCAGCACCGCGCGCGCCGTCGAGCGCCCAGTTGCCGGAGAGCTTGTCCGCGTGAGCGACGTTGGCCCGGCGGGCATAAACATAGTTCCGGAAGAACGGAATGATCGTGCCGCCGTCGTCGCGCATGATCTGCTGCATCTCGAAATACATGTCGCGCCGCTTGGCGTCGTCCAGCTCGGCGCGGGCCTGGATCAAGAGCTCGTTGAAGCGCTTGCCCTTGTAGTGAGACTCGTTCCAGGCGGCATCGGCCGCGTAGGCCAAGGAGAACATTACGTCGGGCGTCGGCCGCTGGCCCCAGGAGACCAGGCAGAATGGTTTGACCAGCCAGACGTTCGACCAGTAGCCGTCGTTCGGCTCGCGCTCGACATCGATCGTGATGCCCGAGGAGGCCGCGTTCTCCTGGAACAGGATCGCCAAATCGACGCCGCCCGGCAGGGGCACGTCGGAGGTCGAGAAGGAGACCTGGAGGTTCTCCATGCCGGCCTTCTTGAGGTGATGCTTGGCCTTGTCCGGATCGTAGATGCGCTGCTCCAGATCCTGAGCGTAATAGGGCAGCACGGCGCCGATCGGATGATCGTTGCCGAGCGTGCCGTGTCCCTTGAGGATTTTCGCCAGGGCCTCGTCCCGATCGATCGAGTACTTGAGCGCCAGGCGGACGTCGACGTTGTCGAAGGGTGCCACGTCCACATGCATCGGCATGGTGATGTGGGTGCCGCTCGGCACCTCATCGACCGCGACGTTGGGATCGCGCGCCAAGAGGTGCACGGTCTTGAGGTCGCACTCCAGCATGGCGTCCAGCTCGCCCGTGAGGACCGCGGTCTGTCGGGCGTTGACGTCGGGAATGGCGGTGTACTCGACCTCGTCGAACCAGGCCCGGTCGTCCTTGAAGTAGTTCGGGAAGCGCTCGAAGTGGGCGCGCACGCCCGGGTCGAAGTCCTTGACCACGTAGCCGCCGGTGCCCTCGCCCTTCTGCCACTGAACATTGCCCTCGCCGTCCGACGGCAAGATGGTCAAGTGGTAGTCGGTCATGATGTAGGGGAAGTCCGCGCTGCCCGCGTTCAGCTTGATCCTCACTGTGTGCTTGTCTACCGCCTCGATCTCGGTGATCGGCTCCAGCAGCGCCTTGGCGGCGGACTTGGTGTCATCGCCGCGGTGATAGTTCAGGGTGTCCACCACGTCGGAGGCCTCAAGGGACTTGGCGTTGTGGAACTCCACGCCCTTCCTCAGCTTGAACGTCCATTCCGAGGCGTCGTCGGAGGCATCCCAGCTTTCGGCGAGCTCCGGGCCCACGACGTTGTCGGTCGTAATCTCGGTCAGGAAGTTGCGGTGGGTGTGCGCCATGTTGATGTTGAAGGTCGACTCGTAGGTCGCCGGATCCATGGAGTCCGTGGTGTTGCCGTCATCCATGCCGACCCGGAACTTGCCGCCCTTCTTGGGGGTCGCCGCCCGCACCGTCGAGGTCCAAAGAGTCGTCGCCGCACTGACCGTCAGGCCAGCGTAGAGCGCGCCCTCCATAAAGCGCCGGCGGCTGACCTTACCGTCGGCAACACCGTCCTTGAGGGCGGCGATAATATCGTCGTTGCGCTTTTCGGACATTATGTCCTCCTCTGTTCGTCCTGTTTTCGGGCCTTGGGCCGCATTTGTTTGGCCAACATCTTGCCCCAAAAGGGTAATAGTTCAACCCTGGTTGCGACCGGCCGGGCCGGCCAAACGACAAAAGGGAGCCGAGATCTTGGCCCTCGGCGCCGACTTGAGTAGGCAGTTAATCCTAAGATCTTACGGACTAGCCCTTGAGCCGGATCGGCGCACCTGATCACACTTAGCCCAAGTAAACCCCCATCCCGGGCCGAGAGGCAAGTGTAGGTCTGGTAATAGTTGAGTGATCACGGCGCCTAACGCCAGCCCCGACCCCTTCGGCGCTGGGCCGGAGCCCGGGCCAGAGGGCCGGACGCGCCTAGGCCCGCTGTCGGCTCAAGATCAAGCCGAGCGTCACCAATCCGGCGGAGACGAATCGCCAAACCCCAAAACCTTCTTTCAACAGGAAGGTCGAGATCACCGCCGCGAAAAGCACCGAGGTTTCCCGCAGCGCGGAGACCTGGCCCATGGGTGCGTGGGCGAGTGCCCAGACAATGATCCAGTACGCGGCGACCTGAAGCGCGCCGCCGATCGCACCGCGGGCCCAATTGGTGCGGGCGACCTGCCAGATCACACGGCCCTTCCAAACCGCGGCCAAGGCAAAGGTCGCGAGCCCGTCGCCGATAGTCAGCCATACGGCAAAACCCAGAACCGAGCCGGCCTGGCGTACGCCAAGCCCGTCGACGAGGGTGTAGGACGCGATGAACAGCGCGGTCAGCAGCGCATAGGCGATGGCCTTGGGTCGCCGGGCCAGACCGCCGCCCCGTTCGAAGGTGAGCGCCATCACGCCGACAGCAAGGCAGGCAACGCCGGCCAGGGCGATCGGATCGAGCCGCTCGCCGGCAAGCAGCAGAGCGCCCAAGGTCACCAGCAATGGCGCCGAGCCTCGGGCAATCGGATAGACCTGACCCAGATCGCCGTGATCGTAGGCGATCGCCAGGAAGAAATGGTAGCCGGTGTGGAGTGCGATGGTGAGCGCAAGCAGGGGCCAGCTGGCCGGATCCGGCGCCTCGACGAACGGCAGCGCGACGAGCGACAGAAGGCTGCCGGCCAAGGTGACCAGAGCCATGACCGCAACCCGCTCGCCACTTATCTTGATCAACGCGTTCCAGGCGGCGTGCAGAGCGGCGGCCAGCAGAACCAGCGCGGCGACGTCGAAGCTCACGGAAGTCGGTCCTTGTCCCAGGTCGACCCAGAATAGCGGGCGCCTGGTTTCGCGAGCAAGCGCTCAGGCGAACTTGACGCCGACCTTGTCCTTCAGGGTCCAGCAGATCTCGCACGGCCGGTTCAGACCCGAAGTCAGGCGCAGGGCGAAGCGCTCGGGGCAGCTGGCGGCGTCGCCGGCAATACGAAGCGCCGCCCCGGTCGGCGACAGGGAGACCACCAGGCAGTCCAGGAAGCGCAGCTTGCCGAAAGCGTTCTTGAAGGCGATCTTGCCGGCCAGCGATTCGTCCGCCGCCTGACCGGCCGCTTGCTCCGAACCATCGCCTAACCGGGCGCGCGCCAAGATGGTCTGAATGCGCTCGATCAGCTCGGCCTTGCTGAACGGCTTGACCAGATAGTCGATCACCCCGAAGCCCTGGCCCTTGGAGGCGTCGTCCCGCTCGACCAATCCCGACTGGATCAACACCGGGGTCTCCACGCCCGCTTCGCGCAGCTGCTCGATGACCTCGTAGCCGTCGATATCCGGCAGGTTGATATCAAGTAGGATCAGATCGTAATCCCAGCACTTGGCCAGGGTCGCGGCGCGCTTGCCATAGGGCGTGGACTCGACCTCGTAGCCCTCGGCTTCGAGCAGCATCTCGATGCTCTGAGCCATGGAGATGTCGTCTTCCACATAGAGTATGCGCATGGTCCGGGTCCTTGTCGGCCGGTCGCGGGATAACTCTAGATGTCAGCACGAAATGGTTAAGCAATTGGTAGCCTGCAATCTCGAGCCTGATTGGCTGGCAGCCGGACCGATCCTGTGGCAGTCTGAATCATTGTCTGCAGCTAGAGGAGCATCGGAGATGCCGGGATCCGACCTCTCGATCGTACCACTGACCCCTTCGCTGGGCGCCGAGATCAGCGGCATCGACCTGTCGGGCGATTTAGACGAGGCCACGGTCCAGGCGATCCAGGACGCCCTGATGGATTACCTTGTGGTGTTCTTTCGGGACCAGGCGCTCGATCTCGACCAGCTCTCCGCCTTCGGCCGGCGTTTCGGGCTTCCCCACACCCATCCGGCCGAGCCGGACGTGCCGGGCTATCCGGGGGTCCTCAAGATCCACACCGACGCCAGCTCCAAGACCTATTCGGGACGCAAGTGGCATTCCGACGTGACTTGCGACGCCGAGCCGCCCATGGGCTCAATTCTCCATCTGCACCAGGTGCCGGCGAGCGGCGGTGACACCCTTTTCGCCAACATGTATGCAGCCTACGAGGCGCTCTCGGCGCCCCTGCGCCAGATGCTCGATGGCCTGACCGCCGTGCACGGCTCGGAGCATAACTTCCGCGGCTACTACGGCACGCCGGACGAGGACCTGCGCGACGGCATGTTTCCGGAAAGCCGCCATCCGGTGGTGCGCCGCCACCCGGTGACCGGGCGCGAGGCGCTCTTCGTCAACGAGATCTTCACCCTCAGGATCGAGGAGCTGAGCACAGCCGAGAGCGAGGCGCTGCTCAACCTCCTCTATGAGCACATCAACGAGCCGCGCTTCCACTGCCGCTTTCGCTGGCAGGCCAACTCGGTCGCCTTTTGGGACAACCGCTCGGCCCAGCACTTGGCGCTTTGGGACTACTACCCCGAGACCCGCTCCGGCCACCGCTTCACGATCCAGGGCGACCGACCGGTTTAAGAGGGATCAAACCGCCGAGCCGCCGCGGGCCTTCAAATTGGCCAGGAACTCTCGCCGGGTCTTGGGCCCGTAGGTCAGATAGTGGGGGTCCGGCCGCTCGGCCCGGTAGGCGTCCCGACGCCGCTTGATCGCGTCCCGGCGCGCTCTTTGCAGAACTTCATCCACCTCGATGCCGTAGACCTTGGCGGCGTTGAGCCCGAAGATCTTGGCGCGCAGCGTGTCGGTGATCTCCGGATAGCCGTGCTTTTCCCGTAGCGCCTCGGAAATCTGAAAGGCCCGCAGAGCCTGGATCTGGTCCTGGGGCGAGCCGTACCAGATGCAGTCCGAGCCGTAGAGCAGGTTGTCCTCGCCCATGTGCTTGACCAGCTTGCCCAGGATGTGGGCGGCCGTGTCCGGGTCGCGCAGGGCAAAGCGCCAGGTGCTGCCAAGCTCCGCGTAGACGTTGCTGCTTTTGCCGAGGCCGTTCTCCTCGAGGGAGCGGATCAGGGCATCGACCCCTTCGCCGCGCTTGGGATCATAAGGCCCCTCCTTCTCGCCGCTGATAAAGCCCGAGTGGTAGATCAGGAAGTTCACGTCGGGGTACATCTTGGCGACGGCACCAATCTCGCTTGGGATAGAGTGCTCGTAGGACTCGCGCCCGAAGGGCAGGCCCTTGTGCACGCAGATGTTCTTGACGCCGAGCGCGCGCGCCTTCTCGATCAGCTGCAAGCCGGTGTCGTCGTTTAGAAAGAAACCGCGGCCGTCCGGGCCCCACTGGGTGTAGCACTTCCAGGCGACCACGCCCCAATCCTCGGCCAGTTCCTCCATGCCCTCCAGGTCGCCCGGCTGGTTCGGGTTGGCCCGGCCGTGCAGCAAGAGGCGCTTGGTGCCGGCCATCTGCTCGATGATGCGCCGGGTCTCGTCAGCTTCCTGGATCGTCAAGAGCTCCTTCTCCCGGCGCGAGGGGATGAAGGAGAGCACCATCATGTCGGTATCGGAATCCAGGAAGATATCCTTGATGAACTGCTCCGAGCCGCCGAGCCCGACTCGCCCGATGCCGTTGGCGCCGACGAAGTGGCCCTGCACGTCGAACACGAACTCACGGCCTCCCAAAGAGTCGGCTGCCGCGTCGGGATCGAGCGCGGCCGTCTGATCGAGCTGGAAGAACCCGCCGCGCCGGCCGGCCGCGGCATTGGCTTCGTTGAAGGCAAGCAGCGTGCTTGCCGCGCCGCAGGCCGAGACCATGAAGGCGCGGCGGCCGAGCCCGCGGCGCCTGGCATGGGCGCCGGCCCGTTCTTGGGCGAGATCGTTGGCCTGGCGGTTGACCCGGTCGAGCGGCACCGGCACGAACTCGCCGTTGGAGGTGGAATCCAGCTTGATCGGAAGGCGAATGCCGTCGGGGTCGTGTATGAACGCCATGGTGAGCCTCCTTGTTATGCCGGGTCTCCATTATAGATGGCGCGCTCGGAGCCCAGGGGAAGGGGTGGTAATTGCCGGGCGGTTAAATCTAGGCAACACTCGAAACAAACCTTCAGGAAAGGGCCCGCGCCATGACCGAGGAGGAAAAGTATCTGGTCCGCACGCGCGACCTGCCGCCCGACGCGGGCAAGGACGTGCGTCTGGCGGTCAATCCCAAGGCCGAAGTCCGCCTGGTGCCCCTGGCCGAGCGCACGGGCTTGAAACGCACGGCGGTCAACCTGGGACGCGTCCCGCCGGGCAAGGAGAGCTTCATCTACCATTGCCACGCGGTCACCGAGGAATGGCTCTTCATTCTTTCCGGCGCGGGCACGGCCGAGATCGGCGACGCACGGGTCCCGGTCGGGCCCGGCGACTTCATGGGCTTCCCGCCCGACGGCACCGGTCACCACCTGATCAACGGCGGCGATGAAGATCTGGTCTACCTTATGGGCAGTGACCGCCCGCCCGCCGATGTGGCCCGCTACCCCCGGCTCGGCAAGCGCCTGGTCTTCGCCGGCGGCACGCTGACCTTGGTGGACGACGCAGAGGCCGAGACCTTTACAGTGGAGGAATGGATTGGCGGGGGCAAAAAGTAACGCGCTTGCCTTGATCCCGCGATTGCGCTAGCCGACGGGGGCACTTGCCGGGAGACCTCCCTTGCCCGACCTCGACCTGGACGCCTTCTTCGCTGCCGAGCTGGACCAGCACGCCCAGGTGCTTGCCGCCACGCGCGCGGGCTTGGTCGCGCCCTTCCGGCGCTGGGTCGAGCTTTCGGTCGCGGCGGTCCAGGGCGGCGGCAAGATCCTCTTCTTCGGCAACGGCGGCAGCGCGGCCGACGCCCAGCACCTGGCGACCGAGCTGGCCGTGCGCTACGTCAGCGACCGTGCGCCGATCCCGGCCATCGCGCTGACCACCGACTCTTCGGCACTCACCGCGATCGGCAACGACTACGGCTTCGAACGGCTTTTCGCCCGCCAGATCGAGGCGCTGGGCCGGCCCGGCGACGTGGCGGTCGGGATATCCACCTCGGGCAAGAGCGCCAATGTGACCCAAGGGCTCCAGGCGGCGCGCCACGGCGGCTTGGTGCCGGTCGCGCTTACCGGGCGTGACGGCGGCGACCTGGTCGGCCTGGCCGATCCGCTGCTGATCGTGCGCTCTGAGGTCACCGCGCGCATTCAGGAGATGCACATCACCCTAGGGCAGATGTACTGCGGTGCCCTCGAGCGCGCCTTGGGCCTGGTATGACCGACCTGGCCGCCCAGCTCGAGGCGCTCGGCGCCGCCCGCGTCCTGGTGGTCGGCGACGTCATGCTCGACCGTTTCGTTGCCGGCGCGGTCGAGCGCATCTCGCCCGAAGGGCCGATCCCGGTGCTCCGGGTCGAACAAGAAAACGCCATGTTGGGCGGCGCCGGCAACGTCCAGCGGAACCTGGCGGCGCTCGGCCTCGAAACCGATCTGATTGCCGCGGTCGGCGACGACCCAGCCGGGCGCGAGGTTGCCAACTTGCTCGGCGACCAGGCGCAAGGTCTCTTCACGGTGCCGGGCCGGGCGACGACCATCAAGGAACGCTTCCTGGCCGGCGGCCAGCAGCTCCTCCGGGTCGACCGGGAGACCGCACGGGACCTGCCCGAAGAGACCGCCGGCGAACTGATCGAGCGGGTTACCGCGCGGCTGCCCGAGATCGGCGCCTTGGTGCTCTCCGACTACGGCAAGGGGGTCCTGAGCGGCGCGGTCCTGAGCGCCCTAATCCGCCAGGCGCGCGCGGCCGGCCTACCGGTCATCGTCGATCCCAAAGGCAGCGACTATGCCTGTTACCGGGGCGCTAGCTTGGTCACGCCGAACCTGAAGGAGCTTTCGGCCGCGAGCCGCCGCCCGGTCGGCGACGACGCAAGCGTGGTAGAGGCCTGTCGCGCCCTGATCGCCGACTGCGGCCTGGGCGGCATTTTGGCGACCCGCAGCGAGAAGGGCATGAGCCTGGTGCTGGCCGAGGCCGAGCCCCTGCACCTGCGCGCCGAGGCCCAGGAGGTCTACGACGTCTCCGGCGCCGGCGACACGGTGGTCGCCATGCTGGGCGCGGCGCTGGCCGCCGGCCTGGCGCCCCAGGACGCGGCCCAGCTGGCCAACTTGGCGGCCGGCATCGTGGTCGCCAAGGTCGGCACGGCGACGGTCTCCCTGGAAGAGCTGCGCCACGGCCTCTATGCCGCCGAGCTGCACGCCGCCGAAGCCAAAGTGAGCGCGCTCGAGCCCTTGGTCGAGCAGGTAGCCCGTTGGCGCCGGCGGGGGCTTAAGGTCGGCTTCACCAACGGCTGCTTCGACCTCTTACATCCGGGGCACCTCTCGCTATTGCGCCAGGCCCGGGCCCAGTGCGACCGCCTAGTGGTCGGGCTCAACAGCGACGCCTCGGTGCGCCGGCTCAAGGGCGAGCGTCGGCCGATCCAAGGCGAGGCGGCGCGCGCGGCCGTGCTCGCGTCGCTCGCCACGGTCGACCGGGTGGTGATCTTCGCCGAGGACACGCCCTTGAACCTGATCGAGGCGCTCAAGCCCGAGGTGCTGGTCAAGGGCGCCGACTACACGGTCGAGCAAGTGGTCGGCCACGAGCTGGTCGCCAGCTACGGCGGCCGGGTCGTGCTGGCCGAACTCGAGCCCGGTCAGTCAACCTCCCGAACCATCGAGCGAATGTAGTGTCTGACCGAAAATGCGCCGGTTGGCGCATTTTCTGACCGGCGCCAGCCCTCTCCCCCGCCCGGCCACCCACGAGAGTATCCTGGCATGGGTGGCCGGGCGGGGGAGAGGGCTGGCGCCGCGACTTTCGAATCAGACTCTTAGACCGAGAGCTTTTCCCAGGCGGTCCTGAGCGCCTCGGCAGCCTCGGCATAGCTGTCGTACACGCCAACCGAGCGGCGGTCCCGATGGCCGCCCGCCGTCACCAGGTAGGCGCCCACGCCCCAGGCCTCCGACTTGGTTCTCTCAATGACCACCGCGAGGCGTTGCGGGGTATCCGGCGTGACGTCCATCTGAATTCTCCGTGTGGCTGGGTTCGAAGCGTCAGGCCGATGATCTGGCGGCCGGCTTCGGGCCTTTCAATGACAAGTTATCCCGCCGCGGGCAAGACCTTCTTCCAGGGCTTGATGGTCACGCTCTCGAACAGGCCGGCCTGGGCGTAGGGATCGGCCGCCGCGAAGGCTTCCGCCGCAGCCCGGTCGGCCATCTCCATGATGATCAGGCTGCCGGTCACCGCGCTCCCGTCGTCGCTCGGGGTCGGCCCGGCGGCCACCAGCTTGTCGCCCTGGGCCTTCAGGTAGTCCAGGTGATCCGGCCGGTTGGCGGCGCGGACCTCGCCATGGTTCGGTTTGTCGACGCAATAAATCATGAACAGCATACGTGCATCTTCCTCCACATGGGGTTGCCTAAAGGCTCTCGGCCTTAAAGGGGCGGGCCAGGAGTCCGGCGATCGTCTGGTCGATCTGGGCGCCCTGGTTGATCACCTGGTCGACGGCTTCGACGATCGGCATCTCGACCTGAAGGCGCGCGGCCAGCGTGCTGACCGACGAGGCGGAGTGCACGCCTTCGGCCACCGTGCGGCGCTCGGCCAGGATATCGGCCAACGCCCGCCCCTCGCCGAGCGCCGCGCCGAGCGAGAAGTTGCGAGACTGCATGGCCGAGCAGGTGAGCAGCAGGTCGCCTAGGCCCGAAAGCCCCATCAATGTCTCCCGCTGGCCGCCCTTGGCCAGGCCCAGGCGCACGATCTCGGCCAAGCCCCGGGTGATCAGCGCGGCGCGCGCATTGTCGCCCAGCGACCGACCGGCGACGATGCCGCAGGCAATCGCGATGACGTTCTTGACCGCGCCGCCGATCTGGGCGCCGATTGGATCGTTCGAGAGATAGGGCCGGAAAGCGCGGCTACCCAGGCTCGCGATCAGCCCTTCGGCGAGCACCTGGTCCTCGGCCGCCAGGGTGATCGCCGCCGGCAGGCCGCGCGCCACCTCGGCCGCGAAGGTCGGTCCGGACAGCACGGCGAGCGGCCGGCCGGGCAGCGCCTCGGCCAGGACCTCGCTCATCAGCAGCCCACTGCCCTGCTCGATGCCCTTGGCACAGATCACAAGAGGGCAGCTCGGGGGAATCAAAGGCGCCAGGCGCTCCGCCAGGGCCCGGGTATGCTGGGCCGGCGCGACCAGCAGCAGGGCTTCGGCTTCAGCCGCCGCTTCGAGCGCGGCGGTCGCCTCGATGGCCGGCTCCAGCGCGACGCCCGGCAGGTAGCGCTCGTTGCACCGCGCCGTGGCGATCTCGTCCATCAGGGCGGCGTCGCGGCCCCACAGGGTAACCTGGCTGCCGGCCCGGGCAGCGGCTTGGGCAAGCGCGGTACCCCAGGCGCCGGCGCCCAAGATGGCGAGCCGGGTCATCAGCGCTCCCGAACGCCAAGGTTGAACGCAATCGAGATCCGCTCGGCGGTTCCGCCATAGGGCCGAACCGCATGCTGCAGCCAGCTCGGAAAGAGCACCATCATGCCGGCGCGCGGGCGGATCACCTCCGAGGCGCCGAGCGACGGGCCGGCCGGGCCGGCGAAGGTCAGGTTGGGCGCGTACATGGCGGGCGCCACGCCGCGCGGGTCCTGGACCTCGAACTCACCGCCCAAGGCGGGGTCGTCGGCGACGCCGCCATCGGTCACGTAGTAGCTGCCCGACCAAAAGGCGCCCGGATGGGTGTGAAACTCGTTGCCCTGCCCTTGGCGGTTGATGTTGGCCCAGCAGTTGATTTGCCAAGCGACCTGGACCGGCTGGCTCTGGCGATTGCGGGTCAGCCGGGTCGCCAGGCCTTCGGCGGCGGCCAGCACCCGTGCCAGCGCCGGTCCGCCCCACTGGGCGAAATCCCAGGTCGATTGCCAGCCGCCCAGGTTGCTGTGCTGAGTGCTCGGATGGCTCTGCTCTCGCTCCAGGATGACCCGCCGCAGCTCGCCGTTGAGCGCGGCGGCGTCCGGCAGCTGGGCAATCGCGACGGGGGTCGGGAAGAGGCCCTTGACCTCGGCCTGCAGGTCGGCCGCGTTCATGAGACGGCCAAGGCCTCGAGTGGCCAGCGCGGCCGGGGCGCAAAGTCGAGCGGGTCGCGCGCCCCCAGGCGCAGCCGCTCGAGCCCAGCCCAGGCGATCATCGCGCCGTTGTCAGTGCAAAGCCAAGTGGGCGGCGCGACCAGGGCGGTGCCGGCCGCGCTTGCAACCCCGTTCAGCCTGGCGCGCAGCTCAGCGTTGGCGGCGACGCCGCCGGCCACCACGAGCGGACCGTCCCGTCCGGTCTCGGCGCGAAAGCGCGCGAGCGCCCGCGCGCAGCGATCGGCGAGCACGTCGGCAACGGCGGCTTGGAAGCATGCGGCCAGATCCTTGACCGCCTGCGCGCGCCCGGCTTCGGGCAAGGCGGCGGCTTGGTGGCGCACGGCGGTCTTGAGGCCGGAGAAGGAGAAGTCGAGCTCGGGCCGGCCGAGCATGGGTCGCGGCAGATCAAAGCGCGCCGGATCGCCGCCCCGGGCTGCCGCCTCGAGCGCCGGGCCGCCGGGATAGCCTAGGCCGAGCAGCTTGGCCGACTTGTCGAAGGCCTCGCCGACCGCGTCGTCCAAGGTCGTGCCCAGGCGCCGGTAGCGCCCGACCCCCTCGACCACCAAAAGCTGGCAATGGCCGCCAGAAATCAAGAGCAGCAGATAGGGAAAGACCAGATCCTCGGTCAAACGCGCGGAGAGCGCGTGGCCCTCCAGGTGATTGACCGCCAAAAACGGCAAGCCCCGGGCCAGGGCAATCGCCTTGCCGGTCATCACCCCGACGAAGACCCCGCCGATCAGGCCCGGCCCAGCGGTTGCCGCGATGCCGTCCAAATCCTTGAAGCCGAGCCCGGCGTCTTTCATGGCGCGGGCGACCAGACCGTCGATGTGGTCCAGGTGGCTGCGCGCGGCGATCTCGGGCACCACGCCGCCGTAGGGCCGGTGGTCCTCGAGCTGGGACAGCACCAGGTTGGCGCGGATCGCGCGCGTGTCATCGACCACGGCGGCCGCGGTCTCGTCGCAGCTGGTTTCGATGCCCAAGACAATCATCGGCGCAACCTAGCTCGCCCTTGCACATCCATAAAGGGCTCTTAAGCTGCTGGGTCATGACAGAGTCCCAGCTTCTTCGCCTCGGTACCCGAGGCTCGCCGCTCGCCCTAATTCAGGCCGAGGAGGTGCGCGATCGCCTGAGCACGGCCAACCCGGCGCTTACCGTTGAAATCGTCGTGATCAAGACCACGGGCGACCGGGTCCAGGACCGCCCCCTATCGGAGATCGGCGGCAAGGGGCTCTTCACCAAGGAGATCGACCTGGCGCTCGAGCGCGGTGAGATCGACGCCGCGGCCCATTCCATGAAAGACGTGCCGACCTGGCTGCCCGAGGGTCAGTGTCTGGCCGCGATCCTGCCCCGGGAGGACCCGCGCGATGCACTCTTCGCCAATAGCGCCGGGTCGCTCGGCGAGCTGCCGCATGGCGCTGTGGTCGGCACCACCTCACTGCGCCGCCAGGCGATCGTCAAGCTCGCCCGACCGGACCTCACCGTGGTCTCGATTCGCGGCAATGTGGAGACCCGCCTGCGCAAACTGGCCGAGGGCCAGGTCCAAGCCACTCTGCTGGCGGTCGCCGGCCTGAAGCGCCTAGGCCAAGCCGGGCTGTTGCGCTGCATTCTGGAACCCGAAGAGATGTTGCCGGCAGTCGGCCAGGGCGCGATCGGCGTCACCGCCCGCGCCGACGATGAACCCACCTTGGCCAACTTGGCGAAGATTTCCGACGAGTCTTCCTTCGCTAGAGTTGCCGCCGAGCGGGCCTGCCTCGACGTCCTCGACGGCTCCTGCCACACGCCGATCGCCGGCTTGGCGGAGCTGAGCGGCGACGGCGCCTCCCTGCGCCTGCGCGCCCTGGTCGCCTGGCCCGACGGCCGCCAGGCCTACCACGCCGAGGACAGCGGGCCGGTCGAGGCGCCCGAGGCGCTCGGCCGCGCGGTCGGTCAGGCCTTGCGCGACCAGGCCGGGCCGGCCTTCTTCGAGGCTTTGGCCGGCTCCTGATGCGCGTCTTGGTGACCCGGCCGAAGGAAGACTCCCGGGACCTCGCCGAAGCGCTGACCGACCGAGGGCACGAGGTCCTGCTCCAGCCGCTCCTGATCATCGAGCCGGCGCCGCTCGCTGTTCCGCTTGATCTAAGCGGTATCCAGGCTCTGCTGTTCACCAGCGCCAACGGCGTGCGCGCCCTGGCCGCGCTTACCGCGCACCGGGATCTTCCGGTCTTCGCGGTCGGCGACGCCACGGCCCGGACCGCCCGGGCCGCCGGATTCGAGTGCGTGGCAAGCGCAGGCGGCGACGTAGCAGACCTGGCGCGCCTGGTGGCAGCGCGGCTGGACCCAGCCGCGGGCCCCCTGTTCCACGGCGCAGCCTCGGTCGTCGCCGGCGACCTGAAAGGCCGGCTCGAGGCCGCCGGGTTTAGCATTGAGAGGCGCGTACTCTACCGCGCCGAGCCAGTCGCTAGCCTGGCGCCCGAGGTCGAGACCGCCTGGCGCGCCAGCACGATCGACGCTGCTCTGTTCTTCTCGCCGCGCTCGGTGGAGAGTTTCGCCGAACTAGTACGTGCATGTGACCTGGTGGAAGCCGCCCGTCACTGCCATGCGATGGCACTAAGCCCCGCGGTCGCCGACCGCTTGGCCGAGCTGCCCTGGACGAGCGTACGTACGGCCGAACGGCCGACCACCGAGGCCCTGTTGAAGGGACTCGACCTTCTCGCTAGCTCTTCTATGATGGGGGGTACGGGGACTTGAGAATTTGGGGTGGGTCATGAGCGACGAGAAATCCGAAGACGCCGGCAAGCCCGGCGAAGGCGCAGGGGCGAACGGGGCACAGGAAGCACCGGCGCTGGCGATCATCACCGCCTTCGGTGGCATCCGCCCCATGGCCAGCAAGCTGGAGGTGGCGGTCAGCACGGTACAGGGCTGGAAGGAGCGGGGCGCGATCCCGAACAACCGGCACGAGCAGATTCTCGCGGCCGCCAAGAAGCACGGCATCACCCTCGACGCCAAGCAGCTGGCGGCGAGCGACCAGAGCGAGGCCACGCCCGCTCCCGCCGCGCCGAAGGACAAGGAAAAGGAGGCGGCTGCCCGACCCGCGGCCAGCGCGATCCCGACGTCAAAGGCCTCCTCCACAACCACCTCCTCCTCGTCGGCCGGCAGCGAAGCCAAGGCGGCCCAGCCGGAAAGCAGCCATTTGGCGGCGCGGTCGCCGGCACCCCGCTCTTCCTGGATCCCGGCATTTCTTCTCGGTGCGTTGGTCATGGCGGTCGGGGCGGTGATCGCGATCTTCACGGTCGAGGAATGGCATGGCCCGAAGGGCGCCAGCGACGAGGCGATCAAGGCCCTGCAGAGCCAAGTCACATCGCTGTCCGGCGAGCTCGCCAAGCTGCGCGAAGGCAGCGACACCACCAAGCTGGTGAAAAGGGTCGACACCTTGACCTCGGCCGAGAGCGATTTGAGCAAGCGGATTCAGGCGCTGGAGGCCCACGCCGCCAAACCGGCCGCCTCGCCCGACGAGCTGGCCAGTCTCAGCAAGTCCAACCAGGATCTTTCCGGCCAGGTCTCGAGCCTGCAAGGCAAGCTCGGCGAGCTCGATCAGATGGAACAGCAGATCGCCTCCCTGTCCAAGAGCCTGGAAGCCAAGCGGGCGCTCGCCGCCGGCGAGGTCGCAAAGCTTCTGGCGCTCGACCGCCTGCGCTTCGCCCTGGAAGAGTCGGAGCCCTACAAGCCAGCGCTCGATCAGTTTAAGGCGAGCCTGGGCAACGACCCCTCGGTGACCGGCAAGCTCGGGCCCCTGGAAGACCATGCCGCCCAAGGCCTGCCGACCATCGTCCAGCTGCGCCTGGAGTTTCCCGCGGTTGCCAAGGCCGTGGTCGCGGCCAGCCTGGGCGGCGAAGAGGACGACATGATGACCGGGGTCTGGGAGCGACTGGCCAACGTGGTTTCGGTGCGCCCGATCGGCTCGGCCCAGGGGGGCAGCCCGGGGGCGATCGCGGCGCGCGCCGAGGTGGCGCTCGAGGCCGGCGACCTGCCGACCGCGGTGAGCGAGATGGAGGCCTTGAGCGGCCGCCCGGCCGCGGCGGCGGCGGACTGGCTGGCCAAGGCCAAGGCCCGGGTCGCGGCCGAGCAGGCCCTGGCCACGGTCTCGGACCAGCTGGTCACCCAGCTGAGCGCGGCAGGAGGCTGAGCCATGATCCGGACCCTCGTCTACTTCGTCCTTTTGGCGGTCTTCATCGCGATCGCCTTGTGGGCGGCCGACTGGAACGGCTCGGTGGTCTTCGACCTGCCGGCCTATTCGATCAATCTTCACTGGTGGCAGATTTCCTGGAACGGCTACGAGGTGGTCGCGCCGATCGCGGTGGTGATCCTGGCGGTCGCCTTGGTCGCCGCGGTGATCGCCTTCCTCTACCGCATCTGGGTGGCGATCATGGGCGCGCCCAAGAGCCTGGGCAGGCGCGCGCAAGAGAGCAAGCGCCACCGGGGCTACAAGGCGCTGAGCCAAGGCATGGCCGCGGTCGCGGCCGGCGACGGGCCCGAGGCGCGCAAGCTGGCGCGCAAGGCCGAGAACCTCTTGGACGATCCGCCGCTGACCCTCCTGCTGTCGGCCCAGGCGGCCCAACTTGGCGGCGACGACCAAGCAGCCCAGCGTTACTTCGAGGCCATGCTGGAGCGCGAGGAGACTAGGTTCATGGGCCTGCGCGGCCTGGTCATGCAAGCGCTGAGGGACGGCGACCGGTCCACCGCGCTGCGCTACCTGCGTCAGGCCCATGCGCTGCGCCCCAAGACCCCTTGGGTGCTGACCTCCATGGTTGAGCTGGCCGAGGCCGACGGCGATTTCGCGACCGCGGAGCAGGCGATCAAGGACGCCGTGCGCGCCAAGGCCTTGCCGGCGCCGGAAGGCGGCCGCAAGCGGGCGATCGTGCTGCTCGAGCGGGCCGAGGCGCTGGAGGTCGAGGGCGACCGGCGCCAGGCGATCAAGCTGGCCCGGGAAGCCCACAAGGTCGCGCCCGCCCTGGTGCCGGCGACTGCCCGCTTGGCGCGGCTTCTGATCGCCAACGGCAAGGGCGGCGAGGCGGCCCGGCTGTTGGAGCGGGCCTGGGCCGAGGCGCCCCATCCGGAGCTCGCCAAGATCTATCAGGCGGCCAAGCCGGCCGGCGATGGCCTCAAGAGCCTGACCAAGATGCGCCGCCTGGTCTCCGGCGCGCCGGAGAATCCGACCAGCCTTGTGGTGTTGGCCGAGGCGGCGCTCGAGGCCGAGCTGTGGGGCGAGGCCCGGCGCTACCTGACCCAAGCCGGCGGCGAGGCGCCGAACGAGCCGGTCTGCCGGCTCATGGCGCGCCTGGAAGAGGCCGAGCACGGCGACGGCGAAAAGGCCCGGGCGTGGCTGGTCAAGGCGGCGCGCGCACCCCGCGGCCCGGTCTGGACCTGCGAGGCCTGCGGCGCCGAGGCCGAGGCCTGGAGCCCCCACTGCGGGCACTGCGATGCCTTCGCGACGATCGCCTGGCGCCCACCCCGGCGGGTCGGCCCGACCAGCCTGGCCACCGCCGCGCCAACCGCCGTCATCGAGGCCAAGCCCAACGGCGGCAACGGCGCCCCGACGGCGACCAATGGGAACGGTGGCGGCAACGGCAACGGCGCGCAAAACGGCAACGGCGAGACCAAAGAGCCGGAACCCTTGCGGGCGGCGGCCGGGCGCTAGCGGTTTCCGTTGACGGCGGCGGGCCCTCTAGACTAGGGTGCGCCCGCTTTCGGATCGGCGGGCCGGCGGCGCAGTATCGCGCGCCTCAAAAGACCGCCCCGCCCGGCGCCGCCTTAGCTCAGTTGGTAGAGCATCGCATTCGTAATGCGGGGGTCGCAAGTTCGAGTCTTGCAGGCGGCACCATCGTTCCAACACGCTTCGATTCTCCAGAGCGGTGCAGTCAGCGCGCTCTGGCGCTGAGTCGGTCAGATAGTGTTCCAGCGCCAACAGGAGCTTGAGCGACATCGGGGCCGAAATCGAGCGGATAAGCGGTCATGCGGCTTGTTGCTTGGAACTGCGCCATGGCGCTGCACAAGAAGCTCGACGCGCTCATGGCATTGGAGCCCGACGTCGCGGTTGTCTGCGAATGCGCTGAGCCCGAGCGGCTGCGGCAACGTTCGGGCACGCGGGCCCTGCCAGGGAATCCGGTGTGGATCGGCTCAAACCCAAACAAGGGCTTGGCCATCTTTGCCTTCAATGGCTATCGGGCAAGCTTGCAGGACATCTACGATCCTCGCTTTACCCTGATCGCTCCGGTGCGAATCGAAGGCCGAAACCCATTCAACCTCCTTGCAGTTTGGGCACTGAACTTCAAAGCCGGCACGCGGCGCAAGGCCTACCCGGGCCCGGTCCGCGCGGCGATCGCCAAGTACACCGATTTCTTGTCGCACGAGCGCACCTTCGTCGCTGGTGATTTCAACAACAATGTCATTTGGGACAAACCGGGCAACCTCATGAACTTCGAGACCACGCTGAGTGATCTCGACTCAAAAGGCCTTGTGAGTGCCTACCACGCGCGCTCGGGCGAGGCTCCGGGAGAGGAATCGACCCCGACGCACTATTGGCGCGACAGAAAGAAAGACCGCAACACCTACCACATAGATTATGTCTTCGTGCCCAGGCACCTGCTACCGCGAACCCGGGGACCGTGGGTCGGCTCTTACGAAGACTGGTGCGGCTCCGACCTAAGCGACCACGTGCCGCTTACCATCGACGTCGCGTTTTGAGCCCAACGTTGTCGGCCGCTCAGAACCCCTCCACCCACGGCCGCAAATCCACCTCGAACGCCCAGGCGCTGCGCGGCTGCTTGAGCACGGCCATGTAGGTTTGGGCAATCGCATCCGGGTCGAGCCAAGCCTCGCCCGGGTTGCCTTCCTCGCCGTAGCCGCGCGCCACGTTGTGCACGCCGCCGTCGATCACGAAGTGGGCGACGTGGATGTTCTTGGGGCCGAGCTCGCGGGCCATGGATTGGGCGAGACCCCGCAGGGCGAATTTGCCCATGGCGAAGGGCGCCGATTGGGGATAGCCCTTGATGCCGGCGGTGGCGCCGGTGAAGAATATCGCGCCGCCGCCCGCCTCGGTCATGCGTCGGGCCGCTTGCTGGCCGACCAGGAAGGCGCCGTAGGCGCTGACCATCAGGGCGGTCCTCACGCCGTCCGGATCGAGCTCGACCAGGGGCCCGCGGACCCGGGCGCTGGGGTTGTAGAGCACCACGTCGAGCCGGCCCATGTCCTTGTCCAGGCGCTCGAAAAGAGCGGCCACCTGGTCAGGCTCGGCGACGTCGCAAGGCACCGAGAGGCCGCCGGTCTCCGCCTCCAGGTCGGCCAGCTTGTCGGTGTTGCGCGCCGAGAGCGCGACACGGTAGCCGTCCTTGGCGAGCGCCCGCGCGAAGGACGCGCTGATGCCGGCGCCCGCGCCGACGACAAGAGCGTTTTGTGCCATGGAGAGTTCCTTCCCTGTGCCTGGAGCCTTTGGATCCCGCCAATCTGCCAGAGCGGGCGGGCGAAAAGAACTCAAAATCTTCTTTACGCGATCGTGCTAGCCTCCTGCCATGTCCGCGAAGCTCGCCATCTCCATCGGCACCCGAGACAGGGTGCCCCTTCTGCGCACGATGGCCCGCTCCCTGCGGGAGGTCGAGGGCCTGGAGCACGCGACAATCCGCGTCTACGACGACTGCAGCGAAAACCTGAGTCGCGACGAAATCGCTGGGATCCTGCCGGAAGCGGCGGAGGTCCAGGTCAACGAGCAGCGCCTGGGCGCCGATCGCAACATGCACGCGATCTACAGGGATTTTCTCGCAAGCGGCGACGATCTCCTATTCTCGGTCGACTCCGATCTGGTGCTGCACCCCGGCTGCCTCCAAGTCATCGAGACCTTGATGCCCGAGACCGACGGCATCCTGTCGCTCTACAACAGCCGGGCCAGCGCCCCCGTTGAAAGGCTCGCGCTGGGCGGCCACCGGCTCGTGCAGAAAAGCGCCTTGGGCAGCGCCGGCGTGATCTTCGGGCGCGACCTGCTGGCCAGGGTGATCGAAGAGGTTCCCGCCTCGGGGTGCTACGACATCGATTGGTCCCATCACCTGCACGAAGCGGGCGTCCGGCTGCTGGTGACCGAGCAAAGCTACGTCCAGCACCTGGGCGTCATGGAGGGTTTCAACGCCGGGCGCGGCATCGTCGAGTTCGGCCTCAACTTCGAGCCCGGCAACCGGGTCAACGAAGCGATACTGGCCGAGGCGTTTAACCAGGTCATTCTGGACGAGCGCAATGGCTTGCAGGCCGCCTTCGAGCGGGTCCAGAACAGCTACTCCTTCCGCGTAGGCAACGCCATCTTGCATCCCCTGCGCCAGATCCTCATCAAGCTATCGCTCTATCGCGGGCGATTTTAGGCGCGGGCGATTCTAGGCGCGGGCGGCGGCCAAGATCCCGTCCAGGTCCGCGTGGCGCGCCAGGTGGTCGGCCAGCAGATCGAGCGCCTCCTCGACCTGGCGCTCGTAGGTCAAGCCGCTTTCGGAACGCCGTTTCAGCCGATCCAAAAAGGCATGGCGGAAGCCGTCGGCGGCAAAGAGGCCGTGCAGATAGCAGCCGAGCACCCGCCCGTCCGCGGACATCGCGCCCTCGGGGCGCCCGGCGATCTCCAAGAAAGGCCGCTCCCGGGCCGGGCCGGTGGTGGCGCCCACGTGCATCTCGTAGCCGCTGAGCGCCGCGCCGGAGAGGCAATCCCGGCCCTCGACCGCGACCAGGGACTTGTCGCCGGTCAGCACGGTCTCCAGGTCGAGCAGGTCAAGGCCCTCGGCCTCGCCCGGCGGCCCTTCGATGCCCTCGGGGTCGGCGATGCGCCGGCCGATGATCTGGTAGCCGCCGCAGAGGCCCAGTACCTGGCCGCCCCGGCGCAGGTGGGCCTTGAGGTCGATGTCCCAGCCCTCCTGCCGCAAGGCGGCGAGGTCGCCCAGGGTCGCCTTGGAGCCGGGCAGGATCACCAGGTCCGCATCGCCCGGCAGGGCCTGGCCCGGCTGAACGAAGTGGACCGACACATCGGGCTCGGCGATCAGCGGGTCCATGTCGTCGAAGTTCGAGATGCGCGGCAGCACGGGTACGGCGATCTTGATCGCCGCCCCGTTCTCGGCCACCGCCGCCTTGGCCTCGAGGCCCAGCACGTCCTCGGCGGGCAATCGGTTGGCCTCGGCGAAATAGGGCACGACTCCGAACGAAGGCCAAGCGGTCGCATCGGTGATCGCGGTAAGGCCGCCATCGAACAGCGAAACATCGCCCCGGAAGCGGTTGACCAGATAGCCGCACACCAGCGCCCGTTCGGCCGCGCTCAAGAGATGCCAGGTGCCGACCAGACTGGCGATCACGCCACCGCGCTCGATGTCGCCGACCAGCACGACCGGAACCTCGGCCGCTTCGGCGAAACCCATGTTGGCGATGTCGCCGTCGCGCAGGTTGACCTCGGCGGCGCTGCCGGCGCCCTCGACGATCACCAGGTCGGCCTCGCCGGCCATGCGCCCGAAGCTCTCCAGCACGGCGGGCAAGAGTTCCCGGCGCAGCGCCTGATAGGCGCGGGCCTGGGCGTTGCCCCAGATCTTGCCCTGCACCACCACTTGGGCGCCGACGTCGGTCTGCGGCTTGAGCAGCACCGGGTTCATATGCACCGTCGGCGCAGCACCGCAGGCCCGCGCCTGGAGCGCCTGGGCCCGCCCGATCTCGCCGCCGTCGACCGTGACCGCCGCGTTGTTCGACATGTTCTGGGGCTTGAACGGCCGCACCGTGAGCCCGCGCCGGGTGAAGGCGCGGCAGAGCCCTGCGACCAAAAGCGACTTGCCGACATCCGAGCCGGTGCCTTGGAGCATCACCGCTCGGGTCGTCATCCCTAGAACTCGATGCCCTTCTGGGCCTTGACGCCCTGCTCCCGGAAGGGGTGCTTCACCTGGGTCATCTCGGTGACCAGGTCGGCGGCCTCGATCAGCTCGGGCTTGGCGTTGCGGCCGGTCACCACCACGTGCAGCATCTCGGGTTTGGCGTTCAGCGCTTCCAACACCTCTTCGATCGGCAGGTGGTCGTAGCGCAAGGGGATGTTGAGCTCGTCGAGCACGATCATGTCGTACTTCGGTTCGGCGCCCCGGCAAGCCTCGATCATCGCCTTGGAGGCGTCCCAGGCGGCCTTGGCGGCGCGGATGTCCCGGGCCCGATCCTGGGTCTCCCAGGAAAAGCCCTCGCCCATGGTCTTGATCTCCACCTGATCGGGGAAGTGCTCGAGCACGGCGCGCTCGCCGGTTTGCCATTTGCCCTTGACGAACTGCACCACGCCGACACGCATGCCATTGCCGAGCGCCCGCACGGCGAGACCGAAGGCGGCGGTGGATTTCCCCTTGCCCTTGCCGGTGTGAACGATCAGGAGCCCTTTCTCCTTGGTCTTGGTGGCGAGCAGCTTGTCGCGCGCGATCTTGCGTTTGCGGGCCTTCTCGTTGGCCCGTTCGAAATCTTCTTCTTCGGTCATTGCAAGGCTCCTTCTATCGGCGCCGCCAGTTCGCCGAGCGTAGCATGAGCGGTGTTCGAGCGTGGCCGCCAGAGGCCCCGTGCCTGGGCCTCCAGCAAGCGCTCGGCGATCTCCTTGAGGGCCGCCGGGTTTGCCTCTTCCAGGAAAGCGCGCACCTCCGGGTCTTCCAGATAGGCCTCGTAAACCGCATCGAAGTGATGGTCGGCAACAACCCGAGCGGTCGCCGCGAAGGCGAAAAGATAGTCGACCGTGGCCGCCATCTCGAAGGCGCCCTTATAGCCGTGGCGGCGCACGCCGGCGATCCACTTGGGGTTCACGACGCGGGCCCGCACGATACGCGCGATCTCCTCGGTCAGGCTGCGGATCTTGGGGCTCTCGGGACGGGCGTGGTCGTTGTGGTAGATCGCCGGCTGGGCGCCGGTCAGATGGCGCACGGTGGCCGCCAGGCCGCCCTCGAACTGATAGTAGTCGTCGGAATCCAAGAGATCGTGCTCGCGATTGTCCTGATTGTGCACGACCGCCTGCACCGCCGAGAGCCGGCTTTCGAAGAGGCCGTGTTCGGCCGCGCCGCCCGCGCCCGCACCGTAGGCATAGCCGCCCCAGGCCAGATAGGCGCGGGCCAAGTCCGCATCGCCTTGCCAGCCGCGCTCGTCGATCAAGGCCTGGAGGCCGGCGCCATAGGCGCCCGGACGGGAGCCGAAGACCCGGTAGCCGGCGCGCTGCTTGGCCGTGGCTTCGTCGAGGCCCTTGGCGACCAGCGCCACCCGCTCGGCCCTAACCCGCGCGGCCAGGGGATTCTCAGCATCGGGCTCCTCGAGCGCGGCGACCGCGCGCACCGCCGAATCGAATAGGTCGATCTGGGCCGGGAAGGCGTCCCGGAAGAAGCCGGAGATGCGCAGGGTGACGTCGACCCGTGGCCGGGCCAGCACCGAGAGCGGCAGCACCTCGAAGCCGGTGACCCGGCGCGAAGTCACCTCCCAGGTCGGCCGCACGCCCATCAGTGCCAGCGCCTGGGCGATATCGTCGCCGCCGGTGCGCATGTTGGCGGTGCCCCAGGCGGAGATCGCGAGCGTCTTGGGCCAGGCGCCGTGATCCTGGCGGTAGCGCACGAGCAGCAGCTCGGCCGATTTCCAGCCGAGCTGCCAGGCCGCCGGGGTCGGCACGGTGCGGCTGTCGACCGAATAGAAGTTGCGCCCGCTGGGCAGCACCTCGGGCCGTCCCCGGCTCGGTGCGCCCGAGGGACCGGGCTGGACGTAGCGCCCGGCAAGCCCGGCCAGGAGGCCCTCGATCTCGGCGGTGCCGCAGGCTTCGACTCTTGGGCCGATGTCCTGCGCGATGGACCGAAGCACCGCCGCGGTGCCTGGCCAGTCCCCGAGCGGGCGGGCACCGGCGATCAGATCCTTGGCCAAGAGCTCGAGCCGCTCCACCGTGTCGCCGGTGCTGCGCCAGGGATCGGGGCCGGCAAGGGCCTCGGGCCGCGCGCCGGTCCAAGGCTCGCCGAAGTCGCAGTCCAAGGGATCGAAGCCCTCCAACCCCAGGTCCTTGGCGAGCGCGCGCAGCAGGGAGGCCTCGCCGCCCTTGCCGGCGCCGCGCGGCAGGCGGGTCAGCGCGACCAGCAGGTCGTGCAGCTGGCCGCCCTCGGGCGCCCGGCCGAAGACGTGCAGGCCGTCGCGGATCTGCAGTTCCTTGAGCTCGCAAAGATAGTTGTCGAGCTTGCCGAGCGCGGTGTCGCTGTCGTCGGCCGGCGCGATGCCGCAGTCCTTATCGAGGCCGATCCGTTGGCTAAGCTCCAGGATCTCGCGGCTCAGCAGCTTGAGGCGGCGCGGGTCGACGCCGGCCGCCTCGTAGTACTCGTCGACCAGCTGCTCCAGGTCGGCAAGCGGCCCGTAGCTCTCGGCCCGGGTCAGCGGCGGGGTCAGGTGGTCGACGATGACCGCTTGCGCGCGGCGCTTGGCTTGGGTGCCCTCGCCCGGATCGTTGACGATGAAGGGATAGAGGTGCGGCAGCGGCCCGAAGACCGCCTCTGGGAAGCAGTTTTGGGAAAGGCAGAGCGCCTTGCCCGGCAGCCATTCCATGTTGCCGTGCTTGCCCATGTGGACGACGGCGTGGACGCCGACCGCCTGGCGCAGCCAGCCATAGAAGGCGAGGTAGCCGTGGGGCGGCACCAGGGCCGGATCGTGGTAGCTCTGCACCGGGTCGATGTTGTAGCCGCGCGCCGGCTGCAGACCGATCACCACCTTTCCGAGCCGAAAGGTCGACAGCACGAAAGCGCCCTCGGCGACGAAGGGATCTTCCTCGGGCGCGCCCCAGCGCTCCGTGACCTGGCGCTGAACGGCTTCCGGCAAGCTGGCGAAGAAGGCCCGGTAGTCCTCGAGTCCATAGCGTTCGCCGCCGGGCCGCAAATGGCGGTCGGTCAGATCGTTGGTCGGGCCGGCGGCCATGCGCTCGATCAGGGCTTGGGCGCTCGGCGGCAGCGCGCCCACATCGTAGCCGGCTTCGCCCAGAGCCTTCAGCACCTCAAGGGTGCCGGCGGGCGTGTCCAGGCCGACGCCGTTGCCAAGGCGGCCGTCCTTGTTGGGGTAGTTGGCGAGCACGATCACCAGGCGCCGCTCGTCGGCCGGCGCCTTGGCCAGCTCGATCCAGCCACCGGCCAGCTCGGCGATAAACTCGATCCGGTCCGGTACCGGCGCGTAGGCGACCAGCGAGCACTGGGTCGCCGGGTCGTAGCGCGCCTCGGACTTGAACGAGGCGGCCCGGCTCAAAACCCGGCCGTCGACCTCCGGCAGGGCCACGTTCATGGCGATGTCCCGGGCGGAAAGGCCGTGAGTGCCCTCGGCCCAGGCAGCCTCGGTGCCGCCGGAGAACACCACCTGCAAAACCGGCCCGGGCACCCCGTCGAAGGGCGTCTGCTTGCGCGCCGACCCGGGGCTGGAGACCGCGAAGCCGGTGCAGTTGAGCACCAGGGCGGCCGCGCTCTCCGCCAGCAGGCCGGCCACGGTTTCGGCCGACACCGGGTCCTTTAGGCTGGCGCAATAGAGCGGCAAGGGATTGATGCCGCGCGCCTGCAGCGCCGAGATCAGGCCATCGACCGGCGCCAGGTTGCCGGCCTGAAGCAGGGCCCGATAGAACACGATCGCCGCCACCGCCTGGCCCGGGCGCCATTGAGCTTGCAGCGCGGCCAGGTCGGGTTGATCCAAACCGGGCCAATAGAGCCCGGCGCGCAGCAGAGGGCGGGGTTCGACCCAAGGCAGCTCCCTGCCGACCAGGCTGGCGGCATAGGCCAGGAAGTTCACCGCGTTGTCCGGCCCGCCGTGCACGCAGTACTGCCACAGGCGGTGGCTCGCCTCGCGCGGCAGGCTGGACAAGCCCGCCAGCTCGGCGTCCGGCTGGTCGTCGCCGGGCACCAGGGCCAGTGGGATCGATCGCTCCCGGCACAGGGCGGTCAGCTGCTCGACGCCGTAGGGCCAGTAGCCCCGGCCGCCAAGCAGGCGCACCACCACCAGCTTGGCCTCGGCGACCACCTGCTCCAGGTAAAGGTCGACCGAGAGATTGTGGGACAGGTGCATCAGGTTGGCGAGCCGCAGGCTGGGCGCGTCCGGCGGCAGGCCGTCACGGGCCGCGGCCAAGTTGGCGAGCTCCGTGTCGGCCGCCGAGAGCACCACGATGTCGCCTGGGCTCTGGCCCAGATCGACCGGCTCGGCGCCGTCGGCGATCGCCCCTGGCTGTGCCTGAAGCAGATGCACTTGGTCTTAGCCTCCCAGGTGAGCGCGGATCGCCGCTTCGTCCAGACCGCTTTCGCCGATCACCACGATACGGGTGCGGCGCGCCTCGTCGGCGCCCCAGTCCCGGTCGAAGTAGTGCTGCAGACGGCCGCCGACCCCTTGGATCACTAGGCGCATATCCTTGCCGGCGATCGCCGCGAAGCCCTTGACCCGCAGCACCGGGTGGTCGCGCCACAGATCGTTCAGGCGGGCCAGCAGGCCGTCCGGCGCCGCCTGCTCGGGCAGCTCGGCCACGAAGCTGGTGAAGTCGTCGTGCTCGTGGTCGTCGGCCCCGTCGTGGTGGGACCGGCGGCCCTCCAGATCGTCCTCGGCGCTGGCCGAAAGACCCAGCAGCACCGCCGCATCGATCGCGCCGTGGCTCGAGCGCAGGAGGCGCACCTCGGGACGCAAACGCGCGCCGAGCTCGCCGCTGAGCGCCTCTAGCTCCGACTCGGACAGCAAGTCGGTCTTGTTCAGCAGCACCAGGTCGGCGCAGTTGAGCTGGTCCTCGAAAAGCTCTTCCAGAGGCGAATCGTGATCAAGCGCCTCGTCCGCTTCCCGCTGATCCTGCACCGCCTCGGGATCGCCGGCAAAGCGGCCCTCGGCGACCGCCGGGCCGTCGACCACGGTGATCACCCCGTCGACCGTGACCCGCGGCTTGATCTCGGGCCAGTTGAAGGCCTTGACCAGAGGCTTGGGCAAGGCCAGGCCCGAGGTCTCGATGACGATGTGATCGGGCGGGTCGGGCCGATCCAAGAGCGCCTCCATGGTTGGCACGAAGTCCTCGGCGACCGTGCAGCAGATGCAACCGTTGGCGAGCTCCAGCACGTCGTCCTCCGCGCAGCCCTCTATGCCGCAGTTCTTGAGAATCTCGCCATCGACTCCCAGGTCGCCGAACTCGTTGATGATCAGCGCCAGGCGCTTGCCGTTCGCGGTTTCCAGCAGATGCCGGACCGTCGCCGTCTTGCCGGCGCCCAGAAAGCCGGTGATCACGGTGGTTGGGATGCGCTTGTGCTCCATCGTGCTCTTGGTCCTTGTGCTTAGTGGATTGACTTAACGTGTAGCGGCTGGCCGGCCACCATGAAGACGACAGCCTGGGCCTCGCGCGCCAGCTTTTGATGCAAGCGTCCGGCGCGGTCAACAAACTCCCGCGCCAGCTTGTTGTCGGGAATGACCCCGAGCCCGACCTCGTTGGAGACGAAGATGACCGGCGCCGCCAAGCCCGGTAGGGCGGCCGCCAGCTTGTCGCCCTCCTGCTCGGGGTCGCGCCCGGCCCCCAAGAGGTTGGCAAGCCAAAGAGTCAGGCAGTCGACCAGCACCGCGCCGGCCTCGGCCCGGCCGAGCGCCTCGACCAGCTCGAGCGGTTCCTCGACGGTCCGCCAGCGCGCGCCGCGGCGCGCTTTGTGGCGGGCGATGCGCGCGGCCATCTCCTGGTCGCCGGCCTCGGCCGTCGCCAGGTAGAGACAGGGGCCGGTCTGGGACAGCGCCAGCTCCTCCCCATAGGCGCTCTTGCCCGAGCGCACGCCGCCCAGCACCAGGGTGACCGCCGGCAAAGCGGCGCTCACGACGGGCTCTCCGGCGGCGGCGGGCCGTCGGGCGCCACGCCCAGCCCAGCGGCGCAGAGGATGTCCGCACCGCAAGCCTGGCGCATGTCCCCGGCGATCAGCTGCTCGGCCAACCAGCCGCTCGCGGCCAAACCAGTCAGCAAGCGATCGATCGGATCGCTCGCGGCGGCGAGGGGTGCCGCCGCCAGGGCGATGAGGCTAGTGGCAATAGTTGATAGCGCCGGCCATTGTGGCACCCCAGGACTCCTCTCCGACGCCGTCGATTAGCTTGATCAGCTTTTGGGTTCGTGTGTCGATCACCCTGGCCTCGTCGTCGCTCTGGCTGGTCACGAAGGCCGTGGTCTCGAATTGGCTGGTGTTGTCCTCCGTGCTGGAGGCCTCAAGCTTGCCGGCCTCCTCGGCCGCCACCACCTGGTGTGGCACCCGACCGACCGGCAGCCGCGCGATCACGCGGTCCCTTTCGGTGTCGATCACCACGACTTCGGACGACAGACAATCGGGCACGAAGAGATAGTGTTCGGCGTGGCTATGGGCAGTGCCAAGCTCGTGGGCGCCAAGACTGCCGGGCGTAGCCAGACAGGCCACGGCCAGCGCGCCGGAAAGGAACAAAGACAGGCTCTTGTGCTGCAGGAAACGGTTGGACATGGGACACTCTCCCTTTGAGATTCAAGGACCCATGCCATTACGAGACGATGACCGCCGGCCGCGCCCGTCGCAGCCGCCGGCCCTCTGCCGCCGGATCGCCCCGCCCGGCGGTCTCGCAAAGGCCTCTCGCGACGGCAGGTCTCCTGGCTCGCGGCCAATCGCCCGACGCCCTGGCCTTCCCAGAGACCTGGCTTCCAAAAGCCAGACCTCCAGTGGCACATCTCTCGGCGCGGGCCCGCCGCATACAGTTGCGGGGGCAGCCAGGGCTTTGGCGAGAAAGACCCTAAAGCCTCCTTGCTGTACCCTGTTCCCTCATATGTCCCCGAATCTTGGGGCACCATCGCGAGGCCGAACACTAAAGCACTTTGACCACCCGATACAGGCAAAAAAGCGCCACTCACTGGCCGCCCAGCGCCCTCCCCCGGCGCGTTCGACGCATGGCGCTACACCCCTTAATCTCCGGGCGCCGGATCGCCCTTCGATGACCCGAGATCAGACACTTCGCGAAGCATCGCTCGGCGCCCCGGTCTCCGGCGGAAAATTAATTGGCGCAAGCTTTTAGGCCTGATTTCGCCGCGCTTTCCCAGGCCCTTGACTTGCTCTTGCATGGGATCGTTCTTGCCCATCCGAGCAAGGGACCTACCACTCTCCGCCATCCGGGCGCCTGGGCCAAAATCTATCCGCGCTCTTACAAAAGCTTACGGCACCACCTTGGCTCGGCCACCGATAAGCGCGTGCCAAAGCCTTGAGGACGCATGAGGACGGCGCCTCCAACCCTCCCCCTCTAGCGCTGTAGCACGGCGCGGGACAGGGCCTCGCGCGGCTGCCAGCCGTGGCGCGCGAGCTCGGGGTCCAGATGCTCCTCCTGGGGGTAGCCGAGGCAAAGATAGGCCACCAAGGACCAGCCCTCGGGCGTCTCCAGGGCGCGCGCCACCTCGAGCGGATCGATGATCGACACCCAGCCGACCCCGAGCCCCTGGGCGCGCGCCGCAAGCCACAGGGTGTGCACCGCCAGCACCGCCGAATAGCGCAGGGTCTCCGGCATGGTCCGGCGGCCAAGGCCGTGGCCGGCCGACGGGTCCTCGTCCACGAAGACCGCAAGCTGCACCGGCGCCTCGGAAAGCCCCTCCAGTTTGAGACGGGCATAGAGCGCCGCCCGCTCGCCCTTCTGTTCCGCAAGCGCCTCGGCGTTGCAGCGCGCGAAGTTGGCCCGGATCTCGGACCGCCGCGCCGGATCGTCGACCCGCACGAAACGCCACGGCTG
>JBCCGG010000031.1:0-77572 GCA_039029395.1 Pseudomonadota bacterium | reverse complement strand
TGGTTTTCTTGGCCGGCGACTTCCGCACAGCGGCCTTGCGGGCCGTGGTCTTCTTGGCCGGCGACTTCCGCACAGCGGCCTTGCGGGCCGTGGTCTTCTTGGCCGGCGACTTCCGCACAGCGGCCTTGCGGGCCGTGGTCTTCTTGGCCGGCGACTTCCGCGCAGCGGCCTTGCGGGCCGTGGTCTTCTTAGCCGGCGACTTCCGCACAGCGGCCTTGCGGGTCGTGGTCTTCTTAGCTGGCGACTTCCTCGCCGCTTTCTTGACTGCAGGCTTCTTCGCTGCAGCTCTTTTTGCTGCGGGCTTTCTCGCCGTAGTCTTCCGCGCCACCGACTTGCGGGCAGTTGCCTTCTTTGCGGCGGGTTTTCTCTTGGCCGCAGCCTTCTTCACCGTCCGCTTAGGAGAGCGGGTCCCAGCCCTGGCAGCTTTCTTGGCCGGGGATTTTGCTGTCGTTGCCATGTATCAATCCTCATGAGTCGAGATAATTGGCCAATGGCACCTAGTCGATGCCAAGTTCGCTCTAAGAGAAGATCGTTAACAAATGGTTACCGGCTAGTTTAATGGATCGTCTAAGCGGTGATCATTTGGAAAGCTGAAAGTGCACGCTCAATCGATTTGCATTCGAAGAAACAACCCAACCAGTCATCTGCATGCGAGGATTTATGAAGCTGGGTTAACTCAACTTGCCGAACACAAGAAGAATGTTTTTCCAGATCAAACCTGCAAAGATCGACGAAGTTATCGGATTCTGATCTAGAAGAAGACGCGACTATCAGCGAATGGCTGGGTCACGGACAACAGGGAACGACGGATATGTTAGACACCAGCGATACAGCGTTAGTCAGCTTCGCGCTGCTAATTCTCTATATTGCCATCAAAGATGTCATTCGACCACTCATTGACCTTCGAACCATGCGCAATGGTGATGGCGCGCGAGCAAACGGAAATGGTACGATTAAGATAATCGAGGTCGGTGCTTTGGTGCGGCAGGCTAATGAGCAGCTATCACAGCTTATGCAAGAACTGAAGCAAAACAATGAGCTGATTCGCCAATTGCTCATCGAGCAGCGCACCCACGACCATGATTTGAAGCGTTCGATTGAAGAGCTATTGAGAGAACTCACGGCGAGGTGATATCGACGGTTTGGCGTGCCGTGCCATTCTTCCGCAAGCCGAATCCTTTATCGCGGCGATTCCACGTCCGGCATTTTTTCCGACCATTTGAAAGGCAAGCGAATGAATCGAGCAAGAGCAATTTCGTTCTGTGTGTTTTTCTTCGTTGGGATTGTAGTGTCGGGCTGCACGGCGACTAGGCTAATGGACTTTTCTGGCTCCATTTCAGATTTAACGCTGGACGATACAGTTCGCTGGGTGCGTCAGAACCATGATCAGCGATTCGACAACCGATCCCTTCAATGGGAGTTGGTTAAGGAACAGGTTCAGGCGCTACGGCAGGAAGGCAGGATTGACGAGGCGATATCATTGCTAAAGGAGCACTACCCAGATCTCGTGACGGAGCAGGCAATCGATAAGCTAGCAGAGTCGAGGAACCAACAAAATTAACCTACTTTGGTCGTGCCTGAGCGGGTGCTCTAAGTGAGACGCAGCTTGCGTACGTAGCAATCACATCGCAGGAATACATGCAGCATGAGCTGTTAGACCTGCGCTAAGCAGGAGAAACAACGCGAGAGCAAGGGACAGAAATGCCAATTGAACGGCTCTGGTGACAAGCATCCCTCTGGATTACCCCTTCGTCGTGATCCAATGGTGTTCAATCTAGCACGATCGAATCGTTAAATGATGTGAGGGTTGTCACACTCCTGAAACTCACCGGAAGGACTGACGAAAGTTATGGAATTTGAACCAAACGCGCCGCTCCAATTGGGGCGGCGCCTTTTTTGCTTTTGATCCTAAGGCCTACAATTCAATTAACAGCGGTCAAATTGACGCAAATTTGAAGATCTTTGGATCGCGCGTCAGTAATCTCGGCGCACACAGAACTCCACCACTTCGCTCAATGCCTCACGCTCAGGCGATGGGGCAAAAGTGGCGATCGCGTTGCTCGCCTCTTGGGCATAGGAGCGGGCACGCGCCATGCTGTCGGCAAGCGCGTTATGTCGGTCGAGAATTTCCAACGCCTGTGTAAGATCAGCCTCGGTATGAACCTGGTCCTCAAGACAGCGCCGCCAGAATGCTTGTTCTGCTTCGTTTCCTCGCTCGTAGGCGAGGATCACCGGCAAGGTGATCTTGCCTTCCCGGAAATCATCGCCGATTGCTTTGCCAAGGTCTGCTTGGCGCGCTGAGTAGTCCAGAATATCGTCCACCAACTGGAAAGCTATCCCGAAGTTGCGGCCGTAGCTAGCGAGGGCCGCTGCCTCGGCGGTCGGTCGCTCGGCGACGACCGCACCGATCTCACAGGCCGCGGCAAACAGAGCCGCTGTCTTGTTATGGATCACCTGGAGATACTTTTCCTCGGTGGTCGCGGTATCGTTCGCGGTAATGAGCTGCAGCACCTCGCCCTCTGCAATCACTGCAGAGGCGTCGGACAGAATGCGCAGGACCTCGAGGGAGCCGTCGGCTACCATTAGCTGGAACGCGCGACTGAAGAGGAAGTCTCCAACCAATACGCTCGATTTGTTGCCCCACAGCGCGTTGGCGGTTGCCAGGCCGCGACGCAGGTCGCTCTCGTCGACGACGTCGTCGTGCAGCAGAGTCGCTGTGTGGATGAACTCGACGCAGGCTGCAAGCCCCAGATGTCGGCGCCCTTGATAGCAGCAGAGCCGGGCCGATGCCAGGGTCAGGAGCGGCCGAAGACGTTTGCCGCCAGCAGCTATGATATGACCTGCCAATTGAGGGATCAGCTCGACATCCGAGCGCATGTGCTCAAGGATGATGCCGTTGACCTCTTTGAGGTCCTCATTGGCCAGGGCAGCCAGCTGCTCCAGCCCACCCCGACGCTGGCGCGTCTCCTGGTCGATATCGGCTACGACCACCAAGACCCTTCCCCTAATCCTACCCCAGTCGCTCTAGCACAGCCCCACTGACCGGGGCAGCTTTTCGTCTATTATACACCTAGATACCTTTCCTGTCGGCAACAAAGCAGGCACCATAGGCCCGCATTCCGAGCGGTCAAGCCCGGGCTGTTTCTGAAGGACCGGCAATGGGTTAAGGCAAAGGAGGCCTTGGAGCGACGATGAAGGAGCTCTTGCGCACAAACGACGTGGTTAAGCTTTCCTGGCTTAAGGCTCTTTTGGCCGATGCCGGTATCGAGGCCCTCGTGCTGGACGAGCATACATCAATTCTAGAGGGATCAGCTGGGGCTATCCCACGCCGCTTGATGGTGATCGACGACGACTACCGGCAAGCCCGCAATCTTCTTCTCGACGCCGGAGAGCGGCTCTAGGTGACAGAGACCACGGAGGATGCCGTACTTGGCGGGCGTCTGCGCCTCCGGCAGCCGGCTACGGGCTACCGGGCCGCCATAGACCCCTTCTTACTCGCCGCTGCGGTCGAAGCGTGCCCTGGCGACCGAGTGTTGGACTTGGGGTGTGGGGTTGGCACGGCCGGCCTAGCCCTCTTGACCAGGCATCCGGGTTGTCATGTGGTCGGCCTCGAGCTCGTGGAAGGTCATGCCAACCTGGCGGGCGTCAACGCCGTGCTCAATGGCCTGTCGGGCCGCTTCGAGCCGGTTGTCGGGGACGTGGCCCAGAGCCCATTTCGGGGCGCTGTGTTCGACCAAGTAATTTGCAATCCGCCGTTTCATGGTGCCGAGCGAGGACGCCCGGCGGCCGCTCCGACGAAGGCATTGGCGACGCGGGAGGACCTGGCGGGCTTGGCCCAATGGCTGCGGTCTGCGCTTCATCATCTCCGGCCCCGAGGCTGGATAACCCTAATTCACCGGGCTGACCGTCTGGACGAGGTTCTGGCGCTTCTGCGGGTTGGCTCGGGCCAACTGCGGATCACGCCGCTCTGGCCCGCCCGGGGCAAGCCTGCCAAGCGCGTGATCGTTAGTGCCCGAAAAGGGGTCGCTGGCCCGCTGACCCTCGGTGCCGGATTGGTGCTGCACGAGGCGAACGGGCATTTCACTTCCCGTGCCGATGCCATTTTGCGGGGTGGCGGGGCACTGGAGCCATAAGTATCTTCGGCCTATTGGCAAGCCCAGCCGGGCATGCCATCTAGGGACCATGGACTTCTACAAAATATTGTCTCGTCTGCCGTTCAAGCGGTTCAAAGAGCCGCCGCCGACCGTTGCCGTCTTGCGCTTGGCTGGAGTCATCGGCTCTCTCGGGCCCATGCGCCAGGGGCTGACATTGGCTGACCTTGGGAGCCGTATAGAGCGCGCCTTCAAATTGCCGCGCCTCAAGGCTGTGGCGCTGGAGATCAACTCGCCGGGCGGCTCACCCGTACAGTCGGCGTTGATCGCCAGGCGCATCCGAGCACTCGCTGAACAGCACGATGTACCAGTCTACGCTTTCGCCGAGGACGTTGCGGCCTCGGGCGGCTATTGGCTGGCGACGGCTGGCGACGAGATCTACGCCGATGACAGCTCGATCGTCGGCTCGATTGGCGTGATTTCGGCCGGATTTGGCTTTCAGGGCCTGATCGAGCGGTTCGGTATCGAGCGCCGAGTCCACACCTCGGGCGACAAGAAGGCGCTGCTGGACCCATTCAAGCCAGAGGATCCGGACGATGTGGCCCGCCTCGAGGCAGTTCAGGTGGAAATTCATGAACACTTTAAGGCCCAGGTTCGGGCACGCCGAGGTGATCGCCTGACCGCTGACGACGAAATGCTGTTCAGTGGAGAATTCTGGACCGGCGGCCGCGCACTGGAACTCGGCCTAATTGACGGCTTGGGCGATCTAAACCAGGTCCTGCGAGAGCGCTATGGCGATAAGGTAGTGGTGAAGCGGCTTGAGCCTAAGAGGCCCTGGTGGAAGAAGACTTTTGGCGCGAGTGCGGCCGAAACCGGGCCGGCCAGTTGGGCCGATGGCCTGCTAGCGAGCTTGCAAGAACGGGCCCATTGGGCGCGTTTTGGGCTTTGACCTAAGTCTGCTTCGCTTGACCGCTACCTGACGGCCGGCCTACAAAGCCCCATGCTTGGTTTCTCACTACAAAAGATCCTGCTCCTGGTCGCCATTATCAGCGCCGTCTGGTACGGCTTCAAACTGGTGTCTCGCATGCAGGAGGCCAGAGATGGTACCACCCGGCAAAAGCGCACCAGTGCTTGGCGCAAGCCCGACTTTATCAAGCGTGCGACTGGTCGGCCGACAGCAAAGGACGAGCCCGAGGACATGGTCCAATGTCCGACCTGCAAGTCCTACGTGGCGGCCCGCGGGGTGCAGAACTGTGGGCGCGCGGACTGTCCATACTAGGGAGTGTAAATATCATTTCTTACATTAGGATTTTTAGATAACTCGTTATTATAATATATATAATACAACCAATTACATCGGCATAGAGGCTGGAAAACTAGGCCTCGATCCTACCACGGGGCGCCTTCGGCTGAGCTTGACGCCATGAGCCTGAAGAAGGCGATGACCGCGAAACACGGAGTCTAACCCACCAAGGAGGGGGCCTGAGCGTCAACTGCGAAGCCCATGGCGCGGTCGAGATCTGCCAGATGCGAGTGCGTCTGACCGAGTGGTCTTCTTCGCGTCCAGATCCTCTTTCATAGCCTTTGATGGCATTGGTTCGGTCCGGGAAGAGAAGGGGTTTGGGTAGCGGCGCGAGCGCACGGGTGGATTTCCCCCGCGCGCTTGATTCGTACCAGGGGGAGGGCTAATCTGCCGGCCCTTTTCGCACTGCAACATAAGACTCGGGCGCCCCCATGACCCTGGACTCCTCGGCGCATTTGGACCCTGCGGCGGGCGGGCTTAGCCGGCCGAAGACCGCCAATCCAGAGACCTGCTTTCAGCGCCTGATTCTGCGCCTGCAGGATTATTGGGCGGGGCAGGGCTGCGTTCTGTTGCAGCCCTACGACATGGAGGTCGGCGCCGGCACCTTCCATCCGGCAACGACCTTGCGTGCGCTCGGGCCGGACACCTGGCGGGCAGCCTACGTGCAGCCCTCGCGCCGGCCGACCGACGGGCGCTACGGCGAGAACCCCAACCGCCTGCAACACTATTATCAATTCCAGGTTCTCATGAAGCCGGCGCCGGACGATGCCCAGGCGCGCTACCTAGGCTCACTTGAGGCGATCGGCATTGACCCCCTGGCCCACGACATCCGCTTCGTCGAGGATGATTGGGAAAGCCCAACCCTGGGCGCCTGGGGGCTCGGATGGGAGGTCTGGTGTGACGGTATGGAGGTCACACAGTTTACGTATTTTCAGCAGGTTGGCGGGATTGATTGCGATCCCGTCTCGATGGAGCTGACCTACGGCTTGGAGCGCCTGGCAATGTATGTCCAGGGTGTCGAGAACGTCTACGACCTGGACTGGGACGGTTTGCCGATCGAAGAAGGCGGCAAGAGCTACGGCGATGTCTTCCTCCAGGCCGAGCGCGAGTTCTCCGCCTACAACTTCGAGCACGCAAGCACCGACCGACTAGTCCAGCACTTCCAGGACGTGGCCGCCGAGTGCCGTCACCTCTTGGCCCAGGATCCGCCTCTATCCCTGCCGGCCTACGACCAGTGCATGAAAGCAAGCCACATCTTCAATCTGTTGGATGCTCGCGGCGTGATCTCGGTGACCGAGCGCCAGGCCTACATCGGCCGGGTTCGCGATTTGGCCAAGGGCTGCTGCGAAGCCTGGGTCGCCAGTCGGGAGGCACTCGATGGCTGAGCTGCTGCTTGAGCTCCTCTCTGAGGAGATCCCGGCGCGTATGCAGGCGCGTGCCGCGTCCGACCTCAAGCGCCTGGTTGGCGACCAGCTCGCGTCCGCTGGGCTTGGCTTCGAGAGCGCTCGGGCCTACGTGACGCCTCGCCGACTCACCCTGGTGGTCGATGGCCTGCCTTTGCGCCAGGCCGATGTCCGCGAGGAGCGCAAGGGACCACGTGTGAGCGCGCCCGAGAAGGCCCTGCAAGGTTTCTTGAGAGCCAATGGTCTGGAGTCGGCGGACCAGGCCGAGGTGCGCGATGATCCCAAGGGTGCGTTCTACGTGGTGGTGCGCGAGATCGCAGGGCAAAAGACCAGCGCGGTGCTGCCCGAGCTGTTGTCCCAGGCGGTGCGGGCGCTCTCATGGCCAAAATCCATGCGCTGGCCAGGCGCCGGGCACCGCTGGGTGCGGCCCCTGCGCGCTGTGCTGTGCCGATTCGACGGGCAGGCGCTGGAAGGTGCCTTGGCACTGGGAGAGGGGGGCGAGCTGCCGTTTGCCAAGGGCACGGTCGGCCACCGCTTCCTGGCGCCGACTTTCTTTGAGGTAAGCGGATTTCCCGATTACAAGGCCAAGCTGGAGGCAGCCAAGGTGCGGCTTGATCCGGCCGAGCGACGCGATCTGATCGCAACTCAGGCCGCGGAGCTTGCAGCGGCACAGGGTCTCGCCCTAAAGGAGGATTCGGCGCTGCTGGACGAAGTTGCCGGGCTGGTGGAGTGGCCTGTGGTGCTGGCCGGGCGCATCGACGAGACCTTCATGGATCTGCCGCCAGAGGTCTTGACCACCTCCATGCGCAGTCACCAGAAGTATTTCTCGACGCTCAATCCGGAAGGTCGTCTGGCCCACAGCTTTATCTTGGTCGCCAACATGGAGACCGCCGACGACGGCGCGGCGATCGTCGCCGGCAATGAGCGGGTGCTGCGCGCCCGCCTGGCCGACGCCCGCTTCTTCTGGGACCAGGATCGCAAGACTACCTTGGCCGACCGCGTGCCGGCGCTGGAGGACATCGTTTTTCACGCCAAGCTCGGTACCCTGGCCGAAAAAGTCTCGCGTTTGCAAAGCTTGGCGGTCGAAATCGCCCATTACATTCGGGGCGCCGACCGGGACCGGGTGCGGTCCGCGGCGCGCCTAGCCAAGGCTGATCTGGTAACCGGTATGGTCGGCGAGTTTCCCGAGCTGCAAGGCATAATGGGGCGCTACTACGCGCTGGGCGATGAGGAAAACGCCGAAGTCGCCGAGGCCATTGCAGAGCACTATTCCCCCCAGGGGCCGAGCGACCATTGCCCGAGTGCGCCGGTCTCGGTTGCCGTCGCCTTGGCCGACAAGATCGACACCCTGGTCGGCTTTTTTGCGATCGGCCAGACCCCGACCGGATCCAAGGATCCCTTCGCACTTAGACGCGCCGCGCTCGGCGTGATCCGACTGATCGTCGAAAATCGCCTTAGGTTGCCACTGCTCGAGGTCTTCCAGCACGCCCAGCGGGACTACCACCATCTCGAAGCCGCGCCGGTTGGCGAGGCGCTGATCGATTTCCTGGCCGAGCGCCTCAAGGTCGCCCTGAAAGATCGGGGCGTACGCCACGATCTCATTCAAGCCGTGTTTTCGCTGGGCGGCGAGGACGATTTGGTGCGGCTTTTGAAGCGGGTCGAGGCGCTCGAGGCCTTCCTCGGCAGCGACGATGGCGCCAACTTGCTGATTGCCTACCGGCGGGCCGCCAACATCGTGCGCATCGAGGCCAAGAAAGACGGCGCCGACTTCGCCCAACCGGTCGAGACGGAGCGCTTTGCCCAGGACGAAGAGAGCACACTTCACGCGGCCCTGGGCTCGGCTGCGCAAGGAGCCGAAAAGGCTCTGGCCGAGGAGGACTTCACCATGGCCATGTCGTCGCTTGCCCAGCTGCGGCGACCGGTCGACGAGTTTTTCGACCAGGTGACGGTCAATGCCGAGGACGGCTCCTTGCGGGAAAATCGCCTCCGGCTGCTCTCGTCGATCGGCGCGACCCTGCGCCAAGCGGCCGATTTCGGCCAGATTGAAGGTTGAACACCAACATGCGGACGGATGTCATGACGAAGTGGGTCTACAGCTTTGGCGGCGGTCAGGCCGAAGGCAACGCCGGCATGAAAGAGCTGCTCGGCGGCAAGGGCGCGAATCTAGCGGAGATGTCGGCGCTCGACCTGCCGGTGCCGCCCGGCTTCACGGTAACCACCGAGGCCTGCACCTACTTCTACGACCACGAGCGGGACTACCCCGAGACCTTGGCTGAGGAGATGAACCAGGCGCTCAACGAGGTCGAGCGTCAAGTCGGCGCCACCTTCGGCGATGCCGAGAACCCGCTTTTGGTCTCGGTGCGGTCGGGCGCACGGGTTTCCATGCCGGGCATGATGGACACGGTCCTCAACCTGGGCCTCAACGACCACACCGTCGAAGGCTTGGCGATGCGCTCTGGCGATCGGCGTTTTGCCTACGACTCCTACCGGCGCTTCATCCAAATGTTCAGTGACGTGGTGCTTGGCGTCGACCACCATAACTTCGAGGAGATCCTCGAGCTTCACAAGGAGGACCGCGGCCTCATCCTGGACACCGACCTCAGCGCCGACGATTGGCGCGCGGTGATCGCGGATTACAAGGCGAAGGTGCAGGAGGAGACCGGCGCGCCCTTTCCCCAGGATCCCAAGGCGCAGATCTGGGCCGCCGTCGGCGCGGTGTTCGGCTCTTGGATGAACCAACGGGCGATTACCTATCGGCGACTGCACAACTACCCTTCTGGATGGGGCACGGCGGTCAACATCCAGGCCATGGTGTTCGGCAACATGGGCGACGATTGTGCGACCGGCGTTGCCTTCACCCGCGATCCCTCGACCGGTGCAAACGAGTTCTACGGCGAGTACCTGGTCAACGCCCAAGGCGAGGACGTGGTCGCCGGCATCCGCACGCCACAGCAGCTGACTCTCGAGGGCAAGCAGAAGAACGCCTCCGACCTGCCTGCCATGGAGGAGGTCATGCCCGAGGTCTTCACGCAGCTGGTCGAGGTACGCCAGCGCCTGGAGGCCCACTACAAGGACATGCAGGACATCGAGTTCACGGTCCAAGGCGGCAAGCTCTACATGCTGCAGACCCGCGGCGGCAAGCGCACTGCCGGTGCCGCGCTCAAGATCGCGGTCGACATGGTGGAGGAGGGATTGATCACCGAGCGCCAGGCGATCGCCCGCATCGAGCCGACCTCGCTCGACCAGTTGCTGCACCCGAGTCTGGACCCGACGGCAGCGCGCCGCATCATCGCACGGGGTTTGCCGGCCTCACCGGGCGCGGCGTCAGGGCGAATCGTGTTCACGGCCGACAAGGCCGAGGCCGAAGCGGCGGCCGGTCGCGAGGTGATCCTCTGCCGCATCGAGACAAGCCCCGAGGACATTCACGGCATGCACGCCGCGCGCGCCATTCTGACAACCCGTGGCGGCATGACCAGCCACGCCGCGGTGGTCGCCCGGGGCATGGGCCGGGCCTGCGTGGCTGGTGCAGGCGAGCTTCGCATCGATCTCAAGCTTGGCACCATGCGGGCACGTGACCTCGTACTCAACGAGGGCGACACGATCACCATCGATGGCTCGACCGGCGAGGTCATCTTGGGCGAGGTGCCGACCATTCAGCCCGAGCTGTCGGGCGACTTCGCAACCCTTATGAGCTGGGCTGACACGCTTCGCACTATGCGGGTGCGTACCAACGCCGAAACGCCGCTCGACTGCCGCACCGCCGAGCGATTCGGCGCCGAAGGCATTGGGCTTTGCCGTACCGAGCACATGTTCTTCGACGCCGAGAGAATCGTTGCCGTGCGCGAGATGATCCTGGCCGACACCGAAGCCGGGCGGCGGCGCGCCCTGGAAAAAATTCTGCCCATGCAGCGCAAGGACTTCGTCGAAATCTTCCGCATCATGAAGGGCAAGCCGATCACTATCCGCCTGCTTGATCCGCCGCTCAACGAGTTTCTGCCCAAGGGCGAGGCGGAGCTGGCCGAGGTCGCCATTGCGGCCGGCGTGCCGCTGGACGATCTGCGCATGCGGGCGATCAAGCTCGACGAGGCCAATCCCATGCTGGGTCACCGAGGCTGCCGTCTAGGTATCACCTATCCTGAGATCTACGAGATGCAGGCACGCGCGATCTTCGAGGCCGCGGTGCAAGTGGCCAAGGAGGGCGACGGCACGGTCGAGCCGGAGATCATGATCCCCCTAATTGCCGTGCGCGAGGAGCTGGAGATCCTAAAAGCCCTGGTCGATCAGGTCGCCGAGACGGTCATGACAGAGGGTGGTGCCCAGGTACCCTACTTGGTCGGCACTATGATCGAGTTGCCACGCGCTTGCCTTAGGGCCGGCGAGATCGCCCGGGCCGCCGAGTTCTTCAGCTTCGGCACCAACGATCTAACCCAAACCACCTTCGGACTGTCGCGCGACGACGCGGCCGGCTTCCTTGGCACCTACGAGCAGCGCGGCATACTGGAGCAAGATCCCTTTATCTCGATTGACGTCGACGGCGTCGGCGAGTTGGTGCGCATCGGCGCCGAGCGTGGCCGCGCGACCCGACCCGATATTAAACTCGGCATCTGTGGCGAGCACGGCGGTGATCCGGACTCCATTCGCTTCTGCCAGTCGGTCGGCCTGGACTACGTCTCCTGCTCGCCCTACCGGGTGCCGATCGCCAGGCTGGCGGCTGCGCAAGCTGTGATCGAAGGGGAAGGCTAGGCGCGGCAACGAATCATCGGGGCACGCGGTGACGATCTCGATTGGCGCCTTCAAGCGCATCATCTTGCTGTTCTGGGCGATCTGGTGGCTGCTCGCCTTTCTGACCGACGCCATTGGCGCGCTGAAGGAAATTGGGGCAGTCGCGGCGCCCTGGCTGCCGCACACGAACTACCCTTCATTGGTCGAGTCACTGGCGCCTTACCAGGTACCTGGCTGGCTGCCGCCATTGCTGTTCGCCGGCATCATTGCCTGGTCCTTCGCCTCGACCCTGCTCTTCGCACAAGCCGCAGCGACCCCACGTGAGCCGGCGGAGCGCTGGCGCCGTCGTGTCAACAACGCATTCATCGTTTCGCTCAGCCTGTGGCTGGCCTTCTTCATCGCCGATCAGATCGTCATGAAGTTCGCGCTCGAGCAGAACCACATGGTGCAGGGCGGCTTTCAGCTGCTGACCTTTCTGGCCATTCACCTCGTGCCCGACGAGCCTCCACGTTCTTAGGTCAGATCGAAAAGGGCAGGGTCCGGATCGCCGAGCACGCTCTTGAGATCCTGATCCACGATCGGCGCCATGAAGCGCGCTTTAACGGCTGGCGGAACAAGCTCCTCAAAGTCCAGCCGTTCGAGCGGGCCAGCTTCGCCGTGTGCGTGTCTTTTGGCTAGGGCATCGATCACAAAGAAGGTCATGTAGCCCAGGGGGTCAACCATCTTTTGGTAGATGATCCAAGGATCTTCCGGCAAATCGCCTTCTTGGCCCCGCACGTTGATCGGCGGTGATTGGCCGACAATCTGGCCAGCGTCGACCTCCGTCGAGACTTGGTGGACGGTCCAGACCGTGGTGCGGGCATCGCGTGTCGCCAGCTCCTCGACCGGGGCCGGACCGGCGCCGTGGTGGTGGGCCAGGTCCGAGGGGTGAAAGTTGTAGATACCACCGGACGGAAGCTCGATGATCGGTCGGTCGATCACCTGACCGAAGACGCAGACCAGGATCACGTCCGGGCGCCAGCGGGCGGCCTGGCGGCGAAACCAGTCCACCTTGATCTCCCCGCTATAGACCGGCACACCGAAACAGAGCGCCGCCTCGACAGTTGCCGTCTCGACTTGGAGCCGCTGCTCTGAGTCCAGATAGCGCCACATGCGCTTTCCCGCGCCGATCCTGGCGTCCGCGTTGACCGGGTCGTCGGTCACCAGGCCGACCAGGGAAATTCGCTCCGGGTGGCGCTGCTCGTAGCCGACCAGGGTTTTGACCAGGCGCAAGCCGTGGATCGAGCTGGCGATCGCCAGGATGCGCAGACCGTTCTCACTCTTGGCCGGGCCCTCGTCCGGCGCCGGCAGGATCAGCTCGCCCCAGCGGGCATCGTCATTAGCATGGAAACGGCGGCCCGGCTTGTCGTGGATGAGCCGCCGGTTGAGCCGCGCGTCTTGCTCAATCTTGCTCACGAGTCTCACCTCCCGCCAATCTGCCGTTGGTCGAGATTAGCAAATTGCCGCCCAACGTACTTGGTGTAGATTGGATGACATGGAGGAATCGTGATCTCTCGTCGATGGCTCTTTTTGCCGCTGCTGGCAATCTTCTGGCCGTTTGTGATTGCCGCCACCGAGCCGGTGCCGCGCGCCGTGGTCGAGAAGTACCTCTTCTTGCCGGACACCGGCGTCTACAAGATCGGCGACAAGGTCTATCGCTGGGATACGGACTTGATCTTCATCCTCTACCGGGAGCAGGAACGCCCGGCGCTCGCGCGTCTGGCAGAGGCGATCAATGAGAGCGAGGCCATGGGCGAGCGGCGGATCTTCCTATTGCCGCCCATGGAGGAGCTCAACCGGGGCGGCTACGACTGGCCGAACATGACTCTCGCGGTCAGCGGCGATTTTTTCGATTTCCAGATGGCCCACGGCCCACTGGTCGGCCTGGAAGACTATCACGCCCATGCCCAAGCGGCCGGCTGCTTCGCCCTGCCGAACATTCCCTATCGGGACCGTGACCACATCGTTGCGACCGCCCAGATTATCGCCCGGGAGGACCTGTCCGGGACGCTCATGGAGGACTGCCTGTTCCGCGGCCTGATGATCTCGGCCGGCCTCATGTACACGCCCGCCCTCGCGCTCAGCCCCGCGCCGCTCGACGAAACAACCCGCGCCGAGATGCTCGCCGTTCTCGCTCTGCTCTACCACCCGAAGATCGCGCCGGGCATGACCCGGGATGAATTCTTCGCGGTGCTGGAAGGCGAGGGCCTGATCGCCGACTAGACTTGACCTAGACGACCGGGCCTGCCACCAGCAGGACGTGATGGAACAGACCGTAGATAGCCCGCTCGCTGCGCTCGATGACAAGGCCGCCTTGGCGCGCGCCCTGGCCCAGCTCGAGCGCTTTCCGGAGCGCGCCGACACCCTGGCGTTGCTGGACGCCGCTTACCAGGCGCCGCGCGCCCAGGTGATCGGCCTGACCGGGCCGCCGGGGGTCGGCAAGTCGAGCCTCCTGGGCGCTTTGATCCGCCACCTGCGGGCGCGCGGCGAGCGCCTGGGCGTGATCGCGGTCGATCCTTCCTCCCGGCGCTCGGGCGGCGCGCTGCTGGGCGATCGCCTGCGGCTCAAAGGCGACCCCGAGGACCCGGGGCTCTTCGTGCGCTCCATGGCCGCGCGGGATCGCCTTGGCGGCCTTGCAGAGCTCACCGTGGCGGCCATGGTGGTGATGCGCGCGGTCTTCGACCGGGTGCTGATCGAAACCGTTGGCGTTGGCCAGTCGGAGACCGACGTCGCCGGAGTCGCGGACACGGTGGTGTTTTGCGTCCAGCCAGCCTCGGGCGATTCCCTGCAGTTCATGAAGGCCGGGATCGTCGAGATCCCGGATATCGCCGTGGTCACGAAAGCAGACCTGGGTACACCGGCCAAGCATGCGCTTTCCGACCTCAGATCGGCGTTGGGCCTAACCGCTGCTGGCCGAGACTGGCCGGTCGCGGTCCAGAGTCTCTCGGTCCAGGCCGGCCAAGGCCTCGAGGGGCTCGTCGAGAAACTCGACAAGCACTGGGACTTTCTGTGCCAAGGGGATCGCTTGACCCGTCTGCGCCAGACCCAGGCGGACGACTGGCTGGGCCAGGGGCTGCGCGAGCGCTATGGCCGAGAAGGTGAAAAGCGCCTAGGCCCCGTAACCCTGGCGCCCGGCCAAAGTCCCTTCGCGAAGCTGGCGGCGCTCGGCTAGCCTTCCGGCAACGCGGCCGTCTGGGCCATCGTTTTCGCCGCCTCCTCCAGCAACCACTCCCGAAACAGCCGCACCTTGGGAAGATCCACGGTGCTGGCCGGGGAGACCATGTAGGTGGCGTAGCGGGCGTCGAGCACCGGACCGAAGGGGCAGACCAGGTGCCCGGCCGCCAGGTCGTCGGCGGTCAGGGACAGGCGGCCCAACGCGACCCCCTGGCCGTCGACCGCCGCGGCCAGGATCATGCCCAGCTGATTGAAGGCGGGCCCACGGGTGTGGTCGACCTCGGCTGCACCGGCCGCGGTCAGCCAACGGCCCCAGTGCTGCATATCCTCGTTGCGCGCGCCTAAAATGTCGTGCAGCAGGGCGTGGTTGGCCAGATCCTTGGGCGCCCGCAGCGGAACGTCGCCTTCGAGCAGCCGTGGCGAGCAGACCGGGAAGACCTTGTCGGTCATCAGCCGCTGGACCTCCAAGCCCCGATAGCCACCGGCGCCGTAGCGCAGGGCGATGTGGAAGTCCTCGCGGGAAAAGTCCACTAAGCGGTCCGAGGCGGAGAGTAGAACTTCGATGTTGGGCGCGCGGGCCTGAAAGTCGCTCAGGCGCGGGAGCAGCCACTTCTGCGCCAGGGAGTTCAGGACCGAGACCTTCAGCGTTGTGTCGTCGCTTTCCGGAAACAGCTGCTTGGTCGCCAGGTCCATGTGATTGAAGGCGTGGCGTAGCACCAGGAAATAGGCCCGGCCGCCATCGGTCAGCTCGAGCCGGCGGTTGTAGCGGCGAAACAGATCGGCGCCCAGATGCTCCTCCAACAGCTTCACCTGACGGCTGATCGCGGCCTGTGTGACGTGCAGCTCCTCGGCTGCGGTGGTGAAGGACATGTGGCGCGCCGCGGCTTCGAAGGCGCGCAGGCCATTGAGCGGTGGAAGGCGTCTGGTCATGACAATTCACATCAGGAAATCTGATCCGAGACGTGATTTATCATAGTTTGAAATCGTAAACAATGCGAATTAGCTATTATTCAACAGAGGGTTAGAAAGAAAGCTTCCCTCTTCCTGAAACTGTCGAATGAGGAGAATTTTCGAAATGGAAGCGCTCGCCTATCTCTACGCCAATGCCGCTACAGACGATGCGCGCGTCCGGCGGGGCGATGCACCGATCGACCGCCTGATCGCGACCTTCAAGGCTTGGACCACGCGGCGCCGTCAGCGCCGGGAGCTCGCCAAAGTCGACGGCGCCCTGCTGCGCGACATGGGCATCAGCTCGGGCGAAGCCAAGTTCGAGGCCAACAAGCCGTTCTGGATCGCCTGACACTCTGGACCTTTTTCTTCAACCCCAACCGCCCACCGGCGGCCAACCTATGGAGGACACCATGACCACCACCACCGGATTGCGCCGTATGACCAACAAGATCGAGCAAAAGCCCGCGCCTCATTTCGTCTCTCTCAATGGCGGGACCTTTGGCGGCGTGAGCGTCTTTGCCCTTCGCTTGGTCGAACGGGCCGAGGCCTTCGGGCGCCGCATCGCACGGATCTTTTCTCGCTAAGATCGCCCCTCGACTTCATCCCGGCGGTCCACTAGGAAGAGGGGAGCCGAACCCTCTCACAAGGATTGCTGGGAAATACTAAGCGATGCACGTGGAGTTCCGTCCGGAGCAAGATCTTTCAATGGCCTTTGCGACGCCGATCCTGCGGGTTACGGCCGCCCAAGCCAGCGCGATCAATCCTGGCCTCAAGTCGGCGATATTGGCGCGCGAAATCGAAGGCCCCGGGCGCGAAAAAAGCAATCAAGGGGGCTGGCAGTCCCAGGACGACCTCTTGACCTGGCCGGTTCCGGAGGTCCAGCCCCTCACTCAGGCTATCCACGAGGCGCTCGGCCACATGATCCGGGCGACCTGTGACGTCAAGGGCCGGCAGTTCGATGTGCGCCTGCACGCCTGGGCCAATGTCTGCCGACAAGGCGCCTATCACACCCGCCATTCCCACGCCGATTCCCACTGGTCCGGTGTCTATTATGTCGCCGCCGGCCAGACCGACCCAACCGCGCCCCGGGCCGGCGCGCTCGAGTTTTCCGACCCTCGGGAGCGTGTGGAATGCGCCGGCATCCCCCAAGCGCCCTTCGGCCAGAGCCTCAGCTTACCGCCGGTCGAGGGTCTGATCACGGTCTTTCCCGGCTGGCTCTATCACTGGGTCAATCCCTACAATGGGCCCGGCGAGCGGATCTCGATTTCCTTCAACGCCTTCCTTGCACCAAAAGGCGGCGAGTGATCCCTACAGTTTAAGCCAATCTGGCTTGACAGGAGTAAGTTTGGCCCCATCGGCCGTGAGTTCGCTGTCGAGCGCCTCGAGGCGCAGCAGCGCAAGGCCTCGGCCGTCGACCCGAGAGCGCAGCTGGCCGACCTCCTTGGCCCCGGCCATGACCGCGGTGCCGGGCTCGGGCAAGGGGCCGGAGATCTCCACCGGCAGCAGGCGCTTTTTGATCAGCGCCCGGTACTTGGTGCGCGCAGTCAGCTCCTGACCCAGGAAGCAGCCCTTGTCCCAATCGACCCCGCCCAACTCGTCGAAGCCACTCTCCAGCAAGAGCGCCTTGTCGACCTCCAGGTCCCGGCTACCATCGGGCACACCCAGAGAGATGCGCAGGCGGTCGTAATCCTCCTGGCTGGCCGCTGCAAATCCCTGCTGCGCCAGGACCTCGGCCGCCTCGCCTCGGGGCAAAATGGCGCGGGCCCCCAAGGCGGCCAGGCGCGGATCTACGAAGACGACTCCGCCGGCCACGGGCGCGGCGGCGCCGGACTTCTCGTCCAAGCTCAGCTTATCGAGCGTGTCCGCGCCGAATAGGGCCGCCACGCCATAGCGCTCGCTGGCGTCGGCGACCGTGACCTTTGAGCGCAGGCGGTAGATGGACAAACGCTTCTTGAGATCGGCCAGACGGCTTGCCTCGCAGTCCAGGAGGTAAAGGCCAGCGTGCTCGACCAAGCAGAATTCATGCAGGAACTTTCCCTGGGGCGTCAGGAAGGCGGACCAGATCGCTTGGTCGCCGCTCACCCTGGTTACGTCGTTCGAGACGATGCCTTGCAAGAAACTCTCGCGGTCGTCGCCGGCGATTTCCAGGACCGCGCGATTCTCCAACACAAGGCCGCGGGCGTCACTCATGGCGTTGAGGTCTCCTTTTCGCCGGGTTTGTCTAAGGTGGGCGAGGGGGGGATCTTTGGCAAGACCTCGAGCACCGCCTCGAGCGGAAGCTCGCTTAGGTCGTCCCGCCTGAGCACCGCAACCGAAGGCCCAATCGGCGCGACCTTGGCCGGGTCGGAGTCGGCGGAAAAAAGCGAAACCACTGGACAGCCGGCTGCCGAGATCAAATGCATGGGCCCGGTGTCGTTGCCGACCGCGAAGGCGGCCTGACGGGCCAGGGTTGCGATCTCCGCCAGATCGGTCCCGCCGCAAAGGTTGTGCGCGGTAGCGCAAGCGGTGGCGATGTCGGTCAGCGCCTTGGCCTCGGGCGCCGTGCCCAGCAGGATTGGGGCGAGTCCCCGTTCCGCGATGACCTGAGCGAGCTCGGCGAAACGCGCCGCCGGCCACCGCTTGGCCGGACGATGGGGCGCGCCGCCGGGCACCAGGAGGGCATAGGCCTTTGGCAAATTGAACTTGCCGAGGTCGGCCGTCAGGAAAGAAAGGTCCGGCGCGGGGACCGCTTCGATGCCGGCCATGGCGAGCTGAGCGGCTTGACGGGCCGCGATGTGTTGGGGCGGCCCGGCCGGCTGGCGGTAGCGGTGCGAGCAGCCGGAGACCGTACCGACCCACTCGGGCTTCGGCCGGGCGAGCAAGCGAAAGTACCAGCCGCTACGATCCGAGCGCTGCAGGTCGTAGACCCGCTGGAAGCGTCCGCTCCTGAGGCGCCGGGCCAGCGCCAGCCAAGCGCCGACCTGGCCCAGGCCGGGCCGGCTGTCGCACCAGACCTGGTCGAAGCAGCCACTCGCCTCGGCCAAGCCGGTGAAAGGGCCAGTCGTGAGCAGAGTGATGCGGGCCTCGGGATGATGGCGGCGAATGGCTTGAAAGGCACCGATCGAGAGCACGAAGTCCCCCAAGGCGGAGAGCTTGATGACCAACACGCGCTCGATCATGGCGGGCTCTCCGTGCGCGCGAGCAAGGCCTTGGCGGCTTGCTCCACCGTGTCGACCGTCAAGCCGGTCATCAGCGAGCCGGTGGTGTCGTAGTCGAATCCGGGTGTGCCGATCAGCTGTTCCATGCTTTCGGGCGTGCGCACGACGGCACAATTCGGGCCCCACGGGGCGTAAAGCGCATCCGGGCTGGGCCCGAAGAGGCCGAGGGTCGGGGCACCGGCGGCGGCCGCTAAGTGCATGAGGCCGGAATCATTGCCGACGAACAGCCGGGCTCGGGCGAAGAGGGCATAGAGGGTGAGGAGCGCTTCGCCTTCCACCAGGCGACCGCGGCCTTCGTCCAGGCCCTCCAGCACAGGCATGGCCTGAGAGCCTTCGCCCGGGCCGCAGCACACCAGCACCCTGGCACCCGGCAGCAGGCGCTCGGCGAGCGCGGCAAAGCGCTCCGCCGGCCAAGTCTTGCCCAGCCAATTGGCGGTCGGCGCCGTCACCAACAGGGGCTTGTCGTCCGGCGCGAGCGCGCGAGCGGCGGCTTCATGGTCAAGATTGGTCCAGAGCCGCGGTGCCGGCGGGGGATCGAGACCGAGCACTCGGCCCAAGAGTGTCACGCGATGAATTGGGCCGCTTGCCTGGGGCAGGCGCCGTCGCTCGCCTGCGCGCAGGAAGTACGCTAGGCCCGAGCGGCGCAAATCGATCACCAAATCCCAGCGCCGGCCGACGGTGGCGCGCCAAAGCTCGAGCCAATGCCGGTGGCCCGGTTTCTTACGCACCACGTGGAGACGCTCCAAGCCCGGCACCTCGGCGAAGAGCGGCGCGGCAAGCGGCCCGCAGGCAATCGTCAGACGTGCGTTTGGGTGACGCAGGAGCAACGCGTCGAGCAGCCCGCTGGAGAGCACGGCGTCGCCGATCCGGGTCGAGGTGATAAAAAGAACCTGCACGCCGCCTGCGTCGCTTTCAAGCCGTTCGAGGAGCCTCCGATCTCTGCCCCTTTACGACAATCGGTCGATCAAGGCCAGCCTATCGCCTCGACATTCTCTCCCCCTCAGTCTTGCCGGTGCCTGCGAACCTCTCACAAATAGGGGCCAGACGACGTCTTTCGGCTGCGGCTTCTTCTGTGCGGCTGCGAGACCTTGCCAAGCAAGTACTCGACGGTGAAGACCCGCAGTGCCCGGGTCAGGCTGAGCTCGGGCTTCTTTACCCGGCTGATCTCGCGCACCAATTCCATGTACTTCAGGCCCTCTTTTTTGGCGATCCACTCCAAGGCCTGCTGGAACTCATCCTCTAGCCTCACCGAGGTGCGGCGGTGCGCGAGCTGCAGGACGCGGATTCTCGCCTCCGAGCCGCCTTCAACCGTTTGGATGGCCGACTCGATGGGGCTGTCCACCTGAGTGAGAGTCGTGCGCTTCGATAGGACGTTCATGGCAGCGGTCCCACAGTTCTCGGGGTCAAGCGACGAGCTCCGCGGAGTTGAGCTTCGTGACCAGGTGCTCCACGAGCGCCAGGTCGTTCACGGCCAGTCCGCTGTTGTAAGCGAAGACCCGTTCGTTCTCTTGAACCCGGTCGACTGTTCTTCCCATTAGAATCTCGTGAAACTCCAGATCAGCGTTTCTGATCTTTCCGTCGCTGTCCCGGAGCTCAGGACAGGTCACCTCCATCTGCGCTTGGCTGGTAGTGTAGAGCCGGTCCGTCTCGTGCATGACGTTGGCCGCAAAACCGTAGCCGACATAAACCGATAGGCACTTCTTCGGGAGCCAACTGTTCTGCACGAAGCCAATGCCGCCGGCACCGGTCGTCGCGATCACCACGTCGGCGCCGGCCAGGTCCTCCATCAACTCGTTGAAGGAGTTGTGTGCGCGGACCGGCACGGCGGTCTCGCGCTGCTCGGCTGCGGCCAGCCATCGATCGACGGTTTCCTCCTTGCGGCTGAAACCGACCGCTTCGAAATCTCCGCTGTCCATGAAGGGCAGGAAATCGAGCAGCGCCAGGCCGAGCTTGCCCAATCCCAAGATAACCACCCTGCCGCGACCGAAGGTGGCGAGCTCTCTAATCATCAGCGTCGATACAGCCGAGGATCTGGCATTGGTGATCCAGCTGTCGTTCAAGGTCAGGAGCGGGGCTTCGCCGCTTTCCGAGTAGACCGTGAAGTGCGCGAAAGAGTCGCCGCGATGACGAGAATCGCTGCTCGATTCGAAGTAGTTCTTGACGACCGAGAACCCCTTTGCCCGGTGGGTGGCCAACATGGAGATCGCTATGCCGTCATTGCCCAGCTTGGTGTAGATCTTCGCCGGGTTGACCAGCTCGTTCCTTGCACGGGAACGAAACGACCCTTCGACCACGTCAAGAACGACGGATGGCGGCGGCACCAAGGAATCGACGACGGTGGGCTCAATCAATTTTGTACTCATTGTCGGCTCTCTCCTATGGGTAACCGTGTGTCGGCGATCGAAACTCGTTTCCTAGGCTGCCTGAGCATCGTGGGGCAGAGGACGTGACGAGACCTCGGCCGCGGCTCGGCCAATTCGCGAGATTCCTTCGGCAAGGATCTCCGGCTCGATCGTGAGAGGCGGCAGGATCTTCAAGACTTCGTCGTGGGGCCCGCACGTTTCTGCGATGACGCCACGCTCGAAGGCCGCTTGGGAAACAGCCGCGGCGCGCGTCGGATCGCGAAACGCGACGCCCAACATCAAGCCTCGGCCGCAAAGGCGGGCTTGGCCCGGCAGGACGGTCGCGACGAGCGAGCTCAGCTGTCGGTCGGCTGCTTCGCAGTTGCTTTCTATTCGCTTGAGAAAGGCGCGATCTTCCCAAAAGGACAAAGCAGCTGTCGCTGCGACGAAAGCGAGATTGTTGCCGCGGAACGTGCCGTTGTGCTCGCCGGGCTCCCAAAGATCAAATTCCGGGCGAAGCAGGACGACCGCCAAGGGAAGCCCCATGCCACCGAGCGATTTGGAAAGACAGACGATGTCGGGAACCACGCCCATCCGCTCGAAGCTGAAGAAGCGTCCGGTCCGCCCGCAGCCGGCCTGGATATCGTCGACGATCAGCAGGGCGCCGAGCCGTTTCGCCAAGGCTGCCAGGCCTTGCAGCCAACTCGGCGAGGCACAGGCAAGACCGCCTTCGCCCTGGACGGTTTCGACCAGGAAGGCGGCTGGGGGCTCATAGCCGCTAGATGGATCGTCGTAGAGGTCTTCGATTAGCTGGAGCGTATCTATGCTCTCGCCGAAGTATCCGTCATAGGGCAAATAGGCAATGTCGCTCAGAGGAACACCTGCGCCCTTGCGCTTGCTGCCGTTCGCGGTCGCGGCGAGCGCGCCCAAGGTCATACCGTGGAATCCGCGCGTGAAGGCCGCGACGTTGCTGCGGCCGGTCGCCTTGCGGGCGATCTTGAGCGCTGCTTCCACCGCGTTGGTGCCGGTCGGCCCGGTGAACTGGAGTTTGTAGTCCAGCTGTCGCGGCTCCAGGATGACTCTCGAAAAGGCCTCCAAGAAACTGCGCTTGGCCGTCGTATAGAGGTCCAGGCTGTGGACCACGCCGCGCTCCAGCAGGTACTGGATGAGCGCATCCCGGATCGCCGGGTTGTTGTGGCCATAGTTGAGCGAGCCGGCTCCGGATAGGAAGTCGATATAGGGCGCGCCAGTCTCGTCGGTCAGGATCGCGTTCTCGGCAGTCTTGAAGACCGTCGGAAAGCTCCGGCAATAGGAGCGCACGTTGGATTCCAGGCGTTCGAACAGCTCGCTCGACATCTCGTCCTCCCTCTTGCTTCTAGTGTTTCCCATCAAGACTGACGCTCCGCGGAAACGCGCTCGATCGTCTTTGTTTTGGCGCGTGCGCTGGGTCGGGTCGCGCAATAGACCGCGGCCATCACGATCAAGCTGCCCAGGATCGTCGAGGGCGCCGGCACTTCCCCGAACACCAGGTAGCCGGCGAGGTAAGCCAACGGCAGTGTCAGGTAGGCGACGCTGGCGATCTGCCCGGCGGTGCCGATCTTGAGAGCCACGATCCAAAAGAAGCTGTAGAGCGAGCCGAGCAGCGCGACCCCAACCATGATGCCATGGGTCTCGAGGGCGAGCGGCTGCCAGGTGCTGGCAGCGGGCCCAGCCGAAAACAGCGCGGTTATGGCAGCCAGCCAGAACATCAGCGATAGGGTCGATTCGCTTTGTCCGGCCTGCTTTGTGATGACGTGCATCAGGCCCCAGCAAGCCGCGCCGGCCAGGGCCAAGACGACCGCCAAGGCCTGTAAATCGGCGAGCATCAGTGTCGGCCGGGTCATGACGAGCACGCCGCCGAGTCCGGCCAAGGTGGCGAGCCAGCGGCTCGGGCTCACGGGCTCGCCGATCACGATGCGGGCCATCACCAGGGTGAAGAGCGGCTCGGCAAAGAATATCGAGAGCACGACCGAGAGCGGCAGCTCATGCAAGGCGTAGTAAAGGCAATAGCTGGCGATCAGGTTCAGCCCAACTCGCCAAATATGCACGCGCGGCGCTGCCAACAACCGGCGCCAAGGCTTATGCAGGATCACGAAGGGCAAGAGTAGAATGACGGCGTAGGCCCAGCGAAGGAAGACAATTTGCCACGTTGCCGCAGAGCCGGTTGCCAGCTTGGCCAGGGTGTCCATGCCGGTGTTGAACACGACCGCCAGGACGGCGAAGCCCAGCGCCAAAATCGCCGCGTTGGGATGCTGTTGGTTCATGCTATTTGTCCGGTCATCGGATCACCCGTGACCCGGGCCGCGCTCGCAGCGCCAGACCGGGCGGCCGCCTTCGCTTTCGATGACCACCTTGGCCGGCAGCTTTGCGCGGTGAATCGCCGTCTCGGCGAAATCCATCTGATAGGGCGCGGTGTTGGCATAGGCGAGCAGGTCGCCGGGCCGGGGGACGCGGGTCAGACGCACGCGCCGCATCGAGAAGACGTCGTCTTCCAGGCAGCTCGCGCCCGTGATCGTCGCGGCCACCGGCCGGCGCGCCTGGTCGATCTCCGAAGCTCCGATCAGGATCGGATCGATATGAACCTCGCAGTCGAACCAGCGCTCACTCAGGCTGAGGCTGTTGCCCGCCAGGTTCACCGTGTAGAGCTCGCCAGCGCCGCGCTTGGCGCCGTTGACCCGAAAGACCGAAAGCCCCGCTTGGTCCAGTGCGGCGCGCCCCGGCTCCAAGAGCAAATACACGTCGTCGCGCCGCAGGCGATCCGACAGGGTCGGCCGGGTGCCATCGCGCCAGGCCAGTATCTCTTGCAGTGAATCGTGCTTTGCGAAGCGCGCCCAGCCGGGATAGCAGGGGCCAGTGTCGGTGCCGCCGTGTCGCGAGAAGCGCTCCCACGTGGCGCGCGCCACGTAGTTGATCGAATAGCCGCAGCCGATGTCGACCGTGTCGCAATCGTCGAAATTGGCGCGCAGATCCGCGATCTTGTCCAAGCTGGCCGATAGGCTGCGCGCGCGCTGCTCCAGATCGTAGCCCCCGAGATGGAAGCTAAGGCCGCGCAGCACGAGGTGCTCGGCCCCCTGTAGGCTATTGCATGCGACATGAAGGTCGGCCTCGCTCAAGCCGAAGCGAGACTGGCGCGGGGTTACGCCCTTCCAACGCAAGAGGATCTGGAGCGGCCGGGACAATCGGCCGGCGGACCAAAGCTCGCCGATAAACTTCAGCTCCTCGAGGCTGTCGACCGCGACCAGCGCTCCGACGCGGCTTGCCAGGATCAATGTGTCGGCGGGTTTCTGTGGGCCCGACACACAGATCTGCCGGCTGCCCACGCCGGCCGCAAGGGCTTCCCTAAGCTCCTCGTAACTTGCCGCGTCGATCCCGAAGCCCCGCGCGCCGCAGGTCTCCAGGAAGCAGGCGCAGCGGTTCACCTTCATGGCGAAGAGCACCTCGTGCCGAACAGCGGCGTCACGAAGAACGCCCTGAAAACGCCTGATGTTTGCGGTGAAGATCTCCGGGAAGAGGTAGTGCACCGAGGGGCCAAGACCTCGCGACAGCTCGAACAAAAGCGCCCGCTCCCGCGTCAAGAACGCGGATATGGAAGGCTCCAGCAGCGCCGGCATGGGCAGAACCTCGAGCGCTGCAGCGGCGTCGCTCGCCGCCGCCAGTGGCGGCAAAGGCATGGCGGCAATGTTTGGGTCCCCGCGTTGGGACACTTGGTGCGCTGCGCTGGTCATCTTGGCCCCCGATAGGTCTCCGGAATGGTCTTGTGCCGGCTCGTTCAGGCCGCGATCGGGCAGGCTTCCAGAGTCCGGCGTTCCCACGGCATCGCCGCCCAGAGATTTCCCACAGCGCTCTGATCGCCAACCCAGTCCGGATCCGCTCGAAGGTAGGGCTCGGAGATGTCCAGCGCCCGGACCCAATCCCGGTTGAACAGCGTGCTGACGTAGCGCAAGCCCGTGTCCGGCAGCAGGGCCAGAACCTTGCGATCGGGGTTGTTCTTGGCAATCCACCTTGCGACCCAATAGGCGGCACCGCTGGTCGGACCCATGAAGAGGCCATGCTCGTCATGGAGCTCGTGGGTTCCTTGGACCATGGTACGGAACGGCAACCAATGCACTTGGTCGAACTGACAGTGATCCAAGACCGGCACCTTGACCCGGCTGCCGAGGCCCAGCATCTGGTCCATGTAGTGACGGCACACGGAATCCGCGCCATCACCGTCAATTCCGAAGGAGACGCTGTAGGTGCTGTCCACGGCGACCGCCTCGAGCTGGGACCAGTGACGCCGCAAGGACCTGGTCGTGCCGGTCATAGAACCGCCGGTTCCGATCGTGCCGACCAGCACGTCCAGCTGATCGAAGATCGTCCTCAGGTAATCCGCGAAGAGTGTGTAGGAGCCCGGGTTGTTCTGATTGCTGTATTGGGCGCACCAAAAGGCATCCGGCGTCTCTTCTCGCAGCCGCTCTAGGATGTTGAGCTGAGTCCGCTGAATGCTGCCCGAGGCGTCGGGTTCGCGCACCACATGAACCTCGGCGCCCAGGCCAAGAAGCCTGCCGTGGAGCACCGGATCGATATCTATGGTGACCAGCTTTAAGCGGTAGCCCTGCTCCTTCGCCAAAATCGCCAAGGCCAAGGCGAAGGTGCCCGAGCTCACTTCGACGATCGTGCCACCGGGCGACAGCTCGCCCTGTCGAACCGCCTGTTCAATAATCCCATGGGCCGGAATCAGTTTCATGATCTCGAATTGGGCAACGCAGAGATTGGAGGTAAGCTCTACTATTCGTGGCATTGCGATACATTGAGAATAGGATCCCGAAGACGGAATAGCGTTAATCATCGTGGCCTCCCCCGCATTGTTAGCCGTTTAATTACAGTTGGTTATAGTCTAATTGCCGATAGGTTCCCCTTTCCGGCTTGCTTATCGAATGGAGTAAAATTCTATCCAAAAAGTGGTAGATGCAACTCAAATGTTCTCAGTTAAACTGTGAGAAAAACTCAAAGGCAAAGGTCACATGCGTCGGCTTCTTCCACCGCTCAACGCGCTCAAGGCCTTCGAGGCTTCAGCGCGCCATCTCAGTTTCTCCTTAGCGGCAGAAGAGTTGTCCGTGACCCCTGGGGCCGTCAGTCGCCATGTCAAGACGCTCGAGGAGTTCTTCAACACAAAGCTGTTCGACCGCCACCACCAGTCCATTTCCTTGACCGATGAGGGCCGGCGCATCTTTCCGCCGGCGTCCAGCGCCTTGGACCAGTTGGAGGACTTGGCAAGGGATTTGCTGGAAGCGCGCTCCGAGCTGCGCGTGAAGGTCCTCACGACCATTGGGGTTCGCTGGTTGATCCCCAGGCTGCATCGTTTCAAGAAGCTGTATCCCGAGGTTCGGATTCGTCTGACGACCGAGGTGGAGCCCGCCGATTTGGCGCTCGAGAGCTACGACGCCGCAATCATCTACGGCGAGCCGGCCACGAAAGATATTGTGAAAGACCTGATCTTCGTCGAGCAGGCGACGGTCGTCTGCGATCCGGAGCTCTTGCCCGATCGCAAGCCCCTGCGCTCCGCCCAGGAGTTGAAGAATTATCCGCTGATCTTGAATACGCCGGACGGTTGGGATTGGCGCTTATGGGCGAAGGCCAAACGTGTCCCGGATTTACCGATCGACCAGGGCATACCTTTCGAGACCGACGAGACGGCGATTCAGGCCTGTTTGGGCAAGCTTGGAATTGCTTTGACCGACTTGCGCTTCGTGGAGCGCGAGATCAAGAACGGCCAGTTGATCGAGGTTTTGGTCGAGGAACCCTACCCGGTCGGTGCCTACTATCTGATTAGCCTGACCAAGAGAAAGAACCGAGCCGGACTGGCCGCCTTTCGCGATTGGCTCATCGCCGAATCGGGCGGCGGCGCCATTAAGCCATACGCTAGACAGGATTAGGGCACCGGCGGCGGCCGGCTCGCTCTGGTTTACTGCTGTTCGCTCATGGCCAAAGATTTGACCATGTTGAACAGTCTCTTTCGCACGATCGGGTCGGAGATCTTGTAGTAGGCCCGCACGAACTCGAGAGATTCACGCTTCGCCAATGGGTCTACGCCGACGTTCGTGGCCTTGGCGCGCTTGCCTCTGGTTTGGGCTGGGGACTTGGCCGCTACGTCTTCGGGCATGTCGTCGAAGAAGAATCCGACCGGCACGTCGAGAATGCGGCTCAAGTCGTAAAGCCGGCTGCAGCCGATGCGGTTCAATCCGCGCTCATATTTTTGAACCTGTTGAAAGGTTAGCCCAAGGGCTTCGCCGAGCTTTTCTTGGCTAAACCCAAGCAATGTTCTACGCAGCCTGACCCTTTGTCCCACATGGACGTCGATTGGGTTCGGCCCGCCTCCGCGCGGTCGCCCTACTTTTCGTTTTGCCGCCACGTCGCACCCCACTTGTTAAAACTCATCGAGGCCCATAGTCATACATATGTATGGTCTCGATAGCAATACTGTAGAACATTTCGAGTATATACAACTATCAGGCATCAAGACTTGGGAGAACCAATTGCGTTACTGCAATTGGCCAATTGAACGACTTTTGCCTCTATACCGGGCCTGGACCAATTTGGCATTTTAGACGACCTCAGCTTTGGCAGTCTAAGTGCCGCTGAATTCCTTGCACCACCAAACGTGACTCGATGTTTGAAGCTAACGCCGAATCGCCCCATTGCCGTTCTAGGCATTCGGCGTCGTCGATAGGAAGTTCGCGCCTCTATGCCCTTGAAGCGCGTGGATTTCACCCCACGAAGGGACTAGGCTCCTTCGGCGAAGGAGCTGTCCCATGACGTGGCGGAATAGCCATCAGGACTTGGTGGAATGACGAGCCTCAACTCGACCAAATCCTCAGGCAAAGCGCTCGGCTTTATTGTGGTCGTGGCGGCGGCGACCAGCATCAGCTTCTCCAATATTCTGGCGCCGATCGTCTATGGCCTGGGCGGCAACACCGAGACCTTGCTGGTCTTTCGCTTCGGCAGCTTTCTTTTGGTTTGCGGGCTTTGGCTCAAGGTCCAGGGCATCTCCTTCGTTCTCTCGGGGCGCGAACTCCTTCACTGCGCCGCTGCCGGTCTGGCCTACACAATTGGGTCTGGCTCCCTGATCGCCGCCTTCGCTTTCGTACCCGTCAGTCTGGCGGTGCTGATCTTCTACACTTTCCCCTTGATCACCAGTTTGGCCGAATGCGCCCTCGACCGGCGCCGGCTGGCCCTCTCGGAGCTTGCCTGCCTGCTGGCCGCCTTGCTCGGATTGGCGATCTGTTTAGGCATCGGGTTCGGCCATCTGAACTTGCCGGGCCTGGTGTTTTCTGTCCTGGCCGCCGTCGGGGTCGCCACGTCTTATCTTTGGAGTGGCCGCAAGTTGGCGTCGGTCCAGCCGACCCTCAAGACCTTCTACATGGCCGTGACCGGTTGGACCCTTGCGTTGTGCTTGACCTTCGGCAGCGGTGCTTGGGCCTTGCCGCCAATCGAGCTGACCGCGATGGCGCTTCTGGCGGCCGCCGCCTTGAGCTTCGCCGGCGCCTTCTTCGGCATGTTTTCGGGGGTGCACCGGATCGGCGCCTCGCGCACGGCAATGATCATGAATCTCGAGCCAGTCATCACCGTCGCCCTGGCGATCCTGCTCTTGGGCGAAGCGCTGACCTATTACCAGGGGCTTGGCGCGGCCCTGGTGGTCGCCGCAATCTTCGCCGCGCAGATCACCGCCAAGTCGCAAGCGACCAGCTAATTCGGTTTCCTCGCGCCCGGCGTCCTCCTATCCTAGAGGGCTTCATTGCCGAGGTGGTAAGAGGGCGGGGCGCCTTGCGAATTCTTCAAGTCATCGCCGGGGCCGATCAAGGCGGCGCCGAGACCTTTTTCGTCAGTCTGGTCCTGGCGCTCCAGAGGGCCGGGCTCGACCAGCAGGTCGTCATGCGTCACAACCCGGGGCGCGCGGCGCCGTTGCGCGCGGCCGGCCTGGAGCCCGTGGAATGCCGCTTCGGCCAATGGTTCGATTGGCACACCAAGGCGACCCTGAAGCGCGCGGTGGCCGACTTTCGGCCCGACATCGCTTTGACCTGGATGAACCGGGCCTCCAAGTACATGCCGGCGGGCAACTTCCTGAAACTGGCGCGCCTGGGCGGCTACTACGACCTCAAGTACTACAGGGCTTGCGACCACCTGTTCTGCAACACCAAGGGCATCGTCGCCCATGTCGTGAACCACGGCTGGCCAGCCGCGCGCGCCCACTACATGCCGAACTTCGCCTCCATTGAGCCGGCTCCACCGGTTCCGCGCGACGGGCTCGATACGCCCGCGGACGCGCCTTTGCTGCTCGCCATGGGACGGCTGCACCGGGCCAAGGCCTTCGACACCCTGCTGCGCGCCCTGGCGTCCGAGCCGCGCGCCTACCTTTGGCTGGCCGGCGAGGGGCCGCTGCGCGACGAGCTCGAGGCGCTTGCCCATGAGCTCGGCGTGATGCCCCGTGTGCGTTTTTTGGGCTGGCGCGACGATCGTGCGGCGCTGATCGGCGCGGCCGACATCTGCCTGGTGCCGTCGCGCTACGAGCCGCTCGGCAACGTTTGCCTCGAAGCCTGGGCGGCCGGGCGGCCCTTGGTCGCCGCTGCCAGCGCCGGCCCGAGCGAGCTGATCACTGACGGCGCCGACGGTCTGCTGGTGCCGATCGACGATGCGGCCGCCTTGGCTCAAGCGATCACCCGGGTGATCGACGGGCCGGGTTTGCCCGAGCGCCTTGTGGCGGGTGGCGCCCGGCGCTACGAAGAGGGGTTCTCCGAAACCGCCTGCGTTAAGCGCTACCTCGACACCTTCAAGCGCCTGCTCCAGGCGCGCGTCTGACTGGGAAAGGAAAGACCATGGCAGAGCCCTTCGATCTCACCGTGACCGGCGGCCAGGTCGCCACGCCGAGCGGCCTGATCGAGACCGATGTGGGCATTCGTGAGGGGCGCATCGTCGCGCTCGGGTCTCTTGGCGGCGCTGCGGCCAGCAAGACGATCGACGCGAGCGGCCTTCACGTGCTGCCCGGCGTGATCGACACCCAGGTGCATTTCCGCGAGCCCGGCCTGGAGCACAAGGAAGACCTGGCTTCCGGGACCACCTGTGCCGCCCTCGGCGGCGTGACGGCCGTGTTCGAAATGCCCAACACTAAGCCCAACACCCTGGATGGCGACGATTTGGCCGACAAGCTGGCGCGCGCCAAGGGACGGGCCTGGGTCGACCACGCCTTTTTCATCGGCGCGGCCGAAGAGAACGCCGAGCATTTGGGCGAGCTGGAGCAGCTGCCCGGCTGCAGCGGGGTCAAGATCTTCATGGGCTCTTCGACCGGCAGCCTCTTGGTCGAGGACGACGATCTGCTGGCCCGGGTGCTGAAGTCCGGCCAGCGCCGGGTCGCGATCCACGCCGAGGACGAGCCGCGCCTGCGCGAGCGCTTGGCCCTGGTGCGCGACGGCGCCTCGGTCGACCAGCACCCGGTGTGGCGCGATGAGATCGTTGCGCTTCACGCCACCGAGCGTCTGATCGCGACGGCGCGAAAGACCGGCCGGCCGGTTCATGTGCTGCACATCTCGACCGCCGAGGAAATGCCCCTCCTGGCCCAGCACAAGGACCTGGTGACCGTCGAGGTCACGCCCCAGCACCTGACCCTGGCCGCGCCCGAATGTTACGACCGCTGGGGCACCCTGGCCCAGATGAACCCGCCGATCCGCGACGCCCATCACCGGGCGGCTTTGTGGCAAGCGGTCAGCGACGGCATCGTCGACGTGGTCGGCTCGGACCACGCGCCCCACACCCGGGAGGAGAAGGCCGGCGACTATCCGGCGACCCCCTCGGGCCTGCCCAGCGTCCAGACCTTGCTGCCGCTCTTGCTCGACCATGTGAACGCCGGGCGGCTCACGCTTTCCCGCCTGGTGGATCTCACCAGCGCCGGGCCCCAGCGGATCTACCGCATCGCTGGCAAGGGCCGCATCGCGCTTGGCTACGACGGCGACCTGACCCTGGTCGACCTCAAGGCCCGGCGCGAGATTACCAGCAATTGGCTTGCCTCCAAGTGCGGCTGGTCGCCCTTCGAAGGCATGACCGTGACGGGTTGGCCAGTCGCCACCGTGGTGCGCGGCAACGTGGTGATGCGCGAGGATGAACTGCAGGCTACGCCGATCGGCGCCCCGGTGCGCTTCGTCGATACGATCGGGCCGGAAAAGGTCGCCTAGGCGCAGGGCCTTCAGTCTAGCCAAATCGGGTTGGACCAGGCCTTGCGGTTCTGGGCGTCGGTCACCGTGACCCGGAAGTAGCCATCCTTGAAGCGCTTGAGCGGTAGGGTCACCTCGCTCAGATCGGTGCCGCGCTGATGTTGCGAGCGCGAGCCCCGGCCGCTGATCGCAATCGTGCTGGCTGGCGAGCAGGCCACCGTGACGTCACCGTTGGAGATCCGGATGTCGTGGATCTCCGGGCCCTGGCTCGAGTAGTAGCGCCCGTCCTTGAGTGCCTCCAGCAGGGCCTCAGGCTCCAGGCTCTCGGCCTTGACCTGGACCCAGCCGCCCAGGCAGTCGTGGGTCAGGTGATGGGCATCGTCGCTGGCGTAGCCGGTTAGGCGCCAGCCCCCGTTAAGGAGCAGGTCGCAAAACGGCCAGTCGCTGCCCCGGTCGACTTCGACCGCCGAGCCGTGATTGTAAATCTCGACCGCATTCGCAAAGGGAATCTGGCGGGCGTCTTCAACGGTCAGGCCGTACCAGGAGGGGTGGACGATGCCGATGAAGGCGCCGGCCCGAGAGGCTCGCCGGGCAATCTCCGGCCCGCTCTCGCCGTGGACCGGCTTGGCGAAGTCGAGCGGCAGGCCGATCGCCTTGATGTGCCACAGCTCGCCCAGGCTGGTCGCTGGCGCGTGCAGCTCGGCGGCGATCAAGGTGGTGAAGTGCTCGCTGCGCAGATCCCGGGTGTCGGAGATCTTCCAGCCGTACATCTCGAGGAAGTGGTCGGTCAGCGCCAGGAAATGGTAGCCGTTGTCCCGATAGAAATCGATCACCTGATGGGGCGGATGGTCGCCGTCCGAGTTGGTCGAGTGGGTGTGCAGGTTGCCCCGGTAGAAGCGGCCGGTGTGGGCAAAGGGCAGGTTACGCACGAGTGCGGTCTCCTCGAAGTCGCAAGAGGCTAGTCCGCAGCCCTGCTACACCCTTAGTGTGACAGAGACTTGAAGCTTTCTTGACGCTTTATCAGCTGATTGGCGGCAGATCGCCCTGCGCCGCCTGTTCGTGAAAGGCGGCACGAAAATCCTCGAAAGTCCCCGCCTCGATCGCCGCGCGCATCTCGGCCATCAGCCTCTGATAGGTGTGCAGGTTGTGGGTGGTCAGCAAGATCGGCCCGAGCATCTCGTCGGCCTTGAAAAGGTGATGCAGATAGGCCCGGCTGTAGCTGGCGCAGACGGGGCAGGGGCAATCCGGGTCGAGCGGGCGCGGGTCGTCCCGATGGCGGGCATTGCGCAGGTTGATCTGGGCGCGCCGGGTGAAGCCTTGGCCCGTGCGCCCGGAGCGGGTCGGCAGCACGCAGTCGAACATGTCGATGCCCCGCGCGACCGATTCCACCAGATCGGCCGGCTTGCCCACGCCCATCAGATAGCGCGGCCGCTCGACCGGCAGGGCCGGGCAGGTGACGTCGAGCATTTCCAGCATAATCTCTTGGCCTTCGCCGACCGCAAGCCCGCCAACCGCGTAGCCGTCGAAGCCGACTTCCTTCAATGCGGCGGCCGAGGCCAGGCGCTGCTTGGGAAAGACGCTGCCTTGAACAATCCCGAACAGTCCGTACCCGGAACGCGCCGGAAAGGACTCTTTGCAGCGCGCTGCCCAGCGCATGGAGCGCTCCATGGAGCGGGCCGCTTCGGGCTCCTCCACCGGGTAGGGGGTGCATTCGTCCAGCACCATCGTGATGTCGGCACCCAGCAGCGCTTGGATCTCCACCGCCCGCTCGGGGCTCAGCGCGTGGCGGCTGCCGTCCAGGTGGGAGCGGAAGGTCACGCCCTCTTCGGTGATCTTGCGCAAATCGGAAAGCGACATCACCTGATAGCCGCCGGAGTCGGTCAAGATCGGACCAGACCAGTTCATGAACCTGTGCAGCCCGCCCAAGTTCGCGACCCGCTCCGCGCCGGGCCGCAGCATCAGGTGATAGGTGTTGCCGAGCAGGATCTGGGTGCCGCTCTCCGCGACCGCCTCGGGCAAGAGCCCTTTGACCGTGGCCGCCGTGCCGACCGCCATGAAGGCTGGCGTCTCGAAAGTGCCGTGGGCCGTGCTCACCCGGCCGCGCCGGGCCCCGCCGTCGCTTGCCAGAAGCTCGAACCCGAAGCTCACAGCTGATCCTCGCGCTGCAGCAGGGTCGCGTCGCCGTAGGAGTAGAAGCGGTAGCCCGCGTCCAGCGCGTGGCGGTAGGCTGCCTTCATGCGCTCGGTGCCGGCAAAAGCTGAGACCAGCATGAAAAGAGTCGAGCGCGGCAGGTGAAAGTTGGTGAGCAACAGGTCGACCGCGGCAAAGCGATAGCCCGGCAGGATGAACAGCTTGGTCTCGCCCTCGAAGGGTGCCAGGCGGCCGGTTTCGTCGATCGCGCTCTCCAGCAGGCGCAGGGCCGTGGTACCGACCGCGACGATGCGTCCGCCGGCCGCTCGGGTCGATTCGATCTTGGCGACCGCGGCGGCCGAGAGTTGACCCCACTCGCCGTGCATCACATGGTCCTCGGCCTCATCGCTCTTGACCGGCAAAAAGGTTCCGGCGCCAACGTGGAGGGTGACGGTAATCTTCTCAGTGCCCCGTTCGTCGAGCGCGGCCAGAAGGCGCTCGGTGAAATGCAAGCCGGCGGTCGGTGCGGCAACCGCGCCTTCGACCTGGGCGAAAATGGTCTGATAGTCCTGTCGGTCCTGAGGCTGGCCCGCGCCATTGCGCCGGATGTAGGGCGGCAAGGGCATGGCACCGTGACGCTGCAAGGCGGCACTCAAGGCCGCGCCGTCTTGGGCGAAGGCGAGGGTGATCTCGCCGGCCTCGTGCTTGCCCGCCACTTCAGCGGAAAACCCCTCTGCGAAATCGATCCGGTCGCCGGTGTTGAGCTTCTTGGCCGGCCTGGCGAAGGCGCGCCAGCGCCCGCCGCCCAGGTCCTTATGCAAGGTTGCCTCGATCTTGGCCGTGCCGCGCCGCCCGGCGAGGCGGGTCGGCAGCACCCGCGTGTCGTTGCAGACAAGTAGATCGCCCGGTCGCAGCAGGCTGGGCAGGTCGCTAACGCTGTGGTCGGAGAGATCCTGGCCGACGGCCAGCAGCCGCGCAGAATCGCGCGGCCGGGCCGGTGCTTGGGCGATTGCTTCGCGCGGCAGCTCGAAGTCGAACAGGTCGGTGCGCATGGGGCAGCCCCGAGGGGACGCCGGGACGAGCCTTTAGGTGCTCGTCTCCGCCGGCTTCTCCTCCTCGGCCTCGTCCGCCTCGGTTGCCGCTGCCTCGGCCTCGGCTTCCTCGGCTTCGATCTCCTCGACCTCTGCGATCACCGACTCGATCAGCTCTTCCTCGGTCTCGCGCTGCTCGTCGGCGCTCACCATGTGGCCGGTCGAGGCCTGGGCCTCGGCTTCCGCCTCCGAGCGCGCCACATTGGCGGTCACCTCGACGGCGACCTCCGGATGGAGCCGCACCTTGACCGGATGCAGGCCGAGCACCTTGATGACCTTCTCGAGGGTGACCTGCTTGCGGTCGACAGTGACCCCGGCTTCCTTGATCGACAGGGCCAAATCCCGGGAGTTGACCGAACCGTAGAGCTGACCGTTGTCGCCGGCCTGGCGGATCAGCACGACGGACATACCCTCCAGGCTCTTGGCGACCGCCTCGGCCTCGTCGCGGCGCTTCAGGTTTTCCGCCTCAAGCTGAACGCGCTGGGTCTCGAACTGGGAGATGTTGTCTTTGGTTGCGCGCAGGGCCTTGCGTTGGGGCAGCAGGAAGTTGCGGGCATAGCCCGGCTTGACCGAGACCACGTCGCCCATCTGGCCGAGCTTCTCGATGCGTTCCAAGAGTATCACTTGCGTTTGCATGTCTTATTCCTCCGGATGCCCCGCGCTAGTCGAGGACGTAGGGCAGGAGGGCCAGAAAGCGGGCCCGCTTGATCGCTCGGGACAGCTCGCGCTGCTTTTTGGCCGAGACCGCGGTGATGCGGCTGGGCACGATCTTGCCGCGCTCCGAGACGAAGCGTTGCAGCAGCTTGATGTCCTTGTGATCGATCTTGGGCGCGTTGGGCCCGGAAAAGGGGCAGCTCTTGCGGCGCCGGAAGAAGGGCCGCCGGACACCGACGCCTTGGCTAACAACACGGACGGTCATGCTGAGGCTCCTTCCTCGCTAGCGGGTTTCGCAGCCGGCTCGGCTGCGGGCTTGTCGTCCTCGCTCCGGGGGGCGCGCGCGGGTCCACGATCGACGCCGCCGCGCCGGCCACCGCGGCCGCGGTCGTCCCTGGCGCCGCGCGAGCGCAGGATGATCGACTGGTCGGCCTCGAGTTCTTTGACGCGCACGGTCAGATAGCGGATCACGTCCTCGTTGATGCGCATCTGGCGCTCCATCTCAAGCACCGCCTCGGCGGGGCCTTCGATGTTGAAGAGTGTGTAGTGACCCTTGCGGTTCTTCTTGATCTTGTAGGCAAGGTTGCGCAGGCCCCAATGTTCTTTCTTGGTGACCTCGCCGCCGTGTTCCTTAACCAGCTCGACGTATTGATCGGCGAGCGCTTCGACCTGTCCGGCCGAGACATCTTGGCGTGCGATAAACACGCTCTCGTATAGAGGCATCTGGTGCGACTCCCTAAGGCTGTTCGTGGACCGGCGCCGGCATCCCCTCGCTCTAATCTCGGGAAGCATCGGCCTTCCGGGCCTAGCCGACAACGAAGTCGCTGCCGGCAAGGAGTTTATGTAAACCCGCGGGCGCATCCCGCGAAGCGCGCGGAATATACAGAAAGATGGCGGCGATGCAAGGGGCCTCGTAGGGCCGTCCAGGGCTTTTTCAGATGGCTTGACAGGGCCCCGGCAGGCGCTAAGTCTGAGGGCCGCAAGCGGGTCGAACGGGGGAGGATAGGTGGCGTGAGCCGGGCATTCGTTTTTCCAGGTCAGGGGTCCCAGGCGGTCGGTATGGGCGCCAATCTGGCCGATGCCTTTTCCACGGCCCGCCTGGTTTTCGAGGAGGTCGACGACGCGCTCGGCCAGAATCTCTCGCGCCTCATGTTTCAAGGCCCGGACGATGAGCTCATCTTGACCGAGAACGCCCAGCCGGCGCTCATGGCGGTCAGCCTGGCGACGGTCCGGGTCCTGGAGAGCGAAGCCGGCATCCAATTGGCCGACAAAGGGCAACTCATGGCCGGCCACTCCCTGGGAGAATACTCGGCGCTTGCGGCCGGCGGGGCCTTGTCCCTGGCGGACACCGCCCGTCTGCTCAAGCGCCGCGGCCAGGCCATGCAGGCGGCCGTGCCGGTCGGCGAGGGCGCCATGGCAGCCCTGCTCGGGCTCGACATCGAAGCCGCCCGTGACGTCGCCGCGGAGGCGGCCGACGGCCAGGTCTGTAGCCCGGCAAACGACAACGCCCCCGGCCAGGTGGTCCTCAGCGGCCATAAGGAAGCGGTCGAACGGGCCATCGCCCTGGCGCCCGAGCGCGGCGCCAAGCGCTCGGTGCTGCTGCCGGTTTCCGCGCCCTTCCACTGCGCGCTTATGGCGCCGGCCGCCGACGTCATGGCCGAGGCGCTCGCCGAGGTCACGCTCCAGGCGCCCGCGCTGCCCCTGATTGCCAATGTCACGGCCGCCCAGGTGCAGGCGCCCGAGACCATACGCCAGCTCTTGGTGGAGCAGGTCACCGGCATGGTGCGCTGGCGCGAATCCGTGCTTGCCATGGCCGAGGCCGGTGTCGAGAACCTGGTGGAGCTGGGGACCGGCAAGGTGTTGAGCGGCTTGACCCGGCGCATCGAGCGTTCGCTCACCGCCAGCTCGGTCGGCACGCCCGCCGATCTGGAAGCCCTGGTGGGCACTCTCTGATACAAGATGCCACTTTAACCAAGGAGTTTAAGATCATGTTCCAGCTGGATGGAAAGGTCGCCTTGGTGACCGGCGCCTCGGGCGGAATAGGCAGTGATATCGCCCGGGCTCTCCATGCTCAGGGGGCTCACGTGGCGCTCTCGGGGACCCGGCTCGAGGTGCTCAACGAGCTTTCTGAGGAGCTCGGCGAGCGTGGCCTGGCCCTGCTCTGCGACCTGCGGGATCCGGAGGATACGGCGGCCCTGCCGGGCGAGGTCGAGAAGGCCTTCGGGCAGCTCGACATCCTGGTCAACAACGCCGGCCTGACCCGGGACAATTTGGCCATGCGCATGAAGGACGACGATTGGGAGCACGTCTTGACGGTCAACCTGACCGCCGGGTTCCGTCTGGCGCGGGCTAGTCTGCGCGGCATGATGAAGCGGCGCTGGGGCCGGATTATCTCGATCACCTCGGTGGTCGGCACGACCGGCAATCCGGGCCAGGTCAACTACGCGGCCTCGAAGGCCGGCACGGTCGGCATGTCGAAGGCCTTGGCCCAGGAAGTCGCCTCGCGCGGCATCACGGTCAACTGCGTGGCGCCAGGCTTCATCGAGACGCCGATGACCGATGCCTTGGACGAGACCCAGCGCGAGCGAATCATTTCCTCGGTGCCCGCCGGACGCATGGGAGAGCCCGGTGATGTCGCCGCTTGTGTCGCCTTTCTGGCGAGCCAAGAAGCGGCCTACGTGACCGGCCAAACCTTGCATGTAAACGGTGGAATGGCCATGATATAGGGCTGTTGGGAGCGCGCCGGACCACCCGGGGTTCGGTGCTTTCCTAGCGCGATTAACTATGATATGAGGCGGCGCCTGGCTCGTCAGGGGTCTAATTCGTTCAATGCAAAGGATCGGTCCGGGGGACGCGCACCAGGGGCCTAGAAAGCTGAGGTTAGTGGCATGAGCAACGACGTTGGTGAGAGGGTGAAGAAGATCGTTGTCGAGCATCTCGGTGTCGACGAATCGAAGGTGTCGGAATCGGCTAGTTTCATCGACGATCTGGGTGCGGACAGCCTGGACACGGTCGAGCTGGTGATGGCCTTCGAGGAGGAGTTCGGCTGCGAGATTCCCGATGACGCAGCCGAGAAGATCGTAACCGTCAAGGACGCGATCTCTTTCATCACCGAGCACGCCTGATCCGTGGTCCGGTGGCGTGCGTCGGGCGGCTTGGCCCGGCGCGACGCAGCTAACCTCCAGCGCACGCCGATGTTCTCATGAGAAGAGTGGTCATCACCGGCCTCGGCTTGGTCACGCCCCTTGGCAGCGGCGTCGAGCACGTGTGGCCGCGGCTGATCAAAGGCGAGTCGGGCATCACCGGCATACAGACCTTCGACGTCTCGGATCTGCCGTGCAAGATCGCCGGCCCGGTGCCGCTTGGCGAGGGCGCCGAAGGCCGCTTCAACGCCGATGACTACATGGCGCCCAAGGACCAGCGGAAGGTCGACCGCTTCATTATCTACGGCGTAGCGGCCGGCCAGCAGGCGGTCGAGGATTCCGGCTGGATGCCCGAGGACGAAGAGGCGCGCGAGCGCACCGGAGTCCTGATCGGCTCGGGCATCGGCGGGCTCGAGACCATTTGCGAGGCTTCGATCACGGTCAAGGAGCGCGGGCCGCGCCGGCTGTCGCCATTCTTCATTCCCTCGGCCCTGATCAACCTTGCGTCCGGCCAGCTGTCGATCAAGTACGGCTTCAAGGGCCCGAACCACTCGGTGGTCACGGCCTGCGCGACCGGGACCCACGCTATTGGCGACGCGGCGCGCATGATCGCGCTCGATGACGCCGATGCCATGGTGGCCGGCGGCGCCGAGGCCGCGGTTTGCCGCCTGGGCATTGCTGGCTTCGCCGCCTCGCGGGCGCTGTCCACCAAGTTCAACGACCGGCCCGAGGCGGCGTCCCGTCCGTGGGACGAGGAGCGTGACGGCTTCGTCATGGGCGAGGGCGCCGGCGTCGTCATGCTTGAGGAGCTGGAGCATGCCAAGGCGCGCGGCGCTAAGATCTATGCCGAGGTGGTCGGCTACGGCCTGTCGGGCGATGCCCATCACATCACGGCGCCGGCCGAGGACGGCTCGGGCGGCTATCGGGCCATGCAGGCGGCCATGAAGATGGCCGGTCGCAACGCCGGCATCGGGCTCGAGGACATCGACTACGTCAATGCTCACGGCACCTCGACGCCGCTCGGCGACGAGATTGAGCTGAATGCCGTCAAGCGCCTCTTCGGCGACCACTCGGCCAAGCTCTCCATGTCGTCGACCAAGTCGGCGGTCGGCCACCTCTTGGGCGCGGCCGGCGCGGTCGAGGCGATCTTCAGCACGCTGGCGATCCGCGACAAGGTGGTGCCGCCGACCCTCAACCTGGACACGCCCTCGCCGAGCTGTGAGGGGATCGACCTGGTGCCCCATCAGGCCAAGGAGCGCCCGGTGCGCGCGGCGCTTTCCAACTCCTTCGGCTTCGGCGGCACCAACGCGTCCCTGGTTCTGACGGAACCCCAGTAGGCCCAGCGGCCGGTGGCCTTCCGGCTCGTCATCGCCACCCTTTCCCTGCTCGTCACCCTTGCGCTGGTCGCTGTCGGCGCCGCCTACTATGGCTTGGAGCGCTACCGCGCCCCCGGGCCGTTGGCGGCGGAGACCACGATCGTGATCCCGCGCGGCGCCGGTCTTGGCGCGATCACCGGACAACTGGCCGAGGCCGGGGTGATTGACCAGCCGCTGATCTTTCGGCTCGGTGTGCGCGCCAGCGGCGCGGCCCAAGGGCTGAAGGCCGGCGAGTACCGCTTTGAACCGGGGATTTCCATGGCCGGCGTCGCGGCGGTCTTGGAGAGCGGCAAGACCGTGGTGCGCAAGGTCACGGTGGCCGAGGGCCTGACCAGCAAGGAGATCGCCGATCTGGTCGCCGACGCCGAGGCCATGGTCGGCGAGGTCGGCCCACCACCGCCCGAGGGCTCCCTGCTACCCGAGACCTACCACTACGCCCATGGCGACGAGCGGGCCGAGCTGATCGTCCGCATGACCGCCGCCCACGACGCCCTGCTGGCCGAGCTATGGCCCAAGCGTGCCGCGAACCTGCCGCTCAAGTCGCCGGCCGAGGCGGTCATCCTGGCCTCGATCGTCGAGGAGGAGACCGGGGTCGGCGCCGAGCGGCCCCTGGTCGCCTCGGTCTTCATCAACCGCTTGAACCGCGGCATGCGCCTGCAGTCGGACCCGACCGTGATCTACGGCCTGACCATGGGCCAACGCCCCTTGGGCCGGCCCCTGACGCGGCTCGATCTGCAGACCGGCACGGCCTACAACACCTACCAGATCGACGGCCTGCCGCCCGCGCCGATCGCCAACCCAGGCCGTGCCTCGCTTGAAGCCGTGCTCAACCCGGCGACCTCGAAGTTCCTCTACTTCGTTGCCGACGGCACCGGCGGCCACGCCTTCTCGAAGACCTTGGCCGAGCACAACAAGAACGTCCAGAAATGGCGCAAGTTGCAAAAGCAGAAGAAGGCGGCGCAGTAGGGCCGGATGGCGAAAGACCATGCGGTGAAGGCTTTTGGCACGAAGTGCCAAAAACGCATGTGAGAAGGTGGCCGCAGGCTATTGATTTGAAAAGGTGTCTTCACCGAGGAATGTACGAAATGCCGGTAGGTGGTGGTCCCCCTTGCGATCTTGGTGGGAACGACCCCATGCAAGGAGCCAGACTTTGACGCTTTCTCGTGTTGTGAAAGTCATATTATTATAACAATAACAAATAGTTGATATAAATATTTAAAGTAATAAATTAACTGTGAGATGTGCCAAGACCCTGCAGTGATTAAGGCGGTTCCGATGAGCGTTTCGTTGGTGCGGCGATGACTTTCCGCGCGTGTCGGTCCTTTGCCCGCTCAGACGCGCTCGAGCGCTTGATCGATGTCGTCCAGGATGTCGTCCAGGCTCTCCAGGCCGACCGAAAGCCGGACCAGCCCTTCGCCGATGCCGTGGCGGGCCCGCTCCTCGGGGCTGTAGGTGGAGTGGGTCATGGAGGCCGGGTGCTGCACCAGGGTTTCCGGGTCGCCCAGGCTGACCGCCCGGGTCGCGAGCGACACGGCGTTCATGAAGGCGAAGCCGGCCGAGTGGCCGCCCGTCAACTCGCAGGCGACCAGGCCGCCGAAGCCGGACATCTGACGCGCCGCCAGGGTGTGGTCGCGGTCGCCGGCCAGGCCCGGATAGGCGACCCAGGACACCGCCGGATGCTCGGCCAGCCGCTCGGCCACGGCCAGGGCGTTGGCGCTGTGGCGCTCCATGCGCAAGGCGAGGGTCTTGAGGCCGCGCAGCACGAGAAACGCGGTCCAGGGCGAGATGGTCGCGCCGGTCATGAAGCGCAGACCATAGAGCCGCACCCGCTTGACCAGATCCTCCGGTCCGACCACCAGGCCGGCCAAGAGGTCGCCGTGGCCGCCCAGATACTTGGTCGCCGAGTGCACCACCAAGTCGGCGCCGAGCGCCAGCGGCCGCTGCAAGGCCGGCGTCGCGAAGGTGTTGTCGACCACGACCAGGGCGCCCGCGGCGTGGGCCCGGGCGCTGATCGCGGCGATGTCGAGCACGCGCAGGTTGGGATTGGCCGGCGTCTCGAAATAGACCGCCTTGGTGCGAGGACCCAGCGCCGCTTCCAGCTTGGCCGGGTCGCTGAGATCGATCGGGCTGACCTCGATGCCGAACTTGGGCAGGCCCTGGGTGAAGAAGGCGTAGGTCGAGCCATAGAGCGTGTGGTCGACCACCACGTGATCGCCGGCCTCGAGCAGGCTCCACAGGCTCGTCGTGATCGCGCCCATGCCGGACGCCAGCGCCAGGCCCGCTTCGCCGCCCTCGAGCGCCGCGATCCGCTCTTCCAAGAGCGCCTGGGTCGGGTTGCGGGTGCGGCCGTAGATGTAGCCGGCCCGCTCGCCGGCGAACAGCTCGGCGCCGGCCTCTGCGCTCTCGAAGGCGTAGGTCGAGGTCAGGTAGACCGGCGGGTTAAGCGCGCCCTCGGCCTCGGCGGGGTCGTAACCGTGGTGGATCGCCGTGGTCTCGAAGCCCATGGCGCGGTTCTTGCCGTGGCGGTCTTTTGGCATCACAGTCTCCTGCAGGACGGCGCGCATTCTTTACCCACGGGGCGGAAGGCGCAATCGGAATGCTCAGCGAAGAAGTGGGGGCAGGGGATGGCGGTAACCCAGGCATTGCGCGACGAGCTGCTCGCGGCGGTCGATGAGGAGCGCCTGGTGGCGCGCCTGAGCGAGATGGTCACAATCCGCTCCGAGAATCCCTTCGAGGCCCCGGCGTCGCCCGGCTACCAAGAGCAAGAGTATGCCGACTACCTGGCCCAGGCCATGAGCGAGCTGGGCCTCGAGGTGGTCAAGCGCGACGTGGTGCCGGGGCGACCCAACGTCTGGGGCCGCTTCAGGGAGCGCAACGACGGCACCACCCTGATGCTGGCCGGCCACACGGACACGGTGGGCACGGAAGGTTATGACGAGCCCTTCGACGGGCGCCTGGAGGACGGCAAGATCTACGGCCGGGGCTCCTGCGACATGAAGGCCGGGTTGGCGGCCTACCTGGAGGCCGTGCGCGTTCTGAAGGAGGCGAAGGTGCCGCTGACCGGCGATCTGATCGTCGCCGGCATCTGCGACGAAGAGTTCCAGATGATCGGCTCCCGGGACATGGGCAAGAACGGCCCCTGGGCCGACTTCGGCATCATCGGCGAGCCGACCGACCTGACCATCTGCCCGGCCCACAAGGGCCAATTCAGCCTTTTCATCCGGACCTTCGGCAAAGCGGTGCACTCCAGCGTGCCGGAGTTGGGGGAAAACGCTATCGAGCGCATGGCCCGGGTGGTGCTGGCTTTCTCCAACTATAACGACGAGCTGAAGCAGGCCACGCCCCACGCGCTTTGCGGCCATGGGCGCTTTTCGCCCGGCGTCATCCGGGGCGGCGGCATCGTCTCCTCGGTGCCCGACTACTGCGAGCTGGAGGTCGACCGCCGTACTCTGCCGGGCGAAAGCTCGGAAGAGGTGGTCGCCCAGTACCGCCGCCGGCTCGACCGCTTGGCGGCCGAGGACCCCCGCTTCCGCTACGAGATCTCCGACCCTTCGTGGGACGTCAAATCTCTCGACACGCCGATCTCCTCGCCGGTGGTCCAGTCGCTCAGCGCCGCCTACGAAGTGGTGCTCGGCGAGGTGCCGGACATCCATGCCTTTCCGGCGGCGACCGACGCCCCCAACCTGGGCTTCCCGACGGTGGTCTGCGGGCCCGGCTCGCTGGCCCAAGCCCACACTACCTGCGAGTACGTCGAGGTCTCCCAGCTGGTCGCCGCCGCCCGGCTCTATCTGGCGAGCGCGCTCGACATGGTTTGCTAGACAAGGACGGATCGCACATGACCGACGCCCCGCCGCGCGGCTTTCCCCAGTCCGAGTTCGAGGCCCGCACCGAGCGCGCCCAGCGCCTCATGGCCGCGCAGGATCTGGATTTCTTGCTGCTCACCACCGAGCCGGAGGTGCGCTACTTCTCGGGCTTTCTGACCCAGTTTTGGGAGAGCCCGACCCGGCCCTGGTTCCTGCTGGTGCCGAAGACCGGGCGGCCGATCGCCGTGATCCCGGAGATCGGCGCGGCGGGCATGGCGTCGACCTGGGTCGAGGACATCCGCACCTGGCCCGCGCCCCAGCCCGAGGACGACGGCCTGACGCTGCTGGCCAGCGCGCTTGAAGGCGCCGGGCGGGTCGGCCTGCCCATGGGCCACGAAAGCCATCTGCGCATGCCGCTCGGTGACTTCCGGACCTTGAGCGAGCGCTTGGGCGGCACCGAGCTGATCGATGCCACGGCGATCACCCGCTCCCTGCGCATGGTGAAATCCGAGCTGGAAATCGACAAGATCCGCCACGTCTGTCAGCTCGCCTCGAGCGGCTTCGAAGCCCTGCCAGGCCATGCCGCGGCCGGGCAGAGCGAGCGCGCGGTTTGCCGGCGCTTGAAGCGAGATCTCTTGGATCTGGGCGCCGACGGCTCGCCCTATCTGATCGGCGGCGCCGGGCCGGGCGGCTACGACAACATCATCATGGGACCGACCGACCGGGTGGTCGAAGAAGGCGACGTGCTGATCATCGACACCGGCACGACTTACGACGGTTACTTCTGCGACTTCGACCGCAACTGGGCCTTCGGCTCGGCCGACGAGGCGGTCAGGAAGGCCTACCGTACGGCCTACGCGGCGACCGAAGCGGCGCTTGCGATCGCCCGGCCGGGCAGCAGCTGCCAGGAGCTGGCGGCCGCCATGTGGACTGTGCTGGAAGCCGGCGGCGCGCTCGGCAACGACGTGGGACGGCTCGGCCACGGCCTCGGCATGCAGCTGACCGAGCTGCCCTCCCACCGGCCCGGCGACACCACGGTCTTCGAGGCCGGCATGGTGCTGACCCTGGAGCCCGGCCTCTGCTTCGCGCCTGGCAAGCTGATGGTCCACGAGGAGAACATCGTCGTGCGCGATGGCCCGCCCGAGCTGCTGAGCCGGCGCGCGCCCGACGAGCTGCCGGTGATTGGGTGAGGGGTGGCCTAGGGCCTCTTTCAAAGCCGCAGCACTGGTCGCACATGAAGAAATCTGCCACACTTCTGGGATGGACGAAGACCATACCCCTGCCCAAGACGGCCGGGATTCGTTGGCGAGCTGTCCGAAGACCGGGTGTCCCGGTCGCCCGAACCCGGAGGATGCATTCTGCCGGCGGTGCGGAACTCCGCTTGGGCCGGAGCGCGAGATCGTTCGGCGCATGGTCGAGGAGACCCTTGCCGAGAAGCTGAAAGACAGGTCGCTGGTCGAGCTCGACGTGGAGCGGGAGGTGCGTGGCCGCCTGCTCGGCAGCGTCAAGACTTTCTCCTATCTTCTGGGCATTCCGCTGGCGATTCTCGGCCTCGCCTTGGCCACCGTCGGCATCACCAGTTACAGCGAGTTCAAGAAGACCCTGGAAGCGACCTCGTCGGAGCTCGAGGAAAAGGGTCAAACCGCCTTGGCGGCGCTGGAGAGAGACGCCGCCGATATCAATGCCAAGGCAGAGCAATTGAGAGAAGAGTTTACAGAGCAGGAGCTTGCGCTTGCGGAGTTTCGCGAGCGCGCGCCAGCCCTGGAACAGGCGGCGGAGGAGGTCGCGGACCTTCAGCGGCGGGTGGAGGCGATCGAGATCTTCGGCAGGAAAGCCCGGCCCCTAACCGGCAGCGAGAAGCAAAAAGCCGAACAGGCGATGGCGGCCTACCGGTCGCATCTCGATGCTCTCGGCTTGCGTGTTGCAGGAAACCCTCCCGTTTACAGGATCGAAAAGGACGACGATCAACCCGCGTACACATTCTACGATCCGGTCGGGCGGCGCATCGCATTGGGGAGCGACTGGGACGTCTATAGCCTGCTGGTCATGTATGGATACTTCGCCCTGTTTCCCGCCGGCGGCCAGAACGGGACCTCGGCCAACAATGTGGTGCTCGAGGCGGTCAGCGAGTACTTGGCTTGGAGTTATCTGAGCGAATTCGATCCTGAAAGCCTGTCGCGCTGGCGCGGCGCCAGAGCCACTAGCCGCAATCTCGCAGAGCTATTGCAGAACGCCACGCCCTACGGCTGGGAGCTCTACGAGGCCCGTAGCCTGTTTCGAGAAGCGTTGTTGGACGTGGAGCAGCGGGTCGGCGCGCCCGAGCTGGGTCGAGTCGTCGTGATCACCTGGCATCGGACTGTTTCGTCGTTACCCGGCCAGAAACCCGACGCAGCCGTTCGAGCCTTCGCCACTCAGCTTCAGGCAAACGAGAACATTGCCGCCGAGATCACCCAAGCCTTCGCCAAGGTCGGGCTGGATCTGTCGGCGGCTGAAGGCACGCCTGCGGACTGACGAGCCCCGTGATCGCTTAGGCCTCGAGCTTCTCGCTCGCGGCGGCGAGGCGGCGGGCGCCGGCAGGGTTGATCGAGAGGGAGAGCGCATCGTGGGCCGCCTGCCAGACGGGCAGCGCCGCTTCCAGCTGTCTCGCGCCCCGTTCGGTCAACCACACGGCGCGTCGGCGTAGATCCCTTTCCACCACGGTGATCTCCACCAAGCCCGCCCGCTCCAACGCCCGCAGGTTCCGCGACAAGGTGGACTGGTCGAGATCCATGCGTTCGGCGAGCGCGCCGATCGTGTCGTCCTCTGCCGCGGCGACGTGGGTCATGAGCGCGAACTGCGCGAAACTGAGGCCCGTCTCCGCCAGCCCCATCTCCAAGAACCGCGTGATCCGTCGGGCGGCCAGCCGCGCGTTTATGCCCGCGCAAAGCCCAACGGATTCGCGCGCCCTGGAAACCAAGCTCTTCTTGGCGCCTTGACTCCTCTTTCTCATAGGTATTTGTATTTACATAATATGTAACTACATGCAATTGGAAAACGCCATGAAACTGTTGGAAAAGGGCAATAGGCACAGGCAAGACATCCACGAATCGATTCTGCGGCGTATTGGCGGCACGGCGCTGCTCGCGCTCGGCCCCCTGGTGCCGAAGGACTGCGCGCGCATCCTGATCAAGCTGGAGGCCGATAATCCGACCGGCAGCATCAAGGACCGCATGGCGCTGGCCATGGTGACGGCCGGCGCGCGCAGCGGGCGCCTCAAGCCGGGCGGTCGTGTCGTCGAGTACACCGGCGGCAGCACCGGCACGTCGCTCGCGCTGATCTGCGCGGCGCGCGGCCATCCGCTCAGCATCGTGACGTCGGACGCCTTCAGCGCGGAGAAGCGCGCCCACATGGCGGCGCTGGGCGCCGAGCTGACCATCGTGCCCAGCGTCGCCGGCGGCATGGACGAGGCGCTGACCCGCGCGATGATCCAAGCCGCCGGCGAGATCGCCGCGCGGACCGGCGCCTTCTGGACCGACCAGCTCAACAACGCCGATCAGCTGCCGGCCTACCACGCCATGGGCGAGGAGATCTGGCGCCAGACCGGCGGCCGGATCGATGCCTTTGTCCACAGTATCGGCACCGCGGCGTCCTTTAGAGGCGTGAGCGAGGCCTTGCGCCGCCACAAGCCGGACCTCCACGTGGTCGCGGTGGAGCCGGCGGAGTCGGCTGTCCTGTCGGGCGGCGCGAAGGGCGCCCACAGGATCGAAGGCATCGGCCCCGGCTTCGTGCCGCCCCTGTGGCAGCCCAGCCTGGTGGACGAGATCGCCCCGGTCTCAACCCCGGCCGCCATGGCCATGGCAAGGTCGCTTGCCCAGCGCGAAGCCCTGTTCGCCGGAACCTCGACCGGCGCCAACCTGGTCGCCGCCCTGGAGCTCGGCCGGCGCCTGGGGCCGGAGGCGACGGTGGTGACGGTGATGTGCGACAGCGGGCTCAAGTACCTGAGCACGGCGCTCTATCGTGAAGGCGGCGGTAATTGATCGGTCTAAATCCTGAGATTGGCCGCCCGGCGATCAACGGGTGATCCCGTGCCCATCGTGTCAATCGTGCCAAGAACAACTGTAACAAGAACCTGTCGTTCTGTGAGTATTGCCACAGGGGGCGATCGCCTTTTAGTCCATTGTTTGTGTCACCTCAGAGATCTTCTGAGAGTCATCTGAAATTTTACTTAGGAATTCATTGAAACAGAGAGACGGACCCATGGCTGATCAACACAAAGGCATCGTAGAGATCTTAAACGCGGCGGATGATGTCACCATTCTCCTGAACGGCGACACCTCGAACCTGGTGTTGGGCAACGAGGGCCTCGACGGCAACGTTCTGGTGCGCAACGGCGAGGCCGACAAGACCATCGAGCTGATTGGCGCCAAGGCGGAAATCGCGATCGGCGGCAACGAGGTCGATGGCAATATCGAGATCAACGACGCGGCCGGCAACACGGTGGTTCGCCTGCGCTCCAACACGGCCCAGGTGGTCGTCGGCGGCAGCGGCAAGGCCGGCCAGCTTTACGTCAACAACGAGAACGGCCAGACCGTCGGCCAGATCAGCGGCACGACCGGCAACCTCTATCTGGGCGGCCACGGCGACGACGGCGATATCCGAGTGCGCAACAGTAGCGGCGACGACGCGATTACGCTGGACGGCAACTCGGGCACGGCCACCCTGGGCGGCACGGGCGTCGGCGGCGACATCGTGGTCAAGGCCAGCGACGACGTGCGCACGATCGACATCGACGGCGCCAGCGGCAACATGACCCTGGGCGGCGCCGGCCATTCCGGCGATCTCTTCATGATATCCAGCGACGGCGTGGAGACCATCCGCCTGGACGGCCACAACGGCAACATCACCCTGGGCGGCCAGAACCACGACGGCGACCTGACCCTCAAGAACGGCAACGACGACACGACAATTGAGATGCACGGCGATTCCGGCGACATCATCCTGAAGAACGCCGACTGCGCCGAGGAGTTCGACTGCGCCGCCCAAGAGACCGCGCCCGGCACGGTCATGGTGATGACCGACGTGGGGATCTTGTCGCCCTGCCGCCAAGCGGCCGATCAAAAGGTGGTCGGCGTGGTCTCCGGCGCGGGCAACTATCAGCCCGCCCTGATTCTCGACCGGCAGCCCGATGCGCTCAATCGCGCGGCCATCGCCATGGTCGGCAAGGTGTCCTGCAAGGTGGATGCCTCCTTCGGCCCAATCCGGGTCGGCGACCTGTTGGTGACCAGCCCGACCGAAGGCCACGCTATGACCGCCGGGCAGACGCCGGCGGTCGGCACCGTGATCGGCAAAGCCTTGAGCAGACTCGAACAAGGAAAGGGCATGGTTGACCTGCTGGTCAACCTGCAATGAGCCATGGCCTCAGTCAGATCCATCGCCCAATGCATGGGCGTCGACACCTCGGCGAACATCTCGGTGCTCAAAAAGATCTTCGGTTTCCGCAACGCCCGGGTGCCCGCCGATCCCTTTACGTCGGTGACCGCGCAGGTGTCCCTGCTCGATCAGCTGAATGCCATGCAGGGTGAGCACTATCACTTCAATTGCATTCGCGTAGGCTTCGATCTCTTTTCCGACGGCAACAACACGACGGCGATCGACGAGATCGACTACGCGACCTACAAGACCCGCAACATCTACGCCACCCGGGGCATCGGGGTCGGCCGGGTCGAACATTACATCGTCGACTCCTCGGATTCCAATGGTCTGCACATCATCACCAGCCGGGGCGACGCGACCGATCTGACCCAGGATTGGACCGTGTCCAATGACGGGCTCGACGTGTTCTTCGTTTTTCAGATCACCAGCGATGCCGGCTTCATCGGGATCTCCAACATCAACGGTCCTTGCGACAAGGATGCCAAGGGCCGCAACGGCATGATCTCCGACGTGCTGCGGGGCAAGGACGCCACGGCGCGGAACGTTGCCCACGAGATCGGCCACTACTTGAGCCTGCGCCATCAGAACGACGACGGCGACAACATCATGGCGCAGGACTCTTCCGCGACCTCAATTCGGAACTCGGTGGAGCTCAGCACGAGCCAAGCGAACGACTGCAAGGACCACTGCTCCATGCAAGACGGCTGTTAGGAGGCGGACCAATGGAACTCAACATTGCCAAGGAAAGCCGAATTGGCTCAGAGAGTCTGATCGACTCCCTGATGCGCGGCGAGAGGACCCTTGACCCGGCGACGGCCTTTCGGATCCTGAAGCGGCGCAAGATCGCCGACAAGCACCTGGTCTTCCGCCGTCTGCTGGAATCACCGCTAAGCGAGCGGCAGGTCAAGCTCGAAGCGGCCCTCGCGCTTGGCCGCAGCCAGCACCGGGACCGAGTCGAGATCCTGACCGGGCAGCTTGCCGAAGGCGACGACTTGGCCCGCTTCGGCGCGCTCCGGGCGCTTAGCCAGCAGGACGACCCAGAGGCCTTCGAGGCGGTCAGCGCCTATCGGGCTGAAGCCCGGGACGGCTTCGTGAAGCGCGAAGCGCGTTACGCGGAGGCGGTTCTTGCCTACCGGCTCAATCTCGATGGCGGCACGCTCAAAGTTCCCTCGAAAACGAAGATCCTCGACGTCGGCCCGGAGGCGACCACGATCACCTTACGGGACTCGAAGCTTGGCGCGGACAAGATCAAGGAGATCCGCAAGGGCTTCGAGGGCCAGGCGCTCGGCATCGACAGTGGCAAGGCCCCCGTGTTCGCCGCGCGCTGCGGCAAGAAGGATGTTTTCATCTTGCTGAGCGACCGCTTTGCCAAAGAGCGTTCGCTCGATTGGCTGCGCGGCGGCAAGTCGATCCCGGCGGTGATTGGCTATCGGGATTACTGCCCGGAGGGTTACGGCGCGGCCTTCCACCTCTTCTGCCACCCGGCCAAGAAGGCCGGCGCGATCGTGCTCCATGCCTTGAACATGCGCGGGCGCATCGTGGCTGTGGGCGAGGGCGAGGCGAAGGGCGACCAGGCGCGCTTCTCGCTGAAGAGCCTCGACGTGCCCGGCCAGTTCGCCTTCGAGATGGCCGGCGCCTTCGACGGGGCGCGTCAGGCGCTCAGCTTCGCAGAAGCCCGCTCGAGCACGCGGCTTGACCGGGCCGAATCGCGGAAGACGCCGCGGCGAGAGCGGTGAAGGCGGGGGCGCCCCTCACCACAGCTGCTTGACGAAGGTGAGCGTGATGCCCCAGCCGTCTTCGACGGTGTTCTCGCTCACCACGGTGTGCACCCCTTTGAGCTTCACCTGGGCGCCGATCGAGGGCAGGTCCCAGGCGCCGACCGCGCCCAGGCTGAGCACCTGGGCGCGGCGCCCGTCGGGCGGCACCGTCATGCCGAACTGCTCGTCGTCTTCAATCTGCACGGCATAGATCCCGGCCAAACCGACCTGGGCCGGGCCGATGCGCTCGCTGAGCGCGAAGTCGACATTGATCAGGTCGCCGGTCTGATAGTCCGTGTCGGGGTTTTCCAGGTAGTTGTTCCAGAAGACCTTCGCGCTCAGCTCGGTGCCGTCGGCGATGAGCGGCGGCGTGACGTAGGTGATGGCGGCGGTCGGGGCGAAGTCCCAGATGTTGTCGCCGAGGGTCACGCCGTTTGACTCCATGGCCGAGCGGTCGTAGTCGCCGAAGGGAAGGACCACGCCGAAGCCGGCATAGACCGTAAGGCCCTCGGGGATCGGATAGCTGTCCTCGTACTCCGAGAAGCGCCAGTCGCCGAAGAAGCGCGACCAGCCGATCTCCACATAGGGATCGCCGAACCCGTGCACGCATTTCCTGCTTTGGCCCGAGAAAAGACGCCCGCATTCCTGCCCGCCCTTGATCACGGCGAGCGCGCCGAGCGATCCCCCGAAGACCTGAAAATCCGGGACATAAAGCCCGGCGATGCCGCCCACCGGGCCGGATTGTTCCAAGTCTTCCAGCGCCGGAATGGAATTGCCGTCGCCGTCATTGAAGCCTTGGATATCGCCATAGCCCACCGCGACGCCACCGTAGATGCCCGGCGGCGGCAGTAAAGCCGAGCGAATGTCCGTGCCGCCGATCGGTCCCGCCGCGGTGCTGCCCTCCACCGCGTGTGACGGGGTCGCTGGAAAACACATCAGGCCGGCCGCGATGATCGTCGCCGCTGCGGCCCGCACAGAGGCGACGGCCGGCAAAAAACTCACAAAACGCATACTGATCCCCCCGGATGTCTTTTTTTTATTTCTGTTCTTGTTCTTCGTCTAGATCGATCGCGCCCGCGCGTGGGTTTCGTACTTGGTCGGTATCGAGAGGCTGACCAGGGTGCCCGCCCCGGTGGACTCGATCTCGATGTCGCCTCTTATGGCTTGGGCGCGCGCCACCATGTTCTTCAGCCCGTGGCCCGTTGCGCTTGCCTGGTCCAGCCCGCAGCCGTTGTCCTCGATCTCGATGTTGAGCATCTCTTGTATCCTCGGCAACAGCGAGAAGCGGATCGTCACCTTGTCCGCGCCGGAGTGCTTGGCCGCGTTGGTGACCGCCTCTTGCATGATGCGCATGACGTTGAGCGCGGCCGAAGGCGTCAGGCCCTCGATCGGCGGAATCTCGATCATGTTCCAGTCCAGCTCGATACCCTGGAGCGCCAGCTGCTGCTCCGCGCGCTCGCGAAAGGTGCCCAGGATGCCGGTGATGTCGTCCTCGGCGCCCAGCGAGTTGATCATCGTGCGCAGATCTTCCAGCGCCGCCCGGGCCGAGCTTTCGATCGCATCGGGCTTGGCCTCGTTGCTGGTCGCCATGGCGATGATCGACATCAGCTGGCCGCCCAGGCCGTCGTGAACGTCCCGCATGATCCGCTGGCGCTCCTCGTTGAGCGCCTGGCGCCCTTCCAGCACCTGGCGCTGCTCGAAGGTTTCCCGCAGCTGAAGCTCCTTTTGCTCGATACGGTCTTCCAGGGTGTTGGCCAGGCTGTCGACCCGGTTCATGGAGTCGATCAGCCGCTGCAGGAAGATCACGCTCAACGCCGGCAGGATGAGGATGTAGACGATCCGAAAATGCAGAAAGTTGCTGTCCGGCAGGAGGTTCGCGATGATCAGCGTGTCGTGCAGCGCGAGCACCACGGCGCCGATCACGGAGAGCAGGAGGATCGTGCTGTCCCAGCGCCGCTCCCAAACCGCGGAGCGCACCAGCATGAAGAAGACCCAAGCCGTCATGACCAGGCTGAAGGGCACGACCGCGATGAGGTCGATGTAGCGAAAGATCTCCCGGGGCAGCAGTGCAAAGGCAAGTGTGGCCAGCGCCGGCAGGAGCAGCAGGATGCCCGCCCTGACCGGCAGGCGGCGATCGGTGAAGGCGTAGATGAACAGCAGTGAGACCACCGAGAGCCAGAGATTGGTGACGTAGCCGAGCTTTGCGACGGTCTCGGTCAGGGCAAGGGAGCTGGGCAGGAAGACCGGGATGCCGTGCACGCTGCTCAGCAGCAGCAGCGCGGTGCAGTAGAGCGCCGCGCGTTCGCTGCGCCGGCTGTACCACAGCAGGAACAGCAAGGCGGCCAGCAGGATCTGCCAGAACACCACCAAGAGGGGCAGCAGCACCGCCCGGAAGTAGTACCAGTCGAAGCTGGTGCGGATCAGCGCGCTCGGCCCGATGTAGACCTGGCTGAGGAATCCGGTCAGCAGGCCGCCCGGGTGCAGGGTGATCTCGAGACTGTTGTCGTGGGGCTCGAGGGCGCTGGGAGAGATCGGTGCATAGAAGGGCGCGCCCTGGTCGGCGCCCAGCTCGCCGCTGATGAAGCCGCCGGAGGTCAGCTCCACGCCATTGAGCGCCACCTCGATCTGCCCGGAGTAGCTGGGGATGTAGACCGCCCACTTCGCGCCGCCGCCCGGGTGGTCGAAGCGGGCGCTGTAGATCCCGGTGGTGACCGGCCGCTCGGGATGGGAGCGCCAATTGTCCGGCAGGGAAACCTCGCCTTCGGGCGTCCCTTGGGACAGCGCCATGGCCTTGAGCGGCGCGACGCCCTTGGGCAGGGGCAGTAGCTCGAAGGCCAGAAAGACCGTCACCACGGCGACGGCGAGGCCCCACAGCGCCAGCATCAGCGGGCGCTCCCACAGCAATTGGGCTGAAGCGGCCACGGTCATGGGCGGCGGACCGGGCCACGCCGAATTGCCTCGAGCCGCGCATCGCCGCGCACCTCGAGCCCCGGAGCTCGATCGATGGTCTTGTCGTGCGCCGCCACCTTGGGTCTTGATGCCCTGAGTTGTTTCGCCGCCTCCCAGCGGAGCGGAAGCCTAGGCAATCGCCATCGGGATGTCCATTACGGTGCGGCGGCGCTCGGCGCTAGAGCACCTCGAGCTCGGCCTCACCCAGCGGGCCGAAGTCGGCCACCGCATGGTCCCCCGGGCCGACCCAGTAGATCGGCGTGGTGGTGCCGGTGTTGTGGATCTGCCCGGCCTTGAGGCCGCCCTCGACCCCGGCGTTTGCGAGCCACACCAGCGCCGTCATGGGGTCGCCCAGCACGTTGGCGCCGCTGCCGTGGCGCACCTGCTCTCCGTTGACCAGGAGGCGCACCGAGAGGGCGACCAGGTCGATCTCGCGCCAGCCGGCGATGCCCGCGCCGTAGACCAGGGCGCCGTCGGTGCCGTTGTCGGCGATTACCGAGAAGACGTCCTGGCTCGGCCACTCGCGCAGGTGTCCGGCGACCACTTCGATCGCCGGATGGGCCGTAGCGACCGCCGCCTCGACCTCTTCGCGGCTATAGGGCTGATCGCGCGGCGGCAGGTCGGCGCCAAGCGTGAAGGCGACCTCGCATTCGAGCACCATGGGCGGGAACTCGATCGACAAGAGCTGGCAGGGGCTGGGCCGGATGAAAGGCTTTAGAAGGCAGGCATAGTAAGGCTCAGCCAAACCCAGCAGCTCCTGGATGTCCCGGTTGGTGCAGGCGCAGAACCAGCCGCTGATCGGCCAGCCGGTCTTGGCCACCAGGCTATCGCGGATCGCGTATGCCTCTTCAAGGTTGCCGGGTCGGCAGTCCTCGGGCAGGCCGCCAATCACCTTGACGTCGCGCCGGGCGGCGGCGAGCAGCTCGGCCGCGCGCTCGATCTGCTCCGGGCTCAGTGCCACGAGAGGCCGGACTGGCTCAGTACCAGGGACCCCAGGGGCCCCACATGCCCCAGTCCATGCGGTTGAGCTGCTCCTCTTGGGCCGCCTCGAGGCGCTCGTCGGCGATCTGCTGCTGCACTGCCAGCTTCTGATAGCGCTGGTAGGCCGCCTCGGTGCCGGCGTAGATGCACTTGCATTCCTTGGCGTCGGCATAGACGTAGGTCAGCTCGCCGTCGCGCTGCTGTGGGATCAGCTTCAGCTGAGGCAGACTCTCAACCTGGGCCTCGCGCTGGGGCGTATCGGCCAGACGCATCTGGAAGCCGGAGGCGGCCAAGAGCCGCTCGGTCTGGATCGCCTCCTGGGCGGCGCAACCGGCGACCAGCAGGGCGAGGCCTGCGACGGCGGCGGTCACGAGAGATCTTGCGGGCGAGGGTGTCTCGAACATGGCGGACGGATGCTCCTGACTGGACGATTGCGTTTGCCGGATTCTGCCACAGCCGGGCCGGTCAAGACCAGTCCTGTCCGCCTCACTGGGCGAATTGCCGGCTCAGGGGGCTGTCGCCGGTCCGCCAAAACCCGGAAATGGTGGGGCGGCGTGCCTCGAAGACGGCGTAGCTCGAAGCGCCGTAGTGGGGCAGGCGGCGCAGCAGCAGTCCGAACGCCGCAGCGTCGTCGGCGGCGACGAAGACCGCCGGCCTGCCGTCGGCCGTGCGCGTGGCCCAAGCGCGCACGCTGCCCGGGTCGAGAACTTCAGTTTTGACCGCGCCGAGCGCCTGGGCGGCGGCGGCCACCTGGTCGCTGAGCCCAATCACCAGAAGCGGCCCGCCCGCTGTCGCCTCGCCGAAGCGGGGTGGCGTGTCGAGTAGCCGCGCGGCCAGTGCGGCGGCGATCTCGCGCAGCTCGTCATCGTCCGACAGCACCACCGTCGCGGTATCGCTCGCCAAGGTGACGTCGCGCAGGATCGGCGCGCTCTCGCCCGGTAGCAGCCGGCGGAAAACATCGAAAGCCGGATCGACCCGGAGCGACAGCAGCGGCCCGTCGAGCGGCAGCATGAGCCGCGTCTCCTCGCCCTCGAGGTCCACGTAGAGGACGCGGGTGCCGGCGCTCGTGGTGAGTTCCAGCGGGACGCTCAGGCGATAGGCCGGGGCCTCCTGTCGCAGGACCAGCGAGAGCCCCTCGTTCAAGACCTCCGCCTCGGCGATCTCGAGCCGGGGCGCGCCCTTGCGCTCGACCCATTGGCTGAAGAACCAATCCAGCTCGCGGCCCGCGGCCTGCTCGAAGGCCGCTTGCAGCTCGGCCCAGCCGGCCTCTTTGAACTGATGGTCGCGCCAGAAGGCCCGCAGCCCTTGGGAAAAGGCTGCCTCGCCGATCTCTTGCTCGAGCATGTAGAAGATGAAGGCGACCTTGCCGTAGCCGACCACCTGGCTGGCGTCGTTGACCTTGTAGCGGAAGGCGGTGACCGGCCCGTCCCGATCGGCCGGCAAGGCGCCGTAGTCGCGCAGCCAGCCTAAGCGCATCGCCGAGGGTTCGTCGCTGAGCGCATAGTCGGCCATGTATGTGGTCAGGCCCTCGGACCAGTTGCCGCCCGGCCCGATCGCAACCCCGTTGCCCCACCAGTTGTGCAGCACTTCGTGGGCCAGCGAGCGGCCGCGCATGAATGGCAGGGGCAGCACCCGTCGGCCCACGTAGGTCAGATTGGGAAAACCGAGTCCAACCGGAATAGGCGCCGAGATAATGTGAAAATCCTCGTAGGGATAGGGCCCGATCTCTTCGCTATAGCGCTCGATAAGTTGGGCGGCGGCGGCCAGGTAGTCATCGGCCAGCTCGGCGACCTCCGGGTGGAAGTAGCTCCGCAAGCGCACATCACCATCGCGCAGCTCCTTAATCTCATAGGGCCCGGCGAACAGCGACGGCCTCTCGCTTGGACGATTGCCGACCATGGTCGCCTGGTAGGTTCCGTTTTCCTCTTCCTCTTCGATCAGCTGGCCGCTTGCAACAATACGTTGACCGGCCGGGACCTGAAGCACCAGGCGGTAGGTCATGCGGGGGTCACCGGTGTCGAGGAACCATCCGCTGTAGCCGCTCAAGAAGCTGCCCTCCGGGCCGGCAAAGTCCGGGCCTTCTGCGGGCACTTCGCCGTTGAGCACGATTCCCATGCGATGCGTTTTCTCGTCATCCAGCGGGACGAGGTAATGGCCGTCCTCGGATTCCAGCTCGATCGGCTCGCCGTCGAGCTGGGCGCTTTCCAGGGTGAGCCAGGGCGCAAGCCGAAAGGCCAGCTCATCCCGTCCATCGAACGTGAAGCTGTTCTCAACCTCGATGCGACGGGTCTCCGGATCCAGGTTCACCCAGATGTCGTGATGGGGGACCGGTTGGGATGCGCCGGCCAGGGGCGGGGCCGTCACCAGCAGGATGGCCAGCAAGAGCGTCCGCATCACGGTGCAGGGACCAAGTTGGGCGGAAACTTTGCGACGACCTCCAGCAACGCACCGTCGCGCTGCACCTCGAGCGGCAGCCAGGTGCCCGGCGCCTGACGGCCGATCACCGTGACCAGATCGCCGACGTCCTTGAGCGGCGCGCCGGCGGCTGCCGTGATGATGTCGCCCGACCTTAGGTCTGCCGCCTCGGCGACGCCGCCCTCGGCGACCCTCAAGATGCGCAAGCCCCCCTCCGCGCCTTCCAGGAAGACACCGAGCTTGGGCTTGTCCGGCATGTCCGATGCCGGCGGCAAAGGGTCGACGACGAAGATGCCGTCGGCGATCTCCGCGCTCGCCAGCGCGCAGACGGCCGTCGGATCGCGCGGCAAAAGCACCGCCACGTCCGTCATCCCCAGGTCAGCCAGCTGATGGGGCACGCCGTAGCCATGCTCCAGGTGGCCCTGGCCTATGATGCCGACGATCAGCGCCTCTGGATGAGCCTGCGCCGCCGCGGCCAAGGCTTCGGCCATGGCCCGGTCCCAGGTCAGCTGGGCCTCGACGAAGTGGGCGAAGTCGTCGCCCTCGATGTTCTCGACGCTGTCCACCTCATCGTTGTTGCCGTGCGCGAGAAGGTAAACCTCGGCCAAAGACTCCCGGTAGGCAGGGTCGGCCGGCGCCGGATCGCTCACGCCTTCGCGCTGGTCGGCGGGAATTGCCTGCCAGCCTTCTTGGCCGACCCGGGCCACCAGATCCCGTTCCACATTCAAGGCCACGGTGGGGCTGCGAGTCTGGCGGGCGAAGTGGAACAGGGGCAGATAGAGCGCCGGATGGAAGCCCCAGACCTCGTGCCAGCGCGATTGTTCAAGGAACTCTGCTTCCGAAAGCTCGCCCTTGGACCAAGCTTCTAGCGCCGGCTGCACGCTGCGCGGAAACATCTCGAACCCGATCACCAGCTCCGGCCGCCGGCTCTGGAGCGCGGCCAGGGTGTGGAGCTGCCAGCGATGATGCTCCGGGTTGTCGTGGCTTTCGCCGAGCAGCACGATTCGGCGCTCGGCCAGGTCGGCGATCATCCGATCGGCCGCCAAGATCTGACCGGTCTTCGGGTCAAGCCAAGTCCCCACGGATGGGCAGGCCGCCGTCTCGGCCGCCGCCGGCGAGGACAGACCCACCAAGGCGGCCATCAGCCACCAGCGCGGCTTGACCGAAAAGCGCGTGCCCACGAATTGGTCTCCCATGCCCTACTCCAATTGCACATGGTGCCCGTGCTTCCCATTTGTAGGGGTCAATCGGGTTTCAGAATAGAGCGCGAAGATGCAGGCAACAGACGCCCTGGCCACCACACCAGGCCAAGAGTCCTATCACGGCTACCGAGTGGTGATCGAGCCGGTCGCCGAGCGGGTCCGCGCCCAGGTCGCGGGCGAGGTCGTCGCCGACAGCGCGGCAGCCCTGGTGATGCGCGAGACCCGGCTGCCGTCGGTTTACTACTTCCCGCGCGAGGCCGTACGTCAGGACCTGCTGGAGCCGAGCGGCCACCGCACCAACTGTCCCTTCAAGGGCAACGCCACCTACTGGCACCTGGTGGTCGGCGGCGTGCGCCACGAGAACGCGGTATGGAGCTACGAGGACCCCTTCGACGAGTCGCTGCTGGTCAAGGGCTACATGGCGATCAGCTGGGATGTGGTCGACCGCTGGCTGCTCGACGAGCGGACGCTCGAGGAACAGCCGCGCGGCAGCCCGGCCTCCGATGCCAATCCCCTTGTGCGTTGGCTGGTGCAGGACGCCTGGCAGGCCAAGTCCACCAAGGACCTGGTGGCGAGCTTGGCTCATGTCCTCCTGGATGACGGCTTCCCCCTGTGGCGCCTCCGGCTGATGATCCGCACCCTGAATCCCCAGCTCTTCGCCCTGACCTACACCTGGCAGAGCGGCGAGGATAAAATCACCGAGTACGAGGCCTCCCACACCGGTATCCAAAGCGCGAAGTACCAGAACAGCCCCTTCGCCGCGATCATCTCGGGCGAGGGCGGTATCCGCCGGCGCTTGGAGGGCCCGAACGCGAAGCTCGACTACCCGGTGCTCGAGGATCTGGTGGCCGAAGGCGCGACCGATTACGTGGCCATGCCAATGCGGTTTTCGGACGGACAAATCAACATCTTGGTGCTGGTTTCCGATGCGCCCGGCGGCTTCACCACCGAGCAGCTGGGCCAGCTCTACGAGGTCCTGCCCAACCTGGCGCGCCAGCTCGAGGCCCACGCGCAGCGGGTCTCATCGCTGACCCTGCTGAAGACCTACCTGGGCCGCAATGCCGGCCAGCGGGTGATGGACGGCCTGATCAAGCGCGGCGACGGCGAGGGGCTGCACGCGGCGATCTGGCTCTCCGACCTGCGCGGTTCGACGGTGATGGCCGAGACCATGAGCCGGGAGGCCTACCTGGCGGCGCTCAACGAGTATTTCGACGCGGTCGCCGGTGCGGTGATCGACCAGGGCGGCGAGGTGCTCAAGTTCATCGGTGACGCGGTCTTGGCGATCTTCCCGATTGACGACCCGCGCCACCCCAATCCCGACGCCTGCGGCCAGGCCCTGGCGGCCGTGCGTGACGCCGAGGCGCGCCTGATGGCGGTCAATGACGGGCGCCGAGCGGCCGGGCAACTGCCGCTTGAATTCGGCGTTGGCCTGCACCGGGGCGACTTGATGTACGGCAACATCGGCACCGCCAAGCGCCTGGATTTCACGGTGATCGGCCCGGCGGTCAACGAGGCCTCGCGGATCGAGGGGCTGTGCAAGCCGCTCGGCCGCTCGGTGCTGATCTCCGCCGCCTTCGCCGAGAGCTATCCGGGCCAGCTGACCTCGCTCGGCAAGCATGTGCTGCGCGGTGTTGCCGAGCCCAAAGAGCTCTTCACCCTGTAAACGACCTCGACGCTCGGCGCGGGCCTAGGCAGTCGGACCGAGCATCTCAAACCCGGCCGATGATCTCCGCGGCGAGCGAAGGATCCAGGCGGCGCAAGTGGATGCGCACCTCCTGGCCATCGCGCGCGGGCCGGCGCAAAGCACCGTTGACGCTGGGTAAAAGATCCAACAAGCCTTCCTCGCACAGGCGCCGAAGGGCGCTCCGTGACAGCTTCAGCTCCCGGGCGAGCAGTCGGTCCAGGCGAAGGTCGCTGGCGGCCTCCAGCTCGAGCGTGATCGCTACCTGGCTTGGGTCGCGCGGACACGCGGCGGTGCGCAGCTTGTCCACCGTGACATTGCCGTCTGCCGCGCTTGGCCCGCCGGCGATCGATCGGGCCATCTGCCGATCATTTTCGGTGATTGCCTGAAGCATGGTAGGATCGATCTGCGCCACCGGGCGGCGCTCGATAACTGGGCGGTTCCAAGTCTCGCCGCACCGCTGGCAGCGGTAGATCAGCCAGACGTCCAGGCGTTTCTTCTGGGCGTTTGCGCGGAACTTGTCCGAGCTCGCGAATGGGCTTTCTCCATTGCAGCGCCGGCAGCGGCGCCAGATCATCGGGGTCTCGCCGGCGCCCAAGCGCCAGCGCACATGGAGCGTTTCTCCAACAGCCATAACAGCCTTCCTCTCGGGAAGTGCTGCGTGACGGCTGACAAGAGAGCGGGCGTCCTAAGCGGCGCGGCGTGGGCGCTTGAGATGACTGAGGTGAAGGGCCTGGTCGAGGTCCCTTGCCGTCCCGATCTCAGTCAAACGCCACGCGCACGAGATAAATCGCCCGGCGCCCGGAAAGGGGGCGCGGGATCGCGAAAGCATTCCTGAGATCGGCTAACGTGTTGGCAAAAGGGCGCTCGTCCGGTTGCTGCGTAAATCGCTGTGCCCGGGGTTCTAGCGCCCCTCGGGCGTCCAGGTCAATGGTCCGACCTAGACAAAAAATCCGCTCTCGGCGCTTGCCAGGTCTAGGGGTGAGCCGTTAACGATGGTGGAACGTGAGATTCGGCGGGCGCCGCGCACGGCGGCCCGAACGCGACCTGAACAGAGGGGGACCAAGATGGACACACGGGCCGCTATTGCCTTCGAGGCCGGAAAGCCGCTTTCAATCGAGACGGTGCAGCTGGAGGGGCCGAAGGCCGGCGAGGTGCTGGTCGAGATCAAGGCGACCGGGATCTGCCACACCGACGAGTTCACCCGCTCGGGCGGCGATCCGGAGGGCATCTTCCCGGCGATCCTGGGCCACGAGGGCGCCGGTGTGGTGGTCGACGTAGGCCCCGAGGTGAGCTCGCTCAAGAAGGGCGACCACGTGATCCCGCTCTACACTCCGGAATGCCGGACCTGCGAGTACTGCCTCAACCCCAAGACCAACCTCTGCCAGGCGATCCGCTCGACCCAGGGCCAAGGCCTGATGCCGGACGGCTCCAGCCGCTTCTCCTTGGGCAACGAGAAGATCTTCCACTACATGGGCTGCTCGACCTTCTCCAACTTCACGGTGCTGCCGGAAATCGCCCTTGCCAAGGTGCGCGAGGACGCGCCCTTCGACAAGATCTGCTACATCGGCTGCGGGGTCACCACCGGCATCGGCGCGGTGATCAACACGGCCAAGGTCGAGCCCGGCTCCAACGTGGTGGTCTTCGGTCTGGGTGGCATCGGCCTCAACGTGATCCAGGGCGCCAAGCTGGTGGGCGCCGACATGATCGTCGGCGTCGACCTGAACGACGACAAGAAGGCGATCGCCGAGAAGTTCGGCATGACTCACTTCGTCAATCCCAAGGAGATCGACGGCGACATCGTGGCCCACCTGGTGGAGCTCACCAAGGGTGGCGCCGACTACTCCTTCGAGTGCATCGGCAACACTACGACCATGCGCCAGGCGCTGGAATGCGCCCACAAGGGCTGGGGCGAATCGATCATCATCGGCGTTGCCGGTGCCGGGCAGGAGATCTCGACCCGGCCGTTCCAGCTGGTCACCGGTCGGGTTTGGAAAGGCACCGCCTTCGGTGGCGCGCGGGGCCGTACCGACGTGCCGCGGATTGTCGACTGGTACATGGAAGGCAAGATCAACATCGACGATTTGATCACCCACACTATGCCGCTCGACGAGATCAACAAGGGCTTCGACTTGATGCACGGCGGCGAATCGATCCGCAGCGTGGTGGTCTATTGATCCCATGAGCACGCTCACCATCGTCGGCGAGCAGCGCTGCCACGGCGGCCTGCAGGGGGTATACAGCCATGCCTCGGAGGCTTGCGGCGTGGAGATGCGCTTTGCCGTCTTTCAGCCGCCCCAGGCTTTGGACGGCGCGCGGGTTCCCGCCGTCACCTACCTCTCGGGCCTGACCTGCACCGAGGAGAACTTCGTGGTCAAGGCCGGCGCCCAGCGTTTGGCGGCCGAGCTGGGCCTGATCGTTGTCGCGCCCGACACCTCGCCGCGCGGCGCGGGTGTGGCCGACGACGAGGCCTACGACCTGGGCATGGGCGCCGGCTTCTATCTGGACGCAACGCAAGCGCCCTGGGCGCCGCACTACAAGATGTACAGCTACGTCACCAAGGATCTGCCGGCGGTGGTCGCCGAGAATTTCCCGGTCGACCAGGGGCGCCTTGGCATCTTCGGCCACTCCATGGGCGGCCACGGAGCGCTCACGGTGCATCTCAAGAACCCGGCGCTCTACCGCTCGGCGTCGGCCTTCGCGCCGATCGTGGCGCCCATGCGCTGCCCCTGGGGCGAGAAAGCCCTTGGCGCCTATCTGGGCGGCGACCGGGAGACCTGGCGGGACTACGACACAACCGAGCTTGTCGCCCGCCAGCCGTCGGGTGCCAAGTTGCTGGTCGACCAAGGCGAAGCCGACAGTTTCTTGGCCGAGCAGCTGAAACCGGAGCTTCTGGCGGAAGCCTGCCAGGCCGCCGGCCAAGCGCTCGAGCTGCGCCTCCAGCCAGGCTACGACCACAGCTACTTCTTCATTCAGAGCTTCATCGACGACCACCTGCGCCACCACGCGGCGGCGCTCTGCTAGACGCTCACGCTTCGTCCTCGTGCCAAGTGCGGTGGTCGCGCTCGATCAGGGCGATCGCCGAGGAAGGTCCCCAGGTGCCGGCATTGTAGGACTTGGGTCGCTCGTCGCCGGCCTGCCACGCCTCCAGGATCGGCTCGAGCCAGGCCCAGGCCGCCTCGACCTCGTCGCGCCGCATGAAGAGCGTCGGGTTGCCGCGCACCACGTCCATCAGCAACCGCTCGTAGGCGCCCGGATAGCGGGTCTTGAAGGTCTCCGCAAAGCTCAAGTCCATGGGCACGTGGCGCAGGCGCATGCCGCCCGGGCCGGGGTCCTTGGTCATGAGAAAGAGCTTGATGCCCTCGTCCGGCTGGAGACGCACCACCAGGCGGTTGGCGACGATATGCCCGGCCTCTTTGTCGAAGATCGAGTGGGGCACCTGGCGGAACTCGATCACGATCTCCGAGGCCTGGGCCTGCAGGCGCTTGCCGGTGCGCAAGTAAAACGGCACGCCGGCCCAGCGCCAGTTGTCGACTTCGGCACGCAGCGCCACGAAGGTCTCGGTACGGCTGTCGGCACCATTGCCGATCTCGCTGGCGTAGGCCGGGACACTATGGCCATTGACCGCGCCGGCGCGGTATTGGCCGCGCACCGTGCGAGTCGCCACCTCGGCACCGGCGATCGGCCTCAGCGCCTTGAGAACTTTTAGCTTCTCGTCGCGCACGGCGTCCTTATCGAGCAGCACCGGCGGCTCCATGGCGACCAGGCAGAGCAGCTGGATCAGGTGATTTTGCACCATGTCGCGCAAGGCGCCGGCCTTGTCGTAATAGGCGCCACGGCCCTCGATGCCGATCGATTCCGCGACGGTGATCTGCACGTGGTCGATCGCGCCGCTGTTCCACAAGGGCTCGAACAGCGAGTTGGCGAAGCGCAGGGCCATGAGGTTCTGCACCGTCTCCTTGCCCAGGTAGTGGTCGATGCGGAAGATCCGGTCCTCGGCGAAGACCTCGCCCACCTGGTCGTTGATCCGGCACGACGAGGCCAGATCGTGGCCGAGCGGCTTTTCCAGCACGACCCGCGCTTCGCCGCTGATCAGTCCGGCGGCTTCGATGTTGCGGCAGATCGGCCCGAAAAGCTCGGGCGAGGTCGCCAGATAGAACACCCGCACTTGGTCTTCCCGGCCCGACAGGCGCGCGCTCAGGTCGCCCCAGCCGGCCGGGTCGGTCGCGTCCAGGCAAAGATGGTCCAGGCGCTCGGCGAAGCGCTGCCAGGCCTCGGGCTCCCAATCGCGGTCCGCGACCGCCGCCCGGCAGCGGTCCTCGACCGTCGCCAGAAAGGCGTTCCGGTCCATCTGGCTGCGCGACAGGCCGATGATTCGGCTGCCCGGCTGGATCTGGCGATCCCGCTCCCGGAAATAGAGCGCCGGCAGCAGCTTGCGCAGGGCCAGATCGCCGGTGCCGCCGAACACCACCAAATCGAAAGGCGCGACGGGAATAATTTGCGAGGTCACCAAGGGCTCCTTGGTCCTGGTTGCGCCGCGACGGCGGTCGCCGTTCAAGGTAATCTAATCGGCCCGGGTCTTGGACGACAAAATGGTTCGGGGCGATGATTTGCCCGCTCGTGGCCGGCGATGACCGTCTGGACCCGGTGGTGTGCCGAGATTACGCGTAAGCGAGCGCCGCACAGCACAAGGAAGCCTCTTGAAGCGCGAACTGAAACAGCTTAGCGTCCGCTGAGCGCACAAGACGAGGATTGCCCCCGTGACGCACCAAGTGTCCGATCGACGCTGCGGCCGCCGCCATCAAAGGTGCCAGCTGGTCGCTGATTAGCTTCCCTTCAGATCCCGGCCATTCGGCCGCGGGCTTGCCGAGCTTTTGTTTGCTTGAAGGGAGTCGAAGGGACAATGGAACAGGGGGCGCGTCTTGCCGTCGATATCGGCGGCACCTTCACGGATATAGCGATCGAGACCGGAGGCCGCGAGGTAACCGCCAAGACGCCGACCACGCCGGCCGATCCGGTCGAGGGCGTTTTGATCGGCGCGCGCCTTGGGCTCGAGCGGGCCGGGCTTCAGCCGGGCGATATCCGCTCGGTGATCCACGGCACGACCCTGGCCACCAACGCCCTGATCGAGCGGCGGGGCGCAAGCGTGGCGCTGATCACCACCGAGGGCTTTCGGGACGTGCTCGAGATCGCCTACGAGCGGCGCTACGACCAGTACGATATCTGGCTCGACAAGCCCGACATGATCGTGCCGCGCGAGCGCTGCCTGACCGTGCCAGAGCGGGTCGATCCCGACGGCAGCGTGGTCCTGCCGCTCGACGAGGGCGCGATCGATCGCTTGATCGGAGAGATCGACGCGAGCGGGGCCGAGAGCCTGGCGATCGGCCTCCTGCACAGCTACGTCAACCCGAACCACGAGCGCCGCTTGCGCGAGCTGATCCTGGCGCGCCGCCCGGAGCTCACGATTTCCCTCTCGAGCGAAGTGTGTCCGGAGATCCGCGAGTACGACCGGCTCTGTACCACGGTCGCCAACGCCTACATCAAGCCGATGATGACCCGCTACTTGGGCGCGCTCGAGCGACGCCTGGGCGAGGCCGGCTTCCATTGCCCGCTGTTCGTGATCACCTCGGGCGGCGGCATGACCACGCTTGCCACCGCGGTCCAGTTTCCAATCCGCCTGGTCGAGTCCGGGCCCAGCGGCGGCGCGATCCTGGCAGCGCGCATCGCCCGGCAATGCGGGCTGGACGAGGTGGTCTCCTTCGACATGGGCGGCACCACGGCGAAGATCTGCCTGATCGACGACGGCGAACCCCAAAGCGCTCGGCAGTTCGAGATCGCCCGGGCGGCGCGCTTTATCAAGGGCAGCGGCCTGCCGGTGCGCATCCCGGTGATCGAGATGATCGAGATCGGCGCCGGCGGCGGCTCGCTCGCCGCGGTCGATGGCCTGGGCCGTGTGACCATCGGACCGGAAAGCGCCGGCGCGGACCCCGGCCCGGCGTGCTACGCCTTGGGTGGAACGCGCGCCACGGTGACCGACTCCGACGCGGTGATCGGTCTGCTCGACCCGGAGCGCTTCGCCGAGGGCCGCTTGAAGCTGGAGATCGAGCGGGCCCGCGATTCGATCACCCATGACGTCGCCGCGCCGCTCGGCTTTTCGGTCGAGGCGGCGGCCGACGGGGTCGGCCAGATGGTCGACGAATCCATGGCCAACGCGGCGCGCATGCACGCGGTCGAGCGCGGCAAGGCGCTCGACGGGCGGACCTTGATCGCCTTTGGCGGCAACGGCCCGCTCCACGCCTCGCGGGTCGCCGAGAAGCTTGGCATTGCGCGCATCCTGGTGCCGCCGGATCCGGGCGTTGGCTCGGCGGTCGGCTTTTTGGCCGCGCCGGTCTCCTACGAGATCGTGCGCAGCCTGCCGTGCCGCCTGGACCGGCTCGATCTTGGCGCGCTCCAGCGGCTCTTCGCGGAGATGGAGGCCGAAGCCCTGGAAGTTGTGCAAGCCGGCGCGCCGGGACAAGCGCTCGAGATCAAGCGCAGCGCCTTCATGCGCTACCAGGGTCAGGGTCACGAGATCGAGGTGGCGCTCGGGACGGGCGCGATCGACGAGGCCCAGGTCGCGGGCTTGGGCGCGGCCTACGAGCGGCTTTACGGCGCCCTTTACGGTCGCCACGTGCCGAGCATGACGATCGAGGTGATGAACTGGTCGGTCGTCGTCTCGACCGGGGCCGCGCCGCCCCAGCCGGTGCCGCCGACCAACGGGGTCGCGGCGGTGGCGGCAGCTGGGGCCCGCGAGGTTTACTTTGGGCGAGGGGAACGCAAGCAAGAGGTGCCTTGGTATGCGCGCGCGGATCTTACGCCGGGTGCCGCCGTCGCCGGGCCGGCGCTGATCGTCGAGCCCCAAACCAGCACATACTTGAGCCCGGAATTCGAGGGCCGGGTCGACGGCGCCGGCAACCTGATCCTGACGCGCCGCGCCGCGCAGGGAGCCTGAGTCATGACCAGAGCGTCGATCGATCTTCAGATTATGTGGAACCGCCTGCTCGCGATCGTCGAGGAGCAGGCCCAGGTCTTGATGCGCACCGCCTTTAGCCCGATCGTGCGGGAATCCGGCGACCTTTCGGCCGGGGTGTTCGATCTCCAGGGCCGCATGCTGGCCCAGGCGGTGACCGGCACGCCGGGCCACATCAACACCATGGCCTCGGCCTGTGTGTCCATGATCCAGGTCTTTCCGGTCGAGACCATGGCGCCGGGCGACGTCTACGCCACCAACGACCCCTGGCTCGCCTCGGGCCACATCAACGACGTGCTGCTCGTCGCGCCGGTCTTTCTGGGCAAGCGCCCGGTCGCCCTGGTGTCCTGCACCTCTCACCTCTACGACCTGGGCGGGCGGGGCATGGGCCCGGACGGCAACGACGTGTTCGAGGAGGGCATCCGCCTGCCGCCCTGTCGCCTGGTCGAGGGCGGCCGGATCAACCAGCTCTTGATCGACATCATCAAGGCCAATTCGCGCACGGCGATCTCCAACGAGGGCGATCTCCATGCGCTAATCGCCTGCTGCCATGTGGGCGCCCAGCGCCTGGTCGAGATGATGGATGAGTTTGGGCTCGAAACTCTTGACGTTTTGGCCGACTACATCCTCTCGACCTCGCGCGCCGGGGTGCTCAAGGCGATCGGCGAAGTGCCGGCCGGCAGCTACGACAACCGCATGGCGCTTGACGGCTACGACTTCGAGATCGAGATCAAGGCGCGCATGACGATCGGCGCCCAGGGCATAGACGTGGACCTGGCCGGCTCCTCGCCTTGTTCGCGCTACGGCATCAACGTGCCGCTCAACTACGCGAGCGCCTATGCGGTGTTCGGCATCCGCTGCATCGTCGGGCCGGAGATCCCGAACAACGCCGGCTCGCTCGAGCCCTTCCGTCTGACCGCGCCGGAAGGCTCGATCCTCAATCCCCAGGATCCGGCGCCGGTCGCCATGCGTCACGTGATCGGCCAGATACTGCCCGACCTTATGTTCGGCTGCTTGCACCAGGCCTTGCCTGGCCAGGTGCCCGCCGAGGGCGCCTCATGCATGTGGGACATTCCCCTGCGCAGCGCGCCGGCCGCCTTGCTCGGCAATGCCACGGCCTTCGCCACCGAGCCGACCCACAACGGCGGCACCGGCGCGCGGCCGAACAAGGACGGCCTCTCGGCGACCGCCTACCCGAGCGGCGTTTGGGGCAGCCAGGTGGAAATCACCGAGAGCACCGAGCCCTTGCGCTTCTGGCGCCGGGAGCTCAGACCCGACAGCGGCGGGCCGGGCAAGGCACGGGGTGGCCTGGGCCAGGTGCTCGAGCTGGAGAACCGGGAGGGCGCGCCCATGCTGCTGATGGCCGCGGTCCAGCGCATGGAGGAGGCCGCGCGGGGCCGGGACGGCGGCGGGCCCGGCGGGCGCGGCGTCATCTCGCTGGCCTCGGGCGCCCGGATGCGCGGCATGGGTGTGCAGGAGATTCCATCGGGCGAGCGCCTGGTGTTCGAGACGCCGGGCGGCGGCGGCTTCGGCGACCCCTTCGCCCGGGATCCCGATCTGGTCGTGACCGACGTGCGCCGGGGCCTGGTCTCGCGCGCCGCGGCGGCCGAAGACTACGGCGTGGCGCTCGATGAGGACATGACGCTGGACAGCGCCGAGACGTCCAGCTTGCGCGCCCAAAGGACGTCGTCGTGACGGACCCTACGGCCTCGCGCGGCCGGGGCCGCCTGGGCATCGTCGTGCCCTTTTCCAACACCAACCTGGAGCCCGACATGATGCTGCTGCGGCCGTCTGGCGTGTCGCTCCACTTCATGCGCGCCGGCGGCTACGATCTGGACGCGGTGCCGGATTCCGAACAGATGCGCGGCTTCGCCCTGGCGTCCCTGGATGCCGTGCTCGAGGCGCTGATGGCGGCCAAGCCGGACATCGTGCTCTATGGCTGCACCTCGGCGACCTTGTCCCACGGGCCCGCCTTCGACCGGGCGTTTTGCGACCAGATCGAGGCCAAGGCCGGCGTTCCGGCGGTCACCGCGGCCGGCGCCTTGGTCGAGGCCCTGGGCGATCTGGGTGTGACCAAGGTCGGCTTCGCGGCGCCCTACACCGAGGCGCTCAACGGCGAGGCCATCGATTTCCTGCAGGAGTCGGGCTTCTCGGTGGTCGCCGCCGCGTCGGTCGGCTGCGATCTCGGCAACTACGGCCAGGGCGAGCTGACCCCCGACGAGGTCGCCGCATTGGCCTGCCGGGCCGACCGTCCCGAGGCCGAGGCGCTGGTGCTGTCCTGCACCGACATGCGCGCGGTCGAGGCGATCGAGCCGCTCGAGCGTGCGCTGGGCAAACCGGTGGTGACCAGCAACCAGGCGCTCATGAAGGCGGCGGTCAAGCGCCTGGGGCTTTAGGTTGCGATCTGCAACCGCGCGGCCGGGATTGCTCTTTGAGAAACTTCCGATTGCGGCCGCTTTTCCGACCCGTTGGACGGCGTATCCGGACGGGAAAGATTGGCCAGTTCCGGTCATCGAGCCAATTTCGATGAGAGCCTGGTTTGAGCCCAGAGCGGACCTTCAATAAAGGACAACGCGCGCCTGCAGGAATTCTCCGAGGTTGTGATTAGGCTTTTCCGCATTAGCTAGCCCACTCCGTCGAAAGCCAATTGGTTTCCGCATCAAGACCTAATTGCTGATCTGGCAGTGCACCAAGGGTATGTACCGGAGGTCGGTCAATCCGCCAGAATCGGCGGGATACTCCAGTTAACGGAACTGCAAACCGTGTCGAACCGACCGGATTTCGCAGTGCTATGGGTGCTCCGGCCGCTCGAGCCCGCGCCAGGCAATGAATAGAACGACGGCCGAGACGACTGCCGGTGCCAGGAACACGGTCATGAAGTCCCCGGTCGCGGCGTAGAGCGTACTGGCCACGGCAATACCGACCGTGCCGCCCAGGAGCTGCGCGGTGACCGTCACGCCACCGGCCTCACCGTGCTCTTCGGGCGGTAGCGCGTTTACGACCGCACGCCGGGGGGCGATGAACATGGCAGCGTTGGACGCGCCCCAGAAAAAGAGCGCCGGCGCCAACACAATGTAACTGTGGGCATTGGCGAGTATGGCGATCCACAGCTGGCCACAGGTGGCCAGCGCCAAGGCCCCGAGCGCGACATGGCGGGCGCCGATGCGGTCGACGAGGCGGCCCGTTGGCGCGCTGATGATGGGGATCGCGCCGACGCCGGCCAGCAGAGCAAGGCCGGCGACGAACGGGCTCATTTTCAAAACGTCCTGGAAATAGAGCGCGCCGAAGACGACGACGATCATCTGATTGAACTGAGCGGTGAACAGCACCAGGTTGCTGGACGTAAAGGTTGCGCCGTGAAACAGCCGGACATCGATCAACGGCTTGTCGCGCCGCAACTCAGTGCGGACGAAGGTCGCCAGCACGATGACCCCGCCGACGAGCAACGCGATGATCAGCGGATTGCCCCAACCGCGCTCGGGCCCCTCCATAACTGAGAAGATGACCATGCCGAGGCCTGCGACCAGGGAAACGGAACCGAGTTTGTCAATGCGGTCGGCCGGGCCCTTGCGTGTAGGCTCGACGTAGACGGCGATCGTAACGAGGGCGATGGCGACGACGATCACCGGATTGATCCAGAAAATCCAGCGCCATGAGAGTGTATCGGTCAATAGTCCGCCAACGAACGGGCCGATGGCTAAAAAGAACGTGCCGGCCGCGGATATAACGCCCAGGGCCATCCCGCGTTCCTCGGGGGCGAAGGTCGTGGTTACGATGGCCATTGATGTGGGGAAAATTGCCGCCGCGCCGATGCCCTGAACGATGCGGGCGACGACCAGCATCGTGCCGTCGGTGGCGAACCCGCAGGCGACGGACGAAAGCCCGAAGACGACGATGCTCGCAACGAAAAGGGTTTTTCGGCCGACGATGTCGCCGAGCTTGCCGCCCGCCGCGACCAGCCCGGTGAAGACCAGCAGATAGGCGCTGATGACCCAATGGGCAGTGACCTGCGACATGCCGAGCTCGTCGCGCATGGTAGGCAGCGCGACGCCGACGACGGTCTCGTCGAGGAGGACCAGCCCGAGTACACCGCCCATCGCGGTGAGGACCCACCACTTTTTCTGCTCAGGCGCGATAACCGGCATGGAGGCGACGTTCGGAATCTAGATCAGGATCGCCAAGAAAATCGAGGCGATCGCGCCGATCACGACCATGAGCGCAAGGGTGACGACTTTCATCCGCACGACCAGGGCGGCCGACGGTTCCAGCATGCCATGGCTCTGCATTGCGTGATCCCTAATCTCGCTCATATCCTGACCGGCCATGTTGCCCATGTCATTGCCTACCACGCCTGCTATCTCGTTGAGAAACAGTCAGGATAACCACTATGCTGTTCACTGGCAATTTGCACACTGCCCTCATGGACAGCGCGCGGACCTGATTGACCGGGTCATGGCTGGTGAAACTATCGTGTTTATCCTGACAATTCGTCACAACTACGATTGCCTAGGATGGCCCATTGAACCTCACGTCAATCCTAACGAGGCCTGTGGGAGAATGTTCCCTAAGCGGCGTGGGGCTTTTTGTCGTTCAGGGGCGTCTTTCACGCTGATAGCATAAGGGTATCTAGCAATAACTCTTCCTGGCCATGAATACAGACCACACTCTTTTACGCACGATTGTCATAGGCGCCTCCGTGGTGCCAACCACCGGGTCGAGAACAGGATACTGGTGGCTACTCAACTTGGGCGGTTTGTCCGCATTGCTGACGTTGAGGTGTTCGCGCAGCTGTTCCGTTCAGGGTCATCTGCAAAAGAACCTAGATCGGTTCCGGCATGTCGGCTATGTGATGTGAAGCCGAAGCGACGTCTCGCGCCATCTCACGCCTACGGGCGAGGCAAACATCCGCCTCGGCAGGCAAATCCGCGACGAGAGGCTCGCTAATCCCTGTGCGCTTAGGCGGGCTCCGCTTGGGCCGCAGGCTCCGGCTTGACCCGGTAGAAGATCGAGTAGAGCACCGGGAACAGCACCATGGTCAGCACCGTGCCGAAGGCAAGACCCGCCATGATGGTGACCGCCAAGCCGACCCAGAAAACGTCCGGCAAAAGCGGGATGACGCCGAGCACCGTGGTCGCCGCCGCCAGCACCACCGGCCGCAAGCGCGACTGCGCGCCGACGATGACGGCGTTGTAGCGGTCCATGCCGTTGGCGAGGTTGAGGTTGATCTCGTCGAGCAGCACGATCGCGTTCTTGATCATCATGCCCGACAGGCTCATGGCGCCCAGAAGGGCGACGAAGCCGAAGGCGGTCTGGGTGACCAGCAGGCCGGCGGAGATGCCGATCGCGGCAAAGGGCACGGTCAGGAAGATGATCAGGAGCGGCCGGAAAGCGTTGAACAGCGCCACCGTCGTGAATAACATGACGATGAACGCCGGAATCATGCCGGGGATCAGCGCCTTCTGGGATTTTTCCGAGTCCTCGTGTTCGCCGCCCCATTCCATGACATAGCCGCGCGGCAGCTCGATCGCCTCGAACTGGTCCTGGACCGTTCCGAAGAGGGTCGGCAGGGTGGTGCCCAGGATCGGGTTGGACTGTATGGTGATCGTGCGTTTGCGGTCGCGCCGCTGGATCACCGGGTCCTCCCAGCTGATATCGATGCCGTCGACCACCTGGGAGAGCGGCACCGCGAGGGTTGACTGGGCCGGCTGGATCTGCAGCACGTCGAGCCCGCCGACGTTCTGTCGTTCGGCCTCGACCTGGCGGAGCACGATCGGGATCAAGTCGTCCTGCTCTCGGTAGAGTCCGATCTCGCGGCCATCGAAGGCGCGCCGGGTGGCGCGGGCGATGTCGTCGCGGGTCACGCCCGACCAGCGCGCCCGCTCGATGTTGTACTGAGGTTCGATCTTAAGCACCCGTTGGCGCCAGTCGGTCTGGCTATCGCCGGCCAGGGCATTGCCCTCGAGCACCGCCAGGCCTTGGTTGGCGATCGAGCGCAGCACGTCCGGATCGGCGACCGCGCCGCCGCTGATTCGGGCTTGGAACTTCCAGGTGTTGGCCGGGCCGACGGCGAACTTGCGCAAGGGAACCTGGGCCTCTGGGAAGTTGCCGTCGAGCCAGGGATCGAGCTCGTTTAGAATGTCGTTGATGTCTTGGTAGTTGTGGACGTTGACGACCAGCTGGGCATAGGCCGGGTTGGCCGACTCCGGATCGACTGGCAGATAGAAACGCGGCGGTCCGGCGCCGATGAAGGACGATACGCTGTCGACCCGCTCGTCAGCCAGGAGCCGTTCCTCGATGCGCGCCACATCGGCGGCGACGTCTTCGATCCGATTACCCTCCGGCGACCAGTAGTCGATCATGAATTTCGGCATGGAGGAGTCCGGGAAGAACAGCTTGGGCACGCCCTCGAAGGCGATGCCCGCGAGCACCAAGAGGCCGACCATGGCGCCGACCGTCGCATAGCGCACCTTGATCGCACCCCTGAGGAAACTGGCGAAGGCCCGGTAGAAGCGACTGCCGTAAGGGTCCTTTTTCTCGCCGGTCGCCTTCGGCACCTTGAGCATGGCGGTGCACTGAAGCGGCGTCACCGTGACCGAGATCAGCCAACTGGCGAGCAGGGCGATGGCGACCACGGAAAACAGCGAGGCGGTGTATTCGCCGGAGTTCTCGGTCGAGGCGACGATGGGATAGAACGCCATGACCGCGATTACGGTGGCGCCCAAAAGGGGCATGGAGGGCTGCTGGGCCGCCTCGATCGCGGCTTCGACCTTGTTCATGCCCTTTTCCATGCGCACGACGACGCCCTCTGCGACGACGATCGCGTTGTCGACCATCATGCCGAGCGCGATCACCAGGGCGCCCAAGGACATGCGCTGCAGATCGATCGAGAACAGACCCATCAGGATAAAGGTTGCCATGATGGTCAGGATCAGCGCCGTGCCGATGATCACGCCCATGCGCCAACCCATGGCGATCGCCAGCACGCCGAGCACGATGGCGATCGCCTGCAAGAGCGAGATGAAGAAGCCGTTGACCGATTCGGCGATCACGTCGGCCTGCCAGTGGACCCGGTGGGGCTCGATGCCGATCGGCAGATCGACGACCAGCTCGTCCAGGCGCTTGCTCACCGCCCGGCCCATGTCGACCACGTTGACGCCGGGCAGGTTGGAGACCGACAGGACGATGGCCGGCTCGCCGTTGTAGCGCATCAAGGTCGAGGGTGGATCCTGGTACCCGGGGCGTACCTGACCGATATCGCCAATGCGGATCAGCTCGGACGAGGCGCTGATGCCGTTCGAGGTGTCGCCGCTTTGGATGGTGTCGAAGATGGTCGGTCGGATCGGCAGCTCGGAGATGTCGGTCGGCGAAGCGAACTCGCCGGTCGGCGCGATGCGCATGCGGCGATTCTGGACGTCGGTCCAGCCGGCATCGACCACCGCGTTTTGCGCCTTCAGAGTCTGCTCGATGGACTCTTCCGACAAGCCAAGCTGACTAAGCTGAGTCTCCGAGACGTCGATGTAGACGACCTTCTGCTGGTTGCCCCAAAGGTCGATGCGCGCCACGCCCGGCACCAAACTGAGCTCGCGCTTGAGCTCGTCGACATAGTCTTCCAGCTCGGCGTAGCTGAAGCCCTCGCCGGTCACCGCCACCAGATGGCCGAAGACGTCGCCGAAGTCGTCGTTGACCACCGACGGCCCGGCACCGGGCGGCAGGCTGCTTTCCACGTCGCCGACCTTACGGCGCAGCTCGTCCCAGATCTGCGGGATCTCGTCCGAACCGAAAATGCTCTTGATCTCGACCTTGATCTGGGAGTAGCCGGCGCGCGAGAAGGACTCGATGTAGTCGACCTGCTTAAGCTCCTGGAGCGCCAGCTCGATGCGGTCGGTGACCTCAAGCTCGACCTCCTTAGGGCTGGCGCCCGGATAGGGCGTCAACACCACGGCGGTCTTGATGGTGAAGTCCGGATCTTCCAGCTGGCCGAGCTGGAAGTAAGACAACACGCCACCGACCACCAGAAGGAAGATCGAGAAGTAGGTGACCGCCTTCTTCTCGATGGCGAGCTTCGCGAGGTTCATCGATCAGGTCCGCTCATTCTTCCAATAAGCGGACTTGCTGATCGTCCCTCAAGTAGCTGACGCCGGCGACGACCACCAGTTCGCCGTCCTCCAGGCCGTCGTTCACGGTGATGCCGAACTCGGTCACCTCGCCGGTTTCGATGGGCCGGCGCTTGACCTGCTTGCTGTTGGGGTCGATGACCCAGACGTAGGTGCCGCTTTCGTCGGCCGGTGTGAAGGTCGCGGAAACCGGGACCGAGAGGCTGGCGCTCTGCTGCGCCGCGCTGCCGTCGCCGGAGGCCTTGCCCGCCATGCCGGGCAGGATCGTCGCGCCCTCGGGCTGCTCCATGATCAAGGTGACCGGATAGGTTCGGGTCGTGGCCGAGGCTTCGGTGCCGATTTCCTTGATCTCCGCCGGGATCTCGATGTTCGGGAAGGGGTCGAACACGACCTTGATGTTGCGGGCATTGGGGACCAGAGAGATCAAGCTTTCCGGGATGTCGACGACCATCTCGATGCGCGTGGAATCGAGCAGGCGCACGACCGGCTCCTGGGCGCGCACGTCCTGGAAATTGTCCACGTAGGTCTCGACGATGACCCCGGAGAAGGGCGCCTGAAGTGCGGTGTAGCCGAGATCCAGCTGGGCCTTCTGCAGCGAGGCCCGGGCGGCGTTGACATCGGCCTTGGCCTCGCCCTCAAGGGCAATCGATTGGTCGAGCTTGGCCTTCGCCACGTGGCCCTTGTCGAAAAGGGTCTTGTCCCGCTCGCGCTGGACCGTGGCGTTGTCCAAGGTGGCCTGGGTGCGCGACAGGGTCGCCTTGGCCTGCTCCACGTCGGCCGCGTAGGTCGCCGGGTCGAGCTTGGCGACCTCTTGGCCTTTCTGCAGCTCGTCGCCGATCTTAACAGGCAACTCCTGCAGCGTGCCGCTGACCCGGAACGAAAGATCGAGCTCGCGGGTTGCCTTGGCCCGGCCGGCGAAGCTGCGCTGGCCGAAGTGGCTGACGTTGGAGACCTGGATCGCCTTGACCGGGCGCACCGCGGGCGCTTCCTCGGCCACTTCCTGCTTGTCGCAGGCCACCAGGATAAGCCCCAGGGCGAGCGGCAATCCGTAGCGCGAGAGGCTTAGCAAGTTTCGACTTTTAATCATTGCGGGTTGAGTTCTCTCTTTGGATCAAGAGCCTTAGGCGCGAGTCTACTGCCATGCGCTGCGGAAATCGAGGCCCAAGTTGATTTGGCACCGGCCTCAATTGCCGATCTTGCGGCGCAGGATATCGTTTATCCGCTTGGCCAGAATGACATCGCTGGCCGAACGATCGTTGATCTCCAAGTACTCCGCGACCGTGATGCCGGGCAGCGCCTCGACCGCCGCGGTGATCTCCGCGGCGGCCTGGTCGTTGAGCTGCTTGGCCGCGGCGTCGCTTTCCGCCGCGCCGATCCGCGGCAGCCACTTCTGCGCGATCGTCTGGACCGCGACCACCGCATCCGCGAACCGCTCCAACTTCGCCTGGCTATAGGCGGTTTGAGCCGCTGCCGTTCCGACGGCCAACGCGATCAGAAGCATCGCGCAGCATGCGATCATGAATCTACCGGAGCGCTGGTTTGACGGCATGGGGACGGGCGGGTTGCAATGGGACAAGGGGCATAGGCCTGCTGTCGTCAGCCTAGAAGTGGCCGGAACCAAAAGCAATCTAAGGGACCGGCAGAATTTGGTTGCCGGCCGGCGCTGGCCGTGGCGTGATCCCGTGCCAGGAGATTGCCCACCGTGCCACCTCTCAGCAAGATCGACGAGACGACACTGGCCAAGTTCGCCTGCGCCTACTCCGGCGTCGCCTGGGGCGTGTTCTGGCTGCCGCTCAGAGCCCTGGACGAGGCCGGTCTGGTCGGCGCCTGGGCGACCGTGGTGTTCTACGTCATTCCCTTGATCCTGGTATCGCCGGTCGTCGTCTGGCGCTGGCGCAGGATTGTCGCCGGCGGTCTCGGCCTGCAGGTGACCGGGATCTGCACCGCGCTGGCCCTGGTGCTCTATGCCGATGCGGTGCTCTATACCGAGGTCGTGCCGGCCATACTGCTGTTCTACCTGACGCCTGTGTGGAGCACCCTATTGGCGCGTTTCTTCCTGGGCGAGCCGGTGACCCCGATGCGCTGGCTCACCCTCGCGCTCGGCATGGGCGGCATGTACGTGATGCTGGCTGGCGACGGCGGTATCCCCTGGCCCAGCAACATCGGCGACTGGATGGGCTTGGCCGCCGGCTTCATGTGGGCGGTCTGTGCCACGCGCATGCGCCTGGATAAGACCAACGAGGCGCCCGAGTTCACCGTCTGCTGCTTCTTCTGGGGGTGCGTGGTTGCGCTTGCCATCGCTCTTTCGCCGCTTGAGGGGCCGGCCTTGGCGCCGAGCTGGTCGACCATCCAGGCGGTTCTACCGTGGCTCATACCGGTGCTGATCGCCGTTGTCATGACCGGCGCCTTCGCG
>JBCCGG010000030.1:0-82062 GCA_039029395.1 Pseudomonadota bacterium | reverse complement strand
GTCTTGACGAGCTGTTCTGACGTCTCTTTCGGTGGCCCGGATTTCTGTCTCATCTGCGCTCCTTGATGGCTACGATGACCCAGAAATCCTCCTTTGTTCAATAACCCCAATCTGTCTCACGGGTGCTGATGCCGCACAATCGTCAATTCAACCGAAGCTGCACAAGTTCGGCAGATCTTTGAGCTCTATCTCGAGAAGAAGTCCGTTCGGTCCCTCAAAAGCGAGCTGGATCGCCGAGGCCTCAAGAGCAAGCTCCGCCGTCACAAGAACGGCCGGGTTACCGGCGGCGGGCCGTTCAGCCGGGGCCACCTCTATCGTGTGCTCGCGAATCCGATCTATATCGGCAAGCTCCCTCACAAGGGAACACTCCATGAGGGCAAGCACCAAGCCATCGTGGATGCGGAACTATGGGATCGGGTTCAAGCGCAGCTGCTTGCCAACAAGTGTGGAACGGAAAAGGCCTCAGTCAAGCATCGGAGTTTGTTGGCTGGTCGCCTTGTCACCTCTGATGGCCACAAGCTAATCCCCAGCCATGCGGTCAAGCAAGGCAGGCGATACCGCTACTACATTGAGCAGCGGCTCGTGCAGGACGAAGGCGTCGGCACCAAGGGCGCGCGCTACGCCGCGCTGGAGGTGGAGAATGCTGTGTTGGCTATACTGCAACACTTCTTGAACAACGGTGCCGATGTCATATCGGCGCTCCGTGTGGATGAAGCCACCCCAACCATGCTGAGGCAGGTGGCCTATCAAGCTAAGGAATTGGCCCGCTCGTTGACGGACTCTCGTGAAGCCTCATTTGTGGTTGCCGATATGCTCTTTGAGGTGGTCGTCGGATCAACCGAGCTGAAGCTGCGTCTGCATCGGGAGAAGCTTGCCACGCTGCTCGGCGCCATTGCGTCGTCAGATAACACGATCCACACCATCACCTCCGCGTGCAAGCTCGCTCGCAGAGGCCAGGACCTGAAGTTCACCCTGCCGCTGTTGGAAGACCACAACAAGTTCGCTCGGCAGGATCCGAGCCTCGTGCAGGCTGTCGCGAAAGCGCACCTGTGGTGGGGATGGCTGAAGTCCGGGGATGTCGAGTCGCTTTCGGAGATCGCCAGACGTGAAGGTATCGACAAGCCGAAGGTGACGCGGTTGCTCCGGTTGGCCTTCCTCTCGCCCCAGCTTGTGCGGCAGATCCGAAAGGGCGAGCAGCCGACCGGTGTTACAGTCAAGTCCCTGACTCGGGAGCATGAGCTGCCACTTTCGTGGCAAGAGCAAGAAACTCTCCTCGAGTTATTCCAGTAGCGAGTTGTCCCAGAAATCGTCTCCAGAGACTTTGGGCATTCTCGGCCCTTTTTGCTCCGATTAGACGGTCTCCAGGACAACCCTGGCACCCGAAAGCCCGCAGTTCTGCGGGCTTTCCGGCCTCAGTCTCCGGCACATCGCGAATGCCCAGTCTCGCTGGTGGGCCCGGCAGGATTCGAACCTGCGACAACGCCGTTATGAGCGGCGGGTTCTAACCGCTGAACTACGGGCCCGCAGATCTTTTGCCGTCACCGGCCGGCGGATTCAAGCTTTCCCTTTGCCGCGGGTCGGGTGTAGACTGCTCGGCGAGGATGCTCTCGCAGAGGGCATTGGGGGGTCCACCTCGCGCCTCCGGATCGGAGCGCGAGGTTTTTTCTTGCCCGGCCCAAGGCCGGCGCCGCTCACCGCCAAAGGGCCAGATGGGCCTTGCCATGGACCAGGCTGCCGGCCGTCAGGTCGAAGGCCATGAGATCCTCGCCCAGCACCAGGGGGCCGGGATAGTCCCGGCGCACCTCGGCCAGCAGGGCAGCCCGATCGGCCTCTGGGGGCACGAAGTGGGTCAGCGCCAAACAGGCCGCGCCCGCGTCGGCCGCGATCTTGCCGACCTCGTGGGAGAGCGTGTGGTAGGCGGCCACATTGGCAACCGTCTCGGCCGTGCGACGGCCCGGCACCACGGGCAGCTCCCGATGCACGAAGACCTCGTGAACCAGCAGGTCGCAGTCCTTGGCCGCTTCGATCAGGGCTGGGCAGCGCCGGGTATCGCCCGACAGCACCAGGCGCCGGCCACCGGCCTCGAAGACGAAGCCGAAGGCATGCTTGACCGGGGCATGATCGACCCGCACTGCGCGCACCGAGAGCCCCTCCAGAGCGAGCAGGGGGCCGGGCTCGATCTCGGTAACCCGCACCTCAAGGGCGGCGGTCGAGGGCCGCCGCTCGTGGGCGATGCGCTGCTTCAGCTCGGGTGCCCAGAGCGCCATCAGGCCCTCCACATAGGCCTAGGTGCCGGGCGGCCCATAGACCTCTTGTGGCCGATCCCGGCCTTGGTGCCAGGCGGAGACGATCAGCTGAAAGAGGTCGACGATATGGTCGCTGTGCAGATGGGTCAGCAGCACCGCGTCCAGGTCCCGGCCGGAGAGGCCTGCCTCGAGCAGGCGCTGGGTCACGCCCGAGCCGCAATCGACCAGCAGGTGCCTGCCGGCCTGCGCGACCACTTGGGCCGGGCCGTAGCGCTCGCTCGAGACCGCCGGACAGCCGGTGCCGAGCAGGGTCAGCTTCATGGGCGCTACCCCTGCCTATGGGGTATCAGGTCTCGGCACTATAGGGCGGCGCGGGGAAGTATTCGATGCCCTGCTGAACCTCCCGGGCGAAGGCCGGGGTGTAAAGCTGGCCCAGAAGCCAGAGCGCCATGTCGATGCCGGCGGACACCCCGGCCGAGGTCACCAGATTGCCGTCACGCACGTAGCGCACGCCGTCCAACACCTCGCCGGCCAGTCCGCTTTGGCGCAGCTCCTCGATCGAAGCGTGGTAGGTGGTGATGCGCTTGCCCCGGGCGGGACCTGCGGCCAGCAGCACCCGGGACCCGGTGCACACCGAGGTGACCCATCGGGCGCCCTCGGCCACCTGGCGGATCCAGGCAAGCGACGCCTCGTCCTGGGCGACCGCCCGGCTGCCGTTGCCGCCGGGCACCAGCAGCACGTCGAGCGCCTGGGTCTCGGCGAAGGTCCGGTCGGGCGTCAGCTTGAGGCCCTTGTTGCAGGTGATGGGCTGGCCGGACGCGGCAACCGTGAAGACCTCCAGGTCGTCGGCCAGCTCCAGCTGGGCGTAGCGCAGGGCCTCCCAAGGGCCGATTGCGTCGAGCTCCTCGACGCCGTGGAATAGGACAATGCCAATGGTGGTGGTCATGTGTGCAGCTCCAATTTCAATGAAGGGTGTCGGCGACTTGGCCCCAGCGCCGGCGATAGTCGCGGGGCCCGAGCGAAAGGTGCTTTAGGAAAAGGCGGCGCAGTGTCTCGGGATGGCCGAAGCCCAGGCGCCGGGCGATCGCCTCCAGCGGCTCGGCACCCTCTTCGAGCGCCTGGCGGGCGGCGTCGATGCGCGCCAGCTCGACGAAGCGCGCCGGGGTATAGCCGGTTTCCTTCGTGAAGTGGCGGGCGAAGCTGCGCTCGCTCATGGCGGCGCGCGCGGCCAGGCGGGCGACCGGCAGGGGCTCGGCCAGGTGCTCCAAGATCCAGGCGCGCAAGGCATCGAAGCGGGCACCGCCGGCGGCCTGGGCCTGGAGCGCCGCGCTGAATTGGGACTGTCCGCCTGGGCGCCGGGCGAAGACCACCATCTGGCGGGCAATCGCGAAGGCGAGCGCGCGGCCGTGATCCTCCTCGACCAAGGCGAGCGCCAGATCGATGCCCGCCGTGATGCCGGCCGAGGTGATCAGCCTGCCGTCGCGCACGAAGATCGCATCGGGCTCGACCGTCACCTTGGGAAAGCGCGCTGCCAGCTCGGCGCAACTGGCCCAGTGGGTGGTCGCCCGGCGGCCGTTCAAATAGCCGGCGGCGGCGAGCACGTAGGCGCCGGTGCAGATCGAACCAAGGCGCCTGGCCCGGGGCGCTCGGGCGGCGAGCCAGGCCCGAACCGCCGGGTCGTCCATTTGGCGCCGGGCGCCTTCACCGCCGGCCACCAGCAGGGTGTCAATCGGCCCCAGATGCTGTTCAAGGCCGGCCGCCACCGAAAGCGCGAGGCCGCTTTCCATGGGAACCGGCCCGGTCTCCGGCGCCACCAAATCTAGTCGGTAGAGCGCCCGTTCGCTTATCTGGTTGGCCTTTGCGAAGACCTCGAGCGGGCCCACGGTGTCGAGCATCTCGGCCTTGGGGAAGGTGAGCAGGCAGATCGTGCGGGGCTGAGGTTGAGATGTCATGGGGGGATTATGGGCAGTGCCGGAATTGGCGGCAATGACAGATATCCCGCAATTTCTGCCAATCCAAATTAGCCGCGATCTGGCTCCTCCTTCATGCGGGTGGTCGAAGCGTTGACCGCCACGACGTGCCGGCAATGGCTTTTCCAATGAAACGCTGCGCCGAAAGAGATTTGTCAGGTGATCGCTTGCGCCTTTTGGCAACCCATTCGTTCGGACTCGTTGGGCGCCCTAGTAGGCATTCTCCTGGAACACCGGGTCCACGCTCTCGTGCCAGGGGCCGTGGTAGGCGGCAAGCAGCTCATCGGCCGGCGTGGTGCCGCGCGCCAGGGTCTCGCGCGGGCCGGCCAGGAACATGCGCTCGTCGTTGCCTTCGCTGTCGGTCATGCTGCGCGCTTTCAAGCCCGATTCGGCGATCGCGAAGGCCTCGCGGGCGACGTCCAATATTGTGTGCTTGCCGCAAGGCGCCTTGAGACCCAGCCGCGGCACCTCATCGCGCTGGCGTTGGCGCTCGGCCTCGTCCCAGTCCTTGACCAGGTCCCAGGCGGCGTCCAGGGCGCTGCCGTTGTAGAGCAGCCCGACCCAAAAGGCGGGCAGCGCACAGAGCGTCTTCCAGGGCCCGCCGTCGGCGCCGCGCATCTCCAGGAACTTCTTGAGCCGAACCTCAGGAAAGAGCGTCGAGAGATGGTCCGACCAGTCGGCCGTGGTCGGAATCTCGCCCGGCAGGATCTCCAGGCGGCCGGCCAGGAAGTCCCGGAACGAGAGACCGCTGGCATCCAGGTACTTGCCGTCCCGATAGACGAAGTACATGGGCACGTCGAGCACGTGGTCCACATAGCGCTCGAAGCCCATGCCGTCCTCGAAGACGAACGGCAGGGTGCCGCAGCGCTCCGGATCGGTGTCGGTCCAGAGGTGGCTGCGGTAGCTCAGGTAGCCGTTCGGCTTACCCTCGGTGAAGGGCGAATTGGCGAAGAGCGCCGTGGCGATCGGCTGCAGGGCTAGGCTGACCCGGAACTTCTTCACCATGTCCGCCTCGGAGGCGTAGTCCAGGTTGACCTGCACCGTGCAGGAGCGAAGCATCATGTCGAGCCCCAGATTGCCCTTCTTGGGCATGTACTCGCGCATGATCTTGTAGCGGCCCTTGGGCATCCAATGGATCTGGTCGCGCCGCCACTTGGGCTGGAAGCCCAGGCCCAGCATGCCGATGCCCTTGGGCTCGGCGACCGTGCGCACTTGGTGCAGGTGGGTGTGCACCTCGTTGCAGGTCTCGTGGATGGTCTCCAAGGGCGCGCCCGAAAGCTCGAACTGGCCACCCGGCTCCAGCGTGATCGAGCAGGCGTCCTTCAAAAGTGCGATCACATTGTTGCCTTCGATCACGCGCTGCCAGCCGTATTGCTCGGCCAGACCGTTGAGCAGCGCCTCGATACTGGCCTCGCCGTGGTAGGGCAGTTGCTTCAGGTCGTCGAAGGTGAAGCCGAATTTCTCGTGCTCGGTGCCGATGCGCCAATCCTTGCGCGCCTTGCAGCCGGATTCGATGTAGGCGACCATCTGGGCCTTGTCGGTGATCGGCTGGCCTTTGGCTTGGGGCGGTGCGGACATGAAAGAGATCGAGCCCAAAATAGTGGCAGGTAGAAGGCGTGAAGCATCACCAAATGGCGTGCGGGCGGCTCAATCGCAAGGCCTAGGACCTCAATCGCCTGGTCTGGCGGCGCCGTCGCCCAGAATCGCCTGCCAGGTCGCCAAGGCCGCCAGCGCCGCGGTGTCGGCCCGCAGCACCCGCGGCCCCAGGCCGACCGGCGTAACAAAGGGTAGTTTCAGGAGCCCGTCAAGCTCAACCGGCGCAAAGCCGCCCTCCGGCCCAGTCAAGACCGCGCAGGGCGCGGCACCGCCGGCCGCCAGGTCTCCCAGAGCCGCCGCAATCGGCTGGGCCGGGCCCGATTCGGCACACAGCAGGAGACGGCGCTCGGCCGGCCAATCGGCCAAAAGGTCGAAAAGCTCCCGAGGCTCGAGCACCTCGGGCACGGTAAGCCGCCGGCACTGCTCGGCCGCCTCCCGGGCATTGGCCGCCAGGCGCTCCCGGTTAACCCGGCTGACCGCGGTGTAGCGGGTCATGATCGGCTGCAGCCGGCTGACGCCCAGCTCGGTTGCCTTTTCGGCCAGAAAGTCGATGCGCGCGCGCTTGATCGGCGCGAAAACAAGCCAGAGGTCGGGCGTGCTGTCCTGGGCGCGCAGCTGCGCTTCCACCTGGATCGAGGCCCAGCCCTTGCCGAGGCCCTCGATGTGCCCCAGCCACTCGCCGTCGCGCCCGTTGAACAGCGCGATGGCCGCGCCCCGACCGAGGCGCAGCACGCTGCGCAGGAAATGGGCCCGGGCATGGTCGAGCCCGACCGTGGCGCCGGCGTCCAGGTCTGCCTCGACGAATAGCCGCGTCTCGATCTTATCTGCCACGCCTTAGGCCCCGCTTTCGGTTGCCACGAAATCGTTGTAGTCATGGGTCCATGAGCGAGTCCAGCGACATCAAGGCCGACCACTGGAGCTACCGCTTGGCGCCGGGCTGGGCAAAGCCCTATCTCAGCCTAGCCCGCTTCGACCGGCCGATCGGCACCTGGCTGCTGCTGTTTCCCTGCTGGTGGAGCATTTCGCTCGCCGCGGCCGAGGGGCACCGACTGCCCAACCCCTGGCTCCTGCTGCTCTTCGCGATCGGCGCGTTGGCCATGCGCGGGGCCGGTTGCATCTACAACGACATCGTCGACCGGGATATCGACGCCCAGGTCGCGCGCACCGCGACCCGGCCGATCCCGAGCGGCCAGATCAGCTTGCACCAGGCCTACGTTTTCCTGGGCGCGTTGCTGTTGATCGGCCTTTTGGTGCTAATCCAGCTGCATCTTTTCGCGATCGTGCTGGGCATCGGCTCGCTCGCCCTGGTCGCCGCCTACCCCTTCATGAAGCGCATCACCTACTGGCCCCAGGCCTGGCTCGGCCTGACCTTCAACTGGGGTGCGCTGATGGGATGGGGCGCCGCGACCGGCACGCTCGCCTGGCCGCCGGTGCTGCTCTATCTGGGCGGCATCGCCTGGACGCTGGGCTACGACACGGTCTATGCCCACCAAGACAAGGAGGACGACGCCCTGATCGGCGTGCGCTCGACCGCGCTCAAGCTGGGCGCGGCGACCAAGCCCTGGCTTGTCGTCTTCTACGGCCTGGCGGCGCTGCTGTTCCTGGCCGCCGGGCTGGCGGCCGGCCAAGGCTGGCTTTACGGCCTGGCCATGGCGGCGGTCGCGGGCCACTTCGCCTGGCAGATCGCGACCCTGGATATGAACGACCCGGCAAACTGCCTGAAGCGCTTTCAAGCCAACCGTTATGTTGGCTGGCTGCTCCTGGCCGGTCTCGTACCGGCCTTCCTGGGCGCCCATTGAAGGCTTGCAACCCGCGCCGTTTTGTACCCGCCAACTGCCGGGTCCAGGGGCCGCCCCTGGTGCCCGAGATCGAGCTCTATCTGGCGAGCGAGGGGCTGCCCCTGTGGCAGGCCGGCGAGGCTGAGCTGGCCGCGGCCGGGCTGCCGGAGCCCTTCTGGGCCTTCGCCTGGGCCGGCGGTCAGGGGCTCGCGCGCTATCTCTTGGACAACCCGGCCCTGATCGCCAGCAAACGGGCGCTCGACTTCGCGGCCGGCTCGGGCCTGGCCGGCATCGCCGCCGCCTTGGCCGGCGCCAACCGGATCGAGGCGGCCGACACCGACCCCTTCGCGCTCGCCGCCCTGACCCACAACGGCGCGCTCAACGGGGTCGCGCTCGAAGCTCTTGCGGAGGATTTGATTGGCCGGGCCAATCCAGGCTGGGACGTGGTGCTGGCCGGCGACGTCTGTTACGAGCAGCCGCTCGCCGCACGCGCGTTCCCATGGCTGAAGGACATGGCAGCCGGGGGCGCCTTGGTCCTGCTCGGCGACCCGGGCCGCAGCTACCTACCCAAGACTGGGCTCGAACGTCTCGCCGCTTATGGACTCAAGACCTGCCGGGCCCTGGAGGACACGGACCTACGCAACGCCGTGGTTTGGCGGGTCCTATAAGGCAATGAGCCCGCCCTCGCAGAGCGGCCGCCAAACGGCGACCGGAATCGCCATTCTTCTGATCAGCGCAATCGCCGTCGCGATCATGCCGAGCGGCGCCAAACTGGCCTACGAAGCGGGCAGCGCGCCCTTGACCGTGCTCTTGCTCAGGTGCGCGATCGGGGTGTTGCTGTTGGGAAGCGGCGCGCTTGCGGTTCGCGGCTCTCTGCGCATACCGCGAGCGCTGCTTGGCCGAGCGGTTTTGACCGGCTTGGCGGCCAGTCTCATGTCCTACGGCTTCTACGGCGCGATCGCTCGCATCGAGATCAGCCTGGCGATCCTGATCATGTTCACCCACCCTTTCCTGATCGCCGGGATCACCCACCTGCGCGGCGACGGATCCTTGGGCGGCCGCTATTTGCTCTGCGGCCTGGTCGCTTTTGGTGGGCTCGGCCTGGCACTCGCGGTCGACCTGTCTCGGCTCGATCCGCTCGGCATCGGATTGGCGGCGCTCGGCTCTCTTGCCTGCACCGCCATGGTGCTCGGCAACGCGCGGCTCTCTCAGGAGGTCGGCAGCCTCTTGTCCAACTTCTACCTCACCCTGATCTCCACGGCGGTCTTCGCCTTGGCCTTGCTGGGAAGCGGCGATGTGCGCCTGCCCAGCGGCACCGTCGGTTGGCTCGGTGCGATCAGCACCGGCGTCGCCTTCGCCGTCGCCTACGCGACCTTCTTCGCCGCCGCGCGAATCATCGGCGTTTCGCGCGCCAGCCTACTTTCCATCATCGAGCCGGTGTTCACGATCTTGCTCGCCATGGCGCTGTTCGGCGAGACGTTGAGCGCGCTGCAGTGGATTGGCGTCGCCTTGGTGCTCGGCGGCCTCTTCGCCGCCGAGGCGCCGGGCAGCTGGCTGCGGCCTTCGCGCAAAGCTTGACAGGCCGAGCGGCTTCTCGCTCTCATTCCGATGCCCTCGAGTCGTGGAGAACGACGCCATGCTGAACCAGCCGCTTGCCTTTCCGCCGGCGATTCCATCGGGCTATGAGGAGCTGCCGAACGAACCGCCCTTCGACCCGCGGCGCCACTTGGCCCTCGAGGCGCCGGATCAACGGTGGAGCCTGGCGGACCTGGGCTACGGCCCAGACGTCATCGCCCAGGCACCGAGCCCGCTCGCCGTCGCCGGCCCGTTTCGCATTTTGACCGATGAAGGCGCTCAGACCCTGGAGGCGATCGCCTCGGCGCTCCGCAAACACGCGCAGCAAGGCAGCGAAAACCAGGAGTTTCAAAGCAATCGCGAGGTGATCTTTCTGGCCGGCGGAGTCTACCGCTCGCGATTTTTACGGGACCTTTGCGCCTGTCCGGAGATCGCCGCCTTCTGCTCCGCGCTGGCCGAGACGCCACTGGCGCCCCATAGCCTGCCGTCCCAGCAGCTCTACATCAACTACGCGCCCGAGCGAATGAGCGACGACGTCGACATCTGGCACGCCGATTCGATCGGCTTCGACTACGTCCTTCTGGCGTCCGACCCTAAGACCTTCGAGGGCGGCGCCTTCGAGTTCTTCCTGGGCACACGCGCGGAGGCGGCCGGCTTGTTGGGCCTGCCCGAAGACCGCCTCAACAGTGGCGCGGCCGAGGGCATTCCGGCGGACCGGCGCGTCACCCTGCGCTTTCCCAGCCGGGGCAGCGCCATTTTGCAGCAAGGCAACCTGGTGGTTCACCGGGCCCGACGGCTGGAGGCGAAGGGCCAAAGGGTTACCCTAGTGCCCGGCTTGATTCCCTTGGAGAGCGCGAGCCACGACGCAACCGATTTTGCGCGTATAGCGACCTACGGCGAGCCCGGTATCCCAGCCGAGATCGCGCGCCACGGCGCGTGGCGGGCGGCAGCCAAACTGGGCGCCTTTTTGGAGCGCGTCGACATGGACGGCGACCCGGAAAGTCAACGCAAGGCGCTGGCCTCCGCCAGCGCCGACCTTCAAATCGCCCTGGCGGCCCTGGGGGACTCCAGTTGAGCGAATCGCAGAACACTCTCGGCCACGCGCTTGAGCCGTACACGCCGGCCGAGATCGCCAAGCGCGTCGAGACAGCCGGCGTCGCCAAGGCGCGCATGGCAGCACCGCAAATCCTCATGCTGGCGGTTCTGGCAGGCGCCTTCATCGCGCTGGGCGGCATGGTGTTCACCTTGGTCATGACCGGCGCCGACAGCGCGGTTGGCATCGACCGCTTGATCGGGGGCATTGCCTTTTCCCTCGGCCTGATCCTTGTGGTGGTGGCCGGCGCCGAGCTCTTCACCGGCAACAACCTGATCGTTATCGCATGGGCCGACCGACGCATTTCGACCTTCGAGCTGCTGCGCAATTGGGGCCTGGTCTATCTGGGCAACCTGGCTGGCGCGTTTGCCATGGTCGCCCTGGCCGCACTGGCCGGGGTGCCGGACATCGGCGGCGGCGCGGTGGGCGCGACGGCAGCCAAGATCGCCCAGCACAAGCTCGCCCTGCCGTTCGGCCAAGCCTTGGTCAGCGGCATCCTTTGCAACCTGCTGGTCTGCCTGGCAATCTGGATGTGCTTTGGCGCGCGCAGGGTGACCGGAAAGGTCCTGTGCATCGTTTTCCCCATCAGCGCCTTCGTCGCGCTCGGCTTCGAGCATTCTGTCGCCAACATGTACCTGATCCCGGCCGGCTTGATTGCCGAGTCCGGGCTCGGCCATGCATTGGCAAATCTGGGTGGCTTTCTCGGCAATCTGGTTCCGGTGACGCTCGGCAACATCATCGGCGGCGGCGTGCTGGTCGCCGTGGTCTATTGGGTGATCTACCGCCAGGGCCGCCCCGGCACCTGAGGCCTTGGCCAAGCCATTGCGCTCAGTGCCGCTAGACCAAGGGCGAAGAGCCAAAGCGCGCCGGGCTCTGGCACAATGTTTGGCTCCGGATTCAAATCGGCCTCGAAGTTCGGATTTTCCGCCATCGCGCTGATGGTGACGGTGCCGCCCTGAGTCGGCAGGCCCATCGTGAAGCCAAAGAACATCGGGACCGCGCTGGCAACCGGGCCCAGGTCCGTATCGAGCCCATAGGTGGCATAGGCGCTATTGGGCAGCACGATCAGCGGGTCCGAGATCGACGGCGTGGTGAGCGACAGCTGGCTGTTGGTTTGATCGACGAAGACCGTGAGCGGGACCGTCACCTCGAACGTCAGAGACATCTCCACAAGGGAAAAGACGGCGCTGGTGGTCAGGTTGGTGCGACCGCCCGAGACATTTTGGATCGTGGTCGTATCGGCAGTCATGGCAATCAAGAAGTCGGTGAAGCCGAAAGTGTTGGTGCCGATGGTGCCCGCCGCGTTGCCTCTCACGACATAGCTGATCGGACTGGCCAGGACCTGGTGGGCGGCGCAAAGCCCTAGAACGACGGTGACCAGTGCCAAGGAGAGTTTCTTGAACATGGAGTGTGTCCCCCTTTTCGTTTTCTTGGTGACTATACCTCGCTTTCTTGAAAGTGCGGCGCCTCGGGCGGCAGCGCCTGGGCACGCATCTGCTCGATCAGGTTAAGCCGCTCGGACTGGTCGCGGATCGCCCCTAGGATCATGCCGTCGAGGTCGTGGCGCGGCCGATGGCGGTCGCGTACCAAGGCAAGGGCCTCCCCTTGATGAATCGCACTGGCCCGGCGGCCATCGGCGGGCACCGCGGCGAGGCCGACCGGCGCGCCGTCAACGGCCAGGTAGCCGTAGGAGCTGAGATAGACGCCGGCCGAATCGATTTCCGGTACGGGACCGGCCTCGAGCGCAAGGCGAATGCCGCGCAATGTGCCATAGCGGTAGATCTCGGCGCCCAGCTCGGTTTCGTGCATGCGCTGGAGTTGACCGGCATCGAGCCAGGTAACCCATACCTCGCCCGTGACACCCGGCTGATGGGCCAGGTTGGCGGCGATCGCGCCGTAGCGGGTCATGTGGGCGGAATAGACCACGTCATAGTCGGCCAAAAAGGCACGAGAGACCGGGATCTCCGCCCGGTCGGCGAACTTGCGCAACAGCTGCTCGACCGAGCGGTTCGAGCCGTGCGCGATCACCGGCGTGCGGTCGTCGAACAGCCCGGCCTCGGCGCAGCCGGCCTCGAGCGGGCGGGACTGTCCGTCCGCAAAGTGATAGGAACCCTCGGCTCTGGTGTAGGGATAACCTTTGGCGAGCTGCAAGAGCTCGGCGTCGCCGTCAGGAAGCTGCCAGGGCATGCGCCCGGTCAGCGGATCAATCGGTGCAGGGCGGTGGCGCGTCGTGGTCGATGCGCTCGATCCGGTAACGAGTGTTGCACTCGTCCACGGTCTGCCAAGCGCGTCTCGCCCATTCCTGCCGTGCTACCTCATACTCGTTGAACGGGCCGACCCACTCCTCGTCCTGTCCAACCGCGTACTTGAACCCTGTGTCGGTGTACTCGCCACCCACGACCCAAAACTGTGCCATAACCTTTGGCCTCATATCGCCTTCACGCCGCCGGCTGCCCCGGCTACTGGCTGACTTAGGATACGAAAACAGCCGGTTCAACAGTAGCTTACACTCTTCGAGTCTAAAGAAACTTTCAACCACCCGCCATCCGAAATTCGACATCATTTGTAATAAATTTTTCAAAAAACGACAAAAATTAACCTTGTGCCAAGGATTCGACTGATTCATAGATGTAGTCGTCAAAATTGAAGGGGCGATTTTGACACCCGCGGCAATCGAGCCGGACATCTTGAGCCAGGGCTCTAAATAATTAACCGGGGAATACTAGGTTCAGGTCCGGCAGGCGTGCCCTGCCGGCGCCAACGCATTGTGGTCGGGTGCACGCCGACCGAGAGGAGGATTGGCATGTTTGGATTCTTCGGAATCGTCGAAGCCCTGGTCGTGGTCATCGTGATCCTGGCCTTGGTGCTGGTCTTTATGAGCATCAAGGCGGTGCCCCAGGGCATGGAGTACACGGTCGAGCGCTTCGGCCGCTACACCCGCACCCTGTCCCCGGGCCTGCACTTCATCCGGCCGATTTTCGACCGCATCGGCGCCAAGATGAACATGATGGAAACCGTTCTGGACGTGCCCTCACAAGAGGTCATCACCAGGGACAACGCGCTGGTCCAGGTCGACGGCGTGGTGTTCTACCAGGTGCTTGACGCCGCCAAGGCGGCCTACGAGGTGCGCAACCTGGAGCGCGCGATCCTCAACCTCACCATGACCAACATCCGCACGGTGATGGGCTCCATGGACCTGGACGAGCTGCTCTCCGAACGCGACCGAATCAACGCCCGCCTGCTCGGTATCGTCGACGACGCGACCGAGCCCTGGGGCGTCAAGGTGACCCGCATCGAGATCAAGGACATCACGCCGCCGCGCGACCTGGTCGAGTCCATGGCCCGCCAGATGAAGGCCGAGCGCGACAAGCGCGCCCAGATCCTCGACGCCGAGGGCACCCGCCAGGCGGCCATCCTGACCGCCGAGGGCGAGAAGCAGTCGGCGATCCTGGAAGCCGAGGGCCGGCGCGAGGCCGCCTTCCGGGATGCCGAGGCGCGCGAGCGCGAGGCCGAGGCCGAGGCGCGCGCCACCCAGTTCGTCTCCGAGGCGATCGCATCGGGCAACGTCCAGGCGATCAACTACTTCGTCGCCCAGAAGTACGTCGACGCGCTCGCCCAGTTCGCCCATTCACCGAACCAAAAAACCATGTTCCTGCCGGTCGAGGCATCCAGCGTGATCGGCGCGATCGGGGGCATCACCGAGATTGCCCGCGAGGCCTTCAAGGGCGACGGCCCGAACGGCTCGACCCCGCCTGCCGGCGGCGGCCGACCGCCCAGGCCGAGCAGCCCTCCGCCGACGAGCACCGGCCCGACCTACAGCGCGGTCAGCCGCGAGGAACGTCAGGATGTCTACGACTCCCTGTTCAGCGATCGCGCCAATGACCAGGGCGGCAAGGAGCGGGATCAGGCCCCCAACGCCGGGCCCTGGGGCTAAGCCATGATCGAGCTGCTCGACCAAATCGAGTTCTGGCACTGGTGGGTCGCCGCGGTCATCTTCCTGATCATCGAGATCCTGGCGCCCGGAGTCGCCTTTCTGTGGCTTGCGGTCTCTGCCGGCGTTACCGGCGTGGTGGCGCTGCTCTTCCCGGAGATGAGCTGGCAGGTCCAATTCACCATCTGGGGCATTCTCTCGGTCGCCACGGTGACCGCCTCGCGCTTCATCCTCAAGCGCAACCCGATCGAGACCGACGACACCACGCTCAACAAGCGCGGCAGCCAGTACCTGGGCCGCAAGTTCACCCTGCAGGAGCCGATCGTCAACGGCCAGGGCAAGCTCAAGGTCGACGACACCATTTGGAAGGTGGAAGCCGACGAGGACCTTCCGGCCGGCTGCACGGTTGAGGTCGAAGCGATCGAGGTTACGACCTTGAAGGTGGTCAGGTCCTGAGCCTGGCTTGACGGCTCCCCCCGGCCCGGCCTCAATAGGGCCCGAGCCGAGAGGGGAGCCCGTCCGCCGCCATGCCTTACGAGTCCTTGCGCGACTTCATCGCCCGCCTTGAGGCGGCCGGCGACCTGGTACGGGTGAAAGCCCCGGTCACGCCCGAGCTGGAGATGACCGAGATCCAGACCCGGCTGCTGGCAGAGGGCGGCCCCGCGGTGCTCTTCGAGAACGTGGTGCGCGCTGACGGCGGCGCCTACGGCCTGCCGGTGCTGGTCAACCTCTTCGGCACGGTCGAGCGGGTCGCCATGGCCATGGAGCGCCCGCCCGACCGTCTGCGCGAGCTGGGCGAGACCCTGGCCGCCCTGCGCCAGCCCGAACCGCCGGAGGGCCTCAAGGACGCTTGGGACAAGCTGCCGCTCCTGAAGCAGGCCATGACCATGCGCCCCAAGGGAGTCTCGGGCGGGCCCTGCCAGGAGGTCGTGCTCCAAGGCGACGACATCGATCTTTCCGCCCTGCCGGTGCAGACCTGCTGGCCGGGCGAGCCAGCGCCGCTGATCACCTGGCCCTTGGTGGTCACCAAAGGCCCCGGCAAGCGCCGGGAGGACGACTTCAACCTGGGCATCTACCGCATGCAGGTGATCGGCCGGAACCAAACGCTCATGCGCTGGCTGAAACATCGGGGCGGCGCCCAGCACCATGCTCGCTGGAAAGGCGAGAGGTCCGAGCCCCTGCCCGCAGCGGCCGTGATCGGCGCCGATCCGGGCACCATCCTGGCCGCGGTTACCCCAGTGCCCGACACCCTTTCGGAGTATCATTTCGCCGGCCTGCTGCGCGGCCGCAAGGTCGAGCTGGTCGACTGCAAGACCGTGCCGCTCAAGGTCCCGGCCCAGGCCGAGATCGTGCTCGAGGGCACGGTCAGCCTGGAGGATTACCGGGACGAAGGCCCCTACGGCGACCACACCGGCTACTACAACGCGGTCGAGCCCTTCCCGGTGTTCACGGTGAGCGCGATCACCCGGCGCCGTCAGCCGATCTTCCTCTCCACCTTCACCGGCCGGCCGCCCGACGAGCCCTCGGTGCTGGGCGAGGCGCTCAACGAGGTCTTCATTCCACTGCTCCAGCAGCAATTCCCCGAGATCCGCGACTTTTGGCTGCCCCCCGAGGGCTGCAGCTACCGGATCGCCGTGGTTGCTATCAAGAAGGCCTATCCTGGGCACGCAAAACGCGTCATGATGGCGGTCTGGTCCTATTTGCGCCAGTTTATGTACACCAAGTGGGTGATCGTGGTGGACGAGGATATCGACGCGCGCGACTGGAAAGACGTGATGTGGGCGGTCTCGACACGCATGGACCCGGGCCGCGACATCACGGTGATCGAGAACACGCCGATCGACTACCTGGACTTCGCCTCGCCCGAGGATGGCCTGGGCGCCAAGGTCGGCTTGGACGCGACCGACAAGTGGCCGCCCGAGACCAAGCGCGCCTGGGGCACGAGGATCCGCATGAGCGACGAGATCATCGAGACCGTCACCCGCAAATGGCCCGATTACGGCCTGCCCGGCAGCGGCAAGCCGATTTGGAGGGAATGACAGATGAGTCAAGAAAAGGACAACGTGGCGATCCTCAAGGATGCCTATCGGCGCTGGCACGAGACCCGGGCGGCAAGCGTCGATCTTTGGATGGATTTGATGACCGACGACATCGACTTCCGGTCTCTGGCCCATGGCTCTCAGGGCATGGAGTTCACCAAGGACTGCTGCTCCAAGGACCAGGTGCGCGACTACTTCCAGGGGCTCACCTCGGATTGGGAGATGATCTACTACAATGCCGACGAGTTCGTCGCCCAAGACAACCGCGTGGTCATGATCGGCAGCTGCAGCTGGCGTCACCGCAAGAACGGCAATGTGATCGACACCCCGAAGGTCGACATCTTCCGCATGCGCGACGGCAAGATCACCGCTTTTTTCGAGCTCTACGACACCGCGTCGGTCATCGCGGCGGCCACTTGAGCCCTCCTGACAGGGCGCTGTCAGGAGCGTCCGGCTAAAGAAGATCTTGCACCTACGAGGAGCGAGACATGGCTTCAACGCCCCCCTCAATTGGCAAGACCTTCCGCGCCCTGCACGAGGCAAAGGACGCCTTCATCATCCCCAACCCCTGGGATGTCGGCACGGCGCGCATTCTGGCCGGGCTCGGCTTTTCGGCATTGGCGACCACCAGTGCGGGTCTGTCTTTCTCCCGCGGCGTGCGGGAAGGCCAGGTGACTCGGGCCCAGGCGCTCGACCATTGCCGGGAGATTGTCGGGGCCACCCCCCTGCCGGTCTCGGCCGATCTGGAAAAGGGATTTGGCGATAGCCCCGACGAGGTCGCAGAGACGATCCGCGCGGCGGCCGAAACCGGCCTCGCCGGCTGCTCGATCGAGGACCATACGGGACGCGGGGACGACCCGATCTTCGCCTTTGGCCACGCGGTCGAGCGAATCGAGGGGGCGGTCGAGGCGGCCCGTGCATTGCCGGAAGATTTCGTGCTGACCGCGCGCGCGGAGAACTTTCTTTGGGGCCGTCCGGACCTGGACGACACGATCAAGCGCTTGCAGGCCTTCGAGGCGGCCGGCGCCGACGTGCTCTACGCGCCCGGCCTGCGGGATTTGGCGACAATCCGCGAGGTCTGCGGCGCGCTCGAACGGCCGGTCAACGTAGTCATGGGCCTGCCGGGCGCCACCTTCGGCCTCGCGGAGCTGGCCGAGGCCGGCGTCAAGCGTGTCAGCGTCGGTTCGGCGCTTGCCCGCCTGGCCTTCGGGGCTGTCATCGAGGCGGCCAAGGAGATGGCCGGCGCGGGTAGCTTCACCTACTCCGACCGAGCCGCCGGCTTCGCCGAAATCGAAGGCTATTTCAAAGCGTAAGAAAGGCCGGTCAGACCGGTATGTGGATGTGGTCCGGCAAGGGCGAAGGCGGTAGGCCCGCGTCGAGCAGCGCCCTGTCCCACAGCTCTTGGTCACTCAGACCCAATTCGTCGCAAGCCTGAGCCATGGTCTCGTGGCCGTTGCGCGCCAGAAACACCCGGAGCGCGTAGACCCGGGCGGTTGCGATCAGCTCAGCGTCGCTGGCACTCTCGCGCACCTCCGGCCGGTCCAAGTTGACCGGTTGTACCCTTTGGGCTTCGGCCGCGAGGTCCGGCCCAGGGAAGGCCGCGGTGAGCCGGCCTTGCAGCTCAACCACCGATTCGCCGCGAGACCTGCTTCGCCTGGCCCGCGGCCGTGGCGCTGTTTTAGAGGCGTCCTTGCGTCGTGCCATGATCCGCTCAACTCCACGCGTTCGCCAGCGGAGTGTCGGCTCCGCCGCGATCACAGCAACCCCCCTTATGACCTGGAACCTAACTATGCTCGCCGATTCGCCCGCGCCGCGCAAGGTATAGTTGTCACGCAATTTGCAACTTGGTGGGCGACTCCTCGGGCTCGGACAGCTCGGGCTTCGCGAGCGGCCGCACGTGTTGAAGCGCCGGGATCTTGCGCCGGGCCTCGGCTATCGCCGTGGTATCGATCTCGGCCAAGACAAACCCCGGACCCTCGCCGGCGTCGGCCAGCACCCTGCCCCAGGGATCGACGATCAGGGAATGGCCATGGCTCTCGCGCCCGAGTCCATGGTCGCCGTACTGTGAAGGCGCGAACACAAAGCAGCCCGTTTCGATCGCCCGGGCCCGCTGCAGCACCTCCCAATGGGCCTGACCGGTGGTCCGGGTGAAGGCCGCCGGGCTCGCCAGAAAGTCGGCGCCAGCCTGGGCCAGGTCGTGATAGAGGTGGGGAAAGCGAATATCGTAGCAGATCGTCATGCCAAGGCGGCCCCAGGGCGTGTCTGCCAGGACGGCGCGGTCGCCCGGACGGATGGTCGCCGATTCCCGGTAGCTCTCGCCGCCGCCCAGGTCCACGTCGAAAAGGTGGATCTTGTCGTATCGCGCCGTGATCTCGCCCGCGCCGTTCAGCAGGAAGGAGCGATTGGCGACCTTGCCATCGGCCTCGCGAATCGCCAGCGAGCCGAGCAACAGCCAGGCGCCGAGCTCTCGGGCCAGGTCCCGGCATTGGTCCAGCGCCCGGTGCTGGTCCTCCGGAAAGGGTTGAGAGATCAGCAGGCTGTCGATCACCTCGAGACTTGCGAAGTACTCGGGCAGGCAGATCAGATCGGCACCATCATTGCGCGCCTTGCGGGCCAAATCCGCGCACTGGGCGACGCTGGCGTCCATGTCTGGCGTCGCACTGCTTTGTACGCAGGCGACCTTGAAGGTATCGGCCATGGCTCTTCTCCCTCGCAAAAGGACCGGTCTAGAACACTCCCAGCGGCCCGGTCAGGTCAAGCCCTGAAGGGCCGCCGGCAAATCGGCGATCGAGGCGATGCGCCCATCGGGCGTGACCCGTGCATGCTCCAGGTCGGCCGGCGTGAACTTGCCGGTTTCGACCTGGATCGCCTTAAGGCCGGCCGCCTGAGCGCCGCCGATGTCGGCCTCGATGTCGTCGCCGACCATGACCGCGTCCCCCGGCGCCACGCCCAGATCGGCCAGCGCCAGATGGAAGAAGGGCGCGGCCGGTTTCCCGACGACGACCGCGTCAACACCTGCGGCGTACTCCACGGCGGCAACGAAGGGCCCGGCGTCCAGGCCCAGGCCTTCTTCCCGCCGGCAATAGCGATTCTTGTGCAGGGCGATCAACCGGGCGCCGCCGCGCACCATGGAGAACAGAAGGTTGAGCCGGTCCCAGTCGTAGGCCTTGTAAAGATCGCCCATCACCACCGCGTCGGCCGCGCCCGATTCGACCAACTCGAAGCCGTCGAAATCGCCGGCGGTCTCCGCGGCGGCAGCCAGGTGAATGCGCCGCGCGCCCCAATCTCCCAGCAGGCGCCGGGCGGCGGCCAATGGCGTGAAGAGGCTGTCGGGTTCAATCTCCAAACCCACGCCCGATAGACGCCGCAGCACGCCGGCGCGTGAGGTCGTGGTGGTGTTGGTGACGTAGCGCAGACCAAGGCCACGCGCCTCCAGCGCCCGCAGGGCCGCACGACCGCCTTCGATCGGCGCCTCGCTCTGGTATAACACCCCTTCTAGGTCGAGCAGGACCGCGCTGAGTGGCATAGGTGAATCCTAACATCCAAGAGGGGGCCATGGAACCGGAGAGAGCTCACTTGTCGCTGACCATCGCCGAGCTGATGGCGGACTTTCCCCGCTTCCAAGTGGCCTTCCTGGCGGCGCGTGGTCTCGCGCCCAGTCCCGCGCCGGCCATCGAGGCCTTCTGCCGGGAGGCCGAGGCGGCGGCCGCGGCCCACCTGGCCGGGCACGAGATTGCCGACCTGGAGGAGATCCGAGACTGGCGCGCCACCTACCGGGCTTTTGGCTCCAAGAAGACTAGCTACCGGAACTCCTGCGAGGCCCTGTTACGGCGCCTCAAGGCGGGCCAAGGATTGCCGCGGGTCTTGTCCCTTGTCGATCTCTACAATGCGATATCGGTGATGTATCTGGTGCCTGCCGGCGCCGACGATCTGGATCAGGTGACGCCGCCCAATGCCTTCCGCTTCGCCAGACCGGGCGACAGTTTCCTAGACCTGGCCCGGGATCCACCGGTTGACGATCCGCCGTTCGAGGGCGAGGTGGTCTATACCGACAGCGAAAAGTGCCTTTGCCGGCGCTGGAACTGGCGCCAAGACGCACGCAGCCGAATTCGTCCGGAGACCCGTGACACCCTGGTCGTAATCCAGACCCTGGCCGACGACGGCGAGGCGCGCCTTAGCGCCGCCGCCGAACGCTTCGCGCAGCTTGCCGGCCAAGATTTGGGCGCGACCTGCCATTGGTCGATCGCCAACGCGGCAATGCCGCACGTAACCCTGCCGACTCCTGATTAAGGACCTTAAGCGATGATCTCGATTTTGCTGCTGCTGACCGTCACGGTGCTTTACGCCAGCTATAACCTACTGGTGAAGGTCTCGAGCGGTCACGTGCCGGATAGCGCGACCACGACGATTCTGGCGACCGTCTGCCTGCAAGTCGCCGCCCTGCTCTCCTCGATGGTCTTTGCCGGCGTGCTTCTGGCGCGCGGCGGCCACGTGCTCCAGCTCTCGCCCAGCGCCTATCTCTGGGCGGTCGGCGCGGGCATATGCATCGGATTTGCCGAGATCGCCTACTTCTATCTCTTCGGCGGGATCGGCGGCCTCAAGCCAATGGCGGCCAGCGTTGCCATCCCGGTGATCGTCAGCGGCACCATCGTGATCACCCAGGCGGCTGGGGTGGTGATGTTCGACGAGGCGCTCAATTGGACCAAGGTCGCGGGTTGCGGCTGCATTATCCTGGGAATCGTCGTACTGTTCCACGGCCGGTGACGGCGCGATTTCGGACAAAGGGGGGCGGATTGACGCAATGACGCAAGAGTCGGGCACGGTGGTGCGCTTGGAAGCGGCCCAGATGGCGCTAAGGGACCACTTCCTCGGCTGGCAGTGCCGGGTGAGGCAGCTCGCCGTGCGCGATGACGAGGGCCGGCCGGGCGAGGGTATGCGGCCCGGCGTCGTGCTGGCCGGCGGCGAGCGGCCGATCGCCCGCATTACGGTGCTGGTGGTGCGGCGCGACCCGGAGGAAAGCACCGCCCAGTTTCGCCACATCGTGCGTGCCACCAAGGATCCGGCCGAGCGCTACAAGAACGCCCTCAAGGTGCTCTCGGCCACCTACTATCAAAGGGCACGGGACTTCTCGGACGAGATCACCGCTCTGTTCGGCGCCGAATCCGCTCTGGCCGACCGCTTGCTGCGCGATCAGGGCTGCGGCCTTGCGTTCGAGCAGTTCAGCCAGCGCTACCGCCTGCCCTGTCAGGTGCGCACCATCGGCCAGCGCGAGCCGGCCTATCAAGCGACCTACTGGCACAACAGCCTGTTCAATCCAAATCTGCCGGGCGATTTACGAATTCTCGGATTCAAACCCAACTGGGCCGAAGCTGAGGCGGAGCCGCCGGTGGGGTGATGAGGGTAAGAAAACTCTTTACGAATAATATCCTTGGAATGCGCTGTAGATCGGCCGATTTTTGGTCAACAAAGGATACTTTTCACATACTTTCGATTGAAAAGGCTCGGTAAAAATGGCGCCTGGCGCAGGCGCGTGGTATACTCTGGACGTGATTTGCGATGAATTTGTCTAAAATGCTGTGAAGTCTTTAACGGCATTTGAACCACGCTAGGGTAAGGTTGGCCTAGCGATGAACATGACCAAGGAGGTCCGTTCGATGTCCGGGATGGGCCAGGACGACGCCAGAAGGCATCTGCACAGCGGAAAAGGAATCCGTCGGGTGCGAAGCAGGTTGCAAGCCGGTCTTGTTGCGATGATCTTGGCCACTGGATTGGCCGGCTGCATGCAAGGCGAAGAAGTTTTCTTGCGCCAGAATCAAGCCTCCACGGCGCTCGCCTACACGATCATGGATCTGGAGACCACCCAGCCAGAGTCGGTGGATGAACTTTACGACGCCGAACAGGAGCTAGCCCGGGCCTGCGCGCCCCTTCAAAAGGCCGGCGTGCTTGGCATGCGCCAGGAGGAGATCAGCCTGGGCCTGCGCCTGGAAATCTTCGACGCCCTGGACGATTGCGCCGCGGTCTCCCACGAGGTCGAGAGCCTGGTGTGGCAACTCGACCCAGAAATCGCGCGGACCTATTTGGACGTCTCGGTTCTGGCAGAGGTCAGCGCCGAATAGCCCTGCGCGGCCCCTATACCCTATAGTCGCTCGTTAGCGCTTGCCGCTGTACCCCACGCCGTGCTTGGCTGTTGGCCCTTCGCAGCCAGGAGCCGCAAGCCGTGGGAAAACTTCTGTCCATCGCCCGCAAAGCCAAGACTCATGCGCCAATGGAAGAGCTCGCGCGAAGCCATGTGACCCGCGCGAACGGCGTCGAGGGCGATTTTCGCGGTCGCATCGAGGGTGCCCGGGAGCGCCAAGTCACGGTGCTCTCGGCCGATGTCTGGGCCAAGGTCTGCCATGAGCTGACGACCGAGGTGCCCTGGACCGCCCGGCGAGCCAATCTGCTGGTCGGCGGAATCGAGCTACCCAGAGAGAGCGGGCAGCGCATCACCATCGGCGGTCTCGAGCTTGAGGTCACCCAGGAAACCGAGCCTTGCACGCGCATGGATCAGGCGCACCAGGGGCTACGACAGGCGCTAATGCCGGACTGGCGCGGCGGGGTCTGCTGCCGCGTTCTCAACGATGCCGAGATCGCGGTCGGCGATCCGGTGGCGGTTGTGCCTGGCCCTACAACCTAGATAGCGCTTGAGACAAACAGCAAAAAACCGTATCTTTAACAAAATTATAACAAAATAATTCACCACACCCCGCCGAGGAGCCCGGGGCCAGATGGTCGGCTATCTTTTTATCTGGGTAGCCTTTGCGATCGCGGTCGCCGCGTTGGCCCATCGCAAAGAGCGCAATGGCGCGCTGTGGCTGCTCTATGGCCTGCTCTTGGGGCCAATTGCGGTAATCCACGTGGTGTTCGCCCGGGTGAAGAGCAAGAACGGCAAGAGCGGACGCCAGAAATGCCCGAACTGCGACGCCGACATTCAAGTCGAAGCACGCATCTGCCGCCATTGTGGCCACAAGCTGCCGGAAGGCTGGGCGGCCACGTGGCGGCGCACCGGATAGCGCAGACTCGAGTTAGCAGTGGGTTCGCTGGTGCCAGCCGCTCTAGATGAAGTCGAGCGCGCAGAGGTGATCGAAGAAGGCCCGTTTGTTGTGGGCAGGCTCGTCGCCATAGGCTGCCTTCAGCTTCTTGTAAGCCGCGATGAGCTTTCGGTGCGAGCTCTGCACCAACGCATGGCTGGCTTTGAAGTAGTCCCTTCGGCCCGAGGCCTGCCATTCGTCGAAGTATGCTCGCTGGTCGGAAATGGCGCTTTCTATCAGGTCCTGAGCCGGGCGCAGATGGCGAGGCGTCTCGAGGCTCGAAAGGCCTTCTAGAATCGCGTCATAGCTGCTTGCCGGCAGCGATGAATGTTGCTGGGACCAGAGGGCCCGCTGGCTGGTAACACGTTCGACGACAGCCAAATCGGTCCAGGCGAAAAGCGCCGACAGGTAGCGCGCGTCGCCATGGGATCGGGTCGACTCACGCTCGGAGAAGGCCGTCCGGCGGTGGGGGATGGCGGCATAGGCATCGACGACCGATAGGTCGTGCCCGAAGCCGCCTGCCGGTGCCAGCAAAGCGACCTGCCGGCTGCTCGCGGTTTCTCGGGCATGGCTCGCGGTCTGGGGGCCGAAGGCCCACCAGAGGGTGGTACAGGCCACCAAAAGCGCCGCGCAGAGAAGGACCAACCCATGCATGCAGTCCAGGCTACAACTCTTCGCGATAGAATTGATTAACGCCCCCGACAGGGTCAGGGTTTCCACCGGGAAGCTGGGAGCGCCATTTGGTGCCGCGCACCGCCGGCTAGGGCCCGATGCCGTAGGGCCGGGCCCAAGCCAGGCCTTCGAGGGTGTCGCCGCGTGGGTTGTACTCGCAACCGACCCATCCATGGTAGCCCAGGCGGTCGATCTCGGCGAAGATCTTCGCAAAGTCGATCTCCTGCTTGCCATCGGGCTCATGCCGGCCGGGTCGGCCGGAGACCTGTAGGTGATCGATTGCATCCCGATGATCGGCAAAGGCGGCCAATGGGTCGGCTTCCATAATGCTGGCGTGATAGAAGTCGAATTGCAGGGCCACGTTGTCGGCCGCCACGCCCGTCAACAGGTCGCGTGCCTGGGCGCAGGTACTCAAGGCATAACCCGGGCAGTCGCGTGTGTTGATTGGCTCGATCATCACCGTGATGCCGTGGGGCGCGGCCCGTTCGGCGGCATGGCATAGGTTCTCCTGATAGACTCGTTCGATCTCGTCCCTTGGCCAATCGTCGCCGGGGCAGCCGGCCATACAATGGATGCGCGGGCAACCGGTTGCGGCGGCGTAGTCCAGGGCGAGCGCGAAGGTCTCTCGGAAGGCCAAGACTTTGTCCGGTAGGGCCGCCATGCCCATCTCGCCGCTCTCGGCGCCGCCGTTGGGCGCGTTGAGCAGCACCAGCTCGATGGCGTTTTCCTTGAGCTGCTCGGCCAGTGCGTCGCGCTCCACCTGGTAGGGCGATTGACATTCGACCGCCCTGAATCCGGCCGCGCGCGCGGCGGCGGGCCGCTTCAGGAAGGGCACCTCTGGGAACATCAGGGTGATGTTGGCGGCGAAACGGGGCATGGCCTCTCCTCGAACAAGTTTGCACATTTCGCCCTAGGCGGACCGGCCGCTCAAGGGGAATTGATTGGCTCTCCCATCGGGCGGCGGGCATGCTTGGCCGGTGATGGGCATGAACCAGCGACAAGAGGAACGCCGGCGCTTGGGGTTGGCCGTCCTCTTCGCCCTCTTCCTGGGCTTTGCCGGGACGGCGGCGGCGAACCCGGGATTCTGGCGCTTCGAGTGGCCGGACACCGACTTCGAAACCCACTCGGTCGATCTTGGCGAAATCATGAGCGGCGGGCCGCCCAAGGACGGCATCCCCTCGATCGACGAGCCGATCTTCAAGGCGGTCTCCGAGATGACCGACCTGGGCCCCGAAGAGCCGGTCATCGGCCTGGTGATCGAGGGCGACGCCAGGGCCTATCCTCTGCGCATTTTGACCTGGCACGAGATCGTCAACGACGAGGTCGGCGGACAGCCGGTCGCCGTCACCTACTGTCCTCTATGCAATTCGGCGATCGTGTTCGATCGGCGGGTCGAGGGTGAGGCGACGACTTTCGGCACCACCGGAAAGCTTCGCAACTCCGACATGGTGATGTACGACCGGGCAACCGAGAGCTGGTGGCAACAGTTCCTCGGCGAGTCGATCGTCGGCGCACGCACCGGTACCAAGCTCAAGATGATCCCAGCGCGCCTGGAGTCCTGGACCAAGTTCCGCGACCGACATCCAAACGGCCAGGTGCTGGTACCGAACAACCCGGGCATGCGTAGCTACGGCCTCAATCCTTATGCCGGCTACGACAGCGCGCCACGCCCCTACTTTCCGGTCGGTCCGCTCCCCGAGGGCATCGAGGCCTTGGCCCGAGTGGTCAAGGTGGGCACCGACGCCTGGACTCTGGAGAGCCTGCAAGAGCGTAAGAGAATCGAGTTCGAAGATTTGGTCCTGACCTGGGAGGCGGGCCAGAACTCGGCGCTCGACAGCCGGCAGATCTCCGAAGGCCGCGACGTGGGCAATGTGCTGGTCCAGCGAAAAACCGAGGACGGATTAGAGGACGAAGTCTACGACGTGACCTTCGCCTTCGTGTTCAACGCCTTCCATCCCGATGGCAGGTTGCACCGATGATGGAGCCGCTCAAGACGAGCTGACCACGACCTTGCCGGCCAGGATCTCAGGCGGCCCCTCGATCAGGGACACCATGTTTTCCTGAACCCAGCCCGCGGCGGCCCGGTTCGACTCCTCAGCCGCCGCCTTGTCCTGAAATATGCTGATCGTGGCCGCATTGCCATCGCCCTGATCGACCACGTAGTAAGCGACGAAACCCGGCATCTCCGAGATAATCGGCAAGAAGCCATCGCGCGCCAAGGCGCTGATCCGATCAATGGAACTCCGGTCGATCCGGTAGCGACGAATGCTTGCGTACATCCAAATGGCCCTCCCCCATTTTGACTCTCGCTCGAAAATTTCTGTCGCAAATACTCAGACAACAGTCTGAAGCGATCTCCTCCCGTTTCGGAGGCTAGCCGGTCATCGCCATGGCGTCGTCGAAGGCGTAGAAGCCGATTCCCTCGAAGGTGAACTGTGGCAGATTATCGATCACGAAGTCCCGCTCGGCTTCGTTGATCGTGAAGAAGTGGCCGCCGGCATCGTTGTTGAAGAAGCGGAAGACCGGTTTGGAGGCGCCGATCTGCTGGTCGTAGGCCTGGAAGCCGGTGCCCTCGAAGATGAAGTTGTCCAGGTTGTCGAGCACGAAGTCCCGCTCGGCTTCGCTGTTGGTGAAGAAGTGGCCGCCCGCCTGGGTGTTGAAGAAGCGGAAGACCGGATCGGCCTCGGCGACCGTGGCCGCCGCGTCGAAGGCGAAGAAGCCGGCGCCCTCGAAGTTGAAGGTCGGCAGCTCGGCCAAGACCACGTCGCGCTCGCCCAAATCTGCGGTGAAGAAATGGCCGCCGGCTCCGGTGTTGAAGAAGCGGAAGATATCGACCAGATCGCCGGTACCCATGCCCGAGTCACCGATCGTTTCCAATGCGGCCGCGCGCGCGTCATAAAACGCGATCGTTTCGTTGATCTCTCCAGTTTCAAAAGCTTGCAGGTCGAACTGGCCGAGGTCTTCCCAGGCGATGTCGCCTTGGAACCCTGGCGCGTTGAAAATCCCGTTGACTACATCGTCGAAACCGAAAACGCCTTCGAAGATCTCGACGGTCTCGATGCGGTTCTCGGGGTCGAGGAAATCGAGCACAAAAACCACCTGCCCGCTCACGGTGTCGCCGGCGACCAGGTGGCGGCCGTCGATGGTGCCGGCCAGGGAGCTATCCAGGGTCAGGCCAATGCCCGTGGCGACCACCGTATCGCCGACGGAGTTGCCGTTCTCCAGCACGGTGATGATTGAGTTGTTGTTTGCCACGTAGGTATCGGCGCCGCTGCCGCCGACCATGATCTGGAAATCCTCTCCGAAATTGCCGAGGAAGGTGTCGTCGCCCTCCAGGCCGAAGAAGATGTGATCTTCAAAGGTATTGAAGACATCGTTGCCTTCGGTGCCGATCGTCTCGGGCAGTCTGATAGCCATTTGAACGCTCCTCATACAAGAATGGCTCGCGAGAAAAGCGAGATGGAAAACTGGCAACAGCCGCGAGAAATTCGGCCTAGACCATTAAAGGATAATCTGGGGATCGAAAGCAAGGACTGACGGGCGCCGGCACGATGGCCGTGCCGGGTGCTAGTATTCGGGCGGCAGGGATTACCCCGCCACTGCGGCGCCCTCTACGGACAGCGCCCTCAGGCAGTCGTCGGCCAGCGGCACGATTGGGGTAAAGTCCCGGTGCGCGATCCAGTCGGCGCGCTTGAAGCGGCGAATGTGGTTTTCCACCTCGCAGAGACTCAAATAGACGATGGTCCGGCCGAGGGGCGAGATGTTGGGCGGGCTGGCGTGCACCAGATTGCAGTGGAACATCAGCACCGAACCGGCCGGTCCGGTCGGCGCGACCACGCCGCCATTTTCGGCGAGCCGCGTCACGGTGGCACGGTCCAGAGTCCACAAGGGATAGCTGGTCGTCTCCAGGTCGTGGCCGGCCTCAAGCACCCCATCCCGGTGGCTGCGCGGGATCAGCATGAGGGGGCCGTTGACCGCGCTGACCTCCTCCAGGAAGACCGCGATGTTCATGGCCCGGGGCGCGGGCATGAGGTCGTCGCGCGCCCAGGTGCCATAATCCTGATGCCACTGCCAGACCGCGCCGTCGAAGGCGGCCTTGGCGTTGACCTTGAACTGATGCATGTAGACCTGGCCGTCGAGCAGCTGCATGACCGGCTCGATCAGACGCGGGTGGGCGCCCAGGCGGCGGTAGGGTTCGCTGTAGGTATGGGCCGCGAAAGCGGTACGCGGCGCGCCGTTGTCTTCGCACCAGATCTCCTCGCGCTCGAGCTGGTAGAGCCGCGCCGCCTCCTCCTTTAAGACCGCGGCTTCGTCGGCCGAAAAGCGCTCGGGCAGGAAGAGATAGCCCTCGTCATGGAAGCGCTTTACTTCCTCGTCGGTCAGGCGCATGGGCGGCCTCCTTCCGGGGTGCCGGACAAGTTTGATCCCGCCGCCGAGGCGATGCAAGTCCCCCGCGCTAGGCCGCTTCGCCGCGCCGCTCCAGTACTTCGGCGACCTTCTCGTAGGCTGCCTCGATGACCGCCGGCCCGGCACCCGGGCGGTGGGCCTCTTCGCTTAGGTGGCGGCGCCACTGGCGGGCGCCCGGCAAGCCGTTGAACAGGCCCAGGATATGCCGGGTGATCGACTTGACCGGCACGCCGCGCGCAACCTCGCGGGCGGCATAGGGCAGGAGCCCAGCAACGATCTCGCCGCGGCTCGGCGCCGGGCGGCCGTCGCCGAAGATGCGCCGGTCCGCCTCGGCCAGCAAATAGGGATTGTGATAGGCGGCCCGGCCGATCATCACGCCGTCCACCTCGCCCAAATGGTCCAGGGCCTCGTCGAGGCTTTGGATGCCGCCGTTGACCAAGATCTCAAGAGCCGGAAAATCCGCCTTGAGGCGATAGACCCGGTCGTAGCGCAAGGGCGGCAGCTCGCGGTTCTGCTTCGGGCTGAGGCCCTTGAGCCAAGCCTTGCGGGCGTGCACCGCGAAGCTGCGGCAGCCCGCCTCGGCGACCGTCTCTACAAAGCCCTTGAGGTCGTCGTAGTGGTCCTGCTGGTCGATGCCGATGCGGCATTTGACCGTGACTGGCAAACCGGAGGCCCGGGCCATGGTGGCGACCAACTGCCCGACCAATGCCGGCTCGGCCATCAGGCAAGCGCCGAAACGGGCCTTCTGAACCCGGTTGCTGGGGCAGCCCACGTTGAGGTTAAGCTCGCGGTAGCCTGCGGCGGCCGCCGCCTCCGCGGCGCGCGCCAGCTCGTCCTCATCGGCCCCGCCCACTTGCAGGGCAAGCGGCTGCTCGGCCGGGTCGAACGCCAAGTATCGCGCCCGGTCGCCGTAGACGATCGCGCCGGCAGGAATCATCTCGCTGTACAACAGAGCGCGCCTGGAGATGAGCCGCAAAAAGTACCGGCAGTGACGATCCGTCCAATCCATCATCGGCGCAACGGACAGTCTATGGGGCGAGCTCGCTTTCATGTGCCTTCAATGACATAGGACTCCCCGGCCTGTCCAGATCGCGGCCGACGCAACGCTCAGCCGCGGACCTCCGCTGCCTGTGTCTCCAGTTGCGCGACCAGTTCCGTCGGCAGGGACAGGCGGCTGGCCAAGGCCTCCAGGTAGACCTGTTCGCTCGCTTGGTCCGGGTCGATGGCCAGGCGCGAGACGAGGTAGAGCTCGGCCGCCTGCTCCGGCCCGTCGGCCATGTCGGCGATGTCCTGCAAGCTCGGCGGACGGCCTAAGGCGTCGAACACGAAGGCCTTGTCCTCGGCGCCGAGCGGCAGCTCGCCCACCCGATCGAAGATGAACCGTTGCTCCTCCGGGCCAATGTGGCCATCGGCGTTCGCGGCGGCGATCATGGCCATGACCAGGGCTAGCTCGAAGGGTTTGCCGTCGCGGGCCGGTGCGGTCTCGGGCAGGAACTTGGATCCGGCTGGCGGCGGCTCGGCCGCTTGACCTCCGGCCGCGGGCTGCTGCGCCGGCTGCTGCCCGGCTTGCCAGTTCTGATAGGCGCGGTAAGCCAAGGCGCCGAGCGCGGCGGCGCCGCCGTAGCCGACCACGCCGCCCGCAACCTTGCCGACGGTCTTGCGCGCCTTCTTGTTGCCGAGCAAGATGCCCAGCAAGCCGCCAGCCGCCAGGCCGCCGGCGACACCGCCCAATCCGCTGTTCGCCAGCTTGTCGGAAGCGCTTGCGACCGCGCCGCCGGCGCGGCGGCGCGTGTCTGGTCCGAGAAACTGCTCAAGAATGCCCTGAGGATCCATGATCTCCCTCTCTTAAGGTCCGAGTTTTAGATAGGCTTGGGCGCCGCGGATACAATCCGCCTGGGCGCGACAGCGGGCTAAAGCGTCGGTCGCCGGTGGGCCGCCAAGTCCTGCTCGATTGCGCCGGCCAGGGCCAGCGCGACATCTTCCCGCCAGGGGCGGGCGACCAGCTGAACGCCCATCGGCAAGCCGGACTCGCTGACGCCCGCCGGCACCACCGCAGCCGGCCAGCCGGTCAAATTGTAGGCGTAGAGGTGGCCCCAGACCCGATCCATACCGTCGAGCCGGGAAATGCCGTGAGGCACGGCGGGTTTGCACCCCGCTGGACAGAGAATCCCGTCGTAGCTTTGCAAGAAGCCCAGCATTTTTGAACGAAAGCTCTCCAGTTGGGCAGAGACCTGGGCCAAGGAAGGCGCTTCGTGCACCGCTTCCCGCGCCAGAAGGCGGGCGACATGAGGCCCGGGCGTGGCCGTCCCGGCTTGGGCCAGCTGCCGGCGCAACCAATTGCGTCCATTGGCCAGATGAAGCCTCGGGTAGAGTTCGGCAGCCTGCGGCAACACCGCGGGCGCAGCCTCCTCGACGACGGCGCCGCGCCCGGCCAGGGCGTCGGCGGCCCGTCGTAGCAACGCGGCGATCTCAGGCTTGGGGGGCGCCAGCCCGCCGTCGCTGTAGGCAGCTATTCTGAGACCCTCGAGCCGAACCGCCGCCGGATCGCCGAGGGCCATGGGAACGACCGCAGGATCGTGCCAATCGGGCCCGCAAATGACCGGCAGAACGAGCGCGAGATCCTCGACCCGGCGGGCCAAGGGCCCCAGCACGGTCAAACCATCAACCGCGCCCAGGCCGGGCGGCACGGCGTGGCCGGTGCGTGGCGTGCGGCCGGCGGTCGGCTTGAGGCCGGCGATGCCGCAGACATGGGCCGGTTCGCGGATGCTGCCGCCGGTGTCGCTGCCGATATCGAAAGCCGCCCCACCGGCCGCGACGATCGCGGCCGCGCCGCCGCTGCTGCCAGCCGGCGAGAGTGTGGTATCGTGGGGATTGTGGGTCGGGCCGTAGATGGCGTTGTCCATCTCGCCGCCCAGCGTCAGCTCGGAGGTGTTGGATTTTCCCAGCACGATCGCGCCAGCCTTGCGGAGGCGCGCGACCACCGGGGCGTCCGCCTCGGGGACGAATGTCCGGCGGCCGGTCGTACCCCAGGTGGTCACGACCCCCGCCGTGTCCAGGGAGTCCTTGATGGTGATCGGCAAGCCTTGCAGCGGCCCAAGATCCTGGCCGCGGGCGAAAGCTTCATCGGCTGCCCGAGCTTCGCGCAGCGCACGCGCGGACGCCAGCTGGACGACCGCGTTGATTCTGGGGTTGACCGCTTCAATGCGGGCAAGGTGCGCCTCGACCAGCTCCACGCTCGAAACCGAGCGTGTCCTCAGGGCCTGAATCATCGAACAGGCAGATTCGAAAAGCAGGTCATCCATGGCACCGACCGAAGTGTGAACCGGCCGTCACTGTGCGGTGCGAAAGGGCGCCGCGGCAAGGGGATTGCGTCGGACCGGACAGGGCGCTAGCGGCACCGGTTAATCCTGACGAAAGTAAAATCTACACGTGCAGATGAAGGAGGCGAACTTTTGACTATCGGTCCCATCCAATGTGATAATCTTCTCTATGGCTTATCTTTCGTTGCAGTCCACCGATGGGGCCGGGTGGACAAATGCAATCGATGAGGCCGTCGCACCTTGGGCGGGGAGCTGCGATCAAATGATTGGCTTTGGCGTCGGCGACTGGCCCGTAAAGCGGGTGGAGGGTGCTTTAGGAGCATGAGCACCAACCTGGCGCCTCGGGATGCGGACGGCTACATCCTGGATATCCCCTATGTGCCCTGTTTCAACTCACGTTCAACGCCGGTCCAAGTCGCTATGGCGGCACGCGCGGCCGGGGTGCCGGCGCCCGATTTGGAGCAACCCTTTCGCTACGCCGATTTAGGGTGCGGCACCGGTATCACCCTTCTGGTGCTGGCGGCGGCCTATCCTGACAGCCAGTTCTTCGGCATAGACATCAACGAGGCACGTATCGAGGAGGCCCGCGCGCGGGCCAAGCGCTGCGGTCTCGCGAACGTCCAGTTCATCGCCGGTGCCTTTTCGAGCCCAGCGGCCCAGGCGATCGAGGACTTAGACTTCGCCACGGCCTACGGCATCTACTCCTGGGTCTCCGCCAGGGTGCGCGGCGACCTCTTCGCTCTGCTTGCGCGGTCGGTCAAGCCAGACGGACTCGCGCTCGTTTCCTACAACACCCAGGCGGGCTATGGTCAAACCGTGCCGGTGCGCGATCTCATGCGACGCCTGATCGACGGCTTTCCGGGTGACTTGAACCGCCGCCGCCGCGCCGCGATCGACGCCTTGCACCGCATGAGTAGGGGTTCTGCCCCCTATTTCGAACAGCATCCCCTGGCCCGCGCCTTGTTGGCCGATTGGCAGCCGGTAAATTTCAACTACATCGTCCATGAGTTCCTCAATGAAAGCTGGTATCCGGCCAGCTTCGGAGAGGTTGCCTCGGACATGGCCGCCGTCGGCTTTCACTTTTCGGGCGACAGCGCCTATCTCCTATCGGGCAAACCCTCTTGGATCGCTGACCATTTCGAGGAGATCGACGATCCCGTCCTGCTTGAGGATCTGACCGTCTTCGGCAACGCCCATCCTTTCCGTGTCGACGTCTTTTCGCGCCAGGGGCCAATGGCCATCGGCCGCCCGCCGCTGATCCATGACGAGGAGCTGTTCGGTACGGTCTGGCCAGCCGCAACGCGAACCATGCAACAGGTCGCGGCCAAGGGAGACCCAACGAGTGCGCTGATGAAACGTTGCCTCTCGGCGCCTAAGCGCTGGGGAGAGATTCGCCGCCAAGCCCCATTGGATGGCAGCATGCCAGCGCACGCCGCTGCGGTTCTGCGCGACGCCATGTGCGCGCTCACCATGACCCGCTACCGAAGCTCGCTTGAGGTCCGCCCCTTGAATGACACCGCTGTGCTGTCTTTTTCAAGCAAGCTGTCCGAGGACATCGCGAACGACCGGGTCCTGGCGGACATGCCGCAGTTCTTTCCGGCACCCAATGTAGGCGGCGTGGTACCCGTGCCACCGACCATCGTTCAGGTCATCGCCGCGGCCGAAGGTCAATCGTCTCGCGCCCGGTGGGAGGAGCGGACTTTGGAGCGGCTTTTGGTCCGGGCACACGGCGGGGAGAAGCCGAAGGGCCCGGATGAGATGGCGGCTCTACGCGAAAGGATTGAGCGGGCGATCAGCCAGGTCCAGACCACTTGGGCGCCGTTCCTCGCCGCGGCCGGCATCCTTCGTTCCCATTGACGCCATGATCGGGGCGAGCGGAAGAACCACGAACCGGGGACCAAGGATGTGATCCGAGACTATTCCCGCGACGATGTGATGGCTGTACTCGAGCGGGTCGTGCTGCCTGGCGGCCCAGCACCGCCAGGTACGCCCGACGAAAAGCTCCAGTTCTTGGCAAATCTCCTTACCATCCAGACAGACAGCGCACGCGGCACGGCAGGGCTTGACTGGTGTCTCGATATGCTTCACCACCTCCGCCGGCTGTTCATCCTCGCGCCTCCGGATGCACCTGGACTCAGCTTCATCGGGGCCGAGTTGATTGAGAAGGTGTCCGAAACCGATTTGTGCGTGACCGGCGTGGACCTGAACCCATCGGATGCCTTAAGCGCGGCCTGCGGCGAAATCTCCGAGCTGCGGGCAATCTTCTGCGCCCGGAAGACTCCGCCAGCCGTCTTGTCAAGCACACGAACCGACTCCTGCAACGGTCTGGCCGCACGCCTGCACAACGCTTCGAGAGACGTTTTGACTATTGAAGGACTTTGCGTGGGCGCCAGCGGGTCCGCATCGATCCCCGCAGCGCTTTGCTTCGGCCGTGAGGCGGTGCCCGGCGGCGGTGAGCCTCTGGTCCCGCGGAGCGAAGGCTGCGGCGCCGGGAAATCTCGAAGCGAGGCGGCCCGTCATGGTCTTTTCGAACTCATCGAGCGAGACGCCGCGGCCCTCTGGTGGTACGGCGGTCGCCAGGCCCGGCATCTTCGGTTCGATGCCAGCGGCCAAGCGAAGTTCGATCGATTTCGGAACCGAGCGCGGCGCGGAAAGACCGGTCGCTGCGAGGTGCTGCTGGACATCACGAGCGACCTTTCGGTTCCAGCGGTGGCCGCCGTCTCCTTCGGGCCGGAAGGCCGAGATTACGCTTGCGGCACGGCGGCACGCCACAGCTATGGGGCAGCCGCACGGGCCGCCTATAGGGAGATGTGCCAGATGGAGCTCAGTCATCACATCCGACGCGCAAAGCGAGAGCAGGCTGGCGAAGGCGCACTCTCGGTCCGGGAGCGCGAAGAGGCTGCGCAAGTAGCGGCTATCGACGGCAGGCGGCAGCCGCTGTTTTGGCCCGAGGCCAAAACGAACCCGCTGCACTACGACAATCACAGCCCCCGACAAGAGTCCCTCGAAGGCCTCCAGGAAAGACTCGGTCAAGTGGGGATCGAGCTCTACGAGGTGGACCTAAGCAGGCACGAAGAACAGGTGGCGGTGGTCAAGGTGATATCGCCACAGCTCCAACCCGCAACACCGGATGTCGAGACCGAAAGGCTGGCCGGAGTCCGAATGGCGACAGGTGGAACCGAGGCTTTCACGAAGGGATTGCGGCTGATCTAGCTTGGCGATCGTCGCGCTATTGGAGAGCGGATTGAGTAAAGCAAGCGATTCTTCCGGCCACCAGATCTTGCACCTGAATCTGCTCGGCGGGTTCTCCGCCACCATTAGCGGCCGCGCGGTATCGATCTCGAGCCAGAAAGCCCAAGCCTTGCTGGGACTCCTCGCGCTCAGCCCACGCAAGAGCTGCAGCCGCGAATACCTGCGCGGCATGCTGTGGAGCGAGTCGACGGAGGAGCGAGCCCAGACCAGCCTTCGGCATACCATCTGGGTTCTTAGAACGATCTTCAACGACATTGGCTTCAAGGGCTTGGTGTCCGGCAGGACCGAGGTCCATCTGGACGGGAGTCTGGTGTCGACCGATGTCGACGAGATGGTCGCCTCGCTCCAGGACTCGACGATCGATCCCAGGCTCCGCAAGGAGGCATCGGCCTTCTCGACGCTGCTTTACGGTGCGGAGGACCTCGACCCAAACTTTTACGCCTGGCTCGCGACCACCCGCGAGCATTTGTTGCAGGACCTGGTCAGACAGCTAGAAGACCGGCTCGGCGAGCCGGACATCGAACCCACACAACTCTGCGAGATCGCCAAGATACTGCTCGACCTACGCCCGCTCCACGAGCAGGCCTGCCAAGCCCTGATACGCGGCTACGCGAGCATCGGCGATGCCGCGCGCGCTTTGGAGGTCTATCAGGCCTTCTGGAATCTCCTCGAGAACACCTATGGTGAAGAGCCTTCGGCGGCGACCAAAGACTTAATCGTTGCGGTCAAGACCGGCGCCTTCGATCCCCAGGCGGCACAGCTGCCGAAACGACAGGAGAGTGCGCTCGATCTGGTTGCGCAGTCGGGGATCTATGCCCGGGCCGAGGCGAATGCCCAAGACGCGGCTCTACGCCCGAGACTCTTTGTCGCCGACGGTGATGCCAGCGGCCTGGCTCCGACCAGGGTTCATATTCTGAGCGGTTTCCGGCACGACTTGATTGCCTGTCTCATCCGCTTTCGGGAGTGGCGCATCATCGACGTCCAGGGCCTCTCCGCGGATCAGCTAAGAGGTCTGATGACGGCGTCGAGCTACGGTCTGTCGATCTCTGGATTTGACAGCGAGAAGTCGATCAGGATCGCGATCACCCTGAAGGATCTTGCATCGAACTTCTACGTCTGGAGCGAGCGCTTCGAGCGCCAGATCGACAGCTGGCGGCAGACCCAGAACGAGATCGTCGGCCGCCTGGGAGTCGCCTTGAACCTGCATCTATCGGCCGATCGGCTCGCGCGCACGGCGGTCGGCGACGACGCCACCTTGGAGGTCTATGACCAGTGGCTAAGGGGTCAGGAACTCCTGCTGATCAAGGACGCCTCGGTGTGGCGCCGGGCCGACGCGCTGTTCCGTTCGATCATCGACCGCTACCCGACTTTTGCAAGAGGCTACTACAGCCGGGCGGAAATCGAGAACACGCGGCATCTCTTCTTCCCGGGCACGATCAGCAATGAAACCAGCCGCCGCAACGCCTTGCAGCTCGCCAAGCGCGCGGTTCAGCTCGATCCGCTGGACAGCCGCTCCCAGCTTTGCCTGGGTTGGAGCAGCGCCATGTGCCGGCAGTTCGAGCAGGCCGAGCTCGCCTTCGAGCTGGCCCACCAGAACAACGAGAACGATCCTTGGGTGTTGGTCTCCGCCGCTGTCGGTCTGGCGTTTTGTGATCGGGTGGAAGCTTCGCGCGAACTCTCCAAGGTGGCCCTCGAGTTCGAGTTTCGCCCTTCAAAGACTCATTGGTCCTACCAGGCGGTGCTCTACTTCCTGAACGGCGACTACGACGAATGCATCACGGCCTGCGAGTACGCCGAGGAAGTCGTCCCCGACATTCCGGCATGGCACGCTGCCGCCCTGGCCCTTAGCGGCCAGCCCGCCGAAGCCCGGGAGGTGCTGGCAAGGTTCGTGGAGAACGTGCGGGCAAACTGGGTCGCAGAGGAGACGCCCGACGACCAGGCCATCGCCGATTGGCTGACCAGCTGCTACCCGATCCGCAACCAAGAGACCTTTCGGCAGTTGTTCAGGGGCTTGCGAGAGGCGGGCTTGGCGATGCCCAACGCGGCACCGCCAAGCCCTCTAGAATGACTCCATCATTTGCACTTCGATGTGGTGTACTCGCCAATGCGCATGGTCCGAAAGGCCTCGGTCTCGTCATCGTCCATGACCCTTTGCTCGGGATCGAGAAAGGCGTTTTCGGCATAGAACGTCGGAAGCGGATAGAGGTCCTCCTCAACGCCGACACTTAGAGCGTTGTTCGCCGGAATGACGAAACGGATTTCGCTCGCCTGTTCTTCGGGAACGTCGGTGTAGACCACGGTCGTTACCTCGTCCGCCAACTCGAGATTCAAGCCGTCGTCGTTGGCCATGGCCAAAAGGTCTTCCTTAGTTGCCGGGCGCTTCTTTTCGTCGCTCGCCCAGGTTTTGATCAGCTCGCCTATCTTCTGATAGTTGTGGATGGTCATCTTCGGTCCAGGCATGTCACCTCTCTCCATTCTTGCATTCGCTTCTTGTTGCCCACTCCTGCGGGAACGCTAGGCGAGCGGGTCCAGCACCGTCAACGCCGGCGGGTCATAGGTCTCTATGATGTCGATCAGGTCCGACATTGAGGTCGGCACGAAAGGAAGAACGCCTTCCGCAACCTGTGCGACCTTTCTTTCCCACCTGGCTACTCGCGGGCCGACGACATCCGGATGGCGGGACATCGCGCGGAAGAAGACCTCGCCCATGATGATCGAGCCCAAAGGACCAAGGCGCGTGCCCTTCGACGGGCCCATCTGAGACTCTACAAGCACATAGAGGAAAAGTGGTGGATCTTGCTTGAGCCGCGAGGTGTCGGACTCATTGATCCTGAGGTTTTCGTCCAATCCCAACTCGTGCTCCGCCACGTCCGAGAGCGATTTCAACGCCGCGCAGATGTTCTTGGTGCGCCCGGCTTTGCCCGGCAGCGACGGCAGGTTTGGCATGCCGGGGTCACCCGATCCGAGGCGGCCTTGGATCAGGTCGCACAACCCGTCCACAGACCACAGCTTGGCCGCTTGGCCGCGCACCATGTCACGCAACAACAGACCTCCGGCACCGCTCTTCTGTAGGACCGGAAAGTCTGTCACGTTCCCCAAGTCCAACGCCGAATGCAATCCGAACTTGGCCGCCCAATTGAAGGCCGCGGATTCGGTCACTTGAGGATCCACTTCGAAGAAATGCGCCCAATCCACCAAATAGTTCAGGCGCAGGGGAACGTGGTTGAAGGACCTTCTTGAGCTGGTGCGGATGATCCTGGAAATGGTCTGGTTCGAGCCCCGGTAGGGGTTCAGCTTGTAGCGAGGCCGGACCATAACGTGGCCAATTCGGATCGCCGCATGAGAAAACTCCAGCGGAATGGATTCGCTGTTTACCGGGTTGTCGAGAAATTTTGGAGCTGCGCCCTCGTCCTTGTACTCCCGGTCATAGACCTCATAGACCTCCGGATCGAGCAAGCGCTTGAGTAGATCCTTGCGCAAGATCGTCCGATAGGCATAGGCGGTAACCGCACGGGCGTAGACGTCGGCATCCTCGAGCGGCGGCGACTTGCCGTTGGTCCCCGACACGTTGCTCCAGTTCTTTCGGGTTTGCGCGAGCACCACATTGTAGAAGGCGTGGAACAGCGCGGTCAGCTGAGCGATGATCGAGTTGTCGTCATTGCGCGGGTCGGCAATCAGCACGTCGGTCATGCCGATCTTCTTCTTGTTCTTGCCGTGCATCCGCTTACCGGTGCGGAACAGTTCGCGGTCCAGATCGACCAGATTGTCACCTTGGACATTCCGTGGCTGACCCAAGCGCAAGCGCCGACGCACCGAATCGTGCTCTTCCGGCGCCTCAAAGGCATGGGGGCAGACCGCCGGACCACCGCCAAAGATCGTCTCCAGCTCCAACTTCGCGCCGCGCAGATTCCGCACCTTGCGGTCGACCCCCTCGCTGGGAATGTTGGCGACCGAAGTGTGAACCAGGTCGTGCGCAGCGAACTGTAGAAGATAGGTGTAGCCGGCAGGAGTATCTTTGTTTTCCCACTGATCCCGCTCGTGGGGCTTGAGGTGGTTGGCCAGGATCGAACGATTGAGCCGATCCAACATGTCCAACGTCGATTTCTGATCCGGCTCCTCAAGGCCGCCTTTGAAGTGCACTCGACCACAGGGACTGATGAAGTGGTGATAGTCTACGTAAGATCTCTCGTCTGCGACGGTTCTGTCGGCGCCGTTGGCCTTTCCGAGGGCCGCTTGCGTCCCGTCGTCGGAAACCTGATCCTCGAAGTCCAGCAGAGAGGGAAGCAGACCCCTCTGAGATCCACCATGGAAGCTAGACATTTTTCACCTTCCCCTCGTTGATCTTGTTTTGCGGCTGCCTCGTTGTGCAAACACGCGGTGCCGCTCGTGGGTTAAAGTCAAGCTTGGCTCCCCCTAGCGCCACCAATCGCTGGGGCGCTATCGGTTGCGATGCTTGGTGCGGATCCGTGCATCACGGCTCGGTCTCCCGGGCCAGTACACCAGCGGCTGCAAGCAGCTTGGCGAGACTCGTCACCGGCTCGTCATTGGGCCAGACGGCATCGTGCGGCGACCAACGCTCGCAGCTGTTGGTTTCGTTCCAGTAGGATGAGCGATCGTTGACGACCAGGCCGACCAGAGTCTCAGCGACAAGGCGGCTTCCCAGCTCGCCCAGGTGCTCTCCATCGGCCTGCTCTTCGGCCTCTTTCAGGACGTAGAACCAAAGCGGCGTTTGGTCGAGGAACCCACCCTCGAAAAGGGCCTCGCCGGACCGACCGTTGCGCAACTGATCAGCGGAAAGCGGACGCTCAATGGTGTGTCCGTCGGCCGCCATGCGCGCGATCAGGGCCTGAGCAGACGGTAGATTGAGGTTGTAGCCGCGCCGCAGGTTGCGCAATGCCAAACGCTTGAAGATCTCCCGAGGCTCCGACTGGTTGAGGCCCTCATTCACCATCTGGTCCAGTTCACGGGCCAGTTGGCTGTTGATCTTGCGCGCCGTGCGGCCATCGAGATCGGGACTCGGCCTCACGAAACGGTCCCACTCGATCAGCCAGTTCTCCGGGATGGCAGTGAATCCAAAGCCTCCTATGGGATTGTCCCCACGCCCCGTGAAGGTAAACAGCTGATCGAGCTTGGCACGGTGACCGCTCTCCAAATCATCTGCCGGGCGTCCGAAATTGCGATTGAAATCGTAACTGGCACGCACCATCGAATGGCCAAAGCGGTAGGCCGCGCTCGAAAACTCCAGAGGGATCGGCAGCGCACCGCGCGATCCGCATTCTTGTCCGCGTTCCAGAAAGACGCGGTAGATCGGCGCCTCACGCTCGAGGACGAAGGCGAGTACAGCCGGATCACAGACCTGCGGTAAAAACTCATTGATTACCAGCCATTGGTATGTCCACTGGACCTGCCGCTTTGCCGCTGCGAAGAGCTCTTCAAGGTCCCACTCGGCGCCGTTTCCATCGCTCAGCGCCCGGATGATCTCGTTGTGGAACCGCAGGAAAGCGACGTGCAGCTGCGCGACGACCAGGTTCTCATCGTTTCGTCCGTCGCCGATCAAGGCCAAGCGCTTGCGCTGTTCTGCGTTGGGCCCGACCGGGCGCAGCTCCTCGGGAAGGTCATCGGGGTCGATCGCCCCGTCGGATATGAGCGCGCCGATGCGCGGCAGGTCGGCACCGTTGTCGCGCGGGAGGGGCGGCCGTGAGCCCACGGGAAGCGGCACCCCCAGGCGCATGCGCGCGCCTTCGCGAAGCGCCCGCTCCAGGCGACGAACGTTCTCGGTCTGACCCGGCCCGTCACCGTAAAGGCTATTCAGATCCAGCGTTCCTCTGCGCAGATTGCGCACCTTGGATTCAACCACCTCGCGCGGCAGTCGGTGCAAGGGCGTATCGGCGATTTTCGAGGTCTCGAAGTCCCGGTCGGTATGCGCAGTGACGTCATGGCCGATAAACTGGCCGAAATAGGTGAAGATCGCGGGCACGCTTGAGTCCATGGACTCGGACTGACCTTCGGACTCGACCATGGCCTCAGCCAGTGCGACGAGCTTTAAGTCGATCTCGTCGATGAGCGGGAAGTCCTCTACATCCGAGTAAAGGTAGCGGAAGCTGCCCCGATGTCCGGGCAGGCCGTCTGGCGCCGGGTCAAGGCCCTCGACCAGGTCATATCTCTGGGTGTGGTAGGCAACCTGATGGGGTAGGATCGCGCGCGCGCGTGCCACGCCTTCAATCTCGAAAGCCGATCGCGAAACGGGACGGCCGGAGCCAAGAATCCGCCCGCCGTGCCCAAGAGAGAAGATCATTCCTGTCAAACCCGCCCGTCCGAATGCTTGAGGCGCCTTTGACCCGCCCAGTCAGGCCCGGGGGCACTGAAGGGATGGCACCTTGACAAAGGCAACTCCGCGAAGGCGTCGCACGCTCCCAGCCACTGTGACTTGCCAGTCTGGCCTGCGTCCTTAGCGCGTGGTGCCGAGAGAGCTTGGCAGAGCTAGCGTTTATCCAGCGTTAGTGGAGCGTTAGTCCCCCAAATCCAGCAAGATCGGCGTGGGACGGCGACATGTCGTCCACCACGGCCTATTGGATCTGGGGCTCTAGAGTCGAAAGTCTGCTATGATTGTGAGACAGAACATGATGCGGAGTCTGTGATGACGGCCAAGAGAAAGCCTAGCGTCGAACCCACCAAAGACGGCTCGGTCTATGTCGACCCAAAGCAAATCCCCTGGGCGCCAAGCCAGTTCGAGGGCATCCAGATTAAGGTGCTTTACGAGGACAAGAATAAAGGCGAGATGACTTGCCTGATCAAATGGCAGCCAGGCGCGACCCTGCCGATGCACAAACATCCGGAAATCGAGCAGTCCTACGTCATCGAGGGCTCATTCTACGACCATGACGGCATTTGCCGCGCCGGCGAGTTCGTTTGGCGCCGTCCAGGGTCCTTCCACGAGACTCACTCGGACGAGGGCTGCGTCATTCTCGCTGTCTACCGCAAGCCGAACGTGTTCCAGAACACGGCGGGTTTCTACCGCGACACTGCAGCGAGAGGCTTCGTGGAGTCAGAAACCTAGCCGCCGTGGCTTGATCTAATTCAAGAGATGGCTTCCGAAGTACCGGCGCAAGGTCTCCTCAAGCTCGTCGTCGCTGTCGCGCATGAGCTTCTCGACCAGGGCGAACCAAACTGCCTCGCGCTGGTTCAGGCTGGCATCTTCCGGCACCGTGGCCGAGCGGGTCGCAGTCACGGTGGCGCTGGCCTCCTGGCCTCCGTAGGCATTGTACAGGGTCATGGTCAGCACCAGACGGGCGTCGTAGCGCTCGGACGGCTCGACCGTCCAGAGCCCTGGCAAACCGCCGGTCTTCTCCAGCGGCTGCTCGATCACGGGCGCTTCGCGCACCGTGAAGACCAAGCGACCCGCGCTGCCCGCGGCCACCAGCCGGTCGCGCGCCCAGCGGGCCGCTGCGGTGGCCGGGGGCAGGGGCATTCGCAACTCCACGTGGGGCGGCTCGACACTGGGGTGGTAGGCCTGCTCGATCTCGACCTTGGCCACGTCGAAGCGAAGCGGCGGCAAGTGGTCGAACGTCAGCTCCGGAAAGCTCGTCTCGGGCGGATCGATCTGGCAGGCCGTCAGGCCCAGACAGATAATCGCCCAAAGACCCCACGCCGCCAGTGACGGCCGGTCACGCCGCGTAGATCGCCTCAAGCGAAGCCTCATCGAAGCGAAAGTCAATGTTGCAGAACTGACAAGTCATAACGATTTCGCCATCGAGCTTCATGGCCATGACCTCGTCGCGGGGTAGGGAGCGCAGGATCTCCTCGATGCGCCCTCGCGAGCAGCGGCAGCCTAGATAGAGTGGCCGCGGTTTGAACACCCGAACGCGCTCCTCATGAAACAAACGGTAAAGCAGGGCCTCGTCGGTGACCGCCGGATCGAGCAGCTCTGCGTCGCTGAGCGTCGACAGCAGCACCTGGCTGCGCCGCCAGCTGTCCTCTTGGTCGTTGCCCAGAGGCTCGTCGTTCTGCGGACCCTCTTCCGGCATTTCCTGAAGCAGCAGGGCGCCGCCCCGCCAGGTGCCGTCGTGGCGTCCGGCCGCCAAGACCACGCCGGTTTTGAGCTGCTCGGACTGGCGGAAGTAGTGCTGCAGAAACTCCGCCACACGCTCGCCTGCCAGCTCGACGATGCCCTGGTAGCGTTCGGTGTCCGGGCCTTGATCCACGGTAAAGGCGATGTGACCGTCGCCGAATAGTTCACGCGCACCGGGCCATCCATCTGGTGCTTGGGCAAGAAGCTTGGCTAAGGCTTCGGCGTCGGCCTGAATGTAGCCGCGCAAGCCGCCGTCGGTCGTCATGTCGGAGACGCACATCCCGACCGGCCCGTCACCCTTGGTCTGCACCGTGAACACGCCGTCGTACTTGAGTAGGCTGGACAGCGCGCAGGTCATCACCAGCATTTCCCCAAGCAGCTGGGCGACCGGTTCCTGGTGATCGTGCTGGGTCAGAATCTTTTCGATCACCGGACCCATGCGCACCAGACGCCCGCGCACGCCAGGGCGCTCCAGTACGAAGGGCAGGACACTGTCGGTTACGTGTGGCTCAGACATTGCTCGCCCTGATCGCTTAAGTAAGGCACCACAGGAGTATACCCTTCTGAGCATGCAAGCGGTTCTCCGCTTCGTCCCACACGACCGACTGGGAGCCATCGATGACCGAAGCGGTGACCTCCTTGCCGCGATGGGCTGGCAGGCAGTGCATGAAAATCGCTTCTGGCTTGGCGCAAGCCATCAGGCGGTCGTCGACCTGATAGGCGGCCAGGAGGTTGTGACGCTGGTCCGGGCTTCCTGTCTCCTGGCCCATGGAGACCCAGGTATCAGTCACCACGGCGTCGGCGCCGGAGAGCGCGACCTCGGCATCGGCGGTCACGACCACCTTGCCACGGCCCTCCGCGGCCGCCCAGTCGAGCACGTCTTGGGGTGGCACCAGGCTTTCCGGGCAAGCAAGACGCAGCTCGAAGTCGAAGCGCACCGCGGCATGGATCCAGGAGGTCGCCATGTTGTTGCCATCGCCCGACCAGGCCACCACCTTGCCGGCGATCGGCCCGCGATGCTCCTCGAAGGTCATGACGTCGGCCATCAGTTGGCAGGGATGGGTGCGGTCGGTCAGGCCGTTGATCACCGGCACACTGGCGTATTCGGCCAACTCAAGCAGCTTCCGCTCGCTGGTCGTGCGGATCATGATGGCGTCGACATAGCGCGACAGCACGCGCGCAGTGTCCGCCACGGTCTCGCCTCTGCCCAGCTGGGTGCCGCTCGGCTCGAGCACGACTGCCTCGCCGCCGAGCTGGCGCATCCCGACCTCGAAGGAAACCCTGGTACGAGTCGAAGGCTTCTCGAAGATCATCGCCAGGACCTTGCCAGCCAGCGGCTGCTCCCCGCCGGCCGCGCCCGCTTTGCAGGCCGCACCGGTTTCGAGCATGCTCCGCAGGCTTTCGACGCTTTGCTGGTCCAGGTCGAGGAAATGCTTGGGCGCGGTCATCTCAGGCCGCCTGGGCCCAGCCAGCGCAAACCCGGCCAATGATTTCCAAGGCCTCATCGACCTGGGCTTGTTCGATGATCAAGGGCGGCAGCACGCGCACCACGTTATCGGCGGCGGCAACGGTCAACAGCCCTTCCGCGCGCAAGCTGGCTTGCAGCTCGCCGTTGGGGACAAAGGCTTTGAGGCCGAGCATCAAGCCGCGACCGCGAACCTCCGCCAGGATTTGGGGGTGGCGCGCGACCAGGTCCTCCAGACCGTCCCGCAAGGACTGACCGACCTGCTCGACGTGGGACAAGAAGCCGTCTTCTAGCATGACGTCAAGCACGGCGTTCGCGACCGCCATGGCAAGCGGATTGCCGCCGAATGTGGTGCCGTGGGTGCCTGGCGTGAGCCCCTTGGAGGCCTCGACGGTGGCCAGACAAGCGCCGATCGGGAAGCCGCCGCCCAGGCCCTTGGCGAGCGCCATGACATCCGGCTGGATGCCGGCCCACTGGTAGGCGAAGAGTCGCCCGGTACGCCCCATACCGCACTGGATCTCGTCAAAGAACAGTAGCAGCCCGAACTCGTCGCAGATTTCGCGCAAGGCACGCATGTAGTCGACCTCGGCGGGCCGGATGCCGCCCTCACCCTGGACCGGCTCGATCAGGATCGCCGCGGTTTCATCGTCGATCGCCGCGCGCAGCTCGTTTAGATTGCCGAAAGCGACGTGGACGAAGCCCGGCATCTCCGGCGCGAAGCCCGCCAGATGCTTGGGATTGCCGGCGGCCGCCAGGGTCGTCAACGTACGCCCGTGAAAGGCGCCCTCGACCGTGATGACCTTGTAGCGCCCGGGATTCCCGCTGTCATCGTGATACTTGCGGATCAGCTTGATGCCGCACTCCATGGCCTCGGCGCCCGAGTTGCAGAAGAAGGCGCGCTCGGCGAAGCTCGCCGCGCAGAGCCGCTCGGCCAAGCGCTCGCCCTCGGGGATGCGATAGAGGTTGGAGCAATGCCAAACCTTGTTGGCCTGGCGGGTCAAGGCCTCGACCAGGTGCGGATGGGAGTAGCCCAGGGCATTGACTGCGATGCCGGCGCCGAAGTCCAGATAGCGTCGCCCGTCGCTGCCGGTCACATAGGGGCCTTGGCCGCTCTCGAAGGCGAGATCGACGCGCGCGTAGGTCGGCATCAGGGCATCGCTCATGGCAAGCCTCCTTACAGACAGGAAGGCCGGGCCCGAGGAGGACCCGGCACGTTCTCTGGGAGAAGGCCGGCACTATTGGCGCAAAGCCACCATGTGTCAATAATAGGTGCGGGTCAGAGCACCCGTTCTACGGTGTAGCCCTGGTCCTCCAACAGGCTCAGGATACCGTCGTCGCCCGAGAGGTGGAGGGCACCGACCGCGACGAAGGCGCCGCCGGCTGTCAGATACTCTTGCATGCGCTCGACCATGATCTGGTTGCGGTGACCGATCAGGCGGTCCTCGAAGAGCTCTGCCAGACGCGGATCGGTGCCGGCCGACTGCTCCTGGGACATCTCGTGGAGTCGGTTGAGGTCGCCGGCCAGATAGGCTTGCTTCATTTCCTCGAACAAGCGGTCGATGCTGGGGTTCAAGATCAGCGCCACATCGAGCAAGGCGATCTGATCGGCCTCCGGAAGCTCGGTGAAGACCGAGATCTGCTCAGTCGCGCTTTCCAGTCCATGGACCGGCGTGCCAGCCGCCTTGGCCTCGGTCTGGAGCATCTGGTCGAGCGGCAACTTACCGGCGATCTCGCGTTTCAGCTCGGCCGGCGGCAAGCTGAAGAAGGTCATCACCGCCCAAGGCCGAAAGATCTGCATTTGCGTCGCCGGCAGGCCGTAGCGCCGGGCTCCCTCGAGCACCTTGGCAAAACGCTCGTCGCCGATCACGTCTGGCAAAGTACGGCCGTCGGTCATCACCATGGCCTGGGCCAGCTCCATGCCGGCCTCGGACGTGAGCACCAGCTCGAGCACCAACCGCTCGGAGCCTTCGAAAGCCTGGCGAACCTCGGTCGGCAGGTCGACCACTTGGGGGTCGCTGGTGTGCATGGTGCCGAAAACGTGGCTCGGTGCCGCGCCTGGCTTGTCGACGCGCCAAAGTCGCCCCTCGCCATGGGAGCGATCGCCGCCGGCATGCAGCGTCGCCGGCAGCAGCAGGCTGAGCACCAGGCCCAGGGCGCCGATGAGACGGCCGATAGTGAATCGTGGCTTGAGAGAGTTCATCGCGGTTATCGCTCTTTGTTAACCTGCCCGAAAGGCAACCTAGACCGGCAACCCCTGCCACTTTCTTAAGCCGTCAGCCCGCCTAGGCCTTGATCTTGTAGCCCCGGACGAAGAGCCGCCAAAGCAGGACCCACAGCACGAGCGTCAGGCTCCCGACATAGAGCACGCCGGCGCCCAAGTTGGCCTCGGCATGCCCGGTTAGACCATAGCGAACGCCGTCGATCAGATAAAAGATCGGGTTGAGCGCGATCAACTGGCGCGCCAGCTCGGGTAGCTCGGCCAGGCTGAAGAAAGCGCCGGATAGGAAGCCGAGCGGTAGGATCAAGAAATTCTCGGCCGCGCTGTAGTGCTCCCAGCGATCGGCCCAAAGGCCCACCAAAGCACCGAGCACGGCAAACAGTAATGCCGCCAGCACCCCAAAGCCCACAAGCGCGGCCAGATCGTGGATCGCGTAGTCAACGAACAAACCTGTCAGGGCCAAGACAAGCGTACCGACCAGCAGGCCGCAGAAGGTCGCCGCCAAGGCATAGCCGCAAACCAGCTCGAAGGCCGAAAGCGGCGCGGCCAAGAGATCCATGATGATGCCCTCGATCTTATCCTCCAACAGCGGCATCGCAGCGTAGGTGAAGGCATTCATTCCCATTACCACAACCACCAGGCCGGGCGCGACGAAGGCGAGCACGCCCAGGCCGGGCACGATCTCGGCACGTCCGCCAGCTGCCAGGGCGAAGACCGCGAGAAACAGTAAGCTGGAGACGATTGGCCCACCGATCGAATTCCAGGACTCTTTCATGAAGCGCGTTAGAGCCCGGCGCAGCAAGGCGCGGATGCCTAGCCAGCTGATAATCCCGACCTGCCGGGGCTGTGGCACCGACACTTGCGCTAGGCCTTGAGCCGGTAGCCGCTCGAGATCATCCGGTGGGTCAGCGCCCAAAGCGCGCCGTTGACCGCCAGGACGAGGAGCGCGCCGCCGATCAGCGAGCCGTCGGCATGGCCGATGAAGCCGTAGCGAAAGCCGTCGATCAGATAGAAGAAGGGGTTCAAGAAGGCCACGATCTGCCAATTCTCGGGCAAGCGCTCGATCGAATAGAAGGTGCCCGAGAGAAAGGAAAAGGGCGTAATCACGAAGTTGGTGACCGCCGCCATGTGATCGAACTTCTCGGCCCAGATTCCGCCGATCATGCCGAGCAGAGCGAGCATCAGGGAGGCGTTGACCGCATAGAACAAGACCGCCCAGGGCGCCGCCAGGCCGAGCGGAACAAAGGCCCACATGGCGAGTCCGACCACCAAACCGACCAGCAGGCCCCGGGTCACGCCGCCGCCAGCCAGGCCAAGCACGAGCTCTGCCGGGCTGAGCGGCGGCATCAAGAGGTCGACGATATTGCCCTGGACCTTGGAAATCACGATGGTCGAGGAGGTGTTGGCGAAGGAGTTCTGGATGATCGCCATCATGACCAAACCAGGCGCCAGGAAGGTGGCGAAGCCAACCCCGCCGACCTCCTGTACCGAGCGGCCAAGCGCCAGGGTGAAGATCGCCAGGAACAACAGGGTGGTGACCATGGGCGCGATCAGGGTCTGTGTGTAGACGTTGAGAAAGCGCCTGGTCTCCTTCGTGTAGAGAGTCCAGAGGCCGCGCCAGTTAACCAGACCGATCAGGCGCGGGCTGGGCGGCGGCTGTGAGAGCGAAGAGGGTTGCATGGCCGTTGACATAAACCGCGCCGCTGTGTCCGGCAAGAGGCTGGCTCGGGTTGTGCCGCCTATGGCATCTTGGCCGACATGACCCAGCGCAAGACCAATCGGCGAAAGCGTGGCCCCAAGCCGGTCACCGAGGCCGGCCTGGAGGCCGCGGCGCTGCGCTACCTGGATCGCTACGCCAGCTCGAGCGCCAATCTCCGGCGAATCCTGACGGCCCGGGTCGTCCGCGCGGCGAGGCTGCACGAGACCGATTTGGATGAGGCTGGCCGCTGGATCGAGGCGCTAATCGCCCGTTTGACCGCTTCCGGACTGTTGGACGATGCGGCCTATGCCGCGGCGCGAGCCCGCAGCCTGCACCGCCGCGGGATCTCGAGCGCCGGCCTGCGCGCCCGCCTGAGCGCCAAGGGTCTCGATCGCGCGCTGATCGCGGAAACCTTGGAAACGCTTGCCGCCGACCAGGAGGGGTTCGAGCTGAGCGCGGCTCTCGCTCTGGTCCGGCGCCGTCGAATCGGGCCGTTTCGCACCGCTGAGGACCGGGGCGCCTTTCGCGAGAAGGACCTGGCGGCGCTCGGCCGTCAAGGTTTTGCCTATGACATCGCGCGCCGGGTCATCGATACCACTGACCTGAGCGAGCTGGAGGCCGAGGCCCAGTCGAGGCTCTAGGCGCGGCGGCTCTGGCAGGACGACACACGACGCCCTATCTCTAGAAGGTCAATCGCAAGGACCGGACCATGAGAGTCGACAGACGCGCACTCCTACTCGGCTTCGGCGGCCTGCTTATGTCAGGCGGCGCTTGGGCCGGTGACGACGGCGCCTACGACGGCCGTTTTCGCTTCACCGCGATCGAGGGCGGCGAGCTCGCGATGGCGGACTTTGCCGGCAAGGCCGTGTTGTTGGTTAACACAGCCTCGCGCTGTGGCTTCACGCCGCAGTACGCCGCCCTGCAGGAAACCTGGGAGCGTTATCGGGATCGTGGTTTGGTTGTTCTGGCTGTGCCTTCAAATGACTTCGGCGGGCAGGAACCCCTGGACGAGGCCGGCATCAAGAAGTTCTGCGAAGTCCAGTTCGGCATAGACTTTCCGATGACCGCCAAGGAGCGGGTCGCCGGCCCCGAGGCCCACCCCCTCTACCGCTGGATCGCCGATACCTTGGGCGCGCGCGGAAAGCCGACTTGGAACTTCCACAAGTTCCTGATCGATCCCCAGGGCCAACTGACCGGCGCATGGCCGGCCCGAGTCGCGCCGAGCGAACCGGTGGTCACAGCGGCGATCGAACAGGCGCTTCCGCGCTAGCCAAAAGCCTTGAAAAGCCGCACGAGGCAGGCCAACGTGCGCCCCGTGGCCGCGAGGGATTCGAGATGACCGACGCTCCCATTGACCCAGCAAGAGCCGAGCGCCGGCGGCGAATCGCCGAGCGTCGACGCAATCGTCCGGCGCGATTCGACACCACGATTCCGTCACCTTGCATCGCGGTTTGTCAGATCGACGATGCGACCGGTTGCTGCATCGGCTGCTTTCGGGCAATTGACGAGATTCGCGAATGGCCGATCATGACAAAAGAGCAAAAGACCGAGGTCTTGGCGCGAATCGTCGAGCGCAAGGCCGCTGACGGCCAAGCGCCATCGGAGTGAGCGCGCGCGAGTCGCCGGACAAGAGACTGCCGGCGTCGGGCTACCTGCTGCTGGCTGCCATGACCCTTTTCTGGGGTACCAACTGGCCGGTCATGAAGGTTGCGCTTGGCGAGCTGCCGGTTTGGAGCTTTCGCAGCCTTTGCCTGATTGGCGGCGCGCTGGGGCTTCTGGCGATCGCCCGGCTGACAGGCCAACGCCTTCGAATCACGCGCCGCGAGATCGGCCCCCTGGTGCTGACCGCCTGCTTCAGCATTGTCGGCTGGCACGTACTCTCGGCCTACGGAGTGAGCCAGATCCCGGCGAGCCGGGCGGTTATCATCGCCTTCACCATGCCGCTTTGGGCGGGCCTGCTGGCCTGGCCGATTCTGGGCGAGCGTCCGGGTTTTAGCCAAGTTGCCGGTCTCGCGCTCGGCCTGCTCGGCTTGGCGGCGCTGATTGGGCCGGATTGGGCCGAGCTCGCGGCCTTTCCGCTGGGTGCCGCGCTGATGCTCGGCGCCGCGCTCTGTTGGGCAACCGGTACGGTGCTGCTGAAGCGCTTTTCCTGGACGATTCGGAGTGCGCCCCTGGCCGGTTGGCAACTTTTGGTCGGCGCGGTGCCGGTCACCCTGGGGACATTGCTTTTCGAAGACGGGCCACTGCCCACCGAAATTAGCCTGACCGCGGTGCTGGCGGTCGCCTACATCATCGCGGTCCCGATTTGGTTCTGCCATTGGGCCTATTTTGAGGTGGTCCGCCTGTTTCCGGCCGGTTTGGCGGCAATCGGAACGCTGGCGATCCCCATCGTCGGGGTGATCTCCAGCGCCATCGCGCTGGGCGAGAGGGTCGGCTGGCGGGAGATGACCGCGATCGCCCTGGTTTGCTCGGCGCTCGCCGTTGCCTTGGTGGTACCCGGCCTCACGGCGCGTAGAAGCGTGCCGCCAAGTTGTTCCTAGGAAATTTTGCCAATTATGACCAATTGCATCGAATCGGGATCTCAAATAGTATCGAGTCGCTCGCTACCGAAAGGGGCGGACTAAACCTGCAAGTAATGGAGTGCCCGTGACAGGCCCGTCACGTAAAAATAGCGCCTTTTTAGATCTTTACATGGATTTTACGTGACGGTCGTTTATAATGTACTTATGGAGTCGCTGAAAATCTTTATCAAAATAATAACCAATTTGGGCTAGGAATTGCCTCAACAACTGGGTCTAGCTCTCCGCAAGCTGAAGCGCCGGCGTTGCGGCATATGTAGGGCGGTGGTACAGGCGATCAGATGTCAGTTATAGTGATCATAGACGACAGGGTCATCAATCGGCGGATCCTGTCCAAGCTTGCCACCACCATTGAGGACGGCGCCGAGGTCAAGTCGTTTCAGGATCCCCTGGAAGCCCTGATCTGGGTCGAGCAGAACACCCCCGACCTCGTCATCACCGATTTCAAGATGCCGCAGATCGACGGCGCCGAGTTCACCCGGCGCTTCCGTCACCTGCCCTATTGCTTCGACGTGCCGGTGATGGTGATCACGATCTACGAGGATCGGGAGTTCCGCTACAAGGCGCTGGAAGCCGGCGCGACCGACTTTTTGCTCTCGCCGGTCGACCACCACGAGTTCCAGGTCCGCTCACGCAATCTGCTGGCCCTGCGCAAGCAGCAGCAGATCATCAAGAATCGGGCCTACTCCCTGGAGCAGAAGCTGGCCCAGGACCACCGCACCCTGAAGGCCATTCTGCACGAAAGCCAGGAGCGGCTGCGCGCCGTAATCGATGCAGTGCCGGCGATGATCTATGCCTGCGACGCGGACCAGCGCTTCGTCTTTATGAACAGCTACGCTGCCCAGCATTTCGGCGTCACCGCCGACCGCGCGATCGGCCATACCCCGGTCGAGATCTTCGGCGAAAAGGTCGGCCGCGGCAGCCAGGCGCGCGATCTGGAAGTGCTGAACACCGGAAAGACCCTCCCGCCCTTCGAGAAGCACATCCACAACGCGTCCGGCGAGGAACGGGTCATGCTGACCACCAAGTGCAGCTTGCCCGGACGGGACGGCGCCATGGTGGTGACGGCGGCGGTCGACATCACCGAACGCAAGCTGGCGGAGAGCGAGCTTTGGGCCGCCATGGAAAAGGCGGAAATCGCGAATCGGGCGAAGACCGAGTTCCTGGCCAACATGAGCCACGAGCTGCGCACGCCCTTGAACGCGATCATCGGCTTCTCGGAGATCATGTCAAAGGAATCGCTCGGGCCGATCGGCAGCCCGCGCTACAAGGAATACGCCTCCGACATCCACTTCAGCGCCTCGCATTTGCTGGGCATCATCAACGAGATCCTCGACCTCTCGAAGATCGAGGCCGGCAAGGTCGAGCTCAACGAAGAGGATATCGATCTCAACCTGGCAATGGGCGACATCCTGCGCTTGACCATGCCCAAGGCCGAGGAATCCGAGATCGCGCTCAAGAACGAGCTGCCGCCGGAGCTGCCCCGACTGTTCGGCGACGAGGTCAAGGTCAAGCAGGTGCTTCTCAACCTGCTCAGCAACGCGATCAAGTTCACCGAGCCGGGCGGCGAGATCTGGGTCACCGGCGAGGTCGCCGAGGACCGGACGATCACTCTGAGCGTGGCCGACACCGGCATCGGCATGTCGGAGGCCGAGATTCCCTTGGCCGTGTCCCGATTCGGGCAGATCGAAGGCGCCTTGTCGCGCTCCCACGCAGGTGCCGGGCTCGGCCTCTCGATCGCGGTCAGCCTAATGGAGCTCCACGGCGGCCAGCTCGATATCCGCAGCGAAAAGGGTGTCGGCACCACGGTGGCAGTACACTTTCCGCCTAAGCGCAACATCGGGCGGGCCTTGCGCGATTCGCGCGCTGGCTTGAAGCAGTAAGACAGGTAGGACGATGGCCAAAAGCGAGCGAGAGGTCGATCAGCAACGGACGCCACTGCGCCGGCTGAGCGAGCGTCTGCGCGGCCGCGAGGACAGCGAGCACGAGCAGGCCGCGATTAGGATTGGCTTTGCCTTCATCATCTTGGGCTATTGCCTCTATCTCCTGTTCGACAGCGTCGGCCCCATCGCCGAGCACCCGGAGATCTTCTACCCGCTGATCAACGCCTCGGCGTTCCTGGTGCTTTCGATCGTGATCTTCAGCGCGGTTGTGATCCGCCCGACGGTCTCGCCCTTGCGTCGGGGCCTGGGAATGATCCTCGATCTCAGCGCGCTTTCCTTGCTGCTGCACACCGGCGAATCCCTGATGGCCTTTTGGTACCCGATCTATCTCTGGGTGACCTTCGGCAACGGCTTTCGTTACGGCACGATCTATCTCGGTGTCTCGGCCGGTCTTTCGGTTTTGAGCTTCACACTGGTGGTCCTGACCACGGATTACTGGAGCCAGCAGGCGCTGCTTTCGGCCGGCCTGCTGATGGCTTTGGTGGTGCTGCCGGCCTACGCTTCGACCCTGCTGCAGAAGTTGACCAAGGCCAAAGCCCAAGCCGAGGAGGCGAACCAGGCCAAGAGCCGCTTCCTCGCCAACATGAGCCACGAGCTGCGCACGCCGCTCAACGCGGTGATCGGCATGAGCGGCCTGCTCGACGTCGATTCACTCGACCGCGAGCAGCGCGACATGGTCCGCTCTATCCAGGCTTCGGGCCGCTCCCTGCTCTCTCTGATCAATCAGATTCTGGATTTCTCCCGCATCGAGTCGGCCAAGGTCGCGATGCAACCGGAGGACTTCGACCTCCACGCCATGTTGGCCAGCATGGGCGCCATGATGCGGCCCCAATCGCACGCCAAGGACCTCTACTTCGCGATTCATGTCCAATCGGAAATTCCGGTATGGCTACGCGGCGATCCTCAGTACATTCATCAGGTCCTGGTCAATCTGGCGTTCAACGCGCTCAAGTTCACCGAGCACGGCGGGGTCACGGTCAACGTCGCCAAGGTGACCACGGACGGTCAGCCGCGGCTGCTGTTCGAGGTGGTCGACAGCGGAATTGGTATTCAGCCAGAAGCACTGGAGCATATTTTCGAAAGCTTCACCCAGGCCGACGACGCGATCAACCGGCGCTACGGCGGCACTGGCCTGGGCCTGGCGATCTGCCGCCAGCTGGTCAACCTGATGGGCGGCCGGATCGGTGTCGACAGCGAGGTCGGCGTCGGCAGCCGTTTCTGGTTCGAGTTGCCCCTGGTCGAGCCCCAGGAAAAACAGGCGCCGAGCTTCTCCGACAAGGCAACGGTGGTCTACCTTCGCCCTGAGGGTGCCGCTGTGCCGGATCTAGGCATGGCCGACGTGGTCGAGGCGGCCGATCCGGAAGCGGTCGTACGTGCGCTGAGCGAGCCCAGACCCGGCCCGGATTGGCCAATCGTCTTGTTGGTCGATGCGGCAACACCCGACGTCGATCCGGTTCAGATAATCGACGAGTTGCGCGCCGGCGGGCTCTGGATCCCTGCCGTGCTGACCGGTGCTGCTACGCCGGACAATGCCCGCGATCCCTTGGTCCAGCGCTATGTCTCCGTGACCGAGTCCGAGGCGGCACCCGCCCTGCTGGCAAAGGCGGTTCACTTTGCGCTTGCCGTCAGCACCGGTGGCGAGGCTAAAGACGCCGAAGCGGTGGTGCCCTCGGGCCGGCGCCTCAGGATCCTGGTGGCCGACGACAACGCGGTCAACCGCCGGGTCGTCGCTAAGATCCTCGACCACTTGGGCTACGAGGCGTTCTTGGTCGAAAATGGCGAGGAAGCGCTCGAGGCGCTCGATGCCCAGGACTTCGACCTGGTGCTGATGGACATGCAGATGCCGGTCATGAGCGGCGTCGAGGCGACCAAGTTCTTCCGCATGACCAATTTGGGCGGCCCGCACCTGCCGATCGTGGCGCTCACCGCCGATGCCACACCGAGCGCCCGCCAGCAGGCACTGGAAGCCGGCATGGATGTCTGTCTGACCAAGCCGGTCGAGGCCGCCACTCTGCTTGAGACGATCGAGGACCTGGTGCCCGACGGCGAGAGGCCGGAGCGCCCGCAGGCGGTGCAGTCGGCACAGCCGTCGAACAACGTGCTGACCCATCCGCGCTTCGCCTCGGGCAAGCACCCGGTGGTCGACGTTAACGTGCTTGAAAACCTCGGCGCACTGGGCGCCGGCACCGACTTCTTGGCGAGCCTGATCGACGACTTCCTGCGCGACGGCGAGGAGCTTCTGGCCGAGCTCAGGGCCTCGGTCGAACAAGTCGACGTGCGCGAATTCCGTGACATCGTCCACGGCATGCGCGGCAGCGCCATGCACATCGGCGGCGTCGGTCTCTACCAGCTGCTGCTGACCTATCGCAAGATCCGCCCGGCCGACCTGGAAGAGCACGGCCAGGAGTACCTCGACAAGATAACCGATGAGTTCTACAGCCTGCGCGGCGCGCTCACCCAGTACCTGCGCGAGCACATCGACGACGAGGAACTGCCCTCTTGATCAGCTCCGCGGGTTAGTCCAAGAGCCTCTCCTCGAAGGGGAAGTTGGATAGAATCCGCGCACCCGATTCGGTGATCAGTACCTGCTGCTCGAGCTTAACGCCCTCCGCGCCCCCCTCCTCGCCGATGTAGGCTTCCACGCATAGGGTCATGGCGGGCTCGATGAGCCCGTTGTAGCCGGCCTCGGGGTAGTCCATGCGGTGGTAGAGATAGGGGTACTCGCCGGTCATGCCGACCCCATGCGCCGAGAGATAGTAGCGGTTCGCCACGTAAGCGGCGGGAATCGGCCAGGCTCGATCCGCATAGTCCCGAAAGCTCATGCCCGGTCGCAGGATGGCAATGTTGTGGGTGACCTGTTCGTATGCCAAACGGTAAAGCTGTCGCTGGCGGGCGGTGGGCCGACTTGGCCCAGAATGGAAAGTGCGCGAAAAGTCGCAGTAGTAGCCATGGCAACCGACCACGTCGGTATCGAGCGCCACCAGCTCGTCCTCGCCGATCACCCGGCTGCCGCACTCCTGAAACCAGGGGTTGGTGCGGCTGCCCGACGACAGAAGGCGGGTTTCCACGTAGTCGCCGTCGCCGGCTATGACCCCCTGATGTAGGTGCGACCAGAGCTGGTTCTCGGTAATCCCAGGGCGCAGGGCCTGGCGCAGAGCGCCGACCGCGCGCTCGGTTGCCCGAATCGAGGCCATCACGCACTTCAGTTCTTCGGTCGATTTGACGGCGCGGGCGATCTCGACCGGTTCCTGGGCGTCGACCACGTCGTAGCCAAGCGCCGAAAGCTGGAGGACGGCGCCGGCATTGACCCGTTCGATCGCGATCCGCTTCTCGCCCGGGCAGTGCACTCTCAAAAGCGCTGCAATCGAGTCTGCCCAGAGCCTTTCTCGGGCTGCGATTGCCGGACCGGCGGCGACGAAAGAGGCGGTGATCGCTGGGCGCGTCTCATCAATCGTCTCGAGCCCCTTGGTCAAGTGGAGACACCCGGTGAACTCAAAAAGGATGACCGGGCCCTGGGCCGGCAGGAAGAGATAGCGCGCCGGGTTGCGTTGACTGAAGACCTGCATGTTGCGGGCGCCGCAGGCATATCGAATGTTGACCGGATCGAACAGCAAACAAGCCGCGATGTCCCGCTTGATCATTTCCTGGCGCACCCGGTCCAGGCGATAACGCCGCACCGCGGCATGATCGATGAACTCGGCCCCATCAAGGTCCGCCGCACGCTCCAGCTGGCGCAATGATTCGAGCGAGGCCCGTTCGGCATGCCAATCCAAATGCATCGTCATCTCCATAACTAGAGGTTGGCTGTGAAGCTATTCGATATGGCGCTGCCTGCCTCGCCATTCAGCTATAAAACGCTTGTTTCTGATCTATGTAAACTTGACAAATTTTCTCGCTTCTTGATTACTTGGAGTTATGAAAAATTATCGCCGCCGCTTGCCGCCTCTCGATGCCCTGGTGGTCTTTGAGGCGGTCATGCGCCACGGCGGCTTCACCCGTGCGGCGACCGAGCTTTATGTGACTCAGGCGGCCGTCAGCAAACGCATCAAGCAACTGGAGCTGCACCTGGCAGCCCCGCTGTTCGTGCGCCACGGCCGGACGGTGCGGCCGACCGCCGCGGCGCGCGTCCTCCATGAGCGCGTTTCGGCGGGATTGGAGTTCTTGGCCAGTGCCTGTGAGGCGGCTGGAAAAGGCCCCGCCACTGACTCCTTGACGGTCGCCGCGAACACCGCGGTGTCCCACTTCTGGCTCGCACCGGCACTGCAGGGCCTGCAACAAGACCACGATGGCTTGGCCGTGCGCATGGTCGTCTCGGACCGCTCCGCCGACCTGATGGCCGACGATATCGACTTTGCCGTTCTATACGGGCGGAGCGACCAGCCCGGCTGGCGTCTGCACCCCCTGCTAGAGGAGGAGCTGGTCCCGGTCGCAAGCTCGGCCTATCTGGAGCGTCTTGGGATGAGGTTCGAGGACCTGCGGCTGGATGACTGCGTCGTGCTGGACTACGACAGGCTCGAACCGGATTGGATCAACTGGTCGAGCTTCGCGCAGATGGCAAAACTGGATGCGGCGCCCCGCATCGCGCGGCGGTTCAACAACTACGCGCTCTTGGTATCCGCCGCCTTGGCTGGCGAAGGGGTCATCCTGGGCAGTTTACCCCTGCTGCGCCGCGAGCTCGAATCCGGTCAACTGGTCGCCGTTTCATCTTCGCGTGTGCATACCGGCAGGAGCTATAGCCTTGCCCACAGGATCGAAAATCCGCCCGAAGCCGATGGGAAACGTCTTTTCGATTGGCTCCTGCGTGCCGCAGGTCGGGACCGGACCGGCCCCTAGGAAGTCGTCTCTGCCCCTAGCCGCGGACCGCGCGCCGGCGGTCTTGGGCCGCGGCAAGGCGCTCCATCTTCTTTAGATTGGCCTCGTCCAGAGTCATCGCCGTGTCGACCCAGAGCAGCGCGATGTCGTGCATCTCCTCGTAGGTGAGCGGCTGCACTCGCTGCTCGACCTGATGGATCGCGCGCACCGCCGCATGGCGCCGGTTGTTCTGAGAGATGAAGTCGTAGACCGCTTCACGCCCCTGGCCGTCTTCCACCACCAGATCGATCAGGCCCAGCTCGAACAGCTCGTCGGCACTGAAGATGCGACCGCTCATGACCATTCGCTTGGCCTTGGCGGCGCCCAAGCGACGGGCGATTAGGCTGTAGGCGCCCATACCAGGGAACAGCCCGAACAGCACCTCGGGCAAACCGAAACGGGCGCCTCGCTCGGCGATCGTGACGTTGGTCGAGAGAGCCTTTTCGAAGCCGCCGCCCAGGGCATCACCCTCGACCAGCGAAACGGTCAGGACCGGCAGGTCCAGGCTGACGATGTTACCAAAGACCACATCGATGCAGTTGACCGCATAGTCGATCAGGCCGTCGCGATTGTTGTCCCGGATCAGCTGGGCAAAGAGCCGAAGGTCGCCGCCCAAATTGAACACACCCGGCACCTTTGAGCACCAAACCATATAGCGGATCGGCGCTTCCTCGTCCGGCGCCAGGGCGCCGAACAGGCCCTTGACGGCACCCTGGAGCTCGCGTCCTTCACGCACCAAGCCTTGGGTCACGCTCGGCCGGTCTTTAGGATCCATGTGGCACCAAAGGATGCCGTCATGGCTATCGTAATCGACCTCCAGCTCCTCGAAGGATGCGACGCGATCGAGCCAGTGTTCACGCGCGCGCCGGGCCTTCAGATCGGAAAACCGCTCGATGCCTCCTTGCACGCTGTTGGCAGCGGGGCTGTCGCTCGACTGTTTGGCCGTTGGTGATTTAAGGATTCCCTGACGCGCGGCCTTCTTGGACGGCGTCGTAAAGTTCTGGCCACTTGGCCGACTTCTCCCCGTCATTTTTCTTACCCTAGCCCGTATTTGTTAACCATTTTTTAGAAGTTTATCATACTTTGATACGAATGCTACCCTCCTTTTTTGAATAAAGTAGGTTAAATTGTTAATAAATCACCATTCGTCTGCTTAAGGTTTCATCTTCGTCTGCGAAGTCATAAGTGTTAACTTATCCCACCCTAAACAAATTATTAACAAACTCCGTCCGAGTCTGCGGATACGTTTCTCTTTAGGATGCTATGCCTGTGACTCTAGTGGTCATTCCAATCATTGAAAATGTCCGATTTCGGGGCCATCTCTGGCACCCGAACTACCTTCCGATGGTCTCCAAGACACCGAAACGCTCATGGCCAAGTCGACCCTCCGACCCTTGAGCCTCGCCCTGCAGGGCGGCGGCGCCCATGGCGCCTTCACCTGGGGCGTGCTCGAGCGTTTAAGCGAGGAGCCGACGCTCAAGATCGAAGGCATCAGCGCGACCAGCGCCGGGGCCATGAACGCCGCGGTCTTCGCCCAAGGCATGACAGACGGTGGACCCGCCGGCGCCAGAGCCGCGCTCGCGCACTTCTGGGAACGGGTCGCCGAGGTCGGGCAGCTCAGTCCGATTCGCCGCCACCCCTTCGACTGGGTCGGCGAGGCCTGGGGCCTGGAGCCGTTCAACTACATGATGTTCAACGCGATGAGCAGGTTGTTCTCGCCCTACCAGCTTAACCCTTTCAACTGGAACCCCTTGCGCGAGATTCTCGAGCAGCAGATCGACTTCGAACGACTGGCCAGGTCCTGCGGCGTCAAGCTCTTCATCTCGGCGACCAACGTGCGCAGCGGCAAGAACCGAGTGTTCCATCATAACGAGTTGAGCCCCGAGGTCCTGCTCGCCTCGGCCTGCCTGCCGTTCCTGTTTCAGGCCGTCGAGATCGACGGCGAAGCCTATTGGGACGGCGGCTACATGGGCAACCCGGCGATCTATCCGTTGATCTACCAATGCAGCACGTCGGACGTTGCAATCGTCCAAATCAACCCGGTGGAACGCGAGGAGGTCCCGACCAGCGCGGTCGAGATCCTCGACCGGGTCAACGAGATTTCCTTCAACTCGACTCTGATGCGCGAAATGCGGGCGATCGCCTTCGTTACCAAGCTGATCGATCAGGGCGCGCTTAAGGCCAAGGGCTACAAGCGCATGAACATTCACCTGATCGAGGACGTGGAGGATATGAAGGACCTTGGAGTCGCCAGCAAACTGTCGCCAGAACCCGAGCTGCTCCTAAAGCTGCGCGACCTGGGTCGCAACGCCGCCGAACGCTGGCTCGAGGCGCACCTGAAGGATGTTGGCGTACGCTCGTCGCTGGATATCGCCGACAAGTTCCTCTAGCCCGTGCTATACCCGAGCTGGCAACTCCGGGAGGTCAAGTGAACATGGGCTGTTGTCAGCACTATGCTCCCATCCAAGGCGGCGAGGAGGCCTTCACGGTCGCCATGCCGATGGTCACCTTTGGGCGGGGCGCCCTGGGCGAGGTCGGCGAGCGGGCGCGCGCCCGGGGCCTGCGGCGGGTCGCCTTGTTCACCGACAAGCGCCTGACGGCGATGGCGCCGGTCGCCCACGCCCGGCAGTCCCTAAAGGCGGCGGGCGTCGACGCCGCAGTTTACGACGACGTCAAGGTCGAGCCCGGCAAGGACTCGGTCATGGAGGCCGCCCGATTCGTCCAGGACGGCCGCTTCGATGGCTTCGTTTCGGTTGGCGGCGGCTCGGTCATGGATAGCTGCAAGGCGGCCTCCATGTATGGCACCTATCCAGCTGACGCGCTCGACTATGTGCCGCCGCCCAACGGCGCGGGAAAGCCCCTGCCGGGCCCCTTGAAGCCCCATCTGGCCTGCCCCACCACGGCCGGCACCGGCTCTGAGGTAACGCCGCTTTCGGTGATCGACTTCCCGGAGATCAACACCAAGATCCCGTTGCTGTCGCGCCACATCATGCCGAGCGAGGCGATTGTCGATCCCACCTGCACCTACAGCCTGCCGGAACGCGTGGTGGCGGCCAGCGCCTTCGACCTCTTGAGCCATGCGCTCGAGGCCTTTACGGCGCGGCCCTTCTCCCGCTACCCAAAGGCCGAATCCGCCGGCAAGCGGATCCCGATCCAGGGCGCCAACCCCTGGAGCGACATGTGCGCCCGGGAAGCCTTGCAACTGGCCGGCAGCTTCCTGGTGCGCTCGGTCACGGACGCCGATGACCATGAGGCACGCGACCAAATGGCCTGGGCGGCGACCTTGGCCGGCATCGGTTTCGGCAACACCGGAACCCACGCGCCCCACGCCATGGGCTATCCAGTGGCCGCGCTCGACAAGGGCTTTGGGGTCGAGGGCTACCCGAGCAAACCGATGATACCCCATGGCTTCACGGTGATCGTGAATGCCCCCTCACTGTTCCGCTTCACCGCCCAAGCCACCCCCGAGCGCCACTTGGAGGCGGCCGTCGAGCTGGGCGCCGACGCCCGGGGGGCCGCGTCGGAAGACGCCGGCGAGGTGGTCACCGGCCGTCTGATCGAGCTGATGAAGGCCACCGCCATGCCCAATGGGATCGGTGGCTTGGGCTACGGCGAAGACGACGTGGGCGAGCTGGCGACGCTCTGCAAGCGCCAGCGCCGGGCGCTCGGCAACGCGCCCCGGGACATCGACCTGGAGGGCGACGATCTGAACCGGCTCTTCGCCGGTGCGCTGAGCTACTGGTGATGCCCGGGACGAAGCCGGCCGAACAGCGGCAAGGCGATCAGACCCTCGGCACGATAGAGCAGAGTGACCCAGGCAAGCCCGCAGCCTAGAAGGATGACCAGGGTGGAGGCGGCGGCGCCCTGAATGCCATAGATCGGAATCAGGATCGCGTCGGCAATGATGTTGGCGATGGCCGCGATACCGGTCGGCCAAAGGGTCAGCTTCGGGCGCCCGAGGAAGTCGAGGAAGATCTTACCCGGCCCCAACACGATGCTGGTGCCCATGGCGATGGTCAGCAAGACCAGCACGTCGCTCGCTGGCAGGTACTCCGGGCCGAAGACACCCATGATCTGGTGCCGAAAGACGATCGCCAGGCTGCACAGCACCAATGCGGTGCCCAGCATGATCGTCACGGTCTTGCCGCAAAGGTCTTGAAGCTGGCGCCGGCTGCGGTCGCGCGCGGCCACAGAGATGATCGGCGCGATTACGGTCAGGATCGAGACATAGACCGCGGAGAGCAGCAGAGTCGTGCTTTGCGCCGCCGCGAAGAGGCCGACTTCCTCTTCGGTCTCGCCGATCAGCTCCACCATCATGATGTCGCCGTAGGCGGTCAGCTTCCACATCAGAACCGAGAACATCATCGGCACGGAAAACGAGAGCCAAATCCGGACCTCGTACTCTGGCTTGTTGCGCACGTAGTCGGCGTACTTGGCGCCGTAGAACAGGATGCATTGCAAGGCAAGCGCCGCCCCGCTGCCTCCCATAATTGCAAACGCGACGGTCCAGTTCGAGAGTCTGAGATCGAACCAAACCGCGATCGCGACCACCGCCAAAGTGGCCAAGGGCGCCACGAGGCGGTTGGGAATGTAGGAGCGCGCCAGCATGCCGAAGCTGCGTAGGACCTTCTGACCCAGCTCGGCCATGGCATAGATTGGGATGCAGAGAGCAACCAGCCCAAGCGTCCTTATGGTGGTTTCGATATGGGGTGGAAAGGGCCCATCGATGTCGCTTTCCAGGATCAGCATCCATACGCAAACGATACTGACCGTGGCCACGATCAGAGTGCTAACGAGGAAGAACTGGACGAAGCCGTGGATCCTCTTGTAGTGGCCCGAGGCGAGATAGTTGGGAATGAAGCGCTGGGTCGATTCCTCGGCGCCCAGCAGTATGACCTGGCTGCCCAGAATGATGGCCGACATCATAAAGGAAAAGTCGCCGTAGAGCGCCTCGCCAAGGTTCCTGGCGAAGAACAGGTTCGAGAGGAAGTTGATGATGTAGTAAGCCAGGGTGAAGGCTAGACAGATCACCGTCTGGTAGGTCAGGCCACCCGGCAGTAAGGACTCGGCTGTCTTGTCCGGCTCCGCCACGGCCCTCAGCGCCCGATGAAGTAGGCCGCGAGCTTTTCGAGCGCCTGATCCAGCACCTGGTCCTGCTTGCAGAAGCAGAAACGCACGAAGTGGTCGACCTCGCCGTCCAGATAGAAGGCGCTGACCGGCACGGCGGTGACCCCGGCCTCGGTGGTGATCATGCGACAGAAGGCCTCGTCGTCATCGTTGAAGCCGAGCGGCCGCACGTCGGCAGTTATGAAGTAGGTGCCCTGGCAGTGGATCACGCCGAAGCCGATCTCGGCCAGGCCCGCGGCAAAACGGTCGCGTTTGACCTGAAGGTCCCGGGCCAGGCTCTCGAAGTAGGCGTCCTCCTTGGCCAAACCGTAGGCGACCGCCTTCTGCAGGTGGGGCGCCGTCGTGAAGGTGACGAACTGATGGGCCTTGGCAACCGGAGTCAACAGTGCTGCCGGCGCCGTGACGTAGCCAACCTTCCAGCCGGTCATGGAAAAGCTCTTGCCGGCCGAGCCGATGCGCAGGCAGCGCTCGGCCATGCCCGGCAGAGTCATCAGCGGGATGTGACGCCTGCCATCGAACAGCAGGTGCTCGTAAACCTCGTCGCAGACCGCATAGGCGTCGTACCGCTCCATCAGCTCGGCGATGAAGGTGAGCTCATCCTCGCTGAACACCTTGGCGGCCGGGTTCATTGGGTTGTTCAGCAGGATCAGCTTGGTGCGCTCGGAAAAGGCCTCGGCCAGCGCTTCGCGCGGCAGGGCCCAGTCGGGTGGCGCTACGCGCACCGGCTTAGCGATCGCGCCCGCCCGGCGGATCATCGGCAGGTAGCAATCGTAGAGCGGCTCGATGATGACCACCTCGTCGCCTGGCTCGATCAAGCCCATCAAACAATCCGCCAGCGCCTCGGTAGCGCCCGAGGTCACCATGACCTCACTCTGCCAATCGACCTCCAGCCCGTAGAATCGCTTGTTGTGGGCGGCGACCGCCTGGCGGAGCGCGGGCAGACCCATCATAGGCGGATACTGGTTGGGCCCCGCGATCAGCGCCTCAGCCGCGGCCTGGAGCATGTCGGCCGGACCGTCCTCGTCCGGGAAGCCTTGGCCCAAATTGATCGCGCCCTGCTCGATCGCCAGGCGCGACATGACCTCGAACACCGTGGTGCTGTAGCTTGAGAGGACGGAATTGGCCGCGCGCATGAAACCCCCAATTTGTGATTGTCCGAAACGCTACACCAAGGCACCGGCGAGAGCTATGGGTCGATCCGCTTGAGCTTCGGGCAGCCCTCGGGCCATTCCAGATCCCGGCGGTCGCTCGGGTGGATCCGGATGTTGATGCGCCGGGGCAGGCTGCGCCGGTAGATCCGCCGGGTTTCGAAGCTCGGAACCAGAGGATCCAGGTCGACGTTGGGATCGAAGTAGAGCAGCCCGCTCGAGCGGAAGTCCAGGAAACTGGCGTGCACCGTCGAGGCGCCCAAACGCCACATGAGGTCGGCCGCCATGATGGTTCCGTCGGGCCGGGCCGTAATGCAGCGCTCTGCGGCGGCACCGTAGTGGGCCTCCAGCATCGCCAAAGTCTCTTCGAAGGCCTGCGGCGTGGCGTCGACCCCGCCCCGGCGCTCCAGCAGGATCTGCTGCAGCCGGTCGCTCTCCTCGTTCATCTGGAAGTAGGCGGTGAAGGACAAGCCCTCCAGATCGAAGCCGAAGACCGCCCGCTCGGCATAGGCGCCGCCGTAGATCCAGCGTCCGGGCAGCTCGGTCAATTCCTCGCCCAGGGCCCGGTCCAGCTCACCCTGGGTCATGCCCCAACTCAAGGTCGGCCAATCTGGCAGGGCGGCTGAAAGACCGCGCGCGCCCAAGGCAAGGCTCAAGGCCAGGCTCAGCAGCACCGCGCGGGGGATCATGGGCGCGCCGGTGCGGCGCGCCGCCTTAGGTGCAGGGAAAAGCGTCGGAGAGCGCCCGCGCCACCAGGGAGTCGGCGTCCAGGTCCAGATACTGCGGGTTGGCATTAAGAAAGTTGATCACCGCGTCGTGCATGCGCTCGACCGTGACCTCGTCGCCCATGCACACGCGCCAGCCGTAGATATCGACCGTCGAGCGGTGAATGGCGTCCGCGATGCCGGTGATGTAGCCGAGACAGGTGCCCATATCGAAGTTGCTGGCCTGGTGAGGCATACAGAACCCCTGGAGCTCCTTGCCGTTCATGACATCGGCGCGGGCCGGCACGGCCGACAGCATGACACCTACCACCACCAAGACGAGCCAGCGCATCGCATTCTCCTTCATACTCACGCAATCTGGGCCCAGACTATCCCCTTCCGGGGACCCGAGACAACAGGGTGTCCGGTCCTACTGCTGCTCCCTCATCAAGGTTTGACCGATCGTGTCCACCAGCTGGCGGGTGATCCTCACCTCGATCTTCAAGTGGTCGTTGAACTGTCCCTCCCGGTGCAATTCTCCGACCCAGAGCGGCGCCTGGCCAGCCTCGGCGATCTCGGCGTGCAAGACGTAGACCATGTCGCCGACCCGCCAGTCAGCCTCCTCGGCCGGGACGATCAGCGGCGCGCCGTAGCGCGGACCGAGCTCGAAGCGGTCGTCGTAGCCCAGGCCGTCGCCCCAATCGAGCTCGAGCACCCCGTGCTCGTGGGTGTTCTTTCGGATCGTGGTCTGAAAGCGCAAGTAGAGTGGCGCCTGATCGTCAATCGTATAACCCTTGGCGGCCAGGTCCTTCTTGAAGTGCTCTGCGACCCAGTCGGCGAGCGCGCCTTGCTGCAGGGTCTCGACCCGGATGGGCCCCGACGTGGGCACCTTGCCATAGGCCTTGGCCTCGATCTTCGAGGGCCCGGCCTGGGCCGCACCGGCGCAGGCCAACAGGGCCAGAAACAGAAGCGCCCGGCCTAACATGTGCCGCCGTAGAGCGCGCCGAGGCTGCACTGCTTGCCGTCGGGCAGCCGGCACTCAGCCTTGTCCAGCACAAGCTGGCCGCCTTGAAGCACACAGTAGCGCGCCTGTACATCTGTGATGCCGGCGATGTCGGCACCGTCTTTGGGACATTGCCCGCGCATTAGCGCCCATTCCTCGCAGGCTCTTCCATCGGCCAGGTGGCAAATGCCGTACTGGCCGCCATCGCCACGGCTCTCGATCTCCAGGGTGCCGCCCTGCTCCACGCAATTGGCCGAAGCCGGGTTGGCCACCTTGTCCTTGCGGTCCTCAGCACAGGCCGAGAGCGCCAGGCCTAGGGCAATGACCCCGAAATAGCTCCAAAAGTGTCGTTCCACGCGCAGATCCACCTTGTTTTCAGCCAGCCCATCGTGGCAGGAGGGGTCGAAACCTGTCAACGCGCGAACCATCTATTGGGTCTGGCGTGTAGCAAATTTGATCGAGGATGGAAGATGCGGGTGTTTCCGGCTGTTGGGTTATCGGCACTTCTTGTGCTGCTGGGCGCCTGCTCGGGCGGCAGTTACACCTCCTCGGCCTACTACAGCGACTGCGAGAGTCGGGGCCTGGCTCCAGGCAGCTCCAGCTACAACCGTTGCGTCAAGGACTTGAGGGGCCGCGAGCTGATCGATTTCTCCTTCACCCGAGGCAAATCCTACCGCAGCCGTTAACTCTCGGGCGGCACGAAGATCTCGGGCTGATCACCAGGCAAAGTCTCGACGTAGAGCGACCGGCTCGGGAAGGCGAAGCCGGTGCCGGCGCCCTCGACGATCTCCTTGATCTTGTAGGCCAGCTCTTCCTTGATCTGCAGCCACTCGCCCCAGTTGGTGGTGACCGTGAAGCAGTAGAGCATGATGTCGATCGCCGAATCGCTGAAGGCATCGATGCGCACGAAGGTCGAGGCGACCGCCGGGTCGACGAAGGTGTCGCCCTCGGTAACGTAGGCCTCGATCTGGTCGCGGATCTGGCGCAGTTGGTCGACCGAGGTGCGGTACTCGACGCCGATCGTCCAATAGATCCGCCGGTAGGTCATGCTCGAGAAATTTGTGACCGCCTCGTCCGACAGCTTGGAATTGGGCACCTGGACCGGCGCCATGTCGAAGCGCCGGATACGGGTCGAGCGGAAGCCGATCTTCTCGACCGTGCCCTCGACGATGCCGTCGACCTTGATCCAGTCGCCGTTGCCGAAGCGCTTTTCCGCCAGTATCAGCAGGCCGGCAATGAGATTCTTGAAAAGGTCCTGCGCGCCCAGCGCGACCGCCACGCCAAAGATGCCGAGGCCGGCCAGGAGCGGTGCCACCTGAATGCCCCAAGTCTCCAGCACCGCCGCCGCGCCGATGAACACGAAGGCGAACTTGATCGCCTTGACCAGCCACTCGATCATCTCGCGGCTGAACATGCGCTCCAGCCCCTTGAGCAGGAAGCTCAAGGGCTCGACCAATCGGTAGAAGGCCCAGAAAATCGCGATGATGATCAGCGATTTGACGATGTGATCGGCGATCACCTGGAGCGTGCCGTCGAGCTCCAGGAATTCGGCGGCGAAAAACACGCCAAGACCCACGGGGATCAGACCGAGCGGCTGCTCCAGCGCCGTGATGATCTTGTTGTCGATGTCGGTACGGGTCTTCTCCGCCCAGCGCTTAATGCGCCGCATGACCACCCGGATGAACAGCCTGCGGGTTACCAGGAAGACGATCAGAATGGCGGCCGCGGTGATCAGGCGCCCCAGGCTGATGCCCAGAACGCCGTAGTTCCAAACCTCAACCACGATGGTCCAGAATTTGTCGAAATCTTGGAGCCAGCCGTCCGGCACGCTTACGCCCCCTCGAAGCGCTTTGGTCTTGGCGATCTAATGGACCGCCCAGCACCCCCGGCACCGTCCTGGGACGGTGCCGAAGTCAACTCACTAATCCCTAGAGGATCTTCCAATCGCCGTCTTTGGCTTTGCAGCGATTGATCACATAGAACTGGGGATCCTGCTTCGTGGCGATATCGAGGCGGTGCTGCAAGGTGACGCATGGCAGGCCCTGATGCTCGAACCGGCCGAGCAGCTTGACCGCGCCCGAGTTGCCGCTGATGGTGTTTTCCCAGCGATCGACCGTGCCGATTGGCTTGTCCGGATCATCGTAGAGCGCGAGCGCGGCCCGCATCAACTTGTCCCGATCCTCGGCACTGAGGTCGGAGAGCTGGTCCTCGAAGGGATTGACTTGAGCCAGGCTGGGCGTGATCGAGGCCGCCCCGAGCGCAAGCACAGCGGCTAGTCCAATGCTAACGATGATCCTGGACATGTATCTCCCCTCATCCTCTGGTGATGTCTCAATCATGAAGCCTTAAGGGCCTAACAAACCTCATTCCGTCAGCGCGATCAAGAGGTCGGAAGCCTTAGAGCGCGGGCACCAGGTCGTTGGCCTTGTTCTCGACCATGCGGCCGAGCACCGGCAGCAGCGGTGCGGTGAGATTTGGCTGGTCCAGCGGCGCGGCCTCGAGCCAGGCTGGGCCGGCCTGACCGAAGCTGGCCGAAGTGAAGTCCTCGGGGTGCTCAGAAAGAAAGCGGCAGAGGCGCTCCAGGCGGGCCTTGTTGATCCGGTTGGGCTGGCGCTTGTCGCCGGCCGTCCGGCCGCCCGTGATGAACTCGAAGGGATGGGTGATCACCACAATCGGCGAGATCCCCTGGGCCCGGGCCTGCCACAGCAAGGCCTCGATCTCGCGCCACGAGCTGGCGGTAATCGCCAAGAGCCGGCGCCAGCGCCGGCCGCCAAGGGCGAGCTGGGTGTAGCTCAGAATCGGCAACTCGAGCACGCCGTCGATCCAATGGCGCCCGCCCGAGAGATCGAGCGTAGGATCGGCCGGCGGCTGATAGGCGACACCCAGGTTGGAGGCCAGCTTGAGCCCCTGGCGCGCCATGGCCTGGTAGACCGCCCGGTCGGCTTGTAGATTGCCGGTGCGCAGGGCGATCGGCCGGGGCGCGCCCCAGCGTTCGAAGGCCGCGAGGCCGAGGCCGATCAACTCCTCCAGCTCTTCGACTTGGCGCCCGTCGCAGCGGTCGCTGGGCACATCGCGTTTGACCCGCTCGGCCCAATCGCTGTGACGAAACGCCGCCCAGCAAGGGTGGACATGGAGCTGCGCGTCCTGGCCGGCGGAGATTATCCGCTCGACCTGTGCCCCCATCGGTCCATCGCCGAAGTAGGCCGTGTTGAGCGCCTCGACGAAGAAGGTCGCCTGCGTGCCGTAGCGCGTGAAGGTCTCCAGCAGGAAGCCCAGCCCGTGCTCTTGGCCGTCGATTTGGCAGGTCACCTGCTCTTCGCCGACCGGTTTGCGGTTGGCCGGGTCGTCGAAGGCGCCCGCGATCGAGAACTCGGTGTCGATGGTGATGGAGACTTCCGTGCGCACGTTCTGTCGCCTTGTTGTCCTGATCTGCCGACGCGATCAGTCTATCACGCATTCAAAGGCATGAAGAAACCCTTGATCTATAGACTTGGCCGCCTGTCCGCCCAGGGCCTCAGGCGCTCCAGCGCGGCGCCGATCGCGAGCACGGTTGGCTCATCGTAGCGCCGGCCGCAGATCGAGAGCGCGGTTGGCAGACCCTCCTTGGTAAAACCGGTCGGCACCGAAAGCACCGGGCATTGGCCGACCAGATTGAATGGCTCGGTCATGAAGCGGGTGGTGTAGCGGCCTTCTTCGTCAAATTCCGAGCGCTCCTGCCCCTTGCGCTCGACCGGCACCGTGGGTTGGGCCATGGTCGGCGTGATCAGCGCGTCATACTCGGCCAGGATCGGCGCGAGCTGGCGCCACTGCTCGGAGCGCAGGATCTCCAGGCGCTTGTAGTCCACCGCGCTCATGGCTCGGCCGGCCTCGATCAGGGTGACCACATCCGGATCCATCCTACCGCGCCAGGCCTCCAGGTGCTCGCCGAAGTAAGCCGCCATGAAGACGCCCCAGATCTTGGTCCAGGCACGGTCAAGCTCGGCGCTCCATGGCAGGGCGACCTCCTCAACTTCAACGCCGGCCTCGGCCAGGTCCGCGACCGCAGCGCGCAGGTTGGCCTCGATCTCCGGATGGACCCGGTAGCAGCCCAAATCGACCGAAAGCGCCAAACGGCGACCGTTCAAGGGCCGCTCCAAAGGCCCGCTCAGTTCCAGTGGCCCGGGCAGAGAGGAAATGTCCCTGTCGTCCGGTCCATGGGTGGCGGCCAGGAACAGGGCGGCGTCGCCAACCGTGCGCGCAAGCGGGCCGAAGTGGGAAATGTTGTCGAACAGGCTGGGCAGGATATCCATTGGGATGCGGCCCAAGCTCGGCTTGAGGCCGACCAGGCAGCATTCGGCGGCCGGCGTGCGTACCGAGCCGCCCATGTCGGTGCCCTCGGCAAGCGGCACGCATCCGCTGGCCACCGCCGCGCCCGAGCCGCCCGAGGAGCCACCCGGGCTCATTGCCGGGTTCCAGGGATTGCGCGTGACGCCCCACAGCGGCGACTGGGTGAAGCCGGCATGGGCGAACTCCGGCGTGGTGGTCTTGCCGACCAGGATCGCGCCGGCCGCCGCCAGGCGCTCGACTACAACCGCGTCGTGCTCCGGCACCCACTGCTCGAAGACGTGGGAACCCAAAGTGGTGCGCTTGCCCTTGGTCGGCGTCAGGTCCTTGACCGCGACCGGCACCCCATGCAAGGGCCCCAAATCTTCGCCGGCCAGGACCGCCCGCTCGGCCGCTCGGGCGGCCTCCAGCGCCTCTTCGGGGTAGATAAAGCAAAAGCAGTTCAGCGCCGGGTTGACCTCCTCAATGCGTGATAGGGCGGCCTCGACCACGGCAACTGGCGAGACCTCCCGCCGGCGCACCAGGTCTGCCAACTCCGCCGCTGAGCGGAAGACAAGCTCTTGGTCGCTCACAGGAAATCTCCCAAGGTGACGACCTCGCCCGGCCGCTTGATGATCGAGTAGGTTGCCCCCTGCGGCCGCGCGCCGTCTGAATCCAAGAAGGAGAAATAGAACACCGGGCGCGGTTTGTCGGCCGAGTTGTTGGCGCCGCCCCGATGCACTGTGGTGGAGTCCAAAAGCACCGCGTCACCACTGGCCAAGGTCATGCGGGTCGCCAGGGAGCGCTCGCTGGTCCCCCGGCCGCGCGACGATTGCTGCACCGCCTCGAGCGGACCCATGGTCTCATCCAGATCGTCAAGCGCAACGAAGACCGAGATCAGGAGCGCATCGCTCGGCCTGTAATCGGTGTCAGCGTGCAGGCGTTGGGGCTCTGCGCCCGGATAGGAAGTCAGGGCCGACAACTCCTCGAGCGAGGCCTCGTCGCTCAAAAGCCCGCGCAGCACGCCCGCCAGCTTGGGATGGCGGCAGGCCTCGCGCAGGATCTCCCGTGGCAGGCCGTCGACCGCAAAGGGCGTATCGTAGCGGTTTTGCGGCTCGTGAATATTGCCGAAGGGGCGCTGACCTGGGCCCCGGCCAATCTCGCGCTCGACGAAGGCGCGGGTGCGCTGGCATGACGCCAGCCTCAGGACTCCCTCAATCACCGTAAAGCCGAGCACCCGGAACTCCTGGACCAGCTCGCCGACCGAGACCTGGTCCGAGGGTACCGGACGCACCGACGGCCGCCCGGCCGTCATCCGACTTTGACCCATTCGCCGACGCTCGGCATCAGGAACTCGACGCTGACCTGCTCCTTCAAGGTGATCACGATGTCGGCGGCGATCGAAAGGCGTGGCTCGCCGGTGCTATTGCCTTGAGTCGCGTGCTGGACCTTCGAGGGGAAGATCACGACCTCGTCCTCCTGGGCATCCAGGATGCCTTGCTTCATGTTGACGATATCCCGCTTGACCAGAACCTTCCGGTCGAACATCTGGCTGTTGAAGAGACCGCCGGTCAGCTCGTTGGGCGGATCGTCGTCAAGAAACACCAGGCCACCCGAGCCCGGAGGCTTTTTGAGGTAATAGACCAGGCTGATTTGGGACTGGGGATGGACATGGGGCGCGATGTTCTCGCGCTGGCGGGCAATCGTCGCCCAGGCACGGGTGTAGTAGAGATCTACCTTGGCGGGATCGATTGCCAGGCGCGAGAGGTAGCCGGCGAGCGGCGCCGAGAAGCTTTCGAACAGCGCCTTGAAAGACTCGCGCCGGTGCAGGAACTCGAAGCCGTTGACGTCCCCGGTCCAGGCCTTGCCCGGCTGTTTAAGCAGCTCGCTGCCCTCCATGGCGAGGATTTGATCCACCAGCTCCGCCCGGTAGGCCGGATCGACCTCGAGCCGGTCCCTGAAGACCGAGAGCGGAAACATATTGATGAGATCGGCCATGATGATCTCGGCTCAAAGGCGCCCATCGCGCGCCAGTTGCTCGATCGCGCCGTAGACGGCGCGTAGGCCCATGGCCTCGCCGCCGGCCGGCCGGCCGGGCTGGGAGCGAATGTTCCAGGCCATTAGGTCGATATGTGCCCAGGGGGTCTTCGGCGAGACGAACTCGGCGAGGAACAAGGCCGCCGTGATGGCGCCTCCGTAGCCGCCCTCGGAGACGTTGTTAAGGTCGGCCACCTTGCTGTCCAGCAGCCGCCGGTAAGGCCGGTGGAGCGGCAGGCGCCAAAGCGCGTCCTGGCGCGCCAGGCCCTGCTCCAGCAAGGCGCCGGCCAGGGCGTCGTGGTTGCAGAACAGCGCCGGCAGCTCGGTGCCGAGCGCGACCCGGGCGGCGCCGGTCAGGGTCGCGAAGTCGATCAAGAGATCGGGTGTCTCACGGTCCGCCTCAGCGAGCGCGTCGCACAGGATGAGCCGCCCTTCGGCATCGGTGTTGCCGATCTCCACCGTCAGGCCCTTGCGTGTCGCCAAAACGTCGCCAGGCCGGAAGGCATCGCCTGACACGCTGTTCTCTACCGCCGGCACCAAAACCCTGAGGCGCAGCGGTAGCTTGGCCGACATCACCATGCTGGCGAGGCCGAGTACGTGGGCCGCCCCGCCCATGTCCTTTTTCATCAGACGCATGCCGGCCGCGCTCTTTAGGTCGAGGCCGCCGGAATCGAAGCACACGCCCTTGCCGACCAAGGTTACCCGGGGGCCGCGCTTGCCCCAGGCGAGATCGATCAGGCGCGGCGCCCGGCTGCTCGCCCGACCGACCGCATGGACGGCCGGATAGTTTCGCTTGAGCAGCTGCGGGCCCTGCACGACAGAAATCTTGGCGCCGTGACCCTTGGCCAGGGTCCGGGCCGCCTGTGCCAGCTCGCCCGGCCCCATGTCGCTGGCCGGCGTGTTGATCAGGTCGCGCACCAGGCCGACCGCGCCCGCCGTGCGCTCGACCGTGCCCCGGTCCGCCTCCTTGGGCCAAACCAAGGTGGCAAAGCGCTGCGGGTTCTTCCGATAGCGGGTAAAGCCATAGCAGCCGAGCGCCCAGCCAAGCGCCGCGTCGGTGGCTTGGTCGGCCGTCAGCGTGCTGTCGATGCGGTAGCGCACGGCAGGCAGGCGGCCCGGCAGGCCGGCGGTCGCCCAAAGCCCTTCGCTCCAGTCGACTCCGGCAAGGACACGGTCACCCGAGGGCAGCAGGCAGTGACTGCCCGGCGCGGCACCAAAGCCGCTGCGTGTAACCCATTGGGCAGTTGCCTTGGATTGGCCCTTTAGCCAACGCTCGAGCCCCTCGCTGGTCAGAAGAGTGATCGGCAAGGTGGCCGCGGTGGCGCGGCTGGTCAGGCAAGACCCTGTGGCATCAGGCATGGGCGTGACATCTCCTTGAATCGGGCGGTCGCTTCGCCCATAGCTAGCCCGTCGTTAGAGATCGGGAAAGGGCCGCGACATGAAAGACGTTACCATCGTCTTGGGCAACAAGAACTACTCCTCCTGGTCCCTGCGCGGCTGGCTCGCGGTGGTCCAGAGTGGCCTGAGCTACGACGAAATCGTGATTCCCCTGCGCGGGCCCGATACCAAGGCGGAGATTCTGCGTCACAGCCCGAGCGGCAAGGTGCCGGCGCTCATCGCCGGTGATCAGGTGATCTGGGATTCGCTGGCGATCGGCGAGTTCTTGGCCGAGCGCTGCCCGGAGGCTGGGCTCTGGCCGGCCGACCCGGCAGCTCGCGCCCAGGCACGCGCGGTCACCGCCGAGATGCACAGCGGTTTCGCGGCCCTGCGCACAAACATGCCGATGATCTTCAATGGCCATCACCCGGGCCTGGGCCGCGCTGAGGGTGTGGCCGAGGACATCGCGCGGATCCAGGAAATTTGGACCGATTGCCGAGCGCGCTTCGGCAGCGGCGGCGATTTCCTGTTCGGCGCCTTTTGCCTGGCCGACGCCGCCTACGCGCCGGTCGTCTCGCGTTTCGCCACCTACGATGTCGAGCTTGAGCCCACGGCCGCCGCCTATCGGGACGCAGTGCTCGCCTATCCGGCCATGGTCGCCTGGCGCGACGCCGCGGCGGCAGAGCCTTGGACTATTGATTTTCCTCAGCTGGCTCAGGCGCCAGCTGCGCCCCGCCCTCAATGAGCCCGACCTCCTTGTAGTAGCGCTCGGCGCCCGGATGCAGCGGCGCGCCCAGCCCGTCCAGGGCCGTATCCAGCTGAATTAGCTTGGCCTTGGGGTGGCCGTTTTCCAGCAGAGGCCGGGTGTTGATGTGCCAGAGCGCCTTGCAGCAGCCGTAAACCACGTCGTCGGGCACCTCGCTGCTAACCGCCCACTGGGCGCCGACGGCGAGGGTCGGGGTCTCGCCGATGTTGAAGTAGGTGCCCGAGGGGATCGTGATCCGCGAAAAGAACGGCGCTTCGGTCACCAGGTTGTCGACCTCCGGTCCGTCGATTGGCACCAGCTTGACCAGGGCCGCCTCGGCCAGCTCCGAGACCGCGTTGGCCGGCGTGCCGGCGACAAAGAAAAAGGCATCCAGATCACCGGCCCTCAGCAAGTCGATCGCCGCGTTCACGCCGACCGGCATGACCTCCATCTCCTCAGGGGTCAGATTGAACGCGGCCAGCACCAGTTCGGCATCCGCCTTGGTGCCCGAACCGTCCAGGTCGAGCGAGACACGCTTGCCTTTGAGATCGGCGACGCTGTCGATTCTCAGATCGGCGCGCGCCACGATGTGCACCGCCTCGGGAAAGAGGTTGGCGATGGCGCGCAGGTTGGGCAGAGCACCGCGCGTCTCGAAAAGGCCTGAGCCGCTGTAAGCCCAATAGAGCACGTCGGCTTGGGTCAGGCCGGAATCCAGGGCGCCGCTGGCAACCTCCACCACGTTGGAGACCGAGCCCTCTGTGGAGACCGCCACGCCGATCATGCCGGGCACCCCACAGGCGCCGCCCCGGTCGCAGGCCCGACTGCCAGGCGGGTTGCTGATCGCGCTGGCTATGAGGCCGCCGACCGGAAAGTAGGTGCCGGCGGTCGGACCGGTGCCGATTCTGAAGAAGGAGACCTCTTGAGCGAAGCTCGGACGCCAGAGGCCCAGCGTGCCGGCCAGGCCCGCGCCGGCGGCAAGCAAGCGGCGCCGGCTCCAGCCCGTGGCGGTGACCCTCCTGGTGGCCTGAGACAAAGCGATGCGCTCCTTTCGCGGCGTTCTGCGACCCCATTTCAAGCTATAGCAGGACCAGGCGCCCTTCGCCAGGCGCAAGCCCCGATTGACCGGCGCGGCCCGGCTCTGGAAGATATCCCCATGACCGATTGGCGGATCAGCACGACGCAATGAACCTGGCCCACCTTCTTGTGCGCGCAGGTCAAGGCCAAGGTAGCGAGACGGCGGTCGCCGTCGGCGCTACCCGCTGGGCCACTTACGAGAGGCTGGCTCAGCGTAGTGCCGCACTTGCCGGCGCGTTGACAGGCCGTTTCGGCCTCGCGCTCGGCGACCGAGTTGCCTTGGTTCAGCACAACGGACCGGCCTACATCGAGCTGATTTGGGCGATCTGGCACGCCGGCATGGTCGCCGTGCCGATCAATGCCAAGCTGCACCCGAAAGAGCACGCCTACATCCTCGAGCAGAGCGGCGCCAGCCTCTGTTTTTCGTCAGAAGACCTGGCAACCGGTCTAGCGCCCCTGGTGACAGGCCTGACGGAGCTGCGCGAGCTGATCGAGGTCGGGCGGCCGGCCTATGAGAAACTGGTCGATGCGGAGCCGATCGAAGTCATAGCGCGGGCGCCCGACGATCTGGCTTGGCTGTTCTATACCAGCGGCACCACCGGGCGCCCGAAAGGCGCCATGTTGAGCCATCGCAACCTCATGACCATGACGCTCTGCTATTTCGCCGACGTGGACCAGATCGCACCGGGCGACGGGATTCTGCACGCAGCGCCGCTGTCCCATGGCTCGGGGCTCTACGGCCTGCCCCATATCGCCGCCGGCGCCTGCCATGTGATTCCCGAGAGCCGAGGCTTCGATCCGGCGGAGGTCTTCGCGCTTCTGCCGGCCCACCCTGGCATCGCCCTGTTCGGCGCGCCGACCATGGTGAAGCGTTTGGTCGAGCACCCCGCGGCCGGCGCCGCTGACACCCGCAACCTCAAGACCGTGATCTATGGCGGCGGGCCCATGTACCTGGTTGACCTCGAGCAGGCCATGGCGTGCTTCGGCAACAAGTTTGCCCAGATCTACGGCCAGGGCGAGAGCCCCATGACGATCACCGCGCTCGATAAGGCGGCCCACGGCGACCATGAGCACCCGCGATACTGGCAGCGGCTCGCCTCGGTCGGTCAAGCCCAGAGCGCAGTCGAGATCAGGATCGCCGATGACGAAGACCGGGCCCTACCGCCCGGCGAGACTGGCGAAGTTCTGGTGCGCGGCGATTCGGTCATGCTTGGCTACTGGCGCGATCCCGAGACCAGCGCGCGGACCCTGGCCGGCGGTTGGCTGCACACGGGCGATCTGGGCGCCCTCGACGAGGACGGTTTCCTGACCCTGAAGGACCGCTCCAAGGATCTGATCATTAGCGGCGGCGCCAACATCTATCCGCGCGAGGTCGAGGAGGCGATTCTGAGCGAGCCGGCGGTCGAGGAGTGCGCGGTGGTCGGCTGGTCCCACCCCGAGTGGGGCGAGGAGGTCGTGGCCTTCGTTGTCGTCGCGCCGGGCGCCGAAGTCACGCCCGAGGCGCTTGACCGGGCCTGCCTGGACCGCCTGGCCCGTTTTAAGCGCCCGCGCCGCTACCGCTTCGTCGAACGCCTGCCGAAGAACAACTACGGCAAGGTGGTCAAGGCCGAGCTACGGACGCCCGACACCAACTGAGCGCCGATCCGCGTTCCTTACTCGGCCGCTTGGCGGGGCGTGCCGGCGCCGAGCTGGCGCTCCACCAGGTGGGCATAGAGGCCACCGGCGGCCAGCAGCTCGTGGTGGCTGCCGCTTTCGACCACTCGGCCGTCATCGAGCACGACGATGCGGTCGGCGGCGCGCACGGTCGACAGGCGGTGAGCAATCACCAAGGTCGTGCGGTCGGCCATGAGGTCGCCCAGTGCCCGGTGCACCAGTCGCTCGCTGAGGGCGTCCAGGTGAGAGGTCGCCTCGTCGAGCACCAGGACCGGTGCGTCGCGCAGGAAGGCCCGGGCGATCGCGACTCGCTGGCGCTGGCCGCCGGAAAGCGCCATGCCGCGCTCGCCGACCCGGGTCGCCAAGCCGTCGGGCAAGCTGGCGACGAAGTCGCTCAGCGCGGCCCGCTCGAGCGCGCGGGTAAGCACCGCCTCGCTCGCATCGGGCTTGGCGATTCTAATGTTCGCGCCCAGGCTGTCGTTGAAGAGGTAAGTGTCCTGGGCCACCAGGGCGACCTCCTGGCGCAGGTCGTCGAGCGCATAGTCGCGCAGGTCCTGACCGTCCAGAAGGATGCGTCCCTGGTCCGGGTCCCAGAACCGCAGCAGCAGGTGGGCCAGCGTGGTCTTGCCGGCGCCCGAGCGCCCGACCAGGGCAACGGTCTGGCCGGCCGGCAAGGAGAGGTCGACCCCGTCGAGCGCCCGCCCGGCGCCACCGGGGTAAGCGAAGGTGACCTCCTCGAAGGCAATCTCGGCGCCCTGATTGGCGCGTGCTGGGGCGGGCTTGGCGCCGTCGGTGACCGGCACCGGCTCGCTGTGCACCGCGTGCAAGCGGCGCGTCGCACCAAGGGTGTCCGCCAACTGGCGGCCGATGTCGGCGATCTCGGAGATCGGCAGGAAGGCGGCCATGGCAAGTAGGGTCAAGAGCGGCAGATAAAGCGCAGTGATCACGCCACTGGCCGCCAACCAGCCGCCGACCAGGGCGACCGCCAGACCGCCGAGCGCGGTCATCACCTCGACCAGCGCTTGCTGCAACGTAAGATCGCCGAAGAACGGCAGTCGCACCGCCTGGTGACGCTCGACCAGCGCGAGGAAGCCTTGGCGGCGCCGGGCCTCCTGCTGAAAGGCGATGACCTCGCCGAGACCCTGGAGGTTGTCGACCATGTGGGCGTTGAGCTCGCCCAGAGCCTCACGGTCGCGCGAAGCCAGACGGTCAGCCCGGGCCCGCAACACGAAGGGTGAAAGCGCGACGATCGCCAAGAAGGGCATCAAGGTGAGCGCCAGCGCCCAATGCACCATGGCCATGCCGACCAGGGCGGTCACCGGCACCAACACGGCGACCACCGCCGGCGCGATGGTGTGAGCAAAGAAGTACTCGACTAGTTCCACGTCGTTGGTCGCCATGGCCACCAGGTCGCCGGTGCGCCGGCGCACCAGGTAAGCCGGGGCCAGCCGGTCGAGCTTGCGGAACAGGGCGACGCGCATCTCGGCCAGCATGCGGAAGGCCATGTCGTGAGCGACCCAGGATTCCAGCCAATGGAGGATGCCGGCCGCCGGCGCCAAGATCGCGAGCGCGATCATCAGTCCGAAGATCGGCTCGCCCTGCTTGACCGCCGCGACGGCGAGCGCCGAGACCAAACCGACCGCTATGAAGGCGAGCACCCGGGTGACGCCAAACCCGAAGGTCATGGCGAGACGGCCGCGCCAGGGCCGGGCGAAGCCCAGCAGATGGCGTAGCGCGGCGCCCCAGCCGAGCCCTTCGGCGGCCAGGATATCGTGGGCCGGCGCGGCATCGGAGGGCTCGGTCTTGTCTTCAAGGAAAAGCGGACGGGACTGCAGGGCTGGCGGTGTCTCCCGCGAGGGGCTGCGCGCCCGATCCTTGGCCTGCTCGGCCATCAGAGCGTGGTAGATGCCGTCTTGAGCCATCAGCGCGCCATGTGCGCCCTGCTCGACGACCCGGCCCTCGTCGAGCACCAGGATGCGGTCTGCATCGATCACGCTGGACAGGCGATGGGCCAGGATCAAGGTGGTGCGGCCGGTCATTAGGCGGTCGAGCGCCTCTTGGATCACTGCCTCGTTCTCCGCGTCGACCGCCGAGAGCGCCTCGTCGAGCACCAAGATCGGCGCGTTGCGCAGCAGTGCCCGGGCGATCGCAATGCGCTGACGCTGGCCGCCGGAAAGCTTGATGCCGCGCTCTCCAACCACCGTGCGGTAGCCTTCGGGCAAAGCCATAATGAAGTCGTGGGCATTGGCGGCCCGGGCGGCAGCCTCGAGCTCCTCGTGGCTGGCCTCTGGCTTGCCGAAGCGCAGGTTGTCCTCGACCGTGCCGTGAAACAGGTAGGTGTCCTGATTGACCACCGCGAGATGGCAGCGCAGCTCGGCGAAGCTGAGCGACTTGAGATCCCGCCCGCCCAGTCGAATTGTGCCCGACTGGGGATCGTAGAGCCGCAGCAGCAAACGCACGATCGAGGACTTGCCCGAACCGCTCGGCCCGACGATGCCGATGCGTTCGCCGGCCGCTACCGTGAAGCTGACCCCTCGGTGGGCCTCGCCGCGGCCACCCGGATAGGCAAACCGCACCTCGTCGAACTCAAGGGTTGCCGGCAGGTTCGCATCCGCCGCCGGGGCCGGCGGCTCTGCAACCAGGGGCGTGGCGTCGAGCAGGTCCAGTACCTTGCCGGCCGCCGACTGGGCCAACATGCCACTATGGAGCAGACCGCGCAGGTCTCGCAAAGGGCGGAACACCTCGACGCCGAGCAGCAGGATCACCAGCAGGATTTCCAGGCTCATGGCGCCCTGCTGCACCCGGTAGGCGCCGAGACCCAGCGCCGCCGCGGCACCGATCGCGATGCCGCAGTCGGTGATGCCGCGCGAGAGTGAATTTGTCGCCAAGACCCACATGGTGGTGCGGAACAGCTCGTGGGCCTTAGCGGCCAGGATGCGCGCCCGGGCGCCACTCTGGCCGAAAGCCTTCAAGGTCGCCAGGCCCTGGACCGAGTCGAGAAACTCGGCGGCGAAGTCGCCGTAGGCCTTGGCCCGGGCCAGCGAGTTGCGGGAGTCCACCAGATGGAACGCGGCCGGTGCCACCAAAGTGATCAAGGCAGCGGCCAACAGCACCAATGCGACCGGCAGGTCGAGCCAGGCAACGAAGGCGAAGATCAGGGCCGGCGTGATCGCCGCGACGAACAGTTGGGGCAGGTATTGGCCGAAGTAGACCTCCAGATGCTCGATTCCGTCGACCAGGGAGATCAGTACGTCGCCGGTCCGGGTCAGGCCGAGCCGTGCCGGACCGAGCGCCACCACCTTGTCGTACAAGAGCGCACGCAGGTGATACTGAACCTTGGCCGCCGTGCGGTGGGCCACCATGATGCGGCCGTACTCCAGCCAGCCGCGCAGCAAAATCGCGCCGGCTGCCAGACCGCCGGCCAGCAGAAGCTGGTTCCAGGGCGCGCCGACAAAGATCAGGCCGAGCAGCCAGCCGAGCAAGGCCAGGCGCGCGATGCCGAAGGCCGAGGAGAGCACCCCGATCGCGACAGCGCCCCAGATGCGTTGGCGCACCCCTTGCGTGAAAATCCAGAGCCGGCGATTGAAATACATGGCGGATCCTCTTTGCCTACATGCTGATAAACCACTCGCGGCAAAGAAGATAGCTTGAAGAAAAATGTTTTGCGCCTATAGTCTTTCTATAATCGCTATGCATATTTTTATAGCCCGGAGGCAACCATGAGCCAGCGCGAAGAGATGAACTGGGACGATTTGCGGATCTTTCTCGCGGTCTCGCGCCGGGGCAGCCTGTCGGCCGCCGCCAAGGCCTTGCACGTCACCCAGCCGACCGTCGGCCGCCGGCTCAAGGGCTTGGAAGAGGTCTTGGGTGCCCGGCTGTTCGAGCGCCGGCCCGAGGGCTACGTGCCGACGACGGCCGGCAGCGAGCTGCTTCCCCTGGCTGAAGCCATGGAGCGCACCGCACTCACCCTGGACCGCAAGAAGGCGGCGTTGGCCGAAGGGGTTCGTGGCACGGTGCGGATTTCGGCCTGGGAGACTCTGGCTCAGCTGCTGACCGACCAGGTCAGCGAGCTGCGCGCCCGCCTGCCCGAGATCGAGATCGAGATCGCGGTCAACCACATCTATGCCAATCTCTCCCGCCGCGAGGCGGACTTGCTGATTCAAGAGTGCTTGCCCGAGAACCCGAGCCTAATCGCCCGCAAGCTGGCGTCCTACAGCTACGCGGTCTATGGCGCCCGGGATTACGTGGCACGCCATCCGGAAGCGCGTTCCGAGGCCCGCTACGGCGCCTGCACCTGGGTCGGCTACGACGAGGAGCACACATATTTTCACAATCAGACCTGGCTCCTGGATAAACTCGAGGGTGGCCTGCCGGCGGTGCGCACCAATAACGGCCTGGTGCTGCACGATGCGGTGCGCCAGGGCGCCGGGTTGGGGGTCCTACCCTGTTTCAGTGGCGACCGAGACCTGGCTCTTGTGCGCCTGACCCCACCGCTCGAGGAATTGACCCGCAGGTTGCATTTGGTTGTCCACCAGGACCTGCGCCGAGTGCCGGCGGTGCGCGCTGTGATGGACCTTCTAGCCGAGGTTTTCGCGCGCGAGACGCCGCGCTTTTTGGGACTGGATCCCATCGCAGCATGATCCGGTCCCAGGGGCGGACTTTTGGCTCCCAAATTCAACTTATAGGATAATTTGGACTGTGGACGAAACACATTATTGCCTCATTTGGGGCAAAGTCCGACCACGAAGTCTCTCCATATCTTTAGTTACGGAGACTTCCCCTCTCTGTCGGAGGCGTCCAGCCGGCCTCCATCTCTAACTGCCCCCCAACTGGCTGGAGACTTTTGGGCGGCAACCGGTTCCGACCCCGGCTGCCGCCCTTCCCTTGCCTAAACGGTTGTTTGAATAGTGGCTGCGCCGGCCCACACCCCGACTCGGCCGCCCACGACAGGCAATATCTCCAATGGCGGCGGAGATATCGTGGACGCTGACGGTGCGGTCCATAAAGTTGTGGATGTAGAGGCGCGTGCCATCTGGTGCAACGGCGATGCCCTGGGGCGCACGACCCACGTCAAAACGGAATAGCTCGGTTAGATTGTGGGGATGAACCACGCTCACCTC
>JBCCGG010000029.1:0-85127 GCA_039029395.1 Pseudomonadota bacterium | reverse complement strand
TGCAGCTCTTGCTCTTAGTGAAGAAAGAAGTGGATGTGCTCCCAAGTGTGCAGCCTGTGCTCGGGCCTATGGTTGGATGAAGAAGAAGCCTAATGGTCAAACCATCACCTCCAAGAACCCTGCCACCTGGCAACCTGCTGGAAAATGCCCTCATGAGCGCCCGGCTCCGACGCCGATTCTATTGCCGATGTAAGGGGGAGATCGATCGATGCTGCGTGGGGTTCTGGTACTCGTCGTCTGGGTCCTGATCGGCGGGCCGGCGCTCGCCGATCCGCTACCATCGTGGAATGACACAGCGGCCAAATCCGAGATCATCGCCTTCGTCGAGTCCGTGACCGACCCGGCGTCGGAGAGCTACGTCCCGAGCGCGGAACGAATCGCTGTCTTCGACAACGACGGCACCCTCTGGTCCGAACAGCCGATCTATTTTCAACTGCTCTTCGCGGTCGATCGGCTGCGCGCCATGGCCGAGGCCGACCCCTCGATCTTGACCAGCGACGCCCTCAAGGCCGCGGCGGAAGGAGACCTTCAGACCGCCCTGAAAGGTGGCGAGGAGGCCCTGTTGGAGATCGTGGGTGTGGCGCACTCAGGCGTCAGCGTGGCGGAGTTCATCGAACAGAGCGGGGCCTGGCTCGACACGGCGCGACACCCTGAGACCGGCCGGCTCTACAAGACCATGGTCTATCAGCCGATGTTGGAGCTGCTGCGCTACCTGCGCGACGAGGGCTTTGCCACCTACATCGTCTCCGGCGGCGGCATCCACTTCATGCGCGCCTTTGCCGAGGAGGTCTATGGCGTGCCGCCGGAAAACGTCATCGGCAGCGTGGGCAACAGCTCTTACCAGGTGGTCGACGGGACACCCATGATCATGAAGGATCCGGGTCTGGCCTTCATCGACGACAAGGCCGGCAAGCCGATTGCCATCGACCGCAAGATTGGCCGCCGGCCGATCTTCGTCGGCGGCAACTCGGACGGCGATTTCGAGATGCTGGAGTGGTCGACCGCCGGCGCCGGGCCGCGCTTCGGACTCATCGTCCACCACACCGACGGGGACCGCGAATGGGCCTACGACCGGGAGAGCCACGTCGGGCGCCTCGACCGCGGCCTCGACGAGTCGCCGCGCCGCGGCTGGCTGCTGGTCGACATGGCGAACGACTGGAAGACGGTCTTTCCGGGCCAATAGAACGGCTCGGCGCCCTCACTCCTGCTCGCCGGCCTTGCGCTCCCAGAACGCGGCGGCAATGGGGTCGGGATAGACCCCGTAGAGGCCGTTCCGGAACACCCGGGCCAGGACCAGCTGGGCGCGCTCGTCGCCCATCTCGGCCGCCGCGGCATACCAGGCAAGCGCCTCGGTGTGGTCGACCGGCACAAGCGGGGCGCCGTTCTCGTACTGCTCGGCCAGCCAGTAGAAGGTCTTGTGGGCCTGCTCGCCCTGGGCCGAGAGGTAGTAGACCTTGGCCCGGTCCCGGTCTCGAGGCACCCCTTGACCGAAGGCATAGGCCAGGCCCATCCAGGTCTCGGCCTCGGCGTTGCCGCGCGCCGCCAGGGGCTCGGCCAGGCGCACGCCGTCGGCGAACTGGCCGCTTTTGAAGGCAGCGGTCGCCGCCTCCATCTTTTGGGCCTCCTGGCCAAGGTCGTTCCCGTAAATCCAATAGGTGGCGCCGATCGCCACAAGCGCGGCCGCCGCGCCAAGCGCCACGGCGCGCCGAACCAAGGGTCGTCTCGTCATCCGCAACCCCGTTTCAAGTTCCAGCCCCGACACCCCGACTCGAAGGCCTTCCCTACCCGGTTCGCGTCTAGCAGTGGTTCGTGGCGAAATTGGGGCATGGCGGCGGCCCGGTTGATTGGGCCGCGCGATCGGTCATACTCGCGGTTGCAGATCACAGTCTTTCGGCGAAGAACATGGTCGCACGTATCTCTACGGTCGCCTTTCAGGGCATCGAGGTGGTCGACGTGGACGTCCAGGTCCAGGTCGCCGCGGGCCTGCCCGCCTTTGCCGTGGTCGGCCTGCCCGACAAGGCGGTCGCGGAAAGCCGGGAGCGGGTGCGCAGCGCCTTGGATGCCATCGGACTCGGCCTGCCGGCGCGGCGCATCACGGTCAATCTGGCGCCGGCCGACCTGCTGAAAGAGGGCAGCCACTTCGACCTGCCGATCGCGCTTGGCCTGCTGGGGGCCATGGGCGTGCTGCCGGCCGATACCTTGCTCGGTTATTTGGCGCTTGGCGAGCTCGGCCTGGACGGACAATTGGCGCCGGTCGCCGGCGTGCTGCCGGCGGCGCTCCACGCGGTCGCCAGCGAGCGCGGTCTGATCTGCCCGGCCCGGCAAGGCGGCGAAGCGGCCTGGGCGGCCGGCTGCGAGGTGTTGGCGCCCGACGGCCTCTTGAGCCTGGTCAACCACGTCAAGGGCAGCCAAGTGCTGAGCCCGCCCGAGCCGGCCATGGCGGCGCTCGAGGCGGACGGCCTGGACCTGGCCGACATCAAGGGCCAGGAGAGCGCCAAGCGGGCCCTGGAGATTGCCGCCGCCGGCGCCCACAATTTGCTGATGGTCGGGCCCCCGGGCGCCGGCAAGTCCATGCTGGCCCAGCGCCTGGCCGGGCTGCTGCCGCCGCTCAGCCCCGCCGAGGCGCTCGAGGTCTCGATGATCCATTCGGTTGCCGGCCTGCTGGAAGGCGGCCGCCTGATGCGCCGGCGGCCGTTCCGTGACCCCCATCACTCGGCCTCGCTCGCCGCCCTAGTCGGCGGTGGCCAGCGGGCCCGGCCCGGCGAGGTGTCGCTCGCCCACCTGGGGGTGCTGTTCCTGGACGAGCTGCCGGAGTTTCCGCGCGCCACCCTGGAGGCCCTGCGCCAGCCCTTGGAGGCCGGCCGGGTGTCGGTCGCCCGGGCCAACGCCCATGTGACCTACCCGGCCCGGGTCCAGCTGGTCGCCGCCATGAACCCCTGCCGCTGCGGCCACCTGGACGACCCGGCGCTGGCCTGCGCCCGGGCGCCCAAGTGCGCGCGGGACTATCAATCGAAGATCTCCGGCCCCCTGTTCGACCGCATAGACTTGCACGTCGAGGTGCCGGCGGTCGCCGCCAGCGACCTGGCTCTGCCGGCGCCCAAGGAGGGCTCCTACGCCATCGCCGCGCGGGTCGCCGCCGCCCGGCGCCTCCAGCAGGCCCGCTACGAGGCCCTGCCGGAAGACCATCGCCCGCGCTTCAATGCCGAGGCCGACGGCCGCCTGCTGGAGGAGATCGCCGAGCCCGACAGCCAAGGCAAGCGCCTGCTGGCCGAGGCCGCCGACAAGATGAAGCTGACGGCGCGGGGCTATCACCGGGTGCTCCGTGTGGCGCGCACGCTGGCGGACCTGGAGGCGGCGGAGAAGGTGCGCCGGATCCACGTGGCCGAGGCGCTCAGCTACCGGCGGGTCGGTCCGGGGGTCTATTGAAGGCCAAGCGCCTCAGGTATCTTGCCAGCAGATGAAGATCGGGTCCTGGACCTTGCTGTAGGCGCGTACGTGGATCCCGTTGCCGGGCTCTTCCTTGGACTGAATGAAATCGACGGCGGCATCGGCTTGTGCCCGGTCGCGGAAGGTCATGATCGCGAAGTACTGGTGGGCCCGCTCCTCGTCGGTGTCCAGGATGGTGTCCGACTGGCGCTCGCCGATTGGGCTGCTGCCTTCGACCAGGCCCCGCGACCTCATATGCTCGGTGAACTCGGTAAAGTCCCGGCGGAACTCCACCAGCGGGATGCCGGGCTTCAGATCGAAGCAGAAGAACATGTGAAACATGGCCGGTCTCCGCCAGGTGCCGGCGATTGATAGGCGATCTGTTAGCCCGGTGGCAAGCGCTCGCGGATCGAGGTTCTAGCGCACGGTTACAAAGGGGCCCGCGCCCCAGCTGCTTGGAGGCGTGGAGCAAGATCGGGGGGCATATGAGGCAGTCGTGTCTCGGCCTGCCGCGTACAGACCCTACCGTACGTGTACACCAACGGGGAACCGTGGCGCGGGAAGGGCCATTCGTGTGCACCAAGGGGCATTCGTGTCGCACGAACGGTCATTCGTGCAAATTCACTTCCCCCTATCGCCCTTTTTAGGACAATGGCCGCGAAACGCCACGAGGAGGGGATGTCTTGAAGACGATGCGTGGGTTCTCGAAGCTGATTGGTGGCGTGGTTGGGCTGGCATTCCTCGCGATGGCGGGAACAGCACAGGCGTCCCTGATACAAAACCTGACGGTAACCGATAACCAAGACGGAGGGGGGTTCACTGGTACCGGGCGGATCGAGTTCGATAGCTTGAGTGGCAACTCCGCTGCGGGTGTTGTGAGTTTTTCGTTCACTCCTTCAACAAATACTCCAAATTTTGACGGCTCCCCCCCTGTTTTCACCGAAGCCGACATCATAAGCGTTAGTTGGCTCATAGAGGATTGGGAACTGGTAGAGTTTAGTCTTGTTGCAGGCGATATGATTTCCACGCCATTTGGTGGGAGCACGTGGGGTATCGTGTTAGATCTAACGAATGAATTGGTTCGGTTCCCTTGTTTTTCTGCTGTTTCCGTCCCCGCCAGTTTGTTATGTGGGCCCACTTCGGGTGTGATTTCCGTAGCAGGGCGTGATCTATCAACAGAACCAGTCCACAATGACATCCCAGAACCCGCGTCCCTCGCCCTCTTCGCCATCGCCCTTGGCGGCCTGGGCTTTATGGCGCGGCGGCGGGTCACCTAGGGCCGGGTCAACGTCCAATCAAGGAGCTGGCCTGGCCGGTTCTCAGACCGCACCAACCTCCGTTTCCGGTGGCCCTAGGGCACAGTTGCACAGGTGCACGTGGCGGCGTGGTTGATCTTGTGGGAGACGGATCAAAGCATCGGCCCTTCCAAGCCGCCGTGTCCCCGACGACCCGTGACGATCAGGTTGGCGCCGCGTGCCTGGGCCGCCGCGAGAATGCGTCGGGCCGGGTCGCCGACCTCGATCGCCTGCTCCAGGCCGCCGGCGCCCTGACCCCTGGGTTTCCTCAGCTCGTAACGAGATCTCCAGCGCGGCTGGGCGCACTACGTCGCGCTCGGTGATCTGGACGCGCTCGATCTTTGCGTCGCTCTTCAGCACTTCGGGCACGCGCCCGCTCCCCAGCACCTTGGAGACGTGGAGCAAGGTTAGGTGGGTGCCATGATTGGCGGTCGTGTCTCGGCCCGCCGCGTATAGGCCCTGTCATTCGTGTGCACCAACGGGGAATTAAGTCGCGGGAAGGGCCATTCGTGTGCACCAAGGAGGATTCGTGTCGCACGAAAGGTCATTCGTGCAATTTCACTTCCCCGTATCGCCCTTTCTAGGACAATGGCCTCAAAACACCACAAGGAGGGGATGTCATGATGACGATGCGCGGAACTTCGCGACTGATTGGTGCTTTGTTTGGGCTGGCGCTCTTTGCGGCGGCAGGACCGGCAAAGGCGACCCTATTCATGGAGGTGGGCGAAATCGGCGAGACCATCGGCACCCATCAGGTTTTGCCCGGTGGAACGACCTCGATCCAGGGATTTATGGCCCGTACGGATCCCTCCCCTGCGGATCTCTTTGAGTTCGGCTGGGGCGGCGGTTTTTTTGAGGTCCAAACCGCTGAACCGACATTGGACACCCAGTTGTTCCTGTTCGATGCCGCGGGTCTTGGGATCACCGCGAATGACGACGCCAACCCCCCGGGCGGTTTCAAGTCGCGAATCACCCTGGCGAACCTCGCACCCGGCTTTTACTTCTTGGCAATCTCCGAATGGGACTGGGACCCGTTCTCTGCAGGCGGCCGGATATTTGGTTCGGGTAATGGAAACTCGGGCCCGACCGGACCAGGCGGCGCGCAGCCCTTGATCGGATGGGGGCAGTACGCAAACAAGGTTGACGACACTGCCTACACGATCAATCTGAATGGGCCGACTTTAGCTGTTCCGCAGAATCAGCAGATTCCCGAACCCTCGGCCTTCGCCCTCTTTGCCATCGCCCTTGGCGGCCTGGGCTTCATGGCGCGGCGGCGGGTGCGTTAGAATCGGATCAAGGTCCACTCAAGCAGCTATTTCTGCCCTGAGGCAGACCGCACCAGCCGCACGAGCCTGCGCTTCCGGGGTCCCTAAAACGGGACCCCACGCGCTTCTCCATGATGCGCACCAGTATCATGTCCGGCGTATTGAGCCCCCTCTGGGCCATGAGGTGCTGAGCCGGTTCTTCGGTCGTCAGGGGCCTCTCTGAGCGTCTGAGCGCTTCCAAGATGATCGGAAAACCTCTCCCCTGAAAGCAGCCTTTCTGGGCGGCAAGGGCTAGGGTTCGATGTCTTCTCGCTCACTGCTCGGGACGTGCCGCCGAAGCGTGGCGATTGAAGTCTCCGTAGCTCTCCCCAAGTCTCCACTGACGGCCGCGCGCCGGCGCCAAGAAGGGATCACAGGGAGACCCGAGACCGATGAACCGCTACAGCTTCTTTCCACAGCTTCTGGCTCTGCCCCTGCTGCTTGCCGCCTGCGCGCCGGTCGGCGCCGAGGACATCGGCGTCCAGTCCTCCGAGCGCCACGACTTCCGGGTGGTGACCGTCGCCGAGGATCTGGACCATCCTTGGGGCCTCGCCTTCCTGCCCAACGGCGACATGCTGGTGACCGAGCGCCGCGGGCGCCTGCGCCTGATCAAGGACGGCGAGCTGCAGGCGACCGCGATCGGCGGCACACCGGACGTCGTCGCGCGCGGCCAGGGCGGGCTGCTCGACGTGGCCCTGCATCCGGACTTCGCCGAAAACCAGCTGGTCTACCTCTCCTACGCCGGGGCCGGCGACGGCGGAGCCGGCACCGAGGTGGTTCGCGGGCGCCTCGTCAACACCCGGCTGCACGACCTGGAGGTGATCTTCCGGGCCGCGCCCAAGACTGGCGGGCGCAATCACTACGGCTCGCGCTTGGTCTTCGCGCCCGACGGCACGCTCTACATCACCGTCGGCGACCGGGTGCGCTACCAGGACCAAGCCCAGGATCCGGGCGACCACCTGGGGACCGTGGTGCGCGTCAACGACGACGGCTCTGTGCCGGCAGACAATCCCCTGATCGATCAGGCGGGGGCCCGGCCCGAGGTCTTCACCTACGGCCACCGCAACGCCCAGGGCCTGGCGTGGCGCCCGGGCGCCGAGCAGCTCTGGCTGTCCGAGCACGGCCCCCGGGGCGGCGACGAGGTCAACCTGCTGAAGCCCGGCGCCAACTACGGCTGGCCCGAGATCACCTACGGCATCAACTACAACGGTACACCGGTCAGCGACCGCACGAGCGCGCCGGGCATGGAGCAGCCGGTGGTCTATTGGGACCCCTCGATCGCGCCCAGCGGTCTCGCCTTCTACGAGGGCGAGGCGTTCCCGAACTGGCAAGACAACCTCTTTGTCGGCGCGCTGGCCCACCAGCACCTGCGCCGCCTCGAGCTGGTCGAGGACCAAGTGGTCGCCCAGGAAGCCTTGCTGGAAGATCTGGACGAGCGCATCCGTGACGTCCGCGTCGGCCCGGACGGCCTGATCTACGTTTTGACCGACAGCTCCGACGGCCGCCTGCTCCGGCTCGAGCCGGTTGGGGGCTAACCGCCGGGCCGCACCGGGGCCGGCAGGAAGCGGCCGTCGTCGATGCCGACCTCCTGGTCGATCAGCTGGTTCAACAAGGCGTTCAGGCGCAGGATCGTCGCTTCGTTGGTCTTGGGCTCGAGCGCCAGGTTGTTGCGCTCGAAGGGGTCGGCCTGGAGGTCGAACAGCTCGATGTCGTTGTGAGCCAAGATCTCGTCCAGCGTGGAAGGCCGGTTGAAGGCCGCCGGCGCGTAGTAGCGGGTATACTTGTAGCGGCCGTCGAAGGTGAAATCGATGAAGCCGCGCTTGGATAGGTCCGGATGGGTTTTGGCCAGCGGCGGGACCCACCTGCCTTCGACGATCGACTTGCAGGCGATGTAGGCCAGGTAGTCGGCATCGACGGTTTGCAGGCCGACGTAGTTGAACAGCACGCCGGGGCGCAGGGCATCGGGCGCGGCCAACGCCGCACCGGCCAAGAGGCGCGAGGCGTCCCGGCCCGGCAGGCCACCGGTCACCCGGCTGGCATCCGGCCGGCCGGTCAGGCCGACCAGGGTGGGCAGCAGGTCGATGTGGCTGGTCAGCGCCCGGCAGCTCTGTCCGCCGGAGTGCGCCGGATGGGCGATGACCAAGGGCACGTGGGCCATCTCCTCGTAGGGAAACGGCCCCTTGCCGCGCAGGCCGCCGTGGCTGCCGGCCAGCTCGCCGTGGTCGGCCGTGCGCACGACCACGCTGTTCCGCCAGAGATCGAGTTCGTCGAAGGCGTCCAGCAGCATCTGCAGATTGCGGTCGTTGTCGCGGATCAGATTGAGATAGTAGGTGTAGAACAGGCGCCACATATCGTCGCGATCGTCCGGGATCTCGCCCAGGAAGTCGGACCAGCCCAGGTGATACTGCATTTGGGCTGGCGGCCGGCCGGGTCCATCGATCGCATCGCCGTGGCTGGGCGAGAGTGGGAAGCGCCAGTCCGCCTGGAACAGCCGGTTGTCGGGCGGCGGTGTGATCGTCGCGCCGATCTTGGAGGCTTGTACCCGCTGGCCACCGATGTTGGCGTCGGCATACATGATGTCGTGGGGCGAGACGAAGCTGACCACCAGGAACCAAGGCTGGCCCTTGGCGTTCAGCTTGCGGCCGTTGGTACGCATCCAGCGCACCGCAGCGGCGGCGGTGTAGGTGTCGGTATCATAGCCCTGGTCGGGCGCGCCGACCTTGTCGCCGTCGGGCGCGAAGTGATCGAAGCCGTAGGCCTTGAGCGCATCGGTGTAATTGACCTGGTCGCTCGGCGTGATGATGTCGCGCAGCAGCTCGAACTTGCCGTAGTAGGCGGTCGCGTAGCCGAGCTCTTTCATCACGGTCCCAAGGCTCGGCCGCTCGGTGGACAGGCTCGGCACGTAGCCCAGCTCCATCTGGTCGAACACGCCGTTCACCTGGGGCGGCTGGCCGGAGAACATGGCGCCGCGCGACGGCGTGCACATGGCGGCGGCGATGTAGTGCTGCTCGAAGCTGATGCCGCGCCGGGCCAGCGCGTCGCGCGCCGGCAGGCGGTAGTCGGCCCCGGCCAGGAGCCTGTGAGATTCCTGATCGGTGATCACCAGGATCACGTTGTAGGGCCCTGTGGGCTCGGCCGCCTTGGCGCCTTGGATCGCGGGTAGGCCGAGGGCGGCGGTCGCGCCGGTCGTGACTTTCAGGAAGTCGCGGCGGGCCAATTCGCCTCGGTCGGGATCTTCCATCTCACTCTCCGCTTGAAGGTTCGGTCAGGCGGCGCAGCACCAGGTAGGCGGCCCAGACGGCGCTCACCGGCCAGGCGATCAGGGTGATCAGCCGGAGCGCCCGAGGATCGGGACCGAAGAGAGAATGCTCGATGCCGAACTGCCGGGCAATGGTCACCGAACGGTCGATGCCGAGCTCGATCAAGAGTCCGATCAGCACGTAGAGCGCCAAGAGATAGAGCCAGGCCATCGGGCACGCCTTTCCTGTTCGCCGCCGGTGAGGCGGACCCCTCCGTTCTACCCGCGCGGGTCTTAGGACTTGGTTAACCCTATGGAAAGGAAAGCTCTTTAAGCACAAACCCTAAGTAATCTACTGATGCGGGGGAATCCGGCCGGCCATGTGGCTGCTCAAACGTGTATCGATTATCGTCAATGCTAAGGCCCTGGTGATCGCGGCGCTCGCGATCCTCTCGACCCTGCTGTGTCAGCGCCTGGGCTGGACCGCCGACTTTCCCCTCACCCTGATCGCCACCGCGGTGATTTTCCCGATCGTCTTCTCGATCGGCGGCGCCTACAAGCGGCGCGAGGTGGCCTTGCGGGAGTACGGCCAGATGAAGGCCCACGGCCGGGCGCTCTACTTCGCGGCGCGCGACTGGCTGGAGGAGAGCGACCCGGCGACCCTGGAGCGGGCCAAGCGGCTGCTGGGCGATCTGATGACCAATTGCCGCACGCTCTTCGGCACGCCGCTGGTCGAGATGCAGGGCGCCGAGAACGCGGTCTACAAGTCCTTCTCCGAGCTCTCGCTGTTCATCAAGGAGCTGCGCCGCCAGGGCCTGGCCTCGGGCGAGTGCTCGCGTCTCAACCAGTATCTCAGCAAGACGATCATCTCCTTCGAGACCATCAAGCACATCTACCAGTACCGCACGCCGGTCACCCTGCGGGCCTATTCCGACGTCTTCATCTACGTGCTGCCGATCCTCTATGGCCCCTACTTCGCGGCCTCGGGCGCCGACTACGGCGGCGGCCTGGTGTTCGTCATGCCGGTCCTCTTCAGCGTCATCCTGGTCGGCCTGGACAACATCCAGGAGCACCTGGAGAACCCCTTCGATCAGGTCGGCGAGGACGACGTGGTGATCAACGCCGAAAAGTTCGTCGCCCGCCTAGAGTTGTAGAAATAGGACTGCAGGGCCGACGAGATAGGGCGAAAGTCGTTTGTCGGGAGATATATACCCCCTAACCCGATTCCGGTTGGAACGACCCCATGCACCATGCAATTTGGGGCGAATCGGCGCAAAAAGGTGCATGATTTGTGCGGGGCGATTCCCTACAGCATGATGCAAGATGTAGGCAAATTGAGCCGACATCATGGAACATGATGTGGCCGGAAGCGCACAGTGCTAGGCCGAGAGGCCTAAACCGCTCGTTGTCGACGTTGGGCTTCGGGCGTGCTCGGCACGCGGGCGTTGTGGCACAGAAAGGGCGGCGCTGCCGTCCTTCGTGAGGTTGCGTGGACCCTCACTCCACCAGCGCCCCGTGGCTCTCCAGCCGGTCGACGATGGTGTCAACGTCCTTCAAGATTTCCTGGACCTCTTTGGTGGGCGGCAGGGTGACGCGCAGCTTTTGGGAGGACTCACACTTGGTGATCTTGGCCCGGTAGGGCTCGATCAGGTCCCGGTTGCAGGGCAGCTCCAGGAAGCGCAGGTCGATGTAGACCTGGGTCAGCGCCTTGGTGGTGTGGGTCGAGGTGCTGGTGCGCCCCACGTGGAGGATCGCGTAGTCGTCGTCGATGTCCAGGAAGCCGACGCGCAGACCCTCGGCGTAGCCGACCGCGTAGAGCAGGTGCAGGGTGTCGAAGAACCAGTGGTAATCCTTCAGCGCCACCTCGACCTCGACCCCGCCGGCCTTGAGCTTCTCCAGGATCTCCTGGCGCGGGCGTTTGTAGTGATTGCAGTCGATGCGGTTGCGGCGCATGACGTCGAGCATGAGCGCCCTGTTGAAGTAGAGGAAGTGGGTGTAGGGGAAGAAGATCTGGGCCTTGGTGCTGTAGCCGTAGAAGTAGCTCAGCATGAGCTCGCCCTCGGCGAAGGAGAGGTCGGCGAAGATCTCCGGATTGAATACATAGGCGTCGTGGTCGAGCACCCCGAAGTTGCCCGGGCTGGTCTCGAGCAGCAGGTTCAAGACGTCGCCGTGGTTGACGCTGGAGCCCGGAACGGTCGCCAAGGCAACGGCCGGCAAGCCCGGGTAGCGCTCTTCCAGGAAGGCGCGCTCCCAATCCCGCGCGCCGTTGTGGAGCAGCACGATGGTCGCCTGGCCGACCACCAGCCGCATGCAGGGATTGAGGAAGTGCAGGGTGTCGGGCATGACGATCAGATAAAAGGGGTCCTTCAGGCCCTTGCCCGAGCCGGCGTGGAAGGCCTTGAGACGCCCGCGGTTGATCAGCGGATTGACCAGCCGGCCGTTCACCCAAACCGTAAAGCGCCGATAGGCCTTTGCGAGCAGCGCCGAGGGCAGGCGTTTTGCGAAGACCTGCAGCGGCCCATAACCCTGGTGCCGCCCCTTGGCATAGAAGGTGCGCAGCTTGCGAAAGATCAGGCGGGCCCGGTAGAGCATGGACGGGTGGAGGACTCCCTATTCAGCGCAGGAGTCTAGGGGGACCAAGAGGGCAAAAAAAGAGGCCTCATGGAGGGACATCCACCAGGCCTCTTTCAAGGGACGCTTCACGCGGGTTGCAAGTCCGGTTCGGGGCAGGGACTCGCGTGGCTGTTGGGGCAGCCGCGAGAAACCTAGACGGCGCCGGTTACCGGGTTGTGGCGAATATGTGAAGCTTTCAAGACGCCGCTTCGGCCGGCTCGCGCTGGCTGTCTGCGAACTGCAGGGCGTAAAGCTTGGCATAGGGGCCGCCGCGCGCCAGGAGCTCGCCGTGGCCGCCGGATTCGACGATGCGCCCGGCCTCCAGCACGTAGATCACGTCGGCGTGGACCACGGTGGAAAGCCGGTGGGCGATGACCAGCGAGGTGCGCCCGACCATCAGCTGGGTGAGCGCCGCCTGGACCTGGCGCTCGGATTCGCTGTCGAGGGATGACGTCGCCTCGTCGAGCAGCAGGATTGGCGCGTTCTTGAGCATGGCCCGGGCAATCGCTACCCGTTGGCGCTGGCCGCCGGACAGCTTGACGCCGCGCGGGCCGACGGCGGTGTCGTAGCCCGCGGGCAGCTGGCGGATGAAGTCGTCGGCGCCCGCCGCTTGGGCCGCGGCGACGATGTCCGGCTCGCTGGCGCCTGACCGGCCGTAGGCAATGTTGGCGCGGATCGTGTCGTCGAACAGCAGGACCTCCTGGCTCACCAGGGCGATCTTGTCGCGCAGGGAGGCGAGCGTGACCTCGCGCAGGTCCTGGCCGTCGATCGTCACCCGGCCGTCATCCACGTCGTAAAAGCGCGGCAGCAGGTTCATGATGGTCGACTTGCCGGCGCCCGACGGCCCGACGAGCGCCACGGTCTTGCCGGCCGGAACGCTCAGGTCCACCTGGTGCAGGGCCGGTGTCTTGTCATCGTAGGAGAAGCTCACGTCCTGGAAGGCGATCGCGCCGCCCTCGACCGCCAGAGGTGCCGCGCCCGGCCGATTGGTGATCTCGGGCTTCAGATCCAGCAGCTCGAACACCCGGGCCGCCGCCGCCAGGCCTTCCTGGAGGCTCGAATTGAGCCGGGCAAGGCGCTTGATCGGCTCGTAGGCGAGCAGCAGGGCGAAGATGAAGGCGAAGAAGGAACCGGCTGCGTTCGGATCGTTGCTGGTGATCACTTGGTGACCGCCATAGAGGATCACTGCGACGATCGCGATGCCGCCCAGACCCTCCATGATCGGGTGCAGGGCGCCGCGCACCCGGGCGCCCTTGTAGTTGAGCTCAAAGACCTCGTCGATGGTCGAGCGGGCGCGCGCCGTCTCGTAGGCCTCCATGCCATAGGCCTTGACGCTGCGAATACCCTGGAAGCTCTCGTCCAGGAGGGTCGAGAGGGTGCCCACCTGGCTTTGCGTCGCGCCCGAGATCTTGCGCATGCGCCGGCCGATCTTGACCATTGGCAGGATCGCGGTCGGAAAGGCCAGGAAGGCGATGATCGCCAGGATCCAGTCCTCGTAGAACATCACGCCGACCAGCACCAACGCGGTCAAGGAGTCCTTGCCGATGGCCACCAAGGTGGTCGAGACGGTATTGCGCAATACGCTGATATCGTTGATGAAACGGCTGACCAGGGTGCCCGGTGCCGTGCGGTTGAAGAAAGCGAGATCGCAGCCGATCAGGCGCGCATAGAGCTGGGCTTGAAGCTCGGCGACGATCTTGTGGCCGATCAGGCTCATCAACACCGATTGGCCGTAGGTGGCGATGCCCTTGATCAGGAAGACGGCGAGCGCCGCCAGCGCGATGGGCAGCAGCATCTCCTCGCGCTTGGCGACGAAGATGTCGTTGATGATCGGCTTGATCAGCTGGGTGAAGGCGCCCGTGGTCAGCGCGACCAGGACCATGCAAACCAGGGCGATCGCGATTTTCTGTCTATGGGCGCCGACATAGTCGCGAACAAGGCGCCGGACCAGGGCCTTGGTCGAGGTGTCGGTCGGGCTTTGTGGGCTCGTGGTCGCCACGCGGGGGCTCATCCTCTTGGTCGCGAGTCGGGCGGGACCATATAGAATTCTCCCGCGAGATCGAGTCGTTTCCGGCAAGCACCGGAGATTGGCTCGCGGCGCTGCTTATGCAAGGCTTGGGGCCATGAACGAAGCTCTCAGGCTGCTCCGGCGGGCGCTGCGCCGGGCCGGCTACGACCTAAAGCCCCGGCGCGCCTACGATCTGGCCCAGCTGACACATATCGAGGCTCTGGCGCAGGGCCCGGCGCTCGAGCGTGTCCGCGCCCTGCTCGACCAGGCCGACCCCGGGGCCGGGCGCACCGACCGCTTGCGGCTGCACTACCGGACCTGCCTGCGCGGCGACCCCAATCGGCCCTCGGGCCGGGTCACCGGCGCCACGGCGCAAAACAACGTGCTGACCTGTCTCGCCTCGACGGTCGCCGCCGTAAAACTGGCGGCCGAGGCCAGGGGCGCCGACGGCCTTGAGGTGGTCGTGTACGACGACCGTTCGGAGCCAGGCGCCCTGGACGCTCTGAGGAGAGTTCTATCGGATCTACCGTGCCCCTGGTCGATCCAGCCGACCGTGGCGCCCGGCGCCGGACCCTCGCTGTACCAGTCGCTCGATGCCGCGCGCGGCACGGACACCCTGGTCTATCTCTGCGAGGACGACTTCCTGCATTTGCCGAGTGCCATCTTGGAGATGTGGGACTTTTACCGGGAGGTTCACGAGCGCACCGGGGCCCACCTCCTGCTCCACCCGGGCGACTACCCGGACCGCTACAAGACCCACGACCCCTGCTACGTCCTGCTCGGCGGCGCCCGCCACTGGCGCACCATCAGCCACACGACCCACACCTTCCTGACCCACGGGCGGGTGCTCGAGGAGAACTGGGCGCTGATGGACTCGACCCGCTACGCGGGCGAAAAGCGCGGCGCGGAAAGCCGAAACGTCAACCGCCTGTTCGACCATCTGCCGGGATTCTCTCCCCTACCATCGCTCGCCTGCCACCTTCAAGGCGAGGGCACGCTGCCGCCGTACTTTGACTGGCAGGCCCTTTGGGACCGCTACGGGGCCGCGCGCGAAGACTGAGCTTAATTCTTCGGCGGTCGAATCATGAAACCCAGGTCGCCGCCGCCAAACAGATGGATGTGGAAGTGGGGCACCTCCTGATGGGCGTCGGCGCCGTGGTTGGCGAGGATTCGGTAACCCGGCTCGACCAGCCCCATATCCCGAGCGACTTGGCCGACCGCGCGCACGAAGCCGGCAATCTCACCGTCGCTGGCATTGGCCGAAAAATCGTCCGAGGACACGTAGGCGCCCTTGGGAATGATCAGCACGTGGGTCGGGGTCTGGGGGTTGATGTCCCGGAAGGCAAGCGCGTGCTCGTCCTCGTAGACCTTGTCGCAAGGGATCTCGCCGCGCAGGATCTTGGCGAAGATGTTGTTTGGATCGTAGGCCATGGTCCCTCCCGGCGGCGCCCGTTGCTCGTGGCCCAAGACTGGCGCGGCCGGCCTCTCAGATCAAGCCGGCGCGCACCTTCTCCATGTAGATGCCCTGAAGCTGCTGGACCAGGGGCCCGGGCTTACCCGTGCCGACCGGTTTGTCGTCGATCCGGATCACCGGGGCGATGCAGGTCGAGGCACCGGTGATGAAGGCTTCGTCGGCGCCGTAGGCCTCTTCCAGGGTGAAGGGCCGCTCTTCCAGCCTGAGGCCGGGATTGGCCTTGATTAGATCGAGCAAGCTGGCCCGAGTGACCCCCGGCAGGATCGTGTTGGAGAGCGGCCGGGTGATCACCGCGCCGTCCTTGATGATGTAGGCGCTGGTGGCCCCGCCTTCGGTCACCACCCCGTCGTGGTGCATCAGCGCCTCGTAGGCGCCGGCCTCCTTGGCGGCTTGCTTGGCGAGCACCTGGGCCAGCAGGGCGACCGACTTGATGTCGCGCCGGGCCCAGCGGATGTCGGGCACGCTCTTCATGGCGATGCCGTCGCGCACCACCTGGTTCTCGCTCACCGGCTTGACCTGGGTGAAGAGGAAGATGGTCGGGGTTAAGTCGCCGTCGAACACGAAGTCCCGGTCGGCCACGCCCCTAGTGATCTGCAGGTAGATGAGGCCCTCGTCCAGATCGTTTCGGCGCACCAGCTCGCGCAGGACGTCGTGGATCTGCTCGGTGGTAAGCGGCTTTTTCAGGCCTAGCTCGCCCAGCGAGCGGTCCAGGCGCGCCATATGGCCCGCGAAGTTCATCAGTTTGCGATCGAGCACGCCGACCACCTCGTAGACCCCGTCGGCGAACAGCAGGCCGCGGTCGAAGATCGAGACCTTTGCCTCGTCCTCCGGGTAATATTCGCCGTTCAGATAGACCGTCCTTCCCATTGCCCCTTCTTCCTCCCCGATTCTTCCTGATGACCCGAAGTGCCGCGCCGGGCGTCGAGCGCACGCCACACCGCCTCGGGCTCCAGGCCACAGGCAGCCCAAAGCGCCAGCAGGTGATAGAGCAGATCCGCGCTCTCCTCGGCCAGCTCCTTACTCGACTGAGTGCAAGCAGCAACCACCGTTTCGATAGCTTCCTCGCCCGTCCGCTGGGCGACCCAGGCCGGCCCCTTGGCGAACAGCTTGGCGGTGTAGGAAGTGTTCGGGTCGCCGTCGCGGCGCTGGTCGATCACTTGGTAGAGGGCGTCCAGCGTCGCGCCGGTCAATTGCTCCTCGGTCATTCGTGTTCTCCCTTACGTAGTCAGGCGGGCCGGCAGGCCGACCTCCGCCCGGTGGCGTTTGGCTTCAGCGATCGAATGTCCGCCGAAGTGAAAGATGGAGTTGGCGAACAGCAGGCTGCGGTCGCAGATCGACACCTTGGACTCGTCCTCCGGGCAATTGGCGGCATTCAGATGAACCGTCCTGGTCATTTCTTTCTTGCCCGTCCCATTTTTTCCGCCAGACCGGAGGTGCCGCGCCGGGCGGCCAGGGCCTGCCACACGGCTTCCGGCTCAAGACCGCGCGCGGCCCACAGTGCCAGCAGATGATAGAGCAGATCCGCGCTCTCCTCGGCGAGCTCCTTGTTCGAGCCGCTGATGCCCGCGATCACCGCCTCGGTGGCCTCCTCGCCGACCTTCTGGGCGACCTTGGCAGGCCCCCTGGAGAACAGCTTGGCGCTGTAGGAGGTGGTCGGATCGCCGCCCCGCCGGCTGTCGATGACCTGGTAGAGGGCGTCCAGCGTGGCGCCCGTCAAGCGCTCCTTTGCCATGAATACTTCCCCTACTCCGCAAGGCGGACCGGAACCCCGGCCGCCGCCAAATGTTGCTTCGCCTCGGCGATGGAGTGCTCGCCGAAATGAAAGATCGAAGCGGCCAGCAGGGCCGAGGCATGGCCCTGTTCGACCCCCTCGACCAGATGGTCGAGCGTGCCGACTCCCCCCGAAGCGATGACCGGCACGCCGACCGCGTCGGCAATCGCCCGTGTCAGCGGCAGATCGTAGCCGACCTTCGTGCCGTCCCGGTCCATCGAGGTCAAGAGGATCTCGCCAGCCCCCAGCTCAACCATATGCTGGGCCCAGGCGACCGCCTCCAGGCCGGTTGGATTTCGCCCGCCGTGGGTGAATATCTCGAAGCGACCGTCTTCGACCTGCTTGGCATCGATCGCCACCACGATGCACTGGCGGCCGAACTTGCGCGCCGCCTCGGCGACGAACGCGGGCGTCTTGACCGCCGCTGTGTTGATCGAGACCTTGTCGGCGCCGGCCAGCAGCAGGGCGCGAATGTCGTCGACCGTGCGTACCCCGCCGCCGACCGTAAGCGGCATGAAGCAGACTTCGGCGGTGCGCCGCACGACGTCGAGCAGGATGCCGCGCTTCTCGTTGCTCGCCGTGATGTCCAGGAAGCAGAGCTCGTCGGCACCTGCGCCATCGTAGACCTTGGCTTGCTCAACCGGGTCGCCGGCGTCCCGCAGGTCGACGAAATTGACGCCCTTGACCACGCGTCCGTCCTTGACGTCCAGACAGGGGATGATGCGCCGCTTCAGCACGTCGTTGGCCTCTGCTCCGCGATCAGCGCGATCGCGCTTTTCGGATCGATCCGCCCGTCGTAAAGCGCCCGGCCGCAGATCACGCCGGCGATTTCTGGTTCGCTGACCGCCAAAAGCCGGGCGACGTCGTCAAGCGAAGCGACCCCGCCCGAGGCGATCACCGGTAGCTTGACCGCGGCGGCGAGCGCGGCGGTCGCGTCCACGTTGACACCCTGGAGCGCACCGTCCCGCTCGATGTCGGTGTAGACGATGGCGGCGACCCCGGCGTCCTCGAAGCGGGATGCCAGGTCGACCGCTTCGATCTCGCTGACCTCGGCCCAGCCCTCGACCGCGACCCGGCCAGCCTTGGCGTCGATGCCGACCACCACGCGCTCCGGGAAAGCCTTGCAGGCCCGGCGTACCAGCTCAGGGTCCTTGACCGCGGCGGTGCCCAGGATAACCCGCGCGACACCGGCGTCGAGCCAGGTCTCGATCGTCGCCATATCGCGGATGCCGCCGCCCAGCTGAACCGGCAGATCGGTCGCCGCAAGGATCGCCTCGACCGCATCCCGGTTGATCGGCCGGCCTTCGAAGGCGCCGTTCAGATCGACCAGGTGGAGCCACTGAAAGCCGGCCTCGGCGAACTCCCGGGCCTGGGCCGCCGGGTCCGGATTGTAGAGCGTCGCCGTGCCCATCTCGCCGCGCAAAAGGCGTACGGCCGCGCCGTCCTTCAGGTCGATCGCCGGGTAGAGGATCATCCTAGGACGTCAGGTCTTTGTAATAGAAATGCCCGGTCACCCAGGCACCATCGATGTGGGCGTAGTGGGGGTGGCTGCCCCACCGCTTGAATCCGAGCTGCTCGTAGACCTGAATCGCGCGGGCCTGGGTGTCGCGTACATCCAGGTTGAGCAGCTGCAGGTTCCAGTCCCGGGCCGCCTGCTCGACGGTCTGAACGGTCATCACCGCAAGGCCGTGGCCGCGCGCCCAGGGCGCGATGAAGAAGGTCGTCAGACTGCCGGTCAGGCCCTGGGCCTCGTTGTTCTTGGGCGGCCGCACCAATTGGGCCGAGCCGGCGATGGTGCCGTCCAAGCGGGCGACGAAGAGCTCGCGCTCGGGCACCACAAGGACGCCCTTCCAATAGGTTTCGAGCACGTGGCGCGGCGGCGGGCTGAGCCAGCCGAAGCCGCCACCGTCCAGGATCGCCGCCTCGGTCGCGTCGCAAAGATCGTGTAGGTCGCCGCCGGTTAGGCTGGTCAGCTGCTCCACCTTAGTGGTGGGCGGGCTGGTCACTTGTTCTGTGCTCATGGGCTCCACTGCAAAAAATTGGCGAGTAGGCGCAGGCCGTTGGCCTGGCTCTTCTCAGGATGAAATTGAGTTCCCACCAAATTGTCCCGGCCGACCGCGGCGACAAGCGAAGTGCCGTAGTCGACCCGGGCCAAGACCTGGGCGGGGGTTTTCGCGGCCAGATGATAGCCGTGCACGAAGTAGCCGTGGTCGCCGCTCTCGAGACCATCGAAGAGCGGGTGGCCGGCGGCGCCGTTCAGCTCGAGCTGGTTCCAGCCCATGTGGGGCACCTTGAGGTCGCCGCTTGGCTCGATCGCGACCACGTCCCCGGCGATCCAGCCGAGGCCTTCGTGCACGCCGTCCTCGAGGCCGCGCTCGGCCATCAACTGCATGCCGACGCAGATGCCGAGGAACGGCCGGCTTCGGGAAATCACGGCGTCCTCGAGCGCCTCGATCATCCCCGGGATTCCGGCCAGACCGGCCTTACAGTCGGCGAAGGCGCCAACGCCGGGCAGCACGATCCGCTCGGCCCGAGCGACCGCCTCGGGTTGCGCGCTGACCACGACCTCCACGTTGGTGCCGCCCTCGCGCGCCGCGCGCTCCAGGGCCTTGGCGGCCGAGCGCAGGTTTCCGGAGCCGTAATCGACGATCGCGACGGTCATGCTTTTGGTACGGCTGTTAGAGGCTGCCCTTGGTCGAGGGCACCGCCTCGGCCGAACGGGGATCGATCTCGGTTGCCCGGCGCAAGGCGCGCGCCAAGCCCTTGTAACAGGACTCGACGATGTGGTGGCTGTTCTCGCCGTAGAGGTTTTCCACGTGCAAGGTGAGCCCGCCGTGCTGGGCGAAGGCCTGGAACCACTCCTTAAAGAGCTCGGTGTCCATGGTGCCCAGCTTGTCCCGGGTAAAGGCGACCTTCCAGATGAGGTAAGGCCGGCCCGAGACGTCGAGCGCGACCCGGGTCAAGGTCTCGTCCATGGGAATCAGGGCATCGGCATAGCGGGTGATGCCGCGGCGGTCACCCAGCGCTTGGGCGAGCGCTTGGCCGAGCACGATGCCGGTGTCCTCGGTGGTGTGGTGATAGTCGATGTGAAGGTCGCCCTCGGCGCGCAAAGTGATGTCGATCAGGCTGTGGCGCGAGACCTGCTCGAGCATGTGATCGAGAAAACCGATGCCGGTCTTGATGTCGTATTGGCCCGTACCCTCCAAGCGGATCTCGGCGGATATCCGAGTCTCCTTGGTGGCACGCTCGACGCTGGCTTGGCGCATGGGGCAACCTCGCGGGATCATGAAAAATTGGCAAGGGGCGGTGGGCCGGGCGGGTTGTAGCAGGCGCGACCGATCAGGCCAAGGGCGTCGGCGGGCTAAGACTTGGTCTTATTCGACGCTGATTTCCACGCGCCGATTGAAGGTCTCTTGGGCGCCGCTGGCGGTCGGCACCACGGGGTCGGCGTCGCCCAGGCCCTCGACCGAGATCCTTGCCCGCGTCAGGCCGCGCTCGATCAGATAGGCGGCGACCTCATCCGCCCGCCGCTGGGCGAGCCGCTGATTGGTCTCGGGATCGCCCGAGCTGTCGGCATGGCCGGCCACGACGATCTTTTCGGGGTCCTGGGTCAGAAGCTCTCGGGCGACCCTGTCGAGGGTGACCTTCGCGGCGCCGCTCAAGGCCGTGCTGCCGAGGCCGAAGTACACCGTTCCGACGACTCCCTCGCGCAGCGGCACTCCGGGGACCGGCCGCCCTTGCAAATCCTCGAGCGCCTTGGTGGTCCGCGCGAGCTGGGCCGAAAGCGCCGCGATCTGGGCGTTTTGATCGGCAACGGTGGCGGAGAGGTCGTCGATATCGGCCTGGGCCGCGGCAACCTCCTCCAGGCGCTGGTTGACCTTCTGGATTTCTGGCACGTCGAGCCTTGACGCGACCGACTGGGTCACCGATTCGGCGACCGATTCCGTGATCGAATCTTTGATCTGCTCGACCGACGCCACGCTGGATTCGACCGAGCTTTTCAGCTCCTGGACCTCCTCGCTCGCCTGGGCGCTTTGGCTCGCCGCCGCCGTGGCCGCTAGTTGGACGTCGGAAAGGTTTTCCTCGAGCCGCTCAATCTCCTTCTTGAGCGTAACCGACTGGTCGTCCGACAGTTTGACCGTGATCTCGTTAAAGAGCCCAAAGCCGAGCAGGGCGAGGCCGGTCAAGCACACAGCGCCGCTATGCCAGGGATCGATGTCCTTAAGGTTGCTTCGGGCAAATTTGTAAAAGGAGATGGCGAGAATAATGACGCCGGCCGCCACGGCAATAAAGGTGATCGTTTCGGTCATTTGCGCTGAGTCCAATCAAGCCTTGGTCGGGCCACCATAGGCGAGCGCGATGACACATGACAGCCCTGCGTGTCCGCCAAATGCCTTGAACCATCCGGCGCTTTGGCCCATGTCTGTCTGCATGTCGGAACGAGACCTTCCCCAGTGGCATGGCACGACGATCCTTTCGGTTCGCAAGGGTCCGAACGTGGTGGTTGCCGGCGACGGCCAGGTCACCCTGGGCCAGACCGTGATCAAGGCCAATGCGCGCAAGGTGCGGCGCCTGGGCAAGGGCGACGTGATCGCCGGTTTCGCGGGCGCCACGGCCGATGCGCTGACCCTCTTCGAGCGCTTGGAAGCCAAGCTTGAGACCTATCCGGGTCAGCTGACCCGGGCCTGCGTCGAGCTTGCCAAGGATTGGCGCACAGACCGCTATTTGCGGCGCCTGGAGGCCATGATGGCGGTCGCCGACGTGGAGACCTCCTTGGTGCTGACCGGCACCGGCGACGTGCTCGAGCCCCAGGACGGCCTAATCGGAATCGGCTCGGGCGGCGCCTTCGCGCTCTCGGCGGCACGCGCCCTGATCGATGTCGACGACCACGACGCCGAAACGATCGCCCGCAAGTCCATGTCCATCGCAGCGGAAATCTGCATCTACACCAATGACTCTATCATCGTCGAAAGCATCGCTGCCGAGTGAGCCCGGGCGCCAGCAGGCGCCCGCCGGCACCTCGGCCTTCAGCCCGCGCGAGATCGTCTCGGAGCTGGACCGTTTCATCATTGGCCAGGCCGACGCCAAGCGCGCGGTCGCGGTTGCCCTGCGCAACCGCTGGCGCCGCCAGCAGCTGCCCGAGGAGCTGCGCGAGGAGGTGCTGCCCAAGAACATTCTGATGATCGGCCCGACCGGCGTCGGCAAGACCGAGATTGCCCGGCGCCTTGCCAAGATGGCCCAAGCGCCCTTCGTCAAGGTCGAGGCGACCAAGTTCACCGAGGTCGGCTACGTCGGGCGCGACGTCGAGCAGATGGTCCGCGACCTGGTCGAGATTGCGCTCACCATGACCCGCGAGCGCCTGCGCAAGGAGGTCAAGGCTAAGGCCGAGCTGGCCGCCGAGGAGCGCTTGATCGACGCCCTGGTCGGCGAGAGTGCCCGGGACGACACCCGCATCGCGTTCCGCCGGCGCCTGCGCAACGGCGAGATCGACGATCGGGAGGTCGAGATCGAGGTCGCCGACACCGCGGGCCTGTCCCTGCCGACCATGGACATTCCCGGCATGCCCGGCGCCTCCATGGGCATGGTCAATCTCAACGACATGTTCGGCAAGGCCTTCGGCAACCGCACCAAGAAGCGGCGCCTGCCGGTCGCCGAGGCCATGGATATCCTGATCGAGGAGGAGAGCGACAAGCTGCTCGACGAGGAGATGATCACCGCCGAGGCGATCACAACGGTCGAGCAGAACGGCATCGTGTTCCTCGACGAGGTCGACAAGATCACCGCCCGCTCAGATCGTATGGGCGCCGACGTCAGTCGCGAGGGCGTGCAGCGCGACCTGCTGCCCCTGATCGAGGGCACCACGGTCGCCACCAAGCACGGCGCAGTCAAGACCGACTTCATCCTCTTTATCGCCTCGGGCGCCTTTCACCTGGCCAAGCCCTCGGATCTCTTGCCTGAGCTTCAAGGCCGCCTGCCGATCCGGGTCGAGCTCAACGCGCTGACCCGCGACGATTTCAAGAGCATCCTGACCGAGCCGGAGAACAGCCTGATCCGCCAATACAAGGCGCTCATGGCGACCGAGAATCTGGTCTTGGACTTCACCGAGGAAGCGATCGACACGCTGGCCGACCTGGCCGCCGAGATCAATGCCAGCGTCGAGAACATCGGCGCCCGGCGCCTGCACACGGTGATGGAGAAGCTCTTGGAGGAGATCTCCTTCACGGCGACCGACCGCAGCGGCGAGACCATCACGATCGACGCCGAGGACGTCCGCGAGCGGGTCGCCGAGTTGGCCAAGAACGCCGATCTCAGCAAGTTTATTCTCTAGCGCTCTCCTTCACTTCCGCCAGCATCCGCGCCACCGCTTCGGGCGGCAGGGCGGCAATGCGCTCGGCCAGCAGGTTGGCCAGCTCGGTCGCCTCGGGCGAGAGGCCGGCGGTGTCCACCGTGACCCGGGGGTGGGAGAGATCGGCCAGGCGCTGCAGCTCCTCGGCCTCATCCCAGATAATGCCCAAATACTGACAGACCCGGTGCACGAAGCGCCGGTTGGGCCGGCCGCGCCGGCCGTGCTCGAGCGCCGAGAGATAAGCCGGGGTGACGCCAAGCCCCGCCGCCATGTCCCGCGCCGAAAGCCTGCGGGCTGCCCTGAGGTCGCGCAGCTTGCGCCCGAAGGGGGTCACGCCGAGGTCAGCCCGTGGCGCGCATGCCACTTCGCCAAGGACTCTTCGGGATACTCGGTGAAGCGCGGGCCGGCCGGCACCTCGACCCAGGGCGCCTTGAAATCGAGCATGATGTGGATCTGCTCGGGCGGCGTCGGCAAGGGCGTGTCGATCGCGCTGGCGAAGGGGTGGATCAGCTCCGGCCAGCGCGGATCGAAGACCCAGAGCGCGCTGCCGCACTTCTTGCAGAAGTGACGCCGGGCCGTGCTCGGCTCCTCCGACCCTTCGATTTTCGCCTGATAGACCGACAGCTGATCCTCGCCCTCGACCTTCAGGCTTGCCGCGTCGCCGCCCAGGTTGATGGCATAGCCTCCGCCGCCGCCGGTCTTGCGGCAGATGGTGCAGTAGCAATGCAGATAGGGCACCGGCGAGCCTGCGATTAGGGAAAAGCGCACGGCGCCGCAGTGGCAGGAGCCTTCGAGCTTCATAGGAACCGCCCCTAGGAAAGGTTAACTGGAATGCAGTTCACAATAGGCGAATTAGGGAACCCGCGCTAGCCCTCTCTCTGCCGCTTGATCAGCACATAGACCGCGCCGTGGCCGCCGTGGTGGACCTGGGCTGACGCGAAGGCGACGACCCGGGCCCGATTGCCCGGCTGGTTCAACCAACGGGGCAGCATCTGGCGCAGCACGCCGCCCTCGCGCCCGGCGCCCTTGCCGGTGATCACAAGGACGCAGCGCTTGCCGGTGGCTTGGGCCCGGGCCAGGAAGGCGGCCAGCTTCTGTTCCGCCACCGCCTGGGTCTCGCCATGAAGGTCGAGCCGGGCCTCGATCGGCAGTTTGCCCCGGCGCAGGCGCTCGGCGGTGCGCCGGTCGACGTCCGAGCGGGCGCCCGGATTGATCGCAGGGCGGGCCGGGGCCGGGGGAGGTGTCGGCCTAGGCGCCGGCGCCGGGCGCTTGGCGGCGGGCTTGGGAGGCGCTGGCTTGGTGCTGGGCGGCGCGTCTTCCTTGGGCGGGGTCGGCCGGCCGGGTAGGGGCTTGGTGTCGGCGGTGATCCGGCGCCAGAGCGCGCGCTCCTCGTCGCTCAGGCCCTTCTTGCCGGCCATGGAGTCAGCTCCCGGACTCGACCAGAATGATGTGCAGGCGCCGGGGTCCGTGGGCGCCCAGTTGGATGGTCTGCTCGATATCGGCGGTGCGCGAGGGCCCAGTGATGAAGTTGACCGTGCGCGGCATGGTCCCGGCGCCGTGTTGCCGGCGAATCAGGTCCCAGGCATCCTCGTAGCTCGAGACCACCGCCTCGGCGGAGAGCACCACCACGTTGGTCTCGGGCAAAAAGTTGAGGGTGGTCGCGCCCTCGGCGCCCGACTGCAGCATAAGAGTGCCGGTCTCCGCGATCCCGGCGATCGCCCGGGTGACCGAGACCGTATCGCTTTCCCGCGCTGGCCCGCTCGTGTGCGAAAGCAACGGCGCCCGTTCCCAAGGCAGGCCCTCGAGCGCCGGATCGGGCGAGAGCCTCAGGTCCGCCGGCAGATTCTGGGATTTGAGATAGTCGGCGATCGCCTCCGGCACCTGGTTCGGACCAGCCACCCTGGTCAGGCTCGCCGCCTGGCTGGTCGCCTGGGCCTCGAAGAGGTCGAGGCGCTCGGCGGCCGGCAGCTGGGCGCGCTGGGGGACCAGGTTGCGCGGGTGATCCGAAAGGCGGCCATCCACCTCGGTGACCTCGACAGCGTCGGATCCGCCGCGCTTGAGCGCCCGGCGCAGGGCGCCCAAGACCTGTTCCCGGCCGGAGCTCACGACCCGCGGCTCCGGCGCCACTGCTGCTGGAAGGTGGCGCCCTGGGGGGCCGGGAAGTCCCGGTGATCGGTCCAACCGGCGGCCAAGGGCAGACGGCGGAAGCGCCCGGCGCGGCGGCCCATCCTGGCGAGGAGCCGCGCGGCCAGGCCGGTTGCCCCCTGATAGAGCGCCGGACGGCGCGCCAGGAAGGCCCAAAGGCCTAGGCTGTTGCGCACCGTGGCCGGGGTCAGGTTGCGCTCGAACTCTCGCTCGCGCCAATGGCGCATCATCTTGGGCAGCGGAATGCGCATGGGGCAGACCGCCTCGCAGCGCCCGCAGAAGGTCGAGGCGTTGGGCAGGTTGCCGGCTTCCTCGACGCCGATCAGCGCCGGGTCGAGCACCGAGCCGATCGGCCCTGGATAGACCCAGCCGTAGGCGTGGCCGCCGATGGCGTGATAGACCGGGCAATGGTTCATGCAGGCGCCGCAGCGGATGCAGCGCAGCACCTCCTGGAACTCGCTGCCGATCAGCGAAGAGCGGCCGTTGTCGAGCAGTACCACGTGGTACTGCGCGGGCCCATCCACGTCGTCCGGGCGCTTGGGACCGGTCGAGAAGGTGGTGTAGGTGGAGATCTCCTGGCCGGTCCCCGAGCGCGCCAAGACCCGCAGGATGGTGCTCACGTCCTCCAGGGTCGGCACCATCTTCTCGATCGAGGTGACCACGATGTGCACCTTGGGCAGGCATTGAGTGAGATCCCCGTTGCCCTCGTTGGTGACGATCACCGAGGTGCCGGTTTCGGCGATCAGGAAGTTGGCGCCGGTGATCCCGACGTCGGCCTCCAGGTACTTCTCGCGCAGCACTTGGCGCGCCTCGTTGACCAGCTCGCGCGGCTCTTCGAGCGAGCGGTCGGCCGGAAACTGGGTGTGATTGGCCCGAAAGTCGGCCGCCACCTGCTCCTTGGAAAGATGAACCGCCGGCGCGATGATGTGGCTCGGCGGCTCGTGGCGCATTTGAATGATGTATTCGCCCAGGTCGGTCTCGACCGGAGTGACTCCATTGGCCTCCAGGTGATCGTTGAGGGCGATTTCCTCGGCGATCATGGACTTGCCCTTGGTCACCGTGCGCGCGCCGGCCGCCCGGCAGATCTCGAGCACGGCATCGCGGGCATCGGCCGCGGTCGCGCACCAATGGAGCTGGCCGCCGGCCGCCAGGAGCTTTTCCTCGTAGCGCTCCAGATAGAGGTCCAGGTGGGCGAGCGTGTGGTTCTTGATGTCCCGCGCCTGGTCGCGCAGGGCCTCGAACTCCGGCAGCTTGGCGGCGGCGTCGGCGCGCTTGTGGACAAAGCCAACTTTGATGTGCCCGAGCGCACGCTGAAGCTGGGCGTCGCCGAGCGCTTTGTGGGCATTGTCCTTGAAGGCGTGGGCCGTCGACTCCATGGCGCCGGCCTAGCCCTCGGGTTCGCCGATCGCCGGGCGGTCGATCATCCCGGCCAGCACCTCGGCGACGTGGCGCACCTGGACGCTCGATCCTTGGCGCTTCAGCTTGCCAGCCATGTTCATCAGGCAGCCCAGATCGCCGGCCAGCAACGTATCGGCGCCGCTTTCGGCAATCGCCTGGCACTTCTGTTCGACCATCTCGTTGGAAATCTCCGGGTACTTGACGCAAAAGGTGCCGCCGAAGCCGCAGCAGACGTCGCTGTCCTTCATTTCCTTGAGCGCGAGCCCCGAGACGTGCGCGAGCAGAGCGCGCGGCTGGGCCTGGATCCCAAGCTCGCGCAGACCCGAGCAAGAGTCGTGATAGGTGACCGTCGCCGCGTGGCTGGCGCTGACGCCGTCGATCTTGAGGACATCGGTCAAGAAAGACACCAGCTCGTAGGTCCTTGCGGCCAGCGCCTCGGCGGCCTGTGCGACCGCCGGGTCGTCCTTGAAGAGCGCCGGGTAGTGGTGCTTGATCATGGCGGCGCAAGAGCCCGAGGGTGCCACGACATAGTCGAAGCCCTCGAAGGCCGCGACTACGCCTCGGGCGATCGATGTCGTATCCTTGCGGTCGCCGGAGTTATAGGCCGGTTGGCCGCAACAGCTCTGGGCCCGCGGCACCTCGACCCTGCAGCCGGCATCCTCCAGCAGCTTGACCGCCGCGAATCCGACCGACGGCCGCATGAAATCGACCAGGCAGGTGACGAACAGCCCCACGCGGGGGCCGGTTGAAGTGGTGGCCGCGGCCATCAGAAGCTCCAGACCCTTGGAGCGGCTAGGATGGGAGGCTGCGCTGCCAATTGCAAGTCGGCGGCGGGGTCATGCGCATTGCTTGCCGTTCGATTGCGCGGGCCTCTAGGATGCCGCCATGCTGGCCAACCCGACGACGATCGAAGAGATCACGCCGGCCTGGATGACCATGGCCTTGGGTCAGGGTGTGCGCGCGCTGGAGACGGAGAATCTGGGCGGTGAGGGCCGAGGCTTTCTGAGCGGGGTCGCGCGGGTCCGGCTGGACTATGCGGCGCCCGTCGACGGCGCGCCGGAGAGCGTGGTGGTCAAGCTGCCGACCACGGTCGAGGCCGGCCGAGAAATCGCCTTGGCCAACAAAGCTTATCTGCGCGAGCTGCGGTTTTATCGCGAGATCGCGCCCGAGAGCCCGATCCGCGTGCCCAGGTGCTATTTCGCCTGCCTGGACGACAGTGTGTTGGTGCTCGAGGACGCGCGCGCCTGGACGCCCGGTGACCAGATCGCCGGCCTGAGCCTGGCCCAGGCCGAAGCGGCGGTCCGGGCAATCGGGCGCTTTCACGCCCACTGGTGGGACCGCACCGGGGCGGAAACGCTCGACTGGGTGCCCAAGGAGGTCTCGCTCAGCTTCCGGCTCTACGAGGAAAGCTGGCCGGGTTTCCTGGAGCGTCATGCCAGCGAGATGAGCCCGGACGCCCAGGCGGTCGGCGCCCGGGTCGCCGCCAACTGCGCGCGGCTGTCCGCGCTGATCGCGGCCGGGCGCCAGACCTTGGTTCACGGCGACTTTCGGGCCGACAACCTATTGTTCCAAGGACCCGGCGTCCTGGCGCTGGATTGGCAGTGGCTGACCCGTATGATCGGCGCCTACGACGTGGCCCGCCTGGTCTGCGGCAGCCTGCCGACCCGGCTCGGTCACGGCAACCACCGCCGGCTCTGCGGCCTGTGGCACCAGGAGCTCACCGCCGCCGGGGTCGCCGGCTACGGGCCAGACGCGGCCTGGCGGGACTATCAGCTGGGCCTCCTGCTTTACAGCTATCTGCCCGTGGTTTGCGATTACTTCTTCTCCCACGAGGGCGGCCGCTCCCGCCAGCTGCTCCACGCGCTGATCGACCGGGTGTTCCACGCGGTGACGGAATGCGGGGCGGTGGAGCGGTTGGGGTAGGGGACCTAGCTCCCCAACTCCCGCCGCTCCGCCACCGCCTTGGGCAGCAACAGGAAGTACCGCCCTTTCTGCTTCATGCGCCCGGCCTGTTCCAGGGCCGGCGCGCCGGCGCCCCAGAAGAGGTCGCCGCGCACCGGGCCCTTGATGGCGTTGCCGGTGTCCTGTGCGACCACCAGGCGGCGCAGGGGCTTGTCCGTGCCGGGCCAGGTGGTATCGAGCCACAGGGGGGCACCCAGAGGCAGGAAGGCCGGGTCGACGGCCAAAGAGCGTCCGGGCTCGAGCGCGACCCCTTGGGAGCCGATCGGGCCGTCGCCGTCGATCTCGCGGAAAAAAATGAATCGCGGGTTCCGCGCCATCATGGCCCGGCCGTCCTCGGGGTTTTCCCGAAGCCAGGCCATGATCGATTGGGCCGAGGCGTCCTGGCGGGAGACGATGCCCTCGTCGATCATAGCCCGGCCGATGGCGAAGAACGGCAGGCCGTTGGAGCCGGCGAAGCCGATCCGCTTGCGGCTGCCGTCGGGCAGCACCACCTGGCCCGAGCCCTGGACGTGGAGAAAGAAGGAATCGGCCGGGTCGTCGACCCACAGCAGCTCGAGATTGCGCCCGGCGAGCGCGCCGCGGTCGATCTCCTCGCGCGTGTAATAAGGCACCAGACGGCCCTTCTCGACCCGCCCGACTAGGCGTTCGCCCTCCAGATCGGCCCGGAAGCGGCCTAGGTCCACGGTCACCATGTCGTCCGGCTTGCGGTAGATCGGCCAGCTGTAGTCTCCGCCCGGGAAGGTGGCGCCCTTCAGCTCGGCCTCGTAGTAGCCGGTGAAAAGACCCTGGTCGCTGTCGCCGGCCATCACCAGGAAGGGCCGGAACTCCTGGGTCAGGAGCGCCTTGAGCGCGCCGTTGTCGCCGGCCGCCGTGCCGTTTATGGCCTGGCAGGCGGCGCGCCAGTCGCCGACCGTGCCGGCCAAACCGTCGGGGCCGAGCGGCCGATCGTCCGGCTGCTTGGCAAGGCGCTGGCAGGAGCGGGCGAGCGCCGGCAGGGCCAGGTGCAGTTGGTCGGTCTGCCAGTCGGGCAGCTCTTCGAAGGTCGCGGCCTGCAAGCTAAAGGCCGGCGCCACGGGCTTGACGGCCTCCGGCTCGGGCTCGGATTCGCACGCGCCCAGCACCAGGGCGGCGATCAGGAAAGGGGCAAGGCGGCCGCTAGTTCGGGCTGCGGGTCGCCACCAGGGTCCAGTTGGGGTCGCGGCTGCGGGTATTGCGCGCAAAGGTCCAGATATCCGTGATGCTGGCGACTTGGCTCGGATCGCCGTCGACCGCCTCGCCCTGGGCGTCGCGGGTGACGTTGATCTGCTCGGAGACGAACTTGACGGTGAGGAAGGCGGTCTTGCCCTGAAGCTCGGCCTCGATCAGCTGGGCGTCCTTAAAGCCGACCAGGGTGGTCTCCAGGCTCTCCTTGGCCTCCTCCCGGGCCGTGATGAAGCCGGAGAAGTCCTCGAAGACGTCATTGCTCAAGAGCGGCCGCAGGGTCTTGGTGTCGCCGGCGGCAAAAGCCTGGAGGATCATCTCGAAGGCCGCCTTGGCGCCGCCAACGAAGCCCTCGTCGTCGAAGTTCCGGTCGGCCAGCTTGATTTGGGTCAGGCCGTCGTCGAGCGGCGTGCCGCTCTTGGCCGCGCGATCCTTGTCGATCTTGGCCTCGGCGCGCGGTGCGGGCTGCTCCGGCGCGCCGCGCTCGGGCAGATGGATCACCTTATCGTCGCCGCTCTCCTCGGACCGATCCTTGCGGAAAGGATCCTGCTGGGGGCGCGAGTCCTCGTGTCCGCCGCGCCGGCCCAGCACGCTGCGCAGGCGAAAGATCAGGAAGGCGGCGACCGCCGCCAGAATTATGATGTCGAAAAACTGAAAGCCGCTACCCATTTGACTCTCGTTCCCGGCCGTCGCGTGGCGTGCCGGAATAGTCTATCATACCGCCCGGCCCCCGTCCGGCCGAACTTGGATCTGGTGATTTGCGGGATCAACAGGATCCCGGCCGGGCACCGACGCTCGGGGTTGGACGGACCCCGCAAACCTTGTCTACCTTACGGACCAAGGTTAAGGAAGACATAAGGACCCCCGCAGGAAAGAGCAAGCATGCCTATCCTATTGCTGAGCCTATTTATACTCATGCCCCTGGTGGAGATCGCGGTCTTCATCGAGGTCGGCGGTTGGATCGGCCTCTGGCCGACCCTGGGCTTGTGCATTTTGACCGCGCTGCTGGGCAGTTGGCAGCTGCGCTCCCAGGGCATGGCGACCCTGGAGCGCGCCCGAACCCAGATCGATCAAGGCCAGATGCCGGCCAAGGAGCTGTTCAACGGTGCCTGCCTGCTAATCGCCGGCGCCCTGCTGCTGGTGCCCGGTTTCGTCACCGACGCGATGGGCGCACTGCTGTTCATTCCGGCCGTGCGCGAGGCTCTGCGCCGGGGCATCGGGCGGCGCATGAAGGCCTCGGGCGAGACCCGCGTTTTCGTCGACGGCAAGGAGGTCCATCGCTCAGGCCCGCGCGACGGGGTGATCGACGGCGAGTTCGAGGAAGTGCCCGACGAGCCGCCCCGGAGGCTGCGCCCATGATCCTGGTGCGCCATGGCCAGTCCCATTTCAATGTCCATTTCCATGTCACTCGAGAGGATCCGGGATTGGTCGACCCCGGCCTGACGGAGGACGGCGTCCTCCAGGCCAAGGCGGCGGCGGAAACCCTGCGCGACGAGGATATCGGGCGCATTCTGGCGAGTCCCTATACCCGAACCTTGGAAACCGCGTCGATCATTGCCGAGTCGCTCGCCTTGCCAATCAAGATCGAGGCGGTAGTGCGCGAGCGGGCCTACTTCACTTGCGATATTGGCACGCCCCGCTCGGAGCTGGCCGAGCGCTGGCCGAATCTCGCCTTCGACCACCTAGAGGAGCAATGGTGGCCCAACTTGGACGAGACCGAGGCCCAGGTCGACGAGCGCTGCCGACGTTTCCGAAACCACATGGCCGGCCAGGATGACTGGTCGCGGGTCCTGGTGGTGACTCACTGGGGCTTCATCCGCGGTTTGACCGGTCGAGAGGTCCACAACGGCGCGATCCTGCGCTTCCATCCCCACGAGGGCCACTCACAGGAGCTTGAGCGATAACCTTTCGTTAAGGTTTGACCGCGTAGGCTCTTATGGGATGAGCCAGGTGGATCAGATTAGCGCCAAACAGCCGGCGGGAAGCGCCGGCGAGCTGCCGCGCGTGCTGATTGTCGATGACGACCCGGTTTTGCGGACCACGGTTACCCGTTATTTGAGCGAACAGGGCTACAACTGCCTAGAGGCCGAGGACGGGACCCAGGCGATCGACGCCCTAGAGGCGCATCACCCTGAGGTCGTCCTACTCGATATCAAGATGCCCGACATCAGCGGCATCGACGTCGCCGGAATTGTCGCCGACCTGGAGCCCCAGCCGAAGATCATTCTGATGTCCGGCTATCTGGACGCGGTCAACGAAGCAAAGCGGGCCAATCTCACGGTCTTTGCGGTGATCGAGAAACCGGTCCCGCTCAGGACCATTGCCCAATTCCTTCACCGGGCGACGCTGGCCCCGGCCCCAACGGCCAGCTAGCAAGCCCAGCCGTAGACGTGATTGAAGCGACGGATCATCCGCAGGTGGCGCTTGGCGCCCACGGCGTCCTGGCTTTGTGCGCCGAACAGGGCAACAGCTTGCATGTAATCCCGCTCTGCTTCGATTTCGTTGGCCGGCTTGGCGGTGATGCGGCGGCGGCGATGGGCACGCGGCACCGCGGTTTCGAATGCGACAGACATGTGATCGACTCCCAATTTTATTCGACTGTCGGGCCGGGCGCGTCATGCACCGCGGCCTTCTAGTCGATTATCTGGGAAGCCAAGATGTCCCGCTGATGTCGCGGAGCTTAAAGTCCTGTAACAATTGTTTCTGACAGGATATTTTTCACATTGTCGGGATGTTGAAATCAGCGCCTGAGCGGATGCCGGTCGGCCAGCGCGCGGTGACCGTCTTGAGCTTGGTGTAGAAACGCACGCCCTCGGCACCGTGCATGTGGTGATCGCCGAACAGCGAGCGCTTCCAGCCGCCAAAGCTGTGGAATGCCATGGGCACAGGGATCGGCACATTGACGCCGACCATGCCGATCTTGGCGCTGGCCGCGAAGTGCCGGGCGGCATCTCCGTCGCGGGTGAAGATCGCCGTGCCGTTGCCGTACTCGTGGGCATTGACCAGGCCAACCGCGCTGTCGTAGTCGGCTGCGCGCACCACCGAGAGAACTGGCCCGAAGATCTCGTCGGTGTAGATCGACATGTCCGAGGTCACCCGATCGAAGATCGAGCCGCCCATGAAATAGCCGTTCTCGTAGCCTTGGAGCTTTAGGCCGCGGCCGTCGACGACCAGGTCGGCGCCTTCCTCGACGCCTTTGTCGATGTAGCTCATGACCTTGTCGTAGTGCTGCTTGGTGTTGAGCGGCCCCATCTCGACCTCGGGGTCGTTGCCAGGCCCGACCTTGAGGCCTCGCACGCGGGGCGACAGGCGCTCGATCAGATCGTCGGCCACCTGGTCGCCGACCGCGACCGCAACCGAAATCGCCATGCAGCGCTCGCCGGCTGAACCGTAGGCCGCGCCCATGATGGCATCTGAGGCCTGCTCCATGTCGGCGTCGGGCATGACGATCATGTGGTTCTTGGCGCCGCCCAGCGCCTGGACCCGCTTATTGTGGGCGCAGCCGGTGTGATAGATGTACTCCGCCGTGGCGGTCGCGCCGACGAAGCTGACCGCTTGGATGTCCGGGTCGTCGAGGATCGCGTTGACCGCCACCTTGTCGCCCTGCACCACGTTGAATACGCCGTCGGGCAAACCGGCTTCCTTGTAGAGCGCGGCCAAGTGCATGGAGAACGAGGGGTCCTTTTCCGACGGCTTCAGGATGAAGGTGTTGCCGCAGGCGATCGCCACGGGCGACATCCAGAGGGGAATCATGGCCGGGAAGTTGAACGGCGTGATGCCGGCGACCACGCCCAGGGGCTGGCGCATGGAGAAGGAGTCGACGCCGGCGCCGACGTCCTCGGAGAACTCGCCCTTGATCAGGTGCGGCATGCCGCAGGCAAACTCGACCACCTCGATGCCCCGGGTGATCGACCCCTTGGCGTCGGAGACGGTTTTGCCGTGCTCTTCGCTCAGCAGGGCGGCCAGCTCGTCGATGTTCTGCTCGAGCAGGCCCTTGAGGCGGAACAGCACCCGCGAGCGGCGCAGCACGGGGGTTGCGGCCCACGCGGGGAAGGCCGCCTTGGCCGCCGCCACCGCCTGGCGCAGCTCGCCCTCGCTCGCGAAGGCGACCTTGCGGATGACCTCGCCCAGGGCCGGGTTGTAGACATCGCCGAAGTTGCCGCTGGTGCCCTCGACAATCTGGCCGTTGATGTAGTGATTGATGACCTCGGTCATGGTGCCCTCCCGCTCTCGCTTGTCTCTGCGGCCGGACTATTCCAGGCAAGGGGGCCCTTGGCAATGCCTAGATGAGGGCTAGACTTGAGGTCTCGGCGCGAGGATAGGCGACCATGACCCAACCGATAACGCTCACCGACGGCGATGTCCTAATCGCGGTCGATCCGCAGAACGACTTCTGCCCCGAAGGCGCGCTGGCGGTGCCCCAGGGCGACCAGGTGGTCCCCCTGCTCAACCGCCTGGGCCAGGGTTTCGACCGTGTCGTGCTGACCCAGGACTGGCACCCGTGGGACCACACGTCCTTCGCCTCGGCCCACCGGGGTTGCAAGCCCTACGAATCCATCGATGTCTTCTACGGCGCCCAGACCCTGTGGCCGGACCACTGTGTGCAGGGCACCAAGGGCGCCGAGTTCCACTGGGATCTCGCCCTTCACAAGGCGCAGATGATCATCCGCAAGGGCTGCGACCGACAGATCGACTCCTACTCCGCCTTCTATGAGAACGACCACAAGACGCCGACTGGGCTGACCGGCTATCTGCGCAGCCTGGGCCAAAACCGCGTGTTTCTGGCCGGTCTGGCGACCGACTTCTGCGTCTACTACAGCGCCATGGACGCGCTGCGCGAAGGCTTCAAGGTGGTGGTGATAGAGGACGCCTGCCGGGCGATCGACCTAGAGGGCTCGCTGGACGCGGCGATGAGCGAGATGACCGCCGCCGGCGTCGCCTTTATCACCTCGGACGCCATCCTTGGCTGAAGCACTGGCCGAGCAGTTGCGCCGGGCGCTCAACGATGTCGCCGCCGACCGCACCACGATCACCTATCTGGCTTTGGCCGAGCGCATCAGAATGCCCGGCCCCCACCGGATCCACCGGCTGACCCTGGCGCTCGAAGACCTGGTGGTGGAGGACCACGAGAACAACAAGCCGCTGATCGCGGCGCTGGCGATCGGACGCGGGCCCGACGGCATCCCCGGGCCTGGCTTTTTTCAACTCCTAAGCCGGCTCGGTCGCTATGAAGGACCTGACCGTGGGCCGCAGGCGATCGCCGCCCACGATCACGAAAAGCGCACGGTTTGGAATTTCTGGGGCCAGGCCGCTCCCAAATAGGGTATATCTTTCAAGGCCTAGGCAAAGTGAGAGGCAAATGGCCCAAGCGGCGACGACCCAAGAGCGGAGCCCGACGCTGGCAATTCAGCCGGACGGCGAGCGCCTGCTGATCGTCTTCGACGGTGCCTGGACGACCCGGGCGATCACCGACCAAGACCAGGCACTGGCCGATGCCGAGGTCAACGGCTGCAAGCGGGTGCGCCTCAGCCTGGCCGGGGTCGAGGCGCTGGACACGACCGGCGCCTGGCTGGTCTACCGCACCTCGCGCGGCTTCGAGCAGCAGGGCATCGAGGTCGAGGTGACCGGCGCCGATCCCAGCCATAGTGGGCTGATCGAGACCGTGGCGGCCCACGACCAGCCGTGCCCCGCGCCGCCGCCCGAGACCAACGCGTTGATCGATCTGGTCGCCTACACCGGCCGGGAGACCATGGAGGTCTTCGCCGAATGCGGGCGCCTGATCAACTTTCTCGGCCACACCGTCTCTGCCCTGCTCCGCGCGCTGTTCAATCCGCGCTCGATCCGTGTCGTGATGCTGGTCAGCCACATGGAGCGTGCCGGCATCAATGCCCTACCGATCGTCGGCCTGATCTCCTTCTTGATCGGTGTCGTGCTGGCCTATCAAGGTGCCGATCAGCTGGCCCGCTTCGGGGCGCAGATCTTTACGGTCAACCTGGTCGGCTACGGCGTCCTGCGCGAAATGGGCATCCTCTTGACCGCGATCATCGTCGCCGGGCGCTCGGGCTCCGCCTTCACGGCACAGATCGGCACCATGAAGGTCAACGAGGAGATCGACGCCCTGCGCACCCTGGGCCTCGACCCAATGGACGTTTTGGTGCTGCCCAGGGTGTTGGCGTTGGTCCTGGTCATGCCGCTTCTGACATTCTATGCCGACATCATGGGCCTGTTCGGCGGCGCGGTCATGGCCAACATCGAGCTCGACATCTCGTTCTATCAGTTCGCCCGGCAGCTCAACACCGCGGTGCCCATCGAGTCGTTCATCGTCGGCATGGTCAAGGCGCCGATTTTCGCTTTCATCATCGCCATGGTCGGCTGCTACGAAGGGCTCAAGGTCTCGCGCTCGGCCGAATCGGTTGGCGAGCGCACGACCGCCGCGGTGGTCAAGTCGATCTTCCTGGTGATCGTGCTCGACGCCCTGGCCTCGGTGTTCTTCTCCGTGATCGGGATCTGAGGGCACCATGGAGAACGGCGAGACGGTCATCCAGGTCACCGGTCTGCGCACCCAGTTCGGCACCCAGGTGATTCACGACGAGCTGGATTTCACCGTACGGCGCGGCGAAGTCATGGGCGTGGTGGGCGGTTCCGGCACGGGTAAGTCGGTGCTGCTGCGCGAGATCATCGGCCTGATGCCCCCCAAAGCCGGCCGCATCGAGGTTCTGGGGGAGGACGTCGACAGCTTGAACGAGGCCGAAGCCAAGGCCCTGCAACGCCGCTGGGGCGTGCTGTTCCAGGACGGCGCCCTGTTTTCCTCCCTGACGGTGGCCCAAAACATCGAGGCGCCGCTCAAGGAGCACACCAAGCTGTCCTTGCAGCTGCGCAGAGACATCGTCGACCTGAAGATCAGTTTCGCCGGTCTGCCGATCGATGCCGCCAACAAGTACCCGTCGGAGCTGTCTGGCGGCATGCGCAAGCGCGCCGGCCTGGCACGGGCGCTCGCGCTCGACCCTGAGATCCTGTTTCTCGACGAGCCCACCGCGGGCCTGGATCCGATCGGCGCGGCCAAGTTCGACGAGCTGATCGGCGGCCTGCAGTCGGCGCTGGGTCTCACCGTGGTTATGGTGACCCACGACCTGGACAGCCTCTATGCCATCTGTAACCGAATTTCAGCCTTGGTCGACAAACGTGTTAAGGTGGGCACAATAGATCAGCTTAGTCAGGAGACTGATCCCTGGCTGCGAGATTATTTCGGGGGCCCGCGGGGCCGGGCCGCTGCCAAAACCGCAGAGCGCCAGGACTAGTGGGTCGGGACGAGAGGGGCAGTCGATTAAACCATGGAGACACGGGCACACTACGTTCTGGTCGGCAGCTTCGTGCTGTTCATGGTGGTCGGTCTGGTCGCCTTCGTCGTCTGGTTCGGCAAAATCCAGTTCGAGGCCGAGGCAAAGCGCTACGAGATCATCTTCCGCGGTTCGGTTACGGGCCTCTCGCCCGGCAGCCCGGTGCGCTACAGCGGCGTGCGGGTCGGCGAGGTGCGGGTTATCAGCCTGGATGAAGAGAACCCCAACAAGGTCCATGTGATCGTCGAGGTCCAGGCCGACACGCCAATCCGCGAGGACACCATCGCCAAGCTCGAGATTCAGGGCCTGACTGGCGGGCTTTACGTGCTGCTTGCCGGCGGCTCGCCGGACTCGCCGCCCCTGACGATCCAGCCCGGCGAGGAGTACCCGGTCATCCCTTCGCGCACCTCCTCCCTCGCCGAGCTTCTGGAAGGCGCGCCCGAGCTCTTGGAGAACGCCAACGCCCTGTTGCGGCGGCTCAATCACTTGGCCAACGCGGAAAACCGGGCGCGCATCGCCGCGATCCTGGCCAATGTCGAGGAAACCACGGATGCGGTCGCGAGCCGCCGCAAGGAGATCGAGGCGGTGATTCAGGACACCAGCTCGACCATGAAGAACGTCAGCGAGGCATCCCAGGCAGTCGCCAGCCTAGCCAAGACCATCGAGCGCGACAGCGCCGGTCTGATCAAGCAGGCAGAGGACACATTGGCAGCCGCCGAGCGCTTGGCCAATCGCCTGGACGGCACGGTCGAGGCCAACGAGACGCAGATCGCCGGACTGATCACGGATCTGCGCGGAACCTCCAAGTCGATCACCCGGATGGCCAACCAGATCAACGAGCTGGTCGCCGAGAACCGGGAGCCGATCAATGAGTTCACCACCCGCGGCCTGATCAACATCAGCAATCTGATCACCGAGGCACGCGATTTCCTGGTGAGCCTCAACCGGGTCACCACCGAGGTGGAGCGCGACCCGGCCCGTTTCCTCTTTGGCGATCAGCAGCAGGGCTATGAAACAGGACAGTAGAAATCTTACCACCCGGCGCCGTGCGCTCACATCGGTCGCGGCGCTGGCGATCTTACCTTTGGCGGCTTCCTGCGAGCTGCCGGTGCCCGGCCAAGGACCGCCGCCGATCCTTTACCGCCTGACCCCAAAGAGCACCTTCAGCGAGGATCTGCCCCGGGTAATCTGGCAGCTCGAGCTCGAGGTGCCATTCGCCAACGCGGGTTTGAGCACGACGCGCATCGTGCTCTATCCCAACCAAACGGAGCTCGAGTACTACGCGCGGGCCAGCTGGACCGACCGGGCGCCCGCCATGGTGCAGTCCCTGTTGGTCGAGTCCTTCGAAAACTCCAAGCGCATCATTGGGGTCGGCCGAGAGTCCGTGCCCTTGCGTGCCGACTATCTCTTGATGACGGATCTCAGGGAGTTCCAGGCCGAGTATTTCCACGGGCCGAAACCCAAGATTCACGTAGCAATCAACGCCAAGCTGGTGCGGACCCGGGACCGCACGATCATCGGCTCGAAGAGCTTCGCCGCCAAGATGGATTCCGAGGCGGACCGGCTGGAAGACATCATTGGGGCATTCGACGCGGCCGCCGGAAAGGTCTTCAAGCGTTTGGTCGAATGGACCCTGGTGACGGGCGAACGTGACTTCCAGCGCATTCGCCAATCCAGCTCCTGACGAATTATACGATGCGCTTGGCCGATCTGCCGACCCCCAGCCTGATCCTCGACCGGGGTGTATTGACACGAAACTGCCAGGCCATGGCGGCGCGCATGAGTAACCACGGCGTGCGTCTGCGACCACACCTCAAGACGTCGAAGTCGATTGACGTGGCTCGGCTGGCGACCTCCGGCCAATTCGGCGGGATCACCGTCTCGACCCTGGCCGAGGCCCGCTATTTCGCCGAGAAGGGGGTCACCGACATCACTTATGGGGTCGGCCTGGTACCGGGCAAGCTGGACCAGGTTGCGGCCCTGGTGGCGCAGGGCGTGCGCATGACTCTACTGACCGACTGTCCGGAGATGATCGTGCCCTTGTCCGACGGCGCCCAGGCGCGCGGGCTCACCCTGCCCCTGCTGATCGAGATCGACAGCGGCGAGGGGCGCGGCGGCGTGCAGCCGGGGGGCGAGACGCTGCTCGAGATCGGCCGCCTGATCGACCAGGCGCCCGGACTGTCGCTCGAAGGCGTGCTGACCCACGCCGGCCACTCCTACAAGTGCCGCTCGATCCAGGCCATCGAGCTGGTCGCCGAGCAGGAGCGGGTCGCGGTCACCAGCGCCGCGGCGCTTCTGCGGGACGCCGGCCTCCCCTGTCCGGTGGTCAGCGCTGGCTCGACGCCGACCGCGATTTGCGCCGATTCCCTCGAGGGGGTGACCGAGATGCGCCCGGGCGTTTATGTGTTCTTCGACCTCATGATGATGGGCCTGGGGGTGTGCCGGCTGGACGAGATCGCGCTGAGCGTGCTGGCCACGGTGATCGGCCATCAACCGTCTTCGGGCCGCGTCCTGATCGATGCCGGTGCACTCGCGCTTTCCAAGGACATCGGCGCCAACCACTTTCTTGATAAGGTCGGCTACGGCTTGGTCTGCGCGCCCGACTCGACCCACCTCATGGGTGGTCTCTACGTTGCGACCGCTTACCAGGAGCACGGCATGGTGGCGGCCCCCGACGGCCCGCCGCCCTACGAGAACCTACCGGTCGGCAGCCGAGTGCGCGTGCTGCCCAACCACGCCTGCATGACCGCCGCCGCCCACGGCGCCTACCAGGTGGTCGACGGCTCGGACGAGGTGATTGACACCTGGGGCCGGGTCAACGGCTGGTAAAGCTCAGTCTAGGATCTCGGCCAGCGCACGGCACAGCCGCGCCACGTCGTCCTGGTCTTGATAGATCCCGAAGCCGAAGCGTAGGCGGTCGCCCCGTGCGTCAGTGATCACCTTATGGCCCTGCAGGCGCGCCTGCAGGGCACGCGCCGCAGACGTGCGGAAGGTCAGGAAATGACCGCGGCTGACGTCTTCGAGCGGCACCACCAGCTGTTCCGGGCGCAGGCATTCCAGGTTTAGGGCCGCGAGCCCGTCTATGAACTCTTCCTGGAGCTTCTGGCAATGATTCAGGCGTGCCTCGACCGTCAGGCCGCAGTCCTCGAGCCACCCAAGGGCCGCGCGCAGGCGGTAGAGGCCGACTGGATCGAAGGTCGCGCCCAAGAAACGCGCACCACCGGGGCCATAGGAGACCGCCTCGTTGCTATCGGCCTCGAGCGCCTGAAACTCGGCCAACCAGCCGCTGTCCCGTGGCCGCAGGTCAAGATTTGCCGGCACGTGGAGAAAGCAGGCGCCCTCGCCCGCCATGGCGTATTTGTAGCCGCCGGCCAGATAGAAGACACGGTTCTCGAGCGCCGCGAGATTGCTCGGCACGGCGGTGAAGCCGTGATAGCCGTCCACCACCACGAACCGACCGGGGCGCCAAATTCGCTCGATCAGGCCCTCCAGGTCGGCGATCGCGTGGCCGGAGTCGTAGAACACGTGACTGAAATAGACCAGGTCGAAGTCGCAGAGCAGAGCGGCTTCCGCAAAGCGCCCGGCGAAGTCCGCGAAGGGCTCGCTTTCGATCCAGGTCACCCGGGCCAGGCCGTCCTCCTCCAGGCGTCGCATTTGCCGGGTCAGGCTGTGGAACTCGCTGCCCGTGCTCAGCACCCGGAGCGGTCGGTCGTGGGGCAGGCAGGACAAGAGTCGCACCACGAATCCATGGGTGTTGGGCCCGAAGGCCAGGCTCGCCGGTTCCGACAACTCAAGCAGTGCTGCGATCTGGCTTTGCACGGCGGGTACCACCTCGCCGAACACCTTGGTCCATTTCAGGTCGGCCAGGTCGGCCGCATCCTGCCAGCAGGCGATCTGGGCATCATAGGTCGCGTCGGGCCAAGGGTGATGGCTGTGAGCCGCGAAGTGCAAGCGCTCTGGATCGGCTTCGAGAAACCGCCGGAAACCCGCCTTGAGGCCGGTCATGAGCGGGCGCGCGCCGGCCCCCGGCTCATGGCCGCGCGCACCTCGGGCGGCAGGCCGGGCAGCTGGGAGCGCGGGATGAAGTACGTCGAAAGCGCGAAGAGATCGCCGAAGATCCGGTGCTGTTCGGCCGCGCGGCCCAAGTAGTCGTGGCCCGAGGACCCCCCGGTGCCGACTTTACGGCCGATCATGCGTTGGACCATGAGGACATGACGGTAGCGCCAGGTCGCCAGCTGCTCGTCTAGGTCCATAAGCGCGTTGAGCAGCCGGAAGGGCATCTGCAGAATCGGCTCGTGGCGGTAGAGGTTGATGAAGAGCGCGGCCTGCAGCGCCTGCCAGGACAGCCGCCACTCGCCGGCCTCGCGCAAGGCCTGGTGGCGCTTGGGGTCGAAAATCGACTCGAAGCGCGCGCGGGCGGCCGCCAGCTGGCCAAGCTCCGCGTCCCGCTCCTCCGCCTTGATCGCTTTGTTGGCGCGCACCAGCTCGGCCTCGTTCTCAAGCATGCGCTCGACGGCGTCGCGATAGACCTCGCCGAAGCGATAGCTCCTGAGCTCGATGAAAGGCATGCGCTTAAGCCAGGCCTCGACCTGGTCGCTCAATGAAGGTGTCGCCTCGGCCGCGGCGATCGCCGCCCGATCGGCGGCCGGCAGGCGGGCATCGTAAGGCTGCTGGCCCGGCAAGAGACGGTCCTGACGGCGCAGTCCCAGGCGGTTCTCGATCAGGCGAAACTGCAGGCTCTGGAAGCCCGAGGCCGGCACCAGGAGGTCGCGGAACTCGAGAAAGTCGAGCGGCGTCATGGTCTCCAGAATGTCGAGCTGGCGGATCAGCAGCTTCTCGATCTCGACCACCCGGCCGAGCAGATGCACCGCCCGATCGAGCCCGGCGTCGTCCAGTTTGGGGTGCGCGAATTGGGCCTGCACCTGGTCGAGCTCGAACAGGATCTGCTTGAACCAAAGCTCATAGGCCTGGTGGACGATGATGAACAGCATCTCGTCGTGCGCCGGCTGCCCAGCCGCCTCGCTCTTGCGCTCTTGACTACCGAGCAAGCGCGAGAGCTTGAGATACTTGCCGTAGGTGAGCGGTGCGGGGGTCTTGGCCATGGCGCTAGCCGCACCATAGCACGGCGCGCGCCATGCGCTAGATGTGGCGATCGAGCAGTTCGTCCTCGAAGGGAAAGTCCGAGAGCAACTCGACGCCGGTCTCGGTCACCAGCAACATCTGCTCCAGCTTAACGCCCTGGCTGCCGCCCGCCTCGCCGATGTAGCTCTCGATGCACAGCGTGTGCCCGGGCAGGAACTGGCCATCGTAGCCGGTCTGAGCGTAGTCTTCCGGGTAGTAGCAGGAGGGGTACTCATCACACATGCCAACGCCGTGGGCGACCACCGAGTAGCGGTTGGCTTTGCAACTGTCGGGCAGCCGAAAGGCGGTCTCGGTCAGCTCCCGATAGCTTAGGCCCGGTTTCAATAGGTCGATGTTATAGTGGATCTGCTCCCAGGCCAGTCGGTAGAGGCTGCGCAGCTCGCCGGGCGGCTTGCCGGGCCCGCAGTAGTAGGTGCGCGAGATGTCCGCGCAGTAGCCGAAGGGCCCGACCATATCGGTGTCGAACGACAGCAGGTCGCCGCTCTCGATCTCCCGGTTGCTTGATTCGCGGAACCAGGGATTGGTGCGCGGTCCCGAAGTCAGCAGGCGAGTCTCGATCCACTCGCCATCGTTGGCGGCGTTGACGTGGTTGAGGATCGCCCAGATCTCGTTCTCGGTGACGCCGGGCTCCAGCGCCGCGCGCATATGGCTCATGGCCGCGTGGCAGACCTCGACCGAGCGCTTGAGGCAGGTCAGCTCTTCAGGCGATTTGACCAGTCGCGCCTGTTCCATGACCGATTGGCCGTTCTTGATCTCCAGGCCCTGGGCCTGGAGGTAGTGGATGCCTTCCGGATCGCACTTGTCGACCGCCAAACGCCGGTTGCCGCCGCCGTGGGCCGCCATCAGCTCGGCCAGCTCGTCGGCCCAAGCCTTGGCAATCTCTTCAACCCGGGCGCCCGCGCCGAAGTAAAACCAGGCTTTGGCGCCGCGCACCTCGGTGATCAAGTCGCGGCCTTCCGAAAGGTGGTCGCAGCCGTGGAAATCGAACATCACGACCGGCCCCTCGGTCGCAACGAAGGCGTAGCGCACCGCGTTGTGCATGGTCCAGACGGACATATTGCGGGTATCCAGGGCGTATCGGATGTTGACCGGGTCGTAGAGCAGGATCCCCCCGTAATCCAAGGCGCGCAGCTGGCGCCGGACTTGCTCCAGGCGGTAGGCGCGCAAGGCCTTCAGGTCGATGGCCGGCTCGGCGCCGAGCCGGGCCCAGCTTGCGGCGGGCAAGAGCTGCGTTGAATCGGGCGACACGGGCAGATCAACTCCTTACCATTTTAGCCCTCTAATGACCGCCCAGTTTGCCCTAAATCGTTTGAGTTTCTACCGGATTCACGACTTTTCAAGCGTCTGGAAGCGGCGTCCGCCGCGTCTCATACTGGAGCCGGCGGCAAAGTCGATCTATGATCGACGTAGGGCTATTAGATCGCGGAGCAGCGGATGCGCCCAAAGACTGTGCTGAGCGTCCTGATCATCCTGGTGGTCGCGGTGGCGGTTGCCAGTGTGTTCGTCGTGCGAAACTTCAATCTGGACGACTATAAGAACGTGATCGCCGCCGAGGCGACGGATATCGTCGGCCGCGAGGTGACGATCCGGGGCCGCCTTGGCTTTGTGCTGTCGTGGACGCCGACGGTCACTGCCGGGCAGGTCGCGATCGCCAATCCTCCTTGGGCGTCCCAGGACGACATGCTGGCGGTCGACCAGGTGGCGGTGAAGTTCAATCTTATCGAGTTGCTTAAGGGCGCGGTCGACGTGTCCCACGTGGAGTTCACCGGCGGCAAGCTCGCGCTGGAGCGCGCCAAGGATGGCCAAGTCAATTGGGATCTCGACGTTACCCAAAGCGATGTCGAGCGCACGGAGAGTTATCTGGGCGGCGATTTTCCATACATCAGGCGGGTTCAAATCGAACGCTTGGATGTGGATTACAGGGACCTGGAAAGCGGTGAAGTCCACACCATCAACATCGACAGCGCCAAGGCGGCCGTGCGCAAGAACGGCGAAAAGCTACGCTTGCAGTTCGATGCCATGGTGGACGATCAACCGGTCTTTGGCTCCACTCGCGTGAACGCGCTCCAAGGGCTCTATTTCGGCGGCAATTCGCCGATTACGGCGTCCCTGGTGGTTGGCGCCGCCAAGCTCGACCTGGACGGTACGATCGGCGCGCGCGACGGTAAGAACGCGCTCGACGTCAGCTTTACCAGCTCTGGCCCTGAAGTCGCCGATTTGTTCAATCTCGCCGGCTACCGAATACCCTCGGTGGGACCCTTCGAAGTGACCGGCCGGCTGATCGGCCACGAAGAAGGCAGCGAGCTTCAAGATATCGACGCACGCGTCGGCCGCAGCGACCTGAAGGGCAATATCCGGGCCTATCCGAGAGACCCACCGGTCATGAACGTCAATTTGACCTCAGGTGTGCTCGACCTGACACCTTTGTTCAGAGACACCGACGTGGTCGATGCGGAAGAGCCGGTAGCGACCGGCCAAGGTGAAGAGATCTATTCCGACGACTCGCTGTCGCTCGATCGCCTTGCGACGGCCGACGTCGACCTCAAGCTCACGATCGATCGAATCGTGCTGCGCGACAGCTGGTTCAAGGTCGCCGAGCTTGGTGCCACTTTGAAGGACGGTAACCTGAAGGTCGACACCTTCAAGCTAGACTACAAAAACGCAACCCTGACCGGACGCGGCGCGATCGAGTCCGGGGCCAAGCCGGTCGTCAAGTTTCGGCTGCTGACCCAAAACTTCGACCTTGGCGGCTTTTTACAAGAACAGAACGTCACAGACGTCGTCGCCGGCGATGTTGACTTCGGAATGGACGTGACCGCCAAGGGCGACTCGGCGCACGCTTTGGTCGACAGCCTCAATGGCACCGCCAGCTTCGTCTCCGGACACGGTGAGATCGCCAGCCGCTACATCGACTTGTTGGCGGTCGATCTGACGAGGCTTCTGATGCCCTGGGATAAGACCCTGACTGAGGCCAAGGTGACCTGCGCGCTGGGCCAGGTGAAGATCAAAGATGGGGTGGTCAAGAGCCAGGCCCTGCTGCTCGATACCGAGAAGATGCGGATGAAGGCCTTCGGCCACTACACGCTGGAGACCGACGACATCGACCTGTTGCTCTGGCCCCGTCCCAAGGACCCGGCGCTGGTGACCCTGGCCACGCCGTTGAGGCTAAAGGGCATCGTGGGCGAGAAAACCACACTCCAGCCCGCGGCGGTTGGCCTCGCGATCGACGCCGCCGAGGCAGCGGCCGGTGTGCTCCTGTTCGGACCGGCCGGGATCCTGATCCCCTTCGCCAGCCTCGGTGCAGGTCACCAGCACGATTGCGTCAACGATTTGCAGAAGGTCTTTGGCCCGAAGATCGGCACGGAGCTGGTGGACGATTCGACGGGCGGCGCCGACTCGCCCGGCTTCGACAGCACCGCCACGGCCGCGGTTGGCCCCATGCCCAGCGAGGTGCTGTTTCCGATCGCGGGCGACCAGGTGACGCCCGACATCCTGATCAATCACTTAACGGCGCTGGGTTTCACCAAGATCACCAAGATTGAGAAAGAGGGTTCGATCTTCCACTGCCAAGCCGATTGGAACGGCAAGGTCGTGAAGCTGCGGGTCGATGCCAATCTCGGGCAGATCACGGCTCAGCAGTAGCGGGGCGCTTCAAGGATCCCGGCTGAGGCCCTTGACTGCAAGCGCCTCGAGATAGGCGGTCCAGATCTGGTCCTGCTCCTCGCCCAGCTTGTAGAGATAGACCCAGGAGTAGATGCCGGTGTCATGCAGGTCGTCGAATCGAATTTTTAGGGCGTAGTTACCGATCGGCTCCAACTCCAAGATACCAACGTGGCGCCGGCCGGCGACGATCTGCTTTTGGTCCGGATTGTGGCCCTGGACCTCGGCCGAGGGGCTTTCGACCCTGAGCAGCTCGGCCGGATAGGAGAAGGTTTTGCCATTGTCGAAGCTGACCTCCAGACGCTTGCCCGCCTTGCTGTAGCGCACCTCTGTTGGCCAGTGTTCGGCGCCTGTATCCGGCATGTCCATTAGTCGTCGAGGGGTCGGGCTTCGTCGGCCAGCATGATCGGGATGCCGTCGCGGATCGGGAAGGCGAGGCGCGCCTGGCGGCTGATCAGCTCCTGGGCCTCGGAGTCATAGTCGAGCGGTCCCTTGGTGACTGGACAGACCAGTATCTCCAGGAGCTTGGGATCGACTCCCGGCTTGCTCTCCGGCATGAATTGCTCCTCCGTCAATGTGGCGCGCCCTGGCCTTCTTGGTCGCTCCTTGAGAGGCGCAGGATCGCGATCATGGTTTCGGCCCGCTCGCTCAAGCTTTCGGCCTCTAAAATGGCCTGCTTTTCGGAGGGCTCGAATGGGCAGACCATGGCGAGGGATGTGACCAAACGGGCATTGTCCGCGTTTTCGATCGCCTTCCAGTCGCTCTGCAGGTCGTTGGCCTCGAAGTAGCGCTTCAGGGCCTCGAGCAGCGCCGTGCGGTCGATCGGGCCCTCGTCGTCCTCCATGTCCGCGCGGAAGCGCCGGTAGTCGGTTTGGACCCGGCGGTAGCCCTGGTGGAGCGGCAGCTCCTCGCCAATCTGAAAGCGAATCAGGCCGGACAAGGTGATCAGGTAGCGTCCGTCCCCGGTCTCGCTGAAGGCCGTGATCCGGCCCGCGCAGCCGACCCGATAGACCGCCGCGCTGCCTTGATCCTCGTCGGGCGCGCTCGGCTGGATCATGCCGATCAGGCGGGGCCCGGCGAGTGCGTCCTGCACCATATTGAGGTAGCGCGGTTCGAAAATGTTGAGCGGCAGCTGCCCGCCAGGCAGCAGCAGCGCCCCTTGCAAGGGGAAGATTGGGAGGACCTCGGGCAGTTGCTCGTAGGTCGGGTCGAAGGGCGTTCGAATCATGAAAAGAGTATCGCCGAAAGCCGGCGCCGGGCCTCCAGGGTGTGCTCGTCCGTCTGGCCCCAGGCCTCGAAGAACTTGAGCAACTGCTTGCGCGCCGCCTCGTCACCCCAATTGCGGTCCCGGCGCACGATCTCCAGAAGCTCGTCCGCCGCCCGCTCCCGCTGGTCCGCCGCATAGAGCGCCATGGCCAGGTCGAAACGTGCCTGATGGTCGCCGGGATTGGCCTCGACCTTTTGGCTAAGGGCCGGGATCTCGCCTTCGTCGCCGGCCGACTCGGCTAACTCGAGGGCGGCCAGCGCCGAAGCCATCTCGGGCGCGTCGCGCATCTCGTCGGTCAGCGAATCGACCATCTCCCGGGCGCCCGCCTGATCGCCGGAAGCCAGCGCGCAGCGGATCATACCGGCCAGGGCCGTCATGCTCTCTGGCTCGTGTTGCAGCACTTGGCCGAAGAGCGCCGATGCTGCCCCAAGCTGGCCCTGCTCGAGCGCTTGCTCCGCTTGCTCGAGCGCCTGATCCACCGGACTCGGACCCGCTTCGCCGCCGCCCAGCTGGACGATCCGCTCGACGAAGCTTTGGATCTGGCTTTCCGGTAGGGCACCTTGGAAGCCATCGACCGGACGGCCTTGGAAGAAGGCGTAGATCGTTGGGATCGACTGGATGCGCAGTTGGGCGGCCAGCTCCTGATTCTCGTCGATGTTGACCTTGACCATCTGAACCGCGCCGCGCGCCGCCTTGACCGCCTTCTCGAGCGCCGGGCCGAGCTGCTTGCAGGGGCCGCACCAAGGCGCCCAGAAGTCGACGATGACCGGCTTGCCCATGGAGGCCTCGATCACGTCCCGGGCAAAGCTCTCGGTCGAGCTGTCCTTGATGACGTCCGCGTCGGCCGAACCGCTGCCGTTGGCGCCGATGATAGTTTCCATCGCGTTCTCAATCCTCAAGCTCTTGGGCCCGAGCGAAATCATCGAGCCTCAGGCTAGAAAATGGCGGTTTCCAGCGCCGGAAACAAGCCCGCTGACGCGGCCCGCCCGGTCGCGCGTTCTGCGATCGATTTTGGGTTATGCTTGCCGCGCGAATCTCGTTTGGTTAGAATTGTTTATGATTTGTCCTTCAAGCTTGCCGCTCACTTCAGCTTTCGGTGGGCTGAGACCATGACCGAGCGGCCGGCGCTTCAGGCCTACTATCCTTTCACCCGGCTCTCCCGGCTCCTGGAGGGCGTGGCGCCGGGGTCGGCGCCCAGTGTCGATGGCGCGCCGATCCTGCTGTCGGTCGGAGAGCCCCAGCGGGCGCCGCCGGCCTTTGTCGGCGAGGAGATTGCGCGCCATCTGGCCGATTTGGGGCGCTATCCCTTGCCCAGGGGCACGGCGGACTACCGGGCGGCCGCGGTCGATTGGCTGATCCGGCGCTACGATCTGCCGCCCAACTCGGGCGCGCCCGGAGGCATGATCGACCCGGAACACACCCTTCTGCCTCTGCCAGGCAGCCGCGAAGGCTTGTTCTTCTCGGTCCTGGCGACGGTTGGCCGGGGCGCGGGCCAGGTGCCGCCGGTCGTCCTGATGCCCAATCCCTTCTACCACGTCTATGCCGGCGCGGCCCTGGCGGCTGGCGCGGAGCCGGTCTTCGTGGCGGCGACCAAAGAGAACGGCTTCGTGCCGGACTTCGCGGCGCTGGCGCCTGATGTGCTCGAGCGGGCGGCTTACTGCTTTCTCTGCACACCCTCCAACCCCCAAGGGGCGGTCGCCAGTTTGGCCCAGTTGAGCGAGCTGATTCTCCTTGCCCGGCGCTTCGATTTCGTGCTCGCGTTCGATGAGTGCTACACAGAGCTCTACAATGGCGAGCCACCACCTGGCGCCCTGCAGGCTGCGGCCAGTTTGGGCGGATCGCTCGACCACCTGCTGATCTTTCACTCGCTTTCCAAGCGCTCGAGCGCACCCGGCCTGCGCTGCGGTTTCGTGGTCGGCGACCCGGATCTGATCACGCTGGTGGACGAATCGCTCAGAGTCGGCGGCGCCGGCGTGCCTGGACCGGTGTTGGCGGCCGGCGCCCGTCTATGGCGCGACCAGGCCCATGTGGCGGAAGCCCGGGGCTTCTACCGGCGAAACTTCGCGATCGCCGAGCGGGTTCTCGGCAACCGGTTCAACTTTCGCACGCCGGAGGCCGGATTCTTTCTTTGGCTCGAGGTCGGCGACGGTGAGGCAGCGGCGCTCGAGCTGTGGCGCGCCTGCGGGATCAAGACCCTGCCAGGCGCTTACATGTGCGCGGACGATGGAGACGGTGGCAATCCGGGGCGCGACTTTCTGCGCATTGCGCTGGTCTATGACGAGGCGGTGACCGATGCCGCCCTGACCAGCTTGGCGGAAACCCTCTAAAGGAGAGGATGAGATCATGGCCAGTCGTGGAGGCGTGGCGATGGGGACGAGAGCGCGCAAGCGCTCGAGCTTGCTGCCGAGCGGCACCGGGGCGTTTTTGCGCCAGCGTTCGCTACAGCTGCTGGGCATCGGCCTTATCATCGTGGCGAGCGCCTTGCTGCTGGCGTTCATCACCTACGACCCGGCCGATCCTTCGTGGAACCGTGCCGCGGCCGGCGCTTCGACGAACCTGCTGGGGGTGCCGGGTGCAATTCTGGCGGATCTGCTGCTGCAGACGATCGGCCTCTCCGGACTCCTGATCGGACTGGTGCTGGGCGGCTGGGGGTGGCGCCTGCTGCGCGACCAGCGTCTCCCGCGATTCTGGTGGCGGCTCGCCCTGCTGTTTGCGACCCTCGGCCTGGCCAGTCTGTCCTTGGCGCCGCTGGCCCGTCCGACCAGCTGGCCGATCGCTGCCAGTCTGGGCGGCGCTTCGGGTGAGCTGATGCTGGGGCATTTGGCCGGTGCAACGGCCCTCGATCCCCAACTGTTGGCAGCCGGTGCCGGGGTGTTGGCGCTCTTCGGCCTGCTCTACTGCCTTGGCCTGACCGGCCGGGAATGGCTGGTGATGGGTGACGCCCTGAGGCGCGGCACCATTGGTCTGACCGGCGGATTCCGCACTCTGTTCCGCCTGCCCGGACGTTTGGGACAACTGGTCCAGCGCCGCCGGGCCCGGGTCGACGCGGTCGAGGACGAAGACGAGGCGGACGAGGCGATCCCGGTTCGCCGCACGCGGAAGGCAAAGGCCAGCGCGACTCGGCGTGAGCCGGTGATGGCTGCGGCGCGCAAGGCGCAGGCGCCGACCGGTCTGGTGGCCAAGCGCAAGAAGGCGCGCAACAGCAAGAAAGCCAAGGAGGCCGATCAGGGCCGACTGGATTTCGGCCCCATGGGCGACTACGAGCTGCCGCCCTTGAACCTTCTGGAGAAGCCGGCGGCCAGCCAACAGGATTCGGCGCTGAGCCGCGATGCCCTGGAAAAGAACGCCCGGCTGCTCGAATCGGTGCTCGAGGATTTCGGCGTCAAGGGCGAGATCGTCAAGGTGCGCCCCGGCCCGGTGGTGACCCGCTACGAGCTTGAGCCCGCCCCTGGCATCAAGACCAGCCGCGTGGTCGGTCTGGCCGACGATATCGCACGCTCCATGAGCACGATCGCGGTGCGCGTCGCCGTCGTGCCCGGATCGAGCACGATCGGCATCGAGTTGCCCAACGCCAGGCGCGAGCGGGTGCTGCTGCGCGAGCTGCTCGGCTCGGAGACCTTCGATCGGGCCGGCGGCAAGCTGCCGCTGACCTTGGGCAAGGACATCAGCGGCGCGCCGATCATCGTCGACTTGAGCCGCATGCCACACCTGCTGATCGCCGGCACCACCGGTTCGGGCAAATCGGTCTCGATCAACGTCTTGATTCTCTCCCTGCTCTATCGCCTGGGCCCGGATCGCTGCAAGCTGATCCTGATCGATCCCAAGATGCTCGAGCTTTCGGTCTACGAAGGTATCCCCCACCTGCTCGCGCCGGTCGTCACCGAGCCCAAAAAGGCGGTTGTCGCGCTAAAATGGACGGTGCGCGAAATGGAGGAGCGCTACCGCAAGATGTCGCGCCTGGGTGTGCGCAACGTCGAGGGCTACAATGCGCGCATCGAGGAGGCCCAGCGCAGCGGCGAGGTCCTGACCCGCCGGGTGCAGACCGGCTTCGACCCGGATACCGGCCTGCCGATCACCGAGGAACAGCCGTTCGATCTGGAGCCCCTGCCCTTCATCGTCGTGGTAGTCGACGAGATGGCCGACCTCATGCTGGTCGCCGGCAAGGACATCGAGGCCGCGGTCCAGCGATTGGCTCAGATGGCCCGGGCCGCCGGCATCCACATCATCATGGCCACCCAGCGGCCCTCGGTCGACGTGATCACCGGCACCATCAAGGCCAACTTCCCGACCCGAATCTCGTTCCACGTGACCTCGAAAATCGATAGCCGCACGATTTTGGGCGAGATGGGCGCTGAGCAGCTGCTCGGCCAGGGCGACATGCTTTACATGGCCCATGGCGGCCAGATAACCCGGGTGCACGGCCCCTTCGTCACCGACCAGGAAGTGGAAGATATCGTCACCTTCTTGAAACGGCAGGGGCAGCCTGCCTACATCGAAGCTGTGACAGAAGACGAGGAGGACGGCTTCGATCCCTTGGAGGCTGGCGGTGGCAACAGCGGCGACGAGCTTTACGACAAGGCCGTCGCGGTGGTTTGCCAGCACGGCAAGGCCTCGACCAGCTTCGTGCAACGCCATCTGCAGATCGGCTACAATCGGGCGGCCCGCATCATCGAGAAGATGGAGGAGCAGGGCGTCGTCAGCCCGGCCAACCACGTCGGCAAGCGCGAGATCCTGGTCCAAGGCCACGGGGATATCTAGGCAGTCCGCACCCGTAAGACGAAACAAAAGGATGGTGTTCCGTGGTGCGACGACGACTTCTAGGCCTTGTGCTGGGCGCCTTGGCCCTGGTGCAGGTGGGATCCGCGAGCGCGGCCACCGAGTTGGATGGCGATCAGCTCGCGGCCGTCCTTAGGGCCGAGATTTATCTCAATCAAATCAAGTCGTTCCAGGCCAGGTTCGTACAGATTTCCTCGAACGGCGCGTTCGCTGAGGGCGAGGTCTTCGTCGACCGGCCGGGCAAGCTGCGCTTCGAGTACGATCCGCCGAATCCGATTCTGCTAATCGCAGATGGCATCAACCTCTTATATTACGATAAAGAGTTGAAGCAATCGACCTTTATCCCCCTCTGGGAGACGCCGCTTTGGTTTCTGATCCGAGATCAGATCGACCTCTCCAAGGGCGTTGAGGTCACCGATGTGGAGCTCGCCAAGGGCGTGATCCGCATGACCTTGCAGGAAGAAGACGCCGGCGATGCCGGCGCGGTCACCCTGGAGTTCAGCGACAAGCCCTTTGCCTTGCGCAAGTGGGAGGTGGTTGACCCCCAGGGCATCACCACCCAAGTGGCCCTAATCAATCCGGAATTTGGCGTGGCGCTGGACAAAAAGGTGTTCGATTATGGCGACCTGGACGTCCACGGCCTGGGCATCGGCGGCGACCGCTGACCTGGCGCTGATCGCGACGTCGGTGTAAAAAGGCGCTTAGTCCTAAACAGGGTCACCTGCAGTATGCCCATTAAGATACCCAATAACCTGCCGGCGCGCGAAATATTGGAGCGCGAAAGGGTTGGCGTAATCTCCGAGACCGACGCGATCCGCCAGGATATTCGGCCCATGCGCATCGCCCTGCTCAACCTGATGCCCAACAAGATCAGGACCGAGGCCCAGATCGCGCGCCTTGCCGGCAGCACGCCCCTGCAGGTCGAGATGACCCTGCTGCACATGGCCAGCCACGAGTCGAAGAACACCCACAAGCAGCACCTGATCGACTTCTACAAGACCTGGGACCAGGTCAGCGACCAAAAGTTCGACGGCCTGATCATCACCGGCGCCCCGATCGAGACCCTGCCCTTCGAGGACGTGACCTACTGGAACGAGCTTACCCAGATCTTCGATTGGGCTCAGGAGCACGTCTTCCGAACCTTCAACATCTGCTGGGGGGCCCAGGCCGCCCTGCACCATTTCCACGGCGTGCCGAAGCACCAGCTAGATGAGAAGATGTTCGGCGTGTTCCGCCACCAGGTGGTGCGCGCCGACACGCACCTGCTGCACGGCTTCAATGACGAGTTCTCGATTCCGGTCTCGCGCCACACCGAGACCCGGTCCGATGACATCCCGGACGACTCCGGCCTCAAGATACTCGTGGAATCCTCGGATTCGGGCCTTTGCATGATCGAAGAGCCGGCGCGCGGCGCGGTCTATATGTTCAATCACCTGGAATACGACGCCAACACCCTGAAGGACGAGTACGACCGGGACGTGGCGGCCGGCGAGAGGATTCAGCTGCCCAGGAACTACTTCCCGGACGACGATCCGGCGAAGACGCCGATCAACCAGTGGCGCTCCTACTCCCATCTCCTGTTCTGGAACTGGATCAACGAGATGTACCAGCACACTCCGTTCGACATCGCCAAGATCGGGCGCAAGACGGCGGAAGTGGAGGAAGTCGAGTAAAGGGCTTACCGCTCGCCCCAGAAAGGCCGGGCGAGCAGCTGCAAGAAGCGGCGTTCCGGACGTTGTTCGACCCCGATCGTCATGTCCAGGCTGCGCGGGGTCGGGCTACGGGAACCGAACAAGCGGTCCCAGAAGCTGAAGAGCGTGCCGTAGTTGGAATCCGTGTCGGCTTGGCGGGCATGGTGGTGCACCCAATGGATCGAGGGTGTGATGACCAGGCGAGACATCGCCGCCTCGAGCCGGGGCGGTAGGCGCAGATTGGAATGGTGGAAGATCGTTCCGGCCGCCAGAAGCACCTCGAACACGACGATCGAGCTGAAAGGAATGTCCAGGGTGATCACCATTGCGGCACGTGCCACGGCGGAAAGCAGGACCTCGCCAAAATGAAAGCGCAGAGCCGTGGTCGAATCGAGAAAGCGGTCTAGGTGGTGAACTTCGTGAAAGCGCCACAGCAGGGCCACTTTGTGGTTCGCTAGGTGCCACCAGTAGATCAGGAAATCGAGCAGCAGGATATCGAGCGCCAGGCCTGTCCAGCCGCTCCACCACTCCGGCCGCCAGCCCAAGTGGTGACTGGCCGCCCAAAGCGACAGCGGCAGCACGATGAGCGGCGAGAGGCCGGCATTGAGCAGCAGGAGACCCAGATTTCGCGCCACCCGCCAGAGTCCACCGGCTGGTGCATCGGGTGGGCTCACTGGAGGCCGGGCGGCCGGCGCCAGACGCTCGGCCGCGAACAACAGGGCCAGCCAGCCGAGAACCAGGGCCCCCTTCCAGGCCACAAGATTGTCCTGCAGCAGCTCCATGATGGGTGATATGGCCGAGCTGGCGGCCGGGGGCAAGCCTGCAAGGGCCTCGGTTTACGTTAGCCCCGCTGTTGGCTAGTCTGCCAGCGACCCAGTCTCGGCGGCCTGGTGTGTCTTGGCCCCGGCAACGGCAGTGATCGATGGAACCCAATCTATTCAAATACGTTTGGCGGCACAGCAAGAAGGAGCAGATTGCTATCCTGATGCTGGTGGCGACGTCCCTGCCGTTTTACTTTGTCTCACTGGTGCTGCCCAAGCTGATCATCAACGAGGGCATCCAAGGCGAGGGTTTCGACGGCTTCGGCTCGACGCAACCGTTTCTCAAGATCGATCTGCCCTACGGCGAATGGCTGACCGGCAAGACGGTCAACATCTTTCCCGGGTTTCAGATGGAGCAGACCGGCTATCTGCTGGCGCTCAGCTTTGCGTTTCTCGGGTTCGTGCTGATCAACGGCGGCTACAAGTACGTCATCAACACCCGCAAGGGCCGAATGGGCGAGCGCATGCTGCGCCGTTTGCGCTACGAGCTGACCGATCGGATCCTGCGCTTCCCGCTCTTGCACATGCGTCGGGTCAAGCAGGCCGAGGTCGCAACCATGATCAAGGACGAGGTGGAGCCCTTGGGCGGCTTCATCGGCGATGCCTTCGTCCAGCCGGCCTATCTGGGTGGCTTGGCGATCACCGCCATGATCTTCGTTCTGCTCGAGAGCGTTTGGCTCGGCCTGATCGCCTTTTTCATCGTCGGCGTCCAGGCCTTCATCATCCCCAGGCTGCGCCGCCGCATCCTGCGCCTCGGCAAGGAGCGCCAGCTGACCGCGCGCCAGTTGGCCGGCCGAATCGGCGAGCTGGTCGATGGCAGTGTCGAGGTTCACGCCCACGACACGTCGAATTTCGAGCGCGCTGACATCGCTTCGCGCCTCGGGCGGATTTTCTCGATCCGCTACGAAATCTATCAGCGCAAGTTCTTCGTCAAGTTTCTGAACAATCTGTTGTCCCAGATGACGCCGTTCATTTTCTATGCCTTCGGCGGCGTTCTGGCGCTCATGGGCCATCTGGACATCGGCGCACTCGTCGCCGTGATCAACGCCTACAAGGACCTGCCCGGCCCGGTCAAGGAACTGATCGATTGGGATCAGCAACGCCTCGACGTGCAGATTAAGTATGACCAGGTGATCCAGCAGTTCCAGCCGTCCGACATGATCGACCCCGCACTTCAGGTGCCCGATGCGGATCCCGGCACGCCGCTGACCGGCGAGCTGGTGTGCAAGACCGTGTCTCTGGTCGACGATACCAGCACCAAGCTGGTCGATTCGGTTAGCTTCACCATGCCGGTCGAAGGCCACTTGGCGATCGTCGGCAACAGCAGCAGCGGCAAGGACCACCTGGCCATGCTGTTGGCGCGCCTACTGTTGCCGAGCTCAGGCAGCATCAGCGTTGGCGGCAGGGACGTCGGCGCCATGACCGAGGCGGTCACCGGGCGACGCATCTCCTACGTCGGGCAGGACGCCTACCTTTTTCCGGGCAGCGTGTTCGACAATCTGGTCTACGGGCTGAAACATGTACCTCTGAAGGAGCCGGCGCGCGACGAGGACGCGGAGCGCGAGCAGGCTAAGGCGCGCGCGGAAAGCCTAAGGGCCGGCAACATCGATCTGGATCTCAAGGCCGACTGGATCGACTACACGGCGGCCGGCTGCAGCGGTCCGGAGGACCTGCAGGAGCGCCTGATCGACATCCTGTCGGTCATCGACATGGCCGAGGACGTCTATCGCTTGGGCCTGACCGGTACGATCGACCCAGAGCGCAACCCGGAAATCGCCGAGGGCATCTTGAAAGCCCGCGCTGCGCTGCTTGAGCGCTTGGCCCAGGAGGGTTCCAGCGACCTGGTCATTCGCTTCGATCCCGATCAGTACAACCGGAACGCCACGCTGACGGAGAACTTGCTGTTCGGCACGCCGACCAAGGACGAGTTCCGCGGCGACGCCCTGGCCGACAACCAGTTGGTGCTCGAAGTGCTGGGCGAGGCGGAGATGCTCGACGATCTGCTCGCCATGGGCGAGACGATCGCCAAGACGATCGTCGAGCTGTTCGCCGATCTGCCGGCCGGGCACCCCTTCTTCGAGCAGTTCGGCTTCATCGAAGAGGACGACCTGCCGGAGTACAAGGCCTTGGTCGCCCGGGTCGAGCAGCAGGGCCGCGCCAATCTGTCCAAGGACGATCGCCGGTTGCTGCTCCACTTACCTTTCAAATATGTCGAGGCCCGTCACCGCTTCGGCCTGATCGACGATGTGCTCGAAACTAAGGTCATCGCGGCCCGCAAGACGATTGCCGAGCGGCTTGAAGAACGGGCGCCAGGCGCGGTGGAGTTTTACCGCCCCGAGGGCTACAACGCGGCCGCCTCCTTGCAGGATAACATCCTGTTTGGCCGCCTGGCCTACGGGCAGGCCCAGGCCGAGGAAATCGTCGGCCGGACGGTGACCGAGGTGCTGGACACCCTGGGCCTGCACCATGCGGTGTTGACCGTCGGTCTCGATTACGAAGTCGGTATTGGTGGCAAGCGCTTGACCAAGGTGCAACGCCAGAAGCTGGCAATCGCCCGGGCGCTGCTCAAGCAGCCCGATCTTCTGATCGTCAACGAGGCTGCGTCCGTGCTCGATGTCGCCGCCCAGGCCCGGCTCAGCGAGCAAATCCTCAAGCTGCGCGAGGGGTGCGGGGTGATCTGGACACTGCAACGGGCTTCCGTCGCCGAGCAGTTCGACCGAGTGCTGGTCATGCGTGCCGGCCGGGTGGTCGAACAGGGCACCTTCGAGGAGCTGAAGGCGCCGGGCTCGACCCTGGGAGAGTTGATCGCCGCGGGATGAGACAAGGATATCGAGGGACGCGAGGGTAAGGGAGAGACACAATGAGTTTGGATCAAGAGGTCGAGATCCTGCGCCAGATACCGCTGTTCGCCAACATCGACACGGCGAAACTGAAGCTGATGTGCTTTGCCAGCGAGCGCCTAGCCTTCAAGCCCGGGCAAGTGCTGTTCAAGCAGGGCGATTCGGGTGACGCCGCCTACATCGTGATCGACGGCGAGGCCGAGGTCATCGCCGAGACGCCGGCGGGCCCGGTCTCGGTCGCCACGCTAGGCCGAAACGACATCATCGGTGAGATCGCGATTCTGTGCGACGTGCCGCGAACCGCGACCATCAAGGCGGCCGGCGAGCTGATCACCCTCAAGGTGACCAAGGATCTGTTCTTCCGAATGGTCACGGATTTTCCCGAAATGGGCGTGGAGATCATGCGCGTCCTGGCCCATCGCTTGGAAAACACGACCGCGCAACTGAGCGCCATGCGCGCCGGCCAGGGAGCGTGACTTCGTTCCGTGTCCCGCCTCGATAGCTTCATTCGGCGCCTGGAGGCCCAGCGCGCTTGCCTTGCCCACGGCGTTGCTCTCGCTGCCACCGTGCCGGGCCCAATTTTCGAGCTCGGCTTGGGCAACGGACGGACTTATGACCACCTTCGAGAGCTTTGCCCGGATCGCGAGATCTTTGTCTTCGAGCGACGTGTCGCGGCCCACCCGGAGTGTGTGCCCGACCAGGACCATTTGTTCTTGGGTTCGCTGGACGAGACCTTGCCCGCCGCCCTCGGCCGCTTCGCCGGGCAGGTTGCCTTGGTCCACAGCGATCTGGGGTCCGGCAACCCGAGCGTCGACCGCGCGGTCTCGGCCATGGTTGCCGCGCACCTCGGCCGCCTTTTGGCCGCGGGTGGCGTTGTCATGGCCGATCTGGACGTGACGTTCCCGGAGGCCGAGAGACTTGCCTTACCCGACGGCGTGCCGCCGGGCCGTTACTTCCTCTATCGCAAGAATTAGGTACGAAAAACCGTCAGCCCACCCGGATTACCACGGGAACATGGTCTGACGGGCGCTCCCAAGTGCGCGTCTCCTTGACCACCTGGAAGCCGCCGAGCTCACCCAGAATTGGCGGGCTGGCCCAGATATGATCCAAGCGCCAGCCGTAGTTCTTGGCGTAGGACTGTGCAAAGCGGTATCCCCACCAGGTGTACAGCGGTTCGCTCGGCGGCACGAAGTGGCGGCCGACATCGACTAGGCCGCTCGCCTTGTGGAGCTTCGCGATCCGGGCCGATTCGACCGGCGTGTGACCGACACTGCGTAGTAGCCGCTTGTGATTCCAGACATCGGTTTCCAAGGGCGCCACGTTGAAGTCGCCGACCAGGATGATCCGGCGCTCGGCGACCCGCTCGCGTTTCGTCCAGCGCGCCATCTCATCGAGGAACTTGAGCTTGTGGGCGAATTTGTCGTTGGTTTCTGGATCGGGCGTCGGTCCGCCGGAGGGCACATAGAAATTGTGCAGCTCCAGCCCGCCCGGCAGGACGACCGAGATATGGCGGCGGTCGTCGCGCTTGCACCAAACGCGCCGCTCCTGGCGTTCGAAGGGCAGGCGTGACAGGACCGCAACGCCGTTGTAGCTCTTCTGGCCGTGTATCGCTTGATGCACGAAGCCGAGCTGCGCGAGAGGCTCAGCCGGGAAGTCCTCGTCGACCACCTTGGTCTCCTGGAGGCAAATCACGTCTGGGCGAAGCTCGGCGTCGAGCCGCGCCAAGTGCTCCACGCGCAGGCGCACGGAGTTGACGTTCCAGGTCGCGATGGTGACGGTCAAGAGGCCAGAAAAGCGGAACGCCCGGTCGGGGGGCAGCCGGGCGTTCCTGTCTTCTCCGCGGAGAGGTGGAGGTACGGCAGGGGACCGTAATCTCCACATGGCTGGCCTCCGTTGCGGTGCCAGCCGCTATCCATAGAATCTAGGGCATTCTGGTCGCGATACAATCCCACTTTAACCAAATGATATGCGATAAGCGAATAGCAGCTACGATCTCTTCGCATCACTGGCGCAAATTCCTAAACGGCCTGGCCGAGTTCAGGCGCTCTAATCCGCGCTTCCGCACGTTCCCGCGCCGCCGCGCCGAAGGCTCCGAAGATCGCCATTGAGAAACTATTCTCAAGAACCTTGTACTCCGGATGCCACTGAACCCCGAGCGCAAAATTCTTGGCATCGGTGACGCGCACCGCTTCGACGGTGCCGTCCGGCGCCCGGCCTTCCACGACCAGGCGCGGCGCCAGGCTGTCGACCGCTTGCCAATGAAGCGAGTTGATCGCCACCTGGTCTTGCCCAGCCAACTTGCGCAGCTCGCCGTCCGCTGCCAGTTCCAGGTCGTGGCGCGGGCCGTACTGTACGTCTGGGTCGTCGTGCTTGGGTTGCCGATGATCCATCCGGTTCGGCTGCTCGTGGACCCGCGGATCCAGAGTCCCGCCCAGCGCCACATTGAGCTCCTGCATGCCCCGGCAAATCGCGAGCATGGGCACCGCTTGGCTTAAGGTCTCGTGAATCAACGGCAAGGTCGTCTCGTCGCGCTCCGGATCGTAGGGCTCGGCGGCCGGTGTCGGCGCCTTGCCATAGCGGTTCGGATGTACGTTTGAGGGGCTTCCGGTCAGAAGTACGCCATCGAGGCGCGCGACCAGGGCCGGCAGATCATAAAGTGCGCCGAATGCTGGGATCACCAGGGGCAGGCCGCCCGTCGCCTGGATCACCGCCCGCAGATACTTGTCCCCAACAGCATGGAACGGCTTGTTGTCGATCTCCTTTACGTCGGCCGGTACGCCGATGAGCGGAATAATGCCGCCAGTGCCCATGACCCTAATCCAGTTCCTCGTTTGCTCGGTTCCCTAGGGTCTAAGCCAGCGCCGCCCGGCCTGCAAGAGGGATAGGCGCGCTGGCGCTGACGTAGAATCGGTGATGACTAAAGATTCCCATCGCCGGAAAGCTGTGGCATGATCGCGCGCTCTCACTTGCCGGCTGGTAGCACGGGGGACGGAGGCATGGCCGGTGCCCGCCGAGCCAAACGGGTTCTGATCTACAGCCACGACAGCTTTGGCCTGGGTCATTTGCGCCGCTGCCGAGAGATTGCCCACGCCCTGGTCGAGGCGGAGCGCAATCTTTCGGTCCTGATCCTGACTGGGTCGCCGATCATCGGCAGCTTCGATTTTAAAGCCAGGGTCGACTTCGTGCGCATTCCCGGCGTGATCAAGCTGCGCAACGGCGATTACACCTCGCTCAAGCTGCACATCGACGTTGAACAAACCATGGCCATGCGTGCCTCGATCATCGAGCACACGGCGAACATCTACGATCCAGACCTATTTCTGGTCGACAAAGAGCCGCTCGGTCTGAAGGGCGAGGTCGAGACCACCTTGGCCATGATGAAGACCAGGGGCACGCCCTGTGTGCTCGGTTTGCGCGACGTCATGGACGATCCGGACCTACTCGAGCGAGAGTGGGCGCGCAAACACGCGGTGCCGGCCTTGAGCGAGTATTACGACGACATCTGGATTTATGGACTGCCGCAGATCTGCGAGCCCCTTAAGGGGCTGGAGCTGCCGGCGTCGGTCAACAAGAATGCGACCTACACGGGCTATCTGCCCCGCAGTGTCCCAGGCGTCAGCTCCCGGCCGGGATTGGAGAAGATAACCGACCCCTTCCTCCTCATCACGGTGGGCGGCGGCGGCGATGGCGAGGAGATCATCGACTGGGTGCTGCGCGCCTACGAGAGCGACTCCGACTTGCCCCATCCGGCGCTGCTCGTGCTCGGTCCCTTCATGGCCTCTGAGCGTCAGGGCGAGTTCCTCGAACGGGCCAATCGTCTGAACGCGATCGAGGCGATCACTTTCGAGGCCCACTTGGAGAGCCTGATGGAACGGGCGGTCGGCGTGGTTTGCATGGGGGGCTACAACACCTTTTGCGAGATCCTGTCCTTTAACAAGCGGGCGCTCGTGGTGCCGCGCACCGAGCCACGAATGGAGCAATACATTCGCGCCGCCAGGGCCGAACAGCTCGGTCTCCTGCGCATGCTGTTGGACGACGGCAAACGCGAAGCCAAGACCATGGCGACGGCGCTCCGCTCCCTGCCCCAGCAACGACCACCGGCGGAATCGGTCGTGCCCGGCCTGCTTGACGGCCGTGACAATGTCATCAAGCTGGCGCGTCAGCGGTTGAGGCGTCGGCGCGGGCGGCGCCTGGTGGTCGCCGGCGACACCCGCTACGGCACTTGAGCAGCGCCCAGTCGTCCGGCGCCATGGCCAAGATCGCGGTCATCCTGAAGGGTTATCCCCGCCTGTCGGAGACCTTCATCGCCCAGGAGATCCTCGCCCTTGAGCGGCGCGGCCTGGCGCTCCAGCTGATCTCGCTCCGCCATCCGACTGATCCCGCGGTCCACCCGGTGCACCGGGAGATCGCGGCACCGGTCAACTATCTGCCGGAGTACCTCCACCAGGAGCCGCGCCGGGTACTGGTCGCTTGGCGAAAAATTCGCAGGCTGCCTGGCTACGGCCGAGCCTGGCGCGCCTTCCTGAAGGACCTGCGTCGGGACCCAACCCGCAACCGAATTCGCCGCTTCGGCCAGGCCTGCGTTCTGGCAAGCGAGCTGCCCGGCGAAATCGAACAACTCTACGCTCACTTCTTGCACACGCCGGCCTCGGTCGCGCGCTATGCCAGCCTGATGACCGGATTGCCGTGGTCCTGCTCGGCCCATGCCAAGGACATTTGGACCACGCCGACCTGGGAGATCGCGGAGAAGCTGCAATCGTTGACTTGGCTGGTGACCTGCACCTCGGTCGGACGGGATCACTTGGCCGCCCTGGCCCTTGAGCCGGAAAAAGTGCACCTGGCCTATCACGGCCTGGATTTCACGCGCTTTCCGGCGCCGCCCAAAACCCGTGCGATGCGGGACGGTGGAGATCGATCGAATCCGGTGATCCTCCTCTCGGTCGGGCGTGCCGTGGCGAAGAAGGGCTACGAAGGTCTCTTGGCGGCGCTCGCCGCCTTGCCGGAGACCCTGCACTGGCGCCTGGTGCACATCGGTGGCGGGGCCCGGTCAGAGGCGCTCAAGGCGCTTGCTGATCGCCTTGGGCTTGGTTCGCGTATTCAGTGGATGGGCGCCCAACCCCAAGAGGTTGTGCTGGGTTGCTACCGCAAGGCCGACCTCTTCGTGCTGGCCAGCCGGATTGCGGCCGATGGCGACCGGGACGGTCTGCCAAATGTGGTGATGGAGGCGCAGAGTCAGGGCCTGGCCTGCCTTGCGACCGATGTCTCGGCAATTCCCGAGGCGGTCACCGACTGCGAGACCGGCCGCCTTGTGCCGCCGGACGATCCGGCAGCCTTGACCGAGGCGCTTTGGTCCCTGATCGGCGATCCCGTTGAGCGTGCGCGCCTAGGTGCCGCGGCGGCTCAGCAGGTCCGCCTGCGCTTCGACATGAGCCGAGGTATCGATCAGGTGGCCCAGCTCTTGGGCCGGGACGCGACCGCCGAGGCGGCGGAGTAGGCGGCCTTTCGTGAGGGTCGCCTTCTATGCCCCTATGAAACCGCCCGACCATCCGGTGCCGTCCGGTGACCGGCGCATGGCGCGGCTTTTGATCGCGGCACTGACGCACGCAGGCCACGAGGTCGAGCTGGCTTGCCGCATGGTGAGTCGGGACGGCGCCGGCGACCCGGCCCGGCAGGCCCGACTGGCAGGGCTCGGCGCGGCGCTGTCCGAGCGTATCGTGCGCCGCTATGGAAATCGTCCTCCCGACCTGCGGCCGCAGGCCTGGCTGACCTACCATCTCTATTACAAGGCGCCCGATTGGCTCGGCCCGAAAGTTAGCCTGGCGCTCGGCCTACCCTATCTGGTGGCGGAGGCTTCGGTTGCCCCCAAGCGGGCGGGCGGCCCCTGGGATCAGGGACATCAGGCGGTCCTTCAGGCCTTGGATCAGGCGGCTGCGGTGATCACGCTCAACCCGGCCGACAAGGAGTGCTTGCCCGCTGGCACGCCAAAGCACGACTTGAAGCCATTCCTGGATCCCGTGCCCTACCAGTTGGCCAGCGGTCAGCGCGCTGTCCATCGCGGCACACTGGCCCAGCGTCTAGCCTTGGATGCCGAGGTGCCCTGGATTGCCGTCGCCGCGATGATGCGCCCGGGCGACAAGCTTGCGTCCTACCGCTTGCTGGCTCGCGCACTGGCGGAACTCTCCGATCGGCCCTGGTGCCTGTTGGTGGCCGGCGACGGTCCGGCGCGCGGCGAAGTGTCCCAGGCCCTGGATAGTCTCGGGTCCGACCGGGTGCGCCTGCTCGGCGCGCTTGACGAAGGGCGTTTGGCGGCGCTCTACGGTGCGGCCGATTTTATGGCCTGGCCGGCCATCAATGAAGCCTACGGTATGGCTTTGCTGGAAGCTCAGGCGGCCGGCTTGCCGGTGATAGCCGGCGCCACTGGCGGCGTTCCAGGTATCCTGCGTCACGAAGAAGGCGGTCTGCTGGTCATGCCCAGGGAGGCTTCGGCCCTGGCGGCGGCGATCGACAGGCTTTTGGGCGACTCCCAATTGCGAGGCAGGCTCTCCCGCGGTGCCCGCGCGGCGGTCGAGAGGGAGCACTCTCTGGCGGGTGCGGCAGCCGAACTGGACCGCATTTTGCGGCAGGCCGTTGGTCCGTCGTGAAGACGGCGCGCCCCTTGGTCGCGATCCGCCACGGTCCGACCGATTGGAACGAAGCAGGACGCATGCAGGGTCGCTGCGACCGGCCGCTCAGCCCGGCGGGCCGGCGCGCGGTGGAAGCTTGGCGCTTGGACAAGGTTGCGCATAGCTATCGCTGGCTTACCAGTCCGCTCAGCCGGGCCCGCCAGACCGCGGCATTGCTCGGCCACCCTGACGCCCAGCCCGAGCCGGCCCTGATCGAGACCGATTGGGGTGATTGGGAAGGCCGCACCCTGGCTGAGCTGCGCGCCGAACAGGGTGCGGAGATGGCCGCGCGAGAGGCCCGCGGGCTCGATTTCCGGCCGCCCAACGGCGAATCGCCGCGCGAGGTTCAGGCGCGCCTCCGGCCCTTTCTAAGCCGCCTGTCCGAGCATCCCGGGGGCACTGTGGCGGTCTGCCACAAGGGTGTGATTCGCGCGCTCTATGCCTTGGCGACCGGCTGGGACATGACCGAAGATGCTCCGGTCAAGCTGCGCAGTGACGCCGCTCAGATCTTTGAAGTCGCGCCCGGCGGGGCGCTGCAAGTCGAGCAGCTCAACCGACCGCTCGCGCCATGACCCAGCCAAGCGACGTCCTCATCTATGTTCAGCATCTGCTCGGCATCGGCCACGTGAAACGTGCTGCGGTGATCGCTCGGGCATTGGCCGCGCGCAATCTCTCGGTGACCCTGGTGTCCGGCGGCTTCCCGGTGCCGAACCTCGAGCTGGGCCCGGTCGAGCTGGTGCAGTTGCCGCCGCTCAAAAGTGCCGACGAGGCCTTCTCCGCCCTGGTCGACGAGCGGGGCCGGCCGATCGACGAGGCCTTCAAGGTCGCGCGCCGGGACCAGCTTCTTGCGCTGTTGGCGCGGCTCCAGCCCCGGATGCTGATCACCGAGCTGTTCCCCTTTGGCCGCCGCCAGCTGCGCTTCGAGCTGATGCCGCTGCTTGCCGCCGCCGATGAGTTGCGGCCGCGACCGTTGATCGTCAGCTCCGTGCGCGACCTGCTCAACCCACCCATAGAGCCGCACAAGTTGGCCTGGATGAGCGAGGTTTTCGAGCGGTCCTACGACCGGGTACTGGTGCACGGCGATCCCAGTGTTGTTCCTTTCGATATCAGCTTTCCGCCCGCCCGGGCCCTTGGCGAGCGCCTGGTTTACAGCGGCTATGTGGCCGAGCATCAGTCCGAAGCATGGCGCGGCCAAGGTCCAGACAGCGAGGTATTGGTCTCGACAGGCGGCGGTGCGGTCGCCGGCCCTCTGATCGAAGCCTGCCTGGATGCCCATCCCTTGAGTGGCCAGAAAGATCGACGCTGGCGAATTCTGGTGGGCGCCAAGTTTCCCAAGGCCGACTTCACCGCCGCGCGAGACCGGGCGCCGCCCGGGGTGGTCATCGAGCGCGCCCGGCCTGACTTCTTCGAACTGCTCAAGGGCTGCGCCCTGTCGATCAGCCAAGGTGGCTACAACAGCGTTATGGATATCCTGGCGGCCGGGCCGCCGGCTGTCGTGGTGCCCTTTTCCAGCGAGAGCGAGCGAGAGCAGGGCCTGCGTGCCCGCTATCTCGAAGATCGCGGACTCTTGACCAGAGTTGAGCCTGGCGCGCTTTCCGGTTCGAGCCTGGCCAATGCTATGCAGAAAGCGCTTGCCTTATGGCAAGATCGCGCTCCCGGACGGGCCGGCTTGGCCATGGATGGGGCGGCGCGCAGCGCCGATCTTGTGATGAAGTGGCTGGATGGAAGATGACGGCGAGCGGGTGGAAGACCTTGGAAGGCGAACTTGACCGCTGGTCTGCCGAGGATCGCGCGGCCAGCTTTTGGTGGCGCGACGATGACGCCATCGAGCCGACCGACCGGCTTGAACGCCTCCTCAATCTGTCGACCCGCTTTGCCGCACCGCTTGGATTGGCGGTGATCCCGGCCGGCGCCACGGTGGACTTGGCGGCCCGTTGCGTCGGGCACGACGGCTTGCTCGCGCCGATGCAACACGGCTACGCCCACCGCAATCATGCGCCGGACGGCGAGAAGAAATGCGAGCTCTCGGACCGGCGAGACGGGGACCTGGTCTGCGGCGAGCTTGCCGAGGGCGCGACAGTGATGGCGGCCCTTTTTGGATCTCGCGCCTTGCCCGTTTTGGTGCCGCCTTGGAACCGGATCGGCCCCCAAATCGCGGCGCGCCTGACCGGGCTTGGTTTTCGCGGGCTTTCCGGGTTCGGCGACCAGCAGGCGGCACCGCACGACACCGCGCTGCGTCAGGTAAACACCCACCTGGACATCATGCGCTGGCGTCCGGTCCGCGGATTTTTGGGCGAGGACGAGGTACTAAAGGCGCTGGAAACGGCGCTCCGGGCCCGTCGAGCGTCCGGGCGCGGCGCGCCGATAGGCATCTTGACCCACCATTTGGTTCACGATGAGCCTGCCTGGGGCTTTCTAGAGCGGCTATTGGATGTACTGTCGGGCCATGCGGGTGCCAGGCTGGTCAACCCGGCTCGACTTTTTGGTGTAACCGAGGGGCGATAACGTGCATCCAAGGACGCGATGAAGATCTACCGCTATCCGCCACGCGCGCTGAGTGGCGACTACCTGCGCGCCGCCACCGGCGTGGCCGTGGGCGGTGGCGTGCTGTTGTCTGTTCCCGAAAGTCCTGCCATCATCGTCATCTTCGGGGGGCTGGCTGGGCTTTTCTCGTTTTTCGGCTACCGGACCGTCGAGCGCCACGTGACCAAGATGGCGGTGACGGATCAAGAGATCTGCAGCTCCGGCTTCGGTTCCCGGGTCATGGCCTGGAGCGACCTGACGAAGGTAAAATTGAGGTACTATGGGACCAAGCGACAGGACCCGACGACAGGAGGCTTCATGCAATTGACCCTCAAGGGCGGCGGGACATCGGTAACCTGCGATTCCAGCATGGAGGGCTTTGACGAGGTTGCCCGGCGCGCGGCGCTCGCGGCGCGCGACAACGGCCTCGCGCTGGATGACAATTCGATCGGGAATCTTCTGGCACTCGGATTCGACGTGGATCGGGAGGCGCCGCCGCCCGAGGCTTGAATACGGGCCGCGCGCGACGGGGCTCTGGGGGAAAGGACCGCTGTGCAGGATTTGTTGCAGGTAAGGAATTTGAAGATCGCCTTTGCGCTGCCGGAAGGCCGGCTCGAGGCGGTGCGCAACGTGTCCTTTCGGGTGCCGCCGGGCGGCACGGTTGCCTTGGTCGGGGAGTCCGGCTCGGGCAAGTCGGTGGTTAGCCAGGCGGTCATGGGCATCTTGCCCAAATCCGCCTCGATCGAGCAGGGCGAGATCCTATTCGCCGATCCCCAAAAGCCGGGTGGCACGGTCGACATCGCCTCACTCAAACCGAACAGCCAAGCCATGCGGTCGATCCGCGGTGGGCGCATCTCGATCATCTTTCAGGAGCCCATGACTTCCCTGTCGCCGGTCCATACGGTCGGTGACCAGGTCAGCGAGGCCCTGCATCTGCATCGCAAGATGAGCCGCCCGGAAGGCGAAGAACTGACCGCCGAAATGTTGCGCCTTGTCGGGTTTCCGGACCCCAGGAAGGCGCTTCGAACCTATCCCTTCGAGCTGTCCGGCGGCTTGCGCCAACGCGCCATGATCGCCATGGCGCTGATCTGCCACCCGGCACTTCTGATTGCCGACGAACCGACAACGGCGCTCGACGTGACCATCCAAGCCTTGATCCTGAAGCTGCTCAAGGACCTCCAGGCTCAGCTCGACATGGCCGTGCTGATGATCACCCACGATTTGGGCGTGGTCGCGAACATGGCCGAGGAAGTGGTCGTCATGTACCACGGCGAGGTCATGGAACGCGGCGGCCTGGAGGACATCTTCCGCCGCCCCGAGCATCCTTACCTCAAGGCCCTGCTCCACGCCGTTCCGCGCTTCGACATGAAACCCGGCGAACGGCTCAAGCCGATCCGCGAGATCAAGCACGAGCCGGGCGGCCGTCTGCTCGCCGCCAAGACGCCCTGGCCCGAGGAGGCCGATGCGGCCGGTCCATTGCTGCGCGTGAGCGGCGTCACCAAGAGCTTCACGACCCGGCGCTCCATGGGCAGCGGCTTCAAGGCGACGGAGGGCACGCTTGCGGTCGACGACGTCAGTTTGACGATCCAGCGCGGCGAGTGCCTCGGCCTGGTCGGCGAGAGCGGCTGCGGCAAGACCACTCTGTCAAAGATGATCATGCGCGCGCTGAGCCCCGACAGGGGCGAGATCGTTTTCAACGACCGAGGCCAGGCGCGCGACGTGCTGGCGCTCAAGGGCGACGAGCTGACCGAGTTCCGCAAGCGCATCCAGTTTATCTTTCAAGACCCCTTCGGCTCGTTGAACCCGCGCATGACGGTCTACGACATCATCAGCGAGCCCCTGGTGATCCACAACATCGGCGACGGCGAGGAACGCGCCGAGCTGGTCAAAGAGCTGATGCGCGTGGTCGGGCTGGATATCCGCCACCTGAAGCGCTACCCGCACAGCTTCTCCGGCGGGCAGCGTCAGCGCATCGGCATCGCCCGGGCACTTGCCCTGAAGCCTGACCTCTTGATCTGCGACGAGCCGGTCTCGGCACTCGACGTCTCGATCCAGGCCCAGATTCTAAATCTGCTCAAGGACCTGAAGAACGAGCTGGGCCTGACCTACCTCTTCGTGAGCCACAATCTGGCCGTGGTCGATTACATCTCCGACCGGATCGCGGTCATGTGCCAGGGCGAGCTGGTCGAGGTCGCGCCCCGAGAAGTGCTGTTCCGCGACCCCTTACACCCCTATACCCGCGCCCTGGTCTCGGCGGTGCCGGAACCGAGCCTCGATCACAGGCTGAACCTCGCAAGCTTGATGGAGGGGCGTGCCTCGGAGCCGACCGCTTGGCCGGCGCCCTTCACGGTAGACGGCAAAACTCGAATGGCGATGGTCGACTTGGGTGAGGAGCACTCGGTTCGCGCCGATCCGGATCACCCCCGGTGGTCCGGCGACCTGGCCGCCCGACGGCTGCAAGTAGGAGCCCGTTAGAGCAATGCTGGCCTACACCGTGCGCCGGATCCTGATCATGATCCCGACATTGCTCGCGATCAGCGTGATCGTATTCCTGATCATCCAGTTGCCGCCGGGCGACTATCTGGACATTTACATCAACGAGATCATCAGCCGGGGCGACTCGCCGGACATGGCCAAGATCGAATGGCTGCGCAAGGAGTACGGCCTGGACCGGCCGATCTACGAGCAGTACGCCATTTGGGTGTTTGGTTTGCTGCAGGGCGATCTGGGCTTCTCTTTCGAGTACGAGCTGCCGGTCAGCGATGTGGTCGGCGACCGTTTGTGGCTGAGCTTCCTTGTCGCCTTCACGACGATCATCTTCACCTACGCCATGTCCTTTCCGATCGGCATCTATTCGGCGGTGCGCCAGTATTCGATCGGCGATTATGCCTTCAGCTTCCTGGGCTTCTTGGGGCTCGCCACGCCCAACTTCCTGCTCGCCCTAGTGCTGCTCTATCTCGCCAACGTGTGGTTCGGCACCTCGATTGGCGGCCTCATGTCCGAGGAGTACATCGGACAGCCGTGGAGTTGGGGCAAGGTGGTCTCCGTGCTCGAGCACCTCTGGGTGCCGGTTATCGTGATCGGCACCTCGGGCACCGCCGGCATGATCCGGCGCTTGCGCGCCAACCTGCTCGACGAGCTGCAGCGCCAGTACGTTGTGACCGGCCGGGCAAAAGGCCTGACCCCGGGCAAGCTCCTGATCAAGTATCCCCTGCGCATGGCGATCAACCCCTTCATCGCCGACATCGGCAGCCTCTTGCCCCAGGTGGTCTCCGGCGCGGCGATCGTCTCGATCGTGCTCAACCTGCCGACCACCGGTCCCATGCTGGTCGACGCCCTGCGCAGCCAGGACATGTACCTGGCCGGCTCGTTCCTGATGTTCCTGGCGCTCTTGACGGTGATCGGCGTGTTCCTTTCCGACCTGCTTCTGGCGGTGCTCGATCCGCGCATCCGGCTCGAGGGGGGCGCCACCAAATGACCGATCAGACTCACGACCGCGGCGGGCCGCCCGAGCACTACGTCAACCCGGCGCCCTTCGATCCCCAACGCATCGAGCAGATGACGCCCGAGATGGAGCGCTACTACATGGCGCCCCAATGGCGCCTGGTGTGGTGGAAGTTCAAACGCCACCGCCTGGCGGTGATCGCCGCGATCTTCCTGCTCGCCAACTATGCCTCGATCCTGGTCTCCGAGATTATCGCGCCCTACAACCTGCACACCCGCAACACCGAATTTATCTTCGCGCCGCCCCAGCAGCTTCACCTTTTCCACGAAGGCAAGTTCATCGGGCCCTTCGTCTACGGCTTCGACTACCGGCTCAACATGGAGAACCTGAAGCGCGAGTACGTGCCGAGCCCGGACAAGGTCCAGCCGCTGCGCTTCTTCTGCCTCGGCGACTCTTACGAGTTCTGGGGTTTCCTGCCCGGGCGCTTTCACCTCTTCTGTCCAGCAGAGGGGGGCACCGCGTTCCTGCTCGGCACCGATAGGCTGGGCCGGGACATGCTGAGCCGGATCACCTACGGCGCGCGCATCTCGCTGACCGTCGGCCTGATCGGCATAACGATTTCCTTCATCCTCGGCATCATCATCGGGGGGCTGGCAGGCTATTACGGCGGCTGGGTCGACAATATCATTCAGCGCGCCATCGAAGTCGTGCGCTCCTTCCCCGAGATTCCTCTGTGGCTGGCGCTTTCGGCGATCCTGCCGGTGACCTGGAGCCCGCTCTTGGTCTATTTCGGCATCACGATCATTCTCGGCATGCTCGATTGGCCGGGCCTGGCCCGGGCGGTGCGCTCCAAGCTGCTTGCCCTGCGCGAAGAGGATTTCGCGACCGCCGCCCAATTGATGGGCGCTTCGCCCGGGCGGATCATCGGACGCCATTTGCTGCCCAGCTTCACGAGCCACTTGATCGCCTCGGCGACCCTGTCGGTGCCGGGCATGATCTTGGGCGAGACCGCGCTGTCGTTTCTGGGGCTTGGCTTGCGGCCCCCGATCACCTCCTGGGGCGTGCTCTTGGCCGAGGCCCAAAACATCAACGTGGTCGCGCTCTATCCCTGGCTCATGCTGCCTGTCGTGCCGGTGATCCTGATCGTGCTCGCCTTCAACTTCATGGGCGACGGCCTGAGGGACGCGGCGGATCCTTACAAGTAGGCGACAGCCTTCACCGCCCAACGTTCCGTGCTACCATGCCTCCATTGAAAGGAGGCCCAACATGAGCGATCACACCTATAAGGTCATCGAGCTGGTCGGCTCGTCGCCCGAGAGCATCGAGGGGGCGGTTGAAAACGCCATTTCGCGCGCCGGGCAGACGCTGCAGAATCTGCGCTGGTTCACGATTACGGAGACGCGCGGGCATATCGAGGACGGCAAGGTCGGCCACTATCAGGTGACGCTCAAGGTTGGCTTCTCTCTGAACGACTAAGTCGGTTTGGCGCCTAAAGGACCGCGCGTCCAAGGACCGGTGATCGCGAAGGTGATGCCCGGCGTTTGAATGTTGGCAAAGAGCCATTTTCCGCTTCGGCTGAAGGTCGCGCCCGCCCACTCGCTGGTCCGGTAATCGCCGGCGGGCACTCCCAATCGGGCAGCCGCCGCGCCTTCCAGGAGAAGATTGTTCTCGGCGAAGTCAAAGAGCTCGCCGCTCAAGGTCAAACCGATCATACGGTCGGCCGGATGCCAGTTGCCGGTGCTGTCCTCGCAAAGAAGCAAGGCGCCGGAGCGAGCCACGGTGAGGTTGTCGGGCCGGTTGAGTTGCTCCGGATCGTTGGAGGCGAAGATCAAGCTCAAGGTGCTGGAGGCCACGTGGTACTGCCAGACCTGACCCCGGCCGATCGGCCCGCCGTCGGTCGAGGTGAAGTACACCGAACCGCGATCATACCAGCAGCCTTCGCCCCGGGTGAAGAAGCAGCCACCTTGGGCGATACCCTCGGCGACAACCCGATTTTGGAAGTTGCCGATGCCGTCTAGGGAATCGATGTCGGCGGTTGGCGCGGGGGTTTCGATCGGCACCCAATCGATCGCAAAACGCCGGCCGACAGGGATTGCGAAGCCCCGGGACAGGCCAAGGATGGCCGCGTTCCAGTTGCGGCGGGTCGAGGGCTCATCTTGGCCGTTCAGGTTGACGGCGCCTTGGGCGCTGGTCGAGCCGACCACGCGCGCCATCTCCAGGCGCCCGCCGGCCGCCAGGTCGCGCGGGTTCTGCGGCAGGAAGCGGTAAAACCCGCTCAGTCCATCGTCTTCTGTTTGATAGATGATTCCGCTGGTTGGATCGACCGCCACAGCCTCGTGCACAAAGCGGCCCATCGCGGTGAGCGGCACGGCGCTGGCCGGTTGGGCCCCGGGCACCTCGAAGACGAAGCCGTGGTCGACCGTGGTTCGCCATTTGCCGCGGGTGCCGGCTTCGTCGATCTCCTCGCACGTAAGCCAGGACTCCGAAAAGGGGTTGGCTCCGCCGGCACAATTGACCGCAGTGCCGCTCAGGCTGGCCCAAGACTCTACCAGTTCGCCCCGGCCGCCATCGAAGATCAGCGTGGTGGTGCCGCCGCCGGCCTCCGGGTTGTAGCGCGGCGTGGCGGCCGTGCCGATGGGCGTCCGAAAGCCGATCTCGTGGTTGCGGATCAAAGTGATTTGGTCGCCGCGCTCGGCCACCACGGCCATACCGTCGTGGCGCGGCGGAGTCTCCGAGCCGTCCGAAAGGGCGGCGCCCGTTATGCCGAAGGCGCGATAGGTGAAACCTTCTGGGAGTTTAAGCAACGGCAAGCCGGTGGTGTGTTCCGGCGTTGGCCGCAAGGGACCGTAGGCGTCGATTTTGCGGCCGCTCCCTTGGGCGGCCAGGGCGTTGAAGGCCCGTGCCGTCGTGGAAGCGCCTAGCGCAAGCGCCGCGCCACTTTTAAGAAGGCCTCGCCTTGTGAGTCCGCTTCGCCGCACCATGGCGTCAGTGTTTCCGTCTTTTGCCAGGGAGGCAAGCCTGGAGGGCTCGTCGGACGAGTGATGCCGTGGTCTAATGCGCCACCTCCAGAATTGGCTTGAGACCGGAGAAGACCGGCTCAAGCTCAACGCCCAGGGCGTCGCCGAACTTGCTGACCGCGATGTAGATCGTGATGGTGAAAACAGCCTCGACAATCTGCGGCTCGGTGAAGTGCTTGTGTAGGCGCTCCCATAGTTCCGCCGGCACGCGGTTGGCATCGACGCCAACTTGAATGGTCAGGTCCATCAGCGCTTTTTCGGCATCCGTGAAGTGCGGGCTGTTCTGGTAGCGGTCGTCGCCGATGTCGTTGATCTTCTCCTCGGAGATGCCAAGACGCTTCGACAGGGTCTCGTGCTGAACCACGCAATATTGGCATTGATTGCGGTGGGTCGCCTTGAGGATGATCAGCTCCTTGGTGATCCAGTCAAGCTCACCGTCCTTCAGGATCGCCATGATCATGTCGGTAAAGACCGTGCCGAGCTCGGGCGCGTGGCCGAACACCTTGAAAATATTCAACAGCATCTCGAAGCGCGCTTCCGCCTTGTCGTAGAAGACATGGGTTTCCGGTGTCGCGTTCTCGCGTTCAACGTAGGATACGGACATGGCTATCTCCTTTGGATCGATCGTTCCAAACTAAGCAAAAAAATTAGCCCAAGAGCGCTTCCGCCTGTCGCGCGATAGCGCGCAACAACGCGGGCTCGGGCCGCGAGCGGGTCAGGACTCGCAAGCCCATGAAAAGCCCGAGCAGGGCGCGGGCCGTTTCAGCAGCATCTAGATGGGCCGGGATCTCGCCTGTGGCTTGGCCGGCGGCGACGCGCTCGCGGAAAAAGACCTCGACCTCGCTCAGCGCTTGACCGACGACCGCCGCGATCTTCGGGTCGTGGGGCGAAAGCTCGAGCGCCGTGTTGACCAAAAGACAGCCGTCACGTGCGCCGTTCTCGGTGGCCTCGTGGATGACATTGTCGAAAGTCGTGAGAATGGCGGCCTTGGGGGTGTGCCGAGCGGCTAAGCCCGCCAGGTACTCGGCCCGGTGGTGCTGGTCGTAGCGGCGGAGGGCGGCTAGGAAAAGGCTGTGCTTGTTGCCGAAGGTCGCATAGAGGCTTGCCCGATTGATCCCCATGCGCTCGGTCAGATCCTGCATGGAGGTCGCCTCGTAGCCGCGCGCCCAGAAGGCCTTCATGGCCGCTTCCAAGGCCGCTTCGCTGTCGAATTGTTTCTCCCAGGGCATGGCGCACCTTAAAAGGTTTGGAATGATCGGTCAATACTTTGAAGGGTCGGATCATTTTCATGAACGAACATTGTGGCTAAAATCGATCACTTTGAATGATAGCGGAGTGGTGTGCGATGGATGCTGCGGACCTCCGGATATTCGAGTCGGTCGCGCGCCTAGGCGGCATGAGCCGGGCGGCCAGCGAGCTCAACACCGTCCAGTCCAATGTCACCACCCGGGTGCGCCATCTTGAGGAAGAGCTGGCCACGCCGCTGTTCCAGCGGCACAGCCGAGGCGTGACCTTGACCGCGGCCGGCCGGCGCTTGTTGCCCTATGCGTCGGCTGTCGCCCGCTTGCTCGACGACGCGCGCCGAGCGGCGGTGGACGACGGCACGCCCAAAGGTCTCTTGACCCTCGGGTCGCTCGAAACCACGGCGGCGCTTAGGCTCTCGCCGCTTCTGGCGGATTACGCTGCCGCGCATCCGGCGGTCGATCTGGTGTTGCGCACGGGAACCACAGGCGAGCTGATCGAGGCTGTGCTTGGACACCGGGTGGAAGGGGCCTTCGTGTGCGGACCAGTGGAGCACCCGGAACTGGACCATGAGGTCCTGTTTCGCGAGCAGCTGGTGGTCGCGACCGCGCCACAGGTGCGCGGCCTAGGTGATCTGGCCGATCAGCCAGAGCTCAAGGTCGTGGTGCTCAGAGCTGGATGTTCCTACCGCCAACGTCTCGAAGAGATCCTCACCCGCAGGGGTATCGTCGGGTTGCGCCGGCTAGAGTTCGGCACGATCGATTCGATTGTCGGCTGCGTGGCCGCCGGGCTTGGCGTGACCTTGCTGCCCCGGGGCGTGGTTACGCCAGCCGCCAGAGACGGGCGTGTCGTCTTGCACGATCTGGCGCCCGAGGAGGCTCGGGCCGATACCCTGTTCATTCGGCGCAAGGATGGCTTTGTCTCAAGCGCTTTGAACGCCTTCTTGGCGCTGGCGCGGCGGACCTACGGCCAGGAATTGGCTGCCGCCGCCGAATAGACGTATCGATCTTTAATGCAGATGGAAATCATCATATCTATTCATTTTTCATGAAACCGTCGGGCGTCTAAGCTTTCCCCGAATTTCTTAGGGAGGCGAGGGTGAAGCGTGCCCGGCCATTGACCGACACCGCGCGTCAGGAGGTGCGTCCTTGGCGTGCGACCTTGGCGGGCTTGTGTGCCACCCTGGTCGGCATCGGATTGGCGCGCTTCGCGTACACGCCGTTGATCCCAGCTTTGATCGAGGCGCGCTGGTTCTCGGCCGCCGATGTGGTTTACCTGGGCGCCGCGAACCTGGCCGGCTACCTGGCTGGCGCGCTCTTGGCCCGGCCGATGGCGGCCAGGATCGCAACGCCCCTGGTCCTGCGTGCCATGATGCTACTGGCCTGCGCCTGTGCCTTCGCCTGCGCGCTGCCGCTTTCGGTTCTGTGGTTCTTTCTCTGGCGTTTTGCCTCGGGCGTTTCCGGCGGCGTGCTGATGGTTCTCGCGGCCTCCAGCGTGATGCCCCTCGTTCCGGCGGCGCGACAAGGTATAGCCGGCGGCGTGATCTTTACGGGCGTCGGCCTCGGAATCGTGCTGTCCGGTACCTTGGTGCCGCTGCTCTTGTCCTACGGCCTGGTTGAAACGTGGATCGGCCTGGGCGCCCTCTCTCTGATTTTGACTTTGATCGCCTGGCATGGCTGGCCGAGCGGGCCGCCACGCGGCGCCCAACCGACGATCCGGCCCCGCTTGCGCCCGAGTCTGACACTCAAGGCGGTCTATGCGGAGTATGCCTTGGTCGCGATGGGTCTCGTGCCCCACATGGTCTTTCTGGTCGACTTCGTCGTCCGGGGTCTCGGCGAAAGTCTCGAGCGCGGCGCCGGCTTCTGGGTGCTGTTCGGCTTTGGCGCGATGGTCGGGCCGGTGCTTGCGGGCCATCTGGGTGACCGGGTGGGCTTCAGGGTGGCGCTGCGACTCTCATTAGTGGTTCAGGCCGCCGCGGTCGGCGCTGTTGCTTTTGTCGGTGGGACCGGAGCATTGGTGGTCTCTAGCCTCATCATTGGTGCGTTCGTGCCCGGGATCGTGCCCCTGGTCCTGGGCAGGGTTCGGGAGCTGGCGCCTGCGGAGGCTGGCGCGCAGACGACCGCCTGGAGTCTGGCGACCGCCGCCTTTGCGCTCGGCCAAGCCGGCGCCGCCTATGGATTCTCGTACCTCTTCACTGGAACCGCCAATTACCTGTTGCTGTTCCAACTGGCCAGCGGCAGCTTCCTTTTGGCCTTGGTGATCGATTTGCTGGTGGCGCGCGACCGCTAGCTCGAACCGGCCGCGGTCATAAGGCTATCCCACACGGGACCGACCGCCCGATTGCGTGCTTGACCCTTGGCGCGCACCAGAATCAACTCACGATGAAGCCCGGGCGAAAGCGGTCGGATGGCGAGCCGCCTGCGCTCAGCGGCCGTATCGACGCACAGCTGGGGCAGGACCGACCAGCCGAGCCCGGCATCGATCAAGCGCTTGATCGCCTCGGTGCTGTCCAGTTGCATTGGTGCGTCAAGGGTGCTTTCGAGTGTCCGGCGCGCGAGCCATTGCTCGATGAGCGCGGCCGTGGCGCTTTCCCGGTCGTAAAGGATCCTTGGCCCATTCGGTAGCCGATCAGGCGTGATGCGCCTGGCCAGCGGCGAATCGCTTGGCGCAACCAGGACCAAGGGATCACGGCGGAAAATCGCCGTCTCGAGCGTCGCGCCCTGCGCCGGACCAGTCACCAACGCCAGGTCGATTTCGCCGCGTGTCACCTGTTCCAGAATCCTGGCCGTGGTCCCGGTTTGAACGGCGAAGATGACCTTTGGCAGGCGTCGCTGAAGGGGCTTCAAGAGCTTCGGCAGCAAATGAATGCAGGCAGTGGCGCCGGTGCCGATGGCGACCTGCTGCACAGCCTGTGAACCGGCCGCTTTCATCTCCGCCTCGATCGCCTGGGCTTCACGCAGCAAGGGCATGGCCCGGTCGAGCAAATGCTTGCCTTGGTCGGTCGGCAGGGTGCGCTTGCCCAGGGTACGCACCAAGTCGAGACCGAGGCGTGTTTCAAGCGCTCTGATCTTTTGAGTGATTGCTGGTTGGGTCAGGTTCAAGGCTTGGGCGGCCGCGGTGAAGTTGCCGAGCCGGACAACCTCATGAAAGGCCTCCAGCTGATCCAGATTGAGTCTGCGCATATCAAAAAGACTTCTTTGGATAATTCAAAGAAAACAAAATTTGCCTTATCAATTTTTGGTGCGCAAGTTTCATGGATGTTTGATTGGTCCAACAGCTTTGCGAAAGGTTCAGCCCGCTGGCTCGGTTTGCTCTGCGCGGGCCGGGTTGCGACCGGCTTGATCGCCATGACCTACGCAGCCTGCCTGCCGGAGCTGATGGTCGCTTGGGGCATGGGGGCCGCCCGGGCGGGCAGCATTCAGTCCGCCTACAACCTGGGCCTAGGAGCGTCCCTTTTGGTCGTCTCTTGGCTTTCCGATCATGTGGATCCGCGGCGGGTGCTGCTGGTCTCGTCTTTGGTTGGAAGCGGGCTGTCCCTGTGCTTTGCATTTGGCGCGCGTAGTTTTGAAACGGCATTGTTGCTCTACGGCCTGGTGGGAGTAGCCCAGGGCGGCGCCTACACGCCGGCGATCATGGTCGCCGCAGCCCGTGTCGTGCCGGAGAAGCGGGGCCGCGCGATTGGCGAGCTGTTGGCCAGTGCGTCCCTAGGCTACGTGGGGTCCTTGTTATTTAGCGGTCTGGGCCTAGCCTTGGGCGGTTATCGATTGGCCTTCCTACTCTGCGCGCTTGGACCGCTCGTGGGTGTAGTGTTTTTCTGGGCAGCGGTTCGTGGGACGCATGCGGTGCCAGTCAAGCGGACCCGACCGCGTCCCAGTGCCATGGGGCGACGCGGCCGGCTTTTGGTGTTCGCCTACGCCGGACATTGCTGGGAGTTGCTTGGGTTGTGGGCGTGGGTTCCTGCATTTTTGGCCGTAGCCGCGCTTTCCGATGGGTACCGCGACGCTGCCGCCTTTGGTGCCTGGATCACCGCAGTGCTCCACTTGACCGGTGTGGTGGCGGCCGTGGTGGCGGGCCGGCTCAGCGACCGGACCGGACGGCGGCACGCGATCCTGGTCTTTGCAGCCGCGGGCACGGCCTTGTCCTTTGTCGTGGGGTGGCTTATCGGCGCGCCGATTTGGCTCCTGGTGGCGATTTGCGCCCTTTATGGCTTTGCCGCGCTCGGCGATTCGCCGGTTCTCTCGACCGCCTTGACCGAGGCACTGCCGGATGGCGGTCTGGGTCGGGCCTTTGGGCTGCGCTCGGCCTTGGGCTTTCTCGTCGGGGCGCTTGCGGTTGTCGTCTTCGGCGGCGTCATCGAAGCGACGGTTCATTTGGGCGGAGCGGTGTCCTGGGGGCTGGGGTTTTCTCTGCTTGGCTTGGGCGGGCTCGCGACCACGTTGTTGGCACTTGGCTTGGAGCGCGATAGGCCATGAAGCTGCATTTGCGCTGTGCGAAGCCGCAAGACGTCGATGCGATCTGCCAAATCTACAATGAGGCTATCGATGACCGTCAGGCGACTTTGGAGACCGAACGCCGGGATCCTGGGGAGCGCGGGCGTTGGTTGGCGGCTCGGGAAGCGCGGTATCCGGTACTGGTGGCGACCGAAGATGGCCGCGTGGTGGCTTGGGGCAGCTTGAACCCTTTCAATTCGCGGCCGTGTTACGACGGCGTGGCGGATTTTTCCGTTTACGTGGCACGGGATCGGCGAGGCGAAGGGCTTGGTGGCCGCCTAGTGGAGGCGCTTATCGATCTGGCGCGGGAGCTCGGCTATCACAAGCTGGTGCTCGCCGCGCTGGCACGCAACGGGGCGGGGCGAAAACTTTACGAGAAGATGGGATTCCGCGAAGTCGGCATCTATCGAGAGCAAGGCAAGCTCGACGGGCATTGGGAGGACGTGCTTCTGATGGAGCTACTGCTTCAAGTGCCAAAGGCGCGCAGCGAATCTTCCGATCGATAACCAAGGCGGTCGAGCAAGCCGTCCAGTTGGTCTAGGGTCTCGTACTTGATTGTCACCCGGCCGCCGCGAGTCTTCTGGTCGATCGCGACTTTAAGGCCTAGAAGATCGCCTAGATCTTGCTCGAGCGCGCGGGTGTCCGGGTCTTTGTTGGTCAGGGTCTTGGTAAGGGATGTGACCGGCGCATTGGCGGCCTGTTTGGCCAGGCGCTCGGTTTGACGCACGTTGAGGCCCCGCTGGGCCACCAAACTGGCCAGGGCGACCGGGTCCGCGGCACCAAGCAGGGCGCGCGCATGCCCAGCGCTCAGCTTGCCTTCGGTCATCAGCGCTTTGACGGGGGCCGGTAGAGCAAGGAGGCGAAGCGTGTTTGCGATGTGCGAGCGGCTCTTGCCGACCACTTTGGCCAGGGCTTCTTGGGTGTGCTGAAAATCTTCGGTAAGGCGTTGGTAAGCCTCGGCCTCTTCCAGCGCGCTCAGGTCCTGGCGTTGAAGGTTTTCGACCAAGGCGAGCTCGAGAGTTTGCTGGTCGGAGAGTTGCTTGACGATGACCGGAACCTGATGCAGGCGCGCCTGTTGGGCAGCCCGCCATCGCCGTTCGCCCGCGACGATCTGATAGTGGTCCGGTTGGGTCGGGTCGGGGCGCACCAAGATTGGCTGCAACACGCCGTTCGTCATGATCGATTGGGCCAGTTCCTCGACCGCGGCCGGATCGAATGTGCGGCGTGGCTGGGTGGGGTTGGGTCGCAGAAACTCGATCGGGACTTCTTGTGCACCTGCCGGTTCGTCGATCAATGCGGCGGTTGGCGTGTCGTCGCCGAACAGGGCGGCCAGGCCGCGGCCCAAATTGTTCTTCGAGGAGCTTTCGGACATGGCGGCGGTCCTTATGACAATCGAGAGTTCAAGAGGCCAGGGCGGTTGGCGGCGGCGGCGTTTGCGGGGCCGCGTGGGGGGCTGGGCGCCGTTCGCGCCGCAGAACTTCGCCGGCCAGGTGAATGTACGCTTGAGCGCCGGCGCAGCGCATATCGTACAGAAGGACAGGTTTGCCGTGAGAGGGCGCCTCGGAAACTCGTACGTTCCGGGGGATCACGGTGTCGTACACTTTTGGTCCCAGATGGGCGCGAACGTCATTGGCGACCAACTCGGAGAGCTTGTTGCGCCGGTCGAACATCGTCAGGACAACCCCTTGTATCTCCAGTCTAGGATTATAAACCCTCCTGATGCGATCGACCGTGTGCAGCAGGTTGGATAGCCCCTCCAAAGCGTAGAACTCGGTTTGTAGGGGCACCAAGAGAGAGTCCGCCGCGACCAGGCCGTTGAGCGTCAGCAGGCCAAGCGCCGGCGGGCAGTCCAGCAAGATATAGTCGTAGTCAAGCGGCTCGGCCTTGAGGGCCTGACGCAAGCGAGATTCTCGCCGGTCGATATCCACCAGTTCGATTTCGGCGCCGGACAGTTCAATGGTCGAGGGGACCACGAACATGCCGGGCACCACGGTCGGTGCCACGGCGCCTTTCAGCGGGGCGCCCTCAATCACCACGTTGTAGATGCTCGAGGCGTGTCCACTGCGTGGCAGTCCTAAACCAGTGGTGGCATTGCCTTGTGGGTCCATGTCGATGACAAGGACCTTCTGATCGCACGCGGCAAGGGCCGTTGCCAGGTTGACGGTGGTGGTTGTCTTGCCGACACCGCCCTTTTGGTTGGCGACAGCGATGACCTTGGCCACCCTTGGTCGGGAGGCGGGCTGGTTTTCAAGATTTGGTGTCTGCACGGCTCGCGATACCTATCCGTAGGATCGTGCCATTGGGATCCGAGCGACTCGGAAAGCTTTCGAACGTCATCTTCCACACTTTCTGCGCCGCGGTCAATTCCTCATCGAGGTTTTTTCCTTTCAAGAATAGACACGCCGGCAATGCCGATTCGCCTGACTTGGCGAACCGCGCGCTATAAAGCAAAAGTTGTGTAAGCGGTGCGCAGGCGCGAGAGACGACCAGGTCTGCGGGAAAGCGCGCAAGGCGTTCGATGCGGGCACAGTGAATGGTCACAGGGACGTCTGCTTGCCGCGCGACCTCGCGCAGGAACACGGCCTTGCGCTGGTCGGATTCGACCAGATGAACGTCGCCAACGCCCAGGCAGGCCAATACCAATCCAGGGAAACCGGCGCCGCTGCCGAGGTCGACCATGACCCGGTCCCGGTCTTTCGGCACAGGCGGCAGGTACTGGAGAAGCTGCGCAGAATCCAGAAAGTGCCGGCGCCAGGCGTCCGCCAGGCTGGCACGGCTCACCAGGTTGATGCGAGCGTTCCAGCGTGCCAGGAGCTGGTGATAGATCTCCAGCTTGGCCAGTGTTTCACGTGAAACAGTGATCTGCTCGGCAAACTGCTGTGCCGTGAGCGGTGTCACTTGCGTGCGCTCAGGCCGCACGCTCACGGCGCACGTGAGCCAGAAGTGCGACTATCGCCGCCGGGGTCATGCCCGGCAAACGGCCGGCTGCCCCGAGGGTTGCCGGCCGGGCCGTCTTGAGGCGTTCGCGCGTCTCGTTAGACAAGCCTCCAATCGCGTCGTAGTCCAAGCCATCGGGCAGGATGAGGGCCTCGTCCCGTTGATAGGCCTGGATGTCGGCATCCTGGCGTTCCAGGTAGCTGGCATAGCGGGAGTCGGTCGCCAGCTGCTCAAATAGTTCCGCTGAAATCTTGCGGATCTCGGGCCAAAGCGCGGCAATCCGCTGGGGTTCCACATCATTGTGCCGCAACAGCTCATAGGCGCTTCTGCGAACGCCATCGCGCTTTACCGGGATGCCATGGCGACGCAGCTCGTCCGGCGTGGCGGAAAGACTCATCAAGAGCCCCCGACCAGCGGCAAGATCAGCAGATTTCTTGCCGAAAACCTCGGATCTTTCCCGTAAAACGCAGCCGAGATCGATGCCCTTGCCGGTAAGGCGCTGATCGGCATTGTCGGCACGCAGGCGCAGGCGGTATTCGGCCCGGCTGGTGAACATCCGGTAGGGCTCGGTGACACCACGTGTCACCAAGTCGTCGATCATGACGCCGATGTAGGCCTCGGTCCGCTCCAACTTCACATCCGGCGCGGCGCCACCGGCCATTCGGGCGGCATTGATGCCGGCCATGAGCCCCTGTGCGGCTGCTTCCTCGTATCCGGTCGTTCCATTGATCTGCCCGGCCAAGAAAAGCCCGGGTATTTTGCGGCTCTGAAGATTGGGCTCCAATTCGCGCGGGTCAACGTGGTCGTACTCGATCGCATAGCCAGGTTGGAGGATCTCAGCGTTCTCCAGGCCGGGAATTGTCTTGAGCAGGGCATGCTGCACCTCCACCGGCAAGGATGTGGAGATTCCATTGGGATATACGGTGTGATCGTCCAGTCCTTCAGGCTCCAAGAAGATCTGATGGCTGTCACGGTCGGCGAAGCGCACGACCTTATCCTCGATGGAGGGGCAGTAACGCGGGCCGGCGCTTTCGATTTGCCCCGAATAGATCGGTGCCCGGTGTATGTTGGCGACGATCAGGGCATGGCTCTCCGGCGTGGTGTGGGTGATGTGACAAGGCATCTGGGGCTGTGCGATCTGGGTGGTCAGCATTGAAAAGGCTTCCGGCGGGTCATCACCGGGCTGAACGGCCAGAGTGGCGGTTTCAATGCTTCGCCCATCGAGCCGAGGCGGTGTGCCCGTCTTGAGACGGTTAAGCGCAAAGTTATGTGATTTCAGAGTGTTAGATAGGCCGTGGGCGGGTTTCTCGCCAATGCGGCCGGCCGGCCATCGCTCTTCACCGCGGTGAATGACGCCCCTCAAGAATGTGCCTGTGGTGAGGATCACCGCGCGGGTCGCATATTCTTCGCCGTCGGCGCAGATCACGCCTCGGCATGTTCCGGTGCGGTCAACCTTCAGATCTTCCACCGCGCCGGCGCGGATCGTGAGGCCGGATTGCTCCCCTAGCAGCTGTTGAATGGCCTGGCGGTAAAGCTTCCGGTCTGCCTGGGCCCTGGGGCCGCGCACCGCGGGCCCTTTGCTGCGGTTGAGCAAGCGAAACTGGATGCCGGCTTGATCGATGGCGCGGCCCATTAGACCGTCTAGGGCGTCGATTTCGCGCACCAGGTGGCCCTTGCCGAGACCGCCGATGGCCGGGTTGCACGACATGACCCCGATGGTGTCGGGGTTGTGTGTCAAAAGCAGCGTGGTGGCGCCCACACGGGCCGCCGCGGCCGCGGCTTCGCAACCAGCGTGCCCGCCGCCGATAACGATGACATCGAAGTGCTTCATGGCGCTCTCATAGGCCATGAATGTCCGCAATGTCAAAGCTTTAGCACTCGGCCTGTTTCACGTGAAACAGGCCGTGTCTCATTTGCCGATGCAGAACTCCTGGAAGATCACGTCGAGCAGGTCCTCCACGTCGACCCGGCCAGTGATCCGGCCCAGTGCCCGTACCGCGAGCCGCAGGTCCTCGGCGATAAGTTCCGGTGCATCTGTCGACAAGGACCTCGCGAGAGCGTCTCGGCAATCCACCACGGCCTGACGGTGGCGTATGCGGGTGATCGCGGGTGCTTCGGTGCCGCCGGTCAGGAGCTCCGCGACGCGGGCTTTGAGCAGAGACAGCAGCTCAGGCACGCCCTTTCCGGTTTTGGCAGAGATTGGAATCACGATCCGGTCGTCCGGAATGCAGCCGTCCGTAGGCACCAGATCGATCTTGTTAAGTGCCACGATGCTGTCGTCATCGATCAGCTCGCGGGTCGCCGGATCGAGCGTGGGCCATGACCTTGCGTCTGTCACGACCAGCTTCAGGTCGGCGGCGCCGGCTCGCTGCCGGGCGCGCCGCATGCCTTCTCTCTCAATATCGGAGACATCCGATCCATGACCTTCTCTGAGGCCGGCGGTATCGGCCAAGGTCACGGGATAGCCGCCGAGATCCAGATGGACCTCGATGACGTCCCGGGTGGTGCCCGGCTGGGACGAGACGATGGCCACGTCCCGTTTTGCCAAGGCGTTCAGGAGCGTCGATTTACCGACGTTCGGTGGCCCGAGCACGGCAATCTGAACGCCGCTCCTGAGGCGCTCGCCGCGGGACTCGTCTGCCAGTGCCGCGTCCAACTCACCCAGCAGTGCCTCAAGTTTGCCCCGCTGACTATCCACCAAGCCCTCCGGGAGCTCTTCGTCGGAGAAATCGATCGTGGCCTCAAGGCGCGCGAGCGCCGGCAGCAAGCGCGCGCGCCAACCCTCGGTCAGACGAGAAAGGCCACCATCCATCTGCTGCAGCGCTTGCCGTCGCTGGGCCGCGGTTTCGGCGGCGATCAAGTCGGCCAAACCCTCGACCTCGCTTAGGTCGAGCTTGCCATTGTCGAAGGCGCGTCGGGTGAACTCTCCCGGCTCGGCCGGGCGCAGTCCGGGACAGTCTGCAAGCGCCTCGAGCACCCCTTCAATGACCGAGCGTCCACCATGAACTTGGAGCTCGGCCATGGCCTCGCCAGTGAAGCTTCTCGGGGCGGGAAACCAAAGCACTATGCCGCGATCAATCAACTGCTCGTTATTATT
>JBCCGG010000028.1:0-86360 GCA_039029395.1 Pseudomonadota bacterium | reverse complement strand
CCTGAGGATCTGCACGCCCCGCGCGACCCCTGCCAGGGCGGCGGCAAGCGAGCCTGGGCCCCGGCTTTTGGGCCGCTCTTCGCCGGCGATGCGGCCGATGAAGCTCTTGCGGCTGACGCCCAGAAGAATCGGGCAACCGAGGCCGTGGAACAGCGCTAGGTGGTCGAGAATTTGCAGGTTGTGCTCCAAGGTCTTGCCGAAGCCGATGCCCGGATCGATCGCGATGTGGCTGCGCGCCAAACCAGCCGCCTCGCAGACCGCGATTCGCCCGGCTAGCCAGTCGTAAATGTCGCGCGCCGCGTCGGCGTAGCTCGGCGCCAGCTGCATGGTGCGGGGTTCACCCTGCATGTGCATCAAGATGACCGGCACCTGGGCCTGAACAACGACGTCCAAGCTGTCCGGATCGCCGGCCAGCGCGGTGACATCGTTGACGATCGAGGCGCCGGCCTCGATGGCGGCCGCCATGACCCGGGCCCGGCGGGTGTCGACCGAGACCTTGGCGCCAGCCCGCGCCAATCCCTCGACCACCGGGATGACCCGCCGCAGCTCCTCGTCCAGGGCCACCTCGGCGGCGCCCGGCCGGGTCGATTCGCCGCCCACGTCGAGCAGGCTGGCGCCGGCTTCGCGCATCTCCAGGCCTTGGGCCACCGCGCGGTCGCTGTCCAGATGGTCGCCGCCGTCGGAGAAGGAGTCGGGGGTCACGTTAATCACGCCCATGACCTGAGGCCGGCTCAGATCCAGCCCGGCGAAGCTGCCCGGCCGGGCCGACAAGCGGTTAAGCCAGGCTTCTATGCCTCGCCGGGTCGTCCCGTCGAGCGCCGCCAGATGCTCTGCCAAATCGCTCAAGGGAATGACCTCGCGGCCCAGCACTTGATCCGTGCCGCGCCGAGAAATCTCGAGGGCACTGTAGGAGAGCGCCTGGCCCGCTCCGGTCGAGAGGCCGAGGGGACGAAGGTAGATCTGAGGAATCATGACGCGCCCTCCCCCAAAGGGCCGTGCCGAAGCTAGCCGCCGGGCTGGGGCTCCGGCTCCATGCCGCCGGGCGAATCCTTGCCGGAGGCCTTGCTCGGCTTACCGCTCGAGGGCACCGAGCCGCGCCGGCCGCCGTCCCCGGCGGTCGCGGTCGGGTCGGAGCGGTCAATCGGCTCGTCATTGAGGATCGCCATGACTTCGTCACCGGACAGAGTCTCGTACTCGAGCAGCGCCTTGGATACTTTGTGCAGGTCTTCCAGATGCTCGGTCAGAATGTCCCGGGCCTTGGTTTCCGCTTCCTCAACGATGCGCCGCACCTCGTTGTCGATCATCTTGGCGGTCTCGCCAGAGATCGTCTGGGACCGCGTCACGGAGTGGCCGAGGAAAACCTCCTCCTGATTGTCCACGTAGCGCAGACGGCCCAGCTTGTCGCTCATACCCCACTCGGTGACCATGGAGCGAGCCATGTTGGTCGCCTGTTGGATGTCGTTGGACGCACCGGTCGTGACGTTTTCCTCGCCGTAGATCAGCTGTTCGGCAACCCGGCCGCCGTACATCTTGCACAGCATCGCCTTGATCTCCTTGAAGGAGATGCTGTAGCGGTCCCGTTCCGGCAGGCTCATGGTGACGCCCAGCGCCCGGCCGCGCGGGATGATCGTGACCTTGTGCAGGGGATCGTTGCCCTCCACGAAGATGCCGACCAGAGCATGGCCGGCCTCGTGATAGGCGGTCATCTCCTTTTCTTCCTCGGTCATCACCATGGAGCGGCGCTCGGCGCCCATCAGGACTTTGTCCTTGGCCGCCTCGAAGTCCGACATCGTGACCACGCGCTTGGAGGCGCGCGCCGCCAGGAGGGCCGCTTCGTTGACCAGGTTGGCGAGATCGGCGCCCGAGAAACCGGGCGTGCCCCGGGCAATGGTGCGGGCGTCCACATCGGGCGCCAGGGGCACCTTGCGCATATGCACCTTGAGGATCTTCTCGCGGCCCAGAATGTCGGGATTGGGCACCACCACCTGGCGGTCGAAGCGACCGGGGCGCAGCAGCGCCGGGTCGAGCACGTCGGGCCGGTTGGTCGCGGCAATCAGGATCACGCCCTCGTTGGCCTCGAAACCGTCCATCTCGACAAGCAGCTGGTTCAGGGTCTGCTCGCGTTCGTCGTTGCCGCCGCCCAGGCCCGCGCCACGGTGGCGGCCGACCGCGTCGATCTCGTCGATGAAGATGATGCAGGGCGCGTTCTTCTTGCCCTGCTCGAACATGTCGCGCACCCGGCTGGCACCGACACCGACGAACATCTCGACGAAGTCAGAGCCGGAAATGGTGAAGAACGGCACGTTGGCTTCGCCGGCAATCGCGCGCGCCAGCAAGGTCTTGCCGGTACCCGGCGGGCCGACCAATAGGCACCCCTTGGGGATCTGGCCGCCCAGGCGCTGGAACTTTTGGGGATCGCGCAGGAACTCGACGATTTCCTCGAGCTCGGTCTTGGCCTCGTCGATCCCGGCCACGTCGTCGAAGGTGACCCGGCCGACCTTCTCCGTCAGAAGCCGCGCCCGGCTCTTGCCGAAACCCATCGCCTTGCCGCCGCCCGACTGCATCTGGCGCATGAAGAAGATCCACACGCCGACCAATAGCAGCATGGGCAGCCAGGTGAACAGCATCGAGAGCAGCGGGTTAATCTCTTCCTCGGGCTCGGCCGTGACCTCGACCCCATGCTCGAGCAGCAGCGGCATGAGGGAGGCATCCTCCGGCGCATAGGTCTGCAAGGTGCGGCCGTCGGTGTAGTGGCCGGTGACCTTGGGGCCCTGCATGGTGATATCGCGAACCTTGCCCTGCTTCACGTCCTCGACGAAGTCGGAATAGGCGACCGGCGGCGTGGCGCCACGGTTGGTCGTGCCCTGGAAGAGATTAAAGAGGGCAAAGAGCAGCAGCAGGATGATGATCCAAAGAACTGCGTTCCGGCTGAAGTTCAAAGCTCGAGTCCCTTTCCCGTCTCAGATGGCCCGCACGCCAAGGAGCGGCCACTCAGGTCGAGCGCCACACCATAGAGATAATGTGGACCGCGGCCTAAGCAACTGTAAACCACGTTCCGATTAAGCCATTTTTGGGTCGAAACGCGCATTTTTCAAGCGCAACGGGGCCACCTGACGGCGCCGTGATCCCCAAGTGAGGCACCTCGCAAGGTTCACCGGCCACCCAAAGGCACGGCAAGGCTGCCCGGGCCGGCGCTGGAATTCGTGTCTTTTCAGGGGCTTGGCCGGACGCCCGAAGGCGGCGCCAGCCCACCGCGCCGAGCCCGCCAAGGGCCATGGCTGGCGGCCGGCGGCGGCTCGTTTTGGCCAGCGCAATCTCGAAACGGCCATCCCAAAGCAGCGTTTCGCCAGGCCTGACGTCCCATCGGGGCAGTTTCGCCGCCTCGCGCGTCACAAGGATCCGGTCGCCACGGGGGGTCACGCGGCATCCGCCGAGGGTCGCGCCGCCGAAATTGGGCTCCATAAGGCGCCCGTAGAGCCCTTCCAGACGGCTCAAACGGGGACCGTAGGCCGCACCGCCGAGGCAGGACAGGATCCGTGACAGGGCGCGCAACGCGAGCTCTTTCGAATTGTCCCGCAGCATTCGGTGGTCGAGCCAAGCGAAACCGGCCGGATCGAGCGTGACGGCACGCGCCAGAAGGGCGGCCAGGGTCTGCTCAAGCGCACCGCGCGCCTGGCCCAGGCGTCCGGCGGTGGCGGCCAGGCGCTCGGGCGTAAGGCCCTCGGCGGCCAATCCGGGCGCGAGCTGGCGCAGGCGCACCCTGGCGTGCTGCCGGTCCTGGTTGCTGGGATCCTCGATCCAATCCTGGCCGCGCGCCTGGAGGGTCGCGATCAAGCAGGCCTTGGGCACACTCAAAAGCGGCCGCAGCAGGTTGTAATGGGGCTGGACGCTCACCGGAGCCATGGCTGCCAGGCCGTCCAAGCCGCTGCCGCGGCCCAAGCGCAGCAGCAAGGTTTCGGCTTGGTCGTCCAAATGATGCGCCACGGCGAGATGGAGCACGCCGTGGCGCCGGCACCAATCGCCGAGCAGCCCGTAGCGAGCCGCGCGTGCCGTCGCTTGGACGTTCGCCTGGGGCTGGGCGCCGCGCCAGGTCAGAATTCGCGTGGTCAGGCCGCGCGCCTTGAGGGCCGTCGCGGTCCAGCGCGCTTCACGCCTGGATTCGGGCCGCAATCCGTGATCGACGATCAGCGCGGTCATCGCGCCGCCCCGCGCGGCGCTCCAATCGGCCAGCAATAGAGCCAGCGCCAAGCTGTCGGCCCCGCCCGAAACCGCAACCGCCATGTGAGGCGCCGGTTCGAACGGCCCGAGCGGCCGCATCAGGCCGGCGAAGTCCTCTCCGTCGATCGGCCGCGCGACGGCCGGCCGGCTCACGCGCACTTGAGGCGCTGCTGATCCTGCCGGGCCTGCTGGATAATCGTTGCTGGAGCGTTGGGGTAGCGCCGAACCAGCTCGCCGAGAGTGGCGCAGGCATCGTCGACTTTCTGAAGCTCGGCCAGGGACTTGCCGAGCTTCAGAAGGTTATCCGGCGCCTTGACGCTGGTCGGATAGCTTTGAAAGCCCTCGGCGAAGGTTACCGCCGCCTCGGCGAAGCGTCCGCGTACGTAATAGGTCTCGCCAAGCCAGTACTTGGCGTTGCCGGCCAAGGGATCGTCCGGATAGCGCTCCAGAAAGGCGCCGAGCGCCGCCTCGGCCTCGTCGTACTTGGTTTGGCGCAAGAGGCGGAAGGCTTCGTCGTAGCTCTCCTTCGCCGTCGTGCCGGTCAAGGCCGCGCTCTGGGTGCCGGCAACGGCCGGCGCCAGCGCCGTGGTCGCGTCGCTCTGGCCTTGGCCTTGCGCGGCGTCCAGGGCAGCCCGGTCGGCGGCCGTGATCGTGCCGATCACCTTGGGCGGATCGCTGCTTGCCTGGGCGCCGCCGTTGGTCGCCGGCACCGGATCGCTGGAGGCGGCGGAGGCGAGCGGCGGTGTCTCACCGGCGAGCTGGCGCTCGATCGCCTGCAACCGGTAATCCACGTCGACCACCAGCTTATCCATGCGCTTGGTGAGCTGTTGGATCTGGTGGGCCTGCTGCTCGAGCTGGCCGGTCACGCTGCGCAACGCGGATTCGAGCTGCTGGATCTGCTGAGTCAGGCGGGCCGCCTGGGTGCTGTTGACGTCACCGGCCAAGGCGCTGCCGGCATCGGCCGGCGGCGGTGCACCCTGATAGACCGTGCGCTGCAGGGTGGTGATCTCGCGCTGCAGGCGCTCGACCTTGTCGATCAGGCCGCGCACATCTTGAGTCTGGGCAACGGCCGGCCCGCTTGCCAGGGCAAGTAGGAGCAGCGCAGTGCCGAGCGCCAGCGCCCGAAGAGGCACCGCTTTACGGTTGGTGAAAGTAGCTAGGTGAAACGAGGTCGCCATGGGGTCCGTCTCCGTCAAGGCCCGCCGCCACAAAGACGGGCCGCGGTCTCAAAGGCTAGCTTTGACCGCTGGTCATGGCATGAATGTGGCGCCGCGCGCCACTCAGGCCAAGCCCGCGATCACCTGCCCATCCCCCTTTTCGCTCCCCCTCCGGCCGCGGCACCGAAAGCCACGGCCGGTCGCCCGCGACGGCTGACTAGCCGTTGACCTCGAACACGTCGCGGCGATTCTGCGCCCAGGCCTCGTCAAAGTCGCCAAGCACCGCCGGGCGTTCCTTGCCGTAGCTGATGGTGCCAACGCGGCTTGGGTTGATGCCCAGCGCCACCAGGAAATCGCGCGCCGAGTTCGCCCGGCGCTCGCCCAGAGCCAAGTTGTACTCCCGGGTGCCGCGGTTGTCGGCATGGCCGGCGATGGTGATCGTCGTGCCGGGATTGGCCTGCAGCCAGGCCGCCAGGTTCTTGAGCACGTCCTGGGAATTGCTGTCCAGCTCGCTGCTGTCGAAGCCGAAGAAGATGCGGTCGCCGACATTCAGGAGCAGATCCTCCTGGGAGCCCGGCACGACCGATGCAATCTCGGTCTCCTCGACGATAACGCCGGTCGAGACGGCACCGACGCCGCTGGCCTCGGACGTCTCCTCACCAGCAGTCTCACAAGCGGCCAGAAGCAGTCCGGCCGCAAAAATCATAAGAATTCTTGAACGCATGTTTTGCCCTCTCAAGACAGGCCCGGGATTCCGCCTCTTTATACCAGGCAAGCCCCCGCGTCTAGTTGGATTGGCCATCGCGCGAGCGCGCGAGAGCGGTGAGACGATAGCAACCTTCCATCTTCTCAAGGTATCAAGGGCGACCAGGCCGGGTCCGAGCCGTCGATCGGCGTTTCGAGCGCCCGCTCGTTGCGGCCGGTCAGGTCGATGGTATAGACCTCGGAGGTGTATTGCCCCCGGCGGTCTGCGCGGGTCTGCTTGAAGTAGGACAGCACGCGGCCGTTTGGCGCCCAGGTCGGGCCCTCGACGAGGAAGCCCTTGGTCAGCATCCGCTCGCCGCTGCCGTCCGGCTTCATCACGCCGATGTAGAACTGCCCCTGGTAAATCCGCGTGAAGGCGATCAGGTCGCCGCGCGGCGACCAGACCGGGGTTGCGTAGCGCCCGTCGTTGAAGCTGATCCGGCGCACGTTGCTGCCGTCGGCTTCCATGACGTAGAGCTGCTGGCTACCGCCGCGGTCCGAGTTGAATACGACCTGGCGGCCGTCGGGCGAATAGGACGGCGAGGTGTCGATCGAGGGGTGGTTGGTCAGCTGAGACACCCGCCGGGTCCGCAGGTCCATGGTGTAGATATCGGAGTTTCCGTTCTGGGCCATCGACATGATGACCTTATTGCCGTCCGGCGAGAAGCGCGGCGCGAAGGTCATTCCCGGAAAGTCGCCCAAGACCTCCTGCTGGCCCGTATTGAGGTTGAACAGATAGACCCGCGGCGTGTTGCCGACATAGGAGAGGTAAGTGATCTCCTGGGTGGTCGGCGAGAAGCGCGGAGTCAGAACCAGGGCCTCGCCGTCGGTGAGATAGCGGTGATTGGCGCCGTCTTGGTCCATTATGCCGAGGCGCTTGACCCGCCGGTTTTGGGCGCCTTCCTCGGCGACATAGACAATGCGCGTGTCGAAGTAACCGTCCTCGCCGGTCAGACGCTTATAGATCACATCGGCGATGATGTGGGCGACCCGTCGCCAGTTGCTCGGCGTGGTGAAGTAGGCGAGACCGGTCATCTGGGTCTCGGCGAAAACGTCCCATAGGCGGAACTCGACCCTGAGGCGACCGTCGGGCTGAAGCTGGGCCGAGCCGTTGACCAGGGCCTGGGCGTTGATCAGGCGCCAATCGGCGAAGCGCGGCGCGGCCTGGAGGCTGACCAAGTTCTGAATGAAGGCGCCCTTGTCGATGGGCCGGAACAGTCCCGAGCGCTCCAGGTCGGCGGCGATGACCCCGGCGATTTCGCGCCCCAAGTCGGAGTCGCTCGGGGTCTCGCCGAAGAAATCGGTGATCGCGATCGGCAAAGGCGCCACCAAGCCGTCGACGACATCGATGGTAAGCTCCTGGGCGCGCGCTGCCGGCGCCAGAGTAAAACCGAACACCGTTAGCGCGAGGCCGAGCAAAATCACGCAGTGAAGAAGAGCCCGTTTTTTCAACACGATCCCTTTCGTTGCCTGATACTGTTGTTGCTTGTCGGATCGAAGCCGTTGATCTGGCGCTAGTAATACGATTCCCATGAGTGCTGCTCAATGCCTTGTGACTGATTTTTAATGTTCTAGCCGCCGAACATCTGCCGCGGGTCGAAACGCAGAGTCATGACCTGCCAGATTTCGTATTTGCGCACCGGCAAATCGAAGGGGCTGCAGCGATAGACCGCGCGCCGGGCGTTCTCGGCCGCGCTGCGGAAGAAGGAATCGCTGACCATGCGCAGGGAATCGACAATCTTCGCGTCGCGCACCGCGCCGTTGGGATTGAGCGCCACCCGGATCTCCACGATCATGTTCGCGGCGTCCCGGGCGCCGGGCTCGAGCTGCCAGCAGCGCGCCAGCTGGCTCTGAATCGCGCGCACCATCTCCATTTGCTCGATCTGGCTTCCCTGGGGCGTCGGCTCCGGGGCCGCCTTGGTGGTTTCGGTGGCCGGCTTGGCGGCCATTTGAGTGCGCAGATCGTCGATGCTGTTGAGCACGGAGGTGAAATCGGTCTCCGGCGGCGGCTCCTTTTCCTCCTCGGGCATGACCACCGTGACCTTTGGCTTGCGCGGCGGCGCGGGTGCCGCCGGCTTGGGCGGCTCGGGCGCCTCGGGCTTAGCTTGCGGCTGAGGTGCCGGCGGCTCAGGCTCCTGAATCAGCTCGGCGACCTCCGGCTCGAGCTCCGGTTCCGGCTCTGGCGGCAGCGGCTCGGCGACCGCGGGCGCCGGGGTCGGCGGCTGCTTTGCCTGTTGCACCGGCTCGGGCTCGGGTTCCGGCTCCGGCTCGGCCTCCTTGACCGGCTCGGGCTCCAGCTCTGGCTCCGGCACCTCGAGCTCCTCCTCGAGCACGACCAGCTCGACCGGGATCGGCGGCGTCACCTCGAGGGGAGTCACGAAGGACGGCAAGCCGAAGACCAGCACCACGAAGATCGAGAGATGCAAGATCCCTGAGAAGATGGCGCCGTTGCGCATGGCTCAATTGCCCCCGCCTTGCAGCTCTTCGCGCGGCAGCTCGGAGATCAGCGCCAGGCGCGTGAAGCCGGCGGCATTGACCAGGCCCATGACCTGCATCACTCGGCCGTAGTCGAGCGCCCGGTCGCCGCGAATATAGATCCGGGTGTCGGGCTTGTTCTCGGTGATCGCCCGAAGTCGCGGGATCAGGTTTTCCAGCTCGACCGCGGTCTCCTGAATGAAAAGTGCGCCCTCCACGTCGACCGAGATGACCAGCGGTTCATCGGGCTGAGTCAGGGCCTGGGCCTTGCTTTCCGGCAGGTCGACCGGCACGCCGACGGTCAGGAGCGGCGCCGTCACCATGAAGACGATCAGCAGCACCAGCATGACGTCCACGAAAGGCGTCACGTTGATCTCGCTCATCGGCCGGTAGCGGCTGCGCCGCCGGGATCGGCTTTCGCGCGCTATGAAATCACCCGCCATCCTCTTAGGGCTGCTCCTCCAGCTGACGGGACAAAATTGCCGAGAACTCGCCGGCAAAGGCCTCCAGGCGCGCCGAATAGCGGCCCAAATCGGTCGAGAGCTTGTTGAAGCCGATCACCGCCGGGATCGCCGCCACCAGGCCCAGGGCGGTGGCGAAGAGCGCCTCGGCGATGCCGGGCGCGACCACCGCCAGGGTTGTGTTCTTGGCCGCCGCGATCGAGGTGAAGGCGTTCATGATGCCCCACACCGTGCCGAACAGGCCGATGAAGGGCGCCGCCGAGCCGACTGAGGCCAAGAAGATCATCTGACGCTCGAGACGCTGCATCTCGCGGCCCAGAGTGATGTCCATGACCCGCTCGATGCGCTGTTGAAGCGCGATTTTGAACTCGCCTGTCTTGAGCGCGATGTTCTCGCTCGAGCGCTGCCACTCGCGCATCGCCGAGACGAAGATCGCCGACATAGGGTCCTGGGGCTCCTCGTCGATGTCCTCGTAGAGATTGTCGAGCGAGCCGCCGGACCAGAAGGCGTCCTCGAAGCGGTCGGCAAGCTGGCGTAAACGACGCACACGAAGCGCCTTCTCGAAGATGATCGCCCAGCTCCAGAACGACGCCGCGATCAAGATTATGATGACCGCCTTGACGATCAGGTCGGCCTCGATGAAGAGCCCCCAGATGGTCAGGTCCTGGGAGACCGAGCCGGCCAAGACCTCGGCGTCGACCAATTCTTGCTGCATGAACTAACTCTGCTCCTCGGCTGATGTAGGTCGGCAATAGCCGGTTAGCGCCGCGCGCAAGTGTCCCGGTATGCGCGCCGGACGGCCGTTCTGGGCGATGCAGGCGAGGCGCACCTCAAGCGTGACCAAGGCCGCGCCGTCCCGGCTGATCACCTGCTCGGCGACCGCCGTTGCACCGCCCAGCGCGCTCAGGCGCGAACGCACCTCCAAAAGGTCGTCGAGCTTGGCCGGGCGCTGGTAGTCGATCGCGCAGTTGCGCACGGCGAAGGCGAGACCGTGGTCGCGGGCCAGCGCGTTCTGCTGCACGCCCATCAGCCGCAGCATCTCGGTGCGCGCCCGCTCGGCGTACTTCAGGTAGTTGGCATAATACACGATGCCGGCCGCATCGGTATCCTCGTAGTAGACCCGGACCGGCAGCACGTGCTCGCCGTCTTCGATGCGGCTCGCCTGGGCGGTCACGGTACCGGCTCCCCGTCGGCGTCCAACAGCGGCAATTGCGTGGCCGCCGCAGGCGGCTCCAGGCCCAGATAGCTGTAGCCGGCACCGGCCAGCATGCGTCCGCGCGGGGTGCGCTGGAGCAGTCCTTCCTGGATCAAATAGGGCTCTATGACCTCTTCCAGCACATCGCGTTGCTCGGACAGGGCGGCCGCGAGGGTTTCCACGCCGACCGGCCCGCCGGCGTAGTTCTCGGCGATGCAGGACAGGTAGCGCCGGTCCATGGCGTCAAGGCCGCTGCGATCGACGTCGAGCCGCAGCAGCGCCCGGTCGGCGATCTCCCGGTCGACCTGCGCCTGGCCGGCAACCGCCGCGATATCCCGCACCCGGCGCAACAGCCGTCCGGCGATGCGCGGCGTGCCTCGGGCGCGCCTGGCCACTTCCAAGGCGCCGTCCTCGGTCATGTCGATCTCGAGCAGGCGGGCGCCGCGCTGAACGATCGAGCGCAGCTCCTCCGGCCGGTAGAACTCCAGGCGCAAGGGAATGCCGAAGCGTTCGCGCAGGGGCGTCGTGATGCGCCCGGACCGGGTCGTCGCTCCGACCAGGGTGAAGGGCGGCAGGTCGATGCGCACCGAGCGCGCGGCCGGGCCCTCGCCAATGATCAGGTCGAGCTGCAGGTCCTCCATGGCCGGATAGAGGATCTCCTCGACCGCCGGGTTGAGCCGGTGGATCTCGTCGATGAAGAGCACGTCGCGCGGCTGCAGATTGGTCAGGATCGCTGCCAAGTCGCCGGCCCGCGCGATCACCGGCCCGGAGGTCGCGCGAAACCCGACACCGAGCTCGCGGGCGACGATCTGCGCCAAGGTCGTCTTGCCGAGCCCCGGCGGCCCGTGGAACAGCACGTGATCGAGCGCCTCGCCCCGGTCGCGGGCCGCCTGAATGAAGACGCGCAGGTTGTCGCAGAGCTGGCGCTGGCCGACAAATTCTTCCAGGCTGCCGGGCCTGAGCGACGGCTCGGGCGCGTCGTCGATCGTGTGCTCCGGCGTGATCGCGCGCGCCTCGCTCATGCCGCCAGCTCCTTGAGGCAGGTCCGGACCAGCTGCTCCAAGCTCGCGCCATCACCCTGTTGCTTGATCGCCTGGCCGACCGCGCCGAAGGCCTCGGCCCGGCCGTAGCCCAGGTTGACCAGGGCCGAGATCGCATCCTCGGCGGCCGCGCCCATGCCGCCGGACGGCGCTGCCTGGCCGGTGCCGACCACGGCGGCTGGCCCCAGCGCCAGGCGTCCGGCCTTGTCCTTGAGCTCGGCGACGATGCGCCCGGCGAGCTTCGGGCCGACTCCGTTGGCGACCGTCAGGCGCGCCTTGTCCTGCGCTGCGATCGCCTGGATCAGATCCTGGGGCGAGAGCGCCGAGAGGATCGCCAACGCCATCTTGGCGCCCACCCCCTGGACCGTGGAAAGCAGGCGGAACCAGTCCCGCTCGGCGGCATCGGCGAAGCCGTAGAGGTGAATGTGGTCCTCGCGCACGTGGGTCTCGACCATCATGCTAAAGGTCCCGCCGGTGGTGAGCTGGCCGAGGCTGCGCGCCGAGCAGAACAGCAGGTAGCCGACCCCGCCGACATCGAGGATCGCCCAGTCGTCGCCGCTGGAATCCAGTTTGCCGGTCAGCTTGCCGATCATGCGCTGGCCTCCGCGCCGGCCGTCCAGCGCCGTCCGGTGCTGGCGTGATGGCTGTGGCAGATCGCGACCGCGAGCGCGTCGGCCGCGTCCGCGCTGGCGATCTCACTGCCCGGCAGCAGCCGCGCGACCATGGCCTGGACCTGCTCCTTGGCGCCGTGACCGGTGCCGACCACCGCTTTCTTGACGATCATCGGCAGGTACTCGGCGACCGGCAGGCCATAGCGCGCCGGGGTCAGCAGCGCGACCCCGCGCGCCAAGCCGAGCTTCAGGGTCGAGGCCGCGTTCTTGTTCACCAGCGTGGTCTCCACCGCCGCTTCGTCCGGCCGGTAGCGCTCCAGCACCTCGAGCAGGCCCTGGTCGAGCTGTACCAGGCGTCTGGCCACGTCCAGGCGGCTGTCGCTGTGCAGCACGCCGTTGGCGACGTGGCTGAGGCGGGTGCCGTCGGACTCGATGACGCCCCATCCGGTGTTCCGGAGCCCGGGGTCAAGTCCGATGACGCGCATCCCTCCTCCGTTTCCGTTGCATCGCCGCGCGCTCAGCCGGTCAGCCGCTGAAGCACATCGTCGGCGATCTCGAAGTTGGCCGAGACGTGCTGGACGTCGTCGTTGTCGTCAAGCACGTCGAGCAGCTTGATTAGGGTCTCCGCGTTGCTCTCGTCGACCTCTACGGCGCTCTGGGGCTTCCAGGTCAGGCGTGCCTCGCGCGGGTCGCCGAAGCGCTCGGCCAGCGCGTCGCGCACCGCCGAGAAGTCGTCAGGCGCGCAGAGGATCTCGTGGCCCTCGGGGGTCGACTCCGCGTTTTCCGCGCCGGCCTCGACCGCCGCCTCGAAGACCTCGTCGGAGGTGCCGACCTCGGGCTCAAAGACGATCGAGCCCATGCGGTCGAACATGAAGGAAACGCTGTTGGTCTCGCCCAGCGACCCGCCGTATTTGCTGAACGCGGCGCGCACCTCGGAGGCGGTGCGGTTGCGGTTGTCAGTCATGGTCTCGACGATGATCGCCGCGCCGCCGGGGCCGTAGCCCTCGTAGCGAATCTCCTCGTAACTGGTGTCGTCCTCGCCGCCGGCGACTCGCTTGATCGCCCGGTCGATGTTGTCCTTGGGCATGTTGGCCGCACGCGCGGCCGACACCGCGGCACGCAGGCGCGGGTTCATGTCCGGATCCGGCAAACCCGAGCGCGCCGCGACCGTGACCTCGCGAATGAGCCGCCCGAAGACCTTGGCGCGCTTTTTGTCCTGTGCACCCTTGCGGTGCATGATGTTCTTGAATTGAGAATGACCCGCCATGACCTTGCCGTGACTCTACTCTATATCCTGAGGTCGCTAACCGTACAGCCTACCATATCTTGGGGCGGGAGCCGCAATGGCTTTCTCCCACTAGGCGTCTTTTATGGCGACATTGGGGCGCCCGCCGGGCAGCCGCGAGGCCCGGCGCGACTCGGCGCCGCCGCCGGCCCTTCCATAGCACAGCCGACCGGCCGGGAAAGCACCTTTTCGCTTGGACTCGGCGCTGACGCTGGGCCAAGCTTGCGCGATCATCGAAGCCACCGGGAGGCGCCCCATGACCGTCGACGCCGGAGCCGTGCTACTCGACCAGCTGGTCGACACCAAACGCTATCCTCTGGGGCAGCCAACCGACCCGGCCTATCGGGAAGCCAGAGACCTGGCCCAGGATCAGCTGGCGGCGAGCGGCTGCGCGCGTTTGCCGGGCTTCGTCCGGCCCGACGCAGTCGCCCGCATGGCCACCGAGACCTGCGCGCGCCTGGAACTAGTCGACCGCACCCTCGACCATCACAACCCCTACTTCTCCGAGCCCGCGCCCGATTTGCCGGCGGACGACCCGCGACGCCACTTGGCGACCCGCAACAATGCTTTCCTATGCCGGGACCGTCTGCCGCCTGAGTCCTGGCTGGTCCAGCTCTACTATCAGCAGCCCCTGCGCGCCTTCCTGGAGGACTGCCTAGGCGGCGAACCGCTCTATCTTTACGACGATCCCATGGCGAACATGTTGGTCAACGTCCAAGAACCGGGCACGACCTTCCCCTGGCACTTCGACACCAACGAAACGTCGATCTCGGTCATGGTGCAGAAGCCTGAGGCAGGCGGCGTCTTCGAGTACGCCCCGGCGATCCGCAGCGCGGCCGAGGAGAACTATGATGGCGTCGGCCGGGTGCTCGGCGGCGAAAGGGCGCCGGTTGTCGAGCTTGCCCTGGAGCCCGGCGACCTGCAGATCTTCAAGGGCCGCTTCTCGCTGCACCGGGTGACCGCGGTCGAGGGCGCCCGGCCACGCCTCATGGCGATCTTTGGCTACACCAATACGCCCGGCATGGTCGCCAAGCCGGGCCGGGTCATGAAGCTCTTCGGTCGGGTCCACCAGGGGCACCTGGACGCCGAGGCGGCGGCCCTTAGGAGGGATGGGCTGAACGACGGCTAGAGCGCGAGCTCCACCCAGATCGGCTGGTGGTCGGAGCCATCGGCGGCCATGTCGATCCAGGCGGCGGCGACCTGCTGGGCCAAATCGGTTGTGACGAAGCAATAGTCGATGCGCTTGTCCGTCGCGCTCGGAAAATCGGCGTTGGCCAGGTAGGTGACGCCCTCGTTCGCCGAGTTGCCGGCGGCGACTCGGCTGTCGACCAGACCCATGGCACCGGTCAGCCGGGCGTAGACCGCCGAGTCCGGCTGAGAATTGAAATCGCCCAGGACAATCGCGGAAGCCGGCATGGGAGGCGCGGGGCGATCCAGGGTCCAGGAGGCCTCGAGCGGGCTCGAAGGGCCGCTCCAGGCGCCGCCTTGGTCCGGCGCCCGGGCGATCTCCTGGGCCAGATAGTCGATTTGGGCAAGGCGCTCGGCCTCCTCGAGGTAGCCCAGATGGGCAACGTAGACCCAAAGCGGCACGTCGCCGGGCGCGACCACCGCTTCCAGCGCGCCCATTTGCATATTGAATTGGTCGCCGTAGTCGAGCCGGGGCAAGGCAAAGGGGCGAAACGAGAGAATCGGGCCTTTGGCCAGCAGCATGACGCCGTGCTGGCGCCGCCTGTTGTCGATCCGGCCGTTGGGCAAGAGCTGGCTGGCGTCAACGTCGAAGGCCGGGCCATAGACCCAGTGATAGCCAGGCAAGAGCGCGCTCAAGGCGGCCGGCTGATCCATCTCTGGGCCGCAGGGCCGTGGCCAGTTGCGCTCGACCTCCTGAAGCGCGATGAGGTCGGCGCCGCGCACAGCCTCGGCGATCCGCGCCAGGTCGTTGCGACCGTCCCGGCCCCGGCCAAATTGAATGTTGTAGGAGACAACGCGCATCAAGCAGGCAGCGCTTGCTGCAAACGGCCGCCGACGCGCACCGGCTCGGCCCGAGTCGCGAGACCGGTCTTGTCGTCGGTCTCGATAAAGAGCGCGCAGAGCGTGCCCTCGCCGGTCGCCGGCGACAGGCGCTCGGTCGGCAGCTTGCGCAAGAAGCGCGTGACCGGCACCTTCTTATCCATGCCGATCACCGAATCGTAGTCGCCGCACATGCCGACGTCCGACTGGTAGGCGGTGCCGCCCGGCAGGATCATCACATCGGCGGTCGGCACGTGAGTGTGGGTGCCCAGGCACGCGCTCACCTTGCCGTCCAGGAAATGGCCCATGGCCATCTTCTCGCTGGTCGCCTCGCCGTGGAAGTCGACCACGATGGCGGCCGCCGAGGCGCCCAGGCTGTAGCGCGCCAGCACCTGCTTTACCGCCGCGAAGGGATCGTCGAGCGGATCCATGAAAAGCCGCGCCATGACGTTGACCACCAGAACCTTGCGCCCGCCCGGCGCCCCATAGACCTGGGCGCCCCGGCCCGGCGTGCCGGCCGGGAAGTTGATCGGCCGAAGCAGGCGGTTCTCGCCGTCGATGAAGCCGAGCGCCTCGCGCTGATCCCAGATGTGATTGCCGCCAGAGATCACGTCGACGCCAAGCGCGAAGAGCTCGTCGCAGATCTTCTTGGTGATGCCGAAGCCGCCGGCCGCGTTCTCGCCGTTGACGATGACGAAGTCGAGCTTGAGGTCCCGCCGAAGGCCCGGCAGGTGGTCGATCACCGCTTGGCGGCCGCTGCGCCCGACGATGTCGCCACAGAACAGTAGGCGCATCGCCGATCTCCTAGCGACCGGCCGCGATGGCGATGGCCTCGCGCTCGGTAACCACCCAGTCGAGCGCCTGGTCGGCTTCGTGATGGGGCACCTGGTCCAACTCTTGATCGCCGAACGCCAGGCCGATCGCGACGGTCGGGCCCTGGGCGCGTAGGCCCTTCAGGGTCCGGTCGTAGAAGCCGCCTCCGTAGCCCAGGCGGATTCCCGTCCGGTCGAAGGCCAGGAGAGGCACCAGCAGCAAACTTGGCGACAGCTCGGGTGCTTCAGCGACCGGCTCCAAGAGGCCAAAGCCAACCGGCTCGAGGGTGTCGCCCTCCTTCCAATGGCGAAACAGCAAGGGCTTGTCCATACCGATCATGACCGGCAGACCGATAGAGTGGCCGCGGTCGGCCAAATGGGCCATCAGGGGCCGGGGATCGATCTCCTTACCCTTGGGCCAATAGCCGGAGACCGGGACGCCCGCTCCCAGGGCGACGCGCCCGCTCTCGAGCAGACTGCCAACCTGGTCGCGCAGCGCCCGGCCAGCGTCCGGGTTGGCTTCGGCGGCGGCGTTTCGGCAGGCCTTGGCGGCGGCGCGAAGCCGCTGCTTTTCCTGATCGAGGGGGGAGGTCACGGTCGCCATGGGATCCTACAAGCTCGGGGCGGGGTGGAGCCGCGACGGCCGTTGACCATGCTCATCCTCCGTGGCCTGCCAAAGCAGGTGGGCGCCGTATACCGAGGCCACGGCCCCGGCAGTGACAGCTCCCAAGAGGTCGGTATTGGCCCCAGGGATCGAACGGTCTGACGCACCGCGCAGCACCCACCCCGCGGAGACTCTATCTAGGCTTGCTCGACCCGGGCGGCAAGGGCTTCCAAGCGCTCGGCGCAGTGGTCCAAGGTGGCCGCCGCCGCGGCCTGATCGGCCAGCGGCGCCGCCTGGGCGCCCTCGGCCGCATCTTCGCCGCCCTCCAGGCTGGCCAGACGGGTATAGGCGTCGGACAGCTCGTCGGCGATCATCAGGCCGGCCATCACCAAGAGCCGCGCCTCGCCGATCTGCCCCAGCTTGTCGACCAGATCGGCGACCTTCTCGTCTAGGTGCCCGGCCAGCAGGCGCAGATGATCTTCCTCGCCGTCGCCGCAGGCGATGGTGTGGACTCGGCCGTTGATGGTCAGCGCCACTTCCGCCATGGCTTCAGTCCTCCAGCAGGGCGCGCAGGCGCGCGATGGCGCCGTCGAGTCGCGCCGTGACCTCGTCGCCGCGCTGTTCGAGCAGCGCGTAATCGGCCTGGGCGCGCTGTAGCGCCTCGCGCCAAACCTCGGAATCCTCGCTTGGCCGGGCGCTGACGTTCGCCACGGCGCCTTCCAGGCGGTCAAGCGCCTGCTCAAGGCGGCGCGTTGCGTTTTCCATGCGCGACATGGCGACCCCTTAACTCCCCCGCGGGCCGTCGTGCATGTGCGCGGCCCATTGCCTTCGAGAATAGGCATGGCCGCGAGCGAGGGTCAACCGCGACGGCCAAAGCCACTTGTCCTTAAAGATTGACCAATCGGGTCGGTGGCGGCATTTTGCGCCCGTTAGAGGATGATGGGTCGGCCGCACCCCTGGCGGCCTGGAGCTTTCCGAACTAGGTAGCAGCACAGATGGACGCCATGCGGTCCCCCCTTTCCGCCTCCGACGGCATGTCGGCGGTCTCTCACCAGGATATGGCCAACGCGATCCGCGCCCTTGCCATGGACGCGGTCGAACAAGCCAAGTCGGGCCATCCCGGCATGCCCATGGGCATGGCCGACGTGGCCACCGTGCTCTTTACCAGGTTTCTCAAGTTCGACGCCGCGCGGCCCGATTGGGCCGACCGGGACCGATTCGTGCTGTCGGCCGGGCATGGCTCCATGTTGCTCTACGGGCTCCTGCACCTGACCGGCTACCAGGACATGACCCTGGATCAGCTCAAGAATTTTCGCCAGCTCGGCAGCAAGACGCCGGGCCATCCGGAATACGGCTGCGCGCCTGGCATCGAGACCACGACCGGGCCATTGGGACAGGGTTTCGGCAACGCGGTCGGCATGGCCCTGGCCGAGCGTCTCTTGAACCGGCGCTTCGGCGACCGCCTGGTCGACCACCACACCTACGTGATCGCGAGCGACGGCGATTTGATGGAAGGCATCAGCCACGAGGCCGCCTCTTTGGCTGGCCATCTGGGATTAGGTCGCCTGATCGTCCTGTTCGACGACAACGGCATTTCGATCGACGGCCCCACGTCGCTCTCGGTTTCGGACGACCAACAGGCGCGTTTTGCCTCCTACGGCTGGCACGTCCAAGCGATTGACGGGCACGACTCCGAGGCCATCGCCGCGGCTGTCGAGGCGGCCAAGGCGTCCGACCGGCCCTCGCTTATCGCCTGCCGCTCGGTGATCGGCTATGGCGCGCCCAAGAAGGCCGGTACGGCCGGCTCCCACGGCGCGCCGCTCGGCGCCGAGGAGATCGCCGGCACACGCGAAGCCTTGGGCTGGCCGCACGAGCCCTTCGTTGTGCCGGAAGAGATCCTGGCCGCTTGGCGCGACGCCGGCGCACGGGGCGCCAAGCAGGCCGACGCCTGGTTCGAGCGCCTCGAGTCGACCGGCCCGTCGGTGCGCGACGAGTACGAGCGTGTGCTCGAAGGGCGCTTGCCGGACGATTGGACCCAAACCGTAGTCGACTTCAAGCGCGAGATCAGCGCGAAGGCCGAACCGGTGGCAACGCGGGTCGCCTCCAACAAGGTGCTCGACGTGCTGGCCGAGCGGATACCGGAGATGATCGGCGGCTCGGCCGATCTGACCGGCTCCAACAACACCAAGGCGGCCGGCCACCAGGTGGTCGAGCCCGGCGTCTACGCCGGACACTACATTCACTACGGCGTGCGCGAGCACGGCATGGCGGCGGCCATGAACGGCATGGCCCTGCACGGCGGGGTGATTCCCTACGGTGGCACCTTCCTGGTCTTCACCGACTACTGCCGGCCGTCGATCCGGCTGTCAGCGCTGATGGGCCTGCGTGTGGTCTACGTCATGACCCACGATTCGATCGGCCTCGGCGAGGACGGCCCGACCCACCAGCCGGTCGAGCATCTGGCCGCCTTGCGCGCGATCCCGCGTCTGCAGGTGTTGCGCCCGGCCGACGCGGTTGAGACCGCCGAGTGCTGGGAGATCGCGATTGCCGCGGAGCACAACCCGTCGGTCATCGCCTTGACCCGCCAGAAGCTGCCGACCGTGCGCCTGGAGCATGTTGAGGAGAACCTCTGCGCCCACGGCGGCTACATCCTGGCGCCGGCAGAGAGCGAGCGCCAGGTCACCCTTATCGCCTCGGGCTCCGAGGTCGAGATCGCCCTGGCCGCCCAAACGCTGCTGAAGGACCAGGGCATCTCGGCGGCCGTGGTCTCAATGCCCTGCTGGGAGCTCTTCGCCGCGCAGACCCAGCACTACCGGGACGAGGTGCTCGGGCCCGGAACGCTTCGCATCGCGATCGAGGCGGCCGCCAAGTTCGGCTGGGAAGCCTGGCTCGACGGCGGTGGCTTCGTCGGCATGAAGGGCTTCGGCGACTCGGCGCCCTACAAGGATCTCTACGGCAAGTTCGAGATCACGGCCGAGGCCGTGGTCGAGGCCGTCAAACAACGGCTTTAAGTGGCAATAACCAAAGAGGGGACGTCGTCCATGAGCTTGGAGGAAACGGCGAAGGCGCTGGTCGCCGACGGTAAAGGAATTCTGGCCGCCGACGAGAGTTCGCCGACCATCAAGAAGCGCTTCGACTCGATCGGCGTCGAGTCGACTGAGGAAAACCGCCGCGACTACCGCAGCCTGCTGTTCGCCACGCCGGGCGCCGGCCAGTACATCAGCGGCGTCATCCTGTTCGACGAGACGATTCGCCAGCAGGCCGCCGACGGCACGCCCCTGGTCAAGATGATCGAGACCGCCGGCATCATCCCGGGCATCAAGGTCGATGCTGGCGCCAAGCCGCTGGCCGGTCATCCGGGCGAGACCGTAACCGAGGGACTGGACGGCTTGCGTGCCCGGCTCGAGGACTACGCCAAGCTGGGCGCCCGCTTCACCAAGTGGCGCGCGGTCTACAAGATCGCCGAGGACATGCCGAGCGCCGCCTGCATCACCGCGAACGCCCACGCGCTGGCGCGCTACGCGGCACTGGCCCAAGAGGCCGGCTTGGTGCCGATCGTCGAGCCCGAGGTGCTGATGGATGGCGCCCACGACATCGACGTCTGCGACGTGGTGACCGAGGAAGTGCTGCGCAGCGTCTACAACGAGCTGGCGGTCCAGGAGGTCGAGCTAGAAGGCACCTTGCTCAAGCCGAACATGGTGCTGTCGGGCACGGACTGCCCGGAACAGGCAAGCGTCCAGGAGGTCGCCGAGCGCACGGTCCAGTGCCTGAAGCGCGCGGTGCCGGCAGCCGTGCCCGGCTTGGTGTTCCTTTCGGGCGGCCAGTCGGACGAGGCCGCGACCGAACACCTCGACGCGATGAACAAGCTAGAGGGCGTCAAGCCCTGGAAGCTCAGCTTCTCCTATGGCCGGGCGTTGCAGGCAGCCCCGCTCAAGGCGTGGGGCGGCAAGTCGGACAATCTGGAGGCTGCCCAAGCGGCCTTGTTCGCGCGCGCCGAGGCCAACGGTTTGGCATCCTTGGGGCAGTACTCGGCCTAGGCCATCCTTCCACTTGAAATTCTTACAAAATCAACGAGGTAACGCGGTATGGCTCTTCGAGTCGGGATCAATGGGTTCGGGCGCATCGGGCGTCTGGTGTTTCGCGCCGCCATGGAGGCCAAGCGCAAGGACATCACCTTCGTCGCCATCAACGATCTAGGCACAGCCGAGGCCAATGCCCACCTGCTGCGCTACGACTCGGTGCATGGCCGCTACCCGGGCAAGATCCAGGCCCTGAAGAGCGCGATCAAGGTCGACGGCAACAAGGTGCAGGTGCTCGCGGAGCGGGACCCGGCCAAGCTGCCCTGGGGCGATCTTGGGGTCGACATCGTGCTCGAGTGCACCGGCCTCTTCACCAGCAAGGAGGCGGCCTCCAAGCATATCGAAGCAGGCGCCAAGAAGGTCCTGGTCTCGGCCCCGGCCTCGGGCGTGGACCTGACCGTGGTTTACGGCATCAACCACGACAAGCTGCGCAAGTCCCACACCGTGGTGTCCAACGCATCCTGCACCACCAACTGCCTGGTGCCGGTCGCCTACGTGCTCGACCAGACGGTCGGCATCAAGCACGGCTTCATGACCACGGTGCATTCCTTCACCGGCGACCAGCGCACGGTCGATACCTTGCACAAGGACCTGCACCGGGCGCGCACCGCCTCGAGCAACCTGATCCCGACCTCGACCGGCGCGGCGCGCGCGGTCGGCTTGGTGCTGCCCCATCTGGCCGGCAAGCTCGACGGCACGTCGATCCGGGTGCCGACGCCCAACGTCAGCCTGGTCGATCTGACCGTGGTGACCAAGAAGAAGACCTCGATCGAGCAGATCAACGACGCCATGACCAAGGCCGCCAAAGGCAAGCTCAAGGGCGTTCTGGCGATCAACGACGAGCCCCTGGTCTCCAGCGACTTCAATCACAGCCCGGCGAGCTCGACCTTCGATCTGGGCGAGACACAGGTGATCGAAGGCACCTTCGCGCGGGTGCTGTCCTGGTACGACAACGAATGGGGCTTCTCCAACCGCATGAGCGACACCGCGGTCGCCATGGGCAAGCTGCTCTAGCGGACTCGCGCCTGCGTCCGGCCATGGCCGGCAAGGTCGTGATCGTGCACTCTCTGGCCCAGGCGAAGGCCGCTCTGGCGGCGGCCCGCGAGCTGAATTGCGCGCTTACCCTTGCCTCGGCCCCCGGCGCTTCGGCGACCGTTGGGGTGCGCTGGTTTCAGGCGGTGGCTCAAGAGGCCGGCGCGGCCTATCCCGAGGTCGTCCTGCGGGCCGAGATCGACTGTGCCGACCGGCCCGGCGAGGCCCTGGCCGCCCTACGCTGCGGCTTCAAGTCCGTGCGCTTCAGTGGCAAGCCGGCGGTTGCGGCCAAGCTCAAGGCGATCGCCGCGCAACAGGGTGCCGAGATTGTCACCGGCCGCCCGAAGGCCCTCGATCTGCTCGAGGCTGCCGATCCCGAGCGGGCGACGCGCGATTGGCTCGCGCCATGACTCAGCTCTACCTCACCACGCCCGACGGCCTGGCCAACGAGATCGCCCTCGCCGATTTCGCATCGCGCCTGGTCGCCGCGCTCGACGCCGTCGAGGTCGCCGCCCTGTTGCTGCGCCACGAGGAGATGGAGGACCAGGCGCTCGCCCGGGTCGCAAAGCGGCTCGCGCCCTTGGCGCAGGAGCGCGGCGTCGCGGTGCTGGTCGAGGATCGCACCAAGGTCGCCGCCGCGGTTGATGGCATCCACTTGAGCGCGGCCGCGGGAAAAAGTGTCAGCGCCGTGCGCCAAGAGATCGGGCCAGAGTCCATGGTCGGGGTGGATTGCGGACGCTCCAGACACCGGGCCATGAAAGCAGGCGAGGCTGGCGCCGACTATGTTGCCTTCACGCTGTCTCAACCGCTCGCCGACAACGACCTGGAGCTGGTCGCCTGGTGGCACGAGGTCACGGTGGTGCCCCTGGTGGTGATTAGCGAGCCCGACCTCGAAGGCGCCGGCCGCCTGGCCGCCGCGGGCGCCGATTTCCTGGCCACCGGCAGCGCCGTCTGGGACCATCCGGAAGGCCCGGAAAAGGCGGTCCGGGCGCTCAGCCAGGCGCTTGCCTTGACCGCCCGCCGCTGCTAGCTTCCGCGCGCTTTTTCCTGCGGATTCCCGTAACCTGTTGGATTTGAGGCCATGAAGATCAATGGCAACGCCATACGCCCTGGCAACGTGATCGAGCACAAGAACCGCCTGTGGCGCGCGGTCAAGATTCAGCACACCCAGCCCGGCAAGGGCGGCGCATACCTGCAGGTCGAGCTCAAGGACATCCGCGACGGCACCAAGCTGAACGAGCGCTTCCGGGCGAGCGAGGACGTCGAACGGGTGCGGCTCGACCAGAAGCCCTTCCAGTACCTCTTCGCCGACGGCGACATGCTGACCTTCATGGACAACGAGACCTACGACCAAGTGACGGTGAACAGCGACTTGGTCGGCGAACCGGCGGTCTTCCTGCAGGACGGCATGGTGGTGACCATCGAGTCTTACGAAAACGATCCGATCAGCGTGATCCTACCCGATACGGTGGTCATGGAGGTGGTCGAGGCCGACCCGGTGGTTAAGGGCCAGACCGCGGCCTCCTCCTACAAGCCGGGTATTCTAGAGAACGGCGTGAAGGTGATGGTTCCGCCGCACATCGAAACCGGCACGCGCATCGTCGTGAACACCGCCGACTCGACCTACATGGAGCGCGCCAAGGACTGAGCCCTAGGGCTCGGCCGGCGGTGAAGCATGGCAACCAGATCCGCCACCCTGAACGTCATGATCCAGGCCGCCAACAAGGCGGCGCGAACCCTCAAGCGCGACTTCGGCGAGGTCGAAAACCTGCAGGTCTCGCGCAAGGGCCCGGCCGACTTCGTCAGCGCGGCCGACCTCAAGGCGGAAAAGACCCTGCGCCAAGAGCTCGCCAAGGCGCGGCCTGGCTACGGCTTCCTGCTCGAGGAATCGGGCCCGGTCGCCGGAGCGCCAGGCGAGTCCCGGCGCTGGATCGTCGACCCCCTGGACGGCACGACCAACTTCCTGCACGGCTTGCCCCACTTCGCGATCTCGATCGCCCTGGAAGACGCCGGCGAGCTGGTCGCCGCTGTGGTCCTGGATCCGATCAAGGACGACCTCTTCTATGCCGAGAAGGGCAAGGGCGCTTACCTGCACGATCGGCGCATCCGCACCTCCGGCCGGCAGCATCTCAGCAATGCATTGATCGCCACCGGCGTTCCCTTCAAGGGCCGCGAGATCGATCCGGCGCTCTCGGGCGAGCTTGCGGCGATCATGACGGAAACCGCGGGCTTGCGCCGCTGGGGAACCGCCTCGCTGGATCTCGCTTACGTGGCGGCCGGCCGCTACGAGGGATTTTGGGAGCGCGGGCTGGAGCCCTGGGACATCGCCGCCGGCATCCTCTTGGTGCGCGAGGCGGGCGGCTATGTGACCGGTCTCGACGGCCGGCCGGTCAATCTCGAGGACGGCAGTGTGCTGGCCGCCAACGACAGTCTGCACGGCCCCTTGAGCCGGCTGCTCAAGCGGGCCACGGCGCCGGCCGGCTAGAGAGTTGTCGCCCGGCAACGAGCAGCTTAGTGTGGGGCTCGACATGGAGCATCTGGATTCGCACAGCCCATCCCGCTTGCGCGGCGGCGCGGCATTTGCCCTTGCCGGCCTGCTGCTTGCCTTAGCAGCCACGCCGCTCAAGGCCCAAGACGCCGGCCAGCCGGACGTGAGCGTCAATCTGGACGTGCTCTACAGCCTCGACAAAGGACCGATCCCGGGCCAGTCCAGCGGCCGGGCCCCGTTGCTCCCGGCCCCCGCCGCCGCGCCGCGCAGCCGTCTGCTGGTCGCCCCGCAGCCCGAGCCTCCCCTAGAGGCGCAGACCGAGGCAGAGCCAGTGGCAGTGGCCGCGCCCGCACCGGCCCCTGTGGCCACCGCGCTCGAGACGCCAGCGGCGGCGCCGCCGAGCCCCGTGGAAGAACCAGCCGCCGCGCCCAGCGCCGATCTGCCGACGCCACCGGCGCCGCCGCCGGCCCCGGAGCTGGCAGCCGCCCCGTCCCCGCCGCCCGCCGACAATGGCGCCGTCCAAGCGCCCGCGGCACCCGATCCGGCGCCCCAGACCGCGGCGGTGACGCCGGGCCCGCCGCTCGATCTGGACGAGCCCCTGCGCCTGCTCTTCGAGCCGGAGTCTGCGTCGCTGGACGAGGCCGATACCCAGGCGCTCAACGATCTGGCCGCGCGCTTGCGCGACGCGAAGGGACAGCGTATTCAGCTCCTGGCCTACGCCGACGCGCGCGAGGGCGGCGATTCGGTTGCCCGCCGGCTGTCCTTGTCCCGCGCTCTATCGGTGCGCAGCTACCTGGTTTCCGAGGGCGTCCCCTCATCCCAGATCGATGTGCGCGCGCTCGGCGCCAAGTACGAGGAGGGCCCGCCGGACCGAGTCGATATCCTCTATGTCAGCCGCTAAGCCCGCCCCGCCGGTCGCCACACCCTAGGATCCCCACAAGAATGACCTTCGCGCATGACCCGGCCCAATAGATACCTGTTCCGGATGGTGATCTTCTTGATCATCGTCGGCGCCGCCTGCGCCGCCTTGGCGCCGCGCCTTTCGGAGGCCTTCTTCGCCAACCAGATCCTCAACGGCCTGATCCTCGGCGTGCTCTTGCTCGGCGTGCTCTACATCTTCCGCCAGGTCATCATGCTCAAGCCGGAGATCGACTGGCTGGTCCGCCTGCGCCGGGAGAGCAAGGGTGGCCTTTTGTTCCCGGGCGCGCTGTCCCAGGAAAAGCCGCCACGCCTGCTGGCCCCCATGCTGACCATGATGGGCGAGCGCCGGGGCGGCAAGCTGACGCTCTCGACCCTTTCCATGCGCACCCTGCTCGACGGCATCCAGTCCCGCATCGAGGAAGGCCACGACATCTCCCGCTACCTGATCGGGCTTTTGATCTTTCTCGGCCTGCTCGGCACCTTCTGGGGCCTCTTGGAGACGGTCAACGCGGTCGGCGACACCATCGCCGGGCTGGGTGGCACGGAAAGCGACCCGGCGGTGCTGTTCAACGAGCTGAAGAGCGGTCTGGGCACGCCGCTTTCCGGCATGGGCACGGCTTTCAGCTCGTCGCTCTTCGGTCTGGCCGGCTCGCTGATCCTTGGCTTCCTGGAGCTCCAGGCCGGCCAAGCCCATAACCGCTTCATGAACGATCTGGAAGAGTGGCTGTCGGGCGTCACCAAGCTGTCCAGCGCGCCCGGCCTGGGCGAGGGCGAGCAGTCGGTACCGGCCTACATCCAGGCGCTTCTGGAGCGGACCGCCGACAGCCTGGACAGTCTGCAGCGCACCATGTCGCGCGGTGAGGAGGAGAAGGTCCAGACCGCGCGCACGCTGACCACTCTGACCGAGCGTCTGGGTGTCATGACCGAGCAGATGCGCACCGAGCAAAGCGTGCTGCTGCGCCTGGCCGAGACTCAGAACGAAATGCGCCCACTGTTTACCCGCATCGCCGAACTGGACATGACTTCGCTCAATCTGGACGAAACGACCCGCACCCACATCCGGAACATGGACATCCGTCTGGAGCGCCTGGTCGCCGAGGTCGAGACGGGGCGCGAGACCTCGGTCCAGGAGATTCGCAGCGAAATCCGCCTGCTCGCCCGCACTATCGCGGCGATCGCCGAAGAAGGCTAGACTGAGGCCCCATGTACGCGCTGGGACGCAGCGGCCGACGCGCCATCAACATCTGGCCCGGGTTCGTCGACGGGCTGGCGACCTTGCTGCTCGTCGTCATCTTCGTGCTCATGGTCTTCATGGTCGCCCAGTATTTCCTGAGCACGGCCTTGACCGGCAAGGACCAGGCGCTCTTGCGTCTGGAGCAGCAGATCGCCGAGCTCGGCGACTTGCTTGCTTTGGAGCGCGACGCCAATGTGGAGCTGCGGCTCAGCGTGACCCAGCTCTCCACCGAGCTACAGAGTTCGCTCTCGGCGCGGGAATCCCTTTCCGCTCAGCTTGCCGCCTTGATCGAGGAGCGGGATTCGATCCAGCGGGTGCTGAGCGAAGCCGAGCGCGAGGCCAACGAGGCGAGCGCGGGCCTGACCGACAGCGCGGCCGAGCTGGAGGCTGCCTACAAGACCATCGAGGTGGACAAGGAGACCATCGAGGCCCAGCTCACCGAGCTGGCGATCCTCAAGAGCCTGCGCGACGAGATGGACGCCAAACTGGCCGAGATGGACGCCCTGCTGGCGGCGCGCGATCTGACCCTGGAAGAGCGGGAAGCGGCGCTCGCCAAGGCCGAGGCCCAGCGCAGGGGCCTGGCCGCGCGCCTGCTCCAGGCCGAGGGAATCAACAGCGAGCAGCTTGAGCTGAACGCCGAGGCGACCCGCAAGATCGACCTGCTGAACCGTCAGATCCTGGCGCTGCGCCAGCAGCTCGCCGAGCTCGACAATCTGCTCGCCGAATCCGAAAAGCAGAATCAGGAGCAAGAGGTGCAGATCGCCGATCTGGGCAAGCGCCTCAACCTGGCGCTCGCCACCAAGGTTCAGGAGCTGGCGCGCTATCGCTCGGAGTTCTTCGGCCGCCTGCGCGAAGTCTTGGGCGACCAGCCGGGCATCCAGGTGGTCGGCGATCGCTTCGTGTTCCAGTCCGAGGTGCTGTTCGATACCGGCTCGGCCGAGCTCGGCCCCGAGGGCCAGGCCCAGATGAGCCAGCTGGCCGACACCTTGAAGGAGATCACCGCGCGCTTCCCGGACGACATCGACTGGATCCTCCGGGTCGACGGTCACACCGACCGGGTGCCGATCTTCACCGCCGAGTTCGCCTCCAACTGGGAGCTCTCCACCCAGCGCGCGATCTCCGTGGTCAAGCACCTGGTCGAGCAAGGCATCGACCCCAAGCGCCTGGCCGCCACCGGCTTCGGCGAGTTCCAGCCGATCGACCCGGGCGACGACGAGATCGCGCTCAGACGAAACCGGAGAATCGAGCTGAAGCTGACCCAGAGGTAGGGCCGGCCGAGCGTCACCTCGTGTCGTCCGCACCCTCGCGCTGGGACAGCTCGCGCTTCAGCCAGTTCAGCAACGCAGTTGTGCCACTGCGCGGCGGTCGGCCGCTCGGCAGATAGATGGAAAGCCCGTCCGGAAGACAGAGGCTCTCCTGGAAGGGCCGAACCACGACGCCGGCCTTCAGGTACTGCTCGACCGTTCTGCGCCAGCCGAGCGCTATGCCGTGTCCCTCAAGCACCGCCTGGATCATCATCGGATAGCTGTCGTAGGAGATACCGTCATGGTCGACCCGAAGGTCGGCGTTCAGATGCGCCAGCCAACTGTCCCAGCTGATCCAGTCCTGGGGATGCACACTGTGGTGCAGCAAGCGGCAATGCGGCAAGCGATCTAGCCGGAGCGGCGGCGCGGCACCCGCGAGATAGCTCGGGCTGCAGACCGGAAAGACCTCGTCCGAGACGGTAAAGGCCAGTTTGGCCGTGCCGCTGTCTCGGCTGGTGGTCTGCAGGGCCAAGTCGTAGCGTTCCTCGGCTTCGGTGAGCGGCGCCGTCGAGACCGACACCCGCACGGGTATGTTGGGGAAGCTCTGATAGAAGCCGGACAATCTCGGCATGAGCCAATAGAGACCCTCGCAGAGCTGTGAGCGCAGCACCACCTCGCCCGTGCCGTTCTTCTGGCGCAGGTCCTGGGACAGCGCCGCGATCGACTCAAAGGCGTCGGACACCTGGCGCCCGAGCGCGCGACCGTCACCGGTCAGATGGACCGCCCGATTGCGCCGCTCGAAGAGTTGCGCACCGAGGTTTTCTTCCAGGGCGCGGATCTGCTTGCTGATGGCTGCCTGGGTGAGGCCGAGCTCGGCGCTGGCCTTTGTGATGCTGCCGAGGCGCGCCGTCGCCTCGAACGGCAGGAGGCTCGACAGGGGCGGCAGCTGGCCTCTCAGGTTTTTCATAACTTCAAGTAAACGATACTGGCCGATAAATCAATTTTCTCGGGGCATTTCTCACCGATATCCTAACTCTCAGTCAAACAAAATCGAATCGGTGAAAGATGTCGATTTCCGGGCAGCTCCCGCGTGACAACCTGAAGCTCGCCGTTAGCGTCATCCTCCTGACGGTGCTGACACTGGCGCTTGGAGACGCGCTCATCAAGACGCTCAGCGCGGATCTGGTGCTGTGGCAGATCTTCGTGCTGCGTTCGTCGCTTGCGCTTCCAGTCCTGTTCGCGATCCTGCGCTTGCGCTTCAGGTCGGTTGGGCTGCTGCCGAAGGCGGTCGGCTGGACCTCAGCCCGCAGCGCGATGCTCGCGCTCATGTGGGTCGCCTACTACGCCTCGCTGCCCCACCTGCAGCTCTCGATCGCCGCGGCCGCCTACTACACCTTGCCGATCTTCATCACGCTGTTCTCCGCGCTGCTGGTCGGAGAGAAGGTGTCGACGCTCGGGTGGTTCGCCGTCGGGCTCGGCTTCTGCGGCGTCATTCTGATTCTCAAGCCGACGGCGAGCGACTTCAACCACTACGCCCTTTTGCCCCTGCTTTCGGCCATGCTCTATGCGATGGCGATGATCCTAACGCGCACCAAATGCCGGAACGAACACCCGCTGATCCTTGCAGGTGCGCTCAACGTCACGTTCGTCGTTGTCGGCTTGATCGCCACGGGCTTGATCGCCGCCGTGAGGGCCGGCGATCTCCCCTCGTCGTTCCTCTCGGCGGCTTGGGCGCCCTTGGGAGCCAACGAGCTTGCGGCCATCGTTCTGCTCGCGGTCGCCATTCTTGTGGCGAGCGTCGGGACCTCGATCGCCTATCAGATCGGCCGGTCATCGGTCGTCGCGACCTTCGACTTCGCCTATGTCGGCTTCGCCGTGGTTTGCGGCTTCATATTCTTCAACGAGGTGCCGGACGCGACAAGCATCGGCGGCATGGCGCTGATCGTCATCGCCGGTGTCATCGCGGTCCGCCGATAGATCCTGGCCAAGCTTTCCTATAGGCTGCCCGGCGAAGGAGGTCGGGCTTGGAACGGCGACTGGCAGCCATACTTGCAGCTGACGTGGTGGGCTACTCGCGCCTCATGGGCGCCGACGAGGCCGGCACACTCGCGCGCTTGAAGGCGCTCCTGAAGGAGCTGGTGCAGCCAAACATCACCGCGCGCAAGGGCCGCATCGTCAAGCTCTTGGGCGACGGGCTTCTGGCCGAGTTTCCCAGCGTGGTCGAGGCGGTCACCTGCGCGCTCGACCTTCAGGGGGAGATGGCCGGCCGTGAGCCTGATCTGCCGGACGATCAGCGGATCAAACTCAGGATCGGCGTGAACCTGGGCGACGTCATGGTCGAGGGCGCCGACCTCTACGGCGACGGCGTCAATCTGGCCGCCCGACTGGAAGCGCTCGCCGTGCCTGGCGGCATCTGCATTTCCGGCACGGTTTACGAGCACGCCAAAGGGCAAGGTGGCCCTGGATTTCGCCGATTTGGGCGAGCAGTCGGTCAAGAACATCGAGCGGCCGGTTCATGTCTTCGGCTGGCCGAAGACAGCCAAAGGCAGCAGCGGGTCCCAAAACGTCCAGCCGGCGACATCGGGCAGGCCCTCGATCGCCGTGCTGCCCTTCGACAACATGTCGGGGCAGTCCAATCAGGAGGCCTTTGTCGACGGACTGACCGAGGACATCATCACAGCGCTCTCCCGGGTCCGCTGGTACGACGTCAAGGCGCGCAACTCGACCTTCGCCCACAAGGGCAGCTCGCCGGACGTTCGCCAGGTCGGCAAGAACCTGGACGCCGGCTACATCCTGGAGGGCAGCGTGCGCACGGGCGGCCAAAGCGTCAGGATCACAGCCCAGCTGATCGAGACCGAAAGCGGCAACCACGTTTGGGCCGACCGCTTCGACCGCGCCCTCGACGACGAATTCGCGGTGCAGGACGAGATCGCCCAACGGGTCTCCTCAATTCTCGGAGAGCGCGTCTGGCAGGACATTGCCAAGCACATCGGCCAGAAGCAGGAGAAGGACTACACCGCCTACGACTATGCCTATTCGGCGATCGGTATGCTGCATCGCCTGGAGCCCGACGAGGTCGCCATCGCACGAGAGCGCTTCTTGACGGCGCTCGAGCTCGATCCCGATGTCTACACCTGCCACCTGGGCCTGGGGTTTTGCCACCTGGTCGAGGCGCTCTATCTGGGCGACTTCTCTGGGGCTGCCATCGACCAGGCCCACGAGCACGCGCTCAAGCTCTTGGAGGTCGCGCCGGAGGATGCTCAAACCCATCGCTTGCTGAGCCGCACCTATTGGGCAAAAGACATGCGCGCCGAGTCCTGGCAAAGCGTCCAGCGCGCTTTGCGTCTGAACCCCAACGACGGCGACATCATTGCCAATCGCGGCGTCTATCATCTTTTCGTGGGCGAGTTCGACGAGGCCCACCTGTGGATCGACAAGGTGCTCGAATTGCATGACGAAACGCCCCATACGGTCGATATCATGCATCACTGGAAGTCGATGGCCTCATTCGGCTCGGAGGACTACCGGGGCGCGCTTGCCCAACTAGGCCAGATTTCCGGCCTGCGCTTTTTGAAGGCGCTCTTTCAGGCGATAGCTTACGCGCGGTTGGAGGATCTGGCGCAAGCCAGAGCGGGCATCGCGACGGTCCTGGAGATGCGGCCGAATCTCCGTCTGTCGAACTTGGGGTTCTGGCAAAGCTTCCGACGGGAGAGCGACCGCAAACATTTTCGCGACGCGCTTCTCAATGCGGGGCTGCCCGAGTGAGCGGTAAAATCTATGGTCCAACGGGTAGAGTGCAATGGACAGGGTTGAGGCCTATCAGCTCCTGACCGAAGAAATGCAGAAGCTGGCCCGAAAGGCTGCTCGGCAAGAGTCGAAGGCCGAAAACACCAAAATCGAGACGGATCTGTTCGGTTCCGGCGGCGCCCAGTATCGCGTGGGTTTGACGGTCGAGCGGCTGGGCCCGAACCGCATCGTCATTTCAGGCTCCATCCACGACAACACCACGCACAGCTTCAAGTTGCTGGAAGAGCGACTAGAGGTAGAGGTCTAAACCGCGCCCTCACGCCACCGCGTCTTCCTTTTGCTTCTGCCCGTGCTTGGCCTGCTGGTCGAAGAACGACGCGGTGGTCGGCAGCTGGGGCAGCTCGAGCTCGTAGGGCACCGCGCGGATCCGGTTGGTCTTCTCGCCGCGCACCACCAGGCCCTGACACTCGGTCGGCATGGGGTTGGGCGAGCAGGGCGCCGCGTCCTCGGCCGAGTAGACGCAGATAAACAGGGTCCGCGGCGCGCTCGATAGATTGGGCGCAGAGCCGTGCAGCAGACGGGTGTGCATCAGGCAGACCGCGCCGGCCGGTCCGGCCACAGTCACCGCCTTGGCTTGGCAATCCTGGGCGACCTCGTCGACGACCGCGCCGGTGAAGACCCCGCCGTGCCAAAGCCCGTGGATCTCGCCTTTGTGGGAGCCGGGCACCACCTCGAGCGGGCCGTTTTCCCCGGTCACTTCGTCGACCATGAGCAGCGCGGTCACCAGATCGTCGTTCGAGTGGGGCGTGAAGGGGAAGTCCTGGTGCCACTTCACGGCGGTCTGGCCGCCGGGCAGCTTGGAGTTGATCTTGGAGTGATGGAACTTGACGTTTGGCCCGATCAGATCGGCCACGCTGTTGGTCATCGCGCTCGCCGCCATGGCCTGGTAGTAGGCCTTGGAGACCTCGACCGGCGCGTTGACCCGGCGCAGACCCGGCTTGTCGGCGCTGTGGCCCGGCTCTAGGTCGAAGCGCGGCCGCCCGTCCAGGGTGTCGCCGTAGGCCTCCCCATGGCCACGGCTCTCCTCGACCCAATTGGCGAAATCGCCTTGCAGGGCGCTCAAGAGGTCGGGCTCCACGGCATTCTCGACCACCAGGTATCCGTCCTGCCAGAACTGGGCTTTCTGGGCTTCGCTTAGCTGGGCCATGGCGTGTGTCTCCTCGTCTTGCGTGCGGCGAGACAGATATAGCGCTTCTGGAAACTGTAGAAAAATTGTTTTATCTTGTAATATAGAAAGGAAAAATATGGTTCGACTCACCCTCAAGCAATGCGCCTACTTCCTCGCCGTGGCCGATCACGGGGGCATCGCCCAGGCCGCCCGGACGCTCAACATCTCCCAGCCGGCGGTGGCCCAGGCGCTCGACAAGCTGGAGGCGCTGTGCGGCCTCAGCCTGTTCGTCCGGCACCACGCCCGTGGCGCCGACTTGACGCCCCAGGGCCGGGCCTTCGCCCGCTCGGCCCGGGCGCTGATCCAGCAGGCCGAGCACGCCGAGCGCGACGCCCGGGCGATCGCCGCCAACCTGGCCGGCACCCTGCGCTTCGGCTGCTTCCATACCATCGCGCCCTTTTGCCTGACCCGGATCATCGCGGCCCACCGAACGGCCTTTCCCGGCGTCGAGGTCCTTGCCGGCGAGCTGCTGCAGGACGAGATCCTGGCCGGCCTTGAGCGGGCCGAGCTGGACCTGGCCCTGACCTACGACATGGGCCTGAAAGGCCGGCGCCTGGCGCGCCAGGTGGTCGCCCGGCTCAAGCCGTTCATTCTGCTCGGCGCCGACCATCCGCTGGCCGGCCGGTCTTCGATCGCGCTCAGCGAGCTGGCCGAGGCGCCCTTCGTCATGTTCGACCAGCCGGCGAGCCGCGACTATTTTGCCGGCGTTCTAGTGGCCCACGGCATCGACCCGCCGGTCGCCTTCAATGGCCGCTCCATGGAATCGGTGCGCGGCGCGGTCGCCGGCGGCCTCGGTTTTTCGCTCAGCGTGATGTGCCCGCGCACCGCCGAGACCTACGACGGCGGCCGGGTTGCCCACGTCCCGATCGCCGGCAAGGTGGCGCCGCTTGCGGTGGTGCTGATTCATCACGAGGGCAAAGAAAGCTCGCCCCTGCTCGACAATTTCGTCGAGACCTGCAGGTCCGCCTTCTAAGACTCGACCGCCTCCAGCTCCCGGGCCGCATCGAACTGGAGCGCCGCTAGGCGAGCGTAGAGGCCGCCGGCACGAATCAGCTCTGCGTGGCGGCCGCTTTCGACGATGCGCCCGTGGTCGAGCACGACGATGCGGTCGGCCTTCAAGACCGTGGCCAGACGGTGGGCGATCACGATCGTGGTGCGCCCCTCCATCAGGCGGTCGAGCGCCTCTTGCACGGCACGCTCGCTCTCGGCGTCCAAAGCGCTGGTCGCCTCGTCGAGCAAGAGAACCGCCGGGTCGCGCAAGATCGCCCGGGCAAGCGCCAGGCGCTGGCGCTGGCCGCCGGACAGGCGCACCCCCTGCTCGCCCAGAAAGGTATCCAACCCCTCGGGCAGGCGCTCCAGAAACTCCAGCGCCGAGGCGGCCTCGGCGGCCGCGCGCACCTCGTCGTCGGTGGCTTCGGGCCGGCCGTAGCGGATGTTGTCCCAGGCGTTGGCGGCGAACAGCACCGGCTCCTGGGCGACCAGGCCGATGCGTGCCCGGAGCGCCGCCGGGTCGGCCCGGCGTACATCCAGGCCGTCCATCACCACGCGCCCGCTCCGCGGATCATAGAAGCGCAGCAGCAACTGAAAGACCGTGGTCTTGCCGGCGCCCGAGGGGCCGACCAGGGCCAGCGTCTCGCCCGGCTCGACGGCGAGCGAAAAGCCCTCCAGGGCCGAGCGTTCGGGCCGCGCCGGGTAGTGGAAGACCACGTTCTCGAAAGTGATACGCCCGGCCGGCGGCTCGGGCAAAGGGGCCGGCTCGCTAGGCGCGGCGATCTCCGGCTCGGCGGCCAACAGCTCGATCAGGCGCTCGCAGGCGCCGGCCGCGCGCTGCAGGTCGCCGACCACCTCGCTGACCGCGCCGACCGCGCCGGCCACGACGATCGAATAGAACACGAAGGCCGAGAGCTCGCCCGAGGAGATCCGGCCCGAGAGCACGTCGTGGCCGCCGATCCAGAGCACCAGGCTGACCGCGCCGAAGGCGAGCAGGATGACCAGCGCGGTCAAGACCGCCCGGGCACGGATGCGCTCGACCGCAGTGTCGAAGGCGCCTTCCACTTGCCCTGCGAAGCGGCGCTTGTCGTGGGACTCGTGGGTGAAGGCCTGAACCGTGCGGATCGCCAGGAGGGACTCATCGGCGCTCGCGCTGAAATCGGCGATGCGGTCTTGGCTGGCCCGGCTCAGGCGGCGCACCCGGCGGCCATAGATCAGGATCGGCAGCACCACGCAGGGCACCACCAGAGCCACCAGGCTGGTCAGCTTAGGGCTGGTGAACAGGAGCAGGATCACGCCGCCGACGAACAGCAGGGAGTTGCGCAGGGCGATCGAGGCCGAGGTGCCGACCACCATCTGGATCAGGGTCGTGTCGGTGGTCAGGCGGGACAGGATCTCGCCCGTGCGGGTCACCTCGAAGTAGGCCGGCGAGAGGCGCAATACGTGGTCGTAAACCGCCTTGCGGATGTCGGCCACGACCCGCTCGCCGATCCAGGAAACCAGGTAGAAGCGGGCATAGCTGGCGACCGCCAGGAAGGCGACCACGCCGAGCAGCACCACGACCGCCCGGTCGAGCAGATCGGCGTTGCCCGCCGCGAAGCCCTCGTCCACCAAGAGGCGCAGGCCGAAGCCCATGGCCAGCACCGTGCCGGCCGCGACGGTCAGCGCGAAGAGCGCGGCGGCGACCTGGGCCTTGTAGGGGCGCACGAAGCCCCACAGCACGGCAAGCTGCTTGAGCTCCCGGCTGGTCGCGCGCTCCGGCAGATCCGCGCGTGCTGTGCCTCGTCCCCGTGCCATGACCTTCCCATATAGGAAAGGTCGCGGAGCGACAACTGGGGTGAACGATGACACTTGCGCGACCAGCGCGGCTGGGCTATGAACCGCGCCGCGCCAAGGAGCTAGAGCCATGAAGAAAGATATTCATCCCGACTACCACGAGATCACCGTGCAGATGACCGACGGCACGGAGTTCAAGACCCGCTCGACCTATGGGTCCGCCGGCGAGACCCTGCGCCTGGACATCGACCCCAAGACCCACCCGGCCTGGACCGGCGTGCACCGTCTGATCGACACGGCCGGTCAGCTGGCCAAGTTCAAGAAGCGGTTCCAGGGCATCGGCATGAAGGAGTAATCCTTCGCCGCCCAGCGCCGAAGATGCTCAAGGGCATCCCCCGCGGGATGCCCTTTTTGCTGCCGGCTATCCTCCAATTCTCTTAACCATTTCAAGATCTTAATATTTCGCCGGGAGCTCTTGAAGCAGCAAGTGCTGCGCCCTATATCAATAGTCGAACTGGTCGCGGCGGGATGCCTCCTGGATAGGGTCCCTAGACATCAGCGACCGGCATAGACGGGTCAGACCATGGTGGTGGGCCCGGTAAGTAAACCATGTTGCTCAAAGGAGAATATGGCTATGCGCAACATCGACGTGACTCCCCTTATGCGTGCCACGGTCGGCTTCGACCGTATGATGAATTTGCTCGACGCGACCTCTCGCCTGGACGAAAGCGCCACGAGCTACCCGCCCTACAACATCGAGAAGACCGGTGACGACACCTACCGGATCACCATGGCGGTCGCCGGCTTCGGCGAGGACGACCTGGATGTGACCGTGAAGGAGAACAGCCTGGTCGTGAAGGCCGCCAAGGCGAAGGCCGAGGACGGCGAGACCGAGACCGCGGTCAAGTACCTCCATCGCGGCATCGCGACCCGCGCCTTCGAGCGCCGCTTCGAGCTCGCCGAGCACATCAAGGTGACCGGCGCCGGCCTGGAGAACGGCCTGCTCTCGATCGAGCTGGCGCGCGAGGTGCCCGAGGCCGCCAAGCCGCGGACCATCAAGATCGGCTCCGCCGCGGGCAAGCCCAAGGTGCTCGAGAACGTCGCCGCCTAAGGCGAAGACGGTAACCTCCTGACAAGACCCTTGGTCTCCCGGGATTTAGCCTCTCACCGGGAGCCAGCATAACCGACCGGCCGGGGACAGCCTCTCCCCCGGCCGGTTTTTTATTTTCTGAGGGGTGCCCGCATGACACGGTTATAGGTTAATTTCCCTGAACACTTCATCAATCGTCCCCACCATCAAAATCCGCCCTCGCCTTTTGATAGCGTAAGCTTAGAGATATTTTATATCATGGATCGTATTCTCGCCATCCGACCAGGAGGGTACGATGCTAATCCGAAGGACCGATTGCCGCCGCCTCGCGGCCTTGTTCGCCGTTCTCGTGCTCTTGCTGCCGGCCGGCCTGGCGTTGGGCGCGGCAAGCTATCCGGAGCTGATCGGACGGGTCGTCGATCAAGCCGGGCTGCTCGATAGCGAGCAGAAGGCCAGTTTGGCCCGCCAGCTCGGGCAGTACGAGTCCCAGACCACGAACCAAGTCGTGGTGGTCACCCTTACCTCTCTGCATGGCGAGGAGATCGCCGACTATGGCCGACGCCTGGGCAACCGCTGGGGCATCGGCCAATCGGGCCGAAACAACGGCGTGCTCTTGATCGTCGCACCCCACGAGCGGGAGGTGCGCATCGCGGTCGGCCGAGGTCTCGAGCGCCAGCTCACCGACAAGCTCGCTCAGTCGATCATTTCGGCTGAGATCCTGCCCACCTTCAAGCGGGGCGACTTTTCGCGCGGCATCATCCAGGGCACCGACGGGATCCTGGCGGCGCTCTCCGGCACCTACGCGCCGAGCGATACCTCGAGCGGCGGGCCGTTGAGCAAGCTGACGCCGGTCTTTGTCGGGCTGATCATGCTCGTTGTTGTCTTCGCCATTTTTTTCCGCAGGCACAGTGGCGGCGGCGAAGACGGCTGGTGGGACAGTGACCGGCACCACCGCCGCAGCCGCCGCGGCCGCTCCCGTAGCGGCAGATTTGGCGGCGGCGGCGCCTCGGGCAAATGGTGAGAATTCGCTAGGGCTGGGCCCATTGGTCGAGCGTGAAGGCGGTGCGGCAGTAAAGGTGACCGGCATCGTCGACCGAGAAGCTGCCTTCCATGCGATCGCTCTTCATATCGATCAAGACGTCTATGAAGCGCGGGCCCGGGACGTTGCTGTAGAGCTTGTTCTTGCCGGCCCGCGCGTTGGTCAAGCGGCCCTTGTGGTCGGCCTGGCCATGCACGTCGTAGAGCGTCTCGCCCCGCTGGAACTGGCCGGACAAACGGCCTCGGTCAAAGCGCAGATCCATCGCCCAGGGCAGCCCACAGGTGTCGCGCGCACCCTCGCCAATCCATCGCCCGCTCTGCGGCGATCTGACCGCCGCAATGGCTTCTACCTTTGGCTCGGAATCGGCGTCGAGAGCAAGCGCCGGGGTAGAGGGCCCCGATAGCGCGACTGGCGCCGCCGCTACGGCCGTGTCCGGTTCCGCGATCTCGATGCCTTCTGGCACAAGCGCGATGTTTTGCGCTTGCTTGCGGCGGATCTCGGCGATGTAGCTCTCGATCGCCGCCGCCCGTTCGGGCGTGGTCGGATGGGTCGTGCTGATGTAGATCGATCCAGGGCTGTCGGCCGCCATCATGCGCCAAAAATCTGCCGATCCTTCCAGGGGATAACCGGCGAGCGCCATCATGTAGAGGCCGACATAGTCGGCCTCGCGCTCGAAATCGACGCTGTAAGCCTGGGCGCCCGCACTGGCGCCGGCATCGGAAAAGGCGCCGCCCGTGTAGACCCCGAAGACAGCGGCCAGCACGTCGAACAGTAGGCCGCCGACCCGTCCGGCGGTTTGGTTCTGCTCCTTGGCGTCCCGATGCTCGAGGGCGTTGTGGGCCAGCTCGTGGCCGATGATCACAGCCAAATGCTGATCGCTGGTGGCGAAACGCATCATGCCCGTGGTCAGAATGATGGTTTCACCATCAGCATAGGCGTTCACGTCGTCTTCGTTGATCAGCTTGAGCCCGTAGTCGCATTGCATGGTCGGCGTGATCTCGGTGGTTACGAAGCGCTCACCGCGCAGCACCTGGAAGTCAAGCGGCGCGCCGGTCGCCAGTACACCGCCGAGATCCTCCTTGAGGCGCTCGCGCGCGCCCTTGCCGCTTTGCACCTTGACCCCGGCAACTTCGATCAACTGGTCGCCCGGTAAAAGGCCTGCCCGGGCAGCCGGCGAGCCCGGCGCCACGGCCACGATCTGGAGCCGATGGCCCAAGCCATGGGTGCGCCCGGCCGCCGCCCTTAAGGGCAGCCCGAAGTCGTCCATGTTCAAGGCGAGAAAGCCAAAGTGCGGCCGCACCACCTCCTCGCAAAGCGGCGCGCTGGCGGTGAGGATCGGCGCGCCGACTGTGTAAATGCGGATGTTATCGCGCATCAGGCGCCGGACGACCCACTCCTTCTGCTTTTCGGTCTCTTCAAGCGCCGCGGCGTCGCTGACCTTCGGCGGCGTGCTCTGTGGTGCCACACAAGCGCTCAAGGAGCCGTAGAGGGAACAGGCGAGCGTGAGCGAAATGGCGTACCGCTTGATCATTCGAGCTCGCCCTCCTCGCCATAAGCCGAACAAATGCGCGAATCAAACACTCATAATGGTATAACGCTAGCGCATTTCGATCAGAAAAACAACGTGGGGTTACGGCGTTGCGGCCAAGCGCGCCAATGCCGCCCGAATCTTTTCGGGTATTGGGGTCGGCGACATGTCGGCGCGGGTCACGAAGACGTGGACGAAATGGCCCTCGGCGGCGGCCTCCTCACGGCCCTCGGAAAAGAGGCCGATCTCGTAGCGCACCGCGCGGCGGCCCAAGTGACCAACCCGAAGGCCCGCCTCGACCACCTCGGGGAAGGCAAGCGATCCGAAGAAATTGCAGTGGGATTCGGCGCAGACCCCGATCACCTCCCCGCCCTGTATATCGAGCCCGCCCTCGCGGATCAGGTAGTCGTTGATCACCGTGTCGAAGTAGGAATAGTAGACCACGTTGTTGACGTGGCCGTAGATGTCGTTGTCCATCCAACGGGTCGGGATCGCCAGGTGGTGGGGGTAGTCGGCCCGCCGGCTGGTCTCTTTGCTCACAAAAAGCCCTTTAGCGCGTCCAGGGTCAGATCGGGCTTCTCGGTCATCATCATGTGACCGCAGCCGGCGAGCAGCTCAACCCGGGCGCCTGGAATCATGGCCGCCAGCTTCTGCCCTGCCTTGGCCGGGGTCATGCGGTCGTCGGCACCGAGCACCAAAAGGCAAGGTGCGGCAATCTCCGGCGCCAAGCCCGGCGCGTTCTTATAGGCATTGCACGCGGCCAGGTCGTGGTACAGCACGCCGGGCCGGGCGCGCTCGAGCAGGCGCTCGCCGCCGCCCATGATCCACAGTCCCGGCGCCCGGTTGCCGCCCAGATGGCCGACCGGCCCGTGGCCCCAGGAGGTCACCAGGTCGAAGGCCAGATGATCGTCGGCCTTGGCCGAGGCCAGCAGATCCGGGTGCACCGGCATGGCCCCCGCGACGCCGAGCAGGGCCAAATGGCTGACCCGCGCACCGTGGCGACCGGCGGCATCCAAGGCGGCCAAGGCGCCCATGGAATGGCCGACCAAGGCGGCCCGCTCGACCCCGAGGGCGTCGAGCACGGCGATCACCCAATCGGCGATCGCCGGCACCGATTTCAGCGCCGGGCCTTTGGATTTGCCGTGGCCCGGCAGGTCGAGCGCCAGAACGCTGCGGTTGCGATAGGCGAAGTAGCGGGTCTGCAGGGCCCACACCGTGTGGTCCAGGCCGGCGCCATGCAGGAACACGACCGCCGGGAGGGCCGGGTCGAAAGGCCGTCCGCCGGTCGCGGCGAAGACCGTCTTGCGCTTGACCGTAATCTCCATTTTGCCAGCTCAGGCCTTCTGGGAGGCGCGCAGGGCCTGGCGCAGGTCGGCGATGATATCGTCCGGGTCCTCGAGCCCGACCGACAGGCGGATCATGTCCTCGCCAACACCGGCGCGTTTCAGCTCCGCGGCGCTCATCTGCTGGTGGGTCGTGCTCGCCGGGTGCAGCACCAAGGTCTTGGCGTCACCCACGTTGGCCAGATGGGAGGCCAGCTGACAGGCCTCGATGAACTTGCTGCCGGCGGCCCGCCCGCCCTTGCAGCCGAAGCTGACGATCGAGCCCGAGCCCTTGGGCAGCAGGCGCTTGGCGAGGTCGTGGTCCGGATGGCTCGGCAGGTCCGGGTGGAGCACCCAGGCGACCGCCTCGTGGCCCTGCAGGAACTCCAGCACCCGGTGGGTGTTGTCCATGTGGCGCGCCATGCGGAGCGGCAGGGTCTCGATGCCCTGGAGGATGTGGAAGGCGTTGGCCGGGCTCATGGCCGCCCCAAAGTCGCGCAAACCTTCCGCGCGCGCCCGCATGACCAGGGCCTGGGGGCCGAACTCCTCGGAAAAGTCGATGCCGTGGTAGCCGGCGTAGGGCTCGGTCAGGGTCGGGAACTTGCCGCTGGCCTCCCAGTCGAAGCGACCGCTGTCGACCATGACGCCACCCAGGGCCACGCCGTGGCCGCCCAGCCACTTGGTCGCCGAATGCACCACGATATCGCAGCCATGCTCGACCGGCCGGCAGAGGTAGGGCGTGGCGAAGGTGGAATCTATCATCAGGGGGATCTTCTTGCGGTGGGCGATCTCGGCCAAGGCCGGCATGTCGAGCACCTCGAGGCCTGGATTGCCCAGCACCTCGGCATGGATCAGCTGGGTCTCCGGCCGGATCGCCTTGCGAAAGCCTTTGAGATCCCGGGGCTTGACGAAGGTCGCGGTGATGCCAAAGCGCGGCAGGGTATGGGTCAGCAGGTTAATGCTGCCGCCGTAGAGCGACGCAGAGGCAACGATGTGGGCGCCCTGGTCCATGAGCGAGGCGATCGCCAGAAACATGGCGGCGTGGCCCGAGGCGGTCGCGACCGCGCCGACCCCGGTTTCGAGCGCCGCGACCCGCTCCTCGAGCACCGCCACGGTCGGGTTGGAGATCCGGGAATAGATGTGCCCGGCACGCTCCAGATTGAACAGCGCGGCGGCGTGCTCGCTGTCGTCGAAGACGTAGGAGGTGGTCTGATAGATCGGCACCGCGCGCGCGCCGGTCGCCGGATCGGGCCGCTGGCCGGCGTGCAAGGAGAGGGTGTCGAACTTGAGGAACTTGGGATCGGCCATGGCGCCGCCTGCCCTGCTGGTGAATGGGCCGGCGAGCCTAGCAGACCACGCCCGGCGCTGACCAGCACAGCAAGACAACCAGGACCCGGAATAGAATGGAGGGCCTTCCGCCCCAGTGCTCTGGGTGCGTGGCCCTCCGTTTTCTAAAGCCTTACCCTGTCAACTTGCCGTGGCGCAGAGACTAGGGAGATGAATCGCCGTGGTCAAGCGCGGAATCGCCGTTCTGACGCCTCCGTTACAAGTAATTCTCTCTTAAATTATATATTATTGACCTTGCTCAACCAGAAACGAATCGTTTTTCGCTCACGTTCCGCGCCTAGATCCACTTCAGCTTCTTGAAGATCCACAGCTCGAAGCCGCAGAGCACGAACAGCAGCAAGCAGACCGCGGCGAAGGCCCAGTGGTTCTCGGCCCAGGGGATCCCGGCAACGTTGATACCCAGCAGGCCGGTCAGCAAAGTCAGTGGCAGGAACACGCAGGCGACGATCGAGAGCAGGTACATGGCCCGATTGATCTGCTCGGCAAAGCGGCTGTTGACCTCGTCCTGGATCACGGCCATGCGCTCCCAGGCGACGCCCAGATCCTCCACGTAGTGGGTGATGCGCTCGGAGATCTCGTGCAGCTGGCGGTGGTCGCGCGGGTCGAGCCAGGCGGTCGTGAGCGCCGAAAGCCGGCCGATCGCCTCGCGCTGGGGCGCAATGTAACGGCGCAGGAAGATGATCTGGCGGCGCAAGTCGCTGACCTGGGCGCGCAGGGCCTGGGGCTCGATTAGCAGCGCTTCGTCCTCCAGATCGTCCACCCGGTCCTCCAGCTGGGTGACCACCGGGGCCATGCGCTCGACCAGCTTGTCGGCCAGCTCGGCGATGAAGCCGCCCACATCGGTCGGCCCGTACCCACTATCGATATCCTGCTTCATGTCGGCGACCGCCATAATGCGCCGGCCGCGCACGGAGATCACCCTGGTGGACTCGATCCACAAACGAACCGCGACCATGTCCTCGGGCTCGGCGCCGGGATTGAGGTTGATGCCCCGTAGGTTGAGGATAAGGCCCTCGCCGTGGGGCGAGCAGCGCGGCCGGGTCTCCTCGGCCAGCAAAGCCTCGACAACCAGGGAGTCGAGCCCGCTTTCATTCTCGAGCCAGCCATGGCTCACCGGATTGCCACGGTTCAGGTGAACCCAGAGGAAACCCGGCGGCGGCGCCTCGAAGTCGCTTGGCGGCGGCGCGATCTCGCGCCCGCCCCCGGCGCCATCCAAGTGACAGGCATAGATCGCTTGGTTGAATTCGCTCATGCCCCCTCCTTGCCCCGTTCGGCTGTCAGCGCAGGGAATCCTGCACGACCCGAGTGACATGTAAACAGAGGGATTAGAGGTCGAGCTCGATCCACAGCGGATAATGATCGGAGCCGCACGCGCCGCGGTCGACCCAGCTCTTGCGCACGACGGACTCAAGCGGCGAGGACAGGAAGCAGTAGTCCAGGCGCATCTCCCGGTTCGGCCGGGCGCCGGGGTAGGGCGACCAGGTGATCCCGTCCTCCGGTTCTTCACCGGCGGCCGCCCAGGCGTCGACCAGCGAGGCGCCATTGCTGGTCAGCTTGCGGTACTCGGCGCTGTCTGGCTCGCAGTTGAAGTCGCCCAGAAGGATCGCCTCCTCGGGCATGGGCGGCGGGGCCTCGCCGCAGGCCCAGTCATGGCTCCGGGCGCTGTGCTCGCCGGTCCAAGCCCCGCCCTCGCCGGCCGCCTGGCGGTGTAGGGCAAGCAGCGCGTCAAGCTGGATCAGACGGTCGGCGCTCGACAGCGAGCTCAGGTGCAGCGAATAGATTCTAATTGGCCGGCCGGCCAGCTCGACCACACCCTCGAGCGCGCCGGTGGTCATGTTGAAATCGCACCGAGAGTGCAGCTTGGGCAAAACGAAGAGACGGGTCGCGCGGATCGGCGCCTTGCTGAGCAGCATGGTGCCGAATTGGCGGCGCCGGTTGTGGATCGAGCCGTCGCCATTGGAGTGGCTGGCATCCACGTCGAAGGCCGGGCCATAGGCCCAATAGTAGCCCGGCAGCAAACGGGCCAGCTCGGCCGGCTGGTCGGCCATGCCGCTGCGCCGCCAGTTGCGCTCGACCTCCTGAAAGGCGATCAGGTCCGCGCCCTCGACCGTCGCGGCAACGCGCGCCAGGTCGTAACGCTCGTCCTGCCCGAAGGCATAGCGGATGTTGTAGGTCACCAGCTTCATGGCATGCGCGGTCAAAAAAAGGTCGGGAGGCCCGGCCCGAACCGGGCCTCCCAGTTTAGGAAGAAACCACGAAATCTCCGGTGCCGGAAGCGCGCCCTTAGGAGCTGAACCACCAGCGCTCGGCGAACTTGCCGCCGTCCAGGTCCCAGTTGCCCTGCATGGGCCCGTGGTCGACATTCTTAGCCATGGCGAAGATGTAGTTGTTGAACAGGGGCACCACGACCCCGCCCTCGTCGCTGACGATCTTCTGCAACTCGACGTACATGCCGCGGCGCTTTTCCTCGTTAAGCACGGCGCGCGCCTCGACCAGCAGCTTGTTGAAGCGGTCGTTCTTCCAGAAGGAGTCGTTCCAGCTGGCGCCCTCGGCATAGGCGGTCGAGAACATCCAGTCCTCGGTTGGCCGGCCGCCCCAGTAGCACATGCACCAGGGCTTGTTCATCCAAACGTTCGACCAGTAGCCGTCGTTCGGCTCGCGCACCACGTCGATCGTGATGCCGGTCTTGCCGGCATGCTCCTTGTAGAGCACCGCCGCGTCCACGGCACCGCCGAACGCGGCATCGGCCGCGTGCAAGGGCACCGTCAGCTCGGTCAGACCGGCCTGCTTCAGGTGGAACTTGGCCTTGTCCGGATCGTAGGTCTTCTGGGGCAACTCCGCTTCGGAGGCATGATAGCGGTTGGCCGTGCTGATGGGATGGTCGTTGCCCAAGGCACCGTGGCCGCGCAGCACGGTCTGCAGCAAGGCCTCGCGGTCAAGCGCGTACTTGAGCGCCAGGCGCACGTCGTTGTTGTCGAACGGCGCCGTGTCGGTCCTCATGGGGATCGAATAGTGCGCCGTGCCCGTCGTCTCGCCGACCTTGACGTTCGGATTGCGTTCGAGCAGGTGCAAAGTCTTGATGTCGCAGCGATCCATAACGTCGATCTCGCCCGTCGCCAGGGCGTTGGTGCGGGCCACGACGTCGGTGATCGACAGCAACTCGACCGAATCGAAATGAGCGCGATCGCTCTTCCAGTAATTGGGATGGCGTGTGAGCTCGGCCTTTACGCCCGGATTGAACGATTTCACGGCGTAACCGCCGGCACCGACTCCCGATTGCCAGTCCGCAACGCCGTCCTTCGACGGCATGATGGCGACATGGTAATCGCTGATGATGAAGGGGAAGTCCGCGTTGCCGCCGCTCAACTCGACGACCACCGTATCCTTGCCGTCAGCTTTGATTCCCGTGACCTGCTCCAGAAGCGGCTTGGCCGCCGACTTCGAGTCCTCGCCACGGTGATGGTTGACGGAGGCGACGACGTCGTCGGCGTCCACCGTCTTGCCGTTGTGGAACTCGACGTCCTTGCGGATCTTGAAGAACCAGGTCGCCGCGTCGTCCGATGCCTCCCAACTCTCCGCTAGCTCCGGTTCGAGCTTGCCGGAGACGCCGAGCTCGGCAATGTGATTGTGGCTCCCGTAGCAAATACCGTTGCTCATGAAGCCATTTTCATAGGTCGCCGGATCCAGCGAGTCGGTGGTCGAGCCGTGGCCCATGCCGGCTCTCAGGTGGCCGCCCTTCTGGGGCTCGGCCGCCCGCGCCTCGGACATGATCGAGCTTGCCAGGGTGGCCGACAGGCCTAGCGCGGTGGCGCCTTCCAGAAACGACCGGCGGCTAACCCGGCCCTCGAGCAGGTCCGCCTTCAAGCGCGAGATTTCAGTGTTCGTTTGTCCTTTGGGCATTGATGCCTTCCTCCCTGTTTTGTCGGAGTGTTGATTTCAGTCCTTTGGGCGAAGTGTACGCGCGGCATGAGGACAGTTTCATTACAATTTGGTATGAATCATGAGGCCATTAATGGAAGATCAAGCAGACCAATTGCGAGTGAACCATGCCGAAGTTCAAGGGCGAAGGCGCCTTTCTTCCCTTCCTGGAACTGGACCGGACGGCCTCCGAGCCGCTCGCCCGGCAGCTCGACCGACATCTCCGGGCTGCGATCCTGACCGGCCGCCTGGCGGTGGGCCAAAGGCTGCCGGCGACCCGGGCGCTCTCCAAGGAGCTCGGGGTCTCGCGCAGCACGGTGGTCACCGCCTTCGCCCAGCTGGCCGAGGAAGGCTATCTGGAAAGCCGGGTCGGCTCCGGCTCCTATGTCGCCCTAGCGCGCGCGCTATCGGTCAACGAGCCCCATCGGGCTGAGCCGAGCAACAGCGCGCCGCAGCTCTCCCGGCGTGGCCAAACGGCCGTCGCGGGGTACCCCCTTGGCGGGATCGATGCCTCCCCCAACCGTCCCTTCACGCCGAACATCCCGGACTTCGACCTGTTCCCCCAACGGACCTGGAACCGGCTGACCAACCGCGTTCAGCGCAGTCTCACCCAGCAGCTCATGAACTACGGCGATGCCGCCGGCTTTCGGCCCCTACGCCGGGCGGCGGCGCGCTATCTGTCGGACAGCCGGGGCGTCGCCTGCGAGGCCGAGCAGGTGATCGTGACCTCGGGCACCCAAAGGGCTTTCAATCTGGTGCCCATGCTGCTGCTCGAAGCTGGCGACCGGGTGATCGTCGAGGACCCCGGTGGCCAGACCGCCCACCAGGCGCTGCGAGCGCAGGGCTGCCGGCTTGTCCCGGTGCCGGTCGATCGGAGCGGCCTGCAGGTCCGGCGGGCCGTGGCCGCGGCGCCGGACGCCCGGCTCGCCTACGTGACGCCCTCTTGCCAGTATCCCCTTGGCGTGACCCTGTCGGTCTCGCGCCGCTTGGAGCTGCTGGACTGGGCGACTGAGCGGAACGCTTGGATCCTCGAGGACGACGAGGACAGCGAGTTCCGCTTCATCGGCCGGCCGGTGCCCGCCATGCAGGGGCTCGATCGGGCCGGCCGGGTGGTCTATGCCTGGAGCTTCAGCGAGGTGTTGTTTCCGGCCCTGCGCCTAGGGCTCCTGGTCCTGCCGCCCGGCCTGGTCGAGCCCTTTGCCTTCGCCAACGGGGTGCTGGACCGGGGACCGCCGACCTTGCCCCAGGCCGTGCTCTGCGAGTTCATCAACGACGGCTATCTGGCCAGCCACGTTCGTCGCATGCGCGCCATCTACGCGGCGCGCCGGCACGCCCTGGTGGCGGCCCTGGAGGCCGAGCTGGGCGGCCTGGTCCAGGTCGATCCGGTGGCCAGCGGTCTCCGGGTCATTCTTCGCTTGCCGCCGGGCTGCGACGACCGGGCGGCCGTGCGGGCCGCGGCCGCTCAGGGCATCACCTGCTTCGCGCTCTCGCCTTACGGCCAGGCGCCCGATCAAGCGCCGGGCCTGTTGCTCGGCTTCGCCGGCACGCCCGAGTCCCAGATGGCCGCCGGGGTGCGCCAGCTGGCCGCCGCTTTGGTGCCCCTAATCGGCAAGAAAAGGGATGCGCCCTGCGCTGCCGGCGTATAGTGGGGGGCTAGAAGAACGTACTTTTGAGGACTGGCTAGATAGCGATGAAAATTGGACCTCTTGCGGCAGCGCTCGCGCTGCTCGCGTTTGCGCCGGTGTTGGCCGCCTGCACTCAGCCGGCGCCCACCCAGAGCGAGGCATCGGGCGGCCATATGCTCTCGGCCGAGGATGCCTGGACCCGCCTGACCACGACCCCCTGGCAGCTCGAGCGGATTGGCGAACAGCCAGTGTTGGAAGGCTCCAAGGTGACCATGACCTTCGGCCGGGACGGCCGTGTCGCCGGCAACGGCGGGGTCAACGGCTACTTCGGCTCGGCCGAGCGCATTGGCGCGGCCGGCCTGAAGTTTTCGCCGATCGGGGCCACCCAGATGTATGGCGCCGACCCGCCCGGCGTCATGGAGCAGGAGCATGCCTACTTCCAAGCGCTCCAGTCGGCCGACAGCTACCGGATCAAGGACGGCGGCTTGCAGCTGATGTCGGGCGGCACGCCGGTTCTGGCGTTCCAGCCCGAAGGCGCTTAATCCTCGCGCTGAGCCTGCTCGTCGAAGCCGTGTCGGCTGGAGTAGAACACCAGACCCATCAGCCCGACGCCCAGGCCAAGGCTGAACAGGGTGCCGAGAATCAGGGCGGCGATGCCGTGACCGCTTAGCTCGACATCGCCGAGCTGATGCCAGATGAAGGCCGCGACGCCGGCGCTGGCCACCAAGAGACCCATCAAAACCGTCACCAAGGTTACGCTGCGCATCGCCAGCCTCCTCCGTCGGAATGTCTTAGGACTGGACATATAACGCGCGACTTCAGTTCGTGAATAGATTATTATTTCCATAATTTCATGAACTGAATTCACGGAACTAAGGTCCATGGAAAACGTCCGAGACATGGCGATCTTTGTGCGGGTGGTCGATGCCGAGAGCTACGCGGGCGCCGCCCGCCTGGTGCGGCTGACCCCTTCGGCGGTGAGCAAGGCGATCACCCGCCTGGAGGAGCGGCTCGGCACGCGTCTTCTCAACCGCACCACACGGCGCCTCGCCGTGACCGAGGCCGGCGCCCTGCTCTACCGTCGGGCGGCCGCCATCCTAAGCGACATCGAGGCGGCGGAATCCGAGGCCAGCAGCCTGGGCGCGGCGCCGCGCGGCCGAGTCCGCCTGGGCTCCTCGATCGCCTTCGCGGAGCGCCAGTTGATCCCGCTCCTGCCCGCGTTCTTCGCGCGCTATCCGGAGGTCGAAATTCAGCTGGTCATGGGCGACGGCCCGCTGGATCTGATCGAGCAAGGCCTGGACCTGGCGGTGCGCTTCCTTCTGCCGGCCGATTCCACCCTGACCGTGCGCAAGCTGGCGTCCGACCCTTGGATCGTCTGTGCCGCGCCCGCCTATCTGGCGGCCCGGGGCACACCCCAAGTGCCGGAGGATCTTAAGCATCACAACTGCCTGGTGATCCATGCCCGGGGCCATTCGACCGACGGGTGGCGCTTCGTCGGCCCCCAAGGACCGTTCGAATTGAAGGTTCGTGGCAACTTCCAGGCCTTCGGCGGCGCGCTCCATCAAGCGGCGTTGGCCGGCCTCGGCGTCGCGCGCCTGGCCCGCTTCATCGTCGCCGAGGACCTGCACAAAGGGCGTCTGGTCCCCTTGCTCGAGACCTTCAACCCGCCCGACGACCGGTCGATCTACCTGGCCTACCCGGCGACCCGGCAAATGGCGCCCAAGGTGCGCGCGGTGATCGACTACCTGGTCGAACAGCTGACCCCCGTCCCGCCCTGGGCGCGGCCGGAGGGTGTAGCCGTGCGCTAGGTCCTGCCTTTGGGATGGGACGGAAGGTCGTCGTCGATTTCCGACCAATCGACCTTTGATTGGCACCAACTCTGATGGGTTGGCTGGACCAGTGATTGATCGTCCAGCGCGCCTGCCTTCACGTAAACTCGGCCCGGATGCTCTGGGGATGTTCCAAACAGCGGCGACCCGCAGTTTAGGCAAAAGTTGCGCGTCAGTTCGTTTCCGCTGTCGGCCTGTTTCGTAAAGGAGCCGATCCTGCCGCGAAGCACACGGAACTGATCGGACTCGAAAGGAATGGCGACACTGAACGCGCTGCCGGTGGACTTTCGGCAGTCCTCGCAATGGCAGTAGCTTCCTGTCCCAACAGGAGCGCCACACACCATCTGGACGTCTCCGCAAAGGCAAGCTGCGGTGATTTCCTTGGGCATCGATCACTCCAAACTCTTCGATCTCGGTTCAATCTCACACATACGCGACCGGCGCGAAAAGGAGCCTCGCGTTTGGCCAGTCGGAGTGCGCGCCGTACGCGGCAAGTACGTGCCGCGCCTCAGGGATTGACCGGCCAGGCCGCGGTGTCGTGGTCCGGGTGTTGGTGGCTGATCACCCGGGCCAGGCGCTCGGGCGCGATCACTTGTTCGGTGGTCTCCTCCTTGAGCCCGGGCAGCTCGGCGGCCCACGGCATGCGGCTTTCGATGCCGATCTGGATCTCCGGCTTGACCTGCTCAGGGTGGTCCAGGCTGCCGATCGAGATGTTGAGATAGGCCGCGCCCCTATGGGCGAAGGTGAGCGGCGTGCCACAGGCCGCGCAAAAGCCCCGGTCGATGTCCGGCGAGCTCTTGAAGATCGCCGGCTGGCCCCTGGTCCAGGCAAAGTCCGCGTGGTCGATCAGAGTCAGCGGCGCATAGAAGGCGCCGAAGGCCTTTTGGCACATGCGGCAGTGGCAGATGTGGCTGCCGTGGGGCGCGGCATAGAGGGCATAGCGCACGGCGCCGCACTGGCAGCCGCCGCTCATGAGGACGGGTCGGTCTTCGGCCATCGCAGGCAGTCTCCTGGAGAAAGAGGTCTCGCGGGATCTTAGCGAAGCCCCGCGGCCCGTCCAGCTGAGCCATTTATTTGACAAAAGCAACTAATTATCTGACTATCTCTCAATATCTACCCACAGGGGGCACTCTTTGAGATGGAGCCGGGCGAACGCATCGAGGCAGTGCGGCGCTTCAACCGCTTCTACACCAAGCAGATCGGCGTGCTGCTGGAGGGGTTGTTGAAGAGCCCCTACTCCCTGACTGAAGCACGCATCATCTACGAGCTGGCCCACCACGAAGAGACCACGGCCGGCCAGCTGGGCGCGGAGCTGGGCCTGGACAACGGCTATCTGAGCCGACTCTTGAGCGGGCTCGAGTCCAGGGGGCTGCTCTCCAAGACCCGCAGCCGGCAAGACGGGCGGCGCAGCCTATTGCGCCTGACCGAGGACGGCCATGCTGCCTTCGCCCTGCTCAACAGCCGTTCGCGCAACGAGATCGGCGCCATGCTGGGCGGCCACCCTGATGAGGACCAGCGGCGCCTGGTCGCCGCCATGGCGACCATCGAGCAGATTCTCAAGGCGCCCGCCGAACAGCGCGTGCCCTACCTGCTGCGGCCCCATCAACCGGGCGACATGGGCTGGGTCGTGCACCGCCACGGGGTGCTCTACAGCGAGGAGTACGGCTGGGACGAGCGCTTCGAGAGCCTGGTCGCCCAAGTCACGGCGGAGTTCGTCGAGTGCTTCGACCCCAAGCGCGAGCGCTGCTGGATCGCCGAGCGCGACGGCGAGATCGTCGGCTCGGTGTTCCTGGTGCGCAAAGCGGAGGGGGTCGCCAAGTTGCGCCTGCTCTATGTGGAGCCCAAGGCCCGGGGCCTGGGCATCGGCCGGCGTCTGGTCGAGGAGTGCATCGCTTTCGCCCGGCGCGTCGGCTACGCCAAGATCACGCTCTGGACCAACAGCAACCTGGACGCCGCCCGGCACATCTATCGGCGGCTCGGCTTCGCCGTGGTCGCCGAGGAGCCCCACCGCAGCTTCGGCCACGACCTGGTGGGCGAGACCTGGGAGCTGGAGCTGCCGGCGCCACTGCCCCGATGAACCGCCTGCTGCCGGCGCTCGCCGCGGCGATTGCCGGCATCCTGGTGGGCACGGGCATCGTCGCGACCCGCTTCGTGATCGGCCAAAGCGACCCGGCATCGCTTGCCCTCTGGCGTTACGGGATCGGCGCGCTCTGCCTGCTGGTCCCTTTCCTTCTGATGACCCGCGCGGTCATCGCCCGGCGCGACCTGCTGCCGATCTGCCTGCTCGGCATCGTCCAATTCGCGGTCCTGATCGTGTTGCACAACTACAGCCTTCGCCATATCCCGGCGGCGCTGGGATCGGTGATCTTCGCGAGCCTGCCGCTTCTTACCCTGGTGATCGGCGCTGGCTTGGGGCGCGAGCCGATCACGCTTCCCAAGGCGGCCGGCGTCGGCCTGACGATCCTCGGCGTCGCGCTCGCGCTCGGCGACCGGCTTGCCGTGCCGGCCGGCGGCGGACTGCTGTGGCTGGGCGCGCTGGCCATGTTGGCCAGCGCCTTTTGCGGCGCGCTCTGCAGCGTGCTCTACCGGCCCTATCTGCAGCGCTATCCATCGCTCCAGGTCAGCTTCTTGGCGATGGTCGCCTCGGTCGTCTTCCTCTGCCTGCCCGCCGGCGCGGCCGGCTTTTTCACCCAACTGCCCCGCTTCACCGAAGGCGGCTGGCTGGCGGTGGTTTTCCTCGGGGTCAGCAGCGGCGGCGGCTACTATCTCTGGCTCTGGGCGCTCAACCACACGACACCCACGCGGGTCACGATTTTCTTGGCGCTCAGCCCTGTGACCGCAACCGCGCTCGGCGCCTGGCTGCTCGGCGAGCGGGTCTCCGGGCTCTTTTTGCTCGGCCTGGCGGCGGTCGCGCTCGGCCTGGTGCTGGCGCATTTGGACCGGCGTTAACCTTTTCTTAGCCATGAAAGTGGCCTCTGGTCTTTTGAGAGGACCGCCCCGACGCCATGCCGACCCGCTTAGTCTCCTTCGCTCTGTTCTTCTTCGTCGCCGCGCTCAGCGTCTACCTGCTGGTCTCCGGCCGGGAGCTGCTGATCCCCCTCGCGATCGCGGTGATCATCTGGTACGTGATCAATGCCATGGCCCGGGCCTATGGCCGGATTCCCTTCGGCACACACCACGCGCCGCGCTGGCTGACCCTCTCGGTGGCACTATTGACGATGCTCGCGCTGCTGGTGCTGCTGGTCGAGATGATCGGCAGCAACTTCGCCGCGGTCTCCAAGGCGGCGCCCGAGTACCAGAAGAACTTCGAAGCCCTGATCCACAAGGGCGCCGAGCTGTTCGGCCTGGAGCAGACGCCGACCATCACCCAGCTGACCGACCAGATCGACACCAAGACGGTGCTGGTGCAGCTCGGCAGCGCGGCCGCCGGGGTCGCCGGCAACATCGGCGTGATCGTGATCTACGTCGCCTTCCTCTTGATCGAGCAGGGCAGCTTTGAACGCAAGATGAAGGCGCTCTTTCCCGAGCCCGAGCGCGAGCAAACGGCGCGCAAGCTGCTCGGCCGGATCCAGGACGACGTCCAGACCTACATCTGGATCAAGACCATTCTCAGCGTGCTGACCGGTGGAATATCTTACGTTTTCCTGCTCGTGGTCGGGGTCGACTTCGCCGAGTTTTGGGCGGTTATCATCTTCTTTCTGAACTACATCCCGACGGTCGGCTCGATCCTCGGGGTGATCTTCCCGGCCCTCTTGGCCTTGGTGCAGTTCCCCTCCTTCGGGCCCTTCCTGATCATCGCGGTGGGCTTGAGCACGGCCCAGATGATTATCGGCAACGTGCTGGAGCCGCGCTTGATGGGCCATTCGCTCAATATGAGCCCTCTGGTGGTGATCCTATCGCTTGCCGTATGGGGCTCGATCTGGGGCGTCGCCGGGATGTTCCTCTGCGTGCCGCTCACGGTCATCATGATGATCGTCTTCGCCCAGTTTCCCCAGACCAAGCCAATCGCAATCGCGCTGTCGAGCGACGGGAAAGTGGACTAGGCCTGCTTCAGCCGCCTGCGCAGGACGATCAAATAGAGCAGGATGAAGTAGAAGAAATAGAGCTCCTGAACCTCGCTCGCCCGGTTGAAAAGGTAGGCGCCATCAGTCAGAGCCTTGAGCAAGCGCTCGGTCATGCGGGCAAACTCAGCGAGCACCGCGACCGGCAGACAAATCAGGGGCGGCAGGACGACGCCGAACCAGGTTTGCCGAATTTTCGGCCGCCAGAGCGCCACGATCGGGACGATGATGCCGCCGACGATGACGCCCAGCTCCAGCAGGCTGCGCGGCTTCTGATCGAGCCAGGAGCTGGTGTTGTGCAGATTGGTCTCGCCCTGGTCGTTGAGCGCTTGCCACGATTCGGGGGTCACCCAGCCAAAGTAGTGCTGTCCCCAGCTCGCCTCCTCGCCGGCGATGTAAAGGCACGCCAGCGCGGCAAAGCCGATCCAGGCATAGAGCCAGGGCTGGCCGCGCAGGACCGGCAAGGTCACGGTGCGCAGGGCCACTACCAGGCCGGCCAGGGGCAAGAGCACGTGGGACAGCTCGAGTATCCCGCGGCTTTCGCTGCCGATCCACACCGCGTAGAAGTCGGGCGCCGCGTGACCGAGCACCAGCAGAATGACGGCCACGACAAGCGGCAGCCAGAGCCACGACCAGGCCGGCAACCGGTCGCTGGCCGGCACGGCGGCGCTGTTCAGGGCGTGGCTTAGCTGGCTCATCGCTCGACCCGGTGATTGAGGCGGATCATATCTAGGCGGCCGACCAGTCTAGCACAATGGGGTCGGTTGAGCTGACCCGCGAGACTTTGTAAAAGGAGGCGCCGGGCCCGCCGGGGGCCCGTGCCATAGGATCTGATCCGCCATGTTCGACCTGTTTCGCAAAGACAAGCCGCCCGAGACCGCGCCGGAGCCCAAGCCCGAGGCGCCGGCCGAGGAGGAGATGCCTTGGCGCAAGCCCAAGGGCCGAGTCGCCGAGGTCGGCTGGATGATCCATGGCGACAAGAACCGCTTCATCTACGAGGCACCCAAGGCGGTCTACAAGAAGCCCGAGCCCGGCACGCCGGCCAAGGCGGTCGGCTACTGCCCGGCGGTGCTCGACAACGAAGCCCGACACTTCGAGGTCAAATGCCCCTTCGATCTGCACCTGCGTTACACCATCGGCCCGAACGGCAAGCCGGCGATGGTCAACGTGGCCGGCAAGCAGAGCGCGGTCTCGGCCCACATGATCGACCAGATCGTCAAGATGGAGCCGGTCGACAACTGGCGCAGCTTCGAGCGGCCGGTCTTGCAGATCGGCGCGCCCTGGCGCTTCGTCGCCGACGAGCCGGTCTATCTGGTCCAGCTGCCGCCCTTCAACCATCACCGGGATCCGGCCCTGCCCGGCACCATGATCACTGCGCGCTTTCCGATCCACATCTGGCCGCGCAGCCTGATGTGGGCCTTCGAGTGGCACGACACCTCCAAGGACCTGATCCTGAAACGCGGCGAGCCCTGGTTCTACCTGCGCTTCGAGATCTTCGATCCGGCCCGGGCCGTGCGCCTCGTCGAAGCCGAGATGACGCCGGAACTCAAGGAGTACTGCGCCGGCCTGGAAGGCGTGGTGAACTTCGTCAAGCAGAGCTTCGACCTCTTCAAGGTCGCCGAGGAACGGCGCCCGAAGGTGCTGCTCAAAAAGGTTGAGCGCTAGCTTTTTCGTTGATGCGGCACCGGCCCGCTCCCCCACGCGGCCACCCACGACAGTATGCTCAATGGGTGGCCGGGTGGGGGAGCGGGCCGTTGCCGAGACCAACTCAACTGCCCCTGCTCTCCCGGCGGATCGAGTAATAGTTGCCGGCGAAGATCAGCACGGCGCCGATCAGGGTGACCGGGTCGAGCGGCTCGGCGTAGACCAGGAAGCCGAGCACGGCGATCAGCGGCAAGCGCAGGAAATCCATCGGCATGACGATCGTGGCGTCGGCACAGCCAAGCGCCCGCACGATGCAGTAGTGGGCGGAGAGACCGGTGATCGCCAGCAGCACCAGCCAAGGCCAATGGTCGAGCGCGACCGGCGCCCAGTCAAACACCGAGATGGCGAGGCCGAAGAGCATCTGCATCAGGGTCATGTAGAACAGAATGGTGAGCGCGGATTCCGTGCGGGTCAGCCACTTGGTGATCACCGTGGTCAGGCCGAAGAAAAAGGCGCAGGCGATCATCACGAGAAGATCCGGATCGAATAGGCCCAGGCCCGGGCGCAGGATCACGAGAATGCCGATAAAGCCGCAGGTCAGCGCGATCCAGCGGCCCCGGTTCATGCTTTCGCCCAGGAACAGCACGGCCAGGATCGCGCCCCAGATCGGCGTCGTGAACTCGATCGCGAAGACCGTCGCCAGCGGCAGCAGCTGAATGCCGACGATCCACAGCACTTGACCGGTGAAATGGGCGACGTTGCGAAAGAGATGGCCGGTAAGACGCTGGGTGCGCGCCTGGCCCCAGCCGGTCGCCGACAGCACGACAAGCAGAAAGGCGAAACCCAGGCCGCTTCTGATGAACAGCATCTGGAAGGCCGACATCGCGCCCGTCAGCTCGCGCACCGCGACCGCCATGACCAAGAAGGAGGTCAGCGCGCCGGCCATCCACAAAACGGCGCGCACGAGCGGCGATTTGGGCGAGGACGCGGCCCCCTTCGCGCCGGTCACCGGGCCTCGGCCCGGCTGTCGTAGCGGGCCAGGGCGCCACGCACCTCGAGCAGCAGCTCGTCGCGCTCGAAGCCCTGCTTGGTGATGACCGCGCGGGCGCGGGCGCGCAGCTTCTCCTCCTCGGCCCGGGACAGCGACTTCGCGGTCAGCACGATGATCGGGATATCTCGGGCGTGGGGGTCCCGAGCAAGCTGCTCCATCACGCTAAAGCCGTCCATCTCGGGCATCAGGAGGTCGAGCAGGATTAGCGCCGGCGAGCGCTTTTCGATCGCTTCGAGCGCCTCCCGGCCGTTGCACGCGGTGTCGATCTCGAAGCCTTCGCCTTCCAACAGCTGGCAGACCACGTCGACCACCATGGGGTCGTCGTCGGCGATCAGCAGCCGGCCCTTGATCGGCGATTGGCGCGCCAGGGTCGCTATGATCGCCTCCCGGTCGATCGGCTTGAGCAGATAGTCGGCCGCGCCCAAGCGATAGCCCAGCTCCTTCTGATCGATGATCGAGAGCACGATGACCGGGATTTCCCGAGTCGCCGGGTCGGCCTTCAGGGCGCGCAAGGTCTGCCAGCCATCCTTGCGGGGCATGACGATGTCCAGGAAGATCGCGATCGGCTTGATCTCCCGGGCCAGGCGCAGTCCCTCGTCGCCGTCAGTCGCGCCGGCCACCCGGTAGCCGGCCTCGGCCAGATTTTCCTGAAGGATGTCGATCGCGTTGGGATCGTCGTCGATCGCCAATACGACCCGCTCGCCCTCGGCCGCCTGGGCGACGGGCCGGGGCAGCGCGGGCGCCGTCTCGGCCCGCTCGGCCTGGGACAGGGGCAGGGCCACCTTGAAGGTCGAGCCCTGACCGGGCTCGCTCTCGACCGAAAGGTCGCCGCCCATCAGCCGGGCCAGATGGCGCGAGATCGACAGCCCGAGGCCGGTGCCGCCGTACTCCCGGGTCGAGCTGTCGTCGACCTGGCGGAACTCCTCGAAAATCAGCTCGCGGGCTTCCGGCGGGATGCCGATGCCGCTGTCGGTCACGGTGAACACCATGGCTTCGCCGCGCCGCGCCACTGCCACCGAGACCTTGCCTTCGTGCGTGAACTTGACCGCGTTGGAGAGCAGATTGATAAGGATCTGGCGCAGCTTGTCCTGGTCGGTGTAGAGCACCGGAAGATCGGGCTCGACATGGGTCTCAAGGCGCAAGCCCTTTTCCTGGACCGCGGTCTCCAGGGCGCGCGCGCAGTGCTCGACCAGGGTCTCGACCGGCGCCTGGGTCATGCGGATCTCCATCTGGCCGGCCTCGATCTTGGAGAGGTCGAGCACGTCGTTGATCAGCGCCAGCAGATGGTCCGCGCTGACCCGTATCTTCTCCAGATTGCTGTACTGGCGGCCCGGGATCAGGTCCTTGCAGCGCCGCATGACCAGGCCGGTGAAACCGATGATGGCATTCATCGGGGTTCTCAGCTCGTGGCTCATGTTGGCCAGGAACTGGCTCTTCGCCTGGCTCGAGCGCACCGCCTCGTCGCGCGCTGCGGCGAGCTCCTGGGTGCGCAGCTCGACCCGGCCCTCGAGCTCCCGGTTAAGGCGCTGCAGCTTGGCGTTGGTGTCGCGCACCTCACGCGCCTTGGCTTCGATGCGGTCCTTGAAGACCTGGACCGCGCGCGCCATGGCGCCGATCTCGCCGTGCCGCTCGGTCGAGGGCACGGTGATGCCCTCCCGATCGGCGGCCAGCGCAGACATGGCCTTGGTGATGTCCTCGAGCGGACGGACGATCCAATTGAACACGATCCTGGTGGAGATCACCGCGATGCCCAGGATCAGCACCAGCATGGTGCTGTCGTAGACCAGGCCGCGCAGCCCTTGGGCGGCGCGCGCCTCGACCATGCGCTTGGCCCGGGCGCCGGCCAGGCGGTCGAGATCGAGCAGCGGCGCGATCGCGGCATTTGACTGGGCGAACCACTCGCCGAGCGAAACCGGATAGGGCCGGCCCGCGCGGCCGGCGGCGAGGATCGGCGCGCGGATCGATTCGAAGGTGTCGAAGTACTCCTCGCGAACCTGGTCGATTTGCGCCGCGATGTCGGCGATCGCCGCGGCCTCGCCGCGATAGGCGGAGACCTGGTTCCAAGCCTGCTCCAGATGGCCGCGGAAGACCGAGAGGCGCACCAGGTCCTCTTGGGTCAAGGGCCGCTCACCGGCGATCAGGCCAGCTAGGAAGCCGCGCTCGCGCAGAGCGTAGCCGCTCATCACGGCGATCGCCTGGCGCAGGTCGATCAGGGCCTCTATCCGGCGCACCGTGGTCTGTGCCCGGAAGCGGGTCGCGATCATCAGCTCCTGTAAGGTCGTGACCATCTCGGAGCTGACCGCGAACCACTGCTCGATGATCTCGGGGTCGCGCTCAGCGAGGGGCTTGGCGAGCGCCCTGGCGGACTCCTGGCGCAAGGCCTGAAGCACCGCGAAGTGCTCAAAGGCGGTGTCGACCGCGGCCCGGCGGCTCTGGTCGGTCGGGCCGGTCTGCAGGCGCGTCACGGTCGCTTCGAACGCGGCGTCGGCCTGGCGCCGCTCGCCGTCGATCGTCTTCAACGTCGCCCGATCGGCCGGGGCGGGCCCGTTGAGCGCGGCATAGACCAGGCCCCGCTCGCGCGCCAGATGGTCGTCGGCGCTGATCAGGAGGTCGCCGGTCGCCAGGCTGTCGAGCAGGCGCTTGGCGTCCTCGCGCTGACCGTAGGCGGCGAGCCAAAAGTTCACGGTCAGCCACAGCAGCAGCACCGTGGCCAGGCTACAGATCGCCAAGAGGCTGTTTCTGACCGTAAAGAAGGCTCGCACGTCAGACTGTCCCAGTTAGCTTAGCCGGAAAGATTTGACGCAGTTTGCGGCTTTAGGCAACCGTCCGGCGGCCGGCGGGCTACTTGAGCCCCGCCTTTTTCAGGCCCTCGACGAAGTGCTCGACGTCGTCTTCGAACTTGTCCGGCTGAACGCTGGCCCAGCGCTCCAGGGAGAAGTTGGGGTGGGCCTCAAGGACCTTAGCGGCCTGATCCTGGGCCTCGGTGAGCTTGCCCATCTGGCCGTAGCAGGCGGCCAAGAGGCGGCGGCCTTCGGTCGGGTTGTGCATGTAGAGCAGCGTGTCGACCGCCTCGTCGTAGCGCTTGAGATTGAAGTAGGCGCCGCCCAGGTGCCAGAGGTACTGGTCCGGATAGAAGGGGTTAAGGCGCATGGCCTTCTGCAAGAGCTCGATCGCCTTCTCCGACTGGCCGGAGTGGGCCATGGCGTCGGCCATGTCGGACATCAGATCGGCATCGTTCGGATTGAGCGTGAGCGCCCGGGTATAGGCGCGGATCGCCGCGTCGTGCTCCTTGCGATAGAGGTGGACGAAGCCGAGCTCGCCGAAGCCCCGGGCGTCCGACTCGTCGGTCAAGGCGGCCTGCTGAGCCAGCTCCAGCGCCTTGTCGAGCGCCTCGTCCTGGGACTCGCTCCACTGATAGCGCCAATCCAGGTTAAGGGTGCGCGACACTGCGGCCATGGCCCGGGCATAGCGCGGATCGGCCTGCATGGCCGCCTCGTAGAGCTTGCGCGCCTCGTAGTTGGCGTCCCGGGTATAGCGGAAGATCCGCTGCTGGCCCTGGAGCACGAGGCCATAGGCCTCCAAGTCGTTGGGCATCAGCTGGCGCAGGCGCTCGGCCTCGCGGGTCTCGATCTGGGCCGCGGTCGCGCCGACGATCATGAAGGCGATCTCGTCTTGAACCGCGAAGATGTCGTCGAGCACCCGGTCGTAGTGTTCGGCCCAGATGGTGCGCCCGGATTCCGCGTCGGCCAGCTCGACCGAGATGCGCACACGGTCGCCGGCCTTGCGGATCGAGCCCTGGGTGACGTAGCGCACGCCGAGTTCCTTGGCCGCCTGCTGGGGCGAAAGGGTCTTGTTCTTGTACGCGAAGGCCGAGCTTCGGGCGATCACAAAGAGGCTGTGGAACTTCGACAGGTTGGTGATGATGTCTTCGGTGATGCCGTCGGAGAACCATTGCTCGCTCGGGTCGCCGCCCAGGTTGATGAAGGGCAGCACCACGACCGACGGCAGGTTCATGGCGCTGCGCACCAGACCGCTGCCGCGCATGACCGAGCGCGGGCTGGCCGCCATGGTGGCGCCCTGGACCTCGTCGCGCACCCGGAAGATTTCGACGTCGCCGCGGATGTTCTTGAGGCTTTGGGGGCCTAGGTATTCGTAGCCGTAGCGCAGCTTGTTCTTGATCTGCTCGTAGACCGCGCCGGACACGCAGACGCCGCCCGGCTCGGCCAAACCCTCGATCCGCGCCGCGATGTTGACGCTGTCGCCGAAGATTTGCTTCTCGTCCTTGAGCACCTCGCCCAGGTTGACGCCGATGCGAAAGCGAATTCGCCGGTCCTCCGGCACAGCTTCGTTGGCCGCATCGACCGCTTTTTGCACATCCATGGAGAAGCGAACCGCGTTGACCACGCTGTCGAACAAGGCGAAGACGCCATCGCCGCGCACCTCCAGGACTTGACCTTGATAATGACTGCTATAGCGCTCGAAGGTGTCCAGGTGGGTCTTGATGGCATCATAGGTGGCCAGCTCGTCGTCGCCCATCAGGCTGCTGTAGCCCGCGACGTCGGCGAAGAGGATGGCTCCCAAGCGCCGCTGCTTGTTGTCTGGCGTATCGCTGGTCATGGCGCTTTGTTTCGGCACTTCACTGTCGACGGTTCCAATTTCATCATGTCACGCGCGGCGCTCATCCGCTGGCGGCCGGCTCGAGCCGGCTCCCCGTCGCCGGCGGCCAGGTCCACGATTCCGAGGGTGGGCGCCCCAAACTGACCAGAACGTCCCGGCTCAGGCGCTGGCTCAGCGCCTCGCGCCGGTCCAGCCATTCCTTGGCGAGGATCCCGATCACCGTGATGTCGTGGTGGTAGCCGTCGGCATACCAGGCCTCACGCAAGCGTCCCTCCTCGCGAAAACCGAGCGAATCGGTCATGTGACGCGAAACGTGGTTATCGCCCCGGCAGTACGAGGTGACTCGGCGCAGGCGCAGTTGGGAGAAGGCAAGATCCAGCATCGCCGCGCCCACTCGGGTGCCGATGCCCTTGAGCCGCAGGGTCTCCACCATGAAAATCGGGAACACGGCGTCGCCGTTCACGTAGTTGACGTCCTGCAGGCCCGAGATGCCGACCAGCGCGCCGTCGCTGTCCTCAACGGCGAACCAATAGGCCGTGCGTGGCTCGCGCTCGGACAGCGATTCGCCCCACGCGGCTAGGTAGCCGTCGCTGCTGAGCGGCAGGGGGATGCGGCGGTCGAACAGGGAGAGGTCGGCCAGCTGCTCGAACCAGCGCGCAACGGTCGTCATGTCGGCCTGGGTCATGGGCCGCATCCAGTACCGGTCGCATATCTTGCCAGTCATCGTCGGACGTCCCGGGCTTCATGAGCAGTGCTGTGCGCCTGGCCAGCATAGAGGCAATAAACGATTTCCGAAAGATTTCCGATGCTTGCCGATCGATCAAGGGCAATCAACCGGCCTGGGGGCACCGCGGAAGATGAAACCTTCAGGAAATTTTTCCAAGATATGGGGGCACTTCGGACCGAATGCAATTAGGTCAGAGGATGTAGAATCAGTTTCAGATTGTAGCGCGTTGCCATCTTCAACAAGAACCGTTCCTTTCGAAAGATTGATACTACAACTTTTTAATTGTATCCAGAGCAGGCAACCTCATTCACAATCCACATTAACCTTCCATTAAGTATAAACTTAAAAGATAGTACTCCAAGTCAGTCATACGAGTAAATTTAAGGCGACCACCCAGTGTCTCAACCGGTAATTTGCTGATCGATGCAATCAGTTGGCTACTTTCCTTTTAAGCAGGCAGCTCACGCACGCTACGCCGCCGAGGTTTTCCGTCAGGAAATGCTCTGGCTTAAGTTGTTGAAGTTCATGACCCGCCCTGAACCAGTCTCGGACCCCCAAACATGACCAACATCATCATCGCCGACTTCGAAAACGGATTAGACGGCTTTGTCTATCAGGACGATGTTTTCGGCACAAATCAGCCTGGCTACGCCTCGGGAACACTCTTGGCGAGGAGGGGATTCGACGGCACCAAGGGGCTTCAACTGGTCCTGGGCGGCCTCGACCGCGAGGACATCACGGGCATTTCCGGCGGCTTTACTCAGAGCTTCACGCTCGCCGAGGCGAGCCTGGTGACCATCACCTTTCACTACAAGATGGACTTCAGGCGGCCTTACGAGGGCAACGAGTACGGCGACGTTCTGGCCAGCCTCGACGGGGTCCAGCTCGGCAGCGGGCCGGACGGCTCGATCGCCCGCCTAGACGGCGACGGCCCGACCTCGACCGGTTGGCAGACCTTCACCATCACCCTGGATCTGGCGGCCGGCGACCACGAGCTGGTGCTGGGCGGCTTCAACAACATGAAGACCGACCGCAACGAGTTCACCAAGATCTTCTTCGACAACGTCGCGGTGACCGGCGAGGCGGGCGCGAACAGCCCGATCGGCCCGCTCGCCGACAGCGACGGCACGGCCAACGCGATCGCCGAGGACGCGGCCGCCGGCACCCTGGTCGGCGTGACCGCGCTGGCCATCGACTCCGATGACGGCGATAGCGTGACCTACGCCTTCGCTAACGGCCAGCTGGTGAGCGCCGACGGGACCTTCCAGATCGACAGCGGCACCGGTGTGATCTCGCTCGCCGCCGGCGCCGCGCTCGACTTCGAGACTCAGCCCAGCCTGAGCGCCAGCGTGGTCGCCAGCTCGAGCGACGGCACCAGCAGCCAGGCGGATTTCGGAATTTCCGTGACCGACGCGAACGACGCGCCGACCGTGAGCCTGGCGAATGCGGTCGCTACCTTCACGACCGATCTGGATACGAGAGCGCGGATCAAGGTCGCAGACATCGTGGTGAGCGACGTCGATTCTGGGGTCAACACGCTTAGCCTGACTGGCTTCTGGTCGGATCTCTTCGAGATCGACGAGACGGAAATCTACTTGAAGGCTGGCGCCGACATCGACCTGCCGATCAACACGCTGATCGGCGCCAACGTTAACGTGGACGATGCCACGGTGGGCACGAGCCCGGACGACTCGGCGCTCCTGGAGATCCGGATCACCAACGTCAACCAACCGCCGTCCTTCGCCGCGGATATCCTGTTGGCGGAGATATCCGAGGACACCGATACCTCATCGCGCGTCAAGATTGCCGATATCGCGATCGTGGACGATGGCCAAGGCACTAACGTGCTTTGGCTCACGGGCCAAGATTCCGTGGACTTCGAACTCGACGGAACGGAGCTCTTTTTGCGTGACGGCACGGTGCTGGACATTAACGCCAATCAAACCTTAGTCCTCTTCGTAAACCTCGACGATCCCTCCGTGAACGCGCCCGTCGACGCGTCACTTGGGGTATTGGTAGATGTGGTCAACGCCAATCAGGGAACGATAATTGACCTCGCGACACTAGCACCGGAAGCCGGTTTCCGGCTCGAGGGCATAGACTTCGACGACAGGGCCGGCAATAGCCTCTCCACGGCGGGTGACTTCAACGGTGACGGTTTGGGCGACGTTATCATCGGGGCGCCTTTTGCCGACGGCGCCAACAACGCGGACGTAGATGCCGGCGAAAGCTATGTCGTGTTCGGCCAAACTGTCGGACAAGGAGATCTGCAGCTCGCAAGCCTCTCCGCGAGTGACGGCTTCACGATTTTCGATGCCACCCACAACGACCGCTCAGGCTACTCGGTTGCGTCGGTCGGCGATATCAACGGCGATGGTTTCGATGACCTGATAATCGGCGCCTTTGACGGCAACAACGGGGCAGCGCACGTGCTCTTCGGGCGCGACGGTCCGGTAACGGATGTGAACCTCGGCGCCCTGACACCGGTTGAAGGTTTTTCGATCTCAGGCCCTGAGGCAATGTACTTCCGCCAGTGGTCGGTGTCCTCGGCCGGGGATGTGAACGGCGACGGGATAGACGATTTCGCGATCGGCGCGGCCGATGCCGAGGCCATGGATGGTTTGCGCCCCAACGCAGGCGAGAGCTATATCCTTTTCGGTCGAACAGATGGCTTCAGTGACATCGATCTGGACGTGATCGCGCCTAGCGAGGGCTTCACAGTATTCGGTTCGGCGGTCGATGACTATTCGGGACTGTCGGTCGCCTCGGCCGGCGACATCAACGGCGACGGCTTCGACGACGTCATCATCGGGGCGCCGACCTCTCGTTTCTACGGGAACTTGAGCGATCGCCCGGGCCAAAGTTATGTGATCTTCGGCAAGTCCGGCGGGTTCTCGGATATCGATCTGGTCAACCTCGCGCCGAGCGACGGCTTCACAATTCACGGCATCGATCCCGACGATCGGTCAGGTCATCCGGTCGCCTCGGCTGGCGACGTTAACGGAGATGGTTTCGACGATATCCTAATCGGCGCCTGGCGGGCGAGCGGTGCCGGAAATCTACGGGAGTACAGTGGAGAGAGCTATCTGATCTTTGGGAAGCCAGGTGGGTTCTCTGACATCGATCTAGCAAGCTTGGTGCCGGCCGAGGGTATCACGATCAACGGCGCGAACAGTGGAAACATTTCCGGCCTCTCCCTCTCGTCCGCCGGCGACTTCAATGGTGACGGTCTTGACGATGTTCTGATCAGCGCCGTCAATCTGAATGCCCATCACGGTGCGGCCTATGTGATCTACGGTAAATCCGAAGGATTTGCGGATATCGACCTAGACAGCCTCTCGCCCGAGGACGGACTCACGATACTGGGCAGCGTCGACGATGATTGGACCGGGTACTCCGTCTCTTCTGCTGGCGATTTAAACGGCGACGGCTTCGATGACGTGATCGTATCGGCAGGCGACAGTTTCTATGCAAGTGGCACGCCGACTTTCGCCGGCCATGCCTACGTCATCTACGGCTCCGACGTCTCCGGCGCGGTCACCCAGCAGGGCACCTCGGCCGGCGAGAGCCTGGCCGGTACGGCGGCGGACGACGTGATCGTGGCCGGCCGAGGCGACGACACGGTGAGCGGCGCGGCCGGGGCCGATCTGCTCAAGGGTGGCGCGGGCAATGACACGCTGGACGGCGGCGCGGGCGACGATCGCCTGGAGGGCGACAGCGGCGACGACCTCTTCGTCTTCGCGGCCGGCGGCGGCGCCGACTTGATCTTGGATTTCGAGCAGGGCGACCTGAGCGATCCGGTGAACGACAGCATCGCGCTGCAGGGCCTGGCCGGTGTCGCGAGCTTCGGCGACCTGGACACTAACGGCGACCTACGCCTGGATAGCGGCGACGCGGCAGTGACCTTCACCGACGGGGCGTTGGTGATCGATTTCGGCGGTGGTGACAGCCTCGCCTTGATCGGCACCCTTTATCTGGACGCGCTGGCGATTCAGATCGCTTGAGACCGCGCCGGGGCCGCTTAGCGAACTGTTAACCGGGTCTGCCTAGGCTGGGCGCGCGCTCGCAGCCGCGGGCGCAGCTCGGGAGCGCTCGCTTTGGCCGACCTTCAGGACAAGACCCACCAGGCCCGTATTGCCGCCCTATCGCTTGCCCAGTGCAACTCGGTGGTGACCCTGCTGCGCGCTCATGGCCAGGATGGTCACGCCGACGGCATGGAAGCGGCGCTCAACATGGTCATGACGATCGTCGCCGAGGAGCTTGGCCGGGATACCCTGAGCCAAGCGATCGCCTGGGCCTCCGACGAGCTGGGCCGCGGCGCCGACCTGCGCGCCCTGGTCAACCCGCCACACTAAGGGCCCTCGCGGTCAGTCGGTTTCGTGCCCGGTCAGCCGGGGCATGGCCAGGCTGGCCACCTGCAGCGGCGCCCAAAGGCTTCGGTTCATGGCGGTCATGATCGACAGCACCGTGTTGGTTTGGGCCAGGTACTGCTGGGTCGCCGCCTCGATGAACGCCGACTGAATTTGAAAGGCCTGGTCCAGGTCCTCGCAAGCCGCCAACGATCCCGAACGCTGCAGATTGGCCTGCAGGCGTTGGGAGCCGAAGGTCATCATCTCGGCGCTCAGCGCGGTCATTCCCGACATGATCGCCTCGTTGGCCTCGACGAAGGCCTGGAGGCCATTGGTCTGCTCGTCGGAAAGGGCCGGCGCGGCGGCTGTCTTGTCGGCGCCGGCGGCTCCTAGGGTGTCGCGACCTAAACGGGCGGCCTTGCCGCCAGAGACGGACGATTTCTTGCTGCTCTCGGTCATCGGCGTGCACTCTCCTTAGGGTCGGACTGAAATCGCGACACGGCCACGCGGCGAGCCGTGCCGGTGCTCGCCCGCTTCGGTGCCCTGTTTGTTATGAAATGATGTCGTTCCGACGGGGTTCCCCATTATGCCAAAAGTCCCTGGAACCTGGCAATCCTTCGTTGCCATCCCGGCCTCCGTCATGCCGCCGCGCCCAAGCTGCGCAAAAGCTCGTCGACCTCGGCGCGGGCCCGGCCGTGGCTCTTGTGAAAGTGATCCCTCGGATTGGACGGCGGCTGGTCGAGCAGGGTCAGGCCGTCGAGGAACAGCTCCCGGTAGACCACCCGCTCGCTCAGACCCGGTGCCAGGCGGAAGCCGATTCGCTGGGACAGCTGCGCCAACAGTCGGGCGACCTCGCGGTTGTTGCGCGCATCCAAATGGGCCAGGCGGTTGCGCATCACGATCCAGTCGATGGGCGGCCGCCCGGCAGCGACCCGGCGGTCGTTCTCGCGCCACACCAGCCGGCAGGTCTCGCTCGGGCCCAGCACCTCGCGCTTGCCCCGGTCGAGCCGCGCCAAGCTGTCCAGGTCCAGGAAGCTGTCGTTCAAGGGCGTGATCAGGATGTCGGCCCGGCGGCAGGCCAGCCGCGCCATCGGCCCGTCGTTGCCCGGCGTGTCGAGCACCACGCCATCGCAGTCGTCGAACTGTGCCAGGGCGCGATCCAGCAAGGTCTCGGCTTGATGCTCGGCCTGGGTCCGGTCGAGCTGGTCGATCGGCGCCAAGCGCAGGTGCCGGGGCATCGCCAGGCGCGACCCGCGCTCCTCGGCCTGCGCCGCCCGATTGGCCAGATAGTGGGTCAGGGTCCCCTGGGCGCCATCGAGATCCAGGCTAGCGATCCTTTGACCGCGCTGTAGCAGGCCTATCGCCAGGTGCATCGCCGTGGTCGACTTGCCGGTGCCGCCCTTGGCGCTCGCCACGGTGATGATCCGCGGCCCTCCGCCGGGCGCCGGCGCGACCGGGGTGGCCTCGTGGGTCACGGGGGAATCGTGATCCAGCAGTAACCCGGTCAGCCGGCTTGGTGTGGTCATGGGCGGCTCCGCCCCTTCAGGCGACTCCCTTGAAGGCGCTCAGATTGGCGCGCGGGCGCCGGCCGGCCAGGCGGCCAGCGATGTAGTCCCACAGCTGCGCGATCTCGGCCGCCGAGCGGGACGAGCGACCGATCTCCATCACCGTGCGTCCGTCGATCATGCTGGACGCAAAGTCGGCGCGCTGGTGAATCACCGCCGGCGCCACCGTGCCGTGCTGGGACAGCGCGATCGCCGCGTCCGAGGTGATGCGCGCCCAGGACGAGGCGCAGTTGACCACGAACACCAGGGGCCGGCCGATGCTCTCGACCAGCTCGACGGTCTTGCCGGCGGCGCGCAGGTCGTGGGGGCTGGGCCTGGTCGGCACGAGCACCAGGTTGGCCTCGTCGATCGCGCTGCGCAGGGTCGCCGAGATGCCGGGTGGCGTGTCCAGGATGATCAGCTTGGCGCCGTCGCTGGCCAGGCGGCGGACGTCGCTCTTGAGGCGCCAAAGGGACGAGGGCTCGACCAGAGGACTCTCCGCCTGCCGCTCGCGCCCCCAATCGGCCAGACTCTCCTGAGGATCGGCGTCCAGCAAGGCGACCGGACCGGCGCCGGCCAGCTCGGCTTGGACCGCGAGGTGGCCGGCCAGGGTGGTTTTGCCGACACCTCCCTTTTGGGACAGAACAGCGAGCACTTTCGTGGACTTCATGGACGGCCTTTCTGGATGAGCCAAGGCGCGGGCACCCCGTCCGGGCCAGCGGAGAGGGTCTGCGCGGGGTGTGACGGGAAGCGCGAGAGCGTGGGTGACACGAATTGCAAATCAAGCTGCGCGAGGCGCGCCGGGACCAGATCTCTTGGCATCTCACCAGTCCTTGCCCGCAGACCCCGGCGCCGCCAGGGACTCGAAGCGAGGTGGGTGGTCAATCACCCGTCATATTACATCCAGTGGGCGAGACGTCAATATAATGTGGCAAAAATTGCTGTGCCTACTAGATGGTGCGGTTACCAGGCCTGTGCCGCCGCTTCGTCGATCTCGATCAAGGTCGGGCCGTCGGCACCGTGGGCGTCCACCAAGGCGGTCTTCAAGTGCGCCAGGCTCTCGGCCTTGAGCGCCCGGCAACCGAAGCCTTTGGCGATGGTTTGGAAGTCGGGTGTGTAGATGTCGACGCCGATTTGGGGGATGTCCCGCTCGACCATGTAGCGCTTGATCTCGCCGTAGCCGCTGTTGTTCCACAGCAAGATCGGCACCGCCAGGCCGAGCTCGACCGCGCTCGCCAGCTCGCCGATCGTGAACTGCAGGCCGCCGTCGCCGATCAGCGCGATCACCGCGCGCTCGGGCGCCGCCAACTTGGCGCCGAGCGCCGCCGGCAGGGCATAGCCGAGCGTGCCGTAACCGGTGCTCGAGTTGAAGTAGGCGCGCGGCCCCTCGGGCTCGTAGAACAGGTTCGCGCCATAGACCGGCTGGGTCGAATCGCCGACCACGACGACTCCCGGCAGGGCCTCCTGGAGCGCCGCCATGACCCGCTGCTGCACCACGATCGGCGGCGGCAGCAATGCCTCGAGCTCTTGGCGCATCTCCGCCACCCGCGCCTCGGCGTCGTGGCCCTTGAAGTCCTCGAGCGCCTCGGCGAGCGCGCCCATGGCAAGCGCGGCGTCGGAGCAGATCGCGACCTCGGGCAGCACATTGCGCACCAGCTGCTCGGGGTCGATGTCGATCCGAATCACCTTGCCCCGGGTCTCCAGCTGGCCGGCGAACAGCAAGGTGTCGGTCTCGCTCAGCTCGGTGCCGACCGCGAGCACCACGTCGGCCTGCTCCACGGCGCGCAACACCGGCACCTGGGGCAAGGTGCTGCCCAGGCAGAGCGGATGGCCCGGCGCCAGCACGCCCTTGGCGTTGATGGTCAGCGCGACCGGCGCGCCCAGTCGCTGAACCAGGCGGGCTGCCTGGGGCGCGGCGTCCTGGGCGCCGCCGCCGAGCACCACGATCGGGTCCTCGGCCTCGCGCAGCAGATCGGCCGCCCGGGCGATCGCGACCGGGTCGGGGCCCGGCCGGGTCCGGGTCGGGTGGGCCTTGAGCGCCAGGTGGTCGCCCGGCGCGGTGATCACGTCGAGCGGCAGCTCGATGTGGACCGGGCCCGGCCGGGCGCTGTGGAACACCGCGAAGGCGCGCGCCAGCACGGTCGGCAGCTCGTCGGCACGGAGCACCGTGTGACTGAACACGGTCACCCCTTCGACCAGGTTGCGTTGGGACGGCAGCTCGTGCAACCGGCCCTCGCCCAAGCCCAGCTCGTAACTGCTGTTGACGCTGGAGATCACCAGGATCGGCACGGAGTCCGCGTAGGCCTGGCCCAGCGCGGTCGCGATGTTGGTCATGCCGGGCCCGGTGATGATGAAGCAGGCGGCCGGCCGGCCGGTCACCCGGGCATAGCCGTCGGCCATGAAGCCGGCGCCCTGCTCGTGGCGCGGGGTGATGTGGCGCAACCCAGTCTGGGGCAGGCCCCGGTAAAGCTCCACCGTGTGGACTCCCGGGATGCCGAAGACGGTGTCGATACCGTAGGCCTCGAGCAGCTCGACCAGCACCTCGCCGCAGGTTTTCATGGCTGGGCCTCCGCGCGAATCTCCGAAACCAAGACGTTGAGCCGCTCCAGGCCGGCGCTCAAGACATCGTCCGGCAGGGCCGAGCTGAAGCGGAAGTGGTGCTCCAGGCCGAAGCAGGCGCCGGGCACCACCAGGGTGCCGTGATCGCGCAAGAGGCGCTGGGCGAAGGACCTGGAGTCGATCGGCAGGTCGTACTTCACGAACGACATGGCCGAGGCCTGGGGCGGCACCACCGAAAAGACCCCCGGGTGCACCGCCAGGCCCTCGGTCAGCTTGTCGAAGCCGCGGCGGATCAGGCGCCGGGCGCGCGCCGTCAGCTTGGGCCGCACAGCGGGATCGAGCGCCGCGTCGGCCAGCAGGTTGCCCAGCATGGTCGCGGTGATCGTGGCGTATTCGTGGCGCCGCCAAAAGGCGATGATCAGCTCGCCCGGCGCCACCACCCAACCAAGGCGCAAGCCCGGAAGGCCGTAGGCCTTGCTCATGGAGTTGATCGCGATGACCCGCTCGTGGGCGCCCCAGAAGCTCGGCGTCGGCTCGTTGGCTTCGCGCTCGGTGCCGGCATAGACCTCGTCGGCGACGATCCAGGCGCCACAACGATCGGCTGCCGCAACCACCGCGGCGCGCTCCTCGGCACTCAGGATCCGCCCGGTCGGGTTGTTCGGGTTGACCAGGTGGAGCAGCTTGGCGGGCGTGGCGCTTTCTGCCGCCAAGGCCTCCCGATCCAGCGCCCAGCCGTCGGATTCGACGAGACTGATGGTGTCGACCTGAAAGCCGCTGTTGAGCGCGTTGCCGGGCAGCTGCTGATAGGTCGGGCGCAGCGCGATCGCCCGGTCGCCCGGCTCCAGCAGGGTCGCGGCCACCAGGTGGTTGGCCTCCGAGGCGCCGACCGTGACCAGCACGTTGTCGGGCCCGGCGCCCGGATAGAGGGCGGCGATCTTCTCGCGCAGGGTGATCATGCCGTTGACCTCTGGGTAGTCCAGCGCGGTCCCTTTCAGGCGCGCCACGTCCAGATCGGCAAGCTCCATCAGCTCGCCCAGGGTGAGCGGATGGACCCCGCTTTCCGAGAAGTTGAACTGGGCAGTCTGTTCCGTCTCGGAGAGGAACTGCTCCACTTGGAAGGGATGAAACATGGTGCGGCTCCGGCGCCGAGAAAGGGAAGGAATGGGATGCCGGCACTCTGCGGGATTTGACCGCCGGCTTCAACGGCTTGCTATAAGGGTCGGATGGCCAAGATCGTCATTCCCGAGTTCATGGACGAGGCGAGCGTCAAGGCGCTTGCAGCGGACTACGACACGCTCTACGAGCCCGACCTGGTGGCGCGGCCCGATGCCTTGATCGCCGCCGTCCCGGAGGCCGAGGCGCTGATCGTGCGCAACCGCACCCAGGTGCGCGGCGAGCTGCTGACGGCGGCCAAGACGCTGCGCGTGGTCGGGCGTCTGGGCGTCGGGCTCGACAACATCGACCTGGCGGCCTGCGAAGCGCGCGGCATCGCGGTCTGCCCGGCAAGCGGCGCCAACGACCAGTCGGTCGCCGAGTACGTGGTGGCGGTTGCCCTCATGCTGGTGCGCGGCGCCTACGGCGCAAGCGACAGGGTGATCGCCGGGGACTGGCCGCGCACCTCGTTGATCGGCGGCGAGCTGGCCAGCCGCCATCTGGGCCTGATCGGCTTCGGCGCGATCGCCCGCCGGGTCGCCGGGCCGATGCGGGCGCTCGGCATGACGGTCGCCGCCCATGACCCCTTCGTGCCGGCCGAAGATCTTGCTTGGGGCGCCGTCGAGCGCCTCGAGCTTGACCAGCTGTTGGCGGCGAGCGACATCGTCAGCCTGCACGTGCCGCTCACCGACGCGACTCGCGATCTGCTTGACGGCCGGCGCATCGCCCGCATGAAACCCGGCGCCATAGTGATCAACAGCGCGCGGGGCGGCCTGCTCGACGAGGCCGCCCTGGCCGCCGCCCTCAAGCAGGGGCACCTGGCCGGCGCCGCGCTCGACGTCTTCGCCGAGGAGCCCTTGAGCGCGGCGGGCGCGGCCAAGTTCGCGGGCCTCGACAACGTGATCCTGACGCCGCACATTGCCGGCGTGACGCGCGAATCCAACGTCCGGGTCAGCGCCGCCACCGCGCGCAACGTGCGCCGCGTTCTGGAGTCGACAGCCTAGGAGAGCCCCTTTGCCCCACGCCACCTATCTGCCCGAGAAGATGGGCACGGCCGATATCGCGCCGACGGGGTCTTTCGAGGCGGGCTCCTATCAGTCCTTCACCCTGACCTACACGGCCGGCTTCTTCGGCATCGACGACACCGGCTCGATCAAGATCGTCCACCGCTTCGCGAGCGATATGGGCCGGCCACAGTTCCAGGACCCGACCGCGCCCAACTACATCACCGCCGAGGCCTCGAACGGCGCCGTGCTGCACCTCGAATACGACATGAAGCGCAACATCCGGCCGTGGGACAAGACGCTCTACATCAAGGTGGTGCGCGGCTTCCTGCGCGAGGGCGACCAAATCGTCGTGCGCTTCGGCGACCCGCGCGGTGGCTCGCCCGGCATGCGGGTACAGACTTTCTGCGAGGCGACCTTCGAGTTCCGGGTCCTGGTCGACGCGATCGCGACTTACAACTATGTGGAGCTGCCGAACCAGGCCGTGATCGCCATCGTGCCCGGCCCACCGGTGCGCTGGAAGGCGCTGCTGCCGACGCTCCGCCGCCGGGGCGAGACCTTCCGGCTTTGTCTGAAAGGCGAGGACCGCTGGGGCAACCCGAGCGACCGCTGCGATCAAAGCTTCGCCCTGCGCGCCAACCTGCCGGTGGCCGGTCTGCCGGCGCGGGTCAGTTTCGCGCCGGGCGCCTTCTCGGTGATCCTGGAAGACTTGCGCTGCGAGGAGACGGGCGACCTGGTCATCGAGCTGCTGAACGACCAGGGTGCCCCGACCGCACGCTCCAACCCTCTGCGCCTGGTCGAGACGGCCGCGCTGCTGCCTTACTGGGGCGATCTGCACGGCCAGTCGGAGGAGACCATAGGTACGAACTCGGCGCGCGACTTCCACGGTTTCGCCCGGGACAAGGCCTTCCTCGACGCGGTCTCCCACCAGGGCAATGACTTCCAGATCACCTCGCCCTTCTGGGCCCACCTCAACGAACTGACCGCCCAATTCAACCAGGACGGCCACTTCATCGCCTTTCCGGGCTACGAGTGGTCGGGCAACACCGGGCTGGGCGGCGACCGTAACGTGCTCTACCGGCGCGAGGGGCGCCAGATTCACCGCTCCTCCCACGCCCTGGTGGACGACCTCTCGGACATCGGAACAGACGCCAACTCGGCCGAGGCCCTGTTCACCGCGCTCAAGGACGAGGACTGCGTGGTCTTCGCCCACATCGGCGGGCGCTACGCCGACATCAAAATGGCCCACGACGTGCGCCTGGAGCGGTCGGTCGAGGTGCACTCCGCCTGGGGCACCTTCGAGTGGCTGATCGAAGACGCCTTCGAGCAGGGCTATCGGGTCGGCATCGTCTCCAACTCCGACGGCCACAAGGGTCGGCCCGGGGCGAGCCATCCGGGCGCCACCAAGTTCGGCGCCTATGGCGGCCTCACCTGCATGCTGGCGCCGGCCTTTACCCGAGACGGTCTGCTGGACGCCCTGCGCCGGCGCCACCACTACGGCACCACCGGCTGCCGCATGATCCTGGCGACGGCCGTCGCCTTCGATGAGGACGCGACCCTGTTCGAGGAGGACCCTAATTTGGGCGCCACGGAAAGCCGCCCGGTGCGCGAGGCCATGATGGGCGACATCCTCAAGACGGACCAGGATGCGGTCGAATTCGCCATCGATGCCCACGCCTCGGCGCCGATCGAGCGCCTGGAGATCCGCAACGGCCTGGAGACATTGGAGACGGTTCGCCCTTATGGCGACGGCGATTTGGGCCGGCGCATCCGGGTGATCTGGGAGGGCTCGGAGTACCGAGGCCGGGGGCGGGAGACCGTGTGGGACGGTTTCGCGGAGCTTTCCGGCAACGGCTTTCTGCAGGTCGCGCCGATCAATCGCTACAATCTGGACAAGCGCTTCGAGCAATCGGGCCCGCAGCGTCTCGACTGGGCCGCGCTCACCACCGGCGGCTTCGGCGGCTTCGACGCTTGGCTGGAGGAGCCGCAGACGGGCAGCCTCAAGATCGAGACCGCCTTGGTCCAAGCGGAAATCCCGATCAAGGACATCGGCCTGGAGGATCTGGTGTTCGAGGCCGGCGGCATTCGCCGGCAAATCAGGGTCTTCCGCCTGCCCGACGAGAATCCCCATCACAGGCTTCAGATCGAGCGCAAGATTCCCCTGGCGAAAGACCGGGACAACGCGCTCTACATCTGCCTGACCCAGGAGGACGGCCACCTGGTCTGGTCGAGCCCGATCTACCTCATCCCTTAAGGCGCAGGTTGTCCGGATCGTAGGGCGGACGCTTCAAGACTCTGGCCGGGATCGCCTGGCCCAGCACCTCGACGGTCAGCGGGGCACCTTCGGGCGCGTCCTTGAGGTAGCCGAGCGCCAGGCGCTGGCCGACCCGTGGACAAAAGGCGCCGGACGTCACCATGCCGACCGCCTTGTCCCCGATCAGGATGCTGTGGCTGTTGAAGGGATCAGGGCCTTCGTCGTCCAGCGCGAGCAGCTCCATATGCCAGCCCTGGTCTTCGGCCGCCCGGCGCAAAAGGGCGTCGCGCCCGATGAAGTCCCGGCCCTCGGTCTTCACGAGATATCCAAGCCCCGCTTCCAGGGGCGTGCGCTCGGTGGTCAGGTCGGCGCCCCACGCGCGATAGCCTTTCTCTAGGCGCAGGGCGTTCATGGCATAGGCGCCGAAGGGTCCAATGCCGTGGGGCTGGCCGGCGTCCATCAAGCGGTCGAACAGTCTGGCCTGTTGGTTCATGGGTAGATGGAACTCCCAGCCAAGCTCGCCCACATAGGAGACCCGAAGCGCGCGCACTTCTAGGCCGGCGATCTCGATGGTCCGGGCGGTCAGCCAGGGAAAGCCCAGATCTTCGTTCGTCAAACCGCCGAGCACGTCGCGTGCGCTCGGCCCCCTGAGGCCGAGCACGGCGGTCTCTTCCGTGGTGTCGCGGATCTCCAGAGCGCCATGCTTGGCAGAACGCTCTCGCAAGAGGTCGCGGCAGAGATCCCGGGCGGCGGCCGCCGTGGTCAGGTAGTAGCGATCCTCGGCCACGCGGGTCACAGTGAACTCAGCCAAGACGCCGCCGTTGGGCGTCAACACGTGGATCAACCCAATCCCGCCTTGGCGGCGCGGCGGCCGGTTCGCGCCCAGGCCTTCCAGGAAGGCTTCCGCGTCCGGGCCGGCAATCTCAAACTTTGCGAAAACACTCAAGTCCGCCAGGCCGACGGCATCGCGCACCCTGGCGCACTCCTCGGCGACCCGCTCGAACCAGTTGGCGCGGCCGAAGGTAAGGTGCCCGTCCCGGCTTTCGCCTTCGGCGGCGAACCAGTTGGGCCGCTCCCAGCCGTAAACGAAGCCGAAGCTGGCACCCAGGTCATCCAAACGCTCGTGGACCGCCGTGGTGCGGCCGGGCCGGCCGGCCGGGCGTTCCTCGTAGGGGTAGTGGATCGCGAACTGATTGCCGAAGCACTCGCCGCACTTGGCGACCCGGTAGGCCCGGTCCGCGTAGGCACCAAAGCGCCGGGGATCGACGGCAAGGGCGTCCATCGGCGGTTCGCCGCCGACGATCCATTCGGCCAGGAACTTGCCGGCGCCACCGCCCTCCATCACGCCCATGGAGGAGCCGGTTAGCAGGTAAGCATTGGTCAAACCTGGCGCCGGGCCGATCAGGGGGTTGGCGTCGGGCGTGAAGGTGATCGGCCCGTTGACGATTGTCTTGATGCCGGCCTCGGCCAGCGCAGGGACCCGCTCCATAGCGCAGGCGACGATCTCCTCAATGCGCTCCAGCTCCGGCGGCAAGAGCTCCATGCCGAAGTCCGGCGGCACCCCGTCGACCGCCCAGGGTTGGCCGCCCCGCTCGTAGGGGCCACAGATCAGGCCGTCGCGCTCTTGGCGTAGATACCAGCTCTCATCCGGGTCGCGGATGAAAGGCAGCTCCCGGTCGAGCGCGGCGAAAGCCTCGACCCGGTCGGTGACCAGATACTGGTGCAGCATTGGCACGACCGGCAGGTCCAGGCCCATCATCTCGCCGATCTCCCGGCACCAGGTGCCGGCGGCGTTGACGACGATCTCGGCGCGAATGTCGCCTTTATTGGTATGGACAATCCATTCGCCCGATGAGTTTCGCTCGATCCCATGGACTGGGGTGTGGCGGGCGATCTCGGCGCCGTTCTGGCGGGCACCTGCGGCCATGGCCATGGTCGCCTGGCTCGGGTCCACATAGCCGTCCAGCGGCTCGTGGATCGCGCCCAGCAAGTCGTCGGTCTCGGCGAGCGGATAGATCGCCTTGAGCTCGGCGGGGCTGAGGATGTTGAAGTCGAAGCCGGCGAACTTGCCCAGGCCCTGGACGTGGCGGAACTCCGCCATGCGGTCTTCGCGCTTGGTGACCCTGAGCGCCCCGCACGCGTGAAAGCTGACCGGCTGGCCGGTCTCAGCCTCCAAGGCCTTGTAAAGCCGCACGCTGTGGGCGCGCAGGCTCATGATCGTCACGTTGAAGCCGAAGTGGGTGCACAAGCCCGCGGCATGCCAGGTCGAGCCGGCGGTCAGCTCGTTCTTCTCCACCAGCAAGCATTCGCGCCAGCCCAGCTTGGCCAGGTGATAGAGCAGGGAGACGCCCATGGCGCCACCGCCGATCACGACCACGCGGGCATGGCTTTTCATGGTCTAGCCTCTCAACCTGGTGCCCAGAGGATCGTAGGGCGCCTTATCCAGAGCGGTCATGGCAAAGCGCTCGCCGGCCACCGAGATCTCGTAAGCCGAAGCCAGCAGGTCGGCCCGGCGCTCCCCCGGCGCCTGGGGCACATAGGCGAAACAAAGCGCCCGGCCGCTGCGGAAGCCGAGCCCGCCCGAGGTGGTGTGGCCGACCATCTTGCCATCCCGGAAGACCGGCTCGTCGTGCAGCAGCAGGGGACGCTCGGCCTGGACATCGAACAGCATCTGGCGGCGCCCCAGGCCCTCTTCTTTCTGGCGCAAGAGCGCGTCCCGGCCGATGAAGTCGCCCTTGCCCTCGAAGGCGACCGTGAAGCCGAGCCCGGCCTCGAGCGGGCTGTCGTCCGGGCCGATGTCGTGGCCCCAATGGCGGTAGCCCTTCTCCAGCCGGCAGGCGTCCAAGCAAAACATCCCGGCGTGTCCAGCGCCGGCATCGCACAGGGCCCCGTGCACATGCTGGGCGAACTCCAGAGGGACCGTCAGCTCCCAACCCAAATCGCCGACGAAGCTGATCCGGGTCGCGCGCACCCGGGCCATGGCCAGATCGATTTCCCGAGCGGTCCCGAAGGCAAAGCCCTCGGCCGAGAGATCGTCGCTCGTGAGCCCGGACAGCAGATCCCGCGACTTGGGACCCATGACGCCGATCACGGCGAAGGCCGAGGTCATGTCGGTGACGGCGACCCGCTCCTTCTCTGCGATCTGACGACGGATCCAATCCAGGTCCTTGATGCGGGTCGCCGCCCCGCTGACCAGCCAGAAGCGAGAATCGTCCAGGCGGGTCACGGTGACGTCCGCTTCGATCCCGCCCCGCGGGTTCAGCAGTGGCGTATAGACTGTTTTGCCCGGCGCCACCGCCAGGTTGTTGGCGCAAATCCGTTGCAGGAAGGCTTCCCCGTCCGCGCCCTCGATCAGTATCTTGGTGAAGGGGGTCAGGTCGAACAGCGCGACCTCCTCCATCACCCGCTTGGCCTCCCGCGCGGCCGCCGGCCACCAGCACTGGGCGCCGTAGCTGTAGCTGAGCTCGCTCGGCTCGTTCCCTTCGGCGAACCACAGCGGCCGCTCCCAGCCGGCCGGCGCGCCGAACACCGCGCCACGCTTGGCCAGGGCCCGATGGAGCGGTGTGCGCTTTATGCCCCGGCCGGTTGTCATCTGCTTGAAAGGCCAGTGCATGGCGAGCTGGTTGTGCACCACCTCCTCCAGCCGGGCGTGCAGGAAAGCGCGGTTCGCGTGGTTGGGCTCGAAGCGGGCCACGTCGACCTCCCAGAGGTCCATGGGCGCTTGGCCGTCCAAGACCCAAGCCGCCATGGCCTGGCCGACTCCGGCCGAGGACATGATGCCGATCGAGTTGAAGCCGGCAGCGACGAAACCGTTTTTCAGGCCCGGCACCCGGCCCATGGCCTGCTTGGTGTCCGGCGTGAAGCTCTCGGGCCCGTTCATAAAGGTCTGGATGCCCAAGGTTTCGAACAGGGGCAGGCGGTGGAGCCCGGCCTCCAGGAAGGGCTCGAACTGCTCGTAGTCCTCCGGCAGCATGAGGAAGGAGGCCTTGGGATCGACGCTATGGATGTCCCAGGGTTTGGCGTCCCGTTCGAAGCCGCCCAGCACCAGCTTGCCGGCATCCTCCTTGATGTAGATCCCGCCCGCCAGGTCGCGCAGGATCGGAAAGGGCTGGGGCAGATCGGGCACCGGCTCGGTGACCACGTACATGTGCTCGGCCGCTTGCACCGGCAGGGCCTGCCCAGCCATCCGGGCGATCCGCCCGGCCCAGGCGCCAGCACAGTTGATCAGGGCGCCGCAGGCAACCCGCGTGCCGTCGTCCAGCACCACGGCGCGCACCGCCCCGCCGGCCACGTCGACCTCGGCAACCCCGCAGTGTTCGCGGATGCGCACCCCCTTGGCCCGGGCGCCCTTGGCGTAGGCCATGCAGAGATCGACCGGGTTGGCCATGCCGTCCTCGGCGACCCAAAGGGCGCCGGCTAGATCGTCGCAGCGCAGCAGGGGCAGCCGCTCCGCCGTCTGACCCGCATCGAGAATCTCTACCGTCAGGCCGTTGAGATCGCCCATGGCGGCGATGCGCTTCAGCTCGGTCAGGCGGTCCTCGCTCTGGGCCAGCCACAGGCCGCCGGTCTGGCGGTATCCGGTCGACTGGCCGGTCTCCGCCTCCAGACGCCCAAGCAGCTTGGTGGCGTAGATCGCAAGCTGGGTCAGATTGCGGCTCGCCCGCAAGGGCCCGATGATCCCGGCGGCGTGCCAGGAGGTGCCGCTGGTCAGCTCGTTGCGCTCGACCAGCAACACGTCCTCGCAGCCCAGCTGGCCCAGGTGATAGGCCACGCTGAGCCCGATCGCCCCGCCGCCGACGATCACCACGCTTGCCGAGTCCGACGCGCCGCTCATCGTTCCCCCTCTTGATACCCCCGCGACTCTGCGAGATCGCCGATGGCGCCGCAAGCAGCCCCATGGATGATTAGATATTCTTATGGAGGATTACCATCGGTTATGACTTGCTAGGATGCATCGAGGCTGTGGAGAGAGCGCGATGGTCAAGCGGGCCGACTTCGACTTCAATCTGTTCCGGGCCATGGAGGTCTTCGTCGCCGTGGTCGAGACCAACCAGGTGACCAAGGCGGCCGCCCTGCTGGGCATGACCCAGTCGGCCGCCTCCCAGAACCTGCGCAGCCTGGAGACCGCGCTCGGCACCAAGCTGTTCGACCGCACGACCCGGCCGGTCGCGCTGACCCGGGCGGGCATCACCCTGCAGCGCCACGCCGCGCGCATCCTCAACGAGATCGAGCAGCTGACCGCCGAGATCCAGCGCCTGGAGGCCCTGCCCCTGCCTGTGCTGCGCATCGGCCTACTGGCCTCGATCGCGACCACGCTGACGCCCGAGCTGATCCAGATCCTGCGCGGCCGCTTCAAGGTCCCCGAGCTGACCCTGCACGCCGGTCTCGCCAGCGATCACTACGAGCTTCTGGCCAATCGCCGGGCCGACATCGTGGTCACCTCCGAGCCGTTCTACGACTCCGACGGGCTCGAGCGCCACACCCTCCTGCGCGAGCCCTTCTTCCTGGTGGTGCCGGCCGGCCGGGAAGCCGAGGCCGCCGATTTCGCGGCCTTCTACAAGAGCCTGCCCTTTGCCCGCTTCACGCCCCAGTCGCCGGTCGGGCGCAAGATCGATCAGCACCTGCGCCGGGTGCGCTTGAGCTTCCCGCGCACCATCGACGCCGACCGGGCCTCTATGGTGATCGCCGCCGTGGCCGGCGGTCACGGCTTTTCCATCATGACCCCGACGCTTTTGATCGACGGACTGATGGAGGGCTGGAAGCTCTCGGTGCTGCCCCTGCCGATCGCCGGCTTCTCGCGCACCATCACCTTGATCGCCCGGGAGAAGGAGCTGGGCACGATCCCCCGGGTGCTGGCCGTCGAGCTGCGCCAAGTCTTGAAAGCGACGATCGCCGACAAAGTCGCGCCCTTGCTGCCCGGTGGGCTGGACCCGAGCCACTACGGCGCGGCGGAGGGCGAATAAGCAGACGCGCTTATCGGGCCCTTTAGATCGCCTAATAGTGGGCCGGCGCCGTTGCGGGCCTTCGCGCGCGCTCCTAGGGTGAGGGCGAACACGCACACCTGAGGACCTTGCCATGGCTGTGAGCCCGCCCACGCCCCTTGAGGTCGACTGGTCGACCGAGGCAATCGTCGCCCGGCGCGAGAAGTACTATTCCGCCTCCCAGCGCGCCTTCGTGCCCTTCAAGGAGCCGCTGATCTTTCAGCGCGGCCAGGGCCAGTACCTTTGGGACGAGACCGGCAAGCGCTACCTGGATCTTCTGGGCATGAACCTCTGCATCTCGGTCGGCCACTCCCATCCGGCGGTGGTGGCGGCGATACAGGAGCAGGCCCAGTCCCTCCAGCACTGCACCACCATGTTCTACCACCCGGTGCCGGCCCACCTGGCCGAGGAGCTGGCGGCGACCATGCCGGCCGGTCACGACTGGGTCGTGCACTTCACCAACAGCGGCGCCGAGGCCGCCGACCTGGCCTTGCTGATGGCGCGCAGCTACACCGGCAACATCGATTTCCTGGCCCTGCGCAACGGCTATCACGGGGCCACCTTCGGCGCCCAGTCCCTGACCGGGATCTCGGGCTTCCGTCACCCGGTGCCCTTGCTCGGCGGCATCCATCACGTGCCCTCGCCGGACCAGTACCGGGGCGTCCACGGCGCCACCTTGCAGCCCTACCTGGACGAGGTCGACGGGGTCATCAAGACCTCCACCTCCGGCAAGCTGGCCGGCATGATTATCGAGCCGGTGCTCGGCTACGGCGGCATCGTGCCCATGCCCGACGGCTACCTGAAGGGTGCCTTCGAGCGGGTCCGGGCGGCCGGCGGCCTGGCCGTGGTCGACGAGGTCCAGGCCGGCTTCGCGCGCACCGGCAAGACCTATTGGTCGTTCGAGCCCCACGAGGTGGTGCCCGACATCGTGATCATGGCCAAGGGCATCGGCAACGGCGTGCCGCTCGCCGCCGTGGTCGCCAAGCGCCATGTGGCCGAGGTTTTGGCCGACAAGTTCTACTTCAACACCTACGGCGCCAACCCGATCGCCTGCGCCGCCGGCCGGGCGGTGCTGCGGGCGATCGAGGACGACGGCCTGCAGGCCAATGCGCTTAGGGTCGGCGGTCAGCTGATGAGCGTGATCGAAGACTTAAAGCAGCGTTACGAGGTGATCGGCGACGTGCGCGGCCGGGGCCTGATGCTCGCGATCGAATTGGTCAAGGACAGAGCGAGCAAAGAGCCGGCGACCGAGGAAACCGCGGCGGTCTTCGAGGTGACCCGGGAGATGGGCCTGGTCATGAGCAAGTCCGGCACCTACCGCAACGTGCTGCGCATGTGCCCGCCGCTCTGTATTGAAGAGAACGATGTGGACTTTTTCGCCGACGCCATCGGAAAGAGCTTCGCCCGGGTGTTCTGACGACCATCGTGGTTAAGGGAACATTACCCGAGGATCTTTAGGATCTGGGAACCATGGCCGGCCTATGATGCGGGCGACCCCGTCTCCCCCGCGCGAGGATCCTGCGTCATGAAAGCTCCCGTCTTGTGTCTCTGCGGCCTGCTGCTGGCCGCCCTGCCCGCCGCCGCCGGCGACCTCAAGGGCGACTACGACCGCCAGGTCGACAAGACCGACATCGACGGCTCCGACCTGGACACCAGCGGCATGGACGTCAACCTGAACAGCGCGGGTCTGAGCGAGGGCGACGACGCCACGGACATGGACACTCAAGTCGACTGGTCCGACACCGACCCGACCCAGGACACCAACGACCTGGACGTGCCGCCGGTGTCTGAATCTGCGACCGTGCCCTACGAGGGCCCGGTGCCGGCCGATAGCAGCGGGCGCGCAATACCGGAGGATCTGAGCAACGACGGCAAGTGGCCGGCCGCCGAACTGCCGCCCGAGCCGACCTATCCGGCCGAATAGCCGCGTTCAATCCAATCCGTGCCAGGCCTTGAGCCTGGCGAAGCTCGGCCGCGCCCGGGCCGCCTCGACCATGGCCGCGATCCGCGGGTAAGCCTCGATGCTCTCAGCGAAGCACTCGGGCCAGATCGCCTGGGTGGCGAGGCAGAAGTCGGCCACCGTTGGCGCGTCGCCGAAGAAGTAGGGCCCGGGCGCGAGCGCCTCGTCCAGTACCGGCCAGATCTTCTCCAGCCGGGTCATCGAAGCCGCCTTAAGCTCTGCCTGCCGCGCCGGGTCGCCGAAGGTCAGCTCCGGGTGGAACTGAATCATCACGTCGGGCTGCAGGGTGCTGGAGAGATAGAACAACCATTGCAGCAGACGGGCGCGCCCGGGATCGCCGGGCGGGAAGGCCAGTCCCGCCTCGGGATGCTTGTCCGCCAGATAGAGCGCGATCGCCCCGGTCTCGCAAAGCGCGACCTCTCCGTCGACCAGGGCCGGCACCCGGGCGTGGGGGCTGACCGCGAGAAACGCCGGGTCAGGACGGTCGGTGAAGATTGCCACCTCGACCAGCTCGTAGGGCCGGCCGATCTCCTCGAGGATGAGGTGGCTGCTCATGGCATAGGAGTTCTTGGCGAGGAACAGGCGGACCATCGCGGCGCCCCTTAGCCTTGGTTCAGCTCGGCCAAGCGCTCTGCCATGAAGGCGTAGCGGGCCTCGCCCTGTAGGGCATCGCCTTCCTGGTAGATCTCGGCCACCCTCTGCTGCAAGGCGCGGATCGCGTCCCCGTCGGCGCCGTTCTCGCTACGCGGCAGGCGGATCACCGTGTCGCTGCCATAGGTCGGGATCGGTGTGCCTTGGGAGGACGGCTGCAAGGGCGACCGGCCGGCCTGGAGCGCGCGGATCTCCCGGCGCAAACGCTGGCGATAGAGGATGACGCCCCGGTCCGAGGCGGCCAGGGTCTCGTTCCTGTGGGCCGAGATCGCGCCCTGGCCGACGAAGGCCTCGTAGTCGCCCGGGTTGCGCTGGCGCTCGCCATAGGGCCGGTCCTTGAGCTCGCTGATATCGATGCGCTCGAGCGCCTCGGCCGTGCGCCACTCGTCTCGCGCGCTTTCGGCGTGGCGATTGAAGTGGCGGAAGGCGCGCACCGCGGTGTGGGTATCGTCGAGCGGCACGACCCACCTCGTGAAGGAGTTGCGGCCAAAATACTTGGGAGTCTCGCCGTCGGTGCTTTCGTAGACCGCGCCGGCCTGGGTGAAGTTCGGCAGCACGATGTCATTGGTCGAGATCCAGACCACGTCGTCGATGCGCCGGGCCTTGGTGTAGAAGAAGCCGATCGGCCGCTCGCGCCAATCCACTTTAGGCAGGATGCCGAGCTTCTCGGTGAACTGCACCTCGTTGACCCGGGTGTGCAGGAAGACAACGTGCTGAGGATCCATGGAGTTCTCGGCGACCTGCAGCCAGTTGCACGGCAAGGTCACCTCGTAGGGCAGCAGCTCGCCGCCATCGATCTCGCAGGTGTCGTAGAGCGGGAACGGCGGGATCCCGTCCGGCGGGCCCAGGTAGGCGAAGATCAGGCCCTTGTAGTCGAGCACCGGATAGGCGCCCAGGCGCACCTTGCGGCAGAGCTGATCAGCATTGGCCTGCTCGGGCGCTTCCAGCAGGGTGCCGTCCACGTCGAACAGCCAGCCGTGATAGCAGCAGCGGATGCCCCGTTGGTTCACGATGCCGAACTCGAGCGAAGCATTTCGGTGGGGGCAGTGCTTGTGGACCAGGCCGAGCGTGCCGCGCTTGTCCCGGAACAGCACCAGATCCTCGCCCAGGCAGCGCACCAGCAGGGGCCGCTCGCCCAGCTGGGCGGCCAGGGCGACCGGCTGCCAGAAGCGCCGCATGTACTCGCCGCAAGGGCTGTGCGGTCCGACGCAGGCAAGCTCCTCGTCGTAGACCGGTTCGCGCACCGCGTGATAGCCGGCGTAGGTCCGGCCGTTGGTCTCGAAGCTGGTCATGACCGCCGCCTCCATGTCCGTTGCACTTCGGGCCATTAGGCCGCGCGGGCGGCCCGCTGACAAACATCGTTTGTTTCTGCTATGGATCGGCCCAGCTCATGCATAGGAGCCGTCATGCGCGCCCTGCCCTCGCTCAAAAGCCTGCGCTGCTTCGAGGCCGCCGCCCGCCGCCTGAGCTTCACCAAGGCCGGCGCGGAGCTGGGCGTCAGCCAATCGGCGGTGAGCCACCAGATCAAGCTGCTCGAGGCGGAGCTCGGCCTGCCGCTGTTTCGCCGGCTGACCCGGCGGCTCGAGTTGACCCGCGCGGGCCATGAGCTGCTTGACGCCGTGGCACCCGCCTTCGAGGCCATCGCCCAGCGCGTCGAGACCCTGCGACAAAACGCGCCCGGCGACGCGATCGCGCTCAGCCTGACCTTCCCGATCGGCGCCAAGTGGCTGGCCAAGTGCCTGCGCGAGTTCCTCCAGGCGCACCCCGGGATCGACGTGCGCCTGCACTATTCCCAGGAGCTGGTCGACTTCGCGCGCGAGCCTTGCGACCTGGCGATCCGCTGGGGCCCGGGCGGCTGGCCGGGCCTGACGGCCGAGCGCTTGCTGCCGGCCGCCCTGGTGCCGGTGGCGCAAGCCGGCGCCGGGGCGCTGGAGCCGAGCCGAACGCCCCTGCTGCACGAGGACAGTCACGAGGATTGGGCACGGTGGTTCGACGCGGCGGGCCTGGATCCGGCCGCGGCGCGTCGGGGCACGGTGGTCGGCGATCCCCTGACCCTGATGGAGGCGGCGGCCGACGGGGCGATCCTCTGCCGGGTCGCGCTTGCCGTCGAAGAGCTAGCCGCCGGGCGCCTGGTGCCGCTCTCCGATCTGGCGATCGACCGGGAGCGGGCCTACTGGCTGGTCTACCCCAAGCGCGCGCTCGAGCGGCCGATCGTCCGGGCCCTGCGCGATCACCTGCTTGCCGCCGCGGCCGCCGACCGGGCCCGGCTCGACAAAGCCCTGGCGGCGCTCGCGCCCCTTTAAGTTTGCAGCCCCATGGGACATGCTGCCCAGCCGAGGAGGACGCGCCGATCGCCAAGCCGACCCCAAAGCTCGCCAAGGTGACCCTGCAGGAGGTCGCGCGCCGGGCCCAGGTCTCGCCCATGACGGTCTCCAACTACGTCAACGGCAAGCACGGCGCCATGAGCCAGGCGACCCGGGAGCGGGTCGCCGACGCGGTCGCCCAGCTGGGCTACCGGCCGGACACCGCGGGGCGCAGCCTGCGCTCGGCCCGGCAGCTGTCGATCGGCATGATCGTGGTGGACGAGTCGCCGCTCTATCTCTCCGACGGCTCGACAACCCAGGCGATCTCGGGCCTGGGCACCAGCCTCAATGCCCGGGGCTACACCCTTCAGTTGGAAGGCCTGCCGGCCCGGGAGCTGGCGCGCTCAACCCTGCTGAGCCACCTGCGCAGCGACGGGCTCTGCGTGCTGCTGTCCGGCGCCCCGGCCGCCCGGCGCGCCATGCTGGAGCAAGTGCTGGCCTTGAATCAACCGGTCGTCGTGCTCTACGAGCGCCTGGCCGCGGGCCCGGATGCCTGCTGCGTGCTGCAGGACGACCGCGCCGGCGGCAGCCTGCTGGCCCGCCACGTGATCGGGCGCGGCGCGCGCCGGCTGCTGCTCGTCAAGATGAGCCTCAATCGCTGGAAGGCGGTCGACGAGCGCGAGGCGGCAATCCTGGCTGCGGCCAAGGGCGAGCCGGACACCACGGTCGAGCGGGTCGGCTGCGGCGCCGGCAGCTTCGCCGAGGTTCAGGCCGCGGTCACTGCGGCGATCGAGCGCCACGGCCTGCCCGACGCCATCATGGCGATGACCGACCAGATCGGCATCGCGGTGCTCAAGCTGATGAAGGCCAAGGGCATCGCGGTGCCGGGCCGGGTCAAGGTGACCGGCTTCAACGGCTTCGAGTTCTGGCAGTACTCCGACCCGGTGCTGACCACCGTGCGCTCGCCGGCCCACCAGCTGGGCCAGATCGCCGGCCAGGAGATGATCGCCCGGCTCGAGCAAGGCGCCTTCGCCAAGCCGGTGATCAAGCTGCCGGTCGAGCTGGTGGTCGGCGAGACCACCTGAGTTTCTCCTGGCCATAAAAGGCCTTGGCACAACTCGCTCGAAGTTTGACAGAGAAAAACGACTTAACCGACTGCAATCAAACAGACATTTTTCAGGAGCTGGCCGATATGGCGGAAGGTGGTAGACCCCGACCGTTTTCTCGTTGGAACGACCCCATGCAAGGACGGCGGAAATCGCCTGAAATTTCTAGGTACCCCTGGGCCAAATCAATCGAACTAATGCATTTTGCATTGCATAGTTGATCTAATAGGTCATCTATTCGCGGTAATGGATACTTGTCGAGCACAGTTAGTAAATTAAGGGCTCTTTAGACCACACACATACGAAGTGTGTTGTACTTATTACGGAAAAAAAATATAGGTGCCCAATATG
>JBCCGG010000027.1:0-86585 GCA_039029395.1 Pseudomonadota bacterium | reverse complement strand
GTTCTCCGGCGAGCCCGATCCCGCCAAGCTGCGTGCCCTGGTGGGCAAGCTGTTGGGCGAGGCGGAACAGGCCGGCACGCTGGCGCCCGCGCCGCTCGCGCTGAAGGCAGCCGCCCCGGCCGGCGGGCGCTTTCGCTTTCCCGGCAAGCTCAAGCCCGTGCCCGGCGAACCTAAGCGATGGGCGCTGGCCGATAGCGGTCACCATCAAATCGTGCTGCTCGACGGCGAGGCCAACGAGCTGAAACGCTATGGCTCGGGCCGCCCCGGCTTCGACGACGGCCCGGCCGACGAAGCGAGCTTCCGGGACCCCCAGGGCCTGGCGAGCGACGGCCGGGCGATCTACGTGGCCGACACCGGCAATCACGGAATCCGGCGTATCGATCTGGCGAGCGGCGACGTCGCGACCTTGGCTGGGATCGGCCGGCGCGGCCCGTTGCTCGGCGGCCCGCTGCCGGGCGCCCAAGCGGCCCTCGCCTCGCCGTGGGATCTGGAGGTCGACGGGTCCCTGCTCTACTTCGCCAACGCCGGCAGCCATCAGCTCAGCCTGCTCGACCTGGCGAGCGGCCAAGTCGCGGCCCTGGCCGGCGACGGCGCCGAGGCTCTTGGCGACGGCCCGGCGGCCGAGGCCCACCTGGCCCAACCGAGCGGCCTGGCCCTGGACCAAGCCGGCGGCACCCTCTACTTCCTCGACAGCGAGACTTCGTCCTTGCGCGCGCTACATCTCGATCGGCCACGCCGGGTCACCACCCTGATCGGCACGGGCCTCTTCGATTTCGGCCACGTCAACGGCGCCCTGGGCGACGCCCGGCTCCAGCACCCTCTCGGCCTCGCCTGGCACGACGGAACGCTTTTGATCGCCGACAGCTACAACAACGCCGCGCGGGTCGTCGACCTCGGGCACGAAGAGATCCGCGACCTGGACAACGGCTTCCTCTGTACCGACCCGGTCTGCCTGCCCAACCACGAACCCGCCGGCATCGCTGTCGATGGCGAGCGGGTGCTGGTGGTCGACACCAACAACCACCGCATCGTGGCGCTCGACCCGAAAACTCGAACAACCTGGACCTGGGCGGCCTAGCCTCCGCCCCCTCACGCGCTCCAATCGAAGGCGTGGAGCGTGCCGGAATCGCCGCGCCAGCTGCGCACCTCCGGGTCGGCCCAGCGGCTGCCCTTGGCGCTCGCCAGATCCATTGCCTCTATAGCGAGCCCGGCCTGGGTCACCGAACCGGTCACCTGGGTCGCCTGGCCCGCGCCGTTGGTCAAGGGCTGCAGCGCGGCCTGGCCATAGCCCTCCACCGTGATACGCGGGCTGGCGCCCCAGGTGATTTCGACAGCGCCGAAGCGGGTCGGCAGCCAGGTCTCGAAGACCGCGCCCCAGAGGCCCTCCAGGTGGCCGCCCCGCTGGCCGCTGAAGATGCCTTCCAGCTCACGGCGCTGCTCGTCGCTGGCCGCGGCATCGATTGTCAGGCGCGCGGTGCCATCACCGCCGAAAAAGTTGCCCGGCCAGTCGGCCGCCAGGACCACTGTGGTGCCCGAAAGATCGACGCCGTCGCTCTGGCCGGCCTGCACCTGGAAGCCGAAAACCGCCGCGCACCAGCCCTCGTCCGGTTCGCCATCGGGGCCAAGCCAACAGGGGCAAAGCATCTTGCAGCTGCAGAGCTCCAAGCTTCGCCCGCTGATCTGCCACGCCATGGTCCTCTCCCATCCAATGGACAGATCTTCTTTGTGACCCTGATCCTATCAGAAGGACTGCCGTTTGGCGAGGCCGAGCCCTAATTTTATTACGAGAGGTCGGCCAGCAGCTGGGCGGCACGGCGCGGGTCCGCGCTCTCAAGACCTTCGGTGAAGCTGGTCAGCACTGGCTCGAGCTCTTGCGTCGCCACGGCCCGTCGGTCTTCGTCGCGTAGCAGCCGGGCGAGCGACATCGCCGCACGCAGCTCCCAGGACTTAGCGCCATGGGCGCGGGCGACGGAAAGCGCCTCCCTGAACAGCCGCTCCGCGGCCGAGCGGTCGGGGCGCGGGGCCAGCAAGGCAAGCTCGCCCTGGAGCCGCAGGCATTCCGGCTCCATGTAGCGGTCGCCGGTTGCCCGGCAATGGGCCGTGTTGGCGGCAGCAAGCTCGGCGGCTTCCTCGACTCGCCCCAAGCCCTGGAGCCCGAGCAAAATCCAGCTGCGAAACATGGCCGTGCAGATGCGCCCGCCGCTCGCGGTCCAAAAATCGTTGCCCTGCTTGGCGAGCCCGTGGCCGCGCTCGTAATCGCCCAGCTGAACGTGGGCGGCGCCGCGCCATTGCATGATGTTGACGTGCTCGGAGAAAGGCCCCAGCGCCTCATCGGCCGCGACCCCGGCGGCTTCGTCGCAAAGCGCCAGCAGTCGCTCCGTCTCGTCCAGATAGATCAGGCTGGTCGCCCCCGCGGTCAACGCGAAGACCAGGTTGAAGGGATGGCCGATCTTGCGCGCCAAAGCGAGCGCCTCCTCCAAGCGTTCGAGCGCGCGGTCCGGCCGGCCCGCGATCCAGTCGGCCAGGCTACCGGCCCAGTGCTGGGAAAAGACCAGCGGGTCGTGGTTGGTCAGCAAGGTGATGCGCGCGTGCTGGTCGGACTCGTACCGCGATCTCACCTGGTCTGTATGACTTAGCGCGCGACCGTAGTCTGCCTCCCAGAAGTACTGGCAGCCGGCCGACATGTCATAAATTAAGGACAGATTAGATCTTTCGGCGGCCTTCGCGACATTCGCCAACTCGGCCAGCCACTCGTGGGCTCGAGGAAAGTTGGTCCGGGTTTGATAGTGCACCCAGAGGCCCCAGAGGATCGACCCGAGGGCGTCTTCCTCGCCAAACGCTCGGGCGAGTGGAAAGGCTGGTTCGAAGGCTTCGGCGACCGAGGGATGGGCCCAGCCGAAACGCGCCATGCGCGCGGTGCCGAGCGCGACGCGGATTCTGAGCTCCAACCGGTCCCGCTCGGGCGAGGCCTCGATTGCGCCAACCGCATCAAGGCCCAACTCCAGGGCGCCAATCGCCTCCGACAGGGCGCATGTCTCGAGCGAACGGCGGCCGCCGGCCAGGAACAGCTCCGCGGCGCGCCCCTCCCGGCCGGCGGCGTGAAAATGCCGGGCCAAATCCAGCGGGTCGGGATCGGCGCCGCGCGCCATCGCCGTGGCGAGGCGCTCGTGCAGGCTACGGCGCGCAGGAGTCAGCAGGCTGGCATAGGCCGCATCCTGCACCAGGGCGTGCTTGAAGATATAGCGCGACTCTTCGCCGCCACCGCGATGAAAGATGAGCTCGGCCGTCACAAGCTGGTCGAGCGCCTCGTCGAGCTCGTCCTGCGCCATTTGTAGGGCAGTGGCCAAAAGCTCTGCGCCGAACTCGCGGCCGATACAGGCGGCCGCCTGGATCACCCCCTTGACCGGTGCCAAGCGATCGAGGCGCGCCATCAGGGAGTCCTGAAGGGTGGTCGGGATCGCAAGCGCCGGCAGCGGGCCGTCCAGGAGATAACGCTCCGCCTGCTCGCGCAGAACGCCCGACTCCAGCACGGTCTTGGTGAGCTCCTCGACAAACAGCGGGATACCATCGGTTTGCGCGAGAATGCGCGCGAGCAACTCTTCGGGCAGCGCCTTGCCACCGGCCACACGCTGGGCGATCGCGCGCCCATCACCCTGGCCGAGGCGGTTCAGAGATTGCTCTGTCACGTGGCCAAAGCGCCGCCATTGGGGCTGAAACTCAGGCCGATAGGTCATGACCAAAAGGAGGGGCAGCTTCGACGCCGCTTCGATCAGGGCTTCGAGCGCCTCAAGGCTCGAGGCGTCGGCCCAGTGGATGTCCTCGACCACCAACACCAGGGGTGCCCCGCGCGCGAGTCCAGCGACCCGCTCGGCCAAGAGCGCGATGGTGCGCTGCTTGCGCCGCTGGGGCGTCATCTCGATCGTCGGGTAGCGCTCCAAAGGCAACCCGAGCAGCGCGACAATCAGGGGTATCTCCGCAGCGTCGCTGAGGCCCTCCAGGTGCGCCTCGAGCTTGTTCAGCCGAGCCTCGACCGGGTCCTCCGCCTGAAAGCCCGCCGTGGCCTCAAGCTCGGCGATCAAGGGATGAAAAGCCGTGTTGATTTCGTTGGGCGAGCACTGGTAACGCAAGATCTTGCCTGCTTCACATTCCGGCCGTCGGACGAACTCGCGCAGGATCCGGCTCTTGCCGATCCCCGCCTCACCGGACAGCAAAACGACCTGGCCTTCGCCCCCCTGGGCCTGGCACCAGCGATCGACCAGCAGCTCGATCTCCTGGGTGCGGCCGACGAAGGCGGTCAGGCGAGCGCCGTGCAGTGCCTCGAAGCGGCTGTCGCTGGCCGCCGCGCCAATCACCCGCCACACCGGGACCGGCTCGGCAATACCCTTCAGCTGGTGCGCCCCCAAGTCGTCGAGCGCGAAGGCGGCACCGATCAAGCGACGAGTCACGGCGTGGATCACGACCTCGCCCGGCGCCGCCAAGTCTTGCAAGCGCGCAGCGAGATTCGGCGTTGTGCCGGTCACCGAGCCACGCTCCTGGGCGGTCTCGCCGGTCATATCGCCGATCACGACAGGCCCGGTCGCGATCCCCGCGCGCGCCGCCAAATGAGCGCTGTCCGCCTCGATGGCGTGCACCGCTGCGACCGCCGCCAGCCCTGCTTGGACGGCGCGCTCGGCATCGTTCTCATGGGCCTTGGGCCAACCAAAGTACGCCAGTACCCCATCGCCCATGAGCTTGGCCACGTGCCCGCCATGGGCGACCACCGCGCCGGTCACCGCATCATGGTAGCGCCGCAGCAGGTCTCGCAGCACCTCCAGGTCCAGCTGCTCGGACAGCTGGGTCGAGCCGACCAGATCGCAGAACATAACCGTGAGCTGGCGTCGCTCGGCCACTGCCGGTTCGGCTCTTGGCGACGTCGCGCTGTCGGTCCCGGATTCCACTTGCTGGGCAAGCGCGGCAAGCAGCTTGCGCCGGTGCCCGAGGGAGAGACCCAGCTCCTTCAGGTCTTGATCGGAGAGATGGGGCAGAACGTCGAGATCGACGTCGTTCTCGGCCATCACCTGGGCGTAGCGGCCCAGCCCCAAGGTCTCGAGAAAGGCCGTGAGCTCCTGTCTGGCGCCAAGGTCCGACATGGGCTCTAGCTTTACCTTTGATGCGATCGGGTCAAGCCCTTGGTGATCCCGCGGGGAAGCTTGGCAGAGTGATCTTGAATCGGATAGCCTGTGGCAGACTGCCCCAACGGGTTCGCAGGCTCCTGCTCTAAACCGCAATCCGGATCAAATCCCGCGGGTTTCGGCGGCTTACCCTTTGGGGCCAAAAAGAGTGGAGGCGATCTGACGATGTGCATCATCCGCTCCATCCGCACACTCCATTGGGCCGTGGCCTTGCTGCTCATCGGGCCCTGGGCCGCTGCCGCCCAAGCGGACGAGGGGCACAATGACCACAAGCATGAACCTGCGCTGGCCCAGCCCGACTATACCGATTGGCGCGGGCAAAGCGTCGACGTTTTCGGCACGCGCCTTGTGGATGTGGAAGGACAGATCCACCGCCTTGGTGTCGGCCCCAGCGATGGCGGCGACGTCGCGCCCTTCGTGCTCGTCTTCCTCGACCGGGATTGCCCGGTCTCCATTCGCTACGCGGCGGACCTGAACGGCTTTCACGAGGCGGCCGAGGCGACGGGCGTTCCTTTCTACGGCGTGGTCTCCGACTCCCTTATGAGCGCCCAGGAGGCGCGCGCTTTCGTGGCGGACTCCGGCTTCGCCTTTCCGGTGCTATGGGATCCCGCGGGCGATCTCGCCATGCGGGTCGGCCCCGAGGTGACGCCCGAGGCCTTCGTCATCTCCGAAGACAACCGCGTGCTCTACCGCGGTCGGATCGACAACCGCTTCGCCAGCCTGACCGTGCTGCGCCACGAGATCACCTCCCACGATCTGCTCGATGTGCTCGAGACGCTCGCCGAGGGCAAGCCGGTCACGCCGCGGCGTACCGCGGCGATCGGCTGCTTCTTCGAGGCTTGGGACGACCGGGCGCTGCCAGAGGCGGTGACCTACACGCGCCATATCGCGCCGATCGTCAACGCCAACTGCGCCGAATGCCATCGCGGCGGCAGCGTCGCACCCTTCGCCCTGGAGACCTACGCCCAGGTTAAGCGCCGGGCCCGGATGATCTCCTACGTCACCGCCGAGGGCATCATGCCGCCCTGGCCGGCCGAGGCGGGCTTCGGCCAGTTCCGCGACGAGCGGTACTTGAGCAACCGCCAGATCGCCCTCTTGTCCGCCTGGGCCGAGCAAGGGGCGCCGCGCGGCGCCGAGGAGCAGGCTGTGCCGCCGCCCCAGTGGCCCTCACCCGACTGGCTCATGGGGCCGCCGGATTTGGTGATAGAGATGACCGAGGCCTTCGAGGTTCCGGCCGGCGGCGACGACATCTACCGTTACTTCGTCATTCCGGTCGAGATCTTGCAGGACCATCACATCGTTGGGCTCGAGTTCCGGCCGGGCGACCCCCGGGCGGTACACCACTCCCTGGTCTACCTCGACTACAACGGCCGGGCCCGGGCCAAGGACGCCGAGGACGAAGCCTACGGCTTCTCGGTATTCGGGAAAGGCGGCTTTATGGATTCCGCGGACCCGGGCACATCGGTCTACTTGGGCGGATGGGCGCCGGGAATCGACCCGATCAAGCTGCCGCCCGGGCACGGCGTGCCCCTGGCGGGGCGCTCGGGCGATGCCGTTTTCGAGATCCACTACCGCCCGACGGGCGTCCCGACGCGCGACCGCTCGCGCATCGGCCTCTATTTCGCGAAAGAGCCGGTCACCCACCTGGTCGAGAGCACCGTGGCCGGAACTCTGGACGTGGACATCGCGCCCGAGGACGGCAACTACTGGCGCCAGGTCTACATGCAGGTGCCGGCCGACATCAGGTTGCTCGGCGTTTCGCCCCACATGCACTACATCGGCAAGGAGGTGCGCGCCATCGCAACCCTGCCCGACGGCAGCACGGTGCCCTTGATCAACATTCCCGATTGGAACTTTCGCTGGCAGAACGTCTACATGTACCGGGAGCCACTGGCCCTGCCGGCGGGCAGCCGGATCGATGCCTGGTTCAGGTTCGACAACTCCTCCGACAATCCGGCCAATCCCCATGTGCCGCCCGGCCGGGTGAAGTGGGGCTGGTCGTCCGACGAGGAGATGTGCGAGCTGTGGATGCGCTTCGTCGCCGACGACCCGGACGACCGGGACCAGGTGCGCCGGGCCGGCAACAGCTCCTGGTACCGGGGCGCCAGTCTCTCCGCGCCACCGCCCGACTGGCCGAAAGGCGTGCCATAGAGTGACCCGTCGGCCAGCAGACCGGTCGCCGCTAGGCTAGGATCAGGACCAACATGACCGATACCAACGACCAAGAGCGCGACGTCATCGAGGCGGTGGTGCAGGACTACTTCCTCGGCATGTACGAGGGCGACGAAGCGCGCCTGACCCGGATCTTCCATGACCAATGCTGGCTGTTCGGGGAAAATCCCAACGGCTGTCACGCCTTTCCCGTGGCCGGCTTCATCGCGCAGATGACCGAAGGCACGCCGCCCAAGGCCGCGGGCGAGCCCTTCGACATGGCGCTGGTGGCGCTCGACCGCACCGGCTCGGTCGCGACCGCCAAGCTCGCCGTGCGCTACCAGGGCCGGCGCTACACCGACTATCTGACGCTGCAGAAAGCCGACGGCGCCTGGCGTATCGTCGGCAAGCTGTTCTACACCGAGGACTGACCCGGGGGCAGCATCGCGAGCGGCGCCCGACTATCGCGCCGCTTTTCCCGGGCAGCGTGACACAGTCTCGTGAGCTTCCTTCGCCGTCCCAAAGATCGCCCCCATGTCGCCCCCAAGCAAGCCCTTGGCGCGGTGCCGAGAGACGGCGGCGCGGACTTACGAAAGCATCTCAAGGAGAGGATCAGGCCCATGGCGGGAGTGGCCCGGATGAGCGTTCGCGCACACGGCACCCCATCCCAGGCGCGCCAAGGCCGGCGCTCCCGGCAGGCAGCGCGCGCGGCCAAGACGCCCGGCATCATCGCCGGCGCGGAACGGGCGATCCCGCCCTACGACTTGGTGCGCGAAGAAGGCCTGGAGACCATCGAGGCGGCAGCCGAGCAAATCCTGAAAGAGATCGGCGTCGAGTTCCGCGGCGACGACGAGGCGCTGGCCCTGTGGCGCGAGGCCGGCGCCGAGGTAAAGGGCGAACGGGTGCGCTTCGAGCCCGGCATGGTGCGCCAGATCGCCACAGCCACGGCGCCGAAGCGTTTCCAGCAGAAAGCCCGCAACCCGGCGCGCAGTCTGGAGATCGGCACGGACCGTGTGATCTTCGCGCCGGCCTACGGCATGCCCTTCGTGCGCGACCTGGAGGGCGGCCGGCGCTACGGCTCGATCGCCGACTTCGAGAACATCGTCAAGCTGGCTTATAGCTCGCCCTGGCTGCACCACTCCGGCGGAACGGTCTGCGAGCCAGTCGACCTGCCGGTCAACAAGCGCCACTTGGACATGGTCTATGCCCACCTGCGCTGGTCCGACAAGCCCTTTATGGGCTCGGTCACCGCGCCCGAACGGGCCGAGGACTCGATCGAGATGGCGCGCATCGCCTTCGGCGCCGAGGTGGTCGACCAGAACTGCGTGATCATGGGCAACATCAACATGAACTCGCCCCTGGTCTACGACCAGGCCATGTCGGGTTCCCTGCGCGCCTATGCCCGAGCCAACCAGTGCCCTGTCGTCGTGCCCTTCGTCTTGGGCGGGGCGACAGCGCCGGTCACCATGGCGGCCGCCGTGGCCCAAGCCTATGCCGAGGTGCTGGTCGGCGTCGCCCTGGGCCAGCTCGAGCGGCCCGGCTCGCCGGCGGTCTTCGGCAACTTCGTGACCTCGGTCGACCTGCGCTCCGGCGCGCCCACCTTCGGAACGCCGGAGCCGGTCTTGGGCTCCTATCTGGCCGGCCAGCTGGCGCGCCGGATCGGCCTGCCGATCCGCTGCTCGGGCGGCTTCACCAGCTCGAAGATCCCCGACGCTCAGGCCATGCAAGAGACGGTAAACGCGCTCAACACCGCGGTTATGTGCGGCGCCCACTTCGTGCTGCACGCCGCCGGCTGGCTCGAGGGTGCTCTGACCCTGAGCTACGAGAAGCTGGTGCTCGACGCGGACTACTTGGGCGCCTTGCACGTGTTCCTGAAGGGTCTGGCGATGGACGAGAATGCCCTTGCCATGGAGGCCTTTCGGGAAGTCGGCTGCGGCAAACACTTCTTCGGCTGCGCCCACACGCTGGCGAACTACGAAACCGCCTTTTACGAAAGCGAGCTCTCCGACACCCAATCCTTCGAGAATTGGCTCGACGGCGGTGAGGAGGATTCTGTGATCCGCGCCAACCGCAAGTGGAAGCAGATGCTGCGCGACTACGAGGCCCCGCCCCTCGACCCGGGAGTCGACGAAGCCCTCCAGGCCTTCATGGCCAAGCGCAAGGAGGAAATGCCGGACATCTGGCACTGATGTCGAGTACCAGCCGCTATCTCTTCATGGCAACCCGCTAGCGGAGCGAGAACAGCCAGCTTCTCAAGGAGCGGATCGCGGCGCGCTCCTGATCGCCGGGCCGGCAGAGAAAATAGAGCGCGCGCTCCTGGGCCAGGCTACTGTCGTCCAGACGGACAATGCGGCCGGCCGCCAGATCGTCGGCGACCAGCAGCCGCCGGGCCAGGGCAACCCCTTGGCCGTCGATCGCGGCGGCGATCAGCACGGCGGAATCCCGAAAGGTCATAGCGGCCGGGGGAATCTTGTCGCGGCCCAGCCCGACCGCCTCGGCCCAATCGCTCCAGGCCGGGTTAAACTGGTCGTGCAGCAAGGGCAGGCGGGCGATGGCCTCGGGCGACATCGGCAGCCGCTTGGCCGCCAAGGCGGGCGCGGCAACCACGACCAGGGCTTCGTTCAAAAGCCGCTCGCAGTGGAGCCCGGGCCAGTTGGGCACGCCGTAGCGCAGGGCCACGTCCACGTCGCTGTCCGCCAGGTCGATCACCTCGTCGTTGGTGTCGAGAAACAGGGCCGCGCCGGGATGAGCGGCCCGAAAGGCCGGCAGGCGCGGCACCAGCCACTTGGTGGCGAGCGAGGCCGAGAGGGAGATCGTGACCGAGCGGCCGTCGCGCGCCCGCCGGACGCCCCTGAGGCCGATCTGCAGGGCCGAGAAGGCCTGCCGGGTTGCCCGGTGCAGGCTCTCGCCGGCCGCGGTCTTCTCGACTCCCTTGGGCAAACGATGGAGCAAGGCGACGCCGAGGTAGAGCTCGAGCTGCTTGATCTGCCGGCTCACCGCACCGTGGGTCACGCCCAGGGCTTCGGCCGCCCGGCTCAAGCTGGAATGGCTGGCGGCCAGATCGAAGGCCTGCAGCGCGCGCAGGTGGCGGAGATCTTCCATACTATGAGTTTTCCTCACAGATAAGCGCGATAAAGTCGCTTTATTCTGGCCTGAACGGCTTCTATTTTCAAGTTCCTACCTCAAAATCTCATAGCTTGGGAGAACGGTCATGTCCGACATCAAGGTGGCCCTCATGACAGGTACCGGCCGGGGCATCGGCGCCGGCTGCGCGCGCGAGATGGCCAAATCCGGCTACAAGGTGTCTCTCATGTCGCCGTCCGAGCGCAGCGTCGCACTGGCCGACGAGCTGGGCGGCATCGGCCGCCGGGGCTCGGTGCTCGATGTCGCCGACCTCCAGGCCCTGGTCGACGATACCATGAGCGCCTACGGCCGAATCGACGCGGTGGTCAGCAACATGGGCCACGGCGGATCGGTGCCCGAGGCGATCAAGACGGTCGGCTTCGACCCGGACTTCGACGGCCCCCTGCTCGAGCTGAGCGACGAGCTGTGGCACGAAAGCCTGGAGATGTACGTGCTTAACGTGGTGCGCCTGGCGCGCATCGTCACGCCGATCATGATCGAGCAGGGCGGCGGTGCCTTCGTCAACATCTCCTCAATGAACACGATCGAGCCGCGCGCGCCCTACCCCATGTCCATGCTGCGCGCCGCCCTGCACAGCTTTTCCAAGCTCTACGGCGACCGCTACGCGCGCCACAACATCCGCATGAACAACCTGCTGCCGGGCTTTTGCGAGAACGTGAACTTGTCCGACTTCGCCCGGCGCTCGATCCCGGCCCAACGCCCGGCGAGCTTCGAGGAGATCGGCCAAGCCTGTGTCTTCTTGGCCTCGGATGGCGCCCGCTACATCAACGGCCAGTCCATCCTGTCCGACGGCGGCATGAATCGGGCCGTTCGCTAACGGAGAGGGTGACGCTATGGCCGAGGCATCGAGAAAATTGACCGGCGGCTGCCTATGCGGCGCGGTGCGCTTCGAGACCCTGGGCGAGTCCTTCAAGGTGCTGCACTGCCATTGCCGAAGCTGCCGCAAGCACAGTGGCGGGCCCGTGGTGACCTTGGCGGGTTTCACCGCCGATCAGGTCACCTTCAGCGGCGAGGCGCGCAAAATCTACGAATCGTCGCCCGGTGTCGGCCGGGCCTTTTGCGGCGCCTGCGGAACGCCGATTACCTGGGAGGGCGATGACGGGGACTTGGGCCCGATCGTCGAGCTGCACATCAGCACCTTCGACACGCCGGAAGCGCTTCAGCCAATCCTCCACGCCTTCGACGCGGAGCGCATTCCGTGGTTCGAGATCGCCGACGCCCTGCCCCGTTACCAGGGCCGGTCGCAAAAGAGCCCCTTGCTGCGCCACGGCCCAGAGACAGCATGATCGGGCTGAAGTAAGAGGACAAAAGCCATGGCTCTTGCGGAAAGTGTGTCAACTGCCCGGCGACGCGTCGCTCCTCGGTTCGGTGAACAACCAGCGCCCCACAGAATTGGCCTCATCGCGCTGTCGAGCGATATGATCACCGAGAGGGATTTCAGCCTCATGGCGCCGCCCGGCGGCGAGGTCATGTACTATACCTCCCGCGTGCCGCTAGCGATTCCGGTGACGGTGGAGAACTTGCGGCTCATGGGGCCAAAGCTTGCCGCGGCCGCGTCTCTCATTTTGCCGACCAGCGCGCTCGAGGTGATCGCCTACAGTTGCACGTCGGCTTCCGTCGCAATCGGTGCCGATGAAGTCGCCGCTCAAATCCACAAGGGACGGCCGGGAGTCCAGGTGGTCACGCCAATTTCAGCAGCAATGGCAGCTTTCCGAGCCTGCAACGTTAGGCGCATTTCACTTCTGACCCCCTACATCGAAGAGGTGACCAAGGCGATGGCCACCTTCATCGAAAACCAGGGCACGGAGGTTTTGAATTGTGCGCATTTCGATCTGGTCGACGATCAGGACATGGCACGCCTGACACCTGACGGCATCCACGACGCCGCGGTTGAGGCCCTACATCCTGACGCCGATGCAGTTTTTGTGTCCTGCACGGGCATTCGCACGGCAGAGACTCTTGCGCGGCTCGAGGAAACGTTGGATAGGCCGGCGTTCTGCAGCAACCAGTGCATGTTCTGGCAAGCCCTGCGCCTCAGCGGTTCCACCGAGCCGGTCGCCGGATTTGGGCGCTTGTTGATGGTCTAAGCGGGCAAGCCTGGATGGAGGAAAAGCATGATTGTTCGATCCCTAGAAGAAATCGCTGGATCGGATAGAGACGTATCCGGCCCGGGATGGGAAAGCCGGCGATTGCTGCTCGCCTCGGACGGCATGGGATACTCCCTCAATGACACAGTAATCCAGGAAGATGCCTCGCTGACCTTGGAATACAAGCATCATTTGGAAGCGTGCTACTGCATTGAAGGGGAAGGCAATATCACGGCGCTGGCCGATGGAGTCACGCACCACCTCCAGCCCTTTACCGTCTACGCCCTCGACCGGAACGACCGGCACACCGTGCGCGCGACAAAGGGAGACATGCGGTTGGTTTGTGTCTTCACACCTGCCCTCACCGGTCGGGAAGTGCACCGGGAAGACGGCAGCTACGCGCGCCCTTAAAGCAACTTCTAGGGACGGCGGATCTCGGTTTAGGTCAACACCCGGGATTTGACCATCGAAGAGATATCCTGCCCCTACCGCCCCCCAAGCCATGCATTCCCCCAGACCCGGCCATGCGCGGCGGCATCTTGGCCCGCGCGACCCCAAGGTGTAGGCTCCGCGCCCTTACCCCATGTCCAATGGTCTCAGGAGCCCGTCATGACCAGCCGGCCGAATTCCGCCGCCAGCCGCGATATCGCCTATCACCTGCACCCCTACACCAACGCCCGCAAGCACGAGGCGGAGGGGCCCCTGGTGATCACCGGCGGTCATGGCATCTACGTCACGGACGAGCAGGGCCAGGACTATATCGAGGGTCTGGCCGGGCTCTGGTCGACCTCCTTGGGCTTCAATGAAGAGCGCCTGGTCGCCGCCGCGACCGCCCAGATGAAGCGCCTGCCGACCTATCACGTGTTCACCCACAAGGCGACCGACGTCTCCATCGAGCTGGCCGAGAAGCTGATCTCCAAGGCCCACGTGCCCATGTCCAAGGTCTTCTTCGCGAACTCCGGCTCGGAGGCCAACGACACCGCGATTAAGATGGTGTGGTACTATAACAACGCGCTTGATCGCCCTGAAAAGAAAAAGATTATCAGCCGGATGCGCGCCTATCACGGGGTTACGGTGGCGGCTTCGAGCCTGACCCACTTGCCCTATGTGCAGAACGGCTTCGACCTGCCGATCAGTCCGCGCTTCCAGGCCGTGCCTTGCCCGCACCACTACCGCGGCGCCCAAGAGGGCGAGAGCGAGGCGGACTTCGTCGAGCGCATCGTCGCCGAGACCGAGGCGATCATCCTGGAGGAAGGCCCGGAGACCATCGCCGCCTTCATCGGCGAGCCGATCCAGGGCGCGGGCGGCGTTGTCGTGCCGCCGGCCGGCTACTGGCAGAAGATCCAGGCCCTGCTCAAGAAGCACGACATCCTCCTGATCGCCGACGAGGTGATCTGCGGCTTCGGGCGCACCGGCAACTATTGGGGCAGCCAGACCTTCGGCATCGAGCCGGACATCATGACCATGGCCAAGGCGCTGAGCGCCGCCTATGCGCCGATCTCGGCGATCATGATCAACGAGCAGATCTATCAGGTGCTGGCCGACCGCTCGGCCGAGCTCGGAAACTTCGGCCAGGGTCACACCTATGGTGCCCACCCCTTGAGCGCCGCGGTCGCCCTGGAAACCCTCAAGATTTATGACGAGCGAGACACGGTCGGCCATGTGCGGGCGGTGGCGCCGCGCCTGCAGGAGGGGCTCAGGCGGCTGGCCGACCATCCCCTGGTCGGCGAGGTGCGCGGCACCGGCCTGATCGGCGCCATCGAGCTGGTCGCCGACAAGGCCACCAAGGCGCCCTTCGATCCGATCGGCCAAGTGGGCGGCGCCTTCGCGGCGCGGGCCCAGGAAGCCGGGCTGATCATCCGCAACATGGGCGACACCATCGGCGTCTGCCCGCCCTTGATCATCACCGAGGCCGAGATCGACCTGCTGCTGGCCCGCCTGACACAGGCCCTGGAGGAAACGGGCCAATGGGTCGCCGCCCAAGATCTGGAGCCTGTCGCGTGATTTTGAGCGGCGAATGCCTTACAATGGGCAATAATGTTGCTTAGATATCGTGGGCTTAAGGGCTGGGCGCAGGCGACGATGGACTACGAAGGCTATTTTCAGGACCAGATCCGCGGCCTGAAGGCGGAGGGACGCTACCGGATCTTTGCCGATCTGGAGCGCTCGGCTGGCGCCTTCCCGCGCGCCGTCCACCATGGCGAGGGCAGCCAGTCCCAGGTCACGGTGTGGTGCTCCAACGACTACCTGGGCATGGGCCAGCATCCGGCCGTGGCCGAAGCCATGGGCGAGGCGATCGCCAAGTGCGGCGCCGGCGCCGGCGGCACCCGCAACATCTCGGGTACCAACCACTACCACGTTCTGCTGGAGCGGGAGCTGGCCGCGCTGCACGGCAAGGAAGCCGCCCTGCTGTTCACCTCGGGCTACGTTTCCAACTGGGCCGCGCTCGGCACCCTGGCGTCGCGCCTGCCCGAGTGCGTGGTCTTTTCCGATGCCGCCAACCACGCCTCGATGATCGAGGGCATCCGCCACAGCAGGGCGGAAAAGCGCATCTTCGCCCACAACGACCCGGCAGACCTGGAGCGCCAGCTGGCCGCCGTGCCCGGCGATCGGGCCAAGCTGGTGGCCTTCGAATCGGTCTATTCCATGGACGGCGACATCGCGCCGATCGCCGAGCTCTGCGAGGTCGCCGAGCGCTACGGCGCCATGACCTACCTGGACGAGGTCCACGCTGTCGGGCTCTACGGGCAGCACGGCGGCGGGGTCGCCGAACGCGACGGGGTGATGGACCGTTTGACCGTGATCGAGGGTACCCTGGGCAAGGCCTTCGGCGTGTTCGGCGGCTACATCGCCGCTTCCGCCGCCCTGGTCGACTTCATCCGCTCTTTTGCGTCGGGCTTCATCTTCACCACCGCCCTGCCCCCGGCGGTCGCGGCCGGCGCGCTGGCCAGCGTGCGCCATCTGAAAGAAAGCGGCGCCGAGCGGGCCCAGCAGCAGGAGCGGGTCGCGACCCTGAAGGCGCGCCTCGCGGCCGCCGAGCTGCCGGTCATGGAGAGCGCCAGCCACATTGTGCCAATCTTGGTCGGCGATCCGGTGCTCTGCCGCCAGGTCACCGACCTGCTGCTCGAGCGCCACGGGATCTATGTCCAGCCGATCAACTACCCGACCGTGCCCCGGGGCACCGAGCGCCTGCGCCTGACCCCAGGGCCCTTGCATAGCGACGCTGACATGGACCGCCTGGTCGCCGCCCTACAGCAGATCTGGACCGAGCTGGAGCTGGCCCGGGCGGCGTGAGTGGATCTTAGCCCCGCCACCCGCGCAGGTGGGTCGGGCGGAGATAGCCCTTGGCGACGGCGACGATCTGGATCTCCCGGGCGGCCACCCACCTATCGTATCTCTCCTGTCCCAGGGCGGCGATGGCCTGCTCCTTGATGGCGCCGCTGATGCGGGTCTGCTCTTCGACCACCAAATCCCGGTACCAGGCGTTGCGGTCGGTCAGCGCGACATCCTGGAACCCGGCGTCGCACATGGCCGCGACCATTTCCGCGGGCGTGGCCAAATTGAAGGTGAGGCCCAGGGCCTCGCCCAATTGGGTCATCTCCGGCGCGCCTCGGCCCTCGGCGCTTTGCAGCCAGTCGCTCGCTATGAAGCTGCCGCCGGGCCGCAGGACCCGCCTGACCTCGGCGAAGAGCGCCGCCTTGTCCGGAATGTGGATCATGGCGTCCTTGGAGAACACCACGTCGAAGCTGCCGTCCTCGAGCGGCAGGGGTCCGGGCTCGACCTGCCGATAGGCGATGCGCTCCGCGAGCCCGGCGCGCTCCGCCAGGTCGCGTGCCCGTCGGATCAGGGGGGCTTCCACATCGATGCCGAGCACGCTGGCGGCGCCGTGGTCGCGCGCCAGCAGCAGATCGACCCCACCGATGCCGCAGCCGATATCGAGCACCGCCTTGCCGGTCAGATCGACGCCGCTCAGCAGCAGGGCGACCTCTTCGGCCCCGCCGGGCGAGAGAAAGCCCTCGCCCCACAAAAGCTCCAGGCGGGCGACCAGGCCGTCGTCGTACTCCTCGTGGTGCCCGGCGCTCTGGTCGCTCGCCACGGGCCCTAGTTGCGGACGATCTGGACCGAGCAGCTGGCGTGGCGGGCGACCCGGGCCGTGTTGGGGCCGAGCAAGTAGTCCTTGAGCGACGGCCGGTGGGCAGCCATGACGATCAAGTCCGCTTCGATCTCTTCCGCCGTATCTACGACCTGCTCGTAGACCGTGCCGTGCTTGGCGATCACGCCGCCCTTCAGGCCATCGGGTATGAACTCATCCGCAAGCTCATTCATGCGGGTCTCGGCCTGCTCGACCATCTCCTGGAGGCGCAACTCGATCGAGCCGTGCTCCTCGCCCCGGATCGCGTAGCGCCAATCGAGCCCGCCGACGATATGGGGCACGACGGTCATGACAAAGACCTTGCCGTCCATAATCTTCGCCTGGTCCACCGCGTTCGGCAGGGCCTTGGCCCAGGAGCTCTTGTGCTCCAGATCGATCGGCACGAGAACTTTCTTGCTCATCTCAAAATCCTCCACTCAAAATCCCTGGAATGCCACGCCATCGACGCCAGCGGGGAGCCTTACCTTTTCGGCTTGCGCGCCACCAAGAGGTAGACGAGATAGGCCAAGAAGATCGCTACGGCGAGATTGACAATCGAGGTCGCGGCATCGGCGACCAGGGGCTGCGGACCCTCCTCCAACGCGGGCTGGAGTGCGGCCGCGGTCGGCGCCGCCGGATCCACGTTCTCGACCGAGCCAAGCGCCTCGGCCAGCTCATGGATCGTCGTCGCCGGGATCGGCTGAGTCGAGGCGGTGCCGGTGGTGCCCGGCCCCTGTGCCCCGAAGGCCTCGCGCTGACCGCTCGGACCGGCCAGCACGATCTGGGTCGAAAGCGTCTCGACCGCGCCGCTCTGGCCCGGGTAGGAACCAGCCGGGATCTTGGCGGGCCTGAGGAACGAGAAGCTCAGCGGCGCCGTGCCCTCATTCCAACCTTCGATCGGCAGCATCCGGTAGTTACCGTCTTCCATCAGATCGTGCATGGTGATGTCGCCGACCGGCAGCATCAGAAGGATCGCGTCGACACCGCCAATCGAGATCGCTTCGAAGTAGGCTTTGACGTTGTTGAAGTCGCCAGGCACCACATCGACCCCGCTGGCACCGATGCCGGCCAGCACCATGCGCGCCACGTGATCGGAGGCCGAGCCGGCCGGCCCGACCCCAAGCTTCTTGACGTCCGAAAGGCTGGTCAGGGAGCTGTCGCGGGTCACGATGTGAGCCATGCGGTAGCCAACCACACCGAGCGCCTCGTCGCTGCTGGTGAGCGCCGCCTTGTCGCCCTCCAGAGTGTAGAAGGCATCGACGCCAGCAACGGCCAGGCGCGCCTTGCCCTCGGTCACCTGGTTCAGCGGATCAGGCGTGCGCAGGACTTTGATCGCCCGCTTCGGGAAGACCGCGCGGGCGGCCCGTACCGCCTTGCCGGCCGGACCGGTGAGCGAGTCCAAGGGTCCGATCGCGACAACCAGGGGCTGGCCGCCACCGCCGCCGCTCTCGGTTGCGGCGGTTGCATCCAATAGTCCCTGGTCGACCAGGAAATCGAGCGCGACCGCACCCACCGTACGGCCGTTGAACTCGACCTCGGAGATCATGGTGCGCATCTGGTCGGCCGAGATCTTGTCCTCCAGCCGGGCCATCGCGGCAGACAGGGTCGGAAAGCGCTTCATGGCGCTGTCGCGCACCAAGGGCGCCGCCTGGTAGGCCGGGAAGAACTGCAGGTCGTCCTTCAGCACCACCAGGTCGAAGGCCTCGATCTGGGGGTCGGTACGGAACATCTCGGCGACGGTAACCTCGCCGTCGAGCAGGGCCTGCATGATCTTGTCCTTGCCGCCCTCGGCGAGAGGATATGACAAGACCCGGCCGCTGGAGAGACCGTAGCGCCGCAGCATGGCGCCAAGGCCGTCCAAGGGCCGCTGAGTGAAGGTCACGTCGGTCGCGATGTCGACGGCGCCCAGGCTGCCGAGATCGCTGATGTCCTTGAGGTCGTGCTTCTCGGCGGTCTCCGGACGGGTCACCAGGACGTAGTCGTTGGAGAAGCCGAAGCGGCCCCGCCAATCGTAGCCGAGCTCGCCGTAAAGCTTTTTGACCCGCTCGAAGGACTCATCGCCATTGGCCAGCGGCGCTTGGCCCAGGAACACCAGGCCGGTGCCGTTGTACTCCGGATAGACGTCGAGCTTGTCCTGCTTCAGGCCCTCGAAGGTGACTGCCGCGCTGCCATAGGGAATCGCCCGTTGCACGACGATGCCCTCGGACTCGGCCATCAGCGCCATGAGTTCGGCTAAGAGCTCGCTTTCGGTGAAGTCCTTGGAGCCGACCCTGAGGGTAGGTGCATCCTGATCGCCGCAGCCGGCCAGCACCAGGCTCGAGGCGAGCAGCGCGCCGCCCAGAGCCTTGGTGATCGACTTTGCGAAAGATCCGGTTCGCGTCTTGTTCGACATTTTTCGATCCTCCCTTTCGCTCACTTGCTCGGTGCCGATGGATTGGCTTGGGCGGCTTCGTGGGCCGCCTGGGCCCGGGCCATGCGCATGGCCAAACGGTGATCGCGCTTTTCCGGACTCTCGTCTTCTCGCAACGCCCGGAACAGACCGACCAGCTGGATCAGCACAATGAAGGTAAAGGGCACCGCCCCTGTGATCGCCATGGCCTTGGCAACCGATACGCTGCCCGAGACCAGCACGCCGAAGGTAATCGCTGACATGATGATGCCCCACATCAGCTTGGTCTTGGTATCCGGATTGAGGTTGCCGTTGGTGGTCATCATGGAGACCACGAAGGTGCCCGAATCCGCGCTGGTCACCAGGAACACGAAGATCAGGATGAGCGCCAGGATGTTGATCACCGTCGCGCCCGGCAGGTAGCCAAAGAAGGCGAAGAGCGCCTTGGTGACATCCTCGAAGACGACCTCGGCCAAACCGCCGCCGCCGAACATCTCGATGTAAATGGCGGCGCCGCCGAAGACCGCGAACCACAGCATGGAGAACACCGTCGGGACGACGATGACGCCGATGCAGAACTCGCGGATCGTGCGCCCACGGCTGATGCGCGCGATGAAGATGCCGACGAAGGGCCCCCATGCGATCCACCAGATCAGGTAGGTCAGAGTCCAGCCGTGGGTCCAGCCGCGCAAGCTATCGTCGTAGGAGAAAATCCTAAAGGACAGGAACACCAGCTGGCTGAGGTAATCGCCGAATGAGTTGACGAAGGAATCCAGAATGAAGGTGGTCGGCCCGGCGAAGAGCACCACCATCATAATCGCGATCGCGATTATCATGTTCATGTTGGAGAGGATTTTGATGCCCTTGTCGACACCGGTGCAGGCCGACAAGAGGAAGCAAACGGTCATGACCAGAAGGATGATCACCGCCACGGTCAGCGTCGGCTCGATGCCGAAAACCTCGGACAGGCCCGAGCGCACGAGCAGCGTGCCCATGCCGAGCGAGCCGGCCAGGCCGAACACCACGGCCATGACCGCCAGCACGTCGGCGACGACGCCCAAGTAACGGGTCACCGTGGCGCCCAGGAGCGGACGCAGCGAGTATTCGATTGGCGTCGAGACCATCGAGGGCGCGTCCTTGCGGAACACGAAGTAGGCGATCACCAAGGCGCAAACGCCGTAGATCGCCCAGGCATGGAAGCCCCAATGGAGATTGGTGATGGCGAAGGCGGCGCGCGCCGCCTCGGTCGACTGGCCTTCCACCCCGGGCGGCGAGTAGAAGTGGTACATCGGCTCGGCGACGCCCCAGAACAGGAGGCCCGAGCCCATGCCGCCAGCGAACAGCATGGCGATCCAGGAGGCGGTCGAAAATTCCGGCTCCTCGTCGTCGTGGCCCAGCTTGATGTCGGCATAGGGCCCGAGCGCCAGATAGAGCGCCAGCAGGATGAACAGCGTGCAGGCCAGCATGAACATCCAGTCCAGATACTTCAGCGCGCCGCTGGTCAGCGCCACCGCAGAACCGGTCAACTGATCGGGAAAGAAAACGCCCCAAAGACCAATCGCGGCACTGAGGCCCATGGAAAGGATTAAGACCAATCGTTTTGAAAGCACGCCACCGCCTCCCCTGTTATGCCCCCCGGGCCGGACGCCAAGACGTCGCGACCCTCTAAGGGTACTGGAACCGTTGATTTATCGGTCCGCGGACGCGCCGCAGACCGGTTCAACTTCGGAGATTTACCTGTCCCCCAAACCCTGGTGCGCGACCCGGCTCTCGTCCCCCCGAGGCCGCACGCTCCCTATCGCCTTAGCGTAGACCGGTTGGCGAACAAACGATAACCGCAATGCGACCAAAACCGTGTCGCTTTTTAGCAAAATGGCAGCGCTTTTCGGCAGCCTGCGCGAACTCAGACGCCGTGCATGATCGACATTCCCATGCGCCAAACGTGTTTGGGAAGATGCTCCTTGTAGCCTTGCCAGCTCTCGTAGGCCGGCAGCTTCACGCGGTTCGGCAGGTCGCCGCCGAGCGCCTCGAAAGCGATGGCTTAGAGCTTGAAGAGTGGCCGCAGACGATTGCCGGCGACCGTGCCGACCAAGGCCGCGGCGAACCAGACCCAGCCATGAAGGCTGCCCGAGGCGATGCCCGAGAAGTAGGCACCCACGTTGCAGCCGAAGGCGAGACGCGCGCCATAGCCCATGAGCAGGCCGCCGATCACCGCGGCCAGCGCCGGGCCGAGGGCGATCTGGCGGGCGGGCGCGAAACGCCCGGCCAGGCCGGCGGCCAGCAGGGCGCCGACCACGATGCCGAAATTCATCACCGAGGTGGCGTCGGCGAAGACGCTGGCCTCGAGCGCGCGGCTCGGAAAGGGCCAGGTCCAGAACGGCCAGGCAGCGACGTCCACGCCGGCCGCCGTGGCCAGCTTGGCGCCCCACAGGGTATAGCCGAAGCTGACCGTCCAGGGCCGGCCGGTCAGGCCCAGGGTCGCGACGTTGAGCAGGGCCAGCAGCACCGCGCCCCAGACCAGCGGCCAAGGCCCCTGAAGGGCCCGGCGCCACAGAGGCCCCGCCGGCCGGCGGCTTTCTTCCAATGCGCCGTGGCGCACGCGCTCGAGCCAGACGGAAAGCCCGATCACCCCGGCGAAGACCGCGAGCTGCAGACCGAGTGCGCCGCCTAGACCGAGCTCGCGGCGTAAATCGACTGCGCCCAGGCTCGGCTGCTGGAGCCACCAGGGCAAATGGGCCGAACCGAGCAAGGAGCCGGCGACGAAGAACGCCAGGGTGACCACCATACGGGTCGAGCCGCCGCCCACGGTGTAAAGGGTGCCCGAGGCGCAGGCGCCGCCCAGCTGCATGCCGATGCCGAACAGGAAGGCGCCGACCAGGACCGAGATACCGACCGGCGCCACCGCGCCGCCGACCGGCCGGCCGAACAGCGTGCCCTCGGCCAAGATAGGCAAAAAGATTGCGGTGGCCAGCGCCAGCATGACCATCTGGGCGCGCAGGCCCGCGCCCCGACGCTCGGCCACCAGGCGCCGCCAGCTCGAGGCGAAGCCGAAGGTCGCGTGGTAGAGCACCAGCCCGAGCGCCGCGCCCAGCAGATAAAGCCAGGCCTGGTGCCAGTCGATCGTGCCGCCCAGCGCCATCATGCCGCCGGCCAGGAGCACACCGGCGACCGCGATCACGCGCGGATCCGGGCCCCTCAGAACCGGCCGTTCCGGCCCAATGGTGGTGGCGGTGATCGTCATGGGCTCTAGGCTAGCCTTTCGACCGTGTTACGAATAGACGTCTCAAACCCTTCGGCCCGGGGGTATCAATCCAATCCGTTTGAGGTTCTGCCCAATTGCATCGTAAATCAGAAACGGCGTGCTCCTTATGATTCTTCTACAGCAGTTGCATGCAGGTCTCCGGTGCCTTGTCTTCTGCATAGACAATCTGTTGATCAGCTGTTTCAGATGAGATCCTTGCGCAATCGTCAGGCTAGATTCCGACCCTCCGGAGAAATGACATGATGCTACCCGACACGTCATCAACATCTAGTTCCCGTATCTTCTACATTCCGCGATGGGTCCGGGTGACCATTGTTTGCACTATCGTGATAATGTTTTTGATATCCTGTTTCGTTCTCTTCTTCTCCCTGTCTGACAGGGCCCTAACCAGTTGGACAATCGCCGCTGTCTCGATGATCGAGCTGGCGGGTACTGCTTTTCTTGCCTTGGTGGTCTTGTTCTTTGTCGAGCGAGGTCAACGCGTGCCCCGCGTCGAGCAGCTGTCGCGCGAGTTTTTCCTGAGCGACGTGCCTGCAGCGCTAGAAAAGATGGACTACATCGCTCCGTCGTTCCAACCCTGGAACGTTGCCGAACACACTTACTCGAAGCTATCAACGAATGTGAGGATGCAGATCTCCTATGCCGAGGGAAATTACTTGTGCGACTATATTGTGTTCGCCCTGGGCACAGCCATTTTCTTGCGTTTGGAAACCAACGTCAAAAGGGTGGGCGTTGTGTACAAGGTAAACAAGACCGAAGATTTACCGGCAGAGGATTTCTTCTCTTCCTTTCAGGACACTATCGAGGGCGCCAAGGATGCTGGCTATCACATAGGCATTCCTCGTGACGTTTCGGAAACCGATAGCGATCTTTGCACGCAGTTGAATTGGCGCGGCGCAATGGTTCTTCCGTTGCATTTGAATAGAGACGAGGGTTTCATCTACAACGATGTCGAGCGCCAATATGTAGCGCAAGACCTGAGCATAATGACCAAGGCCCTAATTCATGAGGGCCTGATTGACGGTCGATTGCAGAAGCTATGATTTGCTCATCTGGTGTTGGGTCAAGTCTGATTGAGACCAGAGTTTTCGCAATGTCCGCTTTGTGATGTGCATCCTGCATAGCGTTGTCCCAGACTTCGCCAGGTGATGCTGATGAGAGTCGCGGGCGTCGACCGAACAGGGTGCCCTCCTCCAGAATCGACAGCATGACCATCTGAGCGCGTGAGTCCGGGCCCCTTAGACCCGGCCATTCCGGCCCGATGGTGGTGGCGGTGATCGTCATGGCGCCACGCTATCTCGCCGGAGACCCAAAGGATAGGCGCCGAAACCCTGTTCAATGAGCGTGCAGGTAGGAGAGAAAGAGCCGCGCCGTGGCTTGCCAGGAGAAAGTTTCTGCGAAGGCGCGGCACCGGGCCTTCGGAATCTCGAGCGCCGCCAGGGCAGCACGTCCCAGATCATCGTCGAGAACACCCGCTCCGGACTGTCCGAGCACGTCGCGCGGCCCGGTCACCGGATAGGCGGCTATGGGCAAGCCGGAGGCCAAGGCTTCGAGCACGACGAGGCCGAAGGTGTCGGTCCGGCTGGGAAAGATGAAGACATCGGCACCCGAATAATGACGCGCGAGATCTTCGCCGTGGCGGGCGCCGGCGAAATAGGTCTCGGGAAAGGCCTGCTGGAGGGCGCTGCGCTGGGGGCCGTCGCCGACCACAACCTTGCTGCCCGGCAGGTCGAGCTCGAGAAAGGCTTGGATGTTCTTCTCCACGGCGACCCGCCCAACGTAGAGGAAGATCGGCTTGGGTTTGTCGTAGAATGGCTCCGCGCGCGGACGGAACAGGCGGCTGTCGACTCCGCGGCTCCAGGGCCGCAGGTTGCGGAAACCTTTGCTCTCGAGCTCACGGGCAAGGGCGGGAGTCGCGACCATGACCCCGCTGGAGGGCCGGTGGAAGGCGCGCACCACCTTATAGCTGAGGGCAAGGGGCACCGGCGCCCGCTCGGCGATGTATTCGGGAAAGCGGGTGTGATAGGCCGAGGTGAATGCACGCCCGCGGCGCAAGCAGTAGCACCGGGCGATCTGGCCGAGCGGCCCTTCCGTGGCGATATGCAGGGCATCGGCGCCAAAGGCCTCGATGCGCCGCTTCACGCCGCCGCCCGTCCAGCAGGCGAGCCTGATGTCCGGGTAGGTTGGGCAGGCGATGGTGGGAAAGAGCTTGGGGTGAATGACCTCGAAGCGATGGCCTTCGCTCTCCAGCTCTTTCTTCACGCAGTCCAGGGTGCGTACCACACCGTTGATCTGGGGAAACCAGGCGTCGGTCACCAGCGCTATGCGCACTGACGGGCCTCGAGCAGATCGAAGGCGCGAACCTCCGCCCAGCGCAGGATCTCCAGGCGGCCGTCGCGATGCTCCACCAGGGCGGTGCAGCTCTCCACCCAGTCGCCGTCGTTGCAGTAAAGTATTGGGCCCAGCCGCCGGATTTCCGCATGGTGAATGTGCCCGCAGACCACGCCGTCGACGCCCCGCCGCTTGGCTTCGCCGGCCACGGTGCTTTCGTAATCGCGCACGAACTGCACCGCGTTCTTGACCTTGTGCTTCAAATATGCGGAAAGCGACCAATAGGGCAGCCCGAGGCGGCGCCTGGTCAGGTTAAACCAGGTGTTGAGCTGCAGGGCGACCTGATAGGACAGATCGCCGAGCAGCGCCGCCCATTTGGCGTAGCGCACGATGTTGTCGAAGAGATCGCCATGGATCACCAGCAGCCGCTTGCCGTCGGCGGTCACGTGAACCGTGTCTTCCTTGACCTCGATGCCGGCGAAATGAAGGCCGATGTAGCGCCGCAGCACCTCGTCATGGTTGCCAGGCAGATAGATCACCCGGGTGCCCTTGCGCGCCTTTCTGAGGATCGCTTGCACCACCTCGTCGTGCGCCTTCGGCCAGTACCACGAGCGCTTGAGCTGCCAGCCATCGAAAATGTCGCCGACCAGATAGAGCCGCTCGGAGTCCGTGCTGCGTAAGAAGTCCAACAGATAGTCTGCCTTGCAGCCTCGCGTGCCCAGGTGAACGTCGGAGATCCAGATAGCCCGAAAACGCGCTTTGGGGATGACGCCATGCATCTAGAGCTGTGCTCCCGATCACATCCGTTGGATCGTCATGGCACTGCCATAGCACAACTCTGTGATAGTTGAATGACAGGCGAAGCGATTACTTTGCGTGTCACAGTAAATTCATAGTTCTTAATCGGTACTTCTGTCTCACGACCTAAACCATGCAACGTTGTCCACTCAGTGTCTTCCTGATGCTTTGCCGGCAAACCAGTTGAGCTGCTTCTCGGCCCGCGCCGCGCCCAAGGCGGACGACTGGGCTTCCAGGGGCGTCTTTCCGTCGAGCAGCCGGTTGGGCGACTTCAGCCAGCGCGCCGCGTCGTCCACATCACGAAAGACCTCGACGGCCCGAACGATCAACTTTCCACTGGTCTCTGGTTCCATGAGGAGTCCTCCGATCGATTGACTGGGCGAATCCTATGGCCTGCGTGCTGCGCTATCTTTTCACGGCCGTTTCGACTTCGTGACATTTCCGCAGGTATGGGTCCCGCGCGGACCCAAGGCGGTGCTCGCGATGGCCGTGGCCGCCATGCTAGTTTGGCAGTGAGATATCGCGGAGGGAGCGGCGGTATGAAAGAAACGGGCGGATGTCTTTGCGGCGCGGTGCGCTTCGAGGTGACCGGGCGGCCCGGCAGCGTGATCTATTGCCACTGCCGCATGTGCCAGAAGATGAGCGGCAGTGTCGTCACCACCTGGGCCGAGTTTGCGCCCGAGGCCTTTTCCGTCACCCAAGGCGAGGTCGCGCGCCACCAGTCCTCAACCCAGGTGGAGCGGGGCTTTTGCGCGCACTGCGGCTCGACACTGCTGGCCCGCCGGGCGCCGGGTTGGGAAGAGGAAGAAGACTACGTCGCGATCGCGACCGGCGCCTTCGACCGCCCCGAGACCTTCCCGCCCGACGACGCCCACGCCGGCATCGAAAGCCAAGTGCCCTGGCTCAAGATCGACGATCACCTGCCCCGCAAGACCACGATGGATGCCATGGGCTACGACGCCGAGAAGGATCGCCAATAGGGGCATTCCTGTCGGCAGCCATGCCGCGGGGACACAGTCGATTACCTTCCGAAAGAAGAAATTATACTGACGTATCAAGCGTTTTTCTATTTATCGCGTGTAATGAGAAGTTCTTTAAAATACTCCTTAAAGTATAGATTATGTTTCAGGAATATTTCGGTGGCGAAAATGAATAAAAGCGGCTACAATAGGTCTTACTAGGTGATCGGGCTCGCTTCGTCCTAGTTCCGCTCGAAAAAGGCCGTCCGGCACCGATCACGCGCCCGGTGGGCAATTGTCCGAGGCACTCAAATTCATTTGAGGGTCACGGGCTCTGAGGGATTGCCCGCCTCTTCAAGACCGCAAGACCACCGCGCCCAGGCGATTCGGAGGACGTTAGAGCTGCGCCAATTGCAGGCCGGTGTCACATCTCAATCAGAAGATCAAAGAGGGAGGAGATATGAGTTTCGAGACCCGCAGTGACAAAGCTACCAAGACGGCCAAATCACCCAAAGACCGCGAGAGCGATGCCCAGCAAAAGCCGGCGTTCAGCCGCCGGGCCCTGCTGAAGAGCGGCGGCGCATTGGCGACCTTGGCTGGAGGCGCGGCGCTTGCCTCGCCCACCATCGCCCACGCCAAAGACGGCCCGCTGTTCGACGCGATCGCCGTTCGCAAGCGGCGCTTGGAGGCCGCCCGCCTGCGTCGGCAAGCGGCCAATGCTTACCTGGTCGGCAAGCTGTCGCCACAGGAGTCCAACGGCGACGATTCGCTCTACCCGGACCGCCGGGCGAGCTTCTTCAAGACTCTGCCCCAAAACGACCTGGGCGAGGTGGACCCGGCTGCCTACGACGACTTCCTGACCGCGTTGGACACCGGCCGTCCATCGGACTTCGACGCCATCCCCCTGTCGCCCCAGGCGGTGCGCACGCTAGCCAACCCCCAAGGCGCCTATGCTTTCGAGATGACGGGCCTTGACGGCCAAGCCACCCGCATGCCGCCGGCGCCGACCTTCGCCGGCGCAACCCAAGCGGCGGAGATGGGCGAGGTCTATTGGCAGGCCCTGACCCGCGACGTGCCTTTCGTCGACTACGGCATTTCCGCCTCGATCGCCGACGCGGTCGCCGATTTGAACAACTTCAGCCATACGGTCGGCCCCAAGGATAACGGGCTGGTCACCCCAAGCACGATCTTCCGGGGCGAGACTCCGGGCGATCTGGTCGGCCCCTACATCAGCCAGCTGCTTTGGCTCGACGTGCCCTATGGCCCGACCAACATTGTCCAGCGCTATGACCCGCCGGTGGCCGGCGACGACTTCATGACCGACTACACCGAGTGGCTGGCGATTCAGCGGGGCGCCGCGCCGAGCGACGGGATTACCTTCAGCGGGGTACCGAGCTACATCTCGAACAACCGCGCGCTCGGCGAGTACGTCCGTCAAGACTTCGTGTTCCAGGCCTACTTCAACGCCTGCTTGATCCTGCTCGGCCTCGGCGCGGACGCCCTGGCACCGAGCAATCCATACTTGGACATCGACAACCAAGGCCCCTTCGTGACCTTCGGCGCGCCCGCCATCGCCGACTTGGTGACCAAGGCGGCGCGGGTCTCCCTGACCGGCGCGTGGTATCAGAAATGGCTGGTACATCGGCGACTAAGGCCCGAGGTCTTCGCCGCCCGGGTCGAGAACCAGGCCAATGGCACCAAGGACTACGGCATCAATCTGGAAATCCTTAACTCTGCGGCCACGGCCAATCTCTTCGCCGCCAACGGCAATAGCCTTTTGCCGCTTGCCTTTCCGGAAGGTTCGCCGACCCATCCGGCCTACCCGGCCGGTCACGCGACCATTGCCGGTGCCTGCTGCACGATCCTCAAGGCCTTCTTCGACGAAGACTTCGTGTTCCCCGCGCCGGTCCAGGCCAACGCCGACGGCAGCGCGCTCGTGCCTTGGATCGGCTCGGATCTGACCTTGGGCAACGAGATCGACAAGCTGGCCAACAACATTTCGATCGGGCGCGACGCGGCCGGGGTGCATTACCGCTCCGACGGGGTCGATGGCCTTGGCGTGGGCGAAGAGCAGGCCCTGGGCATGCTACAGGACTACAGCCGGACCTATAACGAGAACTTCGACGGTTTCACCCTGACCCGCTTCGACGGCACCACCGTCGTTATTCGCGACGGCAAGATCATCCAGTAGGCTATCCACGGCCCCGGTTCCGCGCTACCTTTTCGCTCCCAGGAGCGACGAGGGAGCGCGGCCGGCCATGGCATCCTACGACTCGGATAAAGTTGCCCAGATCCATCGGGAGCTGGCGAGCCATCTGCCCTCCGATCCGGCGCTTCGGGTCAAGGCGTTGGAAAGCCTGCTGGTGGAAAAGGGCATGGTCGATCCGGCGGCGGTCGACGCCTTGGTCGAGCTCTACAGCGAGGAGATCGGGCCCAAGCGCGGCGCGAAGGTGGTCGCCCGGGCCTGGGTCGATCCGGCCTTCAAGGCGCGGCTTTTGGAAGACGCCTCGGCGGCGATCGATGACTTCGGCTACCTGGGCCACGCGACCGGCCATCTCAAGGCCGTGGAAAACACAGACCAGGTTCATAACCTCGTCGTCTGCACGCTTTGCTCCTGCTACCCCTTTGCGCTCCTCGGCATGTCGCCGGCCTGGTACAAGGCCAACGCCTACCGGGCCCGGGCGGTGCGCGACCCGCGCGGCGTGCTGGCCGAGTTCGGCGTGAGCTTGGACGATGAGGTGGAGATCCGGGTCTGGGACTCCACGGCGGAGCTGCGCTACCTGGTTCTGCCCGAGCGGCCGGCCGGCAGCGAGGGGCTCGAGGAAGAAGCCTTGGCGGCGCTGGTCACCCGCAACACCATGATCGGCACGGCGGTCTGCCGAGTGCCGGGCGACGCGGGGGCAAGCTGATGGACGGCGTGCACGATCTGGGCGGCCGGGAAGGCTTCGGACCCATCGAGGTCGACGAATTCGAGCGCAACTTTAATACCGACTGGGAAGCCCGCATGTGGGGTGTCAACGGCGCCATGGCGCAGGACCGCAGCTGGACCCTGGACTGGTGGCGCCACGTGCGCGAGCTGATCGCGCCGAACGACTATCTGACCCGACCCTATTTCGATCAGTGGATGCAGATCTACGCCGCCTTGATGGTCGATTCCGGCATCGCCACGGTCAAAGAGCTGGCGCGCGGCCGGTCCGACGGCAGCCGGCCCGATCTCGATCCGCCCCTCAAGGCCGAGGACGTGCTGGAAGCGACCCGCAAGACCGCGCGCTTCGACCGGCCGGTCGATCGGGCACCGGCCTTCGAGGTCGGCGACCGGGTGGTAACCCGCAGCCACGGCCATTCCGGGCACACCCGCCTGCCCCGCTATGCAATGGGCCGGCCCGGGGTAATCCAGGCCAGCCATGGCGCACACGTCTTTCCCGACCTCAAGGCGCGCGGCAAAAAGCACGCCGAGCCGCTCTATAGCGTCGCGTTCCAGGCGGCCGACCTCTGGCCCGAGGCGGCCGGGCGGCGCGACCGGGTCTTTCTGGATCTCTGGGAGAGCTACCTTGAGCGCTGAGCTCAAGCCGCTCGCCAATCGGGACGGCGAGCCCCTGTTCGCCGAGCCTTGGCAGGCCCAGGTGACGGCCCTGGCGGCACAGCTGGTCGAGAGCGGCCGGCTCGGCGCGGACCAGTGGGCCGAGGCCCTCGGCAATCAAATCCGCTTGGCCCAGCAAGCCGAAGAGTCGGACTCGAACGAAACTTATTACGCTTGCGTTCTCAGAGCGTTGGAGATGGTTCTTCAATCAGAAAATCTGCTGTCGCAGGACGACCTAACAGCCCGCAAGAGCCAATGGATCCGCGCCTACGAAACCACCCCCCACGGCCAGCCGGTCACGCTCAAGGCAGGCAAGAAAGATCTATGAGGACGAGCAAACGCAGCCCAGCAGTGCCCGGACACTGAAACTGCTCGCTGCGCCTGGCCAAACAACCAGTGCCGACACAGAGTTCGCCGAGGAGCCACAGAGGTCACCCAGGGGCTTGTAGCTTCACCAAAGCATCGCGCCTGGCGGTCGATCGGAGAGCGAGAACAAAGGTCCCGGTGAGACTCTCAGTGGTCTCTGTGGCTCCTCGGCGACCTCTGTGATGGCACTGGTTGGTTCTCTCCGCCCTATTCGCCCGCCTTGACCTCGATCGGCAGGGCGTCGTGGGCCGACCAGTCGACCATGGAGCCGTCGTAGAGCTTCACGTCCTTGTTGCCGGCGAGCTCGGAGCTGGCGAACCAGCCAAGCGAGGCCCAGTGGCCGGTGTTGCAGAACGCGACCTGCGGGTCACCCGCGTCCACCCCGAGTTCGGCCAGCAGGCTATCGACCTCACCGCCGGCAACGAAAGTCCCATCGGCCGAGGTCAGGCGACTTTCCGGTACATTAACGGCGCCCGGGATGGTGCCCTTGCGCTTGGCCGCGGGATGCTTTGCCAAGCCCCGGTACTGCTTGACGGGCCGGTAATCGACTATGACCCGGTCGCCGCGCAGGAAGGCTTCTACCGCCCCGCGATCGGCAATCATTTCCGGGCGAAAGGCCGCGTTGAAGGCGCGCGCCTCGGGCTCGTTCCAGCCGCTCTCCAAGGAGTTGGCGGGATCCGCCGCGTAGGCCCGGTGGCCACCGTCGAGGATCGACACCTTGTCGTGGCCGACCACCTTCAAGGTCCAGTAGACTCGGGTCGCGCTGCCCATATCTAGCGCGCTGGTGCCGCCGGCGACGATCACCACATGGCTGTCGTTGTCGATGCCCAAACCGCCGATCAGGCGTTCCAGATGCTCCAGCGGCGGTAGCTGACCGATTACGCCGTTGACCTTGGTGCGCCAACCGTCGCGCAGGTAGTCGCTGTAAACGGCGCCCGGGATGTGGCCGGCCAGATAGGCGTCCTTGGATCCGCCGCCCAGCTTGTTGCGCACGTCGAGAATCACCACCTCGGGCCGCTGGGCGTTCTCCTTGAGCCAGTCAACGTCGACCAAGGGCGTCGCCGCACGGGCTACAACAGGGGTTGCGGCGAACAGGAACAAAGTGAGGAAAATCAGAGTTTTCCGCATGATTTCCTCCAGTGATACACGAGAAAAAGTGCGGGTCCCGCCTCAACCATAGGGGCCCGCCGAATAGCTGTAAACCGGCTGCTCTTAAGGCGTCAGGGCGGGCGTGAAGCCGCAGCGCGGACGCTCGGGCTGGCTGCCTGGCTCGGGCAGGGGCTGGCCCCCTTCGATCAGGACGGACCGCAAGCCTCGGATGATCGGGAAGATCTCGTGGTTCCAATCGGCGCCCTGTGCGTCGAAGGCGGCCTGCTCGAGCTCGACGATCTCCCGGTCCTCCCGGAAGATGCCTTCGGTGAACCAGATGATGAAGGGCCACAGCAGATTGATCAGCCCGGGAACCCCCGGCTTCCGAATGGTCATCAGGCCGAAGGTGTGGTTGGTGCGCTGCGCCCGGTCGGTCGGCACATAGACGTTCCAAAGATCGAGCGCCGGCTCCTCGCTGCCCGCGGTCCAGAACTTGAGTGTCTGGTAGGGGTAGTCCGTGCGGATCGTCATGAGATCCTTTTCGGCGGAGTCCTTGGGCGGCGCCTTGCGCCGGTTGATCATGAACCACTCGCCAATCGGCTGGCGCCCGCCCTCCCGCGCGAAGGTGTAGTCGCACTCGATCCAGCCTTCGCCCCGGCGCAGCCCCAGGAAGACCGTCTTTATACTGCCCATCAAACGCCGGTGCAGGAACTGATGGTTCATGTCCATCAGGTTCTCGTGCATGAAGGAGTAGTGGCAGCCCACCTGGCGGTCCAAGTAACGGGTCTTGTAGCGGGGATCGCCGTGGGTCTCGATCATCGGAAAGGCGACCGCCGGCAGGCGTGCCGGATCGCCGGGATAGACGAAGATCAAGCCATAAGCCTCCCGGCAGGGATAGCCCCGCACCCCGTTGGGCAGCGTGCGGCCCTTGTCCAGGTAGGGCACGCTGACGCAGCGGCCGCTCGCCTTATAGGTCCAGCCATGATAGCCGCAGCGCAGGTTCTCGCCGTCGACCACGCCTTTGCTGAGCGGCACCTGGCGGTGGGCGCAGCGGTCCTCGAGGGCGAAGACCTTGCCGCTCTTGGTGCGCACCAGGACGATCGGCTCGCCGGCGAAGGAGACCGCCAAGGTCTTGCCTGGCTTGAGCTGCTTGGCACGGGCTAGAGGGTACCAAAAGTCCGGGTGAATGCCGGTTTTTCTGAGATCGGGCGCGGGCCCTTCTGAGTGCTCCGCCGCTGGGCGGTGCTCAGCCTCGACTTGGCTCATTACAATCCATCACGGCCGGGTGACGTTGAAACGCAAGGGCAAGACGCTGCGCGGCACCCGACTCCCGACAGCACCCCGTTGCGGGCGGAGACGAGTCATATCAGCTACCGTTAGGAACCGCCACCTCCCATCGGGGCGCCGCTGCCCGCTCGGCTCGACCTTTGGCGGCCGAGCCACTACCGTGCCGCCATGGCGGCACCGGGCACCATTTTGGTCTATGTGGGCCTCGACCTTTTGGGCGATGGGCTGATCAAGCTGCCCTTCGCGCGCGCCCTGCGCAATGCCTTCTCCAAAGCGCACATCACCTGGCTGGCCGGCAAAGGTGGCAGCGTCTTCGCTGGTCCGCTCGCGCCCCTGGTCGAAGGATTGATCGACGAGGTGGTCAAGGATGCCGGCGTGGGCAGCCGGGTCGGGCAACTGCTCGGCGATCCCCTGGCCGGCACGGCGCTAGCCGGTCGGCGCTTCGATCTGGTGATCGACACCCAGCGCCGCCTGCTCACCACCATGATCCTTCGCCGGGTGCCCCACGGGCGCTTGGTGACCGGCGCCCGGCCCAAGCCGGCCGCGATGATCGACCAGCTGCTGGCCTTGGTGGAAGCGGCCTCCGGACTTCCGGCGGAGACCGCCTTCGAGCTCCGCTTGGGCGCACCGCTCGAGGCCGCCGCGCGCGCGTTGCTGCCCGAGGGGCCGGTCTACGTGGGCCTGGCGCCGGGCGCCGGCGGGCGCCACAAGTGCTGGCCTCTGGAGAACTATCAGGCGCTGGCCCAGCGTCTTGCCGAGGGCGGCCGCCAGGCGGTGATCCTGCTGGGCCCGGCCGAAGCGGAATGGCACGAAGGCCTTGCCCGAGCCCTGCCCGAGGCGCGCTTTCCACTGCAGGAGGCGCAATCTCCCGACAGCCTGCTGACCATCGCGCTCGCCCAACGCCTGGCCGCCGCGGTCGCCAACGACGCCGGCATCGGCCACATGCTGGCCGCCGCCGATTGCCCTCTGGTCTCGTTGTTTGGGCCGACCCCGCCGACCAAGTTCGCGCCCCTGGTCTCGCGCGGCGAGGTGATCCGCGCCCAGGATTTCGGCGGCGATGAGATGGCCGCGATCCCGGTCGACGCGGTGGCCGACGCACTCGAAGCGCTGCTGGCGGAGGGATCGGGACGCATGCCCTAAAGGTGGGGTCGCAGTGATTTACGTTCGTGCGTCGGGTGCTTAGTCTCGGTGCAGCGCACAACACCTCCGCAAGGACTTCGCATTCATGCCCCCTGCCCCGATCCTGATCGTCGGCGCCGGACCGACCGGACTGGTGCTGGCGATCGAGCTGGCCCGCCGCGACGTCGCCTTCCACTTGGTCGATCGTCATCCGGCGCCTCTGCCTTGGGACCGGGCGACCATCGTGAAATCCCGCACGTTGGAAATCTTCGCGTCACAGGGCTTGGCGGAACAGTTCTTGGAGCGCGGCAAGAAAGTCCATGGCGTGACCCTGTTCTCCGACGCCACGCCGGTGGCCACGGTGCGCTTTGCGGGACTCGACAGCCCGTTTCCATTCATGTTGTCGATCCCGGAGAATTACACCGAGGCGATATTGACCGACACGCTTGCCGAGCTTGGGGGAAGCGTCGAGCGCGGTGTCGAGTTCGCCGGCTTGACTCAAGGACCGGAGGGCGTGCGCGCGCGGCTGCGCCGGAACGACGGCACGGAGCGCGACGTGACGGCAAGCTGGGTGGTCGGCACCGACGGGCTGCACAGCGCCGTGCGCGCGGCGATCGGCGATTCCTTCGACGGCCATGAGTACGAGCTGCCTTGGGGCGTGATCGACGGGCATTTGAGCGGCTGGGGTCATCCGCCGGACCTGGCCGCCATTCAGGTTCAGCCGCCGTGCATGAATCCGATTCCCCTCAAGGATGGGCGCTGGCGCATCTATTTCCGGCTCGAGCGCGAGGCTGACGACGTGATGGCCAGCCTCAACCGCCGACTCGACGAAATCTCGCCGGGCGCGGCCCTGGCGGACCCCGACGAGCCACAGCAGTTCACCACCCATGCCCGCTTGGCCCACAGCTTTCGCATCGGGCGCGTGCTGCTGGCCGGCGACGCCGCCCACGCCTTCACCCCGCTTGAAGGCCACGGCATGAACTTGGGGGTCCACGATGGCCAAAACCTGGGCTGGAAGCTGGCGCTGGTGGCGCGCGGCGAAGCGCCGGAGTCCCTGCTCGACTCCTACGAGGCCGAGCGCCGCCCGGTGGCCGAGGCCATCGTGCGCTCGGGCGACGAGGCCGAGGCCCGCGGCGCCCAGCGCGATTCGGCGGCGACTCAAGAGCTGATCGCGTTTCTGTCCGACGAGGCGAATCACCCGGAGGCCCGTATCGTTGAAGGGGAGATCGGTCTCGGCTATCCGGACAGCCCGATCGTGGCGCAAGTCTTGGCCGACGGCCAGCCCGCGCCCGCCGGTACGGAAATCGGCTTCCGGGTCGGCGATGCCGGGCCCCTGGTCAGCGGCAACGGCACGTTTCGCTTGCACGAGCTGATCGCCGGCACCGAACAGTGTCTGCTTGTCCTGCTTGGCGACGCGGACCACGCTGCGGTCGAGTTGGCCCTGGAGCTGGCACGGGCCGCCGTCCAGTCCGCGGGGCGCCACCTCAAGGCTTATGTCGTGACGCGCAACGAGGCTGGGGCGTCGTCTGCGATCCTGCGCGATCCCTCCGGCACGGTGCATGAGCGTTTAGGCGCCGATAAACCTAGCCTCTGCGTGGTGCGCCCGGACGGCCATCTGGGCTTCCGGGCGGCGCCACCGTCGCTTGACGCGCTCCAAGCCCACCTGTCGCGAATCCTGCTATAGGTCCAAGCCGCTGCACCGCCCTACTCCGGCACACCGGCCAAGCGCAGGCCCTCCAAGTAATGTTCGAGGGCGGTCGCGTCGGTGTAGAGGTGACCGCCTCGCACCATGGAGACCGAGAAGTCGGGTCGCACGGCCAGGCACTCGGCAAGCGCGTTCGCCGCCTCGTCCGTCTTGCCAAGATAGCCGAGCGCGGCCAAGAGCGCGGAGTAGCGCGACCACTGAAAACCCTGTTGCTGCAGTGCTTTGCGTGCCCAGGTTACGGCGCCCTGATAATCCTTCTTGAGCAAGTATGCCTCGGCCAGGCGCACCAGGAAGGAGCCCATGTGCTGGTCCCGCGGGCTTAGGCGAATGGCGTCGTTCAAATGGACGATCGCCGGCTCGGCCTGGCCGGCGAACTCCGAGGCCGCGCCCAAGCCATAGTGGGCCCAGGCGATGCTGGGGTTGAGCTCGATCGCCAACTGAAGGTCGGGCACCGCAAGACCGTGCTCCTTGCGCATGATGCGCGCCTTGCCCATGGCGCAATGGGCCAAGCCGTCGTCCGGGTCGATCTCGACCGCGCGCCGGGCGGCGTGTAGCGCCATATCGCGATTTTCGTCCGCCGACTCGGCCAAGCCGAGCACCACCTCGTAGTAATAGGCATCGACCAGGCCGGCATGGGCGAGCCCTAAGTTAGGGTCCAAGTCGAGCGCCGCCTCGAAGCGTCGGCGCGCCTCGGCGAGGCTGCCTCGGGTGCGCTGATAGAGCGCCCACATGCCGCGCTGATAGAGATCCCAGGCGTTCAGATTGTCCGATGGACGCGCGGTCGCCCGCTGCTGCTCGGCCTTGTCGAGCTCCGGCGCGATGGCGGCGACGATGGCCCCGGTCACCTCGTCCTGGACCGCGAAGATGTCTTCGAGCACCCGGTCGAAGCGCTCCGCCCAGATCTGCTTGCCTGCGCTGGCATCGATCAGCTGGGCGGAAACCCGGACCCGGTTCCCGCCCTTGCGCACGCTGCCATCCAGCACATAGCGCACGTCGAGCTGCTCGCCGACCTGCTTGAGATCGGCCGCCTCGCCCTTGAAGGCGAAGCTGGAGTTGCGGGCGATCACCAGGAGCCAGCGGTTGCGCGACAAGGCGCCGATGATGTCCTCGGCCACGCCGTCGGCGAAGTACTCCTGCTCGGGATCGCCGCTCAGGTTCTTAAACGGCAGCACGGCGATCGAGGGCCGCTGGCTTTCCATAGATGCCGGATACACCGGCGGCACGTGATCGGCCGCGGAGTCCTCCAGCTCCAAGGAGTAGACTTCGACCGGCTGCGCGATGTTTTTCAAAGACCGATGCCCAAGGGGCCGAAATCCATAGGGAAGCTTGTTGCGGACCTGCTCGAGAACATTTGCCGAAACGCACAAGCCGCCAGGCGCCGCCAGGGGCTCCAGGCGCGCGGCCAGGTTGACCCCGTCGCCGTAGATGTCCTCGCCCTCGACGATCACGTCGCCCAGATTGATGCCCATGCGGAAGGTGAGCGGCGCGCCGCTGTCTTGCGCCGCTTCGTGGTCCGCGACTCCCTCCTGGCAGGCGACCGCGCAGGTCACGGCATCAACGACGCTGGCGAACTCGACCAGGAGACCGTCGCCCATCAGCTTGAAGATGCGGCCATGGTGCTGGGCGATGAGCGGCTCCAAGACCGCTTCGCGAATCGACTTGAGACGCGCAAGGGTGCCGGCCTCATCCTCGCCCATGAGGCGGCTGTAGCCGACCAGGTCGGCGGCCAATATGGCGGCGAGCCGTCGCTCCATGCTGCGCTTCCCCATATCCCCCGCTAGAGCTTAAGGTCCTTTGGGGAAAGAATCCAAGGCTAGCGAGGCCGACTCCCCTTGCCAAAATTAAATCCACTCTGTTATCCTCTGTTCACTATCTGTTCCTATGGACTCTCGGGGGCGTTTTCACCTAGATTTGGTGGCTTCGTGGATGGAAGACCCAAGATGTAGGGGTTTTCCACAAACAATTAAATCCACAGCTGTTGATAGATAGGGGCAGATCGGATGGATGGTTCGGCGGTTTTCCGGGAGTTTTCGACCATGGACGCGCAAGGTTCGCTTGTGGACAATTCGAGCGAAAAAGCCGCGCCAGAAGACCGCCAAACCAACTTAAACGGCAAAGACCACGGCACGGACCGCGCGGCGCCCGCCGAGGTGCTCGGCGAAGAGGCGATTCGCGACGTCTTCCAGAACGAGCGGGGCATCACGGTGCGCATCGACCGCACGCGCGACGCCAAGCTGACCGCGTTCGGCAAGGCGACCCTGGCCGATCGCTACCTGATGCCCGGCGAATCCTACCAGGACGCCTTCGCGCGGGTCGCCGCCCACTTCGCCGACGATACGGCCCACGCCCAACGGCTCTACGACTACATCTCCAAACTCTGGTTCATGCCCGCGACGCCCGTGCTGTCCAACGGCGGCACGACGCGCGGCCTGCCGATCTCCTGCTTCCTCAACGAGGCCGGCGATTCGCTCGACGGCATCGTCGACCTGTGGAACGAGAACGTCTGGCTGGCGGCGCGCGGCGGCGGCATTGGCAGCTATTGGGGCAATCTGCGCTCGATCGGCGAGAAGGTCGGCCATAACGGCAAGACCTCGGGCGTGGTGCCCTTCATCCGTGTGATGGATTCCCTCACCCTGGCGATCAGCCAAGGTTCGTTACGGCGCGGCTCGGCGGCGGTCTACCTCCCAGTCTCCCACCCCGAGATCGAAGAGTTCGTCGAGCTGCGTCGCCCAACCGGGGGCGACCCCAACCGCAAGGCGCTCAACCTGCACCACGGCGTGGTCATTCCCGACGCCTTCATGCGCGCGGTCGAGGAGGACGGCGACTGGGCCCTGACCAGCCCAAGGGACGGCACCGCGGTGCGCACAATCAAGGCGCGCGCGCTGTGGATCCGCTTGCTGACCGCGCGCATCGAGACCGGCGAGCCCTATCTCATCTTCGGCGACCACGTGAACCGGTCGATCCCCGAGCATCACAAGCTGGCCGGCCTGAACGTCAAGATGTCGAACCTCTGCAGTGAGATCACCCTGCCGACCGGGCTCGACCATTTGGACCAGGAACGCACCGCGGTCTGCTGCCTCTCGTCGCTCAACCTGGAAACCTATTTCGAGTGGCACGAGGCCGAGGGCTTCATCGAGGATGTGCTGCGGTTCCTGGACAACGTGCTGAGCGACTTCATCGCCAAGGCCCCCGATTCCATGAGCCGGGCACGCTATGCCGCCATGCGCGAGCGCTCGGTCGGTTTGGGCACCATGGGCTTCCACTCCTTCCTGCAGCAGAACCGCATCCCCTTGGAAGGGGTCATGGCCAAGGTTTGGAACAAGAACATCTTCAAGAAGATCCGCGAGGATGCCGATGCCGCCTCCAAGCGGCTCGCCGCCGAACGCGGCGCTTGCCCGGATGCCAAGGAATTCGGTTTCGAGGAGCGCTTCTCGAACAAGTTGGCGATCGCGCCGACCGCGTCGATCTCGATCATCTGCGGCGGCGCCTCGCCGGGCGTCGAGCCGGCGGCGGCCAACTCCTTCACCCACAAGACGCTGTCGGGCTCCTTCAACGTGCGCAACCGCTATCTGAAAGCGCTGCTTGAGGAAAAGGGCGAGGACACGGAAGAGACCTGGTCTTCGATCACCCTGAACGAGGGCTCGGTTCAGCACCTGGACTTTTTGAGCCAGGAGGAAAAAGACGTCTTCAAGACCGCCTTTGAGCTCGACCAGCGCTGGGTCGTGGAACTGGCCGGCGACCGGGCGGCCTTCATCTGTCAGTCCCAGTCGGTCAACGTCTTCCTGCCGGCCGATGTCCACAAGCGCGATCTGCACCAGATCCACCTGCAGGCCTGGAAGAAGGGCGTGAAGTCTCTCTACTACTGCCGCTCCAAGTCGATCCAGCGGGCCGAATCGAGCGTCAACATGAGTGCCAACGGCACGGTCAAGCCGGTGCCGGTGATCGGCACCATCAACGGCCGCGAACAGCCGAAAGCGAACGGCAGCGACTACGAGGAATGCCTCGCCTGTCAGTAGGCGAGTTTATCCGGGGCCCGGCATCAGGGAAGGGCCGGGCCCCGACACCACCTTTCATCTGGGGACTTTCGATCCACTCATGTCACTTCTGAAGCCGAACCACGTCTACAAGCCGTTCCGTTACCCCTGGGCCTACGAGGCCTGGCTGACCCAGCAGCGCCTGCACTGGCTGCCCGAGGAAGTCCCCCTGGCCGACGACGTCAAGGACTGGAACCGCAATCTGAGCGAGCCGGAACGCCATCTGCTGACCCAGATCTTCCGCTTCTTCACCCAGTCCGACGTGGAAGTGAACAACTGCTACATGAAGCACTACTCGCGGGTCTTCAAGCCGACCGAGGTGCAGATGATGCTGGCCGCCTTCTCCAACATGGAGACGGTGCACATCGCCGCCTACTCGCACCTGCTGGACACCATCGGCATGCCCGAGGCCGAGTACTCCGCCTTCCTGCGCTACAAGGCGATGAAGGACAAGTACGACTACATGCAGGAGTTCGGGGTCGACACCAAGCAGGACATCGCACTGACCCTGGCGGTGTTCGGCGCCTTCACCGAGGGCCTGCAGCTCTTCGCCTCCTTCGCGATCCTGCTCAACTTCCCGCGCTTCAACAAGATGAAGGGCATGGGCCAGATCGTCTCCTGGTCGGTGCGCGACGAGACCCTGCACACCCAATCGATCATCCAGCTGTTCCGCACTTTCGTGGCCGAGAACCCGGAGGTCCAGGGCGAGGCCCTGGAGCGCGAGCTCTATCGGGCCTGCGAAACCATCGTGACGCACGAGGACGCCTTCATCGATCTCGCCTTCGAGCTCGGCGCGGTCGAGGGCCTGGGCGCCGGGGACGTCAAACAGTACATCCGCTACATCGCCGACCGGCGCTTGAGCCAGCTTGGCCTGCAGCCGATCTACCGCGTCGAGGCCAACCCCCTGCCCTGGCTGGACGCCATGCTGAACGGCGTCGAGCACACCAACTTCTTCGAGAATCGCGCGACCGAGTATTCCAAGGCCGCGACCCAGGGCACTTGGGAAGAGGCCTTCGACTGAGATCCTTTCACGGCAGCCCTCCCCATTGCTGCCCCCTCGCGCGGCCGTCAGGACGGCGGCCGCGCCCTTTGTAAGCAGTCCTTACCAAGCTTGCCGCGCCCAACCCATTTCGGTGAAAATCGTGAGATATTGCTTGGGATCTCCGCCCCTGGGCGACCAGAGGTTGTACCCCATTGACGGCACCCAAGGGGCTCTCTAGCATTGGCATCTCCGGGGCGGCGTCGCTGGAGGCAACCAAAAGACAATGGTCACAAGAAGCGCCTGGCACGGACTGGCCGCTTGGCGGCGGGGCCTCTTGCTCGGAGCTATGGTTGTTGCCATCGCGGGCGACGCGCCGGGCGCTTGGGCGCAAACCAAGATCACCCAGTCGGGCACGCCCGAGAATTTGCTGACCCGTCAGTTCACCCTGATCGCCGGCGGCTTCTTCGCCTTCAACAGCACCGATATCCAGGTCAACAACAGCAGCACGGGCCAGGATGGCACGAACATCAACCTGGAAGACGACCTGGGTCTGGACACCTTCGATGCCACGCCGTTCGGCGAGGCACGCTGGCGCATCACGCCCCATCACCGTATCGAGCTTGGCATCTTTCCCTTGAACCGGGACGGCGACGCCACCGCGGAGACGGAGCTGATCATCGACGATTTGGTGATCCCGGTCGGCGGCCAGGTAAAATCGTCGCTGGATCTGGTCCTCGGGCGCGTCACCTATGGCTACTCCTTCATCAACGACGGCAAGAAGGAAGCCGGCATCATGGTCGGCGCCCACATCGCCAATCTCGACTACGACGTCGACTTGATCAGCACGACGGGCGGAAGCTCGAGCGTCTCCTCGACGGGTGATGAGTTCACCGCCCCGCTGCCCCACGTCGGGGTCATGGGCGGTTACGCGTTCCGGGACGATCTGGTGCTCGACGGCCGAGTTGTCGGATTTTATGTGGAGGTCGGCGACTACACCGGCTGGCTGCTCGAGGCAGAGACCAAGCTGACCTACATGGTTTGGGAAAACGTTGGGCTTGGCCTGGGCGCGCGCTACTTTCGCTTTAGCTTGAACGCCGACAACTCGAGCTTCGACGGCGACCTGGATTTCCAGTTCATCGGCCCGACCGCCTTCGCCGTGGTCACGTTCTAGTACTTGATCGAGATTCCTGACGCATGAGATAGAGCCCGGAGGCGACGATCACCCCGGCGCCCAGCCAGATCAGCGGCCCCGGGGTCTCCTGCCACAGCAGCCATCCGAACAGGCTGGCCCAGATCAGCGCGGAATACTCAAACGGCACGATCGCGGAGGCCGGCGCATGCTGGAACGAGACGATCAGGATAAAGGCCGCCAGCCCGCCGATGCACCCGATCAGCGCGAAGAGCGCCAGATGTTCGAGCGCCGGCGTTTGCCAGGCCACCAAGGCAAAGGGCGAGCTGAAAAGCCCGGCGCCGAGCGTGGTGTAGGTCAGCATGGAGATACTGGTTTCGGTGGCCGCCATGCGCCGGGTCAAGAGCATGGAAAGCGCGAAGCAGAGCGCCGAGGCGAGGATGTAGAGCATTTCGGGCTGAAAGGCCGCCGTGCCCGGCCGCAGCATGATCAGCGCGCCGGCGAAGCCGATGACGACCGCCGTCCAGCGCCGCGCACCGACCTGCTCGCCGAGCAAGGGCCCGGAGAGCGCCGTGACGAAGAGCGGCGCCGTGAAGGAAACGGCAATCGCCTCGGCAAGCGGCAGATAGCGCAGCCCCGAGAAGAGGTTGAAGAGCGCGCAGAACAGGATCACGGCGCGCACGGCGTGGAGCAGCGGCCGCCGGGTCTTCAGCGCGGGCAGTCCGATGACCAGAATGATCACTGAGACCGGCACTAGCCCGAAGACATAGCGCAGGAAGGCGATCTGGACCGCCCGGTAGCCGGCCATGCCGAGCCACTTTGCGGTCGTGTCGGCAATCGAGAAGAGAAACATTGCGCCGGTGAAGCAGAGAATGCCGAAGCCGATCCGGTCGTTGCCGTGGCGCTGCGTCATCGGATGTAAGCGGGCAAAGCGGTCACTCCGTCGGCCGCGGGGTCGGCTCGCCGGTCAGGCCCTCGCGGGCCCGGCGCCGGGTACCCCGCGCCTGGGCCAGGTTGGCGGCGAAACCGGCCTCCTTCGCCAGCTCGGCGATCCTGAGGCGCGCGGTTTCGGGCGCCAGGTGACCGGCGGCGCGCAGGCCCGCGTGGCGCGCCCAGACAGCGAACTTTTTGCTGACCTGATGGGGCTGGTAATCGCTCAAGTCGCGCGCCGTGATGTCGCGCTCGACGACAATGGCGCCGTCGCGCGCGGCCCCCTCCAGGACCTCCAGCCCGGCCGCCGTGCGAGCCACCACCGCGTTGGTGCCCGGGTCATCCTTCTGGCCCTCCCAGGCTGGCGAACCGCCAGGCCAGGTGTCGGCGGCGGCGATGTCGGCCGCCTCGCCGATACCGTCGGGACAGACCTTGCAGCGGAACGGCAGCTTCCACGCGCTCTCGTCCTCGCCCCAAAGATCCAGGTAATTCTTGTCGATCACCCGGCCGTCGGCGGTCTCGACCCGGGTCGGCCCGGGACAGCCGTAGCCCCGGTAGGAGAAACCGGTCAGCTCCTCCTCGGCGATCCCGAGGGAAGCCAGGAATTTGGCCATGCCGCCGGTCTCCATGAAGCCGCCGCAGACCGGCACCATCTGCAGCTTGCACAGCTTGTCGACCCGTTCGTCGAATCGCGCGTAGCTACGCAGGGCCGCAACATCGCAGGGCTTGCCGACGAAGGCGAAAGCGCGGCCCCGGGCGAGCACCTCGCCGATGTCCAGCAGGGGCGCGGTCGGCCCGTAGCGCGAGCCGGCACCGGCCATGACGGCTGCCTTGTCGAAAGAGATGTGGCGCTCGCCCCAGGTCGGCTCGTCCTTTGCCGCGGTCGCGTGCAAGATGAAATCGACCCGCCCGCTTTCCAGCAGGTAAGTGGCAAGCGCGCTCAAGACCCCGCCAGTCGAACCCCGGAAGCGCACCTCGGGATCGGCGGCCCAGGCGCGCACGATGCGCCGCAGAGGCCCCCACACCGGATCGCTCTGGGTCGCCTCGTCGACCAGCGCTTCGGGCAGCCCCTCAATCACCGTGCCTGGGCAAACCGCGTAGATCTTGTCGACCAGCTCCCGGTCCAGATCGCCTGTGACGACCGGGCGCTGATTGCCCTCGGGTGTCTTGGCCATGGCGATGCGCTCGGGGCCCGCCAAGCTCTGGCACAGACCGCAGCCGATGCACAGGCCGCTCTCCGAGATCAGGTTGAAGCGCGCCCGGAGACTTTCCTGGCTGTCGTGCCTTCCGATCATGGTCTATCCTTCTCCTCCGCCCCGGGCGCGTGGCGAATCTTGACGACATGTTAACCATAGTTCGCCACCACTTGGGCAAGCCTTTTCACCGCTGCTTCACGGCAAGGGAGATATTTTTCCATGACCGACCCCGTGATCCCCGACGTTCAACTGGTCGAAAACAACAGTCAGCGCACCCCTTGCGTGCTGGTGCTCGACGGCTCCGGCTCCATGCAGGGCGGCCCGATCGACGAGCTAAACGCCGGCCTCAAGATCCTCGAGGAAGAGCTCAAGGCCGACAGCACGGCGAGCGTGCGGGTCCAGCTTCTGGTGATCCGCGCCGGCGACAACGACGAGGTCGAGGTGCTGCAGGACTGGACCGACGCCATGACCTTCGAGGCGCCGACCCTCGTCGCCCACGGCCGCACCCCAATCGGCGCCGCCATGGAGCTGGCGCTCGACAAGATTGCCGAGCAAAAGGACAATTACGACGCCAACGGCATTCCCTCGACCCGGCCCTGGATCATGCTGATCAGCGACGGCATCCCGACCGACCCCCATTGGCAGGAGGCGGCCCAGCGCTGCCGGGACGCCGAGGCGGACAAGCGGGTCGCGGTCTTCCCGATCGGCACCGCCGAGGCCAACCTGGATGTGCTCGGCCAGTTCGCCACGAAGCGCGCGCTCAAGCTCCAGGGGCTCAAGTTCAAGGAGCTCTTCCTGTGGCTCAGCCGCAGCGTGACCAGCGCTTCCAAGGCGGCGCCCGATCAGACCACCCAGCTGCCGGCGCCCGACGGCTGGGCCGAGATCTGATTCCAAAAGGACGCCATGTCGAGCTGGAAGGTGATCGCTGCCGCGGTGCGCGGCCCGGACCACGAGGCCGACCGCTTGCCTTGCCAGGACGCCTACAGCCACGCGGAGGCCGGCGATCGCCTGGTCGCCGTGGTGTCCGACGGCGCCGGCTCGGCGCGCTTCAGCGAGACCGGCGCGAAGGTTCTCTGTCACGAGGTGGTCGCGGCGCTCTCGACCTGCGACAAGGCGCTCGACGGCGGCCATGAACCCTGGCGCCCGGCGGTCGAGCAAGCGGTCGAGCGCGCCCGCGCGGCGCTCGAGGCACGGATCCCCGAGGAGATCGCCCTTGGGGCCCCGGTCACCTTGGCCGACTACCACGCGACCCTGGTCGGCGTCGTGGCCGCGCCCAATGGCGGTTTCTTTTTCCACATCGGCGACGGCACCGCGGCGGCGGTGAGCGAGATCGGCGACTGGGCCGGCTGCCGGCTCTCCTTGCCGGAGAACGGCGAATTCGCCAACGAGACCTACTTTTTCACCCAGGAGATCTGGCGCGACCATCTGCGCTTTACCGACTTCGGCGCCAGCCCGCTGATCGTCATGGTCTCCGACGGCGCCATGCCCTTCACCGTGGCCGAGCGCTTCGCAGGCCTGGAGGGCCGTTTCATGGCGCCGGTGACCCGCTACCTGGAGGGTGCGAGTCCCGAGGACGGCGCCAAGGCGCTCGCCGGCACGCTAGACCGGGCCGATGCCCGGCGAATCAGCGGCGACGACAAGACCCTGCTCTGGGCGCGCCTGATCGATCCGCAATGAGCGAGGCCTATATGGCCCGCGACGGCGCCGGGCGCAAACGGCGTCTGGTGGTCGGTCGGGTGATCCACCGGGGCGGCGGCGCCGGGCGAATCTGCGCGGTCAAGGGCGACCCCAAAAGCGTGGTCAAGCTCTACCACGACCCGGCCAAGGCAGGCCATTACAAGCCCAAGATCGAGGCCATGCTGGCGCGTCCGCCAGAGCTGCCGGCGATCGAGCGGGATGGCCGGCGATTTGTGCAGATCGCCTGGCCAACCGCGTTGCTGGAGGACGCCCGCGGGCGCTTCGTGGGCTTTGTCATGCCCTTCATCGATCTGGCCCATGCCGATTCCCTCGACACGCTTCTGGTCAAGGCCCTGCGCCAACAGCGCGGCTGGCCGGAGAACTACGCCTTTAGGGTCTACGCCGCGCAGAACGTGGCGGCCATGGTCGCCGAGCTGCACCGCCTAGGCCACCACATCATCGACCTCAAGCCGCAAAACCTCTCGGTCTACAAGGACACCATGTACGTCGCCGTGGTCGACTGCGACGGGCTCAGCATCGCGGGCGCAAGCGACCGGCGCTTTCCGGGCCATCAGTTCACCGACGGCTACCGGGCACACGAGGGAGTCCGCGACGGCCTCGATCCCGAGCAGCTCGGCGAGGAGCAGGACCGCTTTGCCCTTGCCGTGGTGCTGTTTCAGCTGCTCAACAACGGGGTTCATCCCTTTCAAGGTGTCCCGACAAAACGAGGCATGCAACTGGGCACCGAGCAGGAGCGTATCAATGCCGGGCTCTACGCTTATGATGCCTCGCCCAATCCCTATCAGGGCCCCTCGCCCGCCAGCCTGCACGAAAGCCTGGAGGACAAGACCCGGGCGCTGTTCCATCGGGCGTTCACCGGTCGACGGCGGCCCAGCGCCCGGGAGTGGCGCGACCATCTGCGCGAGCTGATCGACCGCCGGATCCTGGTGCCGTGCAAAGACAACCCAGAGGCCCATGCCCATTTCTCCAAAGGCTGCGGGCTATGCCGCCTCGACCAGACGATCCGCCAACGCGCCGCCGCCGCCCGACAAAGGCCCAAGGCGCAAACTCGCCAGCGCGCCCAGCCGCGGCGGCCCGGCCGGGTGGTGTTCCGCCACCGGACGAGAGCCAGGACCCGCCAGACTCGCGGCACGGCGCCGCCGGCGCCGCGACGGGTTGGCGGGATATGGCAGCGCACCAAGCGATGGCTGTTTGGCACGCCGCGCCGGGCACCGCCGGGACGGAAGACCGACTGGGCGGTGATGTTTCTGCTGCATCTGGTCTACGGCATTTTCTGCCTAAATCTATTGGCCATCGCGCTCATCCTGGTGATCTCGTTCAATCAACGGGAGTTCTATTGGCTGGTCGACCTGGTGGAAGGCAGCGAGTACCTGTGGGACACCGGCAGCACTTCGCGTCGAGGCCGGCTCGAGGCGATCGTGCTGATGATCCTGTTCTACGGCGGCTGCCTTACGGTTGGCGGGCTCTTCGTCTCCTACTTCACCCGCGCGACGGCACCGGGGACCCTGGCGGAGAGCCATGGCACCTGGGTTATTCGGACATTCTGGCTCTCGATCGCACTAGCCCTGGTGTCGGCGGTCTTGACCCCAGTCTCCTGGCCCTTCGGCGTCGTCTTTCCGCCGCTTCAATACCTTTGGCTGATCTACCGCTGCGCCAAAGGCACGTATTTGCTCAAGGCCGGCAAGCCCATACCGGACCCGAAAGCTTGGCTTTAGCAAACGCAATAAAGGAAAGCTGGCCGATCATCCCTGGCAGCCGAGCGGCACGCCTTCGATCGTGATGCGGTGCAGAAGACGGCGCTGGCCGGCATAGTCGTTGGCGGCGTAATGCCAAGTCGCCCGGTTGTCCCAGACCGCGAGCGAGCCTTGGCGCCACTGGAAGCGGCAGACAAACTCCGGTCGGGCGGCATGCTGGTAGAGATAGTCCAGCAAGGGCTTGGATTCTTCATCGCGCCAGCCCTCGATGCCTTGGGTGAAGACCGGGTTGACGTAAAGCCCCTTGCGGCCGGTCTCGGGGTGGCTGAGGACGATGGGATGGACGGCATCCTGGGTCGCCAACCCCTGGTTGCCGGTGCGGTCTTCCATGTCTTGATCAATCTTGTAGCCCGCCGCGCCGAAGACGTGGCGGCTGGAGTGCACCGCCTTGAGGGGCGCCAAGGTTGCCTTCATGCCGTCGGACAGCGCCTCGTAGGCCTTGGCCATGGATGCAAAAAGCGTGTCGCCGCCGACCGACGGCACCTCCCGGGCGTAGAGCACCGACCCCATCGCCGGGATGTCGTCGTAGGAATGGTCCGTGTGCCAATTGCCGCCGATGTTGGTCTCCTGATGCGGCTCCTTCCTGACCTCGGCGATCATGGGATAGCCCTCGACCGGCTTGAAGAAGCGGTTGACGTTGATCTCGCCCCAACGCTGGGCGAAGGCGAGGTGCTGGTCGGGCGTCAGCGCCTGGTCGCGAAAGAAAATCACGCCGTGGTCCCAAAGGGCTTGGCGGATCGCGCCGAAGGCGTCCTCGCCGAGATCATCCGCCAGGTCGACGCCATGGATCTCGGCGCCAAGTGCGGGAGAGATCGGGCGGATGTCCATGACGCTGTCCTTGCTACTTTAGAACACGATCACGTTGCGCAGGGCCTCGGCGCGCTTGGTCGAGGCGATCGCCTCGTTGATCTCCTCCAGGGGATAGCGCTTGGTGACCAGCTCGTCGAGCTTGAGCCGGCCTTCCTGGTACAGCGTCACCAGCTTGGGGATGTCGAGCGACAGGCGGGTGCCGCCCATCTTGCTACCCACAATGCGGTGGCGGTTGTCGGCGAAATCGACCGCCTCGATCTGAGCCATGGCGCCCGAGGGCGGCATGCCGACCACGACCAAGGTGCCGCCCTTGCGCAGGAGCGTGAGGCCCTGCTCGATCGCCTTGACGCTGCCGACCGTGACGAAGACGTAGTCGGCCCCGCGCCCGCCGGTCAGCCCGCGCACCGCTTCGCCGGCGTCGTTGGTCTTGGCGTTGATGCCGTGGCTCGCGCCGAAGGATTTGGCGGCCTCCAGCTTGGCGTCTTCCAGATCCATGGCGATGACCGGATGGGCGCCGCTGATGGCCGCGCCCTGGACCGAGTTGAGGCCGACGCCGCCGGTGCCGATCACCACCACGCTGGCGCCGGACGGCACCTGGGCCGTGTTGACCACCGCGCCCAGGCCCGTGATCACGCCGCAGGCCAAGAGCGAGGCGCTCTCCATCGGCATCTCTTTGGGGATCAATTCGATTTGCGAACGCTCGACCACGACATACTCGGCGAAGGCGCCGGTGCGCAGGCCCTGGACGATGTCCGCGCCGTCGGCCCGGTGGATCCGGCGCTCCTCATCCAGGGTGAACTTGGTCTCGCAAATGTGCCGGTCGCCCTGGGCGCAGTAGTGGCAGTGGCCGCAGGAGCGGATCAGGGTGACGATCACGTGGTCGCCGGGCCGGATGTCGGTGATGCCGGGGCCGACCTCCTCGACCACGCCGGCCGCCTCGTGGCCATAGACCGCCGGCAGCTCGCCGCCCCAGGCGCCCTCCATATAGAGGATGTCGGAATGGCAGATGGCGCACGCCCGCAGCTTGACCTTGATCTCGCCCGCCTTGGGCGGATCGATCGCCAGCTCCTCGATCACCAAGGGCTCGCCGAACGCCCTGCACACCGCTGCTTTCATCTCAGCCTGAACTCCCGGTCGAATTGGTGGAGGAGCCTAAGCACCCTCTGGGCCGCCAGGCAAGATCAAAGCGACGTGTCAGCCACCTTATTCTTCGGCCGCCGCACCGCTTCGCCCAGGCGCTGCATGACAACGTAGAAGACCGGGGTGAAGATCAGCGACATGACGGTCGCCGCGATCATGCCGCCAACCACCGCGGTGCCGATCGCCTGGCGGCTCGCGGCGCCGGCGCCGACGGCGATCACCAAGGGCATGAAGCCGGCGATCGAGGAAATCGCGGTCATCAGGATCGGCCGGAAGCGCAGCTGGCAGGCAGTCGTTGCGGCCTCCAGGATCGACTTGCCTTGGCTGCGCTGCTCGCGGGCGAATTCGACGATCAGGATCGCGTTCTTGGAGGCCAAGCCGATCAGCAGCACGATGCCGATCTGGGTGTAGACGTTGTTATCGAAGCCGCGAGCGACCAGCGCCAGCACCGTGCCGAGCACCGCGAGCGGCACCACGAGGATGACCGCCGCCGGGCTGGTCCAGCTCTCGTATTGCGCGGCCAGCACGAGGAACACGAGCGTGATGGCGAGCGCGAAGACCAAGATCTGCTCCGCACCGACCTGTTTCTCCTGGAACGACATGCCGGTCCATTCGAAGCCCACCGAGTCCGGCAGCTTCACATCGGCCATCTGCTCCATCAGGGTAAGCGCCTGGCCGGAGCTAAAGCCGGGAGCCGCTTGGCCGGTTATGGAGGCGGCCGGAAAGAGGTTGTAACGCAAGATGGTTTGGGGACCGAGAATGCGATCCACCGAGACCAGGGTGCCGATCGGCACCATGCGCCCTTGCTGGTCGCGCACATCGAGTCTGCGGATATCGGCGGGCTCGACCCGGAATTCATGATCGGCCTGGACCTTGACCTGCCAGGTACGGCCGAACTTGTTGAAGTCGTTGACGTAGGCCGAGCCCATGTAGGCCTGGAGCGTGCCGAAGACCTCGTTGAGCGAGATTCCGAGCTGCTTGGCCTTGGTGCGGTCCACCTCGGCGAAGAGCTGCGGCACGCTGGCCCGGAAAGTGGTGTTCAGGTTGGCGAGACCGCTCTGGGCGTTGCCGTCATGGATCACCTCTCGGGCCATCTTCTCGAGCTCGGAGAGCCCAATGCCGCCACGGTCCTGCAGCTGCATCTGAAAGCCCCCGGCGACCCCGAGGCCGGGAATCGCCGGCGGCGGAAAGGCAAAGGCGATCGCCTCCTGGATGGCGAAAAGCTGGCCTTGAAGATTGGCCAGAATGGCATCTTGGCTGAGCGAGGGATCGCTCCGCTCTTCCCAGGAATCCATGACGACAAAGACCGCGGCCGCGTTCGACGCATTGGTGTCGTCGATCAGGGAGAAGCCGCCCAAGGTGACCCAGTCCTGAATGCCGGGCATCTCCTTCAGGATTTCGTCGATGCGCGCCAGTACTTCGCCCGTGCGCTCCAAGGAGGCGGCGTCCGGCAGCTGGACGTTGACCAGAAGATAGCCCTGATCCTCGGTCGGCAGGAAGCCGGTCGGCACCTTGGTGAACTGCCAGCCAGTCGCACCGCCGATCACCAGGAACAACAGCATCATGAAAAAGGTGCGGCGCACCAAACCCTTCGCGACCGCCAGGTAGCCCCGCTCCAAGCGCGCGAAAAGCCCATCGAAGCCTCGGAAGAAGGCGTTCTTCTTCTCCTTCGGCGGCTTCAGCATCAGGGCCGCGAGCGCCGGGCTCATGGTCAGCGCGTTGATCGAGCTGAACACCGTGGCAACCGCAATGGTGAGCGCGAACTGGCGGTAAAGCTCGCCCGTTATGCCCGGCAAAAACGCGGCCGGCACGAAGACCGCGAGCAGCACCAAGGTGGTCGCGACGACCGGCCCGGTGACCTCGCTCATCGCTTTGATCGCGGCCTCTTTCGAGCTCAGGCCCCGTTCCATATGGGACACCGTGGCCTCGACCACGACGATCGCGTCGTCGACCACCACGCCGATTGCCAGGACCAGACCGAACAGGGTCAGCATGTTGAGCGAGAAGCCCAAGGCTCCCATGACCGCGAAGGTGCCGATCAGGGAGACCGGTATCGCCACCGCGGGCACGACCGTGGCGCGCCAATCCTGCAGGAAGAGAAAGAGCACCAGGAACACCAGCCCCGCGGCCTGGAACAGGGTGATGTAAACCTCCTCGATCGACTGAGAGACGAAGATCGTCGTGTCGTAGGGCACCTTGTAGGCCATGCCCTCGGGAAACAGCTTGGCCAGCTCGGCCATCTCGGCGCGCACACGGTCGGCGACCTCCAGGGCGTTGGCGCCGGGCAGCTGATAGATTCCGATGCTGGCCGAGGGCGAGCCGTTCATGCCGGAGGTCATGGTATAGGCTTTGCCGCCCAGCTCGATCCGCGCTACGTCTTTCAGGCGCGTGATGCCGCCCGCCTCGCCGGTCTTGAGGATGATCTCCTCGAACTGGGAGATGTCGCTCAGGCGGCCAAGCACGTTGACCACGAGCTGAAAGTTCTGCCCCCGAGGCACCGGCGGCTCGCCGACCTGCCCCGCCGCGACCTGCACGTTCTGCTCGCGGATCGCGTCGAGCACGTCCTGGGTCGTGATGCCGCGCGATTTCAGCTGCTGGGGATTGAGCCAAATCCGCATGCTGTAGTCGCTTTGGGGGAAGATCAGCACTTCCCCGACGCCAGGCACGCGGCTCAGCACGTCGCGGATCCGCAAGGTCGCGTAGTTGCTGAGGAACAGCTCGTCGAACTGGCCGTCGGGCGAGAACAGCGAGACGAAGAGGATGATGTTGGAGGATTTCTTCTTGGTGTTGACCCCTTGGCGGGTGACCTCCTCGGGCAGATTGGGCTCGGCCAGCTTGACCCGGTTCTGCACCAGCACCTGGGCCATATCCAGATTGGTGCCGACCTCGAAAGTGACGGTCAGCGTGTAGGAGCCGTCGCTGGCGCTGGTCGAGGACATGTAGATCATGTCCTCGACGCCGTTCACCTGTTGCTCGATCGGCGCCGCGACGGTCTCGGCGACAACTTGCGCGTTGGCGCCCGGATAGGCCGCCTTGACCTCGACCGTGGGCGGCGTGATTTCCGGGTACTGGGCGATCGGCAGGGTGCCCAGGGTCACCGTGCCGGCGATCACGATCACGATCGAGATGACGCTGGCGAAGATCGGCCGTTCGATGAAAAAGCGCGAGAACATCTCAGTGTCCCGAAGGTCCTGCGGCGGGCAGTGTCATTGGGTTTCGGCTGCCCCGGGATCTTCACCGCCTTCAGCCGAGGGCTCAGCCGCTTCGGGCTGGCTCTTGGCGGCCTCCTGGGTGGCGGATATCCGAAAGCTCGCCATCTCGACCTTCTCGGGGTCCACCGGCCCGCCGGGCCGCGCCCGCTGGAGACCGTTGACGATCACCCACTCCCCGCCTTCGAGGCCCTTCTCCACGACGGTGAGCGCGTCGATCCTTTGGCCGATCTCGATGTTGCGCTTGTCGACCTTGTTGTCCCCGTCGACCACCAAGAGGTAGAGGCCGCTCTGGTCCGACCCGATGGCGCGCTCGCTCACCAGGGGAAGGTCGGAGCGCTCGTTGATCGGCATGCGTATGCGCACGAAGAGACCCGGAAGCAGCTTGGGCGGCCGCCCGGTGTTCTTGAAACGGCCGCGCAGCTGCAGGGTGCCGGTTTCGGCATCGACCCCCGACTCGGCGAAGTCCATGACGCCCTCGTGTGGGAAGCCCTCCTCGTTGGCGAGCCCTGCCTCCAAAATGAGGTCCGCGTCGGCCGCCGGATCCTTGTTTGGATCGATGCCCTTGGCTTCGAGCCGCGCCCGGTACATGTCCATGATGCGCAGCAGATCGCGCTCATTGAGGTTGAAGTAGATGAACATCGGGTCGTAATCGGTGACCTCGGTGAGGATCGTCGCCTCGCCGTCGCCCACCAGGTTGCCGGGGTCGACCAGGTTGCGTCCGACCCGGCCACTGATCGGCGCCGTGACATGGGTGTATTCCAGATTGATCTCGGCCTGGCGCAGCTTGGCCTGGCGCACCAGCACGTCGGCCGCCGCGGCACGGGAGTCGGCCTCGGCCTCGTCCAGCTTGGCCTGAGAAACGTTGCCTTTCTTGGCGAGCGTCTCGGCGCGCTCAAGCGTCTTCTTGCTCTCCGACAGGCGGGCCTCCGCGCTCGCCAGCTCGGCCTTGGCGACCTGAACGTCGGCCTCGTAGACGTCGGGGTCGATCTCCATCAGAAGCTCGCCCTCGGTCACCTCGGTACCGGGCTCGAAATGCACACTCTGCAATATGCCGGAGACCCGCGCCGGCACCTCGACCTGGGCGGAGGCGACCGTCGTGCCGGTGAACTCCACATAGTCGACCACGTCCTGCACCAAGGGCTGTGCGATCGTCACCTTGGGCGGCGGCGGCTCGACGTAGGTGTTTTGCTCCTCGCAGCCGATCAGCGATACCGCGATCAGCGCGAAAGCAACCTTCGGTCCCGCTCTGGTGAGCCTGGGCATGATATCGTCGCCTCTCCCCGAGGTTGTTCAACTCATAGTTATCAGAACTAGACCCGGCGCCGGAGGAATACTGTGCACGGCAAAGCGGTTCGTCAAGCTATGCAAATGAAGTGGCTGACCCCCGGGTCCGTCGGCTCTGGACCGTCGAACTCTAGCGCAGCGGGTTCTCGGCCATCTCCAGGTGCAGGCGCGTGCCCTCGTAAGGGTGCGCCTCGGCGACCGCCTCGTCGAGCTCGACGCCGAGGCCCGGGTCGCTTGGCGGGATCACGTAGCCGTCCTGCCACTGCATGGGCTTTTTCAGGATCTCGGAGTGGAAGCCGCCCCACTGCTGGATCGACTCCAGGATCAGGAAGTTGGGCGTGCAGGCGCTGATCTGCACGTTGGCCGCGCCCTCGACCGGGCCGCAGTAGAGGTGCGGCGCGATCTGGGCATAGTAGGTCTCGGCCAGGCCGGCGATTTTCTTGGCTTCGAGGATGCCGCCGACTCGCCCCAGCGCCATCTGCAGGATCGAGGCTGCCTGGTTTTCCAGCACCCGGGCGAACTCGTACTTGGTGCACAGGCGCTCGCCGGTCGCGATCGGAATCGAAGTCTGGCGCGCGACCCGGGCCATCTCGGCCGGGTTCTCCGGCGGCGTCGGCTCCTCGAACCAGAGCGGATCGTAGGGCTCTATCTGGCGCGCCAGGCGGATTGCGCCCGAGGTGGTGAACTGGCCGTGGGTGCCGAACAGCAGGTCTGCCTTGGTGCCGACCGCCTCACGAATCTTCTTCACGAACTCGACCGAGCGGGCGATGTCCTCCAACGAGGGCTGGTGACCGTCGTAGACCGTGTAGGGCCCGGCCGGATCGAACTTGACCGCGGTAAAGCCTTGGGCGACGAAGTCGGCGGCCCGCTCGGCCGCCAGGTCGGCATCGGCGTAAACGTCGGTGCGGTCGCCCTCCTTTGGATAGAGATAGGTGTAGGAGCGCAGTTTCTCGTGCACCTGGCCGCCCAAGAGCTCGTAGACCGGCTTACCCAACTCCTTGCCGACAATGTCCCAGAGCGCCATCTCGATGCCGCTCAGCACGCCGATCAAGGAAACATCGGGTCGCAGCGTGTAGCCCCGGCCATAGACGCTGCGCCACAGGCGCTCGATCTTGAATGGATCGCTGCCGATCACGTGGCGCTCGCAAACGTCCTCGATCATCTTGGCGACCACGTGTGGGCCGAAGGTCGCGGCATAGACCTCGCCGATGCCGGTGATGCCATTGTCCGTCGTCAGCTTGACGAAGAGGAAGTACTGGCCGCCGAAATGGGGCGGCGGGTTGCCGACCACGAAGGTCTTGACGTCGGTGATTTTCATTATTTTCAGCCGCCCTTCACGCCGCGGAAGTAACCGGGTCTCAGCTCGCCCTTCTGGAGCACCAGGGCCATGACGCGCCAGTTCTCCAGGTAGTGCTCGTAGTCCTTCTGGCCGAGCGCGTCGACGATCGCCGCGCGCAAGGGGCCTTTCATACGCTCCAGCTCGGCGGCACATTCCCGGGCATACCAGCCGCCGTCGTCCTCGACCTGGATGTCGGTGAATCCGGCCTCGGCCAGCAGGCGCTCGTGTGCCTCAAGGGTCTCCATGGCGTAGGTTAGGCCCTCAAGCTCGAACCAGTACTGCATGTCGTCGCTATAGGGCTCTGGGCCGCGCATCCAGTCGTAGACCGTGAAGGCACCGCCGGGCTTTAACACCCGGTGAACCTCGGCGAACATGACGGCCTTCTCGGCGGTCTGGGTGAAGGCGCCGGAGCTGTAGACCAGATCGTAGGTTCCGTCGGCCGCGTCGATCGGCCCGACCGAGACCTGGCGGAACTCGACCCGGTCGGAGAGACCGGCCTTCTCGGCATTGGCCCGGGCACGCGCCAGGAGCGGCGCCTCCAGGTCGACGCCAACCACCCGGGCGCCCAACGCGCCGGCAAGCACCAGATCGCCGCCGCCGATGCCGCAGCCGATGTCGAGCACCAGCTTGTCGGTGAGGTCGCGACCGCCGACGATACGGCGCACGGTCTCCGCTCCGCCGGGCGCCAAGAAGCCTTCGCCCCAGATCAGCTCCAGCATGGTCACCACACCGACGCCGTACTCGTCGATATGTTCCGTCTCGCCGCTCATCCCCGCCCGTCCCCGGTTGCTATCGAGGCGGGGATCATGAGCGAATGAGTTTCACAAAGCCAGATGCAAAACGCGCGATTACTTGTAAAGCACCAGCTCGACCGTGCCCGTCTTGTCGCTGGCGTAGGCCTTGATTTGGGCCAGGCCCTGGGACGAGCGGAGGCGCACGGGATTGTAGCCGGTGCCCAGCGCGACACGCTCGGCGGTGTCCGGCCGGCAAATGATCTTCTTCATCCGGGCTTCTTCTATGCCGGCGCAAATCACTTCCTTCAGGCCGCGCACGACCGGCACGTCCATGGTGTCCCGCAAGGCGCCCTCCTGGAGGGGCTGGCCCGGCTCGATAAGCGTCGGGTCGCGCAGCCGCATAAGCCGGACGATCTTGCGGTCGCTGAGGTCGGCGACAAAGAGCGAGAAGGCGTCCTCGCCCGGGGCGGCGAATAGCCGTTCCGGCGCCTGTGTCTCGCCTTTGAGGAACATCAGATGCTTGGGCGGTTGGCCCTCCAAGGGCTGCCAGCCCTGGGCGCTCAGGATCTCCGGCACGGCGTCCAGCGGCGTGGCCAAAGACACGCCTTCAATCTCGTAGGCGAGCAGCGGGCCGAGATCGCCGTAGCGCTTGACCTGGAAAGTCGCCTGGCCAGAGGCGGCCAGGGGAACTGCGAGAATCGTGAGGCAGAGAAGAACACGGATCAACGGCCGGGTCATGATCGCTCCCCAAATTTCGAGCACTGGCGGCTCGAAGTATTCTCGGCCCGCCGCGAAAAGGCCAGAAGTCTAAATGCCTCGCTCTAGCCCTTCAGTCCGGCCAGCGCTTCTATGTGCGCGGGCCCCAGGCCGCAGCAGCCGCCCAGCACCCGAGCCCCCTGCCCAACCCAATCCTGGGCGAACTGGGCGAGCCGGTCCGGCGCGATGATGTCTTCGAAGCGCCAGTGGGGCATTTCAAAGAACCCGGAATCCGGATAGGCCATCAGCGGGCCGTCGTGGTGGGCGGCGATCCGTTCCAGTGCCGGGCCGGTGATGTCGGCCGAGGAATGCATCACACCGACCACATCGAAGCGTCCAGGACCGGTCTGCTTGGCGACCTCCTCGAAGGGCCGGTCGCGGTCCTGCAGGAAGCACAGCACCTCGCCCTTGGCGCCGCGCCGGGCCGAGAGGCCGGCCCAGACCGGCAACCCGCTTTCCTTGGCGGCCGCCGCGGCAAGCGCCATGCGCGCGGGCTCGTACATCATCTCCAGCAGGATCAGATTGCAGCCGGCCGCAGCGTGGACCTGAGCCAGCTCCCCGAAGGCCTCGGCCATGGCGGCGCTGTCGGGCGCGCGGCTGAGATCGCTCCACGCGCTGCCGGCCGCCATGGGCACCATATGAGAAAGCGAGCCGGCGACCAGCACATCGGGCCGGCCGGCCCGGCGCCGGGCCTCCAGGGCCGCCTCGACGGATCTGCGGTTGATCTCCTCCGTCCGCGCGGCCAAGCCGGCCGGCGTCAACATGAGGCGCGAAGAGGCATAGGTATTTGCGGTGATGATCTCGGCGCCGGCGGCGATGTAGTCCATGTGAACCGCGATCAGCGCCTCGGGATCGCGCAGGATCGCCGGCCCGCACCAGGCCTCGTCGTCCATCGCGACCCCGCGCCGCTCCAGCTCCGTCCCCGTGCCGCCGTCCAGGATGACCAGCTCGCCGGCATTCAGCCGGGCCAGGGTATCGGAATAGGTCATGAAGCCTCCCGCGCGCTGGTTCGCTTCTGTCCCCTATAGCACGGACGCGGCGACCCCGGCAGGACTTGCACCAGCAAGCCTCGGCCCAAACGACGGTTCCGTAGTGATCCGTCCGCGGTGCAAGTGGGGTCAGCGGCCCAGGCAGATCAAAGTCTCGGCAGACGTCATGGCGCGCTCTGCCGCCGAACATCTCTTGGGCTCTGAAGCAAATTTTTGGAAAGGGCATAGCACGGGGCATTCTCAATTGGAGTTACTGTCACTCAAAATAGGATTGACTCCTTATCCCTAAATCAGAGATTATATTGCATTGTATATAAATGAACCTGCGGGAAGCGTCCCATTCAGAGGTTTCAGGGGCGCACCGTGATGCAGGTAGCGCAAAAGGGGGATAGTCATGACGTTCATTCGTGCTGTTGGTCTGGCCCTGTCACTCTCGCTCGCCATCACGCTTCAAGCGACGGTCGCCAATGCAGCGTTGATCACCGTGGACGTTAGCTTCAGCGTCGGCGGGTTTGGGCCGAGCGCACCAGTAGATCCTGTTACCGGAAGCTACACCGTCACCTTCGACCCGGATGACGGGGCAGTGGCTGACGAAACCTCGGGAATTTCACTAAACTCCTTGAACATCGTGTTGGATTCGCCGTTCGCATTCACATACATACCGGGCAGTGATACGCTTGTCGTCGGTGGGACAGAAGCCACCGTTGTGTCTGTCTCTGCTTTTCCACCGGGGTCCAACGATTTCTTCGTGGTTATCTCGGATCTGACAACCGCGCCGAACCTCGCTAATTTCTTCTATTGCCAAGAAGCTCCGGCATCCTTTAACTGTGGGGTTGACGGGGGATCACAGGGGGAGATCGATGGAACAATCGTGATCGATACGGTCCAGGTTCCGGAACCCTCGGCCCTGGCCCTCTTCGCCGTTGCCCTTGGCGGCGTCGGCTTCCTGGCGAGGCGGCGGCGCCGGCCTTAGTCGCCCCTTTGGCTCCGAACCGATTGGCGACCCCGGCAGGACTTGAACCTGCAACCCTCGGCTTAGAAGGCCGATGCTCTATCCAGTTGAGCTACGGGGCCGTAAGCGCAATCGTCCGCCCACGCTGCTAATGAGTCCAGCGGCCCAGGCGGGTCGAAGCGAAGTTGTCGGCGTAGGCCTTGGGCCGCACCTTCAGCTCGCGCGGCTGTTCCACGGAGTACATCAGGCCGCGGGCCTTGGCGAAGGCGACCGCCTCCTCGGCCGTATCGAACCACAAGCGCAGCTGGCTCTTGGTGTCCGACGAGGAGGTCCAGCCCATCAGCGGCTCGACCTGGCGCGCGACTTCCGGCTCGAACTCGAGCAGCCAGCGCTTGGTGCCGGCCTGGCCCGACTGCATGGCCGTCTTGGGCGGCTGGTAGATGCGAACCTGCATGGCCTCTCTCACATGAACGAACGGCCGGAAGACTAGGTCCAATCGCCGCGCCGCGCAAGATCGCGGGCCGCCTGGCGTGGCCGCTCGGCGCGCGCTACCCTGCCCGCCACGAACCTCTTGGGAAGGGCCAGACGATGAAGCCGCTCGGCATCTTGACAGCCGCCGCCTGCTGGGCTCCGGCAACGCTCGCGGCTGGCGCCGCCGATCCCTGCGCCGGGCGGGAGCGCTATTCCATCCACTACGCCACCCACGCTTTTGAGCAGCCTTTCTTTCCGATCCTGGAGGCCGGGGCCAAGCAGGGCGCGTCCGACGCCTGCTTGGACTACACCTGGACCCAAGACGTGGATTTCTCGGTGTCCTCGACGATCGACCGCATAGAGCAGGCGATCGCCGCGCGGCCGGACATGCTGGTGGTCTCACTGGTGGATTCGGCGGCCATGGCACCGACCATCGAAAAAGCCTTGGACGCGGGCATTCCGGTGATCTCGATCAACGTGCCCGATCCCAAGCCAAGGGGCGAGCGCCTGCCATACCTGATCTACATCGGACCAGACGAATATGAAGGCGGCGTCGAAGCGGCCCGGCTGATCCTGGCCGAGCGGACGCCAGCGCGGGCGGTTTGCCTGGATAGCCTGCCCGACCACAAGGGCACGGACGACCGTTGCCGGGGTCTCGCCGAGACCCTGAAGGCGGCGGGGGTGGAGACCGACCTGCTCGACGTCGGCGGTGGCCCAGCCCAGACGGAAGCGGCATTCTCAGCTTACCTCGAAGCCCACCCGGAGACCGACGCCTTCGTCACCACGACCGGCGATCCGAAGAGCTTCGGCGTGGTCGCGCCCATGCTGGTCCGCCAAGGATTGGGCGGCGGCAAGGCGGCGCTGGTCACATTTGATTTAACCCCGGAGGTCACTCGCTCGATCAAGGCCGGCGACACCTTGGCGGCGATCGATCAGCAGCCTTACCTGCAAGGCTACCTAGCCGCGATCCTGGCGCGCCAGTATCTCGAGGCTGGCCTGATGCCCGGACGAGACATCCTGACCGGGCCCGGTGTGGTCAATGCCGGTAATGTCGATCAGGTTGTGGAGGCGACCAAAGCGGGCCGGCGCTAAAGCAGGCCCGGGCTTTACAAGCGCCCCGCCCTCGCCGAAGCTCCGCGTCAGACAGCAGGATTGCTCAGGGGGGACCATGACCGTCGTGGGGCAGTTTCCGCGCGTTGTGCGCGAGATCGAGAACGAGTGGATTACCCTTGCCGACGGCTGCCACCTGGCAGCGCGCATTTGGCTGCCGGCCGACGCCGAGGCCGATCCGGTCCCCGCGATCCTGGAATACATCCCCTACCGCAAGCGCGACGGCACGGCAGTGCGCGACGAGCTGACCCACCCCTATTTCGCCGGCCACGGCTATGCCTGCGTGCGCGTCGACATCCGCGGCAATGGCGAATCCGACGGCCTGATGCACGGCGAATACCTGCAGCAGGAGCAGGACGACGCCCTGGAGGTGATCGCCTGGATCGCCGAACAGCCCTGGTGCTCTGGCAACGTCGGCATGATCGGTATCTCCTGGGGCGGCTTCAACGGCCTGCAGGTGGCCGCCCGGCGCCCGTCGGCCCTGAAAGCCATCGTCACGCTCTGCTCGACCGACGACCGCTATGCCGACGACATCCACTACAAGGGCGGCTGCCTGCTCAACGAGAACCTGGGCTGGGCCGGCACAATGCTGTCCTACTCCTCCCGGCCGCCCGATCCGGCCCTGGTCGGCGAGCGCTGGCGGGAGATGTGGCTCGCGCGGCTAGAGAACATGCCCCACCTGGCGGCGATCTGGCTCGCCCATCAGCGGCGCGACGATTTCTGGCGCCACGGCTCGGTGTGCGAGGACTTTTCCCAGATCCAGGCGGCGGTCTTCGCGGTCGGCGGCTGGGGCGATGCCTATTCCAATGCCATTCCCCGCATGCTCGCCGGCCTCCAATCGCCGGCCCTGGGGCTCACCGGCCCTTGGGTCCACAAGTACCCCCACTTCGCCGTGCCTACGCCGCGCATCGGCTTCCTCCAAGAGGCCCTGCGCTGGTGGGATCACTGGCTGAAGGGCCAAGAGACCGGCATCATGGAAGAGCCCAAGTGCCGGGCCTACCTGCAGGACGCCGTGCCGCCCCGGTCCTTCTACACCGAGCGGCCCGGGCGCTGGATCGCCGAGCCGGCCTGGCCGTCGCCCAATATCGTGCCGCGGACTCTGCACCTCAACGCAGACGGCCTTGGCGCCGAGGCCGGCGCGCAAGAGGTCAGAACCGTCTCATCGCCCCAGACCACGGGGGCGGCCGGCGGCGAGTTCTGCATCATCTGGCTCGGCCCCGAAGCGCCGCTCGACCAGCGCCAGGACGACGGCGGCTCGCTCTGCTTCGACAGCCAGCCCCTGGAAGCGCCCCTGGAACTTTTCGGCGCGCCGGCGGTCGAGCTGACCTTGGCCAGCGACAAGCCCAAGGCCTTCGTCGCCGTGCGTTTGGTCGACGTGGCGCCCGACGGCGCGGCGACCCGCCTGACCTGGGGCGCGCTCAACCTCTGCCACCGGGAGGGCCACGCGACACCCAGCGCGCTGACGCCGGGGCAGACCTACCGTGTGCGGGTTCAGCTGGACGACTTCGCGGCGGCGATTCCCGCCGGCCACCGCCTACGGGTCGCGCTCTCGACCAGCTATTGGCCCTTGATCTGGCCCTCGCCCGAGGCCGCGACGCTCAGCGTAACCTGCGGGTTGAGCACATTGACCCTGCCCGTGCGGCCGCCCCGGGAGGAAACCGAACCGAGCTTCCCGCCGGTCGAGACCGCGCCGCCCCTGGACGACGAGGAACTGCGGCCGACCGCCCACGCCCGCACCTTGGAACAGGACCAAGCGACCGGCGAGCAGATCCTGCGCCTGTTCGACGACTTCGGCGAGAGCCGCTCCAAGAGCCACGGGCTGACCACCGGCTCGCTCGCCCGGGAGACCTACCGGATCCACCCCGACGATCCGCTTTCGGCGGTCGCCGAGACCCACTGGATCCAGACCTTGCGCCGGGGCGACTGGTCCCTGCGCATCGAGGCCAGTCAGCGCCAGCAGGCGACCGCGACCCACTTCATCGTGAGCGCCCGCATCGAGGCCTACGAGGGCGACGAGCAGGTCTTTGCGCGGGACTGGCAGGAGAGCGTGGAACGGGATTTTTTGTGATCCCTTAGTCCTCCGGCCCGACCCGCCGCTGGCGCTTCAAGTCCCCGCGCTGGCGCTTTTCCTCCAGGCGCCGTTCCTTAGCGCCCCGGCTCGGCCGGGTCGCCCGGCGCTTGGGCGGCGGCGGCTTAGCGGCCTCGCGCAGGAGGTCAACGAGGCGCGCCAGCGCATCTTCCCGGTTGCGCGTTTGGGTGCGGTGGCGCCGCGCGGTGATCACCACGACCCCCTCGCGGGTCATGCGCTGGCCGGCCAAGCGGACAAGGCGCGCCAGCACAGGTGCCGGCAGATTGGGCGAGGCCTTGGCGTCGAAGCGCAGCTGGCAGGCGGTCGCCACCTTGTTGACGTTCTGCCCGCCGGGCCCCGAGGCCTGGATGAAGCGGGTCTCGATCTCGGCCTCGTCGAGCGCGATCTGGTCGGTTACGGGGATCATGGCGATGGCGCTTTTTCGGGCTGGTCGGGGCGAGAGGATTCGAACCTCCGGCTTCCTGCTCCCAAAGCAGGCACTCTACCAGGCTGAGCTACGCCCCGTGGCGCGGAACCTATGGACTTTGGGGTGAAAATTCAAGCGCGGCGGCGCGGCTTCATGGGTACTGCGGTCAAGCATCCCTAGTTTAGGCGAACAAGCAAATCAGGCTGAAACCACTTGTGTGCTGGGCTATCTTGTCGAGGCTATTTGTCAGACAGCTGACCACCGATCGACCCATGACCGTCCCCTCCCCCCTCGCCGACCCGACCTACCGCCGCCTCTTCGCGGCGCAGGTGGTGGCGCTGGCCGGCACGGGGCTCACCACCGTCGCGCTCGCCTTGCTCGCCTACGATCTGGCGGGCGGCGAGGCAGGGGTCGTATTGGGCACGGCGCTGGCGCTCAAGATGGTCGCCTATGTGGGGATCGCGCCTCTGGTCGGCGGCTTCGCCCACCGGCTGCCGCGGCGGGGGCTTTTGATTGGGCTCGACATCGCCCGGGCGGCCTGCGTCGCGTGTCTGCCCTTCGTCACCGAGATTTGGCAGGTCTACCTGCTGATCTTTCTGCTCAACGGCTGCTCGGCCGGCTTCACGCCGACCTTTCAGGCGACCATTCCGGACGTGCTGCCCGACGAGGCGCGCTACACCCGGGCGCTCTCGCTCTCGCGCCTGGCCTACGATCTGGAGAACCTTCTCAGCCCCTCGCTCGCCGCCGCGGCGCTCTTGGTGCTGAGCTACGATGCGCTCTTCGCCGCCAATGCGCTCGCCTTCGGAATCTCGGCACTGCTCGTGCTCTCGGTCCACCTGCCGGCGCCCCATCACCACGAGCGCGAGGCCGGCCTGTGGCATAACCTCAGCTTCGGCCTCAAGGCCTACCTCAGGACGCCGCGCCTGCGCGGGCTCTTGGCGCTGTCGCTCGCGGTCTCCAGCGCCGGGGCCATGGTCATCGTCAACAGCGTGGTCTACGTGCGCGAGCGCCTGGGCGGCAGCGACAGCGAGACGGCGCTCGCCTTCGCCGCCGCCGGGGCCGGCTCCATGGCGGTCGCGCTGGTCTTGCCCCGGCTGTTGGAGCGCCACCCCGACCGCGCCTTCATGATGGCGGGCGGCGTGTTGCTGGCGGGCGGCCTTGCCCTCGGTTGGAGCGGGCCCGGGCTGATCGGCTTGCTCGCCATCTGGCTGCTGCTAGGTGCCGGCCAATCCCTGGTCCAGACTCCGGCCGGGCGCCTGCTCAAGCGCTCGGCCGGGCCGAGCGACCGGCCGGCGCTCTTCGCGGCGCAGTTCGCCCTGTCACACGGCTGCTGGCTGATCGCCTATTTGCTGGCCGGCTGGGTCGGCGGCGCCTTGGGCCTGGGCGCCACCTTCGCGCTTTTGGCCGCGCTCGCCCTGGTCGCCTCCTTCGCCGCGCTCAAGCTCTGGCCGGCCGACGACCCGGCCGAGCTGGAGCACATGCACCCGGCCATGGCCCACGAGCACCTGCACGAGCATGACGAACACCACGACCACGAGCACGAAGGCTGGGAAGGCCCTGAGCCCCACCGGCACCCCCACCGCCACGCGCCCCTCAAGCACCGCCATCCTTACGTGATCGACAGCCACCACGCGATCTGGCCGCGGTGACGGGTAGTGGCCATAGAAAAAAGGGCCACGCCCGTTTCCGCGCGCGGCCCCTAAGGCAAGCAACAACAAGTCAACAGGGTCTCGGGCTCAACCCTCCTCGGTCACCGCGTTGTGGGAGCCGAAGTAGATTACGTGGCCCTTCTTGCCTTCCAGATCGGCCGGCGTGAGGGTGATCGAGGAGCTGTCCGTCTTGGTGTTCTCATGGGTGTCGACCCACTCGGTGGCGGTTTGCAGGGTCGAGGTGTAGAAGGTCGTCTCGGGCACCAGATAGTGGTGCGGGATCGCCACTTTGGCGCCGACCTTCTCGACCACGGCATCGGCCTGGGCATAGTCGAGGATGTGCTTGGACCCATCGACCGGCACGAAGACCACGTCGACCTGGCCGATCTTGTCCCACACCTCTTGGGGCGGGTTGGGCCGGTTGTCGCCCCACATGAGCAGCTTCATGCCGCCGGTCTCGATCACGTAGAGCGAGTTGTCGAAGTGCCGGTAATTGCCCGGCGGGCAGGGATTGTCCCGGCCCTCGAACTGCTTGACCGCCTCGGTCCAGGCGACCACGCCGGGCGCCACGCACTGGTGCTTGTCGGCGATCGCGGTAATCTTGACGTCGCCCAGCTGGAACGAGCCGGCCATGCGGTCGAGCAGCATGTTGGCGTCGACTCGGTCGAGCGCGTCGTGGTCGAAGTGGGCATGGGTCGACATGCCAATGTCCACATCGGTCATGGGGAACTCCATGCGGTACCACAGGCCCCAAGCGCCCGAGGGATCGTTGCGCCAGGGATCGACCATGATCGTGATGCCGCGCGGCGAGGTGATCTGAAAGGCGGAGTTGCTGAAGAAGGCAATGCCGACCTCGCCGCTGTCGGCCTGGACGCCGCCGGAGTTCTGGATCTCCACCAGGCGGTCGTTGTTCTTGCCGGATTCCCAGGACACTAAGTGTCCGAGGGCCTGGCCGCCGAGCCCTAGGGATAGGCCCGCAAGGATCGTGCCGCCGAGCGCGACGGCTTTGAAATTTTTCATTCTGCGCCTCCCTAAATCAGACTTTCCGAGGCCCTGACGCAACAAAGGCATCAGGCGCTTTAAGGAGTAGCAAAGCCTGGGACAAGGCGGCAGGTCGGTTTGTTAGGGGGTAAATATGGGGAAATTCCCCATATTCGGTGTCAGTCCAAGGACGTCAGGTAGCTGCGCAGGGTCACGCTGGTGCTGTTGAGCCCGACCTTTTTGCGGATATTGTTCCGGTGAAAGTCGATCGTGCTGGTGGCGATCGACAGCAGACCGGCGATCTCCTTGCTGGTCCTGCCCTGTTTGACCAGCTTGGCGACCTCGATCTCGGTCGGGGTCAGGCTCGAGAAGGTGGTCGACAGGCGGTTGGGAAAGGCCGCGGTGATGTCCTCCAGATTGGCCTCCAGCACCCTCAGGCAAGACTGGGTCTTCTCGTCGCCGGCAAGCCGCTTGATGCGCTCCAGGTAGGGTACGATCTGCTCGTTGATGTTCCAGAGGATGCGCTCTTCGGTCTCCGCCTTGGCGCTTTCGATCCGCTGGATCACCACCTTGAGCGCGGTGTTGGCCTCCTCGAGCTCCCGTGTGCGCGCGGCGATGCGGGATTCCAGCTCGTCGTGGGCTGCCTGCAGGGCGCGTTCGGCGCGTTTGCGCTCGGCCAGCTCGACCAGCAGCTTCAAGTCACTGTTCACCAGCTCCTTGAACTCGTTCAGCAGGTCGGTGTAGCGCACGGCCTTCTCGTTGTTCTGCCGGTCGAGCACGCAGATCGTGCCGAACAGGCTGCCGTCCGGCCAAACCAGGGGAAAGCCCATGTAGAACACCATGCCGTGCTCCAGATCTGGATTGCAGTTCCAGACCGGATCCTCCAGCGCGTTGGGCACGATCAAGAGGCTGCGCTCGGCCATCACGGTGTCGCAATAGAGCCCGGTGTTGAGGGTGAACTCGGTTTCGGTGCTGTAGGGATTGCCTTCGCTGGCGCTGGTCACGAAGACGTGGTGCTTGGGCGGGGCGACCTTCATGATCAGACCGGCCGGCACCTCGACGATGCGCGCGAGGATGTCCACCACCCGCTGCCACTTGGCGAGCACCTCGTCGGGAATGGCTGGCTTGCCCTGCTGATCCATGGCCGTGAGTCCTAGCACGCCGCGCCCGGCCTTGTCATTTGGCCGCCGGCGCGCCGTCTAGCGCAAGATCGGATCAAATCGTGTCGATATGATCCGATCATGCTCTAGCCCGAGAAGTATCGGTAGCGGTCGACCTCGAAGAGCTTGTGGATGTAGTCGAGGGTCACGCGCACCCGCCTGGATCTGGTGGCCAGCTCGTGGTGGGCGACCCACACCTGCAAGGGCGGGCCGATCTCGAGCGGCAGCTCCTCCAGGTTATGGTAGATGTCGAGTACGTAGGAGGGCAGCAGGCCGATGCCATAGCCCTCGTCGACCGCGCGCGCCACCACGTGGGACGAGTTGGAGCGGAACACCACCCCGCGCGAGGCCGCCACGTAGGCCGACCATCTTTCCCACAAAGGGCCTGTCAGGGGCCGGTCGGTGTCGACGATGTAATGGCCGGCGAAGTCGGAGAGCGATCTGGGCCGGCCGAGCTCGCGCAGATAGGCCTTGGCGCCGAACGGCCCCATGCGCAACTTTGCGACCTGGCGGGCCTGCAGATGGGGCGCGCTGGGCCGACCGAAGCGGATCGCGATGTCGGCCTCTCCGGCGGCCAGGTCGCGCAGTTCGTTCGTGGTGTCCAGGTAGACGTCGAGACCGGGGTTGCGGCGCTGAAAGTCGAGCATGCGCGGGCCCAGCCAATAGGCGGCGATGCCCTCGGTCGTGGTGATCGTGACCCGCCCGCGCATTTCCGCGTCGACGCCGGCGACACCGCGCTCGATATCCAGCACATTGTTCTCGATCGCCCGCGCCGCGGTCTGGATCACCCGGCCGGTCGGCGACAGACGGGCGCCTTGGTTGTCGCGCTCGAACAGCTGGGCACCCAGGCGGCGCTCAAGCTCGGCGATGCGCCGGCTGACCGTCGATTGATTGGCGCCAAGCAGCTCGGCCGCCTTCTGGAAGCTCCCGGCACGCGCGATGGCGAGGAAGACACGCACGTCGTCCCAATCGCGAACACCTGGTTTTACAATGCGATTTTGCATCACAAGTCACCATACAACCAAATTGCCGGTTTTTTACAACTCTACCCGTCACGCGATTATAATGAAGAATGGAAGCAAATATCAATTATTATCATGCGGTTACGAGATAGGTATTAGTTCCGTGTTTGTTCCAAAAGAATTGCTACGCTCCCTGATCGCATTCTATTATGCATTGGCGGATAGAAAAGGCATCCATCTTGGCGACTTCGATTTGCTCGGCCCAGGCACGCGAGCTGGCTGATCCAGGCTTGACGGCAGGCCGCGCTCCGAGGATCGTTGCACCACCACCCTGGGAGATCGGCCGCCCCATGTGCGCGCGCTATTCCATTACCACCGCGAGCGAAGCTCTGCGGCGACTCTTCGGCTTCGAGGAGCAGCCCAACGTGGAGCCGCGCTACAATGTGGCGCCAACCCAGCAGGTGCCGGCGGTGCGCCGGGGCGCCGACGGCAAGCGCCACTACGGATCCTTGCGCTGGGGCCTGATCCCCTTCTGGGCCAAGGACATGAAGATCGGTCCGCGCCTGATCAACGCGCGCGCCGAGACGGTCACCGAGAAGCCCTCGTTCCGCACGGCCTTGAAGCAGCGCCGCTGTCTGATCGCGGCCGATGGCTTCTACGAGTGGTCGGGCGCCAAGGGCGCCAAGCAGCCCCACCGATTCACGCTGGCCGACGGCGGCCCGTTCGGCTTCGCCGGCCTGTGGGAGCGCTGGCGCGACCCGGCCGACGGCACCGAGATCGAAAGCTGCACGATCATCACCTGTGCGGCCAACGAAGTGGTCGCCCAGATCCACCCGCGCATGCCAGTGATCCTGCCGCCCGAGGCCTTCGAGACCTGGCTCGACACCGGTCGGCCGGCCGCCGAGGCGACCGCCCTGCTTGGCCCCTACCCGGCCGACCGGATGATCACCTACCCGGTCTCCAAGGCGCTCAACCGCCCGGTTAATGATGAGCCCAGCCTGATCGAGCCGATCGAGCTTTCGCTGTTTTAGACTCCGCTGCGGATGGTAAGCTTGGGTCCCTGCGCCGCAAGCAACCTGGTAGGCCCGCCATGAGCCCGGAGACTGCGAAACCCACCCTGACCTTCGCCGAGGAGGTTATGCTGCTGGTGCTCGACGACGAGACCGGCCGCATCGCGCCGATCGGCAGCTACGCGCTCAATCTGACCTTGGCCGGCGCGGTGCTGATGGATTTGGCCCAGCGCGCCCGGATCGATGCCGATGAGGACAAGATCGCGGTCATCGACCGCAGCCCGACCGGCGAGGAGATCCTCGATCCGACCCTGGCCCAGCTGGCTGAGTCGCCCGAGCCCCACGACGCCCGCTACTGGGTCGAGGAGATCTCCGGCGCTGGCGAGGAGATCAAGGAAAAGGCGCTCGAGCATCTGGTGCGCCGGGGCATCCTGCAGGTGGTCGACCAGAAGATCCTTTGGGTCTTCGAAACCCGGCGCTATCCCATGGTCGACTGCAAGGAAGAGCAGGAGGTGCGCGAGCGCATCCTGGAGGTGGTGCTGGGCGAGATGACGCCCGGGCCGCGCGACGTGGTGCTGATTTGCCTGGCCGACGCCTGCTCGATCTTCGAGTCGATCCTCAGCCCCGACCAGCTCGAGCGGGTCGCTGGGCGGATCGCCGAGATCCGCCATCTCAACCTGATCGGCGAAGCGGTCGCCAGCGCGGTCGAGCAGCTGCGCCTGCAGATCGCCCTCGCCATCGCCCGGGCGCCCTAATCCCGGGCCTCCTTAGCCAGATCCAGCCATGAGCTTCGTGATCGCGCAGTTCCTGACCGGTCTGGCGAGCGCTTCTTCACTGTTCCTGGTCGCCTCGGGCCTGACCATCATCTTCGGCGTTACCCGGATCGTGAACTTCGCGCACGGCTCCTTCTACATGTTGGGCGCCTACGGTGCCTATAGCCTGGTCGGCTGGCTCATGCCGCTTCTCGGGGGCCTCGGCTTCTGGCTTGGCCTGGTGGTAGCGGCGCTTGGCGTCGGCCTCTTGGGCGTCGTCATGGAGGTCTTTCTGCTGCGCCGGCTCTATCGCTCGCCTGAGCTGTTCCAGCTGCTCGCCACCTTCGGCGTGGTGCTGGTGGTGCAGGACGCAACGCTCGCGCTTTGGGGGCCGGAGGACCTGCTGGGGCCGCGCGCGCCGGGCCTGGACGGCTCGGTCGTCATCGCCGGCGCCCGCCTGCCCCAGTATGACCTTTTCCTGATTGCCGCCGGGCCGCTGGTGCTGCTGGCGCTGTGGGCGCTCTTCACCAAGACCCGTTGGGGCCTCCTCGTGCGCGCCGCGACCGAGGACCGGGAGATGGCCGGCGCGCTCGGCATCCGCCAGAAGCTGCTGTTCACCTCGGTGGTGGCGCTCGGCGCTACATTGGCGGGCTTCGGCGGCGCGCTTCAGCTACCGCGCGAGGCGGCCAACCTGGGCATGGACCTCAACATCATCGTCGAGGTCTTCGTCGTGGTGGTGGTCGGCGGCATGGGCTCAATTCTGGGCGCTTTTCTGGCGGCGTTGCTGATCGCCGAGCTCGGCGCCTTCGGCATTTTGATCTTTCCCAAGGTCACATTGGTGCTGCCCTTCCTGGTGATGGCGGTGGTGCTGGTGCTACGGCCGCAAGGATTGCTGGGCGCCCGCCAGGAGGGCGGCGAAGCGGCCCACGGCCCGCCGGCCGCACCGCTCGCCCCGGCCGGACCAAGACTCAAGCTTGCCTTTTGCGCCCTGGCGCTGGCCTTGGCCGCTCTGCCCGCGGTGGCCGGCGACTTTTTGCTCGGCCTGGCCAGCGAGATCTTGATCTTCGCCCTCTTCGCCGCCTCCCTGCAGCTGCTCATGGGTCTCGGCGGCATGGTCTCTTTCGGCCACGCCGCCTACTTCGGCTTGGGCGCCTATGGCGCGGCGCTCGCGGTCAAGCATCTGGGCGCGCCGATGGAGGCGGCGCTCGCCGTGGCGCCAATCGCCGCGCTCTTGGGCGCCCTGCTGTTCGGCTGGTTCTGCGTGCGCCTGGCCGGGGTCTACATGGCCATGCTGACCCTCGCCTTCGCCCAGATCGCCTGGTCGGTCGCCTTCCAGTGGCTGCCGGTGACCGGCGGCGACAACGGCCTGCTTGGGATCTGGCCAAGTCCATGGGTCGCCAGCCCGGCCGGCTTTTACGGTCTGACATTGGTCCTCGCCGGGCTTGGACTGCTGGCGGTGCGCGCGGTCGCCTTCGCGCCCTTCGGCACGGCCCTGCGCGCCGGCCGGGATTCGCCGCTGCGGGCCGAAGCGTCGGGCATCCACCTGGCGCGCCAACGTTGGGCCAGCTTCACTTTGGCCGGGACCTTCGCCGGCCTGGCCGGCGGGCTCTACGCCTTCCTGAAGGGCAGCGTCTTCCCCGATGCGCTCGCAATCCCGACCTCCGTCGACGCTTTGGTCATGGTGCTGCTGGGCGGGGTCGAGACCTTGGGCGGGCCCCTGGTCGGCGCCGCCCTCTTCACCGGCCTGAAGGCCGAGCTGATCAGCTACACCAACCTCTGGCGCCTGATCATCGGGCTCGGGATCATCGCCCTGGTGCTGCTGTTCCCGCGCGGCATCGTCGGCTCGCTCGCCCGGCGCCCGTCATGAGCGCCCTGCTCGAGGCCCGCGGCCTGGTCAAAAGCTTCGGTCCTTTCCGGGCGGTCGACGGGGTCGATCTCGTGCTCGAGTCGGGCGAGATGCTGGCCATGATCGGGCCCAACGGCGCCGGCAAAAGCACCTGCTTCAACCTGATCAATGGCCAGCTCGCGCCGGACGCCGGCACGGTCTTCCTGACCGGCCGGGAGATCACCGGCCAGCCGCCCCACCGCCTGGCCCGCCAGGGCCTGGCCCGCACCTTTCAGGTCGCCGCCACCTTCGGCTCCATGAGCGTTGCCGAGAACGTCGAGGCCGCGCTTTGCGTCGCCGCGGGCCGGGGCGCCTCGCTGTGGCCGGGCGGTCGCCGGCGCTACCGGGCACAGGCTCTGGATTTGCTCGAGCGGGTCGGCATCGCGGCCCAAGCCGAGCGCCAATGCGGCCTGCTGGCCTACGGCGACCTCAAGCGGGTCGATTTGGCGTTGGCGCTGGCCCAGACGCCCAAGGTCCTGCTGATGGACGAGCCGACCGCCGGCATGGCGCCGGGCGAGCGCGCCCAGCTGATGGATCTGGTCAGCGAGATCGCCCGGGACGGCGCGATCGCCGTGCTCTTCACCGAGCACGACATGGACGTGGTGTTCGGCCACGCTCGGCGCATCGTTGTGCTTGACCGGGGCCAAGTGCTGACCGTGGGCGCGCCCGACCAAGTGCGCGACGACCCCCGGGTGCGCGAGATCTATCTGGGCCCCGATCTGGAGGAATCATGCTGAGCGTCAACGCCCTTGACGCCGCTTACGGCCAAGCCCAGGTGATCTTCGGCCTGACCCTGGAGGCGGCCGATGGCGAGGTGGTCGCGCTGCTGGGCCGCAACGGCGCCGGCAAGAGCACGACCCTGAAGGCGATCATGGGCCTGGTGTCGGCGCGCGCCGGACAGATCCGCTACGACGGCCGGGAGATCACCCAGCGCACGCCGGCCGAAAACGCCCGCGACGGCCTCGGCTACGTGCCCGAGGAGCGGCGCATTTTCAAGGCGCTGACCGTGGCCGAGAACCTCGAGGTCGGCCGCCAAGCCGCCCGACCGGACGCGCCGGCCTGGACGCCGGAACGCCTGCACCAGCTGTTCCCCAACCTGGCGGCGCTCGGCGCCCGCCCGGGCGGGGCGATCAGCGGCGGCGAGCAGCAGATGCTGGCGCTCGCCCGCACCCTGATGGGCAACCCCCGCCTGCTGCTGCTCGACGAGCCTTCCGAGGGTCTGGCGCCGGTCATCGTGGCCCAGATGGCCGACGCCATCCGAAAGCTCAAGGCGAGCGGTTTGACCGTCGTGCTCTCGGAGCAAAACCTGCCCTTCGCCTCGGCCGTCGCAGACCGGGCCTACGTGCTCGAGCGCGGCCAGGTGGCGCTGTCCGGTGCCATGGCCGAGCTGGCCGGCGATCCAGCGACCCTGAGGCGCTATCTGGCGGTTTGACTGACGGCCTCGTGATCGGAAATTCGCCTTGCGTTACGGCGACTTGTCGCAATTCAGCCACGATTTGTCGCACAAGAAAAAGCGTCCGCGGCGCGCCAATTCTACCAAATTAGGTCAGATACGCAGTCTCCGCTGCGGCTTTTTTTTGTTGGGGACCCCCGTCATGTCGGACATGGATGATCTTGACCTGAACTCGCTCGATGACGACGAGCTCAATAAGCAGATGCAGGACGATCTCTACGACGGTCTCAAAGAGGAGATCGAGGAGGGCGTGCACATCTTCCTCAGCCGTGGCTGGGCGCCCTACAAGATCCTCACCGAGGTTCTGGTCGAGGGCATGCGGATTGTCGGCATCGACTTCCGCGACGGCATCCTATTCGTGCCGGAGGTGCTGCTGGCGGCCAACGCCATGAAGGGCGGCATGGTCATCCTGCGCCCGCTGCTGGCCGAGACCGGCGCCGAGCAGGTCGGCAAGCTGGTGATCGGCACGGTCAAGGGCGACATCCACGACATCGGCAAGAACCTGGTCGGCATGATGATGGAAGGCGCCGGCTTCGAGGTCTTCGACCTGGGCATCAACAACCCGGTGGAGAACTACCTGGAGGCGCTCGAGGAGCACAAGCCGCAGCTGCTCGGCATGTCGGCCCTGCTGACCACGACCATGCCCTACATGAAGGTCGTCATCGACACCCTGAAGGAAAAGGGCATCCGCGACGACTACGTCGTACTGGTCGGTGGCGCGCCGCTCAACGAGGCATTCGCAGACGCGATCGGCGCCGACGCCTATTGCCGGGACGCCGCCGTCGCGGTCGAGACCGCCAAGGAGTTCGTCGCCCGCCGACACAACATGCGGGCGGCCGCCAGCTAACGTCAACGCCTTACGCATAGGGTACATGAGGCCATGGCTAGCCGCGACAGCGCGGCCGAAGGGCCGCGTACGCTCCTGATCGCTTGCGGGGCGCTCGCCAAAGAGATCGTCGAGGTCACCCGGCTCAACGGCTGGAGCAACCTGACCGTGACGTGCCTGCCGGCGATCTGGCACAACACCCCGGACAAGATCCCAGACGGCGTGCGCGCCAAGATTCGCGCCAACCGGGACAGCTTCGACAAGATCTACGTGCTTTACGGCGACTGCGGCACCGGCGGCATGCTCGACCGGGTGCTGGAAGAGGAAGGGGTCGAGCGGATCGATGGACCGCACTGCTATGCCTTCTTCCAGGGTGTCGAGGAATTCATCGCCGAGGCCGACGCCGATCCTGCTTGCTTTTACTTGACCGACTACCTAGTACGGCATTTCAACCGCTTGATCATCCAGGGCCTCGGCATCGACCGACACCCTGAGCTCTTGCCGGTTTATTTCGGAAACTATACCACCTTGGTCTATCTGGCGCAGACCGAGGATCAGTCGCTCAGGGAGCAGGCCGAGGCGGCGGCGGAGCAGCTTGGGCTGGCCTACCGCTATCATCATACCGGCTATGGCGAGCTGGGTTCGTTCATCAAGGCGGCGAGCTAAAAGGGGGGTTGGGCAGAGATGGCGCAGTTGATCGTGGTCTACTGGCGTGACATTCCAGCACAGGTGATCGTCAAGGCCGGCCGGCAATCGGCCAAGCGGCAGCTCACCGAGCGTTTCGAGAAGGCGATCGATATGGCCGCCATGAAGGCGAGCCTGCGGGACACCGATTCCTACCTGGCCGAATGGCGCCGGACGAATTCGGGCAGCGTCGGGGACGACCTGGAGGCGGAGGCCACCACGGCGGCCGAGCGCCTGGAGACGACCTACGACGACGGGCGCCTCAAGGCGCTGGTCATGAACAAGGGCCTCGAGCCGGAAGGCGCCGGGCAATGATCGCGACCGCCAAGCTCGACGCCGGCCAAATGGACGGCCGCAAGCAGCAGGTCATGGACTTCCTGGCCAACTTCACGGTCGAGACCACGCCCGGCTCGGCGCTTAAGATCCCCGACTATAGGGAGTACCTGCGCCCGGGCACCACGGTCGCGGTGACCTTCCTGCCGGGCTCGGATTTCGCCGACACGGTCAGCACCGCCAAGCGCCTCAAGAACGAGGGCTTCCGGCCGGCGCCCCACTTCGCCGCCCGCTCGATCCCCAGCAAATCCCACTTCGAGGAGTGGCTCAGGCAGCTGCAGGCCGAGGTCGGGGTGACCGACGCGGTTGCCCTGGGCGGCGCGGTCAATCAGCCCTTGGGCGAGTTCGACAGCTCGATCCAGCTGCTCGAGACCGGCCTGTTCGACAAGTACGGCATCAAGACGATCGGCGTGGCCGGCCACCCGGAGGGCAGCCCCGACATCTCGGACAGTGGGCTGGCCGAGGCGCTGACCCAGAAGAACGCGCTTGCCGAGCGCAGCGACGCGGACTTCTACATCGCGACGCAATTCTGCTTCGAGGCGGCCCCGATCATCGCCTGGGACAAAAGGATCCGCGCCGAAGGCAACCGCCTGCCGATCCACATCGGCGTGCCAGGCCTGGCCACACTGAAAACCTTGATCAACCACGCCCGCGCCTGCGGCGTCGGCCCCTCCATGCGCTTCTTGACCCGCCAGGCGCGCAACGTCGCCAAGCTGATGACGGTCAACGCGCCGGACAAGCTGCTGATCGACCTCGCCGACTACTGGGCAAACGACCCGGACTGCGGCATCAAGCAGGTCCACGTCTACCCCTTGGGCGGCTTAAGGCGCTCGGCCCGCTGGACCTATGCCGTGCTCGACGGCGAGTTCAAGCTGAACAAGGACGCCAAGGGATTCGCCGTTACCCGAGACATCGATTGACCAGACCACCGGCGGGATGCGCCGAACGCGCCGCCTAGAGAGGACGCCCCCTAGATGACCCACACTGTTGTCAGCTCCAAGAAGAAGGAAGTCGTGATCGGCTTCGACAAGCCGTTCTGCATCATCGGCGAGCGCATCAACCCGACCGGCCGCAAGAAGCTGGCCGCCGAGATGGCGGCGGGCGACTACAGCACGGTCGAATCCGACGCCCTGGCGCAGGTCGCGGCCGGCGCCCACATGCTCGACGTCAACGCCGGCATTCCGCTGGCCGACGAGCCGGCGATCCTGGCCGAATCGATCAAGCTGGTGCAGTCCCTGGTCGACGTGCCGCTGTCCATCGACTCCTCGATCGTCGAGGCGCTCGAGGCGGGTCTCGCGGTCTATCAAGGCAAGCCCCTGGTCAACTCGGTGACCGGCGAAGAAGAGCGCCTGGAAGTGGTGCTGCCGCTGATCAAGAAGTACAACGCCGCGGTGGTCGCCATCTCGAACGACGAGACCGGCATCTCCGAGGACCCGGACGTGCGCTTCGATGTCGCCAAGAAGATCGTCGAGCGCGCCGCCGATTACGGCATCCCGGCCGCCGACGTGGTGGTCGACCCCCTGGTCATGCCGATCGGCGCGCTCGGCAATGCTGGCGTCGCGGCCTTCCGCCTGATCCGCCGGCTGCGCGACGAGCTCGGCGTCAACACCACCTGCGGCGCCTCGAACATCTCCTTCGGCCTGCCCAACCGCCACGCGCTTAATTCCGTGTTCCTGGCCATGGCGGCCGGGTCCGGCATGACGTCAGCGATCATGAACCCCCTTCACGAAGAGGAAATGGGCGGTATCATGGCTGCCGACGTGCTCAACGGCGTCGATCGTAACTGCACGCGCTGGATCAGGAAGTTCCGCGCCCCCGCCCCGGAGTCCGCCGAGGGCGAAGGGCGTCGCGAGCGCCGGCGCAGACGAGGATAGGAGAGGATCGGCGCCTTGGCCGAAGATGCGCTCGTTGTCTTTACCCCATCGGGGCGCCGCGCGCGCTTTCCCATTGGCACGCCGATCCTCAAGGCGGCCCGCAGCCTGGGCGTCGACGTGGACTCCGTCTGCGGCGGCCGGGGTATCTGCGGGCGCTGCCAGATCACGCTCAGCGAAGGCGAGTTCGCCAAGCACGGCATCGCCAGCCGGGCCGACCACCTGAGCGAATTCAATTCGGTCGAGGAACGTTACAAACGGGTCAAGGGCCTGAAGGACGACCGCCGTCTGTCGTGCCAGAGTCTGCTCCAGGGCGACGTGGTGATCGACGTGCCGGCCGACAGCCAGGTCCACAAGCAGGTCGTGCGCAAGCGCGCCGAGGCACGCGACATCGAGATCGACCCGGCGATCCGCCTGCACTATGTCGAGGTCGAGGAGCCCGACATGCACCATCCCTCGGGCGATCTCGAGCGCTTGCTCAAGGCGCTCGAGCAGCAGTGGGGCCTGAGCAATCTGGAGTGCGATCTGCGCACCTTGCAGATCCTCCAGCCCTCCCTGCGCGAGGGCGAATGGAAGGTCACCGTCGCGGTTCACCGAGGCGAGCGCATCACGGCGATCTGGCCGGGCTTCAACGACGAGGCCTACGGTCTTGCCTTCGACATCGGCTCGACCACGATCGCCTGCCATCTGTGCGATCTATCTAGCGGTAAGGTGATGGCCTCGGCCGGCATCATGAACCCGCAGATCCGCTTCGGCGAAGACCTCATGAGCCGTGTCTCCTACGTCATGATGAATCCGGGCGGCGACAAGGAAATGACCAAGGTCGTGCGCGAGGCGATCAACCAGGTGAGCCAGGAGGTCGCCGCCGAAGCTGGCATCGATCCGGATCTGATCCTCAATGCCACCTTCGTCGGCAATCCGATCATGCATCATCTGCTGATCGGCATCGACCCGACCGAGCTGGGCGGCGCCCCCTTCGCGCTGGCCACCAACACCGGTTTCACCATGTGGGCCAACGAGCTCTACATGACCGCCATCAACGAGGACGCCCGGGTCTACGTACTGCCCTGCATCGCGGGGCACGTCGGCGCCGACACCGCCGGCGTGATCCTTTCGGAAAGCCCGCACCTTTCCGACGATATCGTGCTGGTGGTCGACGTCGGCACCAACGCCGAGATCGTGCTCGGCAACAAGGAGCGGCTCTTGGCCGCCTCGTCACCGACCGGCCCGGCCTTCGAGGGCGCCCAGATCTCTTGTGGCCAGCGGGCCGCCCCCGGCGCCATCGAGCGCATCCGCATCGACCGGGAGACCCTAGAGCCGCGCTACCGGGTGATCGGCTCGGAGCTGTGGTCCAACGAGGAGGGTTTCGCCGAAGCGACCGAAAGCACCGGTGTCACCGGTATCTGCGGCTCGGGCATCATCGAGGCGCTGGCCGAGATGCATCTCTCGGGCATCATCCTGACCGACGGCACGATCAACGGTGCCCTGGCGGAGAAGAGCCCGCGCGTCCAAGCCGACGGACGCACCTTCTCCTACCTGATCCGGGACGGCGAGCCGGAGATCCGCATCACCCAGACCGACGTGCGGGCGATCCAGCTGGCCAAGGCGGCGCTCTATGCCGGCGCGCGCTTGCTTATGGACCACCTGGGCATCGAGGCGGTCGACCGCATCGTGCTGGCCGGCGCCTTCGGCAGCCACATCGACGTGAAGTACGCCATGGTGCTCGGCCTGATCCCGGACTGCGACTTAGCCAAGGTCCAGTCGGCCGGGAACGCGGCGGGCACCGGCGCCCTGATCGCGCTTTTGAACCAGAAGGCGCGCGACGAGATCCAGCGGGTGGTCCGCCAGGTCGAGAAGATCGAGACCGCGGTCGAGCCGCGCTTCCAGGCCCACTTCGTCGAGGCCATGGGCCTGCCCCACACGACGGCTCCCTATCCGCACCTCTCCCAAGCCGTCGACCTGCCGCCGCGCAGCACGCCAGCCAAAGCGTCGGGCGAGGACGGAGGAACGCGCCGCCGCCGGCGCCGAGGCAACGTGCCGGCCTGAGGCGCGACGAGCCGAAACAAGAACATCATTGGATAATTTTGCGGCCACGTTGCCGCATGCCCGCGGCTTAGGCGTGGTTCGACGACCCGGAGGGCGGTCCACGCCAAATCCGAGGGCGCGCGAGGGAGAGTACGACAATCGCGCCGACAAAGGCCGCTACGATCATGCCAGGCCTATCCAAGATCGGTAGAAGCCTTAAGGACAAGTACCTACCGACGAAGGCACCGAGGGCGCTGATTACGACATTTCCGATCAGGCCGCGCAGCGCATCCTTGCCGTAGATCGCGGCGAGCCAAGCCACCACGTTGCCAATGCACAGAACGATAATCTGGCTTACGGGGTCCATCGGGACTCCTATCCGAAGCGAACGGCGCCGTTCAGTGAACGGCCCACGCCTCATCGATCGATGCTACACCCAATCGAGCCCCATTCCTAGAGCGCCCAGGGCCGCCACGCCGTCACCGGAATTGCGCTTAAGGTCTATCTCTTTGACCTGCGGCGCGGCTTCTTGCCGAAAATATCGTTCCAATTGTTACGGTAGGCTTCGGTCACCAGCTTCTGATTCTCGCCGCGGCTGTAGCCCTTGGACGCGTCCGACGCCGAGCTCTCGGCCTTCTTGCCGGAGTCCCCCTCGCTTGCCGTCTCAGTCTTGGAAGCCGCCTTTGAGTCGCTTTTCGCCGTCGTGTTATCTGTCATCTCTTGCCACATCTACGAATTCTGCCGCGGAGATCGCGGTTCTATAAGTCAAGACGTTCGGTGATTCAAGCGGTTAGAGGCCGGGTACTCAGGCCACAGGTTGCAAGAGATTGGAATCCAGCCGTTGCCTCGCGGGACGGTTCGCTTGCCGGCGGCCAGAGGCACCCCTATGGTCGCCCAGCCGCTCAATCGCGAGGATGTCGAGGCGGCCAGCCTGTGGAGGGACTCTTGAGCGAGCCGCTCAGCGCTCGGCACTACACGGAGGCGGCGCCTTTTGCCCGGGAAGCGGAGGCGATCTTCGGCGCCACTTGGCAATATCTTTGCCACGAAAGCGAGCTGGAGGAGCAAGAGGGTCTAGACGCTGCAAAGCTCGAGACGCTGGCCGGTTTCGTCTTTATCAACCGGGATTCCGGGGCGCCCGCCATGGCCACACTCTTTGGGCCGATCGAGCAGGAGATCGCGGGCTATGCGCCGGGCGCGCGCAACTGGGTTCGGCGCCACCATTCGACCCAAGACCTGGCCTGCAACTGGAAAGTCGCAGTCGAGAACTACTCGGAATGCTACCACTGCGCCGTCGCCCATCCCTTCCTGGCCGAGGGGGTGTTCGACATGGCGAGCTACCGCATCGAGACCGGCGGCCTGCTGCAACGCCACAGCTGCCGGGGCCGCCCGGCCAGTGAGGTCGCCTACGGCATGGACGCCGACGCGACGCCCCGGGGCGGCGACTTCGCGTCCTGGTACCTCTGGCCCAACTTCGCGCTGGAGGTCTATCCGGGCGGCTACTTGGACATCTACCATTGGGCCCCGCTCGACACCGGAACGACCCGCCAGACCATCGCCTGGTACGGCGCGCCCGACGTGCCGGCCGCCCAGCTGGAAGAGATCGGCGCGCTGCATCTGGCCAACACGGTCGCCGAGGACTGGCGCCTGGTGGAGGCGGTTCAGCGCGGCCTCGCGAACCGGGGCTACGGCGACGGCGCACTGATGATCGACCGGGCACGCAGCGAGAAGAGCGAGCACGCGGTGGCGCACTTCCAAGGCCTGGTGCGAGATGCGCTGGGGACGTGATTGGGCTGCGCGGCGGGGTCGCTTGCCCATAATCGGACACGGCCCTAAGGTCGCCTCTGGTCTGTAGCCCATTGAAGGAACCCGGCCCATGGAGCGCCTCTTGCTGACCGGCTTCGAGGCTTTTGGCACGACGCCGGTCAATCCCGCCGAACAGGTGGCCAGGCTCCTTGACGGTGAGGAGATCGCCGGCGCAAAGATCGTTGGGCGCGTCATCCCAAACACCTTCTTCACCTGCATCGAGGTGGTCAAAACCGCGATCGCCGAGCTTCGGCCCGACGCGGTCGTGATGATGGGCGAGTACGGCGGCCGCGCCATGATCACGGTCGAGCGCATCGCCCAGAATCTCAACGACGGCTCCCGCTATGGCCTGCGCGACAACGCCGGCCAACTCTTGCAAGACACGCCGACCGCGCCGGAGGGGCCGGCCGCCTACCTCTCGCGCCTGCCGATCCGCGCCATGGTGCGGGCCATGCGCGACGCCGGCATACCGGCCGACATCTCCGATGCCGCCGGCACCTTCTGCTGCAATCACCTGATGTACGGCATTCTCCACCACATCGCGCAAGAGGGCTCGCGCTTACGGGCCGGCTGGGTGCACCTGCCCCACCTGCCCGAGGTCGCGGCCCTAGAGCAGAACCTGGGAGCGCCCAGTATGTCGCTCGAGACCGCGGCCGAAGGCCTGCGTGTTTCGATTACTGCGATCGCGGCCCATCCGGAGGACACCGACGACCCGATCGCCTCGCGCTTGCAGATCTGACGGCAATGTCGGGGCAAGCGAATTCGATATCGATCTACCACCTTGGCAGAAGCAACATGAAACTGATCGACGATGCAGTTAAGAGCTTCCACGACAACGGCTTTCTCGTCATCGAGGAGGCCGTGACGCCGGACCAGCTTGCCGGTCTCCGCGCGGACTTTGCATCCTGGATCGAGGAGAGCCGCGGCAACACCGCGGCCTACGGCGAGACGATCGATGGCCGCCCCCGTTTCGATCTCGAGCCTGGTCATTCCAGCGCATCGCCGGCGCTGCGCCGGGTTTCGTCGCCGCAAGAGATCTCCGACGCTTATCTGAACGTGATGCGCGATAACAGAGCCTTGGACATGCTGACCGAGATCTATGGGCCAAACATCAAGTTCAACAATGCGAAGGTAAACTCCAAGCTTCCGGGCGCGGCGACCGAGGTCAAGTATCACCAGGATTTCCTCTTCGAGCCTCACTCGAATGATGATCTCGCGGCGGTCCTCATCTTCCTGGATGACGTGACGGAGCAAAATGGCCCACTTGAGGTCATCCCGAAGACTCACCGGGGGCCGCTGTTCGACCATTGGCATGACGGCGTTTTCACCGGCGCGGTATCGGACGACATCGCAACCGAAATGCGGCAGCAGTCGGTTCTCTGCACCGGGCCTGCCGGCACTGCCTGCATCATGCACACCCGCTTGCTGCACGGCTCCACGGCCAACCGGTCGGCGTTACCCCGAACGCTCTACATTGTCGAGTATGCCGCCGAGGATGCCGTGCCCTTGATCGTCAACCACATCCCCAGCCGGTTCGAGGGCGAGGTGGTGCGCGGCAAGGCAACGGGCAAAGTGCGCTCAACGGCCTTTGAGATGGCGATCCCGGAGTATCCGCAAAAGGCGTCCTTCTTCGACCAACAGGCCAAGCATTAGCGAACGCGCCGCAGGGGCATGGTCGCGCAGCGGAAGGAGCCGCCGGTGCTCGGCACGCCGTCGAAGGCGACCTCGGTCACGTCGTAGCCGGCCTTGCGCAGCTCTCCGTTGACCCGGGCGCAGTCGGGCCCGGCCCGGGCAATGATCTTGTCCGGCGCGACCGACAGTACGTTGGTCGCAAGGGCCGTGGCTTCGGTCTGAGTCACCTCGATCCAGGAGAACTTGTCCCGCACGATTGCGGGAATCTCCGCCAGGCCGTCGGGATAAATCAGCGCGTGGCCGAGCCCGAGCGGGTTGAACGCGCAATCCAAATGAAGCACGTCCTCGCCCTCGGCGAGGGATCGGGGCGGCAGAGGCACGATCTCGAAAGCCTCGCCGAACTTCGCCCGCAGGAAGTCCAGCCCCTCGGGATCGCTGCGCTGTCCGAAGCCGACGAAGACATGGTCGCCGTCGACCACCACGTCGCCGCCCTCCAGGGCAACGCCGGCCGGCACCTCAAGCGCCGGCCCAACGCAATCCGCCAGCAGGTGACGGATTCCGTCCAGCTCCTCGATGCGGCTCTGGTTGCGCATGCCGGCGGCGACGAAGACCTCGCCGATCACGAAGCCGATGTCCCGTGGGCAGGTCTGGTCTTGCACGGAGTTCGGCGCCAGCTCCGGCTGATGAACCGTGACGCCGGCCGCTTCCATGGCCGCGCGAAAGGCCGCGAACTCGGGCAGCAAGCCTGCTTCCGTCGGATGGCCCGCGGCATCGACGGTGCGCTGCTGGGTACCGTTGACGATCTCCACCTGGGAGGAGTCCCGGTGATATCCCTCAGCCGTGCCCATGACCACATGGGCCAGGCGGTCGAACTCGTTGGTGACATCGAACAGGATGCTCATGCCGCAAGCGCTCCTTCAGCCGCTAGGATCCAGCCGCCGCCGAGCACCCTGGAGCCGTCGTAGACGACCGCCGCCTGGCCCGGCGCCACGCCGTATTGAGGCTGGTCCAGGCGCAGCTCAGCGCCGCCCTCCTCGCTTAGCCAAAGTCGCGCCGGAACCGGGTCTTGGGTCGAGCGTAGCTTGGCTTGAACGACGCGGCCCTCGGGCCCCGGCTTATCGCCGGCCAGCCAATTGACCTCGTCGACATAAACCGTCTGGCAGGCCAGCGCCGCGCGCGGGCCGACCACAACGCGCCGGCTCTCGGGCTCCAGGCGCACCACGTAGATCGGCTCTTCGATGCCGCCGATGCCCAGGCCCCGGCGCTGACCGATGGTGTAGTGGATGATGCCTTCATGGCGGCCCAGCACCCGGCCGCCCAGATCGACAATCTCGCCTGGATCGGCGGCGCCAGGGCGCAGCTTCTTGACCACCTCGGCGTAAGAGCCGTTGGGCACGAAGCAGATATCCTGACTGTCCGGCTTGTGGGCGACCGGCAGCGCCAGCTTTTCCGCGATCTCGCGGATCTCGCCCTTGAGCTTGGCGCCGAGCGGAAAACGCAGCAGGGCAAGCTGTTCTTTGGTGGTCGCGAAAAGGAAATAGCTCTGGTCGCGCGCAGGGTCGGCCGCCCGGTGCAGCTCGGCGCCATCTGGGCCCACCTGGCGCGCCACGTAGTGGCCGGTCGCCAGCGCCTCCGCGCCCAGGTCTTGTGCGGTCGCCAGCAGGTCGCGGAACTTGACCGTCTGGTTGCAGCGCACGCAGGGGATCGGGGTTTGGCCCGCCAGGTAGCTGTCGGCGAAGTCGTCGATCACCGCGGCCCGAAAGCGGCTTTCGTAGTCCAGCACGTAGTGGGGAATGCCGAGGCGTTCGGCGACCCGCTTGGCGTCGTAGATGTCCTGGCCGGCGCAGCAGGCGCCCTTGCGCCCGACCGCCTGGCCGTGGTCGTAGAGCTGCAAGGTGATGCCGACCACGTCGTAGCCTTCGCCGGCCAGTAGGGCGGCGGTCACCGAGGAATCCACGCCGCCCGACATGGCGACCACCACGCGGGTCTCGGCCGGCGCCTTGGCCAGGCCCAAAGAGTTTAGCTGCGCGCTCATGGTGGGGAGATAGCGCCTCCCCTGCCCCAGCGCAAGTTTAGAGCCCCATGACCTGGAACAACCGGGCCATGGGCGCGCGGTCCCGCTGTAGGCCGAGGGAAACCGAGAAATGCCCTTGGGGCCGTTCGAAGAGGTTGGCCTCGGGCAGTTTCCAGCGCCGGGCCAAGGCAAGGCCGCCGGCATGCTGGGTCACATCGTCGCTCTGGCCGATCAGCATGATCACCCGCTCGGCGCCCATCGCCGGCGGGCCCTGGGGCTGCAGCAGGGGCAGCCAGCGCTCCAGGTTCGCCCGGTCCCAGCCCTGTCCGGCGATCTGGGGCTGCAGCTTGACAGCGCGGGTCAGGCTGCTCGATTCGGCGATCTCGAGCAGTCCGCCACTGGTCGCGACCAAGAGCAGACCGTCGGGCCGGGCCGTCTCGGGCCATGCAACGGACGCGGTGGCGACCAGCTGGCTGGTCAGCGCGCCCAGGCTGACCCCGGTCACCGCCACCGGGCCGCGGCTGGTCGCCCGCGCCCAGCGGATCAGCACCGAGACCTCGGCGACCCAGCTTTGGAACAGCTCGATCATGCCGAGCGGGCCGCGGCCGATAACCGGCTCGCCGCCGTACCAGCCGGGCAAGCGGCGCCGGCCGTGCCACGGCCCCTCTGGGCTGATCAGGCGCACCGGTCTCAGCTTGCTGCCGAGCACCGGGTTGGGATGCCCCCGCCACATCTCGGTCTCCATGGCGATGCCGTGGAGCGAAATCAGGGTCGGCGGATCCTGTACCCCAAGCGGGCTCGAGACCCGGGCCCAGGCTTTGTCGCCCTGAATCGGCGACGCAAAGCGCAGCCAGTGGTCCTGGATCCCATTGCCGCCCGGCACGACCCGAGACTCATCGATGGCCGGCATCTCGGGCAGAGGAAAGGCCGCGGCCGGACCGGCCAGGCGATCGCCGTGGCGGGCCGCGACCTCGGCAGGAGATCCGACCTCCCAACGCACGGCCGGCAGGGAACCCAGCAGCGGCGAGAAAAGGGCGCGCTGCTTCATGAAACCGTCGGCTGCGGCGTGGCGCCGACGCTCGGCCGCCGCCAAGGCCTCGGGGCCTAGCGCCTCGTCAGCGAACAGCGTCTCCTCCCAGGTCACGACGCAGGCATCGTAGGCCGCCTTGCTTCGGTCAAAGCGGGCCAGGGCCCATTCAGTGAGCGGCCCCGGCAGCTCCCGGCAGGGGGCTTCGACGCGAAAGGCCTCAGGCTGGCCGCCGGCCACATCGGCCGCCGCCCAGGCGCGGCTCAAAGGCAGGAAGCCGTGGGCGATCGAGCGCAGGGCGACCCAATCGAACCAAGGCCGCAGAACAACCTCGCCCAAGGCGCCTTGAAAGACCTGGTTGACCAGGAGATCGCTGGTAGAGGAGGCCATCCCCGACAAGATGGGGCCTCGACGGCCAGGTGCAAGTCGCGGCCTCCCTTGAGCCAAGCGGCGCGGTCTGCTTCAATCGCCCGATCTGCCAGCACAATCTGGTTGCCTCTCGACCCACGTCTTTTGCGCACGGGGTGCCTTGCCCTTGGCCTTTTCCCTGCCCTTCCACAAGGCCCGCCGCCACGGCACCCTGGGCGCCGGCGGCCTGGCCCACTTCGTGCACGACGGGATCTCGGACTCGCTCTATGTGCTGCTGCCCCTGTGGGCAGAGGCATTCGGTCTCTCGATGGCCCAGGTCGGCCTGCTCAAGACCTGCTACTCCAGCGCACTGGCCTCCCTGCAGCTGCCCTTGGGGATGTTGGCCGAACGCTGGGGCGAGCGAGCGATCCTCGCCGCCAGCACCGTTCTCGCCGGTCTCGCCCTGACCGCCCTGGCACTGGCAGGCGGATTCGGCACGCTGGTGGCCGGCTTGATCGTATTGGGCCTGGCCTCCAGCGCCCAGCACCCCTTGGCTTCGGCGATCGTCTCGCGCGGCTATGGCACGACCAGCCGGCGGGCCGCCCTGGGCACCTACAATTTTGCCGGCGACTTGGGCAAGGTTGCGATTCCGCCACTGGTCGCCTTCGGCGCGGTGCTGTTCACCTGGCAAGGCAGCGTGATTGCCTATGGCGGATTGGTCGCCCTCGCGGGCCTCGCGCTTTTCGTCCTGCTCGGCCGCCTTGGCGCCGGCCAGCCGCAAATGCATCACCCTAGAAGCGAGGAGCCCATGCCGCGCGGATGGGGTCTTCGCCAACCGCTGGGCTTTACCCTGCTGTCGTCGATCGGTGTCCTCGACATCATGTGCCGCGGTGGGTTCCTAACCTTTCTGCCCTTCGCCCTGCTCGCCAAGGGCGCCGATATCGAGTGGGTCGGCATCGCCCTCGGTCTGGTGCTGGCTGGCGGCGCGGCCGGCAAGCTCGTGTGCGGCTTGGCGGCCGAGCGGGTCGGCGTGATCCGCCTGGTGCTGTTGACCGAGCTGTCGACGGCGCTCGGCATCGGCGCCCTGGTGCTGCTGCCGCTCGGCTGGAGCCTGGCGATCCTGCCAGCGGTCGGTCTGGCGCTCAACGGCACTTCGTCCCTGCTGTACGGCACGGTGGGCGACTTCGTCGACCCGGCGCGCCAGTCCCGTGCCTTCGGTCTGTTCTACACGCTGAGCCTCGGGGCGGGAGCGGTGTCACCGCTTTTGTTCGGCATGATCAGCGATGCCACTGGGATCAATGTGGCGCTTTTATTGATCGCATCCTTGGCGCTCATGACCCTGCCTCTGGCGCTTGCCATGCGGCCTTTGTTGCGCCCCGGTTGAGGTCGCCTGCCCCATTCGACAGAATGACGGAGTCGATCGACCAGCGGCGGGAGCTTCATGGCAACCTTGACCCAACAGCTTGAGCGGCTGCGCGTCATCACGACGGTGCGGGCCACCTTGGTGATGGTGATTTGCGTCCTGGTCGGCGCGCTATTGCACTTGGAGAACGGCAGCCCGCTCTTGATGACGGTGATCATTCTG
>JBCCGG010000026.1:0-88223 GCA_039029395.1 Pseudomonadota bacterium | reverse complement strand
GAGGCAGCAGAGGCTCCATCACAGCCCACTCAGCGTCAGTTAAATCGGTCTGGTAACGCAGCGCCTTACGGCTATGCTGCTCTCGGGTGGTCGGCGTCCACATGGCGGCTCCAGGGTTGGTCTAAGCAACCTCCTGGAATCGCATCGATACCGACCACTCAACCGCTTTCGAAACGGCCTCTTAGGATATGTAATATTTCCCATAAAATTAATCTGCCATGAGTCATGGCCGAGTTAACTGGCCGAGATGATGCTGCAGCAAAAACAGCCTTCCAGCGTGTTGGAGCGAGGTTCCTCGCAAGGAACAAGTCTGCGGTGGCCGCGCCGTAAGTTCGTACAGCAAGTTCAATCTCATATTGTGTTGTTAACAATCCACCTAAACCTGCGAACCTCCGACATACCAACGAGGTCTGCGATGCGGTGATTGTTTCTTAACAAATGTTTACCTTTAATGACCACGGTTCGTTGTTAACTGCCAGGGTGCTCCGGCAAACGATGCCCCAATGTACTCCCTGCCAGCTCCTATCTGAAAGGCGTGCCTGCAATGGCGCTTAGGATCCAGCATTTTTGGCTGATTGCCCTCCCGCTCAGCGTCCTCTACGCGGTCTATGTGGGGCACATCTTGCCTGGATCATTCGGCGGCGGCACCTTTTTTGGCAATGACGGATACATGCGCATGGTCCGGGTGCAGAAGCTCTACGAAAGCGGTGAGTGGTTCGACGCGATCAATGACCGTGACAACGCGCCCTATGGGGTTCGCTCCCATTGGACCAGGCCGTTCGATGTCGTACTGCTCGCCGGGGCTGCGGTACTGCAGCCGTTTCTCGGCTTCGAAAAGGCGCTCTACTGGTGGGGCGTTGTGGTTACACCCTTTCTGTTCGTGGCCTCGATGCTCACGCTCCTTTGGGCCACGGCGCCGCTCTTCAAGGACAACACCCGCCGAATCTTGCTCATACTGGGTGTCATGGCCCAACCTTCCATGGCCAATTTGGCCCAAACCGCCCGTCCTGACCATCACACGTTCATAGTCATCGCCTTCCTGGGAATGATTGGCATGATACTGAGGCTATTGGTAGCAAAGAGACCGTCTCGCTACGGAACCTTTGCAGGACTTATGATCGGTTTCGGATTGTGGCTAACGGTCGAGCTTCTGATTGGTCTAACCGCAATCTTTTCGACCCTATCGATGCTTTGGCTGCTTCGGCGTGAGGGGATCGCCCAGAAGGCGGCTTACTGTTGTCTCGGACTCTTTGTGATGTTGCTCGTGGCACTCGCGATCGAACGCAACGTCGGCGATTGGGGGCTTGCGGAGTTTGACAAAATCTCCTCGGTCCAGCTGCTTGTGGCGTTTCTGGCAATGGTCTTCTGGGGCATCGTCTGCCTGTTGGAGAGAGACCCTCGGTTCTCCGGGAACATCGTCAGGAGAGCGGCGATCCTGGGCTTCGGGGCGCTCTCGGCACTGGCTATCCTCCTAGGCGTCTACCCCGAAGCACTGCACTGGCCGCTGCAAACCCAGGATGAATTGGTTAACCGGCTTTACTGGGAGAGGATTGCAGAGATTAAGCCGAGATGGCCCAAGGACTTCAATTCCTTGCTAGGATTTCTCCAGAACTTCGGCCAACTGCTCTTCGTCGGACCCTTTCTCGCCTACGCTTTGGTGCGCGAGCGTGACACCCCATCGTGGGACGGATGGCTGTTTCTCGCGATCATCTTGCTGATTTTTGTCCCCGTAGGGATTGCCATGCACAGGTTTACCTACTTCCCTCAGTTGATGATCCTCATATGTTTGGCGGAGCTGTTGGGAAGGCTCGTCGAGCGACTAGAGAATGAGAAAAATGTTCTCCTGCGGGTGTCAGCGCGGGTAGGTGCGCTTTTTTTTGGCCTCGTGGGGTTTGTGTTATTAAAGTTCTTCTTGGTAGCACCGGCAGAGAGTTACGCGAAAGCATCAAGTAGAAATCTGGCGTGCGACGATCATGCGATTTTAGAACAACTCGAAACGACCTATCCCAAGAACGATCAGCGCCCAATTGTGATCGCACATCCAGATTACGGATCGCGCATCATGTACTTCACCGATTTCAGCGTAGTCGGTTCAGCATACCACCCGAATGTCGAGGGAATTAGAGATAGCTTGAGTTTCTTTTTGGCCAAAGATGACCGAGAGTCCAGAGAGATTGCCACGCGGCGAGGCGTCGCTTTTGTGTTCGTGTGCCGAACCTATGAATACAAGCTCTACACAACCGAAGACGGCAGCCTCCTGTTCGAGCGGCTGTTAGACGATTCGCCTCCCGATTGGTTGCGACTAATTGCGCCCTTGAGCGAGACGGAGGCCAATCACCGGGTCTATGAGGTACTGCCATAGCTCAATCTCTGCGAGGCAGGGCCTAGAGACGATAGTCGTCCTTGGAGATTTTGAGCCGCATGGTTTTTCAGGCCATTTGAGGCGAGAGTAGATAATTCCGGAGGGTGGTGATCAAGGCGCGTAAGATGGCCTTGAACCATTTGAGGAGGAGGCTGAAGTTGTAGCCGGCGGCGGCCAGGACGGCGTTGGCGAAGTCGCCGTCTCGGCCCTTGAGGTAGTTTCGCTCCATGCGGTGCTCTGCCTTGATGTGACCGACCACCGGCTCGACGGCGGCTCAACGCCGCATCTCGCGACGGATTGACTTGGTGACCCGGCGCAGCTGGCCCGAGATCCAGACCCGGAACTTGTGCGGATGGTTATGGCCGCGATAGCCCTTGTCGACATGGATGCGCTTGGCCTCGACGCCGGTGAGCATTTCCATCTCGGCGACCACCGGTCCGAGCGTGTGGCCGTCGTAAGTGTTGCCATGTAGCGCCTTGGCGTGGAGCACGAACTGGCCGCCCTTGGGCTGTGTGACCGGCGTTGCGATCGAGTCCTTGCAACAGAATTCATAGGGCGCTCGGGCCTTGCCCTTGCCGATGCACTCGACCTCAGGGGCATGCAGGCTATAGAGCTTCCAGCCGCGCTGGCGCTGTCTCTGGTGACGGATCTGATCGGCGCGCGACAGCGGGATCGCGAAGGCCTCTTTGAGCACGGGGTGGTCGGCCGTCTTGCGCTTGATATCCCGGCTGAGCCGCCCAAGGCGCGTGCGCAGGAACCTGAGCTGGCGGTTGTGCCGCTTGAACTGCTTGGCGTGGGATTGCGTAGCAATGGGGCGAAGCCCGGCGGCCGGCCATCAGCGCTGCCCGCTTGGCGACACGCAGATAAGATTGGCGCAGCGGCACGCCGTGCCGCCTGGCCGCGCGCGCCAGCGGGTCAAGGAGGAGCGGTCGAAGGGCAGCCGGTGCTGGAAGCCCTCCTCGCCGCAGAAGTACTGATAGTAAGGATTCTCCAGCCAGCGAGCGCACAAGGCCTCGTCCGACAGATCGTGCATATGCTTGAGGATGAATAGACCGGCCACCAGCCGGCTTGCCACCGGCGGCTGGCCAGCTCCGGGCCGGCACACCGAGCCGGCACACCGAGCCGGCACACCGAGCTGAAACGGCGGTCCAGAAAAGTCCAGTCGATCTCTCGCGCAAGGCGCGCCAAGGGATGACCGAGATCGATGATCTCATCCAGGGTCGGGCGCAGAAGGCCCTTCTGTCGCGTGTCGCGTGGCTTGCTCATCGGACGTTCTCCGAAGCCAAGAAAGCGATCCCCGGCGAATCACGACATGCCCGGAGTCGGGAATCCCAAATCGCAAGAAACCCCAACCAATCAGCCGGGGTTCCTGCAAAACAGGTTACTTCCTAAACGGCAATTAGCTCGCTATTTCAAATAATTACCGATACTTCACGGGCGACACGATAGTCGCCGGTCCCTATTGGAGCAACGCTATAGGGGCTCAAACTCCGCTCTTCCGGTGTCTTAGGTCACGCTGCTGAAGCGTCGCTGCAACCAACCCACAACCCTCCAAACGGCCCACGCCAGGAGAGCCCCGAGATAACCGTCCACCGCATAGTGCCATGCCAGGTGGACGGAGCCCAACAGGATAAGTACCGCGTAAAGAGCTAGAAGTACCCCAAGCAATTTGTGAACCCGAAAGCCCAGCAGGGCAAACAGCATGGCCATTGCCACATGCAGGCTCGGCATCGCCGAAATCCCGCCGCCAACCGGTGACTCATTAACGTAGCCGGTCCAAAGCCTCTCCTGCACTTCGAGGGCAAAGATGCCGTAGCTAGCTCCAACCTCGTGGAGGTAGGCCATCAAAGACTTGTAAGGATCACTCAAGCCTGTAATGCGCCCATAGTAGACCGGGCCGCCGGACGACAACGCCACGGCCAGGACGTTGCCCAAGAGTATCCATAATAGGAAGAACGTCATGAAAAATTGCATGCGCAGCCGTGAATCGCGTGTACTGAATGCCTGCCAGAACAGCACCGCGTACATGACGAAGAACCACACGATATAGACCGAGTCGACGATCTTGGTGACGATCGGGTAGCCCAAGACCGGTTGCAGGACACGCCAAGGATCAATCCCGAAATGGAGGGCGCGGTCCCATAACATGAAGGTCTCGTCCCAGGAGAAGGGGTTGAGAAAAGGAATGGTCGATTTGATGCCGGTGAAGACCGATAGCCACAGTGGCAGTAAGAGGTAGATGATGGCCGCGCCGGTTAAGCGCTCCGGCGTCGCCCAGTTCTCGGCCAGGTCACGGCCCAGGTAGCGAAACAGCCGGTCAGGTCGGACGAAAGCCATAACATAGAGGCAATAGAGCACGAGAAAGGCCACAAGCAGCACGGCTGTCAGCAGGAATAACGACCGGCCAAGAATCAGCTGGATCTTGACGTTCTCGACGCCGACGATGCGCAGGCCGTCGACTAGGAACCAGCTCACTGCGCCATATATTAGCATCAGGGCAATGAGCCATTTGTGCTGGTCTATGGTCTTGAGCGTTCTTCGTGCGATTTCGCCGCGCCACTCCGTCGAGCTCGGCCCCGGCTCACGATTGATCGCATTGGCCGCCTCGTCGGCGGAGTGCACCTCTTGGCTCACGAGGAGCCCTCCTCGGCTGCTTGCGAGTCCGGCTGAGCCGCGCGCCGGCTGAGGTCCTGAAGTTTCCCGACCGCCCACCAGATCGCCCAGGTCAGCACGATAGAAACATAGCCGTCGACTGCATAGTGCCAGGCCAAATGCACCGACCCGATCAGGATGAGTGCGGCATAGAGGGTCAACAGCACGCCAACCACCGGACGGACCCGCCAGCCGACAATGGCAAAGAGTGCGACGATCGCTACATGCATACTCGGCATCGCCGAGATGCCGCCGCCTAGGCCGCTCCCGGTAACGTAGTTCTGCCACATCACCTCATGGGCCTTCAGCACGAACAGGGGCAGTTCGCGGTTGACCTCTTCCAGATAGGTCAGCAGGGGTCCATAGGGGTCGGCGAGTCCGGTGACCCGCCCAAAGTACACCGGCCCCGCGGACGACCAGATGATCGCCAGGACATTGCCTAGCAAGATCCACAGTAGCAATAAGGTGTAAAAGAACTGCAAGCGGAGCCTTGGGTTGCGTAGGCTAAAGGCCTGCCACAAGATCATCAGCTTGATCATGATGTACCAGGATCCGTAGGACCAATCCACGAAACTGGTTATCGCTGGCGACCCGAGAATCGGATGCAATAGCCGCCAAGGATCGACCCCGCCATGGAACACTCGGTCCCAGAGCCAGAAGGTCTCGTCCCAGGAATAGGGGTTCACTTGGGGCACCATGGCCTTGACGGTCGGAAAGGCCGTCGTGCAGAGCGGCAGAAAGAGATAGATTATCGCAACTCCGGTGAGCCGCTCGGGCGTTGCCCAGTTGGTCACCAGATCGCGGCCGATGTAGGCGAATAGGCGATCGGGCCGGACGATCACCATGACATAGAGCAGGTACCCCAATAGCCAGACCGCCAGGAGCGCGAGGGTGATGGTAAAGAGCAGGCGGCTCAGCTTCAGATGCGCCAAAAATGTCGCGGCATCTAGATGCCCGCTCGCGACCACGAAGACTCCGCTAGCAGCGATGTAGAAACATGCCAGGGCAATCAGCCAGCGGTGAGCTTTGACCGTCCGAACAACCCGCGCGCAGACGTTTTCCCAAGGCACTGCCGAGCAATGACGCTGGCTGCGCCTAGGGGTACTTTCGGCCCCAACGGCGGACTGAAGGTTCCGAGTCACTCAGGTTTCGCCCCCTAAAAGACCGCTCACATGTCGTCCTATCCTACAAGACTTGTTAGGGGCACAATGTTAATTCTTTGCACTGCGGCGCAACCGGTCGGAACAGGCTATCGTGGCAAGCGCTGGGATCCTTCAGTCACCGCCAACCGCAAGCCTCCGGTGCGTGTGCTTAACAACGCCTTATTCGAAACATCTCGACAATCCCAGGGGCCCAGCGTGGCGCGCGTAGTCCTCCCGCGGGACCAAACATCCTCGCTGGCTATGTTGTTAACACTGACGCCGCGGTCGACTTCATCGAAGCGAACAACATCACGGGCCGTATGGTGAACAGCTACAGCCTCGGTGGCTACCTTCTGTTTCGGCTCCATCCAGAGAGTAAAGTCTTTATCGATCCGCGCACCGATCTCTACGGTAACGAGTTCTTCGAGCGCTATCTGATCCTCTTGAGAGCGGATGAGGGCTGGCGCGAAATCTTCTCGGAGTGGGAGATCGACTATGCGGTTCTTCTGGCGTCCGCGCCGCTGCGCGCGGCCTTGGTGCGCGAAGAGGGCTTCGTCGAAGTCTATCAGGACGGCAAGTACGCGGTTCTGGTGCGCCCCCTACCGCGGTTCGAGGCCCTGATCGAAGCTTCCCGAGAGTCCGATGGGCGCGAGTGACCGGCCGGGCCGGCCAGGATCATCGCCGCCAGGCCTCTAACCGCCCCGCCGGCGTGTTCGCCCGGACGGCCTGAGCGCGTCGCTCAGGGTCGCGATCCGCCGCGCTTCGCCGTCTTGGCCAAGGCCTCGATAGAGCGCGCCGGCCTCGGCGTAGAGCCCGATCGCCCGCTCGGTATCGCCGCGGGCGCGCACGATCTTGGCATGCAGCACCAAGGAGCGGGCGACCTCCATGTCCAGCTGCAAGCCACGCTGAATGACGACGGCCCGCCCGATCGCGCGCTCGGCATCGGCCAGATGGCGGGTGCGCTGGCGGCCCAAAAGCACGGCCTTGGCGCGCAGGGCGATCGAGCGCGCCCAAGGCTGGTTGGTGGCGGTGGCGAGCGACAAGGCCTCATCGGCCAGTTCTTCGCCGCGGCCATCGTCCTCGGCCTCCGGCCACGCCTCGGCCAGGACCGCCTTGAAATAGGCCAACAGCAGCCGGCTGCCGAGCCGCTCGGCCATCTCGAGCGCCGCGCGCAGGTTGTCGCGTCCCTCGTCCGCCTGATCGCGCGCCAGCATGGCCAAGCCGCGGAAGCCTGTGATCAGATAGAGCCGGGGCAGGTCGCCGGTCTCTTCAGCGATGGCCAGGGCGGCCTCGAACTGGCGTGCGGCCTCGCGCGCCCGGCCGGTCCACAGGCCAACCATGCCGACCGCGAAATGGCAGGCCCCCATGGTCGCCTCTGAGCCCAGAGCCTCGGCCCGGCTCATGGCCGCCTGGCAGGCACCGTGCGCCTCCTCGAAGTTGCGTTGCAAAGCCAGGAGAAGGGCCAGAACCAGCCTTGTCTCAACCTCCTCGATGCCCAGCTCTACCTCGGCGCAGCGCTCGAGGCGCTGACGCAGATCGAAGTCGATCTGCTCCTGCCGGCCGACCATCAGATGAAGCCGGGTCAGGACCAGCTCCAGGCCGGTCCAAGCACTGCAAATCTCCGTCCCGGACGGCCCAGCGAGGGCTTGGCGGGCGCTGTCGAAAGCTACGTCGCTGCGCCCGAGGCGGTATTCCAGACGGCTGCGCGCGAGCAGCACGCGGCTCAGAAGGGCCAGGGCCTGAGGTCGGCCCGCCAAACGGCGCTTAACCAGGCGCTCGGCGGTCTTGACGTGACTGAGCGCGCGATTCAACCCGCTCGAGGTCTCCTCGATCTGGGCCAGCAGAACGTGGCACCGCGCTTCCGGCGCGAACCGCTCGGGCCCTTCCTCGGCGAGCTGTGCGGTCTTGAGCGCCTGACGCAGAACCTTGCCGGCGGCCCCAAAGGCGCCCCGGCTGAACTCGACCTGTGCGGCCGAGATCTGAAAATCCAACGCGCGCTCGTAGAGTCCGCCCTCCCGCGCGTGGTAGGCGATGGTCTGGTAGTGCAGCTCCAGCACCTCCCGGTAGACCTGCTCCATGGCCCCGGCGCAGGCCGCGTGCAACAGGCGGCGCCGCGGCGGCACCAGATCTTCGTAGAGGGTCCGGCACACCCTGAGGTGAACGAACACCACGTCGTCGGCATCGATCGCGAGGATTTGGCGGCCGACAAGATCCTCGATTCCCCGTGCCGTCGCAGCCTCATCCAGCTCGGCCGCGGCCATCAGCACCCGGTAGTTGGCACGGGGCCCCAGCACGCAGGCCGTCGCAAGCAGCATGCGTGCCTGCTCGCTCAGGTCAGCCCGAATGTGCTGGGCATCGGTGATCGCCTGTCGGGGGAACAGCGCGCCGAACAGCTCTCGGCGCGCCTCGCGCACCCTCAGGGGCACGGTGTATTCGGCGATGACTTGGGGGTTGCCTTCGCTCAGAGTCCAGATCTCGTCGACTTCCTTGTGGGCCTCCTCGGGCAGCTCGAGCTTGGCCTCGATCTGCGCCACCAGGTCGGCGCACTCCAGCTGGCTTAAGGGCTTGAGCGTGAGCCAGCTCAAGTGGCCGTGGCCGGCCAGGTCGTCAAGCAGGTCGCCCACCAAGCCGCCGCTCCTGCCGTCGACGGCGCGTAAGGAGACGAGAAACAGGATCGGCTCGCCGGCCAGCTGGCGAACGCAATAGCTCAAGAGGCGCACGCTCTCGTCGTCCGCCCAATGAAGATCCTCAAAGTGGATCACCAAGGGCGAATTAGCAGCTTCACCGCGCAGCAGCGCCACCACGGCGTCGAACAGTTGCTTGCGCTCCATGTCATCGGCCGGCCGTTCGGATGCACCACGCCGGCGGCCACCAAGCCAGCGCTGCAAGAGAGCAGATTCTTCGCTGCCCTTAGAGGCCCCTTTGCCAACAAGCGGCCGCAGTGCCTCGATCCAAGGGATCATATAGAGCGCGCGATCGGCCTGACGGCCCTGCAGGCCAATCTGCCGGATCTCCGCCGGGTCGCAGCCGTCAAGGAAGCCGCGAATGAGGTAGCTCTTTCCGATGCCCGCTTCGCCGATCACGGCGACCGCGCGACCCTGGCCGGCAATGGCTGCACCCAACAACCGATCGAGCGCCTCAAGCTCCTGGTCGCGGCCGATCGGCCGGTCGCCCCAGTAAACAGCTTGGCGCTCGGGCGCGCCCTCCGACAGCGCTGGCCGGGTGCCAGTGCTGACCGGCAAGGTGGGCCGCACGCTCGGGCTCGAGCCGCCGTCCTCGAGAATGCTCTTGTAGAGGCGCACGGTCTGCTCGTCGGGCTGGACGCTGAGCTCGCGGTTGAGGATGTCCCGGCAGATTCGGAACTGCGCCAAGGCCGAGGAGCGCATGCCCTTCTCGATGTAGAGCTGCATGAGCTGGCGGTGGATGTCCTCGCGGTAGGAGTCGACTCTGAGGGCCCGGCTCGCGGTGTCGATCGCGCCGTCCGTGTCGCCTTGGGTGATCTGTTTGTCGAGCAGACCGGTCAAGGCTTTCAGCGCCTGATCGTGGAGCCGACCCCGGGTGAGCGTCAGCCACTCCTCGAACTCCTCGGCGTCGACCACCAAGCCGGCGATCAGCTCACCTTGGTAAAGACCGGCTGCCTTGAGAAGAGACTCGGCCGAGCCTTCCTCCAGCAGGCGAACCATCTCGAGCGCGTCCACTGTCACCGCGCCCGGCACCAGCGAGACGGTCTGGCTCTCCATGCGCAGCACCTGAATCTCGCTGCTGGCGAGCGCCTTGGTCAGGGCGAGTAGGGTTTGGCGCAGGCTTTGTCGGGCGCGATGTTGCTCAGCCTCGCCCCACAACAGGGCCGCCAGGTTCTCGCGCGAGGCGCGCTGGCCGGGCGACATCGCGAGATAGACCAGCAGTGCTTCGGCCTTGCGCAAGCTGATGGCGATCATCTTGCCGTTGGCATCCTCGAGCTGGAAACCGCCGAACAGGCGCAATTTGAGCGGACGTGTCGTGAACGTTTCGGATGGGGTCGGCTCGGCCACGTCGCGCGTCCTAGGAGCCTTCGGACCGCTGAACCACGTCCGACCGGCCGGAACTGGCTTCGGCGCGCGGGAAATAGATGTCGATCGTCGTGCCGGGAGTCTCGCTATCGCGGATCTCGATGTAGCCACCCGACTGGCTGACGAAGCCATAGACCATGCTGAGGCCAAGTCCCAGGTGCCGGCCGTCGGGTCGCGAGGTGAAGAAGGGGTTGAAGGCCCGCTCGGCCAGCTCCGGCGACATGCCCGGGCCGTTGTCCTTGACCGTCAGGCGCACATGGTCGGCCTGCACCAGGCCGCTGCGCACCGAGACGAAGTCCTTGGTCAGGCGCACGTTGGCGGTCTCGACAACCATCAGGCCACCCTCGTCCATGGCATCGAAGGCGTTGCCCAGGAGCTCGGCCAGCGCGATCGACAGCTGGCCCTTGTCGAGCAGCACCTGCCACAGGCCGGCGCCGGCGATGACCTCGAGCTTGTGCTTGGACTTGTCGTAGGGATCGAGCGTGCGCACGACCTCCTCGACTACCAGGTTGAGATCCAGGGAATCAGGCTTGAGGCGCTGGCGCTGGGCGATCGTCTGCAGTTTGAAGGTAAGGTCCTGAATATTGCCCGGCGCCAGTCGGGCCGGTTCGGCGCGCTCGCCGTCGTCGTCCTTGCCGGCGCGTAGACTGACCACCTTCCCGCTGTCGCTCTGGTGCTCCACGTCCAGGCGGTTGATGTGCAGCTGCTCGCACAGGGCGGCGAAGGATTGGGCCATCTGGGTCAGGCGAATCGCGGTCCAGCGGCTCGAGTCCCGGCGCTTCAGATCGGTGATGTCAAAGAATTGGCAATAGGTCTCACGGTCCTCGGTCCGCGCCTCGGCCATGAACACCCAGCGTCCGCCGCGCAAACGCTGCTCCAGCACGCCGCCCGACTTGCCGTGCCAGTCGAGCCGGTCGCGCACCCAGGTCTCGACCCGGAACAAGGTGTCCTCGGGCAGGAGGCGCTGGGCCATTTGCCAGAGAATCTCCTCGTAGCGCGTGCCCGGCAGAAAGAAGTCCGCCAGCTCTGGGAACAGCCGCGCGATGTTGCGATTGCTCGAGACCAGCCGGTCGTGACGGTCGAACACCACGACACCAGCCGGGAGACGCTCCATGGCCTCGCCCGGGTCCGCTTGGGTGCGGCTCGGGGCCCCGCGATCGACGCGCAAGTCGTCGCCCCGGGCACGCTCCGAGCGCCACTTCGCGCTGAGCGCCACAGCGAGCTGCTGAACCTCGAATGCGTGGAACGGCTTCTGCAGGAAAAATAGCTTGTCGGCCGGCGGCACCCGCTCCATCAGCTCGGCCGGCGTGATGCGGCAGTCGCCGGTAACCACCACCAGCTGAATGTCGGGGTCGAGCGCGCGCAGATCCTCCAGCGCCCTGATGTTACCGAACGGCGGCCCCTCGTCGATCTCGATGAAGGCGACGGCAAAGGGCGCCTGCTGCTCGAGCGCCTGGTCGACCGCGTCCAGCGACTCGTGAATTCGATCGCAAGCAACCAGCTCGAAACTTGGGAAACGGTGGGGATCGTTGACCGCCGCGAACAGCCCTTCAGTCAGGCTGCCGCTCTGCTGCCCGGCGGACTCCGAGGTTTGGCCGCACAGAAGATAGCGGTAATCCTCTATGACCTCTGGCTTGGCGTCGACCACGAGGAGCCGAACCGGTACCTGTTCTCGGGTCAAGTCGCTCATTCCACGTGCTTCCGCGCCGCGTTCACGAAATGTCAGACCCCGCCAGTGTGGCGAATCCTTCCAGCGCCTCCCCCAAGCCGGACATTATCCTAGCCTGTCGCCTAAAAGATGTCATTAACATTAAGATCATCATATTGATATTACGCATCTAATTCACCTCGCGCCCAGATGGCCCTTCATAACACCGTGACTAGGCCGATCTTTTCATCGGATCAAATTCCTCAAGACTGATTCGTCGGTTGATCGTGGATCTAGATCCGGCCCGTGCCGCCAGCCCCGTCACTTCCCATCTGGGCACCGGAAAACGAAGACCCGGGAGGCTGAGAAGTTGAAAAGATAGCTGGCCAGAGAGCCGGCGGCCACGCCAATTGTCGGCCAGGCGGCCACGCTGGCCAAATGAGAGACCATCCAAGCATAGACACCGTAGTTGATCGCCCCACCCAGGGTGGCAACGACCGCGAAGCGGCCCCATTGCCGGGCCCTTTCGGGGCTCTTGTCGCGAAAGGTGAAGCGGCGGTTCAAGGCCCACGTGACGGTCAAAGCGAGCAGGAACGAGACCAACCGCCCGCTATAGAGGCCGAGGCCCAAGTTGAGCAACACCGCCAACGTGCCGGCATCGACCACAAAACCGATCACGCCGACCACGCCGAAGCGCAAAAACTGGCCGATCACGTCTGGCGGTTTTGTTCGGTCCATGTCGCCTCGTGCGCCTCCAGGGCGGCGTGCACGCCCGGCACCGCCAAGTAGCGCACGCGCTTGGCCTCCTTGCGGCCGCGAGTCACCGTATCGAGGATCAGGCCGCAGGTGAAGCTGAGGAAGGCCGCAAGCATGAGGCCGGTCGAGAGGATCGCCGTTGGAAAGCGCGGCACCAGGCCGGTTTCCAGAAAGGTCACGACGATCGGATAGGCCAAACCCAAGGCCAGCGCGGCGAGCATGGCGCCGGCCGCGGCGAACACCGCCATGGGCCGCTCCTGGCGCAGCAGCCGGGAGATCGTCATGAGGATGCGGATCCCATCGGAGATGGTGTTGAGCTTGCTTTCCGATCCCGGCGGCCGCTCCTTGAAAGGCGTCGCAACCTCGCAAGTCGGCATCTGCAGCTCGAGGGCGTGGATCGTCAGCTCAGTCTCGATCTCGAAGCCGGTCGCCAGCATGGGGAAGGACTTGACGAACCGCCGCGAGAACACCCGGTAGCCCGACAGCATATCGCGGAACTCGTCGCCGAAGATGGCCCGTACGATGCCGGTCAACATGACGTTGCCGAACTTGTGGCCCGGGCGGTAGGCGCTCGCCTCGGTCTCGTCGCGCGCCGCGTTGACCATATCGAGGCCGTCGCGCACCAGATGCTCGACCAAGGCCGGCGCCGCCGACACGTCGTAGGTATCGTCGCCGTCGATCATGATGTAGACGTCCGCTTCCACGTCCGCGAACATTCGGCGCACCACGTGGCCTTTTCCTTGGTGCGGTTCGTGACGGACGATTGCCCCCGCGGCCGCGGCGATCTCGGCGGTGCGGTCGCTCGAGTTGTTGTCGTAAACATAAAGCCTGGCCGCCGGCAGGGCGGCGCGGAAGTCCTTGACCACCTGTTCGATCGCCGCTTCCTCGTTATAGCAGGGGATCAGAACCGCGATCGAAAGCGCGCCGCCGGGCGGCGAGATGTCTTCCTGGCGAATCTCGAAGGGCCGCCGGAGCTGGGGGCTGCCGCTGGTCATGGCACGACCCGATAGATCCGATAACCCTCGCCGCGCTCGGCCGGCAGCTCGACCTCGGCGAGCCACGCCGGGCTCGACCCCGCCATAAGCCGCTCGAAGAGGTTGTCGCGCTCGGCGGTGCCATACATCTTGCGGCCGTCGCCCGGGCAGACCAGCACCAGGCCAACGCCCCTTTGCTCGACGATCTGGCGGGCCTCGGACTCGTCCTCAGCCATTAAGAAGAGCAGAGAATCCCGGATCCCGGCCACATTTCTGTGGTAGGGCGAGCCGACCGAGCCATGGGGCGTGAAGTAAATGATCTTGGAGCCCAAATCGGGATGCGCCAGAACGATCGTGGGCTCGGCGCCCAGGGCATCGGGCGCCCCCAGATCGGCAACGATCTCCATCAGATCGCAGCTCTTGGCGGCTTCCTCGCCGCTGGTCTCGGCCGCCGAGGCGTCGTTCATCGCCGCCTTCAGGATCACGAAGCCGAACAGGCCAGCATTGATCGCGCCGGCCCGGAACAGGGTGCGCAGCAACAGGTTGGAGACCCGCTCCAGGGCATCGGTGCAGCGCCCAAGCAGGTCCGCCAGCCCGATCACCAGCAACAGCGCGGCGTAGTGGCCGAAGCGGTGGATCGCCAGGCCGACCGGCAGGCAGATCAACACGCCGACAGCGACCATCAGCCAGCCATCCCAGCCCTCGCGCGTACGCTCGCGCAGCAGCACGAACAGCAGATAGGGCACGACGATCAGCGCGTTGCCGAAATAGGCCAGGGCCTGGGGGATCTGGTCGACGTTGCGCGGCCAGATCGGCTGCAGCTCCTCGATCCGGTCCATGTAGGAGTACTTGACCACCGGATCGCTGGCCAAGTTCGGGCCGAGCAGGAACTCCGGATAGACCAGCGCCAAGATCGCCCCGGCGGTCGCGCCACAAAGCCCCAGAACGATACCGCGGCCGACCAGGCTGCCGGGCAACCCGCTTAGACCCTCGAGCCGTCCGATCAGGGCCCAGACTCCAAGGCCGAGCAGCGCGACCAGCAGGTGGACGATGGAAATCCGGTCGTACTCGGCCACCAGCCAGCCGGCCGGCGGCCGCTCGACCACCAGGGCGAACAGCACCATGGCGAAGAGGCCAATCGAGAGCCACAGGCCGCGCTTTGCCATGCCGGGCCGCCCGAGCAGCCACAAGAGGCCAAGCGTCGCGTGGACCATCAGCAGGCCGAGCAAGAACTCCATGGTGAGCCACAGCCCGAGCCCGACGCTGGCACCGGCCAGCAGCCCACGGCGCCGGTCGGGCGGCGCCAGCAGCAGGCGCAGCATGAGCCCGAGCATGACCACGAAGACCAGAAACACCAGCGTGTGATGGTCGGGCCTGGCCCAGCGCGCAAGACCGTAAAGCAGGGGCTGAAGCAGCAGGCCGACGACCAGCAGGAAGCGCCGGAAACCGTCGGAATAGAGTGGCGCCACCGCCCAGACCATGGCCAGGACCAGGCTGATATGGAGCAGCGGCGTGACCACCACGCCCCACCAGTAGAGCCCCTGGCGGAAACCCAGGAACGGCTCGAGCGCCCAGGCACCGGCCAGTAGCAGTACGTCGAACGGCCGGGTCCAGTGCAGCTCCGTGCCGTAGGGCGCGTTGTCGCGCGGAATGATACCGTCGTACCAGGCGCCGCCCTCGCCCAGCAGCTGAACCCGGATCAGGCGCATGTAGCTGTCGTTGCCCATCAGCTCGCCGGTGGCGATCGGCGGTGGCTCGATGGCATGAGTGATGTAGGCGTGATAGATCAGGCACAGGATGAGCGCCATCAGATAGATCTGCGACTTCTCAAAGGCAGTCTTGAGCGTCATCCGGTCCTCTGGCGCCCTTTCGAATCGGCCTGGCAAGCCACAAAAGCGGGCAATCTCCGCGCCCGCGAAGCCCTAAGGCAAGATGAAGCCATCATCCTTGACAGAGTCTTAACACCGCGCAAGCGGGTGGCCTTGGGCCCAGATCACATCACACAATGTGCAGGTCTACCCTAGCACAGTTTCAAGCAGGAGCAGCCGAGGCAGTGAACGACGCGGCAAGAAGAGACCGGGCGGCTGGCGCCCTACTGGGGTTGGCGGTCGGCGACGCGCAAACGTTCTAGGAGGCCTTGCTGCTAGCCGCCAACCTGGGCGACGACGCCGACACCCTGGCCGCCGTCACCGGTCAGCTCGCTGGCGCGCTCTGGGAGATACCGCCACTCCCAAGCGCTGGCGGCGGTGTCCAGCATAGTCCGTCAACATCGAACTTTTGGCCGGGCGGCTCTTCGCACCACACACTTTTATCCTCTGAGGTGAATTGTGACCCTGTCAGCCCACTAATCCGAGCTCTTTGGCCAAGAAATATAGCCCGGCCAGCGCCGGCAGCAGGCAGAACAGGATGCGCGCACCCCAGCGCACATCGCTGCTCGGGTAGCGGATGAGTACCGCCATTCCGAGGCACGACGCGAGCAGCAAACCAGAGAGAAGGTAGAACTCCGTCCCAACGGCCTCGACAGGCTGCAGCCGGCCCTGGTCGTCCTTATCGACCGTCGCGTCCCACACCCAGGAGAGGAGGTAGTAGTTCACCATCATCGCGACAACGGCGATGGTGGTCTGCCAAGTGCGATCGGGAACCCACACCCTAAGATGGTAGTTCCGGCGGAGGATTGCGTCTAGAGCGCGCTAGCGCCCGCGCCACACCGGGTCGCGTTTCTCGGCGAAGGCGCGCGGGCCCTCCTCGGCGTCCTCGGAGGCGGCCATGCGGGCGTAGGCGGGGAACTGGCCGGCGGTCTGACGCCGGTAGCATTCTTCCAGATCGTGGCTGCCCCGGCCGCGCACCAGCTCCTTTATGGCGGCGACGGCGAGCGGCGCGCCGCGGACGATCTCTTGGGCCAGCGCCCGAGCCTTGGCGCCCAGCTGGTCGCCCGGCACCACGGCGTTGACCAGGCCCCAGCGCGCCGCCTCTGCCGCGTCCATGCGTCGGCCGGTCATCAGCATCTCGAGCGCGATGGCGCGCGGCAGGCGCTCTGGCAGGCGGAAACAACCGGCGTCGGGCGCCACGCCGACCCGGGTCTCGGGCAGGAAGAAGGCGGCCTCCTCGGCGGCCACCATGAGATCGCAGCAAAGCGCCAGCTCAAAGCCGCCGCCGACCGCCAGCCCGTTGACCGCGGCGATCACCGGCTTGTCCAGGTCGAACAGCTGGGTAAGCCCGGCGAAGCCGCCCGGCCCGTGGTCCTCTTCCAGACCCTCGCCTTCGGCGGCCGCCTTTAGGTCCCAGCCGGCCGAGAAGAAGCGCCCGGCGCCGGTCAGGATCGCAACCCGTTGGGCGGGGTCGTCGCGAAATCTCATAAAGAGCTCACCCATGCGCCGGCTGGTCGCGGCGTCGATCGCATTCGCCTTGGGCCGATCCAGGGTGACCTCCAGGATGCCGTCGTTGAGCGAGACGTGCAGGGATTCGGTCATTGTCACTCTCCTTCATCGGCCAGTCGGATCAAAGCATCGGCGACCACAACGCCGTGGCCGGCGGGGCGCACGATCAGCGGATTGACATCGAGCTCGGCCAGACGCTCGGCGTGGTCCTGGGCGAAGCGCGCGAGCGCCAGGGCGGCCTCGACAACGGCCTCGACGTCGCCGGCCGCTCGGCCGCGAAAGCCGGTTAGCAACTTGAAGCCCTTGAGGCTCTCCAGGGCGGCCATCACCTGGTCCCGGTTGGTGGGCAGCAGGAGGCTGCGGCTGTCGGCCATCAGCTCAACCAGCACGCCGCCCGAGCCGATCACCAGCACCAGGCCGAACTGTGGGTCGCGCTGGATGCCCAGGATCAGCTCGGCGACCCCGTCGGTGACCATGCGTTCGACCAGAAATCTCTCGGCGCCGAGCGGCGCCATACGCGCCACGGCCTCGGCAACCGCCTGGTCGCTCTCAAGATTGAGCGCCACGGCGCCGGCCTCGGTCTTGTGGGCAAGGTCGGCGGAGACCGCCTTAAGCACCACGGGAAAGCCGATCTTGGCGGCCTCAACGGGTGCCGCCTCTGCTGCGACCAGTCGGCCCTCGGGCGCGGCCAGGCCGTAGGCCGCCAGGCGCTGCTTGCTCTCCCACTCGTCCAAGGTGACGGCCGGACAGGGCAACTCGCCGGGCACCAGTAGCTCGGCAGGCACATTGCCACTGCGCCGGGCCACGCCGTAGCGGGCGGCAAGCGAGAGGGCGGTGAAGCCCTCGTCCAAGCCTTGCAGGGGCACCGCACCGCGCGCGATTGCGTCCTCGCGCACGGATCTGGGCAGCAGCTCCGGCAAGGTGCTGAGCAGCACCGGCTGGACCCCGGTCCCGGCGCTGGCCGCGATCAGCGCCTCGCTGGCCACGTCCCAGGCGGCGTAGCCCCGGGTCTCCGGGTGGGGGTAGTCGATCAGCAGTACGGCGCCGTCGACCTCGCCCGCCACCAGGCTGGTGAAGGCCCGGGTCAAGCCGTCCCGGTTGCCCCATACCACGGTGTTGTAGTCGAGCGGGTTGGCGATCGTGACGATGTCGGAGAGCACCTCGCTCATCTCCGCGATCTGAACCTCGGTGAGCGACGGCAGATCGAGCCCCAGATCGGCCGCCAGATCGGCCGCCAGCGAAGCCTCGCCGCCCGAGCAGCAAGTAACCGCCAGCCGGTTGCCGGCGAGCGGCGGCGCGACCGCGAAGTATTTCAGGGTCTCGATGAAGGCGCCCAGGGTCTTGACCCGGAGCACGCCCAGGCGATCGAAGAGCGCGTCGTAGAGCGTTTCGGTGCCGGCCAGGGAACTCGTGTGGCTGAGCGCGATGCGCGCGCCCATCTCGGAGTTGCCGGTCTTGAGCGCGACCAGGGGCACGCCCTTCTCCAGCGCCCGCGCGGCGGCCTTGGCAAAGCCGGGCACGTCGGTTAGGCCCTCGATATAGAGCCCGATGGCGCTGACCCGCGGGTCCTCGATCAGGGCGTCCACATAGTCGCCAAGCCCGAGACAGGCCTGGTTGCCGGCCGAGATCACATAGGCGATCGGCAGGGAGCGCTGCTGCATGGTCAGGTTCAGGGCGATGTTGCCGCTCTGCATTACCAGGGCGACGCCGCGCTCAATCCGCCCGCAGCCGTCCCCCTCGGGCCAGAGTGCGGCGCCGTCCAGGTGGTTAATCAGGCCGTAGCAGTTGGGTCCGGAGACGGGCATGTCGCCGGCCGCCGAGACCAGGCGCTCCTGCAGGGCGGCGCCCTCCGCCCCGCACTCGGCGAAACCGGCGGCGTAGCAGACCGCGCCGCCGGCCCCCAGCGCCGCCAGCTCGCCGACCACGTCGATCGTCGCCTCCCGGGGCACGCCGACGAAGGCCGCGTCGGGCGCCTCCGGCAAGGCCGATAGGGAAGGATAGCAGGGCAAGCCGGCGATTTCGTCCCGGCGCGGATTGACCGGCCAGATCTCGCCGGGAAAGCCGATCTCCCGGCACTGCTCGACCACGATGCGCGCGCTCTCGCCGCCGATCACCGCCAGATGGCGGGGGCTGAGCAAGCGATGCAGTCGGTGGGGTGCCGGCGCCATGGCCGCTTAAGCGCCGAGCGGCCGCAGCAGGGAGCGGGAGATGATGTGGCGTTGGATCTCCGATGTGCCCTCCCAGATGCGCTCGACCCTGGCGTCGCGCCAGAAGCGCACGATCGGGGTTTCCTGCATCAGGCCCATGCCGCCGAAGACCTGCACGCAGTGGTCGGTCACCATGGCCAGGGTCTCGGTCGCGTGCAGCTTGGCGATCGCGGCGTCCATGTCGGTCATGGTGCCCTGGTCGAGCTTCCATGCGCACTTCAAGGTCAATAGCTCGGTCGCCTCGATTTGCGTTGCCATATCGGCCAGCTTGAACGAGGTGCCCTGGAACTTGCCGATCGGCTGACCGAACTGCTTGCGTGACGCGCACCACTCGACCGCCATCTCGAGCGCCCGCTGGGCCCGGCCCAGGCACATGGCGGCGACCTCCAGGCGGGTCGCGGCGAGCCACTCGTTGGCCACGTCGAAGCCCTTGTCGGCCTCGCCGAGGATTTGGCTGGCCGGCACCCGACAGTTGTCGAACACCAGCTGCCAGTTGTGATAGCCGCGGTGGGAGACGCAGTCGTAGCCTTGGCGCACCTCGAAGCCCGGCGTGCCCATGTCGATTAGGAAGCTCGTGATCTTCTTGCGGATGCCGCGCGGCGTCTCCTCCTCGCCGCTGGCGGCGAAGAGGATCACGAAGTCGGCCCAATCGGCGTGGCTGATGAAGTGCTTGGTGCCGTTGATCACGTAGTCGTCGCCGTCGCGCACCGCCTTGGTCGACATAGAGCGCAAATCGGAGCCGGCGCCCGGCTCGGTCATCGCCAGGCACTCGACCTTCTCGCCGGTGACGCAGGGCAGCAGGTAGCGTTCGACCTGATCGCCCTTGCAGGCCTGAAGGATGTTGGACGGGCGGGCGACCAGCATCTGCAGGGCCATGGAAGCGCGGCCCAGCTCGCGGGTCATGAGGGTCAAGGTCAAGGCGTCGAGCCCGCCGCCGCCCAGCTCTTCGGGCATGTTGGCGGCGTAGAAGCCGTTCTCGATCGCCTTGCGGCGGATCTCCTTGGCGAGGTCCGGCGGTACCTGGTCGAGCCGCTCGACCTCGTCCTCGTGGGGAATCAGTTCGGCCTTGACGAAGGCGCGCACACTGTCGACCACCATTGCCTGCTCGGTCGTAAGCTCGAATTGCATGGGACTAGCTCCTCCTTCAGCCCGGCAGGCCGATCACCCGGCCGACTTGCTCGGGCTTAGGCAGATCCTTGTGGGCGGCCATGATTTGCGCCAAGCGGGCATGGACCTCCGGCGCGATCGGCGCGGTGCGCGGGCCCGAGGTGTCGACGTGCAGCAGCATCTGCTCCGCGGTCGCCACCAGGTGGCCCTCGGCGTCGTCGGTGTACATGGCATGGAAAATGTGCACCCGCTTGGCATCCAGGCCGAGCAGCTGGGTGGTGATGCGCAGGCGGTCCCGGTCCGAAACCTCCCGGTAGTTCATCAGGTGGGACTCAACGGTGTAGAGCGAGTGGCCGGCGGCACGGTAGGCCTCGTCGATGCCGATCATGCGGAACAGCTGGTCGGAACCGAAGCCGAAGGCGGTCAGGTAGCAGGCCTCGCTCATGTGGCCGTTGTAGTCGACCCAGTCTGGTTGCACCGGTGTGCGCAATGTGGTGAGCGGCGCCTCGACCTGGTCGCCCTCTTGCAGCGGAGTGGCGCCGCCTTCGGCGAAACGCTCGACCCGCCAGTTGTCAACCACGCGCATGATGCCGATCAGGGCGTTGTCGCGCGCCCGCTCGAGCTCGCGCACCGTGTGATTGGCTGCCTGGGCCGAGGTGCCGGCGATCACCCGGCCGGCCAGCTCCTCGGTCAGCTCGGGCGCCTCCAGCTTGGTCCAAGGCAGCTTCAAGGCCGGGCCGAACTGGGCCAGCATGTGCTCCATGCCGGCCTCGCCGCCGGCCAGATGGAAGGTCAGGCAGGGCCCCATGAAGGCCCAGCGCAGGCCGGGGCCGTGGACGATCGCAGCGTCGATCTCCTCGGTCGTGGCGACCCCGTCGTTGACCATGTGGAGCGCCTCGCGCCAGATCGCCTCCTGCAGGCGATCGGAGAGATAGCCGGCGATCTCGGTGCGCACGTGCAACGCGCGCTTGCCGATGTGGTTATAGAAGGCGATCGCCCAATCGATCGCCGCCGGATCGGTCTGGTCGCCGCCCAGGACCTCGACCAAGGGCAGCAGGTAGACCGGGTTGAAGGGGTGGCCGATCACGATGCGCCCCGGATGGGCGCTCATGCGCTGGATGCGGCTCGGCAGCAGGCCCGAGGAGCTGGAGGCGATCACCACCTCGGGGTCGGCCGAAGCGTCGATCGTCTCCATCAGATTGGTCTTGAGATCTTCGCGCTCGGGCGCGCTTTCCTGGATGAACTGGACATCCTTGACGGCCTCGGCCAGGTCGGCGGTGAAAGTGAGACGCCCGGGATCGGCGTCGGAGGCGAGGCCCAGGCGCTGGAGCGCGGGCCAGGCGTTGGCGATGCCGGCGCGCAGCTTTTCCTCGGCCCCCGGCGCCGGGTCGCTCGCCACCACCTCCAGGCCACGGGCCAGGAAGTTGGCGGCCCAGCCGGTGCCGATCACGCCGCAGCCGACCACGGCGACCCGGCGCACGTCTTCAGGTTTCACTCGGCCCATATCCGCCCACTCCAAGCTTGTATTTCTAGGTTCGCCGCGGATCTTAGCCGATCCGGGAGGCGGGCCGAGGCTAGCGCGCCCAATTGGCAATAATTGCCGCATCCCGGCAAAGACTTGACCAGGGACGACGGACAGTGATTGGGCGATCCCTCGGCGCGATACCGCGCTAGGGTCGATTGGCAGCACCGGTCATGGAAATCGTCCTCGGACTTCGTCCAAGTGTCTGGTCATGACAGTTTTCCCATGTGATGATGATCCCCCTGTTCGATCAAAACCAGTGGGGGAAACCATGAGCAGTGCAGACCATCTGGGGACGTACGCCGGGGGTTGGACCAACGGCGACGCGGCCGCGATCCTCGATGCGGCGGCCGACGGCTTCGTGTTCGACGATCCCAATGCCGGGCCAATCGCTAAAGCGGATTTCGCGGCCTATTTCGCCCAGCTCAAGGAGACGGTCGAGTCCCTGCGCGGCGGCAGCCCCCAGGCCAACTTCATGGACCTGAGCGAGGTCGTCACCAATGAAGAGGGCGGCGTGCTTACCGCATGGTGCTGGTGGTCGATCCCAGGCACGGAGATTCAGGGCAGCGGCCTGATCAAGGCGAGCGACGACGGCATCCTATCGGAACGCATCACCTACTACACCGCGCTGGCCGGCTAATCAGGGACCAGGCGCGCCCAAAATGCGGAGCCTTTCAACGCGCCTGACCTGCGATGCAACTCCTGACCTTTGATACCAGATTTTGCGTGGCGCCGAATCTAAGAAACCCTGTGCAACGCGGCAAAGAAAGGTAACCGTGGGCGTTGGGGGTAAGCTTCACCGGCGGCCGGCTTTTGATCGCCGCGCGGGATCTGCTGGCCCCCGCTGAGTTTTTGCTTCACTCGAACTCGCTTGGCAAACGTTCGCCGCTTGCGAGATCATAGGAGGTCAGTGTGGCAAAGGTGACATTGCACCTTCCTTGATAGAAGGAGCATCGTATGAAGTCTTTGGCATCCAGCTTGGGGTGGTCTGCCAACTCGACGTAGCCAAACCTCTCATCTCGAAGGAGCTTTCCTTCCTGAACGTGGGTAAGGTCCAGATACTGGACCTTCCAACTGGAGTCATCGCCCCAAACACAGCCCCACACGAAACCAAAGTTGCCCGTCGGGACTTCGAGATCTCCGCTCCAGTTTGTTGATCCCGGAAGGATTCTGCCGTCGTGAACATCCCACCAGTCAGGCACATAAAACCCGGCCGGACAGAACCCTAATGAACTTGGTTCTTCTGCCGCTAAGACCTCGCCGGTGCCCAAATCGATAACCGAAGTTGCCGTGTAGTCGGACGAAATCAGCGCAAGCATCCTCTCACCCTGGCGAAAGGGCTCAAAGGTCCGATAAAGGCTCGGGTGATTGCGCTCATAGCTTACGGCAACGCGCCCAGCTTGATCCAAGATATCGACGCGTAAGGTGTTCCAGGTCCCGCAAGTGCTTTCCACCGTGGATACTCTGGTCGAGAACAGCTCTCTCGGTGTCGGTGCAGGCGGCAGGGTGAACATGCCGGTTACGTCGATCTCCTCGATCCACCAGTTCTTGTGATGCTTCTTCGCCCATGTCTCGCGCCGGCCCGTCGTCCACTCCGCAAGCAAGTTTTCTGCTTCAGCACGGCTGGTGCGCGCGCCCCAGCTATGGGGCTTCCCATTCAGTGCAATAGAGTGAACCTCGTAGATTTTGCTCATACGGTGACCTCATTGGACCGGAGCGCACATTTCTACCCTACAGCATCGCCACTCACCCCGCCCGAACCACCTCCAGCGCCGCTCCAGCGACCAGCCCTGCTGCCTCGGGCACGTCGGCGAAATAGAGCTGTGGTTCGATCAGCTCCGCCTCCATGAGCGCCAGGCGGCCATCCTCCATGCGGGCCATGTCGATGCGCGCGAAAGGCGCCGCCACGGGCAGGTCGCGGTAGCAGGCCTGCGCGGCGGCCAGGTCGGCGGGGGCCGGCACCTTGGCCAGGGTGCGCGCGCCGTACATTACTTGGACGCGGAAGTCGCCGGACTTGGGGGTCTTGAGCGCGGCGTAGAGGAAGCGCCCGGCGCCAAACACGAAGGACCATTCGCCTTCGCGCGCCACCGCCTCAAGGAACGGCTGGGCAATTGCCGACCCGCTGGTCAGCCGGGTGGCCACGGCGGCCGGGTCGGCGGCCCGCTCCACCCCGAAGCCGCCGACGCCGACCAGGGGCTTGACCACATAGCCGCCCGGCGCCGGGCCGAGACGCGCGAGCGCGCCGTCGAGGGCCTGACCAGGCGCCAGGAAGGCGGTCGGCACGATTCCGACGCCGGCTTGCTCCAGTTCGGCCAGATAGGCCTTGGAGGCGTTCCAGGCAATGGTCTGCCGGGGATTCAGCAAGCGGCAGCCGGCCCTCTCGATCTCCGCCAGACGGTCGAGGAACGCCGGCAGGGCGTCGATGTAGTCCCAGGTGCTGCGCACCAGCACCAGGTCGAAGCGGGACCAGTCCCGGCCCTCTGGCCGCCAGGGCACTCGCTCGGCATGAGCGCCCCGGGCTGCGAAGGCGGCCGAAAGGATGTCGTCCTCACCGAACAGCGATTCCTCGTTCGGATGGGCCTCGCCCAGGAACTTGGGCAGCTTGCTGGTGCTGAGGATCGCGATCTTCATGGCCGCCGAGGGAACAGTGACGCTTGGTGAGGGCCTTAGTGTAGGATCGCCCCGGACGCAACCGCCTGGGAGCCCCCGTCATGATCGCCGTGATCTTCGAGGTCCAGCCCCACCCGGACCGGGCCGCGCGCTACTTCGAGCTGGCCGCCGGCCTCAAGGCCGAACTGGAGCAGGTTGATGGCTTCCTCTCGGTCGAGCGCTTCCAGAGCCTGACGACCGAAGGCAAGTTCCTCTCGCTCTCCTTCTGGCGCGACCGGGCGGCGCTGGAGGCCTGGTACGGCCACGCCGGCCACGGTGCGGCCCAAACCGAAGGCCGGGGCGGGATCTTCCGGGACTACCGCATCCGGGTCGCCGAGGTGTTCCGCGACTACGACCTGGCGAACGGCCGCCCGGCCGTATCCTGAGCCCAGAGCTACCGGAAAGAGCATCTTTGAGCCGACCGAATCCTCCGTTGCATGGGGTCGTTCCTCCGAAGACTCGAAGGGGACCTACCACCTCCCCCATTTTTGGTTGATTCTCCTTTTATATCAAGATTTTAAAATTCAACCGATGTACATGTCACCTAACCTCAGCTTATCCGATCCAGCGCCGCGCCAGGGCCTTGTCTTGCCAGGCCGGCGCGCCCACCTCTAGACTCGATGCCGCCAACAAGTGGAGATGCGCCCGTGACCGTCGCCCAGACTATCACCCACAAGATCACGCAAGCCCTCCAGCCGGCCCATCTGGAGGTCATCAACCAGAGCCACATGCACTCGGTGCCGCCGGGCTCGGAGTCCCATTTCAAGCTGGTCATCGTCTCCGACGCCTTCGACGGCAAGCGCCTGGTGCAGCGCCACATGGCGGTCAACGGCATCCTGGCCGATGAGCTCAAGGCCGGACTGCACGCGCTCTCCCTGGAGACCCTGACCGCCGGAGAATGGGCCCAGCGCGGAGGCCAGACCTTCGACTCGCCGCCCTGTCACGGCGGCAGCAAGGCGGACCGCAAGGACGCCTAGGCGGCGATGCCAAGCGCCGTCCTGGGCTTGGGCGCCGCCGTCTTCGGCCTGGTCCTGACAACCGCCGCCGCGGCCGCCGATCTCAAACGCTACAGCTACCAAGGCGCGCCCTTCACCGACGCAATGGCGCCCTTCGCGGCGGGCCAATCGATCACCGGGCACTTCATCATCGACTGCGCTGTCGCCGGCGGCGCGAGCGGCTGCCGCAAGCTGCCGCGCGGCGACTACCGGGACGCGGTCACGGCCTTCCGCTTCACCGCCGGCGGAATCACCATCGACCAGCACTCAGCTGGCCTGCGAGAGCGCAGCTTCGTGATGGTCACCGACGCCAACGGGGCCTTGCGCTTCTGGCAGGTCGACCTGGTGGCCGCGGCAGGGCTGATCCTTTCCGACCACATCTCCTCGGTCGAGGACATCGTCTGCCTAAGCGCCGCCTGCGAGCGCCAGGCAAGCAACTTCGAAACTCCCGGCCTGTGGGAGGTCGACGCGGTTAACCCGCCTTAACCCAGCGGCCACGAAAAACGCCCCCAATGTGGGGGAGATTTTAACGAGTTTCTCCTGATAATGCCCGCGCTTCGCCGGACCGGCCCGAGCGGCAGTCGGGCTGGGCCACAGGTAGGAAACGGGGATAGTCATGAAGATTCTGCGCACATTGACGGTTGCCTCTTTCGCTCTAGCCATCGGACTGTTGAGCGCGCCTTCGAGCGGCCACGCGGCGCTATTCACCTATGACTACGTGGGCAATCCCTTCACCACCACCTTCGCGCCCTACGCCCCCGGCGATCGGGTCACCGGCACCTTCACCGTTGACCTGCCGACCAATCTGAACGTAACCCCGCTTACCGACATTACGGCCGACCTGGTCTCCTTCTCGTTCTCCGACGGAGTCCAGACCATCGCCGGCACGGGCAACACCACGATCAACGGCTTCGACATCGAGACCGACGCGACGGGGGCCATCGTCGGCTGGTTCATCAGCCTGACCGACGACGACACCGGCGGCTTGATCTTCACCTTCGACAACCCGGGTGAGACCGACTTCGGGTTCATTGCGCCGGGCTTCGGGACCGTGGCCAACAACCCAGGGGTTTGGACGCGGAACATCGAGGTCTCCGAGCCATCGCTGCTCGCCCTCTTCGCCCTCGCGCTGGGCGGGCTTGGGATGATCAGGCGATTGCGTCCGACGGCCTAGCCGTCCCGATCAGTTCCGCCCCTGCATCTTGAGCGCCAGGAACTTGCCGATAAAGACGTCGGCGATGCCGGCGATTATCAGCACCAGCCCGATCAGGCCGGCATTGCCCTCGCCCAGGATCGCCAGGGCGACGCCGCCGAAAGCGGTCAGCCAGCCGACCAGCTGAATAATCTTCCAGACCATGGCACGCTGACGGTCCTTGTCGGACGAGGTTTCGGTCATGCTTCCGACTCCACGGTGCGTGACTGGGTCACCCTATCACAAGCGATCAGTCGCGGGAGAAACCGAGCACATAGTAGGTCCGCGGATCGCCGCCTGGCATAGCCTCCTCGGCCAGCACTTCGGGCGTGAAGCCGGCCGCCTCGGCCAGGGCGAGCGCCTCGTTGATCTCTGGATAGTTGGCCTTGACCATGACCACCCGGCCGCCCGGGACGAGGTGATTTGCCGCTTGGGCGAAGAAGGCCTTGTGGGTCTTGAACCCGCTGTCCCATTGCGCTGCGGCGACCAGGTCGGCGGCCGGCTGGTTGCGGCCCGGCAGGTTGGCCGCGATGACGTCGAAGCGCTCGTCAGGCCGCAGCGCGGCGAGGCCATCGGAAAGCCGCACCTCGACCGCCGCGCCGAGCTTGAGGCGCCGGGCGTTGAGCTTGGCGTTGCGCACCGCCGCCGGGTTGATGTCGAGCGCCACGACCGGCCGAGCGCCCGCCAAGGCGCCCAGCACCGCAAGCGCCCCGCTGCCCGTGCCCATGTCGAGCAGGGCCGTGCCCGGCGCCAGATCGAGCGCCTCGTAGAGCAGTCGGCTGTCGGCCTTTGGCGGAAAGACGCCCGGTTCGACGACCAGGGCCTGACCTTGGAAATGCGCCGTAGAGCCCGAGCCCGGCGCGTCGCGCCAGATCATCTGCTCGGCTTCCTGGCGCGCACTGACGCGGCGCATGTCTTGCTGGCTCAAGACCGGCAGACTGAGGGGGATCCGGCCGCTCACTGCAAGGCGCCGCCCTGGTCCTCGTCGCTCTCAAGGAGCTCGGGCGGCAGATCGCATGGTCCGGCCTGGTGATGGACCAGGTGCCAGGCGCCGGCCGCGCGCCGCAGCACGTTGGTCGCCACCAGCACGGTGTTGCCGATCACCTCGTAGCAGATCACATAGGCCATGTCGCCCAGCAGGTGGGCCTCGGCGTTGCGGCAATAGATGTCCGGCGCGCTGTCGCCGGTCAGGATGCCTTCCCAGCTCTCCATCACCTGGTCCCGGCCCTCGATCGCGCGCCAGCCGGGATGGATGCAGGAGACCGGCTCCTCGCGCGCCCACAGCGCGTCCATGGTCGCCATGTCGCGCGCCCGGAAGGCGTCGTAAAAAGCTTCATTGACGAAGAGCACCGCAGGTCTGTCGCTCATCGCCATCACCCTTTTGTTAAGCCCTGAGAAAGCACACTAGCAGATTATTAGCCTACTTCGAGAATAGTCGTGCGGCACCCGCCGCCGGCTGCTAAAGCAGCACCATAACCGGAGCGAAAAGGCAAGACGTGCTGAGAAGACTCTACGACTGGACAATGGCGCTGGCAGGCCACCGCCACGCCATGTGGGCCCTAGCGGCGGTCGCCTTCGCCGAAAGCTCCTTCTTTCCGATACCGCCCGATGTGCTGATCATTCCCATGGTCCTGGCGGCGCGCGAAAAGGCCTGGCGCATCGCCTTGGTCGCCACCCTCGCCTCGGCCGCCGGCGGCTTGGCCGGTTATGCGATCGGCGCCGGACTGTACGAGAGCGTCGGCCAGGCGATCATCCAGTTCTATGGTCTTGCCACCAAGTACCAGGAGTTCAGCCATCTCTACAACGAGTGGGGCGCCTGGATCGTCGCGGCCGCCGGCTTCACGCCGATTCCCTACAAGGTCTTCACCATCGCGAGCGGCGCGACTGGCCTCGACATTTGGGTCTTCACGATCGCCTCGGTGCTATCGCGCGGCGCCCGCTTCTTCCTGGTCGCCGCCTTGCTGTGGCAGTTCGGGCCGCCGATTCGCGACTTCATCGAGCGCCACCTGCCGATTCTGACCGCGGCCTTTTTCGTCTTCCTGTTCGGTGGATTTCTCGTGCTGAAGTATCTAGTCTAGCGGGATACCTTCACCTCCCGCGAGCCTGTTCCACCGACAATGCAAAAGCTGCTCGACCAGCCTCGGCTCCTGCCCTGCTTCATCCTGCTCGCCTGTTTGGTGATCGTCGGCGTCGCCTATTCGAGCCAGGTGTTCGGCGGGCTGAAGCCCTGCGTTCTGTGCATCTACCAGCGCTACGCCTACGGAGTCGCGGGATTTTGGGGGCTGATGGGCCTCGCATTCCGGCCCATGGTCGGCTGGCGGCGGCTGTGCATCGCGCTCGCTGGCCTTAGCTTCCTGGCCGGCATGGGCCTGGCGATCTTCCACGTCGGGGTCGAGCATCTCTGGTGGGAGGGCACCCCCGGGTGCCATGCGCCGCAGTTCGATCCCAATGCCTCGATCGACGAGCTGCGCGAGCAACTGCTCAACACCGATTTCGTCGCCTGCGACCAGGTCGCCTGGTCCCTGTTCGGGATCTCCATGGCCGGCTACAATGCCATGGTCTCCGGTGTCCTCGGGCTCTTCTGCCTGTGGGCCGCCAACCGCATGAAAGGCCAACAGCCGGCATGACCGACTCCAACCCCAAGCCGCGCCGCCCGGGTGACCCTGGCCCGGAGGCCGCGGTCGCCCGCATGATCCGGGTCGACCAGGCGGGCGAGTACGGCGCCCGGCGCATCTACGAAGGCCAGCTCGCGGTGCTCGGCCGTGGGCCCAAGGGCGCCACCCTGCGCCACATGCATGCGCAAGAGCTGCGCCACCTGGAGACCTTCGACGCCTTGGTCGCCGAGCGCCGGGTACGCCCGACCGCCCTGCAGCCCCTGTGGCACGTGGCCGGCTTTGCGCTCGGGGCGGCCACGGCGCTGATGGGCGAGAAGGCGGCCATGGCCTGCACGGTCGCGGTCGAGGAGGTCATCGACGAGCACTACGCCGATCAGGCCGCCCGCCTGGGCCCGGAGGAAGCGCCCCTGCGCGAGACCATCGAGGAATTCCGCGCCGAGGAGCTGGAGCACCGGGACACCGCACTCGCCGAGGGCGCCGAGGAGGCACCCGCCTATCCCGTGCTGTCGGCCGCCATCAAGGGCGGCTCGCGCCTGGCGATCTGGCTGTCGGAAAGAGTCTAGCGCTTAGGTACGACGGTCCGGCAGGCTCTTCACGGTGATGCCGGAAGGCACCCGCGCGGGCGCTTTGGCCGGCGTCGGTTCGGCACCGCCGACGGCGCCGCGGATCTTGCGGGCGATCGCGACCAGGCCGCGCCAAATCCTGGGCAGAGCCCAGATCGCAAAGAGCACGAAGAGTGCGAGCAACACCAGGAAAGCGACCGGGGTGTAAATCGCCGCGAGCAAGCCGCCGAACACCAGCACGTCCTCGCCCAGCGAGAGCGCCCAGTTCGAGAAGGGCTCGGGCGAGGTGTTGACCACCGCCCGGGTGCCGGCCTTGAGGCTATAGCTGGTCGCACCCAGCGCGCCGCCCAAAATCAACGCCGTGACCTCGGCCGCCGGGCTGATATCGCCGATCGCGGCCGCAGCCAGGACGGCGGCGGCGGGAATCCGGATAAAGCCGTGAATCGCGTCCCAGGTGGTGTCGACCCCCGGCGTCTTGTCGGCGAAGAACTCGACGCAGTACATGAAGCCCGCGGCGGCGATCACCGCCGGGTCTTGCAGGATCTCCAGCTGTGGTGGGAGCACCATGTTGCCGGACGCGCCGAGAATACCGAGGACCGCCAAAGTGGCGTAGAGATTGATGCCGCTGGCCCAGGCCAAACCCATGGCCAATGCGATCGTCTCGACGATGCCCATGCCTCTTTCGCGCGCCTCCGTGTCGCCTCGTCCTGGCTTGATAGATGGCGCGCCGCCGCGCGGCCTTCAAGTAGACCCCCCTTGCCACGCGGCGAGGCGCGACCAATCCAGCCCTCCCTGGCAAGATGTCAAGACATTGAAATACTTTAAAAAACCTTGATCTACGCAGCGCCGGTCAAAGACCACCGCAGGCTCTAGGTGAGGCCCCAAATGAGGCGAAGAAAAGGCGCCGACGTGGTGGTAATTGGGCCGATCGCTCAATCTAGGGCTTTGGTCCCATTGCTCTTAGCCGACCAGGAAGACCTTGCCTAATTGGGCTCGGCGTGGCCCAAAGGAAGCTGCCCTGTCCGCCCGATTGCCCGACCATGCCCCATCAAAGACCGCTTCTTCATTGGTTGATGCTCGGCGCCCTGGTCGCCATGTGGGGCAGCTCGTTCCTATTCACGAAGATCGCGGTCGACGCCCTCGATCCTGGCACCATCGTCTTCGCGCGCCTGGGCATCGGCGCCGGCCTGCTGCTCGCGGTCGTCCTGGTGCTTGGCAAGCGCTTTCCTAAGTCCTGGCGCGCCTGGGGCTTCTTCCTGGCCATGGCGGTGATGGGCAATGCCCTGCCCTTCTTCTTGATCACCTGGGGTCAGCAGGGCATCGACAGCGGGGTCGCCGGCATCCTCATGGCGATCATGCCGCTCAGCACCTTGGTGCTGGCGCACTTCCTGGTCGCCGGCGAGCGTCTGACCCCGTTGCGCGGGCTTGGATTCCTGGTCGGATTCGGCGGCATCGTCGTGCTGATCGGGCCGGACACCCTGCTCAAGCTGGAAGGCGAAGGCGGCGCGCTCCTGTCCCAGCTCTCGGTGCTGGGCGGCGCGCTTTGCTATGCGGTCAACACGATCATCGCGCGCCGGCGGCCCGCGAGCGACCACACCGCGGCGGCGGCCGGGGTCATGCTGCTGGCCTTCGCGCTCAGCGTGCCGGTGCTTGGCCCTGAGCTCAGCCTGCCGGGCGAGCTGCCGCTCGGCGCAGCTCTTGCTGTCGGCGCGCTCGGCCTCTTCTCGACTGCGCTCGCAACCGTGGTCTATCTGAACCTGATCATGCTCGCCGGGCCCAGCTTCGTCGCTCTGCTCAACTACCTGATCCCGCTCTGGGCCGTGTTACTGGGCATGCTGTTGCTGGGCGAGCGACCAGGCTGGTCGGCCCTGCTTGCGCTCGCGCTGGTCCTAGGCGGCATAGGCCTGAGCGAACTCGGCCGACCCAAGCGCTAACCGAGCGCTTAGTCCTCCAGGACGCTGTCCCAATAGAGGTAGTCGCTCCAGCTTTCGTGGAGAAAGTTGGGCGGGAAAGCCCGGCCATTGCGTTGCAGCTGATATGTGGTCGGTTGCTCGGGCGGCCTCAAGGGATGCATGTGGCACTCGTCGGGCATGCGGTTGCCCTTCTTGAGATTGCAGCACTGGCAAGCCGTGATGACGTTGTCCCAGCTGGTCCGCCCGCCACGGGAGCGCGGGATCAGATGGTCGAAGGTCAGCTCCTCGGACCGGAAGTGCTGGCCGCAGTACTGGCAGTCGAAGTGATCGCGCAGGAAGACGTTGAAGCGGGTGAAGGCCGGCCGGCGGTCCAGATGGATGTACTCTTTCAGGGAGATCACGCTCGGCAGGCGCATCTCGAAGTTGGGCGAGCGCACCACCCGGTCGTATTCCGAGACGATGTTGACCCGGTCCAGGAAGACGGCCTTGACCGAGTCCTGCCAGGCCCAGACCGACAGGGGGAAGTAACTCAAGGGCCGAAAATCGGCGTTGAGCACCAGGGCCGGAAATCCGTCGGCCGCGGACATGACGTTCTCGCTCCTCCAACTTGCCTTAGGCGATACGACACCCTCTTGGCGCCGCCACGTCAAGGTATTGATAGTCCAACGGGCGACTAGCCACAAGATATAGCACAACTTTCTTACAGTGCCGTGACTATCCGCCGCCCAAATGCTCGACCAGGAAGGCCGCCCCCCGGCGCAGGCCCTCCGGGTCGATGCCGTGGCCCAAGCCCGGCCGGCGCTCCGCGGCGACCGGCACCTCGGCGGCGGCAAGCGCCCGCTCGGCCGCGGCCATGGCCGTAAAGGGAACGACCTCGTCGGCCTCGCCGTGCACCAGCAGCACCGGCGGCCGGCTCTTGATCTCCGCCGTCAGGGTTTCGGCGCCGATCAAGGCACCTGAGTAGCCCAGCACACAGGCGGCCGGCTTGGCCCGGCGCAGGGCGACGTAGAGCGACATCATGGTGCCCTGGGAGAAGCCGAGCAGGGCCAAGCGCTCGTCGCCCAGGCCGTGACGGGCCAGCTCGTCGTCGATGAAGCCGTCCAGGATTGGCGCCGCCAGGCGGGCACCGGCCAAGAGCGCCTGGGGCGCCCGGTCCTGCAGGCTGAACCATTGGCGGCCGAAAGGCGCCATGTCGCAAGGAAAGGGCGCGTTGGGCGAGACGAAGGCGGTTGTCGGCAGCAGGCGCCCAAGGTCGGGCGCCAGGCCGATCAGGTCGTTGCCGTCAGCGCCCAGCCCGTGCAGCAGCACCACCAGGCTGTCCGCCGTGCCACCCGCCGCCGGCCCGGCCCGCGGCCCATCCAAATCGAATGCCGTCTGTTGCACTGCTCCTGCCTCCTCGGGTTCGCCCAGGCCCGCGGTTATAGACCAGCCGGCCGGCGACAGAAAGGCAGGGCCCTAGACATGGCCGGCCCCCTCCGCTAGTGCCTCGGCCATGACCTTGGTGACACGCTTCGCACCCTCGCCCAGCGGCTATCTGCACTTGGGCCATGCCCATGCGGCGCTGTTCGCCTGGCGTGCCGCGAAGAATGCGGGCGGCCGTTTTCTGGTGCGCATCGAGGACATCGATCAGGCGCGCAGCCGGCCAGCCTTCGAATCGGCCCTGTTGGAAGACCTGGCCTGGCTCGGGCTCGACTGGGAGCAGCCGATCGTGCGCCAGTCCGAACGCATGGCCAGCTACCGCGCGGCGCTGGAGGCCTTGAACTCCCAAGACTTGCTTTACCCCTGTTTCTGCACCCGCCGGGAGATCCGCGAGGAGATGGCCCGGGCCGGTCAGGCGCCCCAGGGACCCGAGGGACCGCTTTATCCCGGCACCTGCCGACGCCTCAGCCCGGCCGAGCGTGATGCCAAGCGCGAGGCCGGACTGCCCCATGCCCTGCGCCTCGACAGCGCGGCCGCACAGGCCGTCGCCGGTCCGCTCACCTGGCACGATATTGGGCAGGGCACCATCCAGGCCGAACCGCTCTCCCTCGGGGACGTGGTGCTGGCGCGCAAGGAGTTCCCGGCGGGCTACCACCTGGCGGTCACCATCGACGACGCGGCCCAAGGGGTCAACCTGGTGACACGGGGCGAGGATCTGTTCTACACCACGCACATGCACCGCTTGCTTCAGGCCCTGCTTGGCTTGCCGGTGCCCGAGTGGCACCATCACGGCCTGATTCGCGACGACGCCGGCCGGCGCCTGGCCAAGCGCGATCGGGCACTGGCCTTGCGTGCCCTGAAGGCGGCTGGGCGCTCGCCCGCCGAGGTGCGGGCACTGGCCGGCTTTCCGGACTAAGCGAAGCGAGGCAAAAGCATAAGGAGCCCCAAGGTGCGCGACTACGGCTCGGACTTCCAAATTGTCTATCGGCGCGAGATCGCCCCAGAGGCCGAGGCCCTGGAGCAGAAACGGCAAAAGCGGGTACGCGCCTTCTACCGCAACATTGCGCTTACGGTGCTCGGCTATGCCTTGGTGTTCGGCGGCGCTTATGTCTTCGACCTCTACCGGATGTACCTCGATTGGCTGGCCTTCGCCGGCGTCGTCGGTCTAATGATCGCCTTTTTCGCGATCAGCCGCCCGGGGACCCAGCACCGCAACGACGTGAAGGAGCTGGTGATCCCGCCGATCTGCAAGATGGTTGGCGAGCTGGAGTACCAGCGCAAGCCCAAGGGCCGCTTTCGCCTCGAGGCCTTTAAGGATGCCGGCGTGGTCGGCTCCTTCAGCCGCTCCGCGCTCGAGGACCTTTTCACCGGGCGCTACCGGGAAACCGGTTTCTCCATGGTCGAGGCGCGCCTCAAGAAGCGCAGCAGCAGCGGCCGCAACAAGAGCAGCCGGACGGTCTTCAAGGGCTTGCTGTTCGAGATCGAGGTGCCGACGCAGTTCACCTGCTTCGCGATCATGGTCGGCGACAAGGGGGCGATCGGCAACGCCATCGTCTCCTTCGTGCGCGAGCGTTTCGGCGGACTGGAGCGCGTCGAGACCGGCCACCCCAACTTCGAGGAACGCTACGAGCTCTTTGCAGACGATCCGGCGGGCGCGCTCAAGCTCCTGTCAGGCGGCTTTCTCGACACCATGGTGGCGCTGTCGGATGCCGCAGGGCGCGACGCGCTGAATGCCGCCATGTCAAACCAGCGCTTTTTGCTCGCCCTGCCTCACCGCAAGAGCCTCTTCGAGGTCGGCCGCCTGCACCGGCCGCTCGACCATCTGGAGGAAGATTTGGAGGAGATCGTCGGCGAGATTACGATCCCCCACCGGGTAATCGACTACCTGCACGGCGAGCGTCCCAAGCTGATGCCCTGAGGCGCGCTCAGCCGAGCGGCTTTTCCAAGCGCAGCGATTCCAGGTCCAAGCCGCCACGGGTCGTCCAGGCCTCGCGCGCGACCACTTGGTAACCCTTGGACTCGTAAAAAATCTGGCCAGATAAGCTGCCACGGACCTGAACCCGACGATGGCCTTCGGCCGCGATACGGGCCTCGGCGCGCGCCAGCAGGTCGCTTGCGATGCCCAGGCGCACCCAATCGGGATGGACGTAGAGCGCCATCACTTCATGGCCCTTTGTGGAGCAGAAGGCAATCAGCTCGCCACCCTTGCTCTCGGCCACCAAAAAGGCTTCGCCGCCCTCCATGGCCGTGCGGTAGGACTCCGGACGCAATCCGACGGCCCAACTGTCCAGCTCCGCTTGGCTGTAGTGATCCCGGGCGAGCGCAAAGATCGAGCTTTGATGGACCCGCTTGAGCCCCTCGCCGTCGTCAGGCCGGCCGTCCCGAATCGCGATCATGGCCGCTCACCCCGGCGCCTCGTCGAGCCAGAAATGCTCCAGGATCGCCTGGTAGTCCGGGGCGTCGGGCGTCAAGAGGCCCCGGCGCACCAGGAAGTGGATGTTGACCAGGTTGACATTGAACTTGAAATCCGTGGTCGCGGCCATGCGGGCGACCACCTCCTCGATCGGCCAGAGGCTGAAGCTATCGACCTCGCCGTCGGTGTTGTTCGGCTCGAAGTCCTCGGGCAGGGCCAGATCGTAGCAGAAGGCGACGTCGTCGCGCAGGCCCTCGGGCCGCTCGCAGCGATAGCAGACCGCGCCCGCCGGCTCGGCCTGCTCGGCCAAGGCGCGCGGGATATCGGCCTCCTCGGCGCATTCCTTGATCAGGTTCTCGCGAATGCCGATGCCGTGGGGCTGGCCGCCGGCCACCAGGTGGTCGAGCGCGCCGGGCGCGGTCGCCTTGTTCATGGCGCGCTTGCCGACCCACAGGTGCAGGCCGTCGGCACGTTCCACATAGCCGTTCATGTGCACGCCGAAGCCACGCACGCCGAAGTCCGGCACCGCGCCCCGGTCGAGAATCATGAGCGGCGGATCGCCCCAGCGCCGGGTCACCGCGTAGAACTCGCCGCGCCAACGCTCGATCTCGCCGGCGGCGACCAGCTGCTGGACCACCTCGTCGACCGCCGCCGTCCGGCTCTCGAAGTCGGCCAGACCGGGCGCCAGCCGGACTGCCTTGTCGTCCACTAGGAAGACATTGGTGAAGTCCTTGAGGCGCTCGGCCAGCTCGTGGCGCAGATAGCCCATGCCCTGTCCGTCGATGATCCAGGGCCGATAGGCCTCGGGCTGCCAGCGCTGGCAGGCTTGGACCCGGGCCAGCAGGCTCATCGGCCGGCTTTCTCCGAGGTCAGGACCGCATCCACGTAGTGCAGCTCGCGCAGGCAGCGGGCGATGTAGTCGGCGACCTGGGGCGTGAGGCCCTCGACCTGCAGGTCGATGGCGAGATCGCGCCCGCCCGGGCCGAAGCGGTCCGAGTGCCAGCGGCTCGGCACCAGGTTGCGCTTGGCGAAGAGCTGAAGGACCCGCGGCATGACGCCGGGATCGGCCTCGGCGCGGATCGAAAAGCAGCTCACGGTCTGGGATCGGCCCCGGGGCGCCGGGGCGGCGGGTTCATGCGGGTCGGCAAAGCGACGGGTCGACATGGCAAAAGCACTCCTGAACAACGTCTGCGGTGGAATCATCAAGGCCCGGCAGCCCTCGGGGCGCCGGGGTGATAATTCGCAGAGCAGACACGGTCAGGTCGTGCGTCATGGGGGGAAGGTAGCGGAAAGGGGGGAGAGAGGCAAGTAATGGGACGAGACATGCGCCGCCATTGCTCGCCTCGAGCCAGCACGCCCGGACTGGTCGGGTGCAATTGATCCTAAGACGGGTGTGTGATCTACATAGTATCCACGCGGCGACCGGCCGGTCGACCATGGCCTCTTGGGCTTGGAGAGGCGGCGGGCCTGTAAATTGACTCAAGTGACAAGAAGGCCCCATGGATATCTACCTGCCGATCGCCGAGGTCTCGCTCAATCTCTTCGTGATCCTCGGCCTGGGCGCCGGGATTGGCTTTTTGTCGGGCATGTGCGGGGTCGGCGGCGGCTTCATGCTGACCCCCTTGCTGATCCAGATCGGCGTGCCGCCGCCGGTCGCGGTTGCCTCGGCCGCCAACCAGGTGGCCGGCGCCAGCGTCTCGGGTTTTCTGGGCCACCTGAAGCGCGCCACGGTCGACATGAAGATGGGCTGGGTGCTGCTCGGCGGCGGCCTGGCCGGCTCCTCGCTCGGCGTGCTGCTGTTCCGACTCTTACGGGAATGGGGCCAGGTCGATCTGGTGGTGGCGCTCTGCTACGTGATCCTGCTCGGCGCGCTGGGCACCATGATGATGATCGAGAGCGTCGGCGCGATCTTCAAGCGCAACAAGGGTGCCGCCAAGGGGCGCGGCGCCCGGCGCCACAGCTGGATGCACCGCCTGCCGCTCAAGATGCGCTTTCGCAAGTCGAAGCTCTACATCTCGGCTCTGGTGCCCGCCGGCATCGGCTTCGGGGTCGGCGTGCTGTCGGCGCTCATGGGGGTCGGCGGCGGCTTCATCGTGGTGCCGGCGATGATCTACATTCTGGGCATGCCGACCGCGGTGGTGGTCGGCACCTCGCTGTTCCAGATCATGTTCACCAGCGCCTACGTGACCTTTCTGCAGGCCTGGACCAACCAGTCGGTCGACATTGCGCTGGCCACTCTGATGCTGTTCGGCGGCGTGGTCGGCGCCCAACTGGGCACCCGCCTGGGCGCCAAGCTGCCGGCCGAGTATCTGCGCGCGCTGCTCGCGCTCCTGATCCTGGCGGTCAGCGTCAAGGTGCTGCTGGACCTCACCGTGCCGCCGGTCGACGTCTACTCCCGGGGCATCGTGCCGTCGTAAGCCGGCTTGGCAGTGCTGGTCGGCGTGGTAGGCTGACGTAATGGTCAACTTGAAAATCAATCACCAATACCAGGATCTCTACATCCCCGGCGCCGATCTTAGCCGATGGATCGAGCTGCAGAAGGTCGAGCGTGACATCCTACTGCTCTACCATCAGCTCTCCGACTACCGCTCCATAAACGGCAGTCTCTATTTCGGCGAGGTCTACAACCTACCTTACTGGGCCTATCTGAATGTCGAGAACGTCGACGAGAGCCGGCGCCTTTTCATTGCCCAGGGGTGTCTGATCATGCTCTTGGCCATGTCCTGGCAAATGCTTGACGGCGCGGGCGGGCACCTCTGGCCGTTTCGCGACGACGCAAAAAGCGCTGTCGATGCCTGCTCTACGACGAACGAACGCACACTGAAGCTTCTCGCTACAGTCAAGCTGGCTCTTCAACTGGTCGCAGAGCGCCGTGACCCAACGCCCGAACTCGTCGAGCAATCCGAATGGGCATATCGAGAGGTGGTCAACGCCTATTTCGAGGAAGCCGCTCACGACTTCGACGCCAATCGCGGCCCCGGCGCCGCCGATCGTACTTCTGGCTCATGAGCATCCGCGCCTGTGACCGCCCGCGCCTGATCCCGCCGCCTCGCGAGGACTTCTGGGTCTTCGGCTATGGCTCCCTCATGTGGCATCCGGGCTTTCCCCACGTCGAGGTCCGCGTGGCGCGGCTGCACGGCTATCACCGGCGGTTTTGCATCACCTCCCACCGCTACCGGGGCACCCCGGACTGCCCGGGCCTGGTGCTCGGGCTCGACCGGGGCGGGTCGTGCGGCGGCCTGGTCTACCGGGTGCCGGCCGCCGAGGGCGCGGAGGTCATGGACTATCTCTGGGAGCGCGAGATGGTGACCGGGGTCTACATCCCGAGCTGGCTCAAGGTGGCGACCGAGCATGGCCCGGTGAATGCCGCCACGTTCGTGGTCGACCGGACCCACGAGCAGTACTGTGGGCGCCTGTCCCTCGAGGAGACCGCCCGCATGGTGGAACAAGGCCGCGGCGACCGGGGCGCCTGCCTCGACTACCTCACCAACACCGTCCACCACCTGGAGAGCCTGGGCGTCGGCGCGGGCCAGCTCAAGCAGCTGCTGCGGGCGGTCAAGGCGCGCCCCGGCGACACCTGATCCACGCTGCCATACCCGGCGGTGCCTTAGCTCGGAATGGAGTGAGTCATCATCGCCATGCTGCGAAATCCCATCTATTCGGGTCGCCCCGCAACCCGAGGCAGCGGCTCGCTTGGGGGGCGCCTTTAGCGAGGAAGAACATGAAGACATCCTATTCCTCGAGGTGCCTTGTGGCGACCTTGGCATGTGATCAATGGCGCATTAGGCTGAAGGACGATTGCCGCATCCGATATCAGTTGCCGTGAACCAGCAGCTAAACGATGCTCTTGTTCCAACTCTGCTAAGCAGTGTCGCCGGCAATGGTCCAACGCCTACAGGGGGGAAGTTTGACGGTTCCGAGGGATACTAAACGAGTCATTGCTCTTCAGGAGGAACTGCATTCGCATCTACCGTCCGACCCGGCGCTCAGAGTCAAGACGCTGGAGAGCCTGCTGGTCGAAAAGGGCCTCCTCAACAGCGAAACCGTCGACCGATGGATCGAGGTCTTCAGAGAAGACGTTGGCCCGAAGAACGGTGCTCGTGTCGTGGCCCGGGCCTGGACCGACCCGGCCTTCAAGCAGCGGCTCATGACCAACGCTTCCAAGGCAATTGTCGAACTGGGTTACCCCCAGCTCGAGGCCAAAAATTTGATCGTGGTCGAGAATACAACCCAACGGCATAACCTCGTCGTCTGCACCCTATGCTCCTGCTATCCTTGGGCTTTGCTGGGGATTCCGCCACCTTGGTACAGGTCATTCGAGTATCGTACGCGGGTGGTCCATGACCCGCGCGGCATCCTCGAAGAATTCGGTGTGGCGCTAGGAGACGATGTTGAAATCCGCGTATGGGATAGCACCGCCGATGTACGCTACATGGTGCTGCCCGAGCGTCCCGACGGAACAGAGCAGCTTGGCGAGGAGGAGTTAGCCGCCCTCGTCTCGCGCAACTCGATGGTCGGCACCGCCAAGGTTGCCGCCCCAACGCGGGCTGGCTGAGCCATGGACGGCATCCACGACATGGGTGGAATGCACGGTTTCGGTCGTGTGGACCTATCGCAAGATGAGCCGTTTTCCAAGGCCAATTGGCGCGCGCGGATGTTCGGCATGGAGCTGTCGTATACCCAGCCAGGTGGGTTCAATGTCGACTGGTTGCGTCACGTCATGGAGTGCATGCCGCCCGCGCTTTACCTGTCGAGCGAGTATTATGATCGGTGGTATTGGCGCGATGTCGGAGTCTTGGTCAACGCGGGTTGGGTCACCATCGACGAGCTGAAGAGCGGTAAGGCAACCAGGCGGCCGGCAGGCCAGGACGAACCCCTGTCGCCCGAGTCAGTGCCTATGATTCTCCATCAGGGTCTCGACAACCGGCGCCCTGAGCCCAGAGCACCGGCTTACAAGCCCGGCGACCCTGTGCGGGCCAAGACCCACGGTTCCCCCGGAGCAACGCGCCTGCCAGGTTATCTGCGCGGTCATGTAGGTGTCGTCGAAGCCTATCGTGGCTGTTTCGTCCTACCCGACGCCAACGCCCACGGCGAGGAACGAGCTGATCCCCTCTATAGTGTCCGCTTTTCTGCGCAAGAGTTATGGGGTGACGTCAAGTCTCCTGGGGACTTGATGCTTGCCGACCTGTGGGAAAGTTATCTTGAACCGACCAATGCCGGACGGTAGGGCGCGCGGGCGCAAGGAAGTGCGAGACTTTGAAGGGCGCCATGGTGCGGGCATGGTCACCAGCCGGTCACAGTGCAACTGGGTCGACCAAGCAACGCACCCGTTGGACTGTCGGCCTCCATGGTCCACGACACCGAGGAAGGCCAGCTTGCCACCTGGTTGCTGAGGCAGGCCCTTGATGCCGGCCAGATCGGGCCGAGCTGTCGCCGTTCGCAGCGAACCGCGTCCCTGATCCAATTTCAGCTATGGGGTCCCACGGGAATGCGTTTGTGCCGTATTGGAGATTGCGACAGATTGTCGTGATCCGAGGCCAACAACGGCAGCCCTCGGCCGCCAGTACCGTCCTGGCCCCCTCACGCGCACTTCGAGTAGCCGCACACGCTGCAGAGATCGCAGCCTTCCTGGTGAATGAGCGCCGCGCTGCCGCACTTCGGGCACTGGCGGGGCCTGGCCATCGCGCCCTCGCCGAGGGCGGCGATCTGGTGCTCTTGGTCCGGCGGGCCGGTCAGCTGGGCCGGGGCACTCAAGAATCCGCTATCGATCATGTGGCGCTCGATCACCTCGCCGATCGCGGCCAGGAGCGAGGGCACGTACTTGCCGTGGAGCCAGGCGCCGCCGCGCGGGTCGAACACGGCCTTCAATTCCTCGACCACGAAGGAGACGTCGCCGCCGCGCCGGAACACCGCCGAGATCATGCGGGTCAGCGCCAAGGTCCAGGCGTAGTGCTCCATGTTCTTGGAGTTGATGAAGATCTCGAAGGGTCGACGGCGCTCGTCCTGGATCACGTCGTTGATGGTGATGTAGATCGCGTGGTCGCTCTCCGGCCACTTCAGCTTGTAGGTGCGGCCCGGCAGAGCCTCGGGCCGGGCGAGCGGCTGGGTCATGTAGACCACGTCGCCGGCCGGCGCCTCCTCGGGCACCTTCTCGCTCGGGCTGACCAGCACGGCGCCGGTCACTTCGTTGGGCCGATAGGTGGTGCAGCCCTTGCAGCCCAGCTCGTAAGCTTGGGCATAGACGTCCTTGAAGGCCTCGAAGTCGATCTCGGCCGGCAGGTTGATGGTCTTGGAGACCGAGCTGTCGATGTACTTCTGCACCGTCGACTGCATGATCAGGTGGGCCGCCGGGTCGAGCGACTGGCTGTCCACGAAAGCCTCGGTGAGCGGCGCGTCCTCGCCCTTGAGGCGCTTATAAAGCCGGTAGGCATGGTCGCTGACCTCCTCGGTCCTGCGCGTGCCGTCGGGCATCAGGATGTTGCGCTCGTAGGCCAGGCTGAAGACCGGCTCGAGCCCTGAGGAGACATTGTCGGCCAGCAGCGAGATCGTGCCGGTCGGCGCCACAGAGGTGACCAAGGCATTGCGCATGCCGTGGGCGGCGATCGCGTCGCGCACCTCTTTTTCGAGCCCGGCGATGGTCTCGCCGGCGAGATAGGGCTCAGGGTCGTAGAGCGGAAAGGCGCCCTTTTCCCGGGCCAACTCGGCCGAGGCCAGATAGGCGCTGCGCCTAAGCGCACCCAGCCAACGCTCGGTCAGCGCGACGGCTTGAGAGCTGCCGTAGCGCGCGCCGCAGAGGATCAGGGCATCGGCCAGGCCCGTGACGCCGAGGCCGATACGCCGCTTGGCCATGGCCTCCTGGCGCTGGGCCTCCAGGGGAAAGCGCGAAACGTCGATCGCGTTGTCGAGCATGCGCACGGCGGTCGGCACCAAGGCCTCGAGCCGCCCGATGTCGAGCGCCGCGTTGGCCTCGAAGGGTTTGTCCACCAGGGCTGCTAGGTTGATCGAGCCGAGCAGGCAGGCGCCGTAGGGCGGCAAGGGCTGCTCGCCGCAGGGATTGGTGGCGCGGATCTCCTCGCAATAATGGAGATTGTTGAGCCGGTTGATGCGGTCGATGAAGATCACCCCGGGCTCGGCGGCGTCGTAGGTCGCGCGCATGATGCGCTCCCAAAGATCGCGCGCCTGGAGCGTGCCGTAGACCGTGCCGCCGAAGGTCAGCTCCCAGGGCGCGTCCTCGCGCACCGCGGCCATGAAGGCGTCGCTGACCAGGACCGAGAGGTTGAACATGCGCAGGCGCTCGGGCGTGCGCTTGGCCTCGACGAAGGCCTCGATGTCCGGGTGATCGCACCTCAGCGTCGCCATCATTGCGCCGCGCCGGGAACCGGCGCTCATGATCGTACGGCACATGGCGTCCCATACGTCCATGAAGCTGAGCGGGCCCGAGGCGTCGGCGCCGACCCCGTGGACCCGCGCGCCGCGGGGCCGGAGGCTGGAGAAGTCGTAGCCGATGCCGCCGCCCTGCTGGAGGGTCAGCGCGGCCTCCTTCAAATGCTCGAAGATGCCGGTCATGTCGTCCGGGATGGTGCCCATGACGAAGCAGTTGAAAAGCGTCACTTGGCGCTCGCTGCCGGCGCCCGCCAGGATGCGCCCGGCCGGCAGAAACTGGAAGTCCTGCAAGGCCTCGGCGAAGTGTCCGGCCCAGGCATCGGGCTCGGCCTCGGGCGCGGCGAGCGCCCGGGCGACACGCTGCCAGGATTCTTCGAGGGTTTTGTCCACAGGGCTGCCGTCGGGCGCCTTGAGGCGGTACTTCATGTCCCAGATGCGCTGGGAGACGGCAGTAATCGGCGCCATGAATCTGTGACCCCTATCCTAAAGCCTTATGAGTCCGAGATAAGCAGGAAAGCCTTTCAAGACCAGAAACGTTACGTGCTTTTAACATGGGAGCCTAAACTCACACTTGCTTTCCTCAATTGTACTCTTTTCGTTCTGGTGCGCAAACCGTGCTCACCTCGGGAGCGCGGGTGCGGACCCGGTCAACCCGCCCAATTGACCCACTTGCCCGGCCTTGAGTCCACAAAATTATCCACAAGGGGGATGGTTCAGCCCACCTGGCAGAGCCGCTCCGAGGCGCCCTCGATGTCCTCTTCCAGGCGCGCCATGAAAGCCTTGCGGGCCATGCCGGGTGCGATCGGCGGCAGGAACTCCACGGTGATCGTGCCCGGCGTTTTGGTGAAGGCGCGGCGGCCCCAGAAGAGCCCGGAATTGAGCGCGACCGGCACGACCGGCACGCCGAGCTCCCGGTAGAGCGCGGCGACCCCCGGGTGGTAGGGCCGGCGCTGGCCCGGCGCCGTGCGCGTGCCCTCGGGATAGATCAGGATCTGCCGGCCCTCGGCGATCCGGCGTTTGGCGGCGGCCAGCATGTCTTTCAACGCCTTTGCGCCGCCGCTGCGGTCGACGGCCACCATGCCGACCCGAAGCAGGGACCAGCCGAAGAACGGGATCCGCGTCAATTCCTTCTTGAGCACATAACTGGGATTGTAGAGCAGCTGGCTGAATACCAAGGTGTCCCACGCCGACTGATGCTTGACCGCGACGATGCAGGGGCCCTCCGGCAGGTGCTCCAAACCGACCACCTGGTGGCCGATACCGCAGATAAGGCGCGCCATCGCCATAGAGATTCGCGCCCAGAAACGTCCGACGAAGAACACCCCAACCGGCTTGGCGAAGAGGAACACGAAAGGCATGACCAGGCCGCAGATGAAGGTCGTCCAACCGTAGAAGGCGATATTGAAAAGGCAGGAGCGCAGCCAGATCACGACAGCGCCTCGCTCAGCTTGATGCGCAGCCAGGCAACCAGGTACTTGCTGTACTCGCGCGCCATCAGGCTGGCGCTGCCCGGCCAGCGCCACCAGTCGGCCTGCTTGAAGTGGCTCGAGAACACCGGGTGCGGCACCACCTCCACATCGGGCATGAGCGCGCGGAATTCCAACAGGCTGCGCGGCATATGGTAGGCGGCGGTCACCAGGCGCAGAGAGGTAAAGCCCTCGGCGCCGAGCCAGGCCGCGGTCTCCAGGGCGTTGCCGCGGGTATCGCCCGCCTGGTAGCCGAGCGCGATGCAGCAGGCCACCTCGTCCGGCTCTTGACGCTCGAGCTGCAGCAGGGCCTCGACGTCGACGCCTTGGTAAACGCCGGAGATGAAGAGCTTCTCGGCCCGTTCTGCGACCAGCAGAGCGACTCCTTGGGCGACCCGCCCGCTGCCCCCGGTCAGCACCACGATGGCGTCGGTCTCGCGCACCGGATCGCCGACCCGGGTCGGCAAGGACTGGGCGAAGAGCACAAGCCCGATCAGCCAGGGCAGGCCGATAAGCAGGCAGAGCAGAAAGAGCCCGCGCAGCCTAGGTCGAGGCATGACAAAAGCGCCCGTCTTGGCCGGCCACCGCCCGGCGTCAGGGCATGCGGGCGAGCGTGGCCAGCACCGTGATGCGGGCGGTGATCATGGCGACCGAGGCGGCCAAAAGCGGCAGCAGCGCCAGGACGCACCATTCCCACGCAGAGAGCGAAACCGCCGGCAGAAAGGCGATGTCCGCCCGTTGCAGCAGATAGCCAAGGGACAGAAGGGTCAAGACCGTAAGTGCCAGGGCGACGACGCCACCGCGCAAACCCTGCTTGAGGGCATGGAGCTGGAACTGCCAGGCGACGAAGCTGTCCTGGGCGCCGATCAGATGCAGGAGGTCGATCACCGGCCGGTGGATCGCCATGCCGGTGCGGGTGATGAAAACGATCGCGCCGATCGAGGCCAAGGCAACCAAGGCGATGACGCCGATCGCCAGGATTTGCAGGCCGCGGATCAGATCGAGCAGCTCGCCGAGCCAGCGCTGGTGGTCGTCGATCGCCGTGCCCGGCTCGACCTCTCCGAGCCGCGCCGAGAGCGCCGTCAAATCGGGCGGCCGGTCCCGATCGAGCTCGACCGCGACGACCTGGGGCAAGGGCAGGTTCCAACTCTCCGTGGCGCCGCCGAGCCAGGGCTCGAGCAGGTCGACGATTTCCTCCTCGTCCAGCGCGTGGGCCTGAACCACCCCTTGAGTGGCGCGCAGCTCCTCAAGCACACGGGCGACCCGCTCGGCGGTGATCGCCGGGTTCTCGTCCGCTGCGCCGGGCATGACCTGCACGGTGAGCTTGCCGGCCAGGCCGCTATCCCAATGGCCCACCGCGTTATGGACCGCCATGGCGGCGGCCAAGGCGAGCGCGCCCAGATAGATCAAAAAGGCCATGAGCCAGGGCAGGAACCGCTCCGAGGCGTCCCGGTTGAGGGGAACTTCCGCGGCTTTCCAGCGCATCTCAGGCGGCGCTTTCTTCGGGGACGTCTTCGGCCTCGGCCTCGATCGCCGTGCCGGACGCCTTGGGCTGGGGCGTTTCCAGATAGAGCGCCTTGTCGGTCAAGCGAATCACCGGATGGTTCAAGCGCGCCATCAGCTGCTCGCTGTGGGTCGCGATCACCACCGTGGTCCCCATCTTGTTGAGCTCCTCGAAAAGATAGAGCAGGCGCAGGGCGATGCGGTCGTCGACGTTGCCGGTCGGCTCGTCGGCGAGCAGCAGGCTAGGCCGGGTGATCACCGCCCGGGCGATCGCGATGCGCTGCTGCTGGCCGCCCGACAGGGTCTCCGGCAGATCGTCGCAGTGGTCGGCCAGGCCGACCCAGGCCAAAAGCTCGGCCACGTGCTGCTTGATCTTGTCCTCCGGCCGGCCGGCAATGCGCAGGGGCAGGGCGACGTTCTCGGCCGCGGTCATGTGGGGCAGCAGGCGGAAATCCTGGAACACCACGCCGATCTTGCGGCGCAGCTCGGCCCGGCCCTTGCGGTTGATGTTCTCGACCGGCTGGCCGAACAGGTAAATCTGCCCGGCGCTGGGCATGTTGGCCAGGTACATCAGGCGCAGTAGGGACGACTTGCCGGCGCCGCTCGGTCCGGTGATGAAATGGAACGAGCCGGGCGCCAGGTGAAAGGTTACGCCGCTGAGCACCTCAGGCCCTTCACCGTAGCTGATGACAACGTCTTCGAAACGTATCACGGCTTTGCTGCGTTCCCTTGCCACGCTTGCGAATCGAGACCATTGCACAGGCCTTCGAGTCGGGTAAAGCATAGGGCCGAGGGGCATTTCGGCCCGCTTGCTTTGTGCCCGAGCGGTTCCTATAAGGACTCTCAATTGGTTGCGGAAAAGTTAGCCGATTCATGATCATCACCTGCCCGAGCTGTCAGGCACGCTTTAACGTGGACGAGGACAAGCTCGGACTCGCCGGGCGACGGGTGCGCTGCAGCAAGTGCGGCAACGCCTGGCACCAGACCGCTCACGAGCCGGAAGACGCACCAGAGATCGAGCCAGCAGTCGAGATTGAGGCCGACGAGGCCCGTGCCCTCTTCGGCATGATTGATAACGGCCGCGCAGAGGACGCCGAGCCGCCGGAATCCCTGTTCGAGAAGCTCTCCGGACCGCCCCCCGAGCCGGAGACGGAGCCCGAGCTCGAGCCGGATCTCGTACCAGAGCCAGAGCCCGAGCGCGAAGCGGAGCCCGAGCCCGAGCCCGAGCCGGCACCAAAGCCGGAAGCAGAACCCGTGCAAAGGGCGGCCCCGCAGGACCCTGCGCCGGATGAGACCCCTCCGCCCCCACCCAAGCAAGAGGATCAGTGGACCGGTAAGGCGCCCGCATTCGCCAAGCCCACGCCCGCCAGGCGCCCGCTCGCCTGGGCGGCGGCGGTGCTCATCGTGGCGCTGGCGGCCTTGGCCGTGGTGCAAGGCCGTGCCTGGATCGTCGAACGGGTCCCCGCGACCGAGAGGCTCTATCAGCGCGTGGGCTTGGGCGAGGTACTCGGCAGCGACCTGGTGGTCGGCGAGGTGACCTCGGAGCGGCGCCTGGTCGACGGCGTCGACAGCCTGGTGATCGAGGGCACGATCGCCAATCGGGGCGCGCGGGCCCGCGCCGTACCGCCGCTCGAGCTGCGCTTTGCGGATGGCACGCGCCACGAGGCCGCGATCGAGGTCGCGGCCGCCGAGCTGGCACCGGGCGCGGAAACCCGCTTCGAGGCGGTGCTGGCGACGCCGCCGGAGAACGACGAGCTCAGCCTGAGGTTTTTCGCGCCCCGCTGAGCCTTGTCACGGATTTTTTGAAAATATTAGGCTTGGTTCATGAATCGTTAATCGGTCGGCCTTAGCCTTAATTCCACTCGATTGTGCATCGCATTCGATGCGCTTTGGGATCTGACAGGCAACGGACGGTGGAGATGGCGCGCATTCTGATTGCCGAAGACGATATGGCGGTTCAGAACTTCGTTACCCGTGCCCTATCCTACAAAGGGCACGACGTAATCTCGGTCGGCGACGGGCTGCAAGCCCTGGAAGCGCTCGATGGCAAGGCCTACGACCTCCTGATCACCGACATCGTGATGCCCGGACTCGACGGCATCGGCCTAGCGCTCAAGGTCGCCCGCCAGCACCCGACCCTGCCGGTGCTCTTGATGACCGGCTATTCGGCGGCCCGCGAGCGCGCCCATTCGATCGACGAGCTGGTCTGCCGGGTGGTCACCAAGCCCTTCACCTTGAAAGAGATCTGCCAAGCCGCCGAGGAGACCCTCCAGGAAGAGGGCTTCGGCCGCCAGCTCGACGCTTGACGCCCTGCCGGCTAGCGGTCTTCAACCGCTGTCGGACACTCAGTTTACAAGGCTCGAGTCATGGGAAAACGACCGGCAGCCACGCTGATACCCTTCCGGCCTTGCGAGATTCCGGGCCTCTTGCCGGCTGACCAGTGGCTCAAGCTGATCGCCTCGCCGCCGCGCAAGCGACCACCTGAAGCACCGCCCGAGAAGACGCCGAAGTCAGAATTGCCGCAATAGCCGGTCGATGTACTCTAGCTCGATGGTCGGGCGGTGGCGCTCGCCCCGGCGCCGGCGCAGCTCGTTCAGGATATCGCCGGCCCGACGCAGCTCCATCTCGTCGGGGATCTGAACCCCTTCCAGGGCCTCCATGCCCGGCGCACCAGAATCCCGGCCCAGAGGATCTTGACCGCGCTGGAACGGCGAGCCCACTTGGCCGGTGCCCTGCTGGTTGGGGTTCTGGCTGAGCCGCTCCATGAAACGGTCGACCATGGCCTGCATGCCCTGTTGCAGCTGATCGAGCGCCCGGCCCTGGGGATCGAGCGCCTCGCCCGGCCGGTTTGCTTGGAGCGAGTCCCGGGCGCTGCGCATGGCCTGCTCGGCGCGGCCCAAGGGCCGGGGGATGTCGCCCAGGGCCTCGGCCAGGCGCTGCATCAGCTCGCCGAGCTGCTGGCGCATGTCCTCCTGCGCCATGGCGTCGCCGTCGTAGGGTTGGCGCTGCTCCTGGCCGCCCTGACCGGGCCGGCTTGACTGGCCTTCGCCCTGCATTTGGCTTTGGGCGTCGCCCTGCTGGGAGCGCTGGAAGGTGCGGTCCAGTAGTTCCTGCTGATTGCGCACCAGGTCCTCGAGCTGACGCAGCATCTCCATGGCCTCGCGGCCCTGCTGGCCCATCTGCTGAGCCATCGGGTTCATGCGCATGTTCTCAAGGATGTTCTGGAGCTGGGACAGCATCTCGCGGGCCGCATCCCGGGCGCCGCTGCGCGCTAGCTCGCGGGCCCGATCGAGCATCTCCTGCAGCTCGCTGCCCTCGATCATCTCGGCGCCCTCGGGCAGCGCCTCGAACTCGCCGCCTTCGGCAAGCTGCTCGCGCATTTGCTCGGCCAGCGCCTCCAGATAGCGGTTGAGCGCGTCCTGCAGCTGGTCCATGAGCTGCTCGATCTCTTCGTCGGAGGCGCCCTCAGCGAGCGCCCGCATCAGCTCTTCCTGAAGCTTGCGCATCTCGCGCTCCGCCAGGGCCAGCTCACCTTCCTCGATGTGCAGCGCGGTGCGCCACAGAAGCTCCTGGACCTCGGGCACCGCATCCTCGGTCTTGTCGTGAATCAGCCGGCGCTCGGCGCTGCGGATCGACATGTAGACCACGAGATCGTCGAAATAGTGCTCCGGTTGCTGGTTGATGCGCCATAGGGCTTGAACCACCGTGCGCCGGTCCTCGGGCGACAGGGTCAAATGCTTGCGTAGCTCGACCAGGGCACGGGCCACCGGGTGATTGAAGATGCGCTCGGGCAGCACCGTGCGGACCGCCTCGCTGCGCCCGCTTTGGCCCAAGGCGTCGGTCGCCTCTAGCTCGATCTCGACCGCGATGCCGGCCCAGGGGTGGGGCGTCAGGTCGTGATAGCTGACGCCTTCGACGGCGGGCAGGCCGACCGAGGCAAGCGGTAGGTCGAGCACCACGGGCGGGTCGCCCTCCTGATCGATGCGCCGGATGTAGGCTTTCGCGCTCTCCACCCCGAAGTCGTCGCTGGCGCCGTAGTCCAGACGCAAGGTGCTGCGCTCGGTACGCGCGGGCGGCGCATGATGCTCGATGGTGGGCGCCTGATCGGGCTGCAGGTCGAGCGCCCAGGTGCCCAGAGTCTCGCCGCTTTGCGAGATCGCAAACCAATCGCCCTCATCCAGCTTGCGGCTGATCCGATAAGCGCCGCTCGCCAGTGCGCCGAAATCCTCGGTCGCCTCCCCGACCGTGACCCGGGGAACGCCATCGCCGCCCTGGACCTGGGCCAGGAGAACGCTGCCGACCGGGGTCACGATGGTCTCGCCCGAGGCCGGGTCGAGGAACAGCGGCGGCAGGCCGGTGTAGGCCGGCGGGTTGATCCAAGCGTCGACCTGGGCCGGTACGCTCGGCGCGGTGAAGGCGAGCTGAGGCTGGACCGCGGCGCCCAGGCGGGTCGGCCAATCGCGCCAGCCGACCACCAGGCCAATCGCCAGGATCAGCAGCACCGCGCCGCGCAGGGCCCAAGGATCGTGGACCGTCAGGTCGACGCGCGGCAGCTTGAGCCTGAGCCGGCCGGCCAATTTCAGCATGCGCCGACGGTGGGCCTGCCACAGCTTGACGCTCTCCGGGTCCCGGGTACCGGCGACCTGGCGGTCGGCAAGCGCCATGAGCGGTCGGTGGTCGAGGTCCGAATCCTGCTCCAAACGAAGACCCGCCGACTCCCGGCTGGGTATCCGAAAGCGCCGCCAGCCGGACACCAGGCTGGCCACCAAGGCGCCGATCCAAATCACCAGCAGGCCGGCGTGGAGCCAGCCGGGCATGTGCGGCAGCACATCCATCAGGGCGATGCCGGCGAACAGCACAAGTAACGTCACGGTGGGCCAGAAGGCAGGCCAGAAAGCTTCCCACACCAGAATCGCACGGGCCAGGCCCAGGCGCATGCCGAGACTCGGCAGGGCCGCCGTTACTTGGCCCTGGCTAAGGATCGACCGTCGGCGCTGTTTCTCGGCGATGGGACGCGGTCTCCTTCTGTTAGCCTCTGGCTCTTGAACCCTAGGCCGCGCCGCGCGAGGCGTCGCGGACCCCGAGATCGAGCCAAGGCGCCAAGCGGTCCTGTCCCAGCAGGCTGTCGTAATCCTGCCGGGGGCGGACCAGCGCATGATCGGCGCCGCGCACCAGAACCTCCGGCGCCAAGAGCCTCATATTATAGGACGAGGACATGACCGCGCCATAGGCTCCGGTTGAACATATCGCGAGCAGGTCGCCAGATTCAACTTCCGGAAGCGAACGCTGCTTGGCAAAGGTATCGCTGGTTTCACAAATCGGCCCCACAATGTCGTAAAGCAGCCCGTCTGCCCGCGACTCGGGGGCCTTGACCGGCTTGATCTCGTGCCAGGCATCATAGAGCGTCGGTCTGATCAAATCGTTCATCGCCGCGTCGACCACGGCGAAGCTGCGGGCGCCGGAGCCCTTCACGTAGAGCACCCGGGTCACCAGAAGGCCGGCGTTGCCGACCAAGAGACGGCCGGGCTCGAAGATCAGCCGGGCGGCCAAGCCGCCGGTCAGCTCGCGCACCATTTGGGCGTAGGCCTCGACCGGCGGCGGCGCCTCGTCCCGGTAAACGATGCCCAGGCCGCCACCCAAATCGAGCCGTTCGAGCCGCAGACCGGCGGCGCGCAGCTCCTTGTAGAGCGCGATCAGCCGCTCGAAGGCCCCGCGGTAAGGCGCGATATCGGTCAATTGGGAGCCGATATGGACCGCCAGGCCGACCAGGCGGATGCCGGGCAACTCGGCCGCCAGACGGGCCGCCTCAGGTGCCTGGTCGATATCGATGCCGAATTTGTTGTCGGCCTTGCCGGTGGAGATTTTTTCGTGGGTCCGGGCATCGACGTCCGGATTGACCCGCAGCGAGACCGGGGCCCGCTGACCGCGCGCCACGGCAACCTGGTTGAGCAGCTCCAGCTCGGGCAGGGATTCCACGTTGAACTGAAGAATTCCGGCCTCCAGTCCCGCGGTCATCTCGGCCGCGCTCTTGCCGACCCCGGCGAAGACGATGCGATCGGCCGGCACGCCGGCCTGCAAAGCCCGGCGCAGCTCACCCTCCGAGACCACGTCGGCGCCGGCGCCCAGGCGCGCGAAGGTGTTGACCAGGGCCAGATTGGCATTGGCCTTCAGCGCGTAGCAAATCGTCGCGTCGAGCCCGGCGAAGCTCTCGGCGAAACGCCGGTAGCCGGCCTCCAGCGCGCCCGAGGAATAGCAGAAGAACGGCGTGCCGACCGCCTCGGCGATCTCCGCCAGGGGCACCTGCTCGGCGTGGAGCTGGCCGTCGCGGTAGTCGAAATGGCTCATGGTTCCGGGCTTCCATAGGTCTCGGTCGAGGTCCGGCCGGGCGGCAAGGGCGTCAGCGAGGGCGCCGGCGCGGTCAGCTCCAGGCCGGCCGGGTCCTCTTTGGTGTCGCGCACCTCAGGCGCCCCCGGATTGACCGTGTCCGGTGGTGGGTAGAAGGCCGGGTAGGTATAGTCCCGCTCGTCGTCTTCCGGCGGCTCCAAATCGCCCTTCTTGCCGCAGCCGGAAAGCGCCAGCGCCAGGCCCGCCGCCAGGAGAACCGCCCACCTGGTCATGACAGGAAACGTCCGCGCGCCGCGGCGATCGCCTCGCGCACCCGGCTCGGCGCGGTACCGCCGAAGGATGTGCGGGTCTCGACCGCGCTGGCTACCGTCAGCACCTCGTAGACTCGCTCGTCGATCGCCGGGTCGACAGCCTTGAGCTGCTCCAGTGGCAGCTCGGCGATGTCGCAGCCTTGCTCGGCCGCCTGGCGCACCACCGCGCCGGTGACGTGGTGGGCCTGACGGAACGGCAATCCGGCGACCCGCACCAGCCAGTCGGCCAGATCGGTCGCGGTCAGGAAGCCGCGTGCCGTAGCAGCCTCGAGCGCGGCGCGATCCGGGGTCATGTCGCGCACCATGCCGCTGGTCGCGGCGACGCAAAGCTCCAGGGTCTCGGCGGCGTCGAACAGAGGCTCCTTGTCCTCCTGCATGTCCTTGTTGAAGGCCAGCGGCAGGCCCTTCATGACCAAAAGCAGGCCCGAGAGCGCGCCGACCACGCGACCCGCCTTGCCGCGTACCAGCTCGGCGGCGTCCGGATTGCGCTTTTGGGGCATGATCGAGCTGCCGGTGGTGAAGGCATCGGAAAGGGCGACGAAGCCGAAGCCCTCGTTGCACCAAATCACCAGCTCCTCGGAGATCCGGGTCAGATGGATTGCCAGGATCGCGCCGGCAGACAGGAACTCCAAAGCGAAGTCCCGGTCCGAGACCGCGTCGATCGAGTTGGCCGCCGGCCGCGCGAAGCCGAGCGCGCTGGCGGTCTGCTCCCGGTCGATCGGGAAGGAGGTGCCGGCCAGCGCCGCGGCGCCCAGGGGGCACTCGTTAAGCCGGGCCCGGGCATCGGCAAGGCGGCCCCGGTCGCGCCCGAACATCTCCACATAGGCCATCAGGTGGTGCCCCAGGGTCACCGGCTGGGCCGCCTGCAAATGGGTGTAGCCCGGCATGACCGCATCGGCGTGGGCCTCGGCCTGGTCGAGCAGAGCGGCCTGGAGGTCGCGCAGGCCCTCATCCAAGCGGTCGATCGCGGCGCGCACCCACAGGCGGAAGTCGGTCGCCACCTGGTCGTTGCGCGAGCGCGCCGTGTGCAGGCGCCCCGCGGCCTCACCGATCAGCTCGGTGAGCCGCGCCTCGACGTTCATGTGGATGTCCTCCAGCGCGCTCTGGAAGGGGAAGTCGCCGGCCTCGATCTCGCCGCGCACCCGCTCCAGCCCGTCGCGGATCAGGGCGCCGTCCTCGGCGCTCAGGATACCTTGGGCGACCAGCATGGCGCAGTGCGCCTGGGAGCCGTCGATATCCTGGGCATAGAGCTTGCGGTCGAAGTCGATCGAGGGATTGATGCGCGCCATGACCTGGTCGGGCGCCCGGCTGAAGCGCCCGCCCCACATGACGTTAGCGCCCTCACCAGGCTTTGAATTCCCTTGGCCCTTGTCGCTGCTATGCTCGTGGCCATATCTCGGTTTCGCCGTCATGCCGCGCCTTCAAACAGGAGTCGCCCGTCCCATGCCCACAAAAAAGGCCCCCGCCGCCACGCTGGTCCTGGCGCTCGCCCTGATCGTCCTGCCGATCGGGGGAATAGCGCCCAGCGCCGCCGGTGAGCCGCCCTTGCTCGGGCCGTTCAAGGACAACTTTACTCTCTTGGAGGCGCCGCGACCAGCACCTCGCGCAGTCTTCACCGATGCCGGCGGCCAGCCCGTCACCCTGCAGGATTTCGCCGGCCGGGTCGTGCTGCTCAATTTCTGGGCCACTTGGTGCGCGCCCTGCGTCTACGAGATGCCCGACTTCGACCGCCTGCAGGCCGACCTTGGCGGCCAAGGCCTGACCGTGATCGCCGCCTCCCAAGACCGGGGCGGCGCGCCGATCGTCGAGCAGTTTTACCAGGAGTACAATCTCCAGAGCATGGGCATCTATCTGGACGGGAGCGGCAAGCTGTCTCAGGAGATCGGCGTGCGCGGGCTGCCGACCACTTTCCTGATCGATGGCGCCGGCCAAATCGTCGGCGCCCTGGAAGGCCCGGCCGAATGGGATTCCCCGGAAGCGCGCGCCTTGATCGGCTACTACCTTCCCGAGGGCAAGGGCGGCGCCGAGGTCGTCAAGACCGGCGGGTGAGCGCCGCGCGGTGGTTAATGTCGGGTTAATCGATCGTGTGATAGACAGATGCCGCTTTCGGCGTTCTGCTTGAGGGCTGGCCGGATCGCGGTGGCATACCGTTGCCGGGGCACCCGTGCGCGGCCTAGTGTGTAGCTTGATGAGCGCCCGATGGATGTAAGCCTCTACCACGATCTCGACGAGCTTCCAGACGCCTATCGGTCGCTTTTTGCGCAGGCGGGTGCCATCAACTTCTTCCATAGCGACGCCTGGTTCCGGCCGCTCATTGAAACGACGCGCAATGAAGGGGACGAGCTGCGGCTCTATGGCGTCGATGGGGAGGGGCCCGGCGTGCCGCCCTTGCTTCTGGTCGCCCGAGCGGCGCCGGCACGTTTAGGTCCGATTCGCCAGCGCGTGCTCTCGAGCTTCACCAATTTCTACACCATGAGAGGTGGGCCGATTATTGGCGCAGAGTCGTCCGACGTCGATCGTGTGGTCGGGCGCGTCGTGTCGGAGATCTGTGCCGAACGGCCCCGATGGGACGTGATCGTCATGAAGGCGCTGGAGCCGGATTCCAGGGTCTATCGAGCCATGTCGGACGCTTTTCGCTCGGCTGGTCTGATCGTCCAGCCGTTCTTCCAGCATGCCAGCTGGTTCGAGCCCCTGGCCGGCCGAACCTTTAAGGACTTTATGGCGGCCCGCGGGAGCAAAATCCGCAAGACGCTGCAATGGAAGAACCGCAAGATCGAGAAGTCCGGCAGGTTTCGCTACGAGATGGTCACCGACGACAGCAATCTCGAGGCCGCCATCGGCGCCTATGAGAGGGTCTATGAGCGAAGCTGGAAGGAGGCCGAATCCTACCCCGAGTTCATTCCAAGCCTAATCGCACAGTGCGCGCGGCTGGGATCGCTGCGCCTCGGCATCATGTATCTCGACGACGAGCCGGTCGCGACCCAACTGAGCTTGCTGTCCGGCACGACGGCCTTCCAATACAAGATGGCCTATGACGAAACGCTGGCAACCAATCCCGCCGCGAAGAACCTTTCGGTCGGTACGGTCATGATCCTCAGATTGCTCGAGCACCTAATCGAAGTGGATAAGGTCGCGGAGTTCGATTTCGGTGTCGGCGACGAGGGGTTCAAGTCGGAGTGGTGCACGCAGCGGCGCGAAATCTGGGGATTGATGGCCTTGAACCCGCGCAGTCCGGCGGGGCTCGCCGGCGCGATTAGGCATGTTGGAGGCGCACAGGCCCAATCCGCGATAAAGCAGCTGCTGGGCCGCTGATCACCCAATCGGGCTTTAACCGCTCCGAACAAGCGCGTCGACGGCTATCTACCGATAACCGTGAGTTGACAAAAGCCGTAGGCCTGGCAAGGAGTTGCATGATTAACCGATGGTTAATCCGCGGTCCTTAAGTTGCTTGGCCTTGTCAGGCGCCATCGGGTCCGTGCAAATTGCCACATAATCTTCACAGTCGCACCCTAGCTTGGCCGCGGACCTAGGATCTCGAGGTTGGTACAGATGTCGTCACCGTCGTTCCTGCAGCGCTTCATCACCGTCGCCGGTGAGCTTCCCGACCATGCGGCGGTGGTCCAGGAAGGGCGCACGACGAGCTACGGTGAGTTGCTCGACTTCGCGCAGCGCTTGGCCCATCCCATCGCCGGCCACCCAGGCAGCGAGGAGGGGACGCGGGTGCTGATCCACCTGCCCCAAAGCGCCGAGGCCTATGGTGCCATGTTCGCCTGCGCCATGGCGGGCGCGGTCTATGCGCCAGTCAACGTGGCGGCCCCGCTCGAGCGCCAGCGGCTGACGGTCGACAAGTTCGCGCCCGAAGTAATCGTGACCAATGGGCGTCTGCAGGCCGAGGCCGAGAGCCTGGCCGGCGACGCAAAGGTGGTTGTGATCGACGCCCTGAGTGATCAGCGCCTGTCCAGTCCCCGACCGCCGGCGCGACTGGTCTACGTCATGTTCACCTCCGGCTCGACCGGCGAAGCCAAAGGCGTGATGATCCCGTTCGACGCGCTGTCTCACTATGTCTCCTGGGCGATCGAGGCGATGGAACTGACGCCCCGGGACCGCTGGTCGCAACATCCGAACATCGCCTTCGATCTCAGCGTGCTGGACATCTTCGGCGCGCTTTGCGCCGGATCGACCCTCTATCCCTTGACCGATCAGATCGATCTCTTGCTGACGGCCAAGGCGATTCAGCGTCACGGCCTGACGATTTGGAACTCGGTGCCCAGCGTGATGACCTCCATGGTCAAGACCAAGAGCGTCACCGCAAAGAACTTCGAGAGCCTCCGGCTTCTGACCTTCTGTGGCGAACCGCTGCTCAAGCTCCATCTGGATGCCATCTTCGCCGCCCGACCGGAGGTCGTGGTGCACAACACCTACGGGCCCACCGAGGCGACCGTATCCTGCACCTTGGTGCGCCTGACCGAGGACAACTACCTGCCGGCCTGCGGCAACAGCGTGGCGATCGGCGAGGCAATCCCCGGCATGGCGATCCATCTTCTGGACGAAGACGGGGTGAGCGGCGACGAGGGCGAGATCGTCATTACCGGCCCGCAGGTTGCCGACGGCTACTGGCGCGCCCCGGAGCTTTCGGCCGGCAGCTTCCGGGACTACGTCCTGGATGGCCAGCCTGTGCCGGCCTACTACACCGGCGACTGGGCCCGACGCGAGGGCGCCCATACCTTTTTCCTGGGCCGGCGCGACAACCAGGTCAAGATCCGCGGCGAACGCATCGAGCTGGACGATATCGCCGCGGCAGTCGTGCGCTGCGGCTGGGGCATGGCGACCGTGGCCAAGGTCGGCGAGGAGCTCCATGCCTTCGTCGAGGCCGAGGGCACGCCGCCCGACCAGGAGGCCGCGCGCGAAGCGCTCAAGCACTACCTGCTCCGTCACTTGATCCCTGATCGCTTCCACTTCCTCAAGCACCTGCCGCGCAACGTCAACGACAAGATCGACCGGCGCAAGCTGATCGATTGGGTGCGCGACGGCTGCCCAGCCGACCTGACCAAGGCGGATGCAGGCTGAAGAGGTGACGGTCGGCGAAGCCGCCGTCAGCTTCCAGTGCGCCGGGGACCGGCTCGTCGGAATCCTGCACCGGACGCCTGAGCCGACCCGGCGCGGTGTTCTGATCGTCGTTGGCGGGCCGCAGTACCGCATCGGCGCCCACCGTCAGTTCGTCTCGCTGGCGCGCAAATTTTGCGCCGAAGGCATCCCCGTGTTCCGCTTCGATGCCAGGGGCATGGGCGACAGCGACGGTGAGCTCCAAGGCTTCGAATCCATCAGCCAGGACATCGCCGCGGCGATCGATGCCTTTCAGGCCGCCGAGCCCGGCATCGAGCGGGTTGTGCTCTGGGGGCTCTGCGACGGTGCCTCGGCCGCCGCGTTCTACGGCCATCAGGATCCCCGGGTCGCTGGTATGGTCCTGGTCAATCCCTGGGTGCGCAGCGAGGCGACCCAGGCCGAGGCGACCTTGAAGCACCACTATGGGCGGCGCATCGCCGATCCCGAGACCTGGCGGCGCTTGGCCAGCGGCAAGATCTCGCTCGGCCAGTCGATCGGATCGATTGCCGGCTCCCTGCGCACCTCGATCGCCGCCCGCGTCGGCACGGCCAAAGTCGCGGCCAGCCTTCCGGAGCGCGTGATCGACGCGATCGACCGCTTCGAAGGGCCGATTCTGCTGGTTCTGTGCGGCAACGACTTCACCGCTCAGGAATTCCTCGTCGCGGCTCGCAAAAGCGATACCGGTCGACAGGTTCTAGAAGCGCCCCGCGTGACCCAGCGGCACCTGCCCGAGGCCAATCATACCTTTTCCAAGAAGACGTGGCGCGACGAGATCGCCGCGCAGACGATCTCGTGGCTCGGCGACTTGTAGCTTCTTAGCGGGTCGGGACGGGCGTCTCGCCGGAATAGTCGTAGAAGCCGCGGCCGGCCTTCTTGCCGAGCCAGCCGGCCTCGACGTACTTCACCAAAAGCGGACAAGGCCGATACTTGGAGTCCGCCAGGCCGTCGTAGAGCACGTGCATGACCGCAAGGCAGGTGTCGAGCCCGATGAAATCGGCCAGCTCAAGCGGGCCCATGGGATGGTGGGCACCGAGCTTCAAGGCGGTATCGATCGCCTCGACTGAGCCAACCCCCTCATAAAGGGTGTAGACCGCCTCGTTGATCATCGGCAGCAGAATGCGGTTGACGATGAAGGCCGGAAAATCCTCGGCGGTTGCCGGCTTCTTGTCGAGCGCGAGCGCCAGCTGCTTGATCGCCTGGAAGGTCGGCTCCTCGGTCGCGATGCCGCGGATCAGCTCGATCAGGTGCATGGCCGGCACCGGGTTCATGAAGTGCATCCCCATGAACTGGCTGGGCCGGTCCGTGATCGAGGCGAGCCGCGTGATCGAGATCGACGAGGTGTTGGAGCAGATGATCGCCTCGGGCTTCAGAAGCGGGCAAAGCTGGCGCAGGATCTCCTTCTTGATCTCCTCGTTCTCGACGACCGATTCGATCACCACGTCGCAGTTCTTGAAGATCTCCAGATCGGTCGAGGTCTCGATCCGGCCCAGGGTCGCCGCCTTGTCCTCGGCGCTGATGTGCGCTCTCTCGATTTGGCGATCGAGGCCCCGGTCGATCTTGGCCAGGCCTTGCTTCAGCGCCTCCTCGTCCATGTCGGAGAGGCACACCCTGTAGCCGGCCTGAGCGCAGATCTGCGCGATGCCGTGGCCCATCTGGCCGGCGCCGATGACGCCGATGGCGGAAATCTCTGGCGCGCCCTCCTGGGCCGTTGCTTGCTCGGACATAGCCTGACCTAACTGTTGTTGGAAAGCGCCCGGGGTTACCCGAGCGCGGACTCCAGCTCCGGCAGCGCCTGGAACAGATCGGCGACCAGACCGTAGTCGGCGACCTGGAAGATCGGCGCTTCCTCGTCCTTGTTGATCGCAACGATGACCTTGGAGTCCTTCATGCCGGCCAGATGCTGGATCGCGCCCGAAATGCCGACCGCCATGTAGAGGTCGGGAGCGACCACCTTGCCGGTCTGGCCGACCTGGTAGTCGTTGGGCACGAAGCCAGCGTCGACCGCCGCCCGGCTGGCGCCGACCGCTGCGCCCAGCTTGTCGGCGATCTTCTCAAGCATGGCGAAGTTGTCGCCCGACTGCATGCCGCGCCCGCCGGATATGACGATACGCGCGCTGGTCAGCTCGGGCCGCTCGGAGGTCGTGAGCTCGGCGCCCTGGTAGCTCGAGAGCCCCGCGTCGGCGCCGCCGGAGACCGCCTCGACCGCCGCCGAGCCGCCCTCTTCGGCGGCCGGCTCGAAGGTCGTGGTGCGCACCGTGATGATCTTGGTGGCATCGCCCGAGCGCACGGTCATCATGGCGTTGCCGGCGTAAATCGGCCGCACAAAGGTATCCGCGCCCTCGACCGCGCTGATGTCCGAGATCTGCTGCACGTCCATCAAGGCGGCGACCCGAGGCATGAGGTTCTTGCCAAAGGTCGACGCCGGCGCCAGGACATGGCCGTAGTTGCCGGCGAGCTCGACCAGGCTAGGCGCCAGGTTCTCAGGAATCGCATGCTCATAGGCCGGGTTGTCGGCCAGCAGCACCTTGCCGACGCCGGACACCTTGGCGGCTTGTTCGGCGACCGCAGCGCAGCCGCTGCCGGCGATCAGAAGGTCGACCGGGGCGCCGCCGGAGATCTCCAGGGCGGCGGTGACGACGGGAAGGGTCGCCCCCTTCAGCTCGGCGTTGTCGTGTTCGCCAATGACCAGAACGGACATCAGATCACCTTCGCTTCATTCTTGAGTTTGTCGACCAGCTCCTCGGCGGAGGAGACCCGAATGCCGGCCTTGCGTGCCGGCGGCTCGACGACCTGCAAAACCTCCAGGCGCGGCGTCACATCGACGCCGAGATCCTCGGGCGTGATGGTCTCGAGCGGCTTCTTCTTGGCCTTCATGATGTTCGGCAGAGAGGCGTAGCGCGGCTCGTTCAAACGCAGGTCAACGGTGACCACCGCGGGCAGCTTGAGGTCGACCATCTCGAGGCCGCCGTCGACCTCGCGGGTGACCCGGGCGTGGCCGTCCTCCAGCGCCAGCTTGGAGATGAAGGTGCCCTGAGACCAGCCCAGAAGCGCCGAGAGCATCTGGCCGGTCTGGTTGTTGTCGCCGTCGATCGCCTGCTTGCCGAAAACCACCAGTTCGGGTTGCTCGCGCTCGACCACGGCCTTCATCAGCTTGGCGATAGCGAGCGGCTCGAGCGCCACGTCGCTCTGCACCAGGATCGCCCGATCGGCGCCCATGGCGAGCGCCGTGCGCAGGGTTTCCTGGCTCTGGGCGATGCCGGCCGAGACCGCCACCACCTCAGTCGCCGTGCCGGCCTCCTTCAGGCGCACCGCCGCTTCGACGGCGATCTCGCAGAAGGGGTTCATGGCCATCTTCACGTTGGTCAGCTCGACCCCCGACTTATCGCCTTTGACCCGAACCTTGACGTTCGCGTCAATCACGCGCTTTACCCCGACAAGAACCTTCATTCCCGCCTCGTTGATCTAAAGGGAGCTCCGCGCGGACATGCGCGAAGACCTTGGTGAGTCCGTACCGGTGATGTGCCCTTAAAAAGCCCCGTCCGGCAGGCCATATCGCCGTGCTGACCTAGCTCAGCCGCCGGTTATGCCGCGCCGCACAATAGGGATAGACAATGGTCCTGTCAACGGCGCCAAAGGCCCGGAGAACGGCTATTTTTCAGCGGTTCGCGCCGGGCGTCCAGAGCACGTCGGCGGCGCCGTCCTTGTTGGCGTGGCGGCTCAGGACAAAGAGCAAATCGGACAGCCGATTGGCATAGCGCAGGGCATCCGGATTGATCGATTCCTCCTCGGCCAGCGCCGTCATGTCGCGCTCGGCCCGGCGGATCACGGTGCGCGCCATGTGCAGGTGGGCGGCCGCCGCCGAGCCGCCGGGCAGCACGAAGGATTTCAGCGCCTCGAGCTTGTCGTTGATCTGGTCGATCTCCTGCTCCAGGCGCTTGACCTGGGCCGGCGTGATGCGCAGCGGCGGATACTTGGGGTTCTCCCGCTCGGGCGTCGCCAGATCGGCGCCCAGATCGAACAGGTCGTTCTGAATGCGCCCAAGCAGCTGGTCGAGGGCGCCCTTGGTGTGCAGGCGCGCCAGGCCCAGGCAGGCGTTGGCCTCGTCAACCGTGCCGTAGGCGGCGACCCGCAGGTCGTGCTTGGCCCGGCGCGCGCCGTCGCCCAGGGACGTCTGGCCCTTGTCGCCGCCGCGCGTATAGATCTTGTCCAGCTTGACCATCTCTCTTCCTTCACCCCCGGGTCAGCAGCCAGGCGAGCGCCAAGACGCCGATCGCGGCGAACTGAAGCAACACCCGGGCACGCATCAGCTTGTTGCCGTGCTTCTTGTTGAACTCGCCGCCCCGGGCCATTGAGAAGAGGCCCAGAAACAGCACGCCCAACACCGCCAGGCAGGCGACCACGATGATGACCGGGAAGGCGCTTTCCATGGTGGAGATATTGACCGACCGGGTTGAGGTTCACCAGACCCAATTTGACGCCACCATCTGGTCGGCCTCGCGCATGGGCAGGGCCATGCACGAGGCCGTCCTTATCGATGGGCCGCGCTAGAACGCCTTCTGGTAGCCGATTATGAATGCCCAGTCGCTCTTCAACTGTGGGCCATTCAAATCCTGATAGATCGGAATGCCAAACTCGAAGCCCAGTCGGTGGCCGCGCAACAGCCCCTCTTGACCGACCAGATTGGCACCAAGCCCCAGTATCAGCTTCTGACCGCCGTAATTGTCCGGATCGGCCGTCGTCACCGGCGCGGTGATCTGGTCGTCACGCCCGTTTATGTCCCCTTGGGTGATTCCCGTCAGGCGCACGGAGGTGCTGATCCAGTCGTCGAACAGATAGCTGCCCCAGGCGGTGAGCTGGTAGCGGTCGCCGAAGGACCAGCCCTCGTCATTGTCGCCGAGAAAAAACGTGCTCGAGAACTGGCTTCCCCAGCCCAGCCTCTCATAGTGCCCGGTGTAGGTGACGCCGGGCATCAGGTCAAAGGTCCCAGACCCAAGCTGCATGGCATAGGGCAGGCGAAGCGTCGGTGTTGCGCCCGTCGGGGCGAGCACCCGGTCTTCCTCGGTAATCGAACCGGTGGGAATGCTAAACCCCAGATTGAGGTGAGCATGATGCGTGTCATCGTCGTAGAGGCGAACCAGCGCAGCCGCCTTGGTGTCGCCGAAACCCTGTGTTTCGGTGGTAAAAGTCCCCAAGCGTGTCGTACCGGCCGGCCCCCTGAAAGTGATGTGGTCCATGTCCTTGAGAGTGTAGTTGCCCATGGCCATGAGAGTGAGCCAGTCGGAGGGCGCATACATAAGCCCGAACATGTGCATCTGGGTGGTCATTTCGGTGGGGACGACGCGGAAGGTCGGCGGGGGCGCATTGGGGTTGCTGAAGTCGGTGACGATTTCCTCTGGGCTCAGATCGGTTGTGCCGTCTCGGTTGCCGTCCATGTGCATGCGCATGTAGCGGTAGGAGATCATCCATTCGCCCGCCTTGTGCATGTGATCTCCCATCACCCCGATAGGCGCATGCCCGTCGGCGCGGATACCGGTATGGTCGCCCTTGATCGTGAGGCCGGGTTCGGCGCTGTCTTCATCTTCATGAGCGAGGCCGCCTTGGCCCACGCAGGTGGAAAACGCGGCAGCCAGCAGGGCCACCTTGAGTGTCTGCAAAGTACGCATGAGTCACCCCTTGGGTTTGACTTGGTTTTCATCGCGAGTTCGGACCGCAAAGCGAACACCGTCCCGGGTTAGCAGGCGGATGCAGCCGCGATCTCCAAACTTGAAAAGCTCAAGCTAGGAACGGAGGCGCTCTTGCGTTGATATCGGAGCTGGGGAGCCGTGAAGCCGGCTGGGACTCGACAGACGGCGACGGGACCACTGTCTCGAATTCATAGGAGATAAGGAAGAATATCTCTGAATCGAGAATCGCGATGGAGGATACCGCTAAGCAACCAGGACAGAACGGGGACGACCAATCGGGCGAGTCCTCACCACCGCTCTCCTGAGCCAGGCTATCGATCCGGATTATTCGAAGCCCGGTGGGCGTGCAGATCTCGATGAATTCAAACAGGCCTTCGGACTCGGGCCCGGGCTTGGCGAGGATCTGCCCAAAGCTGCCGAACACCGGCTGCAGAAACACCAGCAAGGCGAATGCCACGCCAGCACGATGCCAGAAGCGGCTTTTGCTCTTTCTGCCGGGTTTGACTGCGAAGTTACGCAATGTCCGTGATTCCCCTCAATATCACGCTCGCACCTAAGACGGATGCCTGTCAACCACAGGGTGCCCAGTCCCAATTCCGGCCACGCGCCAAAAAGCACCTTTAACGCTATCTCAGGGAATGCCCCCCATTGTGTCGGAATAGGCCTATTGGGGGGCTCTGCGTTCGCAGGAAGGACCGTCATGAAGACAGGTTGCGCCCGATCAAAGCTGTTTGGTGGGTTTCTCGCACTCGCGCTCTTCTGGCCGCTTGGCAGCGCGGATGCAGCGCTCATCACCTTCAATGGAACCGCATCGGAAGGGTCTGCGGCCATTGCGTCCAACTCCGTGTACATGGAAGCCGGGTTCACCGTGAACGTTGGCCCAGGCGCTGCGTTTTACATTGATAACGACCATCCCCTGTTCCCTGCGCTTCTTCCGTTTGACGATGATGTCTTGGAGTTCAACAGCCTCGTGACTGCTTCGTTCGTCGTCACGGCGGACGGCGGGGCGCAATTCGATCTTCTAAGTGTCGTCACAGGCAGCCTCGGCCGTGGCCCGTTCGACGCTGGGAACTTTATCTTCACCGGTACATTCGGCGGGGGCGGCACGATCGTGCAGGTGATCAATGTTCCAGGCACGGGCGTTGTCCCCGTTACGACGAACTTCGCGGGCTTCACCGGCTTGACCAGCCTGACCGTCACGACCACCGACGGGGCATTCCCGGTCATTGACGACATAGAGGTAGCGCTGGCCCAGGTCGCCGAGCCCGCGTCCCTCGCCCTCTTCGCCCTCGCCCTCGGCGGCCTCGGATTCACGATGCGGCGGCGCGCCGGGCAGCGGCCACGCAAGTTCAGCGTCCCTGGATATTGCGGCGCCGGGATCCCGAATGGCGCCTTTTGGCAAAAACTGTGGATAAACGTCACAACCCTAGCTTGACCGGGTCGACCCTTTCGTGTGACGCTCTGCGACCGATGAGACGCGGCCAGAGGTATCGGTCCGTGCGGGGGCGCATGAGGGGGAAATTGCAATGATGCTTCGTGGGTTTTCAGGATTGATTGCTGCGGTGCTTGGGCTGGCCCTGTTGAGCTTGCCCGGTCAGGCACGCGCGGTGCCCATCGACTACTTCTTCACCGGCACGGCAAATGGCGTTATCGGCGGCGCGAACTTCAATGGCGCCGCCTTCACGCTCTCGGTCTGGGCCGATACGGACGATGTCGTAGAGCCCTTTGCTGGCGTGTTCAATGTCCCGGCGATGAGCGCAACGATCGAAATCGCTGGCATCGGCACCGCGACGATCACCGATCCCGTGGGCGTGTTTGCAAACAACAACGTCGTTCCTGGTCAGATCCCTGCCGTCGGCTTCTCGCGCTTCGCTGGGGGCCTCGCGGTCACGGATCTGATCAACACCGTGCAGGATTTCAGCTTCTCGACCTATGACCTGCAAAGCGCCTTCGCCCAGACGGCGACGACCTTGGACTGCTGCCTTTTCTTCAACCTGGGAACCGATCTCGGCGCTTTGGGCATGGATGTGGACGGACCGGGTACCTTCCAAGCAACGGTGAAGGGCGAAATTCCCGAACCGGCATCCCTCGCCCTCTTCGCGATCGCCCTCGGCGGCCTAGGATTCATGAGGCGGCGCCCGCAGAGATCTTGAGGGCCCGGCCATCCCACGACATTCGGGCTTTCCTGGCCTCCTGAGCCTCGCTCTCGCCGGGCTCGTCCTTCTCGGTTCGGCGAGCTCGGCTCATGGGTCGCTGCTCGGCCAGACCGTCACTTGTAGCGGGAATTCTCTCGACGCTTGCGCCCCGCCGTCCGCCCAAGTGGGCGGCGGGCCGGAGTTCAGCTTGCTGCGGGATGGCGGTGATGCGCTCTTTGCGATCGATCTGGACGACCGCAGCATCACCATGTCGAACATCAGCGGGTTCAACGTGGCCAACGGCGACTTGGCGCTAACCGTCACCCTGGGCAATCTCGTCTGGTCCAACGATCCGGCGGCGACCATCACCGGCATCGAGAACTTCGTCGCGACCGGCATCACGGGCGGCGAGCCCGGCGACGTCACGACCCAAACCAACGGTGTCGTGATCGACTATCGGGTGACCGTCTGGTCGGTCGGGGCCTCGCTCAGCTTCGACCTGACCACGAGCCACGGCGGGGCGATTCCAGAGCCCGGCTCTCTCGCGCTGTTCCTCGTCGCCCTGGGCGGCCTCGGCTTCATGATGCGACGGCGGGTCGCGTAGCCCTACCTTCATGCCGGGCGCTGCCCGCAAGACCAGAGCGGTGGCCTTGCCGGGCGCCAGCCTCTAAGATCCCTAGGATGCTGCTCCTTCGGATCCTTATCTGCATCGTCTTCGCCGGGCTCTACATCGGCGCCGCGCTGTTCTCCTCGGCCGACGTGCTGTTCAGCTTGAGCGTGCCGGCCAGCCAGGTTGCCGCCGCGGTGGCGGGCGGCTCGGCCGTGCTGCTGATCGTCGTGGCGGTGGTGCTTCAGCGCACGAAGCTCGCCTACAAAACCGCGGGGCTGCTCGGCGCGGGGCTGGTTCTGCTCCTTCTCCAGCTGCCCCTGCAGAACGCCGCGCAGGGCTACGTGAAGGCCGCCTACGACCGGGACTGGCAGCGGGTCGAGGCGGGCTTGAAGGTGAGCGAGCTGAACGACGAGCCCTTGCTGGCGCCCGGTGGCGGCCCGATCGGCATCCGCCTTAATCTCACCTTGGAGAGCGCCGAGGACGCGGACATGGGGCTCACGCTCTTTGCCGAGGGGCCGGGCCCGCACCCGATGTCGTTCCTAGCCGTCCGCAAGACCCGCGAGCCGCCCTTCGAGGCCGGGTCCGACCTGTACCGTGCCGGCCAAGCCTACCGGCTGACCTACGACCTGGCGCCCTCGATCATCGGCTGGGACGCGGCGCGGCAAGGCTATTGCCTCGAGTACCGGCTCGACGAGGCGTTCGAGCAGATGAAGAACGACCTGGGCGCGACACCGCTCACGCTCAAGATGGGACAAGTCCAGTTCGAGGGCACGCCCCAGGTCTGGGATTTCGAAACCCAGACCAAGAACCCCTACGATCTGACGGTCTTCGCCGACTCCGCCCTGGCGGCGGATTTCCCGCTCTGCGATCCCCAAAACGCCGGCTGATCACGTCCGCCGGCCGATCGGCTGGCGTGCGATCATCCGGGCTTGGGTCTCGGTGGCACCCAAAAAGGTTCTCTGCTTTCGGTTGGGAGCAGTCGAAGGAGAGTGCGCACGCCTTCTCATGACCCGATTGCCTTGACCCAATCCAAGACCTGCACTTTCTGAATTGGGTTATTCATCCTAAAACCGACGTCATTCGTGCGTACGAACCGCCATTCGTGCACACGAATGGTCCTTCGTGCCTTTTGGCTTGCGATTCTCACGACGGTCAAGTCGAGTTGGTCCTTCCGGGACTGTGCCATGTAGGTGCTCCCGGTGCAGTGCTAGCGCCACAACGGGAGACCGTCATGAAGAACTTGCGCGGCGTTTCGAGACTGCTTGGCGGCCTGATTGGAGTGTACGTCCTTGCGGCGGCCGGATCGGTCAATGCGGACCTGATTGTCGTGGATGCAACGGCCGATGCGTCTTGTACCGTTCCCACGACGAGCAATGTTTGCAGTCTCGGAAACTTGAGCCAGACCATGGCCTCCGGCGTGGCCGGCGACACCTTCGAGTTTGTCTACACCATCAACGACATGCTTCACATCGAACTGGGCACCAATGTCATTACACATTTTGACGGGTTTCTGGTCAAAACACCTGCAAGCGCCGTCGTCGTTGATTTTGCCGTCACAATGGCTCTGAGCAATGAGAATGGAGAGCTCATTACAGAGCTTGTCCCAATCATAAACGCACCTTGTGATGCACTCAACAATTGCGGTTTCGTTTTGGGTCCTGGACCAACACCGGAGTTTGATAACGTCATCTTTCATGACGTGCACTATTTCTGGACGACCAGTGCGGTGGAGGCGATCCCAATCAGGATAGATATGGGCCTTACTGGCAGTATAGCCTTCACCAGCGAAATTGGTGAAATCGGCGTGTGGACGGCGATCCACGAACCCTCGACCCTCGCACTCTTCGCCATTGCCCTCGGCGGCCTAGGCTTCATGGCGCGGCGGCGGGTGGCCTGAAGCGGCCTAATTCCGGCGGTCGATCAGCCCGCGCGCGATCACCTGGGCTTGGATCTCGGCCGCACCCTCGAAGATGTTGAGGATGCGGGCATCGCAGAGGACCCGGCTGATCGGGTATTCCTGGGCATAGCCGTTGCCGCCGTGGACCTGGAGCGCGTTGTCGGCGTTCGACCAGGCGACCCGCGCCGCTAAAAGCTTGGCCATGCCGGCCTCGATGTCGCAGCGCCGGTCGGAATCCTTTTGGGCGGCGGCGAAATAGCTCAGCTGCCGGGCCACCATGGTCTCCACCGCCATCCAGGCGAGCTTGCCGGCGACCCGCGGGAAGGCGACGATCTGCTTGCCGAACTGCTTGCGGTCGAGCGCGTAGCCCAAGCCCAGCTCGAGGGCACACTGGGCCACGCCGACGGCCCGCGCGGCGGTCTGAATGCGCGCCGATTCGAAGGTCGCCATCAGCTGCTTGAAGCCATTGCCCTCGGCCTCTCCGAGCAGGTTCTCGGCCTTCACCTCGAAGCCATCGAAGGAAAGCTCGTACTCCTTCATGCCCCGGTAGCCCAGCACCGGGATCTCGCCGCCGGTCAGGCCCTGGACCGGGAAGGGATCGTTATCCGTGCCACGGGGCTTTTCAGCGATGAACATGGAAAGCCCCCGATAGCCCTTCTCGTTCGGGTCCGTGCGGGCCAGGAGCGTCATGATGTCGGAACGCGCGGCGTGGGTGATCCAGGTCTTGTTGCCGGTCACCCGGTAGACCTCCCCGTCGCGCACCGCCCGAGTCTGGAGGGAGCCCAGGTCCGAGCCGGTGTTGGGCTCGGTGAAAACCGCGGTCGGCAGGATCTCGCCGGCCGCGATGGCCGGCAGCCAGCGCTCTTTCTGGGCCTCGGTGCCGCCCAGGCGGATCAGCTCGGCGGCAATCTCCGAGCGGGTGCCGAGCGAGCCCAGGCCGATGTAGCCGCGCGACAGCTCCTCGGTCACCACGCACATGGCGGTTTTGCCCAAGCCCAGGCCGCCGTACTCCTCCGGCACGGTCAGGCCGAATACGCCGAGCTCAGCCAGTTGCCCCACCACCTGGTCGGGGATCAGCACGTCCTTGAGGTGCCACTTGTGGGCCGCCTCTCGGTGCTGATCGGCCAGCTTGTGCATCTGGTCGCGCACCATATCGAGGGTCTCGTCGCTCAGGCCCGGGTCGCCGTAGGAGCCGGAGGAGATTCCGTCGGCGATCAGCTCGGCGATGCGCATGCGCGCGTCGTTGGTGTTGCCGCCGCGCACCAGGGACGCCACCGCCGGGTCGGCCGCCAGGCGCCGGGCCGGCTCGTCGTCCAGGCCCAGATCGGCAGGCCGCACGATCTCGCCCTGGCTGAGCGCGATGCCGCCCGACAGCTGCGCCAGGTACTCGCCGGTGGCCGCGCCCAGAATCAGCCGCTCCAGTTCGCCAAAGTCGCCGTCGGCCTCCAAGCGCTCGGCCCAGCGCAGCATCTGGCGCAGGGCCGAGACATAGGTCACCAGCCAGGCATAGCCGTGGGCCGCCAGCTGATGGCGCTCCAGAAGCGCGCCCTCGGACCGGCCGGCGGGCGCGATCAGCCCGGCGACCGCGCCTTGAGCGGACTCCTGAAAGCGCTCGGCCGCGGCCAACGCCTGGCCGCAGGTGGCGAGCAGGTTGCCTTGCAGGCCGGACGGGCCGGCCTGGGCGACGGCGGCCTGGGTCATGGCATCACGCCTCGATCGCGTCCTCGAGGGTCCGCATGCCCGGGCGCTTGGCCTGGACCAGCACCGCCATGTTGCCCGGCTTGTGCTGGTTGGTCGCCATCTTGGTGTGGGCGCGCGGGATGTCGAGCCAGGAGAAGACCTCCGACATGCAGGGGTCGATGCGCCGCTCGATCATCAGGTTGTTGGCTTGGGAAGCCTGCATCAGGTTGGCGAAGTGGCTGCCCTGAATACGCTTCTGGCGCATCCACACGAAGCGCGCGTCGAAGGTGATGTTGTAGCCCGAGGTGCCGGCGCAGAACACCACCATGCCGCCGCGCTTGACCACGAAGCAGGACACCGGGAAGGTCGCCTCGCCCGGGTGCTCGAAGACGAAGTCGACGTCGTTGCCCTTGCCGGTGATCTCCCAGATCGCCTTGCCGAACTTGCGGCACTCCTTCATGTAGGCGCCGTAGACCTCCTTGTCGCCGACCGGCGGCAATTGGCCCCAGCAATTGAAGTCCTTGCGGTTGATCACCCCCTTGGCGCCGAGCGACATCACGAACTCGCGCTTGGATTCATCGGAGATGACGCCGATCGCATTGGCGCCGGCGGTCGCGATCAGCTGGATCGCGAAAGACCCCAGGCCGCCGCTGGCGCCCCAGACCAGGACGTTGTGGCCGGGCCTGAGGATGTGCGGACGGTGGCCGAACAGCATGCGGTAGGAGGTCGCCAGCGTCAGGGTGTAGCAGGCGCTCTCCTCCCAGGTCAGGTGGCGCGGCCGGTGCATCAGCTGGCGGCCCTGGACCTTGCAGAACTGAGCGAAGGAGCCGTCCGGCGTCTCGTAGCCCCAGATCCGCTGAGAGGTCGAGAACATCGGGTCGCCGCCGTTGCACTGCTCGTCGTCGCCGTCGTCCTGATTGCAGTGAACCACGACCTCGTCGCCGACCTTCCAGCGGGTCACCCGGGCGCCAACCGCCCAGACGATGCCCGAGGCATCGGAGCCGGCGATGTGGAACTCCGCCTTGTGCACGTCGAACACCGAGACCGGCACGCCGCGGCTCGCCCAGACGCCGTTGTAGTTGACGCCAGCGGCCATCACCAGGACCAGCACCTCGTCGCTGTCGAGCGCCGGCGTGTCCACCACCTCGATCTGCATGGCCTGCTCGGGCTCGCCCTCGCGCTCACGGCGGATCAGCCAGGCGTACATGGACTTCGGCACATGGCCGAGCGGCGGGATCTCGCCAACCTCGTAGAGGTCCTTCTTTTCTTGGCGCGCCTTGGGCGCCACGTCAGCCACTGGGCTCATGATTTGCCTACTCCCATCTAGCTCCGGGCCGTGTCCCCAATCGGCGGCCCACCGGGTTTTGCTTGACTTCTAAACCCGCAGGATGTTTTTTGCAATGCACAAGATTTGCTTTCTTTCACGAATGCGACAAAGAAAGCAATAAAATTGCCCATCGGTCCAGGAATTCGACCGATTATAATGACTTGAGGTGAAACGCGCAGGAGGATTGGGCCATGAACGCGGACTCCGGGAAAGCTCATGCTGCAACGCCGCAACGGGATCGGCCCTGGCTGTTCCGGACCTACGCGGGCCATTCCACGGCGGCCGCCTCCAACGCGCTCTATCGCACCAACCTGGCGCGCGGCCAGACCGGGCTGTCGGTCGCCTTCGACCTGCCGACCCAGACCGGCTACGACCCGGACCACGTGCTGGCGCGCGGCGAGGTCGGCAAGGTCGGCGTGCCGGTCGCCCACATCGGCGACATGGAGACTTTGCTCGAGGGCATCCCGCTCGAGCGCATGAACAGCTCCATGACGATCAACGCGACCGCGCCCTGGCTGCTTTCGCTTTACATCGCGGCCGCCGAGCGCCGGGGCATCGCGCGCGACCAGCTCTCCGGCACGACCCAGAACGACATTTTGAAGGAGTACCTCTCCCGGGGCACCCACATCTTCCCGCCTCAGGCCTCCATGAAGCTGGTCACCGACGTGATCGCCTTCACTTACCGGGAGGTGCCCAAGTGGAATCCGGTCAACATCTGCTCCTACCACTTGCAGGAGGCCGGCGCGACGCCGGTCCAGGAGCTCGCCTTCGCCCTGGCCAACGCGATCGCCGTGCTCGACGCGGTCAAGGCGGCCGGCCAGGTGCCCGAGGAGGATTTCCCGAAGGTGGTCGGGCGGATCTCCTTCTTCGTCAACGCCGGCCTGCGCTTCGTCACCGAGATGTGTAAGATGCGCGCCTTCACGTCCCTGTGGAACGAGATCTGCGAGACCCGATACGGGGTCGAGGACGAGAAATTCCGGCGCTTCCGCTACGGCGTCCAGGTCAATTCCCTGGGTCTCACCGAGCCCCAGCCGGAGAACAACGTCTACCGCATCCTCCTGGAGATGCTCGCGGTCGTGCTCTCCAAGGACGCCCGGGCCCGCGCGGTTCAGCTGCCGGCCTGGAACGAGGCGCTCGGCCTGCCCCGGCCGTGGGATCAGCAGTGGTCCCTGCGCCTCCAGCAGATCGTCGCCTACGAGACCGATCTGCTGGAGTTCGAAGACATTTTCACCGGCGCGCCGGCGATCGAGTCCAAGGTCGCCGAGCTGATCGCCGAGGCCAAGGATGAGCTGGCCCGTATCGAGGACCTGGGCGGCGCGGTCGCCGCGGTCGAGAGCGCCTACATGAAGGAGCGCCTGGTCGAGAGCAATGCCCGGCGCCTGCAACGGATCGAGTCCGGTGAGCAGACCGTGGTCGGCGTCAACCGCTACCAGGAGACCGAATCCTCGCCGCTGACGGCCGGCGAGGACGGCGGCTTCCTGGCGGTCGACCCGGCGATCGAGGCGGCGCAGGTGGAGGCGGTCAAGGCCTGGCGCGAGACCCGGGACGTGGGCGACGTCACGGCCGCCCTGGCCCGGCTCAAAGCCGCCGCGGGCGAGGGCGGCAATCTCATGGAGGCCTCCATCGCCTGCGCCCACGCTGGCGTGACCACCGGCGAATGGGCCAACTGCCTGCGCGACGTCTACGGCGAGTTCCGGGCGCCAACCGGGATCGGCCGGGTGGCCGGTGGCGAGGGCGCGCCGGGCGAGCTTGAGGCCCTGCGCGGCCAAGTCGAGGAGGTCTCCGGCCGGCTCGGCCGGCGGGTCAAGATGCTGGTCGGCAAGCCCGGCCTGGACGGCCATTCCAACGGCGCCGAGCAGATCGCGGTGCGCGCCCGGGACGCCGGCTTCGAGGTGGTCTACGAAGGCATCAGGCTGACGCCCAATCAGATCGCCGGCGCGGCCCTGGAAGAGGGCGTGCACGTGGTCGGCCTCTCGGTGCTCTCCGGCTCCCACGTGGCCTTGGCCGCCGAGGTGCGCCGGCGCATGACCGAGCTGGGCTTGGCGGACGTGCCCCTGGTGCTGGGCGGCATCGTCCCGCCGGAGGACCAGGCGGCGCTGAAAGCCTCGGGCGTGGCGGCGGTCTACACGCCCAAGGACTACGACCTGACCGCGATCCTCGGCGACATCGTCGAGATCGTCGACCAAGCGCACCAAGAGGCGGCCTGAGGCTAAGCGGTCAACACCTAGTGTAAGACCGTCCTAAAATGACGCGCGGCTAAGCGAAGCTTCGCAAAATGGCGACACCATGCCCCGCACGGGGCGCCATGAGGCAACTAGTCAGACCTTCCCCATGATTTGTATGCTGGCGTGAGATGAACGCCCTGGCGTGCCAAAAGAACCACAACCCTGGTCAGCCATCTCGCAGTGATTCTGGTTGCATTGTCTAGACTACTGTCCAGCTGTGACATCTTTGCTTTCGCTGGCTGCCGACGGAGATTCTTGACCCAGGACGACAGCAGCACAATATTGGAGCAGAGCTCGAGCAACACGGCGGCGTTCTTCGCCAACTGCCGCTCTGATAACCGCTCACTTGCGCCGTCGTCCAGATCTCCCGCCTCATCTCCTCCGGCGTGCCCGATACGTTTTCGCGCGTTCTCTGGAAAGTGCGGGTCGCACAGGTAGGCAACCGCCCCCATCTGTGGCGCCACCCAGCTTCCACGATCAAAGGTCTGCCAGAGTACCGAGAGTACCCTTTCGCTCGGCCGGTAGAGCAGACTGCTGCTGGCGATCAAATGCAGACGCCAGTTTTGATCTTGAAGGAACTCGATCGCAAAGGCCTCCCAGTTGGGATCGTCAGTCGCCGTTTGCAGCCGCGGCAACGCGGTCTCGACGCTATTGCCGGGCAAGTTCAAGAGTTCAAGATAGGCGGGGGCGCTGTAGCTGCCTGGATTGAACAGGGGCGCGAAGGGGCCTGCGCTGATTGGCTACCTCCTTAGGCTGCGGGAATTCAGCCATCGACATCACATGCTATAGAACCCGCTGGGCTCTTCGTCCAGCACGATCCACCGGGCACCAGCGCGCCGATGTATCTTGCATTCTGCTGGGTTACAGACAGATCAACGCTTTATCCAATGCTCTGGAGATCTAGACCATCGGAAAGCGCCATCCATGGCGGCGGGTCACTGGCTTCATCTGTCAAATTGACAGCGTGTCAGCCCAATGACCGCATAGGACGCCCTCCTGGAAGCGAACAATCGATGGCGACGAGGATAGGCCACATGGAACTTCCTCGTTTGAAAACCGGGGCAAACGAAGACTGAGGCCCAATTTGCGCTTGAATTGGGAAGAGTCTGTGGTGTCATCTTGTTCCCACCCAGTCCGAAATTTGATTGACAGTCATCCGATGATAAAAAAAGCAGGGCGCATTTTGATATGGACCGTCTCCGGCCTCCTTGTCACGGGCGCAATTGCGCTGATCGCGGTCGGTCTTCTCCTATCCAGCAGATACGATAAACGAAAGGACCTAGAGCGGGCGGAGTGGGTTTGCACCGGCTATGCTTATTTGTACCAGGACTACTACCTCGACACCGATGTCCATAATAGGCGCCTAAAGATCACGGCCCTGGGCGAGACCGAGTTCAACTACCCCTGGGATCAGATGGAGCGGCCCGACTTGGGAAGCTTCGACAACAGCCTCTCTTCACTCTGCATACCAGCGGAGTGGGTTATCACATTCTATGAAGACACGAACTACGAGGGCCGATCCTTGCAGCTGACGGGTCCGATCAACGTGCCCGATCTATCGGTCTATGTTGACGGCACCTGGATGGGCCTGTGGGATTGGCATTGGGATAACGAGATTAGCTCATACCGAGTCAATCAGCGCCCTAAAGTCGAGGCCGAAGCGGCCGACTAGAACCAAGGCATCGAACTGTCGTGCCGCTTGTCAGGTTCTCCGAGCTCCGTTCCCGCAACATTGAATCTTGCCGTTGCTGCGCGCGCCAATCTGGCATTCCCAGGACGCGTCCGATTGGCCTAGCGCTCATCTTTCCGCTCCGCTCGCACGACATCCGCCAGGCTATTCTTGCCTTCCCACATTTTTTCGACTTCTAGCCACGCCGCCTTCGAGTATGGGCCAAGCCACTTTTCATAGACTTGATAGCCCCAGTCGTCGTGTGAGCCGATGTTTTGCACATCTTCGAGCAGGCCAATTATCACAAGTTCTCTGACATCAGTTGGCCCATCAACGATCATCTTCTCAATCAGGTCGAAGCCCGCCTCGAACTCCTCAGTTTGGCCTTCACGATAACTGTCGACGATATGGTGTGCGAAAACCGATACGCCGTTGTAAAACCCACGCTCTTCATCTTCTCCCCAGTATTCAAGGTGCGCTTTCCATGGCTCTCGGGCGCTCGGGAAAACCTCGAGTAATCTGGCAGCCAATGTTTCAACGTGGAACGCCATCGCCGTCTCTTGAATGGATACCGCTACATTCTTTTCGATTTGCCATCGATGGCCGCCAAGATCCTCAGAAACGACCATTGTAGCAAGCCCATCTAAGCATTGATGAATTGTGCGTCTTAATCAAGTTGGGGAACATAAAGGTGTCCGCTTTGGGCGATCCTACTCTGTCTTGAGCCTAGCAACCGGACTCCCGGTTCACCCCAACGTCGGATAGGCAGAAGAGATGAAATGAGGGGGAGTGTAAATCGACCCGTCGCGCGCTAGGATCGCGCGATGAACAAAGGGTCGAAACGTGGCCGTCCGCCGTACGAGGATATCCTAACGCCGGCCGAATGGCGGGTCGTGCACTTGGCGCAGCATGGCCTGTCGAACCGCCAGATCGCCGAGCGCCGCGGCGTTTCGCGCGACGCCGTCAAGTTCCACATCTCCAACGTGGTCGCCAAGATCGGCCTGGAGAACAAGCAGGCCCTCAAAGGGTGGTTTGCCAAGCCGATGAACAGCGCCCTAAGGGGGCAAGGAGGCAACATGGACTCCCACACCAAGCTTGGCCCGATCGGTCAGATCTCCCGCTCGGTGTCCGATATCGACCGGTCGGAGGCCTGGTATCGGGACGTCTTGGAGCTCCGCCATCTCTACAGGTTCGGCACATTGGCCTTCTTCGATTGCGGTGGAACGCGGCTGTTCCTCGAGGAGACCGATGACGTCACCGATGAATCGGTGATCTACTTCAAGGTCTCCGACATCGCCCGGTCCTATGAGCGGCTGCGCGAGCGCGGCGTCGAATTCACCCATGCGCCCCACATGGTCCACCGCCACGATGACGGCACCGAGGAGTGGATGGCGTTCTTCAAGGATCCGGACGGGCGGCTCCTGGCCATCATATCGCAGGTCAAAGCACCCTAGGCGCGCCCAACACCTTCGTCTCTATGCCCCAGAACCACACGCCCGACGAGCGGCGGGCGCACCATCATTTAGCACGAGAGACGACGTAGCTCTTGCCGACCACAGTGACAGAGGGTACGCGGCCGCTTTTCTCAAAGAGATCGTAAGCCGGCTTTAGCTCTTGCCAGAATCCGGCCCAGCGCCGGTTCTCGTTTTGCTTCAGCTTGTCGTCCGTCATACGAAACGGAAAGATGTGCACCGGCACCCGGTCTTGGCCGGCCATGAGGGCCGCCTCGACCAACCGGTAGATCACCTCGATGCCGGGATCGGTCATGGCATAGCAGCCGATCGAGGCGCAGCCGCCGTGGACCATCAGAAAGGATCCGGTGCGCCGGTATTTGCGGTCGTAGAGGTTCGGGAATCCCAGATTGAAGGCCAGATGATAGCTGCTGTTCGGGTTGAGACGGCCCTTCGTTACGCTATAGAAGCCTTCCGGCGATTGCCGGTCGCCTTCGCGCAGCTTGGGCCCGAGATCGCCCGACCAGGTGCAGATGGGAAAGGTCTCGAACAGTTTCCACGCACCCTGCCGCTTCATCCAAAGCTCGAGCTCGGACTCCTGCTTGAAGATGCGGATGTAGACCGGAGAGCCTCTTGAAAGCTTGGCATCGAACAACGCCATGTCGGCTTCGGCCTGGACATTGAGAAGTGCCGCCGGGTCGGCTTTGGCGGCGTGCCGCCAGGTGAAGAGGCCGATCGCGCCCGCCAAGAGCACCGCGGCGGCAATCGCGGTAAGGGCAGGATGTGGCGATCTGACGTTGCGAGCCATCTAAGCCGGGTGGGTGTTTCGCTTTCTAAAGTGCACCTTTCCACGGCTTCTGGGCGCAAATTTGACGACTCTATGACCCCCGCCCCCCGTGGCGCAGGTGAATGCCGCCGTCGACCCGTATCACCTCGCCGGTGACCGAAGGCGCACCCAAGAGGAAGCGCAGCGCCGCCGCGCAATCCTCGATGCTGCCGCCACGCCCCAGCGGGCTGTTGCGGTAGGCCGCTTCGTGGCGCTCGGTGGTCTGCTTGGGGCCCGGCAGGGTGTAGCCAGGCGCGATGCCGTTGACCCGGATCGCGGGCGCCAGGTCGGCGGCCAGCTTCTGGGTCAGCACCTCGAGCCCGACCTTGCAGAGGGCGTAGGACAAAAAGGCCGGCCCGCCGTCGTGCAAGGCCTGGTCCTGGATGTTGACGATCGCACCCTGTTCGCCCTCGGGCAGCTGGCGGGCGTAGTCCCGGCACAACAAGGTCGGCGCCCGCAGGTTGACCGCGAAGTGCCGCTCTAGGCCCTCGAGGGTCAGGCGAGCCAGGCGGTCGACCTCGAACAAGGACGCATTGTTGACCAGGCAGGTCAGCGGCCCGGCCACCTCCACGGCACGCCCGATCAGGGTTTCGGTCGCCCGGCCGTCGGTGAGATCCGCTTGAATCGCCCAGGCCCGGCCGCCGGCGGCTGCGATCTCCGTGACCAGGCTCTCCGCGCCCTCGGCCGAGGCGTTGTAATGGGCGACCACATGCCAACCGTCGGCGGCCAAGGCGGCGGCCAGGCCGCGCCCAAGCCGTCGGCCGGCGCCGGTCACCAGGGCGGTCTTGATCTCGGCCATGGGGCTCCTCTTGGAATCGCTTCCTCACTCTTGCGGCGTGGGCGAAGCCTGGCAAGAGCCAAAGTCGCCCTTCGCCAGTTGTCAGCCCATCGCGGGCCGGCTAAGTGTAGAGCCAGCAATGCCATTGATCGGAAAGGACCTCCATGAACCGCGCCGCGCCGGCGACCCGCTACGGCGTCCTCGCCCAGGGCTTTCATTGGCTGATCGCGGTGCTTTTCGTGATCGTCGTGTCGATTGCCTGGTACATGGGCGACCTGCCGCTCGGGCCGGAAAAGATCAAGGTCTACAATCTGCACAAGTCGTTCGGCGTGACCATCCTGGCGCTTGCCCTGCTACGCCTGGCTTGGCGCCTGACCCATCGCCCGCCGCCCCTGCCCCCGTCCATGCCCGACTGGGAGAAGAAGGCCGCCCATGGCGTCCATGTGTTGCTCTACGCCCTTCTGTTCCTGCAGCCGACGCTCGGCATCGTGCAGTCCTGGTACGCCGGCTTTCCGATTTCGGTCTTCGGCCTCTTCGTTCTGCCCGACCCGCTGGCGTCGAACGAAGCCATGAAAGACCTCTTGGGCAACGTCCACACTTTCATCGGCTGGACCTTCGTGTGGCTCGTGGTCGCCCACATCGCAGCCGCCCTGCGCCATCACTTCGTCCTGAAGGACGACATTCTTCGCCGCATGCTGCCTGGAGGATCGTCATGAGCTGGGTCGCGCGCGCACTGATTTGCCTCATCCTGGGCACGCCGCTCGCGGCGCAGGCGCAGGCACCGGCCTGGACCGTGCTCGAGGAGTCCACGGTCGGCTTCACCGCCTATCAATCCGGCGCGCCGGTCGACGGCCTGTTCCAGACCTTCAAGGCCGAGGTGCTGTTCGCCGAGGAGAACCTGGAGCAAAGCCGCATCGCGGTCACGGTCGACATCGCCTCCGTCGACAGCCAAAGCAATGACCGGGATCAGACAATCCGCTCGGCCAACCTGTTCAACGTGGCGGAGTGGCCGAACGGGCGCTTCGTTTCTGAGCGGATCACCAAGACCGGCGCGGGCATGTTCGAGGCCCACGGCAAGTTGACCCTGCGCGACGTGACCCGCGAGGTCACTCTGCCCTTTCAGTTGACCGTCGATCAGGACCCGATCGACGTCCAGCGCTGGCGCGCCAACGCCTGGGGCGATCTGAAGATCATGCGCCTGGACTACGGCATCGGCCAGGGGCTCTGGCAGGACACCAGTGTGGTCGGCAATGAAGTGCTGATCCGCATCAACATCACCGCCTGGCGCCCTAAGGAGTGAGCCTGGCGCCATGAAGCGTCTCGCCATCGGCGCTGCCATCGCCCTGCTCCTGGCCGCCGCCGCCATGAGCGCCTATTGGGCCTGGGCCGCCCATCGCTTCGGGCAGGCGGTGGCGCAAACCGCCGAGGATCTGCGCGCCCAGGGCTACCAAGTCGCCTATCTGGAGCCCCAGGTCACCGGCTTTCCCTTCGATCTGAACGCACGGCTCGAGGACGGAGCGGTCGAGCGGCCCGGCGGCCCCTCCTGGCGGGGCCCGACGATCGACGGCCGGCTATGGCTACTGGATCCGACCCGAATCGAGATCGCCTTTCCCGGCGATCATAAGATCGCCACCGCGCGCGAGGTCATCGATGCCAGCTTTGTCGGCGCCGAGGCGGAAATCTTGCTGGACGGCAGCTTTCAGCCGGCCGAGCTGCACACCGAGCTGGTCGGCATTGTCCTGAGCGCCGAGGGCCGGCCCGAGGTCACCGCCGCCGGCGTCTTGGCGCAACTCGGGCCCTGGCAGGCCGCCACCGCCGACCAACTTCAGACAATCGATCTACGCTTCCAGGTTAGCGATCTCGGTATCCCGCCCGGCCAATTCGCGGCCTTGGGGCGGATAATCGAGTCCCTGTCCGGCGACGTGACCCTACACGGGCCGCTTCGCGGCGGAAATCTCGCCGACGCGCTCGTGCTCTGGCGCGCCGACGGCGGCCATTTGGAAGTGCGCGTCTTCGCGCTGACCTGGGGGCCGCTGTCGCTCGTGGTCAAGGGCGACCTTGCCCTCGACCCTCAAGGCCGTCCCAAGGGCCAGCTCATGGTTCAGGCGAGCGGCTTGCCCGAGACCTTGGACTTGCTGGAGCAGGCGCAGCTGCTCAAGCCCGATCAGCTCAAGAATGCCCGTACCGCGCTCAAGGCCTACGCCAAGATTCCGGGCCAAAGCGAGCAGCAAGCAACTTTTCCCCTGAATCTCAAGCAGGGGCGGGTCTTTCTGGGTTTCTTGCCGTTGGGGCGCCTCAGTCCGGTTCTCTAGGATCGAAGCTGCCAGCCTGGTGCGCTTCGATGACGCCGCGCCGGACCTCGCGGGTGCGCTGAAACAGGCTTTCGAGCACGTCGCCCTCGCCCCAGCGAATCGCCCGCTGGAGCGCGGTGATGTCCTCGGAGAAACGCTGCAGCATCTCGAGCACCGCCTCCCGATTGTTTAGGAAGACGTCGCGCCACATGACCGGATCCGAGGCGGCGATGCGGGTGAAGTCCCGAAAGCCGCCGGCCGAGAACTTGACCACCTCGGCCCGCTCGCTGCCCTCGAGACCGACCGCCGTTCCGACGATCGTGTAGGCGATCAGATGGGGCAAATGGGACGTTATCGCCAGCACCTTGTCGTGGTGGCGGGCGTCCATGATCTCGACCCGGCTGCCGCAGGCCTGCCACAAGGCGGTCACCTTATCCAGCGCGTCTTGGTCGGTGCCCGGCGGCGGTGTCAGGATGCACCAGCGGTCATCGAACAGCTCGGCGAAGCCGGCCTCAGGCCCGGAGTGCTCGGTGCCGGCAATGGGATGGCCGGGCACCAGGTGAACGCCTTCCAGCAAAAAGGGGCCCACGTCGCGAATCACCGCCTGCTTGACCGAGCCCACGTCGCTGACAATGGCGCCAGGCCGCAAGACCGGGCAGATGCGCCGCGCGAGATCATGATTGACGCCAATCGGCGTGCACAGCATGACCAGATCAGCGTCCTGGACCGCCAGCGCCGGATCCTCGTGCACCGCGTCGACCAGGCCCAGCTCGATCGCCTTGGCCCTGGTTTCCGGACTGCGCGCGCAGCCGATCAGCTCGCCGGCCAAGCCCCGTTCCCGCACGACGCGGGCGAGCGACGAACCGATCAGGCCAAGGCCGATGATCGCGATCCGCTCGAACAGCGCGGCAGGTTTTTCTTCGCTCATGACATGAACTCGGCCAGCGCCTCGGCTACGGCGTGCATGTCCTCCTGACGTCCGATGGTGATGCGCAGCCATTCGGGCAAGCCGTAGGCGGCGATCTGCCGCACCAGGATGCCGCGTTCCTTGAGGTGGGCGGCGGCGGCCGGTGCGTCCTTGCCCGCCCCTTCGGGAAAGCGCAGGGCGACGAAGTTGGCCACACTGGGCGCCGTCTCCAGACCAAGCTCGGCCATGCGCGCGCAGAACCAGGCGAGATTTGCGGCGTTGTCGGCCTTGCAGCTGGCAACGTAGTCGCTGTCGCCGATCGCCGCCACGCCGGCGGCCTGCGCCGCGGCCGCCACGTTGAAGGGGCCGCGCAAGCGATTCAGCACATCGGCGACCCCTGGCGGGCAATAGGCCCAGCCGAGGCGCAAGGAGGCCAGACCGTGGATCTTCGAGAAGGTCCGGGTCACCACCACGTTGTCGAAGGCGCGCACCAGGCGGGCGCCGGCCTCGTAATCGGCCGCCTCGACATATTCGGCATAGGCCGCGTCGAGCACCAGCAGCACGTCCGCCGGCAGGCTCTCGCGCAAGCGCCGCACCTCGGCCTCGGGCAGGTAGCTGCCGGTCGGGTTGTTGGGGTTGGCCAGGAACAGCAGGCGGGTGTCGGGCGTGACGGCCGCCAGCAGGGCGTCCACGTCCGCCGTCATGTCACGCTCGGGCGCGGCGATCGGCGTCGCGCCGACGGAGCGCGCGGAGATCGAATACATCAGGAAGCCATGGGCGCTGTACAGCACGTCGTCGCCCGGCCCCGCATAGGCGCGCACGAGCAGAGAGATCAGCTCGTCGGAGCCGGCGCCGCAGACGATGTTTTCCGCCTCCAGGCCCTCGGTCTCGGCGATCGCCGCACGCAGCGCCTTGGCATTGCCGTCGGGATAGCGGTGCAGCTCCGCGCCGGCCGCCTGGTAAGCGGCGACGGCCCGCGGGCTGGGTCCCAAGGGATTCTCGTTGGAGGCCAGTCGGATTACCTGGTTGGCCCCGGGAATCGCCGACTCGCCGCCCACGTAGGGGGCGATCTTGAGGATTCCGGGACGTGCCTGGGGTGCCATCAGGCTGGCGCTTCGGCCGGTTCGGCGGCCAGCTCCTCGGCCGAAAACGGCACGGCATATCCTCCGACCAGCCAGTATTGGCGTATTTGCTCGGCGTGGCCCCGGCTCAAACGCTCAAGGCGCGGGTCTTCGGCCGCCAGATAGCCTTCGACCTCGATCAGATCGAGCCGGTGGTCGGCCAGGTCCCGTGTGTGCTTGACGTCGACGACCGCGAGCTCGGCGCTCGCCAAAAGCTGACCCAGTGCGTCACGGGACAGCTCCTCGGCGGTCTCGAGCACCAGATAGCTGCGGTCCCGCCCGCTCTCCTCCTGCCCGGTCTGAGCGACCACCAAGGCCTCCGCGTCGTCGCCCTGTGCCGAGGCGCTCGGCGCGAAGGGCAGTCGGGCGACGATGCGCGGCGTGTCGTCGCCGCCGCGCGCCAGGGCGCGCCACCAGGACTCCTGCTCGTCGCTTTGGGGCAAAGGCAGCACACCGACCGTCGCTTTGCCCTCGGAGACCGCGCGCAACACACCCATGGCGCTTTCGAAGGCCGAGAACGGGGTCACCGCGCCGAAATGATCGCGCGCCAGAGCGCGCAGATCCGGACCGTTGGGCGGTGTGCAGACGGCGACCGCGAAGGGCCCCTGAAGGGCGGTGACGGCGGAGATGATGTCGCGCCAAAGACGCACCAGAGCGGCCTTGGGAAAGGCGCCGCTGTGACGGGCCACCAGGCGGCGCACCACTTGGGCCTCGCGCCCGGGCCGGATGAACACCGAGGTGTCGCCCTTGGCCGCGGCGATCGACTGCGCCAGGCTGGTGCGCTGGATCAGAAGATCCTGCAGCGCACCGTCGATAGCGTCGATTTCCTTGCGCAGGTCGTTGAGCGAGCGTTGATCGGCGGCCATAGCATTTTGCGGTGTCCAGTCGAGCGGCGCCTAGAGATAGTCCCTGGTCGCGGCAAAATCAAAGAAAACCTTTTTTATTAAAAGGCCTTGGGAAAAAGCCCGGCAACGGAAGATTATCCTTAGATTCTCAAGCGCTCTCCTCGGGCGGCCAGCGGCGCGCCACCTGGGGAAAGGGCACGACCACCGGGCGGCGCGGCGCCGCGACGGTGGGCCGGGCCGGGCTGGCGGCATAGGGTTGCTTGGCGCATTCCATGATGACCACGCCCGAGAAGGTCGGGAACCAGCGGCTGCCCAGACGCTCCCAGGCGGCGGCCGAGCGCAGCAGCGCGCGCGACCGGGTCGGCGGCACGTAAAGCGCGCGCATCTGACGCACGGGCGTGAAGAGGTTGGCGCGCAGCAGACGCGAAAGCTGGGCCGCGCTGTAGGGGCTGCCCCAGCCGAAGGGCGTGCGGTCGAACCGGGCCCAAATGCCGCGCCGATTGGGCACCACCAGCAGCAGTCGGCCGTCGCCGGTCAGCACACGCCAGATCTCGTGCAGCGTGTCGCGCAGGGATTCGCTGCTCTCCAGGCCGTGCACCATGAGCACCCGGTCGATCGAATAGTTGGGCAAGGGCAGCTCGCCCTCGTAGGCCAGCGCCACCGCGCCGGGCTCGTCGGGCGGCCAGTGCAGCACGCCCTGGCCCGCTGGCATGCAAGCGATGACCCGCTCGGCTTCGCCGCGGAAAGGTCGCAGGTAGGGCGTGGCGTAGCCGAGTCCGAGCAGGCTCTGGCCACGCAAATTGGGCCAAATCCTGCGCAAGCTGCGTCGAATGGCCTGGCGCGCGACCGCCCCCAACTGGCTTTCGTAGAAGTCCCGGAGATCGACGACGTCGTTCCACATGGCCGCGCGATTGTAGCAAATTTAAGATTTTCCGGGAACCATGGTCTTTGTGCTGGATGGCGCCGGTGCTAATCTGTTTCGAATAGTCGGGCGCTATGGAACCGCGGGGGCACCATGATTCCTAGGCAGACTGTGGTTTGCAGGATAAAATTCTTATGCGTGAATCGTCGGACTCACGCAGCCGTCGTCGTGCCGGTTTCGTCCAACACACTGCTCGACCGACGCCGGAGGTAGTTCATGAAGTTGCGGTTTTCTCCCACCTCGCCTTATGTGCGCAAGGTCATGGTGGTGGCGCTCGAAACCCGGGTAGCCGGCCAAATCGAGCAGATTCGGACCGATCCCTGGAGCCCGGACGACGACCTGCCGAAGCACAATCCGCTCGGCAAGGTGCCAGCGCTGCTGTTGGATGATGGCCAGGTGCTGTTCGATTCTCGGGTCATCGCGGAGTATCTCGACGATCTGCACGGCGGCGCCAAGATGTTCCCGCCAAGCGGCGAGGAGCGCTGGCTGGCGCTGCGCCTCCAGGCCCAGGCCGATGGCATCCTGGACGCGGCGATCCTGCGCCTCATCGAGTTCCAAAGGCGCCCGGCCAACCTGCGCTGGCAGGCCTGGATCGACCGCCAGAGCGACAAGATCGACCGGGCGCTCGACGTTCTGGAGCAGGAGGCCGCGCTGCTTGACGGGCCGATTACGATCGGCACGATCTCGGTTGCGATCGCCTTGGAGTACCTGGACTTCAGGTTCCGCGAGCTGAAATGGCGCGATGACCGTGATCGCCTGTCCGATTGGCTGGAAGCTTACTCCCAGCGCCCCTCGATGACCGCGACCCGGCCCAAAGTTTCCGGCTGAGCCATGGAGGCCCAGGAGGTCATCCACCGACTCGGGCTCGCGCCCCATCCCGAAGGCGGACATTACGTCGAGACCTTTCGCCAGCAGGCGCCCGATGGCGGGCGCGGCGCTGTCACCTCGATCTACTTTTTGCTGGAGGCCGGCGAAATCAGCCGGTGGCACCGGGTCGACGCCACCGAGATCTGGCTTTGGCACGCCGGCGCGCCGCTGCTGCTGGAGCAGTCTTCGGATGGCGTGACGGTCACCTCCGACACACTGGGCTGCGATTTGGCCGCCGGCCAGCGGCCCCAGGCCGTGGTTCCGATCGATGTCTGGCAGGCCGCCCGATCGCTCGGCGACTGGAGCTTGGTCGGCTGCACCGTGGCGCCGGCCTTTCAGTTCGAGGGCTTTGAGATGGCCCCGCCCGATTGGCAGCCGGGCTAAGGCCAATTCAGCGAGTCGACAGGCCCATGGCGATCAGCCGCTCGGTCTCGTCCCACAGCCGATAGCTTGCCAGGTTTTGGGCATCGGCCCAGGTCGCATCCGCGGCATCGCTGCCGGCGGCGAGGTTGCCGCTGCGCCATTCCGCCAGGAAATCCACCAAGGTGTAGTGATAGGCGAACGCACCCTGCGCGTCCCGGGTGATCGAGTCGACGACGTCGAGCAGACGCAGAATCTCGATCTCGACGCCGGTCTCCTCGGCCACTTCGCGCGTGGCTGCCTGGCGCACCGTCTCGCCGAGCTTCTGACGCCCGCCGGGCAAGGACCATGACCCGGCCTTGGGCGCCTTGCCACGGCGAATCAGCAGCACCCGGTCGCCCTTGAAGACGACCACGCCGACCCCGATCAGGGGCCGGTCCGGGTAGCTGGTCATAACGGGCGCGATGCGCCTTAGGTCATGTACTGGCCGCCGTTCGCGGTCAGGGTCGAGCCGGTGATGAAACCGGCATCGTCGCTCGCCAGGAAGGTCACGCAGCGCGCGATCTCGCTCTCCTCGCCCAAGCGCCCGACCGGGATGAGCGGCAGGATCTTTGTGTTAAGCACCTCTTCCGGCACGGCACGCACCATCTCGGTGCCGATGTAGCCCGGCGCCACGACATTGGCGGTGATGCCCTTGGCGGCGTTCTCTTGGGCCAGGGACTTGGTGAAGCCGATCACGCCCGCCTTGGCGGCGGCATAGTTGCACTGGCCGAACTGGCCCTTCTGGCCATTGATCGAGCTGATCGAGATGATCCGCCCGAAGCCCCGCTCGCGCATGCCCTCGATAACGTTGCGCACCAGGTTGAAGGCCGAGTTCAGGTTGGTCGAGATGACCGCGTCCCAGTTCTCTTGCTTCATGCGGTGCAGCGTGCCGTCGCGGGTGATGCCGGCGTTGTTGACCAGGATGTCGACCGGCCCCAAGTCCGCTTCGACCTGGGCGATGCCCGCCTTGCAGGCCTCGAAGTCGGAAACGTCGAACTTGTAGACCGAGATGCCGGTCTTTTCCTTAAAGGCGTTGGCCGCCTCGTCGTTGCCGCCGTAATTGGCCGCAACGCTGCAGCCGGCCGCCTTGAGCGCCTCCGAGATGCCGGCACCGATCCCCCGGGTGCCGCCGGTGACAAGGGCTACACGCGCCATGATCCTTCCCTCCGATTAATGTCTTCCCACAAGAGCCCCTAGGGCCCGAAACATGCCCCCGTTGCCGGCGCCGCACCGCACAGGCGCGACGCCGGCCCTCGGGAACAATCCTTACTACGCGCTTAGTCGCGCTCGACGCACATGGCGATGCCCATGCCGCCGCCGATGCAAAGCGTCGCCAGGCCCTTCTTGGCGTCGCGCTTGACCATCTCGTGCAGCAAGGTCACCAGGATCCGGCCGCCGGACGCACCGACCGGATGGCCCATGGCGATCGCGCCGCCATTGACGTTGACCTTGTCGGTGTCCCAGCCAAGGTCCTTGTTGACCGCGAGCGCTTGCGCCGCGAAGGCCTCGTTGGCCTCGATCAGGTCCAGGTCGTCGATCGACCAGCCGGCCTTCTCGAGCGCCTTGCGGCTGGCCGGGATCGGGCCGGTGCCCATGATCGAGGGGTCGACCCCGCAGGTCGCCCAAGAGACGATGCGCGCGAGCGGCGCGACACCGCGCTTGGCGGCCTCGTCGGCCTTCATCAGAACCACCGCGGCGGCGCCGTCGTTGATGCCGCTGGCGTTGCCGGCGGTCACCGTGCCTTCCTTGTCGAAAGCGGCGCGCAGACCCGACAGCTTGTCGGCCGTGGTGCCGTGCTTCGGATGCTCGTCGGTGTCGACCACGACCTCGCCCTTGCGGGTCTTGATGGTGACCGGGACGATCTCGTCCTTGAAGCGACCGGCCTTCTGGGCGGCCTCGGCCTTTTGCTGGGAGTTGGCGGCGAAGTTGTCCTGCTCCTCGCGGGTCAGCTGCCACTTGCGCGCCACGTTCTCGGCCGTGTTGCCCATGTGATAGCCGTTGAAGGCGCACCACAGGCCGTCCTTGATCATGGTGTCGACCATCTTGAGGTCGCCCATCTTGGTGCCGTTGCGCAGGTGCGCCACGTGGGGCGCCTGGCTCATCGACTCCTGGCCGCCGGCCACCACGATCTCGCAGTCGCCAACCTGGATCGCCTGAAAGCCGAGTGCCACGGTGCGCAGGCCCGAGCCGCACAGCTGGTTGATCTGATAAGCGGTCTTCTCGGCCGGAATGCCGGCGCCCATGGCCGCCTGACGGGCCGGGTTCTGGCCGGTGCCGCCGGTCAGTATCTGGCCCATGATGGCCTCGTCGACCTCGTCGGGCGACACCTTGGCGCGGGACAGAGCCTCCTGGATCGCCACGGTGCCCAAAAAGGAGGCCGGGACGCTGGACAGCCCGCCCAGAAATCCACCGACGGGCGTACGCGCGGCGCCGGCAATCACGATATCGGTCATGGTCGATTGCTCCCTTGTGACTGAGTCGGGGTCATGCCCCTCGATTCACGTGGCCGGCAGCCACCGGCCATGCCAATGTCTCTTGCGTCGCGGCGCGGCCGCCAAGCGGCCAATGCTGCAGTGCAATATCCAGGCAGTATATAAGGTGCGGACCCCACGTCCTGCAAGCCATGATCACACGCCGGAGCGGCCATTCACAAGCCCTAGACCAAATCTTGATGTTTGACACTCATCTCACCGCGCTCCCAGGCTCGCTCGCTAGAAGCGGGCGGCGCCGTGGTGCCGACCACCACCAGCCGCACGCGACGCGGCGAGCGAGCCTGGGAGCGCGGCCTTCGGTGGGGCCTAGCGGCCCTCCGGAGGGCGTCGCGGCGCTTGCCCGATGCATTGGCATCGCGCCGCGCACCGCTTCTACCCGGAGGGCCGCTAGGCCCCATGAGATGGGTGTCAAACATCAAGACTTGGTC